>NZ_FUYR01000008.1 GCF_900168015.1 Daejeonella lutea | reverse complement strand
TCTTTCTCAAGTACTTTTTCCTGTATGTTAAGATATTAGTGAAGTTAAACGTAATACGTTTTACGTTATACGTTGGAAAACGGATAGGGTACGCTCGCAAGAACGTACAACGTATCACGTACAACTTCCAAAACCTTCAGGTGCCTATATCGGCGGTGTCCACCTCTTCCCATTCCGAACAGAGAAGTTAAGCCCGCCAGAGCCAATGGTACTGCCGTAACAGGTGGGAGAGTAGGTCGGTGCCCAATTTTAAACGAAAGCTCAGTACTTCATTGTACTGGGCTTTTTTTGTGGACCGTGTTTTCGCTCAGCTAGAGCCAAGGGTGCTGTCCGACCCAGGAGGATGGGATGGTAGGCGATTGGAGCTCTTTTTATGAGATATGGGTTTTTCTTAATTCTTTTTTCTGGTCGAATGGAATGTAGCTGTATCATACTATTTTCGGCTCCTATTTATATTGGATATAGTAAGACTTTCCGTATAAAGTTTTTCGGCAATACCATAGAACTTTTACACTCTGTATCGGTTACTTAATGGTGCAGCGATAGGGTAGCAGCCTTTTAGTGCAAATTTTCACAGCCAATTTGACGCTTTTTGCGTATATTTGAATAATTTAGAAGTACATATGAATATCAATATAGGATCCCGTAGGGAAGTGTTAATGCATATCGAGAAGTATATGCTTGAAAAGATGCATGAGTACCTCAAGCCTATTGATACGAACTGGCAACCTTCCGATTTTCTTCCCGATTCTACCCGCGATACGTTTTATTCTGAGATCAAAGATCTCAAGGAAAATGCTAAGGATCTGTCTTACGACCTTGTGGCTGTTTTGATAGGTGATACCATTACCGAAGAGGCACTTCCCACTTACGAATCATGGTTAAGTATGGTAGATGGAATTTCAAAAGACGAGCAGGGTGGTTGGATGAAGTGGGTTCGTCACTGGACTGCAGAAGAGAATCGTCATGGTGACTTGTTAAATAAATACCTTTACTTGTCCGGACGCGTGGATATGCGCCAAATGGAAATATCAACTCAATACCTTATTGCAGATGGGTTTGATATTGGTACCGGGCATGATCCTTATCGTAATTTTATCTATACCAGTTTCCAGGAACTGGCAACAAATATTTCTCACCGCCGTGTAGCTTCGTTGGCTAAGCAGGAAGGTGATACGCTTCTTTCTAAAATGTGTGGCGTGATCGCATCAGATGAAGCTAGGCACGCGAAGGCGTATAAAGACTTTATGATGCGTATATTCGAAGTTGATCCAAATGAGGCGATGATCGCGTTTGAAGATATGATGCGCAACAAGATTGTGATGCCGGCTCATTTCCTGCGTGAAGTTGGACTGAAAATGGGCCAAACCTTTGGTCACTTTACTGATGCTGCACAAAGACTTGGTGTTTATACTGCTGTGGACTATGTTGATATTATGAAGCAATTGATAGACGAGTGGCAGATTGAGAAGATGCGTGATTTAAATGAGGCCGGTGAAAAGGCACGTGACTATGTAATGAACCTACCTGATCGTTTGCTTCGGGTAGCGGAGAGAATGAAAAATCCTACACTGGAATATAAATTTACTTGGATTGCTGGATAGTTTCTAACCCGATACTGTAAAAAATGAAAAAGCCCCGAATTTGGTTCGGGGCTTTTGTTTTATTCGAGTTCTTTTATGAAAATATTTTTGAAGTAAGCTTTATTGCCGTGATCCTGTAAGGAAATTCTTCCCTTTTTGGCTAAACCATAATCTGGATAATCTTTCCATTTACCAGTCGTTTTCTCCAAATTCCACTTCGTATCCCACGCAGTAAATTCTACGATCTTTTCTCCATTTAGCCAATGTTCAACATGACCCTTGTCAAAAACGATTTTACTGGAATTCCATTCTCCCACCGGATTCAACTTTTTTGTCTCACTTGGCGAATTCATGGCATAGTCTCCCCCGGTAAGTTGCCAGTTTTCCAACTTTTGAGGATAGGAAAGATCGTCTATTAGCTGATACTCCGGGCCTGTTTCCCAGGGAGCTTTGTATTTCGGGTCTTCTATAACGTGATACATCACACCACTATTTCCCCCTTTATCAATTTTCCAATCCCAGGTAAGCTCGAAATTTTCGAATTCCTCATCTGAAACAATATCGCCCCCGGTATCCCATTCCGCAGCTCCAAGGCAAACTAACGCGCCATCTATAATAGTCCAGTTTTCTACTTCAGCAGTTTTATTAAATCCGTGCCAGCCAGCGAGACTTTTGCCATCAAATAGGCTTTTTTTCATTGCCATTGTGATTATGGAAGCTCGTTAATGATGATGTTTTTCCATCTCACCTTGATACCGCCTCCACTGTGGATCTGCAATGCAATTGATCCATTCGCCGCTCCAATTTTCTCATCTTTAAGTGTCACCATCTGCTTTCCGTTTAGCCAGGTTGTCACTTCGTCACCTACTACGCGAATTTTAGCTTTGTTCCACCCGTCAGGACTTAAGACTTTTTCGTCTTCAGCAGTGGGCTTAATTAACCATCCGCGGCCATATGATTCGTAAATGCCTCCCGTGCTGCTACCTGGAGGAGCAACTTCTACCTGCCAGCCTGTAATCTTAGTCCCTGCAATGCTAGAGCGAATGAACACACCGCTATTGCCATTTGCTTCAAGTTTGAACTCGTAATCCAACTCAAAATTCTTGTATGATTTTTCGGTTGACAGGTAACCGTACTCTTTGTCAGGGCCACTTTCGCAAATTAAATATCCTTTTTCAACGTACCACTTTTCCGTTCCATGTATTTTCCAACCAGTTAAATCCTTGCCATTGAACAACTTTTTTGGTTTCAGAGCTGGTTCACCGGCAGAAATTAAGAATAAGCATACTAGTAATAATAAATTCCTCATGATTTTATAATTTGATTTTACTAAATATAGAGGTTGTTAGCGAAAATAGAAAGTGTGACGCTTATTGTTACGAAGTCAAAAAGCCCCGTTGTGACTAGGCTTCTTGAAAACGATTATACTACATATTTCGTCTGTACTGTCCGCCGACCTCATATAAAGCATGTGATATCTGTCCCAAGGAACAGTATTTACAAACTTCCATCAAACTTTCAAAAATGTTCGCTCCCGAGAGGGCCATTTTCTGCAAATCTTGCAATAATTGAACTGACTGATCTTTATTGCGGTGCTGGAAAGCGTTTAGGCCCTCTATTTGAAATTGTTTTTCTTCTTCGGTAGCTCTTATGACTTCAGACGGTATTATAGTGGGTGAGCCATTTTTATTAAGGAAAGTATTCACTCCGACAATTGGGAATTCACCAGAATGTTTAAGTGTTTCGTAATATAAAGACTCTTCTTGGATTTTACTTCGTTGATACATGGTTTCCATAGCTCCCAATACCCCACCGCGATCATTTATGCGTTTAAACTCTTCCAGTACCGCGGCTTCTACCAGCTCAGTAAGCTCCTCAATTATGAATGATCCCTGCAATGGATTTTCATTTTTAGCGAGACCAAGCTCCCGGTTTATGATCAATTGAATGGCCATCGCCCGACGTACTGATTCCTCAGTTGGCGTTGTAATGGCTTCATCATAAGCATTCGTGTGTAATGAATTACAATTGTCGTAAATCGCATAAAGCGCTTGTAAGGTTGTTCTGATGTCATTGAAATCAATTTCCTGGGCATGCAGTGAACGTCCTGAAGTTTGGATGTGGTATTTTAGTTTTTGAGAACGATCGTTCCCATTATACTTGTATTTTATTGCTTTAGACCAGATTAATCTTGCTACACGTCCGATTACTGAATATTCAGGATCAATACCGTTAGAAAAGAAAAATGACAGGTTTGGTGCAAATTCATCAATATGCATTCCTCTGCTGAGGTAATATTCAACAAATGTGAATCCATTGCTGAGCGTAAAAGCCAGTTGAGAAATTGGGTTAGCTCCCGCTTCAGCGATGTGGTACCCCGAAATAGAAACCGAATAAAAATTTCTTACTTGATTATCGATAAAATATTTCTGGATATCGCCCATCATACGCAAAGCAAACTCTGTAGAAAATATACATGTATTTTGCGCCTGGTCCTCTTTCAGTATGTCTGCCTGAACGGTCCCTCTAACACTTGAAATAGCGTAAGCCTTGATTTTGTTATATACATCCAAAGGTAGAACTTGATCTCCGGTTACTCCCAGAAGCATTAAACCGAGACCATTATTCCCTTCCGGCAAATCTCCCTGATATACGGGCCTGCTAATGTTTTTTACTTTATAGATCTCATTGATTTTTGCATCTATTTCATTCTCTAGTCCGTTCTTTTTGATATAAACTTCGCATTGCTGATCTATAGCGACGTTCATGAAAAACCCCAGGAGCATTGGAGCGGGTCCGTTTATTGTCATTGACACAGACGTTGATGCGTGACAAAGATCAAAACCTGAATAAAGCTTCTTAGCGTCGTCAAGTGTTGCAATGCTGACTCCCGAATTTCCAATTTTGCCATAAATGTCAGGACGAATATGCGGGTCTTCGCCATAAAGAGTAACTGAATCAAACGCTGTAGAAAGTCGGTGCGCTGGCTGCCCCAGAGATACATAATGAAAACGTTTGTTAGTTCGTTCCGGGCCGCCTTCGCCAGCAAACATCCTGGTCGGATCCTCGCCCTCGCGTTTCAATGGAAATACTCCTGCTGCAAACGGGAATTCGCCCGGCACGTTTTCTGTTAAAAGCCAGCGCAGTATATCACCCCATGCCTCATATCTCGGCAGAGATATTTTTGGGATCCGTAATTTTGAAAGAGATTCGGAAAATAGGGACTGCCGAATTTCTTTGTCACGGACCTTGAAAACAAACTCATCAGCCTTGTAACGTTTGATCGTTTCTGGCCACTCAGCCAACAATCTTCTACATTCTTTGTCAAGGCCTCCTTCAAGAGAGTTGTACATTTCTTGCAACGATTGCAAATGGATGCTCCCCAAGTTTAAATCTAATACTCCTTTAACCTGGAACATTTGCTGAGCAATTTTACACTGCTCATCAACCCATACTGAATAACCTTCATTTGCCTCTGCAATTTCCGCCAGATATCGTACCCGGTCTGGAGGAATAATATAGTTCTTGTCCTGAAAATCATGTTTTGAACTTTGGGCGATTGAAAAATCTACAGCAGTCTTCTCTTTAATGATGCTCATTAATTTGGAAAACAAGCTATTCATTCCCGGGTCATTGAACTGGGAGGCCATTGTGCCTATAACTGGCAATTCCTCATCGGCAGCCTCAAATAGTTGGTGATTTCGCTTAAACTGTTTGCGCACATCCCTAATTGCATCTAAAGCACCACGTTTATCAAATTTGTTGATAGCAACTAAATCGGCGAAGTCTAACATGTCGATCTTCTCGAGTTGTGTAGCTGCTCCGAATTCCGGTGTCATTACATATAACGAAACATCAGAGTGGTCGGTAATTTCTGTGTCGGATTGCCCTATACCTGAAGTTTCAATAATTATGAGATCATAGCCTGCAGCTTTACATATATCTATAGATTCCTGGACATATTTTGAAAGAGCCAGATTAGCCTGGCGGGTTGCCAAAGAGCGCATGTAGACCCGTGGATTGTTGATTGAATTCATGCGGATTCTGTCTCCAAGCAATGCTCCCCCTGTTTTGCGCTTTGACGGATCTACGGAAATAATGGCGATACTTTTATCTGTTTCTTTGAGAAAACGTCGTACTAGTTCATCGACGAGAGATGACTTTCCTGCACCACCGGTTCCTGTTATACCTATTACAGGTATATTTTTGTCTTTATTCAGTCCTGAAATTTCCTTAAGGAAATCTGATGTCTTGTCCGGATGATTTTCTGCGAGTGTAATGGCGGAAGCTATTGCCTTTGAATCTTTCTTTTTGATTCCGGCTAGTTCCCCATTTAATTTATCACGCGTCAGGAAGTCACATTGCTGAAGCATATCATTGATCATGCCTTGCAGCCCCATCTTCCTGCCATCATCAGGTGAATAGATCTGAGCTATTCCATACTCTTTTAATTCTTTAATCTCGTAGGGTAATATCACACCACCGCCACCAGCGAATATTTTGATATGTTTCGCTCCTTTCTCCTGGAGCAGGTCGTGCATATATTTAAGATATTCAACATGCCCCCCCTGGTAAGAAGTCATTGCAATGCCCTGTACATCTTCCTGGATTGCACAATCAACCACTTCTTGGACAGAGCGATTATGACCTAAATGGATCACTTCGGCACCCGATGACTGCAAGATGCGACGCATAATGTTTATTGTAGCATCATGCCCATCGAATAAAGCAGCTGCGGTGACAAAACGTAATTTGTGTTTTGGTTTGTAAACTTCGGTCATTACCTTTTTATAAATAGAGGTAAAGGTAAGAATAATTGGCCTTGAAGCCAGAAATATGGAATGGTATTAAATGAAGAAGGGGAATAAATCCCCCTCCTCATAAGCCCGTTTGTTAACCTTATTTAGGGCTGTGCTTTGATGGTGTTTGCGGTGCCTGCTTTTTACCCTGAACGTTCGGGTTTTCATTGCCTTTGTTTACAGTTGCTTGTTTGTTATCTGTATGGTAAGACATTTGTCCACCGCTATTCGATATACCTCTTTGTTTTTGTTCTTCTTTTACAGACTTGAATGCCTGGTTTGATTTGGACGAGCCCTGCTGATCCGCATTCGATTTATTTTTTTCAGGTATGTTCATATGCTGATCGGTATAAATAAGATTATTCCTGATTATTCAACACCCTGAATTTCGGATTGTTTGCCTAAAGCCAGTTTTTCTTCTTGAAATAAAGTAGCGTTATGACAGATGATAAAATCATCAAAAGGATCGCGAAAAGGTACCCCAGGTCCCAATCAAGTTCCGGCATTGCCTTGAAATTCATGCCGTACATACTGGCAATAAGTGTGGGCGGCAAAAACGCTACTGTTGCTACGGTAAAAATCTTAATAATGCGATTTTGCTCAATGTTGATCAGACCCATGAACGTGTCCTGAAGGTATTCGAGCCTTTCAAAGGCAAATTTATTGTGCTCGATAAGAGATCCGATATCTTTCATCATTATCCGCAATACATTCATGTAATCCTCCGGGAATAAGCTGCTTTTCATGAGGGAGGATACTAACCGTTGCTTGTCGATAATATTCTCCCGCATTAAAATATTATAATTCTGAAAAGAAGCGATCTTTAACAGGATTTCTTCGTCTGATCTTTTTCTGTTCAGAGTTAATTGCTTGTTCAAGTCGGCTATATCTTTAGCAAGTGACTCGATGATGTCGGCATCCTGTTCAATTCCGGTTTCAAGTAATGTAAGAAGTATTTGGTATCCATTTGTGAAAGAACCAGGGTTTGATTTGATTTTCTTTACAGATTCGCCGAAGGTTTTCAAATCATCATCCCTATAAGTGAAAAGGATGCCTTTTTCAAGAACAATTGAAACCGGGCAATAATCAAAGTCCTGCTCTCTGAGCGAAAGGAAATTTGAATTGATGATCAGTTCATCGTCTAATTCATTAAACCGAGAGGAACTTTCAATTTCTGAGGATTCTTCTTCAGATGAGTATTTAATATCGAAATACGTTTCTATAGTTACTTTTTCCTCCACTGTGGAATTTTGCAGGTCTACCCACACCAGATCGCTAATTGGAATAGACCTTAAAAGGCTGATGTCGCTCTCTTTCGCTAGGCGCCTGTCTTTTTTATAATATATCCGAAGCATGAGGATCTGTGGCTAATAATGAAATTCGTATCTTTGCAAAAATAAAGTTTTGGGAACACCTTTAGACTACGGATTCAAGAATTATAATCACTACGGCGCTTATCTTAAAAAGAAGTATGATGGCCAACGTGTTTATAAGATCATCGCAGATGCTGGTTTCACCTGTCCCAATCGCGACGGTAGCAAAGGCTACGGCGGATGTACTTATTGTAACGTTGATTCATTTACACCAGAACTTTCCAGAAAGCTGCCAACTATAAAAGAGCAGATTGAGCAGGGGATGGCGCGTGCCGTTAAAAATTACCGTGCCGAGAAATTTATTATATACTTCCAGCCGAATACAAATACATACGCACCAACTCACTACCTGAAGATGCTTTACGACGAAGCATTGAGTATAAATACGGAAAACATTGTTGGACTTTCGGTTGGTACTAGGCCTGATTGTATTGATTTTGAGAAAGTGGCACTGTTGGAGAGCTATGCCGACAGATTTGATGTCGACCTGGAAATGGGAATGGAGTCGATCTATGATGATACCCTTTCTAAGATCAATCGGGGATGCTCTCATCAGGAACTGATTAACGCGCTTAATTTAGCTGGTGGGTCGAAATTAGATATCTGCGTGCACACCATATTTGGATTTCCATGGGAGACTCACGAGATGATGCTGAAATATGCAGATGAGATTAATAGATTTCCCCAGATTAAATTTGTTAAGCTACACCATCTTCATATTGTTAAGGGCTCAATTATGGGCAGCAGGTTCGCCAGGGATCCTTTTAAAACATTTACAATTGACGAATACACCGATTTTATAGCTGAATTTATTCCGATGCTGCGCCCTGACATTGTTTTACAAAGATTATTTGGTCTTGCCGATTTTGATCTGCTCATCGCACCAAATTGGGATATGAAGAAGTCGCAAATTCAAAGCTATATCGATAAACGACTTGAAGAAAAAGGCGTCGTTCAAGGGAGCAATTATGTTCCTGTCTCTCCAATCCTGGTATAATAAAGCCTCCGTTTTTGTTTTCCATCCTTCAACTTATTGATAATAGGTTGGACGGAAAGGGCTCGTTGTAGAATTTCTCTCAATTTCCAAGATTAACATCCAGATTACTGGCATGTGAAGGTATTTTATTCTAAATCTGGTCGATTTTGTCGGAATAATCAAATTTTAAGCACAATTTCTCGTCCTTTAATGCCTAAATTCGGCAATTTTTCATTATATTTAGAGTATTTTAAGCTATAAGTTGCACTTTTAGCAAATAAATCATCTTTTCTGTGAACAATTTTTATAAAATTCATATATTTGGCTAAATAAATCACTTGATAATCCTAATTGTACTATAATTATACTGATTTTATGAAAATTGATCTAAAACGTATAGCACCTTTTTCGATTTTAGCCGTAATTGCGATTACTTCTATTTTTATTCCTTCTCTTCGAAGTTTTGCAGATACATCAAAATATAATGGGGCCGATATTGCCTGGCTTTTAGTTGCCACTGCGCTAGTATTCCTTATGACGCCAGGTTTGGCATTTTTTTACGGTGGAATGGTACACAGAAAGAATGTGATTTCCACGATGATTAAAAGTGTGGTAGCAGCTGGTGTTGTCAGCGTCTTATGGATTACGGTTGGTTTCAGTTTGGCGTTTGGTGACACGATTGGTGGTTTCATTGGCAGCCCAGCTACCTTCCTTTTTTTTAAAGGCGTTAACTCCGGAGGCCCGTGGAGTCTTGCTCCTACTATTCCCCTAACTTTATTCGCTTTCTTCCAGCTCATGTTCGCTATTATCACGCCCGGGCTGGTTGTGGGTGCGGTAGCCGAAAGGATTCGTTTTACCTCATATATTCTGTTTATTTGCTTGTTTAGCATATTTGTCTATTCTCCCCTGGCACACTGGACCTGGCATCCGGAGGGATTTCTCTTTAAGATGGGAGCATTTGACTTTGCTGGCGGGACTGTGGTGCACATTTCGGCAGGTATGGCAGCTTTAGCCGGTGCATTGGTGTTAAAGCGTCGAAGAGTGCACCAGGAAAACCGTGAAATCCCACCTGCTAATATACCATATGTCCTGATTGGTACAGGTTTATTATGGTTCGGTTGGTTTGGTTTTAATGGAGGATCTGCCTTTGGTGCAAATGAGCTTGCTGTATCAGCATTGGCAACAACTAATATCGCGGCCGCTTCGGCAGGTTTATCCTGGATGTTTTTCGATGTTGTCCGGGGTAAAAAGCCATCAGTCTTAGGATTCTGTATCGGTGCAGTCGTAGGGCTTGTAGCTATTACACCAGGGGCCGGTTATGTTGCAATTCCACAAAGTATATTTATAGGAGCCTTTACCGCAATTGTGTCAAACTTAGCCGTTCACTGGAAATCTAAAACCAGATTGGATGATACGCTGGATGTATTTCCATGTCACGGGGTAGGTGGCATTGTGGGTATGCTGTTAACCGGTTTGTTCGCTACAAAAAGTGTTAATCCTAATGGTGTTGACGGTTTATTCTATGGAAACCCGGATTTCTTTTTCACTCAGGTAAAAGCCCTTGCCATTGTTATTACTTTTAGTTTTGTCGGATCTTACCTGATATTCAAGCTTATTAACATCATTCAACCAATCCGGGTAACGATGGAAGAGGAGGAGGAAGGTCTTGATGCATCCCAGCATAATGAAAAATATAGTCAGGGTACGCTTATAGTAAGTGATAATGGGTCGGTATACGAAACGGATGCCGAACGAGTGAAACAAATAATCTAACCAATTATTTAAACAATCCGAAGGCTCACTGAATTTCGGTGGGCCTTTTTTATTGAACAATTTTATTAGCACATGCAGAGCTTGCAAATGCTTCGGGCTTGGCTTTGAATACGAATCCCATACTTAATATATATCCCATCGCTTCATGCAAAGCCTGGTTTGATTTAAAGCTCGGATTGGTATTGATGTCTGCATGCACTTCAAGATCAACGTCATACAAGTCCAAAAGATCACAAAGTGAATAGGCGCACTCGATCGACTTCTGTACCTCGGAGATCATCCGCTCCTTGATGCTCATTTTTTGTGCTGACCGTTCCTGGTGGATAAACATAAATCCGCCTTTTTGTTCCCGCAAGAAAACAATAACGGTAGCAAAATCAATGATGGAGCCCTTTACCTGGGAATCTGTACCTATACATACTTTAAGCTTGTTGCCAAGATTTGATTCTCTTTCGATGGCGTGCTCTACTTCTTCAAGGATGGGGAGCTGAATAGTTTCTCCGTTAAATTTTTTCCAGGTCATAAATTTTGTCGGGGTTAAAATTTATTAAACAAGTGTAAAACAGGATTTTATCTATCCTTAAATATAATTCTTTTAAAAGCCAAAACACTTTTTGCCATGGTTATTTATTTGTTAACATATTAACAGAAACGGGACAACAATCAGGAGTCTTTTCCGTATAATAAGACATGGAGAAGTTCACAACCCTCATAACCGGATTTTTATTTCTTTTAATAATAAGCCCAGCCTGCAAAAAGGCCACGGTCGATCCTGGTCCGGCTCTGGTCTCCCAGGATTACCTCAACGTTTCTTATGGTGCCAACATCCGCAACACTTTTGATATATATCTTCCTGAAAAACGAGATGTTAAAACTCCGGTAGTTTTACTGATACACGGTGGTTCGTGGTTCGAAGGTGATAAGTCTGCTTTCACTGACCTTGCTAAATATTGGAGGGAAAAAGGCTTTGCCGCCGTTACAATGAATTATCGGTTTACAAACACACCTGAGAAAAACATTCATCCTGCCCAGGTTAATGATATTGCGAAGGCGATCGATTTTATAGCGTCCAAATCCACTGAATGGAAGGTGTCAGGTGACAAATTTGCCCTTCAGGGAGCGAGTGCAGGTGGACATCTTGCACTTTTATACACATATAAATATGATGCAGCCAATAAGGTTAAGTCGGTAATATCAATGGCCGGACCAACAGACCTTACTGTAATTGGTAGTGCCGGGCCAGCTCAGGCCCAGGTAGCTCAGTGGCTTCTTGGATCTACTATTCAGGCAAACCCTGCTGCTTACGTGGAGGCTAGTCCAATCACTCATGTAAATGCCGGATCAAAGCCTACCCTTTTATTTCATGGAAAACTGGATGTAGTTGTCCCGTTTCAACAATCACAGGATCTAAAAAACAGGCTGACGCAATTGGGTGCAGTTAATAAACTGGTTTTGTATGAAGATACTGGACATGAGGTAGTTAATGTAAACCATATGGCCAGTTTTTTAGCTGAATGTGAAAGCTGGCTAAGGCTACACCTGAAATGAATTGAATATTTTGAAACTTATCAAAAGTTGCATTGTATTTAATATATACCAATTCAATTATATCATGGCAAATAGTCTTACAAATGAATTGTTGCAGTTGCAAAAGAGCCGGTGTAGTTTCAAATATGCTGAAATGGTTGATGATTACATGAAGGAAATGCCCACGAAGGTAGGGAAGTCTTTGAACAGACCAATCGATTCAATAAGTCGCAACATTTCCATTATCAATCGATATCGGGGAAAGATGCTTTATAATTTGGAACGAAGGTTTTATGTTTCCTGGAGGAAATTAAAACGATATACGAAAAGCTAAAAGTAATATAGAGTATCAAGACCCTGATAATTATCAGAGTCTTGATACGACCCTTTCTCAGCCAACAAGTTTTTTGTACCTGATTCTGTGCGGAGTGATATCACCCGTACGCTTTTTACGGTTTTCTTCATATTCTGAATAATTCCCCTCAAAATAATAGACTTCAGAATTTCCCTCGAAAGCCAGGATGTGGGTACAAACCCTGTCTAGAAACCATCGGTCGTGGGATATGATAACCGCACACCCTCCGAAGTTCTCCAAACCTTCTTCCAGTGCGCGTAATGTATTCACGTCGATGTCATTGGTAGGCTCATCCAGCAAAAGCACATTTGAACTTTTCTTTAAAGTAATTGCAAGATGCACCCGGTTGCGTTCACCACCAGAGAGAACAGCAACCTTTTTTTGCTGATCGGCTCCATTGAAGTTGAACTTTGAAACATATGCACGTGAGTTTATCGGCCTGTTCCCTAATAAAATGTTTTCATTCCCGTCAGTAACATTCTCCCAAACTGACTTGTTAGGATCAAGGTCGTCATGCATTTGATCTACATATCCAAGTGCGACGGTAGGCCCAACCTTGAAAGTACCTGCGTCAGCTGTTTCTTGTCCTGTGATCAACCTGAATAAGGTAGTTTTTCCTGCTCCATTCGGACCGATAATGCCGACGATTCCAGCCGGCGGCAGGGAGAAGTTTAAGTTTTCGAATAATATTTTATTACCGTATGATTTGCTTACTCCCTGTGCTTCAATTACCACATTTCCAAGGCGTGGACCGGGTGGAATAAATAGCTCCAGCTTGTCTTCACGTTCTTTCGTATCCTCCGAAGCCAATTTCTCATAGTTTGAAAGTCGTGCTTTGGATTTGGCATGTCGTGCCTTGGGCGCCATCCGAACCCATTCAAGCTCTCGTTCCAATGTCTTTTGCCGCTTACTCTCTGTTTTTTCTTCTGATTCCAGTCTTTTGGATTTTTGATCTAACCAAGAAGAGTAATTTCCTTTCCATGGAATACCTTCTCCACGATCAAGTTCAAGGATCCAGCCGGCAACATTATCAAGGAAATACCTGTCGTGTGTTACGGCAATTACAGTTCCTTTATATTGCTTAAGGTGTTGTTCCAGCCAATCAATACTTTCCGCGTCGAGGTGATTTGTAGGCTCATCAAGTAGGAGGACGTCCGGCTCCTGCAGCAACAAACGACATAATGCGACACGTCTGCGTTCTCCTCCTGACAAAGTGGCAATTTTTGCTTCAGGTTCTGGACAGCGCAAGGCATCCATGGCTCGCTCGAGTTTGGTGTCTAATTCCCATGCATTGCTGGCATCAATCTGGTCCTGCAATTCACCCTGACGAGCAAGAAGCTTATCCATCTCGTCAGCATTCTCATAAACTTCTGGCAAACCAAATTTTTCATTTATCTCTTCGTATTCTTTCAATATAGCTGTAGTACTGGCCACACCCTCTTCAACTACTTCACGCACAGTCTTTTTATTATCCAGAATTGGCTCTTGGGCCAGATATCCTACTGTATAACCGGGAGCAAATACCACTTCCCCCTGGTATGATTTATCAATTCCGGCAATGATTTTCAGCACGGAGGATTTACCTGATCCATTCAGTCCGATAACACCAATTTTGGCTCCGTAGAAAAATGAGAGGTAGATGTTTTTTAAAACTTGTTTTTGTGGCGGGTAGATCTTGTTGACCCCGGCCATGGAAAATATTATCTTCTCGTCTGACATGTTGTATTTACAATGAGGCTCAAATATCGTATTTTAGTCAGAGAGATGTCAACTTTATTCTCTCAGAATGACCAAAAACCTTTTCAATTTAAATGGCGTAATTGTTGATAACTTGTTATTATTGCCGGAAGTGTATTAAACCAATAATTTAATAGCTTAGGGCGTTAAACATACAGAAAGGTATTATAATGGAAGCTAAATTTTCCCCACGCGTCAAAGACGTGATATCATATAGCCGGGAAGAAGCCCTACGTTTAGGGCATGATTATATCGGCACAGAACACTTATTGCTTGGCCTGATCCGTGAAGGTGACGGTATGGCAATTAAAATTCTGAAGGGTGCCGGTGTAGATACTGCTCGTCTGAGAAAGTCAGTGGAGGATTCTGTGAAAGGGACATCCAGCACTACGGTTAACCTTGGAAACATCCCGCTTACAAAGCAAGCAGAAAAAGTTTTAAAGATAACGTATCTCGAAGCAAAGATATTCAAGAGCGATGTTATCGGTACAGAGCATTTACTCTTATCAATTTTGAGAGATGAAGATAATATCGCATCTCAGATACTGCAGCAATACAATGTTAATTACGACATCTTTAAGGCAGAAGTAGAGAACAACAAAGAAGGGTTCAGAGATGAAGCACCAGGAGGTTCTACTGCCGGTGATGACGATTTCAGAGAAGAGGAAAGCTTTAGCCAGCCTAAGAAAGTTTCGGATATCAAATCTAAAACACCAGTTCTTGATAATTTTGGTCGTGATCTTACCCGGGCTGCTGAAGATGGAAAGCTTGACCCTATTGTAGGACGTGAGAAGGAGATAGAACGTGTTTCGCAGATCCTGTCACGCCGAAAGAAAAACAATCCTATACTTATAGGTGAACCAGGCGTGGGTAAATCTGCCATTGCCGAAGGCCTTGCTTTGAGAATCATCCAGCGTAAAGTTTCAAGAGTGCTTTTTAACAAGAGAGTTGTAACTCTGGATCTTGCTTCCCTGGTGGCAGGTACAAAATACCGTGGACAGTTTGAAGAACGGATGAAGGCAGTAATGAATGAATTAGAGAAATCTCCGGATGTTATCCTGTTCATTGATGAGATCCATACTATTGTTGGCGCCGGTGGTGCTTCGGGATCGCTGGATGCGTCTAATATGTTCAAGCCTGCATTAGCAAGGGGGGAAATACAATGTATTGGTGCTACTACTCTTGATGAGTACCGTCAGTTTATTGAGAAAGACGGAGCATTAGACCGCCGTTTCCAAAAGGTGATGGTGGAACCTGCTACTCCGGTTGAAACGGTGGAGATACTCAATCGTATTAAAGAAAAGTACGAAGAGCATCATGGAGTTACGTATACAGACGAGGCAATTAACGCCTGCGTAAGTTTAACATCCAGGTATATTACTGATCGTTTCCTTCCCGATAAGGCTATAGATGCTCTCGATGAGTCGGGGTCACGCGTTCACTTAACGAATATCCATGTTCCGCAAAATATTATTGATGTCGAACAAAAGATCGAGGAGATTAAAGTTGAGAAGAATAAGGTTGTAAGAAGCCAAAAATATGAAGAAGCAGCAAAGCTTCGTGATACTGAAAAAAATCTGTTGGAGGAGCTTGAGAAAGCCAAAAGCGAATGGGAAGCTGAAACAAAAACAAAACGGTATACTGTTACCGAGGATAATGTTGCTGAAGTAGTTTCCATGATGACTGGTATTCCTGTGCAGCGCGTTGGTCAGGCAGACAGCACGAAATTGCTGGGGATGTTTGATGCAATTAATACGCGAGTAATTGGTCAGGAAGATGCAGTTAAGAAATTGACCAAAGCTATCCAGCGTACACGTGCTGGACTAAAGGATCCTAAAAAGCCAATTGGATCCTTCATATTCCTTGGTCCTACAGGTGTTGGTAAGACGGAGCTCGCAAAAGAACTTGCCCGATTCATGTTTGATACTGAAGATGCACTGATCCAAGTGGATATGAGTGAATACATGGAGAAATTCGCCGTGTCTCGTTTAGTAGGTGCGCCTCCGGGATATGTTGGATATGAAGAAGGTGGCCAGCTAACTGAGAAAGTTAGAAGAAAACCTTATGCAGTTGTGTTACTCGACGAAATTGAAAAGGCTCACCCTGATGTATTCAATATACTATTGCAGGTTTTAGATGAGGGTCAGCTGACCGACAGTCTTGGACGTAAGGTAGATTTCAGGAACACTATAATCATCATGACTTCTAATATTGGCGCGCGTCAGTTAAAAGATTTCGGACAGGGTGTAGGATTTAGCACAGTGGCCAAGGCATCACAAGCAGATACATTCTCAAGGGGTGTTATTGAAAATGCGTTGAAACGTGCATTTGCGCCGGAGTTTTTAAATCGTGTTGATGACGTAGTAGTATTCAATTCTCTTACAAAAGAACATATCTTTAGTATTATCGATATTGAGTTAAAGGCTTTATTTGAGAGAATTCACGGTCTTGGCTACGAGATTAAACTCACGGATGCTGCTAAAGACTTCATCGCCGAAAAAGGCTACGATTCCAATTTTGGTGCCCGTCCTTTAAAACGTGCCATTCAGAAACATCTGGAAGATCCAATAGCTGAAGAAATCCTTAAAGGGGAATTGGTTGAAGGAGATACCATGGAAGTGGATTACGATAAAGAAAAGGAAGAAATCCGGATCATCGGCAAAACCAAAACGCCGAAACGTAAAAAAGAAGAAAAGAAAGAGGAATAAGCCAAAGTAACATTTGGATTACAGCGGGTAATGGTTGCAACCATTACCCGTTTTTTTTTGTCTTCCCTATATAGGCGCTGTTCTTAAAACCTATACCATTATGAAACGATCACTTATTTTCATTTGCCTTTCCTTAATTATAGTAGCATCCGGATGTAAAAAGGAAATGGTTGTGCCGAACCGTACCATTATAACCACCCTTACTTCCGGAAGTTGGGCACAAAGCAACGGAGGACGAAACTATACGGCAGCGATTGATATGCCTGAAATTGATAACTATTTTAATGATCACGGAGGTGTACTTGTATATATATCTTTTGACAATGGTGCTACTTACGAGCAGGTTCCGCAGGTTTACAATGGAGTTTCCTACAGCTACATTACCCGATCCGGAGAAATAGTAATGGAAATTCAAAGTTCAGATGGTATAGGCACGGTCACACCTCCAGGCACGGTTAGGGTTAAGATAGTGCTTATTGATTCGGTGTAAAAGAGGTGAGCCTGGGGAGTTGACGGTTGACGGTTGACGGTTGACAGTGGGCAGTTCAGGACGGAAATCCACGCAGAAAAAACTGGCAATAAAAAAAGGCCCTTCTATAAAGCATAGCAAGGGCCTTTTTAATATATGATATCTTAACGAATTGTGGATTTTTCAACTTTCCACTCTCCGCTCTCAACTATTGTTTTCAACTCCTAATCTGTGCATCACATCATCACTTACTCCAGTTGATGAATACCCTCCATCATGGAAAAGGTTTTGCATCGTAACCATTCTCGTCAGGTCAGAGAATAGTGTAATACAGTAATCAGCACAAGATTCAGCATCTGCGTTACCAAGGGGCGCTATCGCGTTCGCGAAATCATAGAAGTCCCCAAAGCCTTTAATTCCTGTTCCGGCCGTAGTTTTAGTTGGAGATTGTGATACCGTATTGATCCGTACCTTTTTCTCTAGTCCATAGTGGTACCCAAAGCTTCTGGCAATGGATTCCAGCATTGCCTTAATATCAGCCATATCCGTATAGAACGGATAAGTACGCTGGGCCGCCATATAAGTAAGTGCAACAACACTTCCCCACTCATTTATTGCATCAAGTTTCTTAGCAACACTTAGCATTTTATGCAATGACATTGCTGAGACATCGATTCCTTTATTGAAGTAATCATAATTGAGTTCAGTGTAAGGGATCTTTTTGCGGATATTTACACTCATCCCGATCGAGTGAAGAACAAAATCAATCTTGCCACCAAGTATTTCCTGCGATTGAGTGAATAAGTTAGTCAGTTCCTCTACACTTGTAGCATCAGCCGGTACAATTTGAGATCCTGTAGCTTCTGCCAGCGCATTAATTTCTCCCATACGCATTGCGATAGGGGCATTAGTCAATACGAATTTTGCGCCTTCAGCATGCGCTTTTTCTGCTACTTTCCAGGCAATTGAATTCTTGTCCAATGCTCCCGAAATGATACCTGTTTTACCTTTCAGTAAGTTATACATATGATCTTGTTTTGATGGTTGAATCTATAAATGGTAAAGTTATTATTAAATCTTTGATACTTGATCTCTAAATTATTTAAGCAGCTCCTTTGCATTGAGAATCGCGGATTCCCCCGGTTTATTGCCGCTTAGCATTTTAGCCAGTTCCATAACCCGTTCTTCCGAGTTTATCTCGCGAATATTTGTATGCGTCGCTTCTGCCCGTTCATCCTTATATACTGTATAATGGGCCTTACCACGGGCAGCTATCTGAGGAAGATGGGTAATAGCAATTACCTGCATATTCTCTGAAAGTTTTTCCATGATATTTCCCACCTTTAAAGCGATCTCGCCGGAGATGCCTGTATCAATTTCATCAAAAATGATGGTTGGGAGTGAGGTATGGACAGCAATAAGTGATTTGATACTGAGCATTAATCGCGAAAGTTCCCCACCTGAAGCAACTTTATTCATTGGCAAAGGCGTTTGACCTTTATTAGCGCTGAACAGGAATTTAATCTGATCGGTGCCGTTTTGGCTAAAACTGCCCGACTCTAACCTTTCATTCCTGATCTGGAGCACGGCGTTTAGCATGCCGACCTGATGGAGTGTTCCGGTAACGCTCTCTTCAACACGGGGAATGCTTGCAATTCTTGATTCATGCAGTTGCCCGGCAAGATCATTCAGCTTGGTATATATCCCGTCAAGCTCGATCTTCAACTTTTCGATATCCTCATCAGCAAATAGAATACTGTTCAATTTATCAGAGAATGAATTTCTTAAAGCAATAAGTTCCGCATTTGAACCAACACGATGTTTTTTCTGGAGAGAATATAATGTATCAAGCCTTTGGTTTATTTCCTCCAGCCTCGATTCATCAATTGTACTATGTTGTTCAATTCGTTCAATCTCGGTGAGAATGTCCTTAACCTCAATCAAGCTGCTGTTCAACCTTTCGTGAAGTACCCCGATTTCAGGACTATATTTTTCTGCATGGCCAAGGTTTAAGGCTGCATCTTTAAGCTGGCTGACGACTGCTGCATCATCTTCACCCAATATGCCAATGGCTGTGATCAAACTTCGTTTTATTTCTTCTGCATGAGTGAGGATGTCCTGTTCCTGTTCTAATACGGACTGTTCTTCTTCAGACAAATTTGCCTTGTCGAGTTCATCAAACTGGAACTGAAAATAGTCAAGGTCAGATTTTGATTGCTCACTTTGACTGACCAGATCTTTTAACAGGGATTGCGTTTGGCGATATTGCTTATAGGTAGACTTGTAATCATTCAGCAAATCTTTATTGCCAGCAATGGTATCGACCACAAGCAGTTGAAAATCCTCGTCATTGATCTCAAGTGTTGCGTGCTGGGAATGTATATCAATTAGTTTCTCTCCTAATTTTTTGAGGGTTGCAAGATTTACGGGTGTATCGTTAATAAAGGCACGTGATTTCCCATCTGCAGAAATTTCCCTTCTCAGAAGTGTTTCAGGCTCATAATCGAGGTCGTTCTCCTTAAAAAAATCATTCAAATGAAAGCCGTTAACCAGAAAAGTTCCTTCAATAACACATTTCTTTTGTTGGTTGAAGAAGTACTTGCCTTCCGCCCGCTGACCAAGGATCAATGACAATGCCCCAAGGATAATAGATTTTCCTGCTCCAGTTTCCCCCGTAAGGATATTCAACTCATTCGAAAATGAAATATCCAAAGTATCAATTAACGCGTAGTTACTAATAGCCAGTCGCTTGAGCATAGATTAGGAAATGGTTTCGGCTAAATTAACGAAATAGCTATTAACAGGATAAAGGTTTTTACCAAAACGATTTAACGGGATCTCTTCAGAATCTCGTATTTCAGTGCGTTGGCCGGGTCAACCGCAGAAAGGATAGTAAATGCCTTTAGCTTTTCCTGCGGATCAGCATCACTTAGAATATTGATAAGCTCATCTGATTTGGCCGTAAAGAATACCTGGTTCAATATGGCCCCTTGTTTTTGTTTATCAATTTTCTGGAGCTGGGGTAAAACAGCATAAATTGCTTTCCGGCCCTTTGACGGATTTTCTGCCATCACATCCAGGCCATCGCGGTGGTATTCATACATACTTTCACGGATTGGATTGTATGCCTTGTTCAACAAATTCTCCATAATCCAGAATCGGTTTCTTAGATTCTCGTGAGCCTTCCATCCTAAGTTTGGCGCGTTCTGCGCGTTATTGAGAACCGTTTGCGCCTTTTGAAAATAGGGGGTTCCGCCAAGTTTAGAAAACGTATCATAATCCATCCCCGTAATGATGTAGGCATAAAAAGCCAGCAGAGATGTAAGGTTGGTCAGGTAGTTCTGATCAGAATAGTCAAGCGCCTGTCCTTCTGAGTAGGAAAATGTAAAATCCTTGTCGTTCAGGTTTAGAATAGTACTGTTATAGTTGCTGTTATAAATAGGCCTGCTCGATTGGATCTGAGCTTCTGCTTTGAAATTTGCAGAGGATCCGTCCCATTCAGTTATCGTGATCACGAAATTACAATCTATTCTTTCCTGGGGCTGAAGTGCGTCAGCTGTCCATCTTCTACCGTTCAGGAAATCTTTTATGCTCACTTCCAGCACGTCAAGTATTCGTTTGTTGGCATTTGGTATTTGAGGAGCAAGTATCTGTACCCGCGCGTTCAAATCCTGCGAATGCACTGCAACAGAACCAAGCAGCAAGAAAAACAGTAGGACGACTCTCATGATAATAAATCTAATACTTTTTTGCAGATATCTATTGCCACCTCTTTCTTGGACTTCAGAGGAAACGATTCTTTCGAAAGCTTATTATCGATGATTGTGACCTTGTTTTGATCATTCTTAAAACCCGCTCCTTCGTCACGTAGCGAGTTCAGCACAATAAAATCCAGATTCTTTTTCCGGAGTTTGGCAATGGCGTTCTCTTCTTCATTATTTGTTTCAAGAGCAAAGCCTACTAAGATCTGGCCGGCTTTCTTCTCTTTCCCGAGAGTCGCTAAAATGTCGACAGTTTTGACCAGGTTAAGACTCAGATCAGAATCATCTTTCTTGATTTTTACATCCGACACTTCTGCCGGCCGATAGTCAGCAACGGCCGCACTCAGTATTGCTACAGCCGACTTTGGGAAAGCTTTCTCAGAAGCCTTAAGCATTTCATGAGCCGACGTAATGTCTATACGATGTATTTTGGGGTCAGATAGTTTCAGAGAAGTTGGCCCGGTAATTAGGGTAACGTCAGCACCAAGTGCGGAAAGTTCTTCTGCAATGGCAAAACCCATTTTTCCGGAAGAGTGGTTACCGATAAAACGTACAGGATCAATAGCCTCATACGTAGGGCCCGCGGTCACAAGAGCCAGCTTACCTCTTAATGGAAGTTTTTTTTTTATCTCTTCGGATACGAATTCTATGATCTCTTCAGGTTCGGCCATTCTCCCTTCGCCGATAAGACCGCTGGCTAACTCACCATATGCTGGCTTGATCAGGATATTACCATTTGATATAAGTGTATCAATATTTTTTTGAGTAGCCGGATGTTTCCACATATCCAGATCCATAGCCGGAGCAAAATATACCGGGCATTTAGCAGATAAGTAGGCAGCGGAAAGTAGGTTATCGCACAATCCATTAGCCAGCTTTGCCAGAGTGTTTGCACTTGCAGGGGCGATGATCGTAAGGTCTGCCCATAGGCCTAATTCCACATGATTATTCCATACCCCTGATTCAGGATCGTAATAATTAACCAATACCGGGTTTTTGGAAAGTGTCGAGAGGGTGAGCGGAGTGATGAAGTTTGTCGCCTCGCTGGTCATTATAATCTTGACGTTTGCACCAGCTTTAACCAGTAATCTGGTTAAGCTTGCGGATTTGTAACTCGCAATACTGCCACAAACGCCAAGTAGAATATTCTTATTCTTAAGCATAGGCATGTTTTCTGTCAAATTGAACTCATGCAGGAGGCATAGCACGAATGCTCTATGCTTTTTGCAATCTTATTGCTCTTTAGAAGGATTTCTGTAATAAACCTTATCGTGCAAAAATTCGTCAACAGCAATTAACGACGGTTTAGGCATACGCTCATAGTGTTTCGAAATTTCAATCTGCTCGCGATTTTCAAAAACCTCTTCAAGATTATCATTCGATGACGCGAACTCTGCTAACTTTCCATGAAGCTCTTCTTTAAGATTGTTCGAGATCTGGTTAGCACGTTTGCTGATGATTACAATTGACTCGTATATATTATCAGTTGTCTTGTCTAATTCGCGTACATCACGTGTTACCGTGCTGTTTGGAATAGCTGGCTTAGTATTACTCATTTGAATTGTTTTTAGTGTCTTCTTGTTTTTTATCTTTAGCGGCCTGAGCTGCTTTAATTTTTGCGTTTTGCTCTTCTAAAAGTGCAGTTTCGGTAGCAATTAATTTCCTTACATCCACTATTGCCTTCTCACTGCTCTTCTTGATCTGTTCCGCTTCTTTCAAATATTTACTTGTTGGATAATTTACCGCAAACTCGTTGGCAAGCTGAATGGCTTCATTATAGCGTTCTTCCTGTTTTACTTCCAGACTCGCACCGGCATATAAAGCCTGTGCTTTTATTGTTAGAAATTGCATTTCTTCCGCGTATTTAGTATCCGGGAACTCACGTTCTGAATTTCTGAAAGCTATAACTGCCGACTTATAATCACCAATATCCAGGAAAAGCTTTGCATTCTCATATGATTTCTGCTCCAGCTTTAATCTCAGGTTAGCAATTAGCTTGCTGGCCTCTGGTACCCGCTCACTTTTTGGATGAAGGTTAATGAACAGCTGTAATGCATCCATAGCCTTTAGTGTATTGTCCTGATCTAAAGAATACGTCGGCGATTCCAGATAAAAACAATATGCTGCCATAAAGCGGCACTCTTCAGCTTTCGGGCTTGAAGCGTAAGTGTCAGCAAATGTTTTAAAGTGATATCTTGCAGTCGTGTAATCTTTTAGCTTATAATGAGTGTATGCATAATAATATGAAAGATCTTCAGCTTCTGCAGTTCCACGATATTTTGTAATCAGGTCGTCAAACAGCGGCAATGCCTTGCTGTAGTTCTTGTTGTCGTAAAATTTTATTGCTTCCCGGTATTTTTTTGCGGTATCATTGCTCGCACGGAGCTTTTCATATTTGCTCTTGCAACCAGCAATCGCAATAATTATAACAAGTAATATGCTTAGGGTAATGTTAAGCTTGTTTTTAAACATTCTGCAAAGATAAGGTAAATCAGTAAAATTTCAATTATTAATTGATGGTCATTAATATATAGGCGGATGCTTATTAATATATACGCGAAAATATCCCTTTGTATATATATGGTGTATTGTTTAACATTCTTTAACAAATGAGCACTTAGCATATATATATAAATAAGGAAATTTAAACAGAATGCCAGTCCAAATCTTTACCCGTGAGTTGAGCCCTGGCCCTCTTGCATGGGGTTTCAGACATTTTAACTACAGAGAATTTAAAATGAATTATTAGTGGGTTGCCCCGTGTGCGGGGCCGGGCTATCCGCTTCAATCTTTTTAAGCTTCGCGTAAAAAGCCTGCCTGCGGAAGGCAGGTAATTCCGCTGCTATCCCTAAACCTTCGCGGTTCCATTGCTATGTATTGGATATATCAGAAGCCCCGGCGCCTAAGGACTTCGGAAGACTTGCTGCCATTATCCTCATTAACAGGTCATCGTTTCATAAATGCCATTACTTCTCCATTTCTTGCTTCAATGCTATCAATTACCTGTCTTATCGCCTGTTCTTTTAGCTTGTACTTTTTTGTTTGCGTTGTTCACTACTTTTTTCCTGCTTGTTCCCAGCGACTTATGTTTATTGATGGAATTAAAAGCACTTCCCCCTTGCAGGGGATGTTGAATGTTGTTACCTTTGCATCCCGCAACAGAGAGAAGCGGGTTGTTTTTTGAAGAGTTTTAGAGTTTTAGCGGGTATTGGGGATACGAAAGGTTATCAGCTGATCGTTTGAGAAAATGCCAACCTGGAATGGGTCAGCGGAGAGAGATAGTGAGAAGGAGCTGATTTCCAGAGAGAACAAAAAAACTTTAAAATAAATTTTGCAGAGGTCAGAAAGAATCCTACCTTTGCAGTCCCAAACAAAACGGGAACAAAACAAAAGCGGAGAGCGCGATGCTCGAAGCGAACCAAGATGAAAGTTTAAAAGGTAGCAATACCAGATAAATATAAGCATGCACCGCGAAGGGAAATGCGCACCGTTCTTTAAAGAAATGTCAATAGAAGTATAACGAGTAGAGACCTTATGGTCTTGAAGTTAAAGCGAGAATA
>NZ_FUYR01000002.1:454931-1018916 GCF_900168015.1 Daejeonella lutea | reverse complement strand
AACCGTGTCTCCCTTGAGCTTTTTTACATGGTCCATAGCCTCCGGATCAAAAACACTCACTTCAGCGCCGTCGTTCAGCAATTCATCAATAATGTACAATGATGGTGCCTCGCGAATGTCGTCTGTCTCCGGTTTAAATGCCAGACCCCAGACCGCTATCTTTTTACCTTTAAGTTTGCCACCATAATATTTTCTCATCTTCTCGACCATGATGGTTTTTTGGGTATCATTAACCTCCATCACTGATTCCAGAATCTTAAAGTCGTATTTATTTTCCTTCGCTGACTGTGCCAGGGCTTGAACATCTTTTGGAAAACAACTTCCGCCATAACCTACTCCCGGGAATAAGAAACGCTTACCTATTCTGTCATCCGATCCAATACCTTTCCGAACTGCATCAACATCAGCTCCCACCAGCTCGCAAAGATTGGCGATCTCATTCATAAACGTGATTTTGGTTGCAAGGAAGGAGTTAGCAGCATATTTGGTCAATTCTGAAGACCGGGTATCCATAAATATGATCGGATTTCCCTGCCGAACATATGGCCCGTATAATTCTGTCATCAGCTTCTGCGCGCGGGGACTCTCTGTTCCAACAACGACTCGATCAGGCTTCATGAAATCTTCTACAGCTACTCCCTCCCGAAGGAATTCAGGATTAGAAACAACATCTACTTCAACATTCGTGTTATCCTTAAACACCTTGATCACTTTGTCTGCTGTGCCAACCGGAACAGTGGATTTGGTGACTATAACTTTATAATCCTTAATTAGCTTCGCTATATCTTCAGCTGCACCTAAAACGTAACTTAAATCTGCAGCTCCATCGCCGCCCGGAGGGGTTGGTAAAGCAAGAAATATGATATGTGCATCCTCGATAGCACTCGCCAGGTTTGTCGTAAACTTCAGACGCTCTTGTTCGATATTCCTATGAAACAGCAACTCCAGTCCCGGTTCATAGATCGGCAATTTGAACGCCTGCATCATTTTAACCTTTTCCTCGTTTATATCAACACATATAACAGAATTGCCGGTTTCTGCCAGGCAGGTGCCCGTTACTAAACCCACATATCCGGTACCAACTATGGCTAGTTTCATGGCTGCGAAGATATAAATTGTAATTATAAAATTGGGTCAAATCTTATCAGCCGCTACGCCAGGAAATGTATATTCGTCTTAATACTGATAATGATGGTTGTGATACAGGTTATTTGATAGGTATTGGCGATATAATTCACGGTAGTCAATGGGATATTCCAATTGGACAAGGGGATAGTTCTTGATTACCACCTAGGGCGGATGCTTAAAGATATTGACCTAGCTACTTCGAAACTATCTTTCAGTAAAGTACTGTCTGCGGCTTTATGGGTGCCGTTGGTGTTTGCGATATTCCAATTATTCAAGTTTATTGCCTTGCAATCTTAACAATTCTGACTATTTATGTACTTTGTAAAACTGGCCAATTGAACACGATGACGCATGCCTGAGTTAATAGATCTTAAAACCCATACCGACGAAAAAGGCAATTTAACGGTCATTGAAAAAGTTATTCCTTTTACCATTAACCGAATTTTTTACATTTACGGGGTAGATGAGTCATGTCGGGGGGGACATCGCCATAAAACTACCGTTCAGGCGGCTATATGCATACAAGGTTCTTGCCGCATAATAAATAATAATGGCTTGGCCACTGAGGTATTTATTCTTGATAAACCTTCCCGGTGCCTAATCTTAAATCCTGAAGACTGGCATACCATGGATCATTTTTCGAAGGATGCTATTTTGATGGTCCTGGCTTCAACAGAATACGATCCTTCGGATTATATTTTTACTCCCTATTCTGAATAAATGCTCGAATACGAAAATCTTAATAAAGTCAATGCTCCCTATGAAGCGGAATTTATTCCGGCGTTTAAATCTTTCCTGGAAAACGGAATGTATATTCTTAATGGCGAGGTCGATCAGTTTGAAAAAGAGTTTGCCCGGTATTGCGGAAGCCGATATTGCGTAGGGGTGGCGTCCGGATTTGACGCCATGTATTTATCAATACTCACCTTAGACCTCCCCAAAAATTCAGAAATACTGGTTCCATCAAATACCTATATCGCTACTATATTCAGTATTATCAAGGCTGGATATAAGCCTGTCCTTGTAGAGCCGGAAATCAGAAGTTATAATATTGATCCGGAGGGGATTGAAGCGCAGATCTCTTCACGTACCCGTGCAATAATGATCGTTCACCTGTACGGCAGGCCGTGTGAACTGGATCCGATAATATCAATTGCAAATCAGTATGGCCTTACTATAATTGAGGATTGTGCGCAGGCACATGGCGCAACTTACCGGGATAAAAAAGTAGGCAGCTTTGGCACTACCGGCGCATTTAGCTTTTATCCTACAAAAAACCTGGGTGCCTTGGGGGATGGCGGGGCAATTGTTACCGATAATGAAGAAATAGCTGCAAAACTGAAAGCACTGCGCAATTACGGCTCCGAAACAAAATACTTTAATAAGTATATTGGCATCAATTCGCGGCTGGATGAACTTCAGGCTGCATTTTTAAGAATAAAGCTCCGGAAGCTTGAAAAAGTAAATGACCATAAAAGAAAATTGGCTGAGGAATATCTCCGCAAGATAGTTAATAGCGAGATAGTTTTGCCGATACCGATGGAAAACGGAGAAGCCGTATGGCACATTTTTAACGTCAGGCATCCCCGCAGGGACGAGTTAAAAAAATTCTTACTCACTAAGGGGATCGGAACAGAAATCCATTACCCCCTGCCCCCTCACCAGCAATCGTCCTGTAAAAAGCTCTTCAGGGGCCAGCAATTCCCACTATCGGAGCTTATTCATCAAACTACTTTAAGCCTGCCAATTTCTACCTTCCATACCGTGAACGACATAGAATATATTTCAGAAGTGATCAGCAAATCTGAACGGTAAAATACCAATGAGAAATCAGGGTTCAAGCCTTCGTGAGCACAATGAAAATGGAAGAACCGAATGGCAGGTCGATGCCCTCGATTATTTTGTTCTCCAGTAACTGGATCTGGGTTAAAAACCAGTTGATACCCAAGGGAAATATGACCTGATCAGACTTTGACCGGCTCGACCCGCCTATCCTGGCCAATAATTTTTTCCCAAGCTTATATATCAAGATCAGTGGAGAGAGCAGAAATACACGGTATGTTAATTTGTTGATTCTCCGATGATATCCTTCGAAGAGCATCAGGAATTCCTCACGACTGAAACGTTTGGCGATATTACTGACGTCATCGTGCTGGGAACGAAAAAGCTCCAGGGCGGCAGTATTGCAAATTAAGAATCCTCCCGGTTTCAGAACCCTGAACATTTCCGAAACAGCGTGAGCCCTGTCCTCTACACCCAGGCTTCCCATCACATCCAGGCAGTAAACAATGTCAAAAAATGAATCCGGGTGGAGTATCTCGGTGATGGAGTTCCTGGTCACATGATCCAGCCCGCGCTTGCGACAAAACTCAACTGCATCGTGCGAAAAATCAAATCCCGACACGTTCGTGTATCCCAGGGAATTTAAGAATTCAATGTTTTTCCCCGTCCCGCAGCCAGCATCCAGTATCCTGGGGTCCGCAGAGTGATGCTTCATTACGAAATACTTTAAAAGATCGCGTAACCCAACATACCACCAAAGCTTATCTTCCGCTCGGTACATCTTTTCATACTCCGATGTATACATTAAGGTGCTCATAGAAAAGTAAGCGTATCAGTCACGAACGCACTTATCATTAGGGATAGAAATAATACATTAACTACTACAAAAAACTGCCTGATAAAAGGCGAACCTATTGCAGCAGCAACAAATACCGGCAAAACCCCCAGCAAATATCTTGCGGAACCATAAAGAGTTTCGTTGCTAGATGACAGCATAAAATAACATATCGTAAAAATGAGGTAGGATAACGGGAGCCTGCGATAAGAGATGATCACAATGATGAGGCTCATAAGCCAGAAACAGGCGTGTGTCCAGGTCCCTCCCGGTCGTACCCCACTAAACAAACTGAGGAATCCTTGTAGCGGAAACAGGTCGGAACTTCCCCATGCGGTTTGGATCTTGATAAAAGCAAGTGGTTCCCCGCAAGTCCTTGCAAGGTATATCATCAGAAATGCCATAGGCAGGATCGAAATAAACCCGGCCGGAAGATATCGAACAATCTGTTTCCGGTGATTAATCATTAGTTCAAGTCCAGGAATGATAAATAAAAGGCACCCCTGAATTCTTGTTACAGATGCGAGGCCTGCAATAATGAGCGCCCATCCAAAACGCTTTGCAAACGTCAGGTAAAACACCAGGGCACTCAGCATAAAGAACAGCCCTTCCGAATACACTATACTTAGGAAAAAGCTTCCTGCTGATATCATTACCAACCCTGCCGACTCTATTCCCAACTCATACTTTTCCTGGACCAGGCGATAAAACCAAAAAAGCCCAAACAATGTGCAAATATTTGAAATCAATAAGCCGCTTGAAAACAGGCTTAATCCGGAAATTTTAGATGCAAGTGCAATTAAGAGCGGGTATAAGGGCATAAAACCCCATGTTTCTTGTTCGGTTTCTGTGAATGGCCGTTTTGGGTAGCCCTCTTCTGCCAGCTTTTCATACCATCCCGAATCCAGCCTGTCCCAAATTGCAGGAATATCCAGAATTTCGGTGAGACTTCGTTTTTGCGCGACTTGCCCATGCTCCGGGAACATGGAATAACTTAAGGCTCCGATCACAAAAATCATTAGGCGTGATATCGCAAATATGAGAATTAAGTGGAGGACGGGTTGTTTCAAAACCCCCTTAAGATATATCATTGAGAACGCCTTTATGTTTTAAATTCCTTCAACAGGTAAAATTCGTCATAGATAGTCCGCCATATATTGCCAGCAGTAAAGAATGTCGACTTTCCATACTCACGGGAATAGTGATTTACACCAACTTCCTTAAATCTATCCGTTTTCTGATACATTTTTTTCACCAGCTCTACAGTTATTGCTCCACTGTTACAACTAAGGTCAAGTGAGCGCAGGATATCTCCGTTGATTAAACGAAAATCGCAATCCACGTCTGTTAAGGGAGTTCCAAAGGTGCGCTTAATAGCTTTTGAATACAATGACCCGACAATCTTTCGAATCACACTATCCGAACGGTTTAGTTTAAAGCCGTTAACGAGATCGGCTCCAGCCCTCAAGTTCCAGAGTTTTTCAAGCTCATCCAAATGATACTGGGCGTCACCATCAGTATAAAAAACCCATTTTTTAGTTGAGTGTGCCATTCCTGATCGTAAAGCACCGCCATACCCCCTGTTCCGCTTATGGAAAATGATCTTCAGGCTTGGGTATTCCTTCCGAATTCGCTTCAACTCCTTTAGCGTATGATCTGTGCTCCCATCATTAACAGCAATAACTTCAAGATCATCGGTAACTTTTTTTCCGTAATAAAAGGCATCGCTTATCATCCTTTTAACCGTACCGGCATCATTAAAAAAAGGCATAAATATGCTCAAACTATCGTTCATTAAAATGAGAAGCGTAAATTGTAATATTCGGGTTCTAAAGATGGGTAAAATATTCAAAAAATGGCTAGCTAAAAAATTGCATCTCTTTTGTTGCTTCCACAGGGTTAGAGTTACTTCAATTTGCGGACAGCTTTCACCTGAATTGCTTAGGTTCCTTCCTGCATAGCAATAATTATATTTGAAAAAACCTCAGGAATTTCCAGCTTGGAAATGAAAAGCTAACATGCGTATATAATAGTATATTTAGAGATGCATGGATATTACAGAATCCCTATTATTAGAAATGATTTGTTTCTTTTAATTTTCCTGCTCTAATCAATTAGGCGTTGCGATCAATCTTCTAGAACTTAATTAAAATATGACCTCCAAAAAGATAGTTTATGTCGGCATGAGCGCAGATCTTATTCACCCCGGCCATTTAAACATTATAAAGAAAGCCAGGGAATTGGGAAGTGTAACTGTTGGCCTACTTACGGATAAAGCCATAGCTAGTTACAAACGTTTGCCCCATATGACATTCGAGCAAAGAAAAGAAGTGATAAAAAACATTAAAGGAGTAAGCCGCGTAGTCCCTCAGGCAACTTTAGATTATGTATCCAATCTGGAGCATATAAGGCCAGACTTTGTGGTCCATGGAGACGACTGGAAGGAAGGGGTTCAGTCACAAACACGGCAGCGGGTTATTGACACTTTGAAATTATGGGGCGGCCAGTTAGTTGAGATACCTTATACAGACGGTATATCTTCAACTAAACTGAATGAAGCCCTAAAGGAAATTGGCACAACGCCGGAAGTCAGGCTTAAAACTTTAAGGAGATTAATTGAATCAAAAAAAATAGTGCGCTTACTTGAAGCCCATAATGGAATTACCGGGCTGATCGTAGAAAAAATTTATATTAATACCGATAACGGACGAAGGGAGTTTGACGGTATGTGGGCGAGCAGCCTTACCGACTCAACTGCAAAAGGAAAGCCGGACATAGAGGCTGTCGATGTTACATCAAGAATTGTCACTTTGAATGACATCCTGGAAGTTACCACTAAACCGATAGTTTATGATGGAGACACCGGAGGCAAGCCCGAACATTTTGCCTTTACCGTCAAAACCCTGGAGCGTCTGGGAGTTTCGGCAGTGGTTATCGAAGATAAAACGGGGCTGAAAAGGAATTCACTCTTCGGGACTGACGCTAATCAGACACAGGACAGCATTGAAAACTTCTGCGACAAAATTAAAACCGGGAAAAGAGTTCAGGCTACCCCTGATTTTATGATCATCGCACGTATAGAAAGCCTGATCCTTGGAAAGGGGGTGAAAGATGCCCTCATACGTGCAAAGGCATTTCTGGAAGCCGGCGCTGATGGCATAATGATACATAGCAAGAGCAAAACCGCTGAGGATGTGTTCGCATTTTGCAAGCTTTATAACGATCTTCCGAATCGCAAACCCCTGGTCGCGGTGCCCAGCAGCTATAATGATATTACTGAAGATACACTTTCGGCCCATGGGATTAACGTAGTGATCTACGCAAATCAGCTTTTGAGAACTGCATATCCTGCCATGGTAAATACGGCGGAAACCATCCTCAAATACCAGCGTTCTTCTGAGGCTGATCAAAAAATGATGCCTATTCAGGAGATACTGGAGTTAATTCCCGCCTTACAATGATATCACCACAGGAATTTTTGAACATATTACGAGAAAACGGGTTCGGTCTTTTTTGTGGCGTGCCAGACTCCCTGCTGAAAAACTTGTGTGCGTGCATAGACGAGACTATTGATAGAAGATTGCATATTATCACTGCAAATGAGGGAAACGCCCTTGCTCTTGCCTCGGGGTACTATCTTGCGTCCGGAAAGACTGGCTGCGTATATCTTCAGAATTCCGGACTTGGAAATTTAATAAATCCTTTAACATCACTATCTGATGCAGAAGTATATCAGATCCCGGTTTTGTTAATAGTTGGGTGGAGAGGAGAACCTGGTGAAAAAGACGAGCCTCAGCATATTAAACAAGGCAAAATTACCAAATCCCAACTGGAGCTTCTTGACATTCCGTACTACATAGTTGATTCCGACTGTAATATTCAGTCCGTTCTTTCTGCCGCGAATAAAGAGCTGAAGGAAAGGAATTCCCCGGTGGCTTTACTCGTAAAATCTGGGACATTTATAGAATATGTTTTAAAAGAAAGCCCACAAACTGGAACTCTGAAACGGGAAGAAGCCTTAAGTGTTCTTTTAGGCCTGACAAAACCAAAAGATATCATCATTGCCGCCACAGGTAAAACCTCCCGGGAAATTTTTGAAATCAGAAATATGCTCGGCCAGGCCCAGACAGACTTTCTGACAGTCGGCGCTATGGGCCATAACCTATCCATAGCATTAGGAGCAGCAATCGCGCAGCCTTCGCGCAGAGTTATATGTATAGATGGAGACGGGTCCATGCTAATGCACATGGGATCACTCGCTATTGCAGGAAATTCGAAAAACAGTAACCTGGTGTATATTGTCTTGAACAATGCAGCTCACGAATCAGTGGGAGGGCAACCAACAGTTGCCGGGGATATGGACCTGTCGAAGATTTCGGAAGGATGCGGATACTCGGGGTATTTCCAGGCTGTGGATGTCGAAACTATAAAAAAGTATTGGGCGGAGATAGAGCAAACGGCAGGCCCTGTACTTTTCGAAATAAAAATTACAACGGGTTCGCGGCCTGACCTGGGCCGCCCATCAGGAACCCCCAAGGAAAACAAGCAAAAGTTTATGAAACATGCAGCTTACGGAACTGAATAAAGTTAAATGGAAATATTACAATCCTGTTCAAATTATTACAGGCATAAATTCGCTCGAAAGCCTTAACGAGTATGTACCAGATGGAAGAACTCTGCTGATCACAACAGCGGGCTTTACTAAAAGAGGCTTGTCGACACGGGTTGCAAAATTATTGAGGGAGCGCAGGTTAAAAGTATATGATAAAGTCACCCCTAATCCCAGGCTAAATGACATTGATGCTGCCGCTGCGGAATTAAAAGGAGTATCGTTTGACGCAATTATAGCTCTCGGTGGCGGAAGTGCTATGGATTTCGGAAAAGCCCTCTCCCTGTTGCTGGCTGATGATACAGTTCCTACCCTGGATGAGATATTCCGTAAAAAGGTCCCCGTAAATTGGGCCAATAAGATCCCCCTTGTTGCCATTCCCACAACCTCCGGAAGTGGTTCTGAGGTGACTCCATTTGCTACCATTTGGGATTCCGAGACATCGAATAAATATTCATTAACTGGGGAGCTTGTTTTTCCTACCTGTGCTATACTTGATCCTGAACTAGTCCTGTCACTGCCAGCAGAAGAAACTTTGAACACCGCTTTGGACAGCATTTCACATGCGTTGGAATCTATCTGGAATAAAAACAGAAGCCCATTGAGTGAATGCCTGGCAATTAGTTCATTACAATATGCCCTGCAGGCTTTACCCGGTCTCCTGGGGCATCCGTACGACATTTCATCACGAACGAAAATGCAGACAGGTAGCCTTCTCGCGGGACTAGCGATAAGCCAAACCAGGACAGCTATCGCTCACTCCATCTCCTACCCTTTGACGCTTAAGCTGGGTATCCCCCATGGCTTAGCATGCGGCTTTACTTTAACTGAATTGATCAGGGCCTATTTGATGGAAAAGGAAGAAGATGCGTTCTTGACAGGTTTGCTTAGAGAGTCCAGGGATTTGTTGTCAAGCCTAAACCTGCGGCACAGGGTCAGGTTAATAGCAGAGCCAAAAGACATCACCGCACTTGTAGATGAAATGTATTATGCCGGGCGAGCAGATAACTTTACCTTGCCTGTTAACGGGGACTTTATTTCTCAAATACTGACCCGGTCACTTTAATTCTTTAGAAGCGGCAATTAAAATATGCTTTGCCAATTGTTCGGAATATGTATATATTAAGTTTACTATTATTTCAAACTAAATTAATTTTAAACCTAATATGGCAGCCCTTTTTCCAGAAATACTATCTGAATTTTATCAGCTTGCAAAACAACAGTATAAGTTTATGCAGTTAGTACCCGTCCTAGAGGAAAGAGTGAAACTTCAGAATCAGTTCCGATATATTCACAAGAAGGTTGATTGTCCGCACAATGAAAGCCATGTATTATCTTTCATAAACGAAATGCTCGGCTTTAATGATACCGCAGGAGGCTGTTTTGTGGAAGCTGGTGCTTATAAGGGAGGCAGTTCAAGTAAATTAAGCATAATAGCAAATAAACTTAACAAGAAACTATTTGTGTTCGATTCATTTGAAGGCCTACCGAAAAATGATGAAAACCACTTAAAGACCATTAATGGAAGTTCAATCGAAGGCTGGTTTGATGAAACAAAATTTTGTGGCAGCCTCGACGAAGTAAAAGGAAACATTGAAAAATACGGAGAAATTCAATCGTGTATATTCAATAAAGGATGGTTTGAGGACACTATGCCTGGCTTTAAAGAAAGGATATTGGCGGCTTATATTGATGTCGATCTGGCATCATCAACAAAAACCTGCCTCAAATACTTTTATCCACTACTGGTTCCCGGAGGTGTAATATGTTCCCAGGATGGAGACTTTCCTTTGGTGATCGATGCTATTGATGATAATGAGTTCTGGAGGGAAGAATTAGGAATTGAAAAACCAAAGATCGAGGGCCTTAGAAAAAATAAGATTATAAAAATACGTAAACCAATAAACGCAGATTAAAATTCCAATGCTTATAAATGAGGAATCAGCCGAAATCTGAAACCGTATATTTCATCAAGTTTTAAAATAAAAAGCAAAGTACACGAATGCTCGCCTGGTTTAAGCGTTTTTCTTTCGAATGGACTCAAAAAAGAGCCTTTCAGTCATATCAATCAGTAAACCAGGAAATAATATTTTACTCTGAGAGCTACAACTATTGGTCTCACTTCGAACAAATAATAAGATGCTTGTGGGAAGATCACGGTCAAAGGATTATCTATTTGACATCAGAACAAACAGATCCGGTTTTTATCAAACCGCCCGAAGGTGTCACTTCCTTTTGTATCGGTAAGGGCTCGGTAAGAACATCTGTATTTGTAGAGCTGGAGGGTCCGTTGGTGATAATGACCATGCCCGATTTGGGTGTTTATTATATTAAGCGGTCTGAGCGAGTAAAGCATTACGCATATATATTCCATTCCATCAATAGCTGCCATATGGTATACCGGCCCCGGGCATTTGATTTTTATGATTCGATATTTTGTGCAGGGCCTCACCAGGTCAGGGAAATACAGTCATTGGAAAAACTTAATAACCTGAAGCCAAAGAAAATTATCCGGCAGGGTTACCCCCGACTTGAGGCTATTGCAAATGACCTTGACAGGCACCCTTCAAAAAGTAACAACAATTCCGGCCCAAATTCTGCGATTAAGGTTTTAATAGCACCTTCCTGGGGGAAAAATGCGTTGCTGGAAAGACATGGGGGAAATTTTATTGAACCACTTCTTAAAGCGGGTTTCGACGTGATTTTGAGGCCTCATCCGGAGACCCACAAGCATTCGCAGCATATATTAAAGGGTATCCATGCGCGATGTCATAAATACAAAAATTATACGCTGGAAACCGAAGTAGCGTCAACCGCATCTTTAATTGAGGCCGATATAATGATAAGTGACTATTCCGGGGCAGCGATCGAATTCGCTTTCTCAACTCAAAAACCCGTTCTATTTGTAGATGTCCCAAAAAAGATCAATAACGCCAATTACACCGATCATAATATTGATCCTTTAGAAGTTTTTATTCGGTCAGAAATAGGAGAAGTGATACCGGAAAATATGTTATATCGGATGGATCATTACATTACGGAAGCTATCCGGAAAAGGGGTACGTATACGGATAAAATCCTACAGATCAGAAAAGAATATATCTATAATTTCGGCCAAAGCAGCAGGATAGCTGCAAATGAGCTCATGAATATTTTAGCAAACTCAACTATTTAGAATAACAGCAGTTGATGAATAGTACTAAAACTAAAACTTTATATTAAATTTATGCCTGTGGTATAAAGCTTTATAATGAATCTGGCATAAAATAGGATGTCTTCAGCGAGGAAAAACAAATTCCAGGAATTTATCCGGTCATTTAACCTGGAGTTAGTAACATTTATCTGTATATCCTTTCTTATTTTTCTCAATCCATTTTTTGAGAGCTTTGGAGAATTTCCCTTTACGGATTTCTGCTATATGTCATTGATCTTTCTGGGAAATCTATCTATCCAGATACTCGCGGTTTTTGCGCTGCAAAAAGTAAAATTATTAAAAAGGAATACTCTGCCGCTGGTATTGCTTATTCCTCTTAACATCTATTTTTTCTATTATACCTTAGGTAGCATAACTAAGTACCAGGTACTGGCTATAGCATTAACAGCAGTCATTTTTTTTTATATATTAGTTATAAGCGGGCGTTTACGTGTTGTACTGCTTTTTTCGACATTCTTTTTGCTGTGCTCGCTTGCTCCGATAGTGGCCGACAATTTAAAAATTGGAAATTCACAACAACAGGGTGCGTTAAAATCAGGTTTAAAGGCCAAAAGAAATGTCTACACAATTTGTATTGATGCGATGGTTTCTTCAGAAGCCTTTAAAAAACTCTATTTCGGCAAGAGTGTAGCTACTCAGAAATTAGAATCCTTAGGATTTGCCACCTACGATATTCAGGCACCTAATAAAAGCACATTATTTACGTATGCGTCTTTGCTGGAGTATGACAAAGATGTCACACCAAATAACTTCAGGAGGTTATTCAATGGATTATCTTCCAGCAGATTATATACCGACCTTAAGAAATTAAACTTCAAAAGGCAATTTTTTTCAAAATCGAATTATTTCGGTACTGACCAGGGTAAAATCGACAAATTTTATCCTCTGGAAAGCAATTTCTGCAACTTTTGCTCCTATGTGAATGATCAGTGGGGATGGTATTTCTGTCGCATTTTCAAAAATTTCAATGCTTCCAAGGATAATGAACTGCAAATTGAAGACCGGTTTGAATTGTTTAAGAAGAACACCCAATCCAATTTTTCCGATTCGAACAAATGGTTTTCTATCCATCACATCCCCTTTCCTGCTCACACATCATCGAACTCTTATGACCCAAATATCGAATTAGACAGAAAAAACTGGAGAAAGTATTATATTGACGCTCAAATTCCATTAAGTAAGCTGTTCTCGGATATAACCGGGTACATATTATCCAGCGATCCCAATGCTGTCATAGTATTTTTTGGGGATCATGGCTCGTACCAGTTAAGGGGGCTTAAAGATGGGGATGTAACGAAAGAGTTTGGAGTAATAAGAACCTCTGACCTGTTGATGGATTCCAATAGCTCACTCCTGGCAGTCTATCCGTCATCTTTCTGCAAAAAAGAAATTATGTCATTAGGAAATAATACTGAATATCTATTTTACACCCTCATGATTGGAGCCAGTCGGTGAGTAATCAACCCCAGTTAATTTATAAATGAAATGGTAACTAATTTGCTTCTTTACATAGATCCAGGATTTGGATCATTATTGCTCCAAATGGTTGTAGCAGGATTATTCACCTGTATTACATTTTTTAAAAGGATAAAAATGTTTTTGTTTTCCCTCCTCGGAAAAATCAACAAGCATAAAAAAATCGACTAACCCCTGAAGTTACAAAGTCGAATCAGCTACTGCTCCCAGTGAATGTATTCGCCTTCGACCTTGGTAGGCGCCCCTAAACCTTAATATCGAAATTGCTTCATAGCTTTCGCCACATAAAAGCTTGCAATATGGAAAGGACAGGTCCTAGTACACATTATCTTTATTACCCTATCAACCCCAACAAGTACTCCCCATACCCACTCTTCTTGAGCGGCTCAGCTATCATTCTCAACTCCTGGGCATTAATGAACCCCATCTGATAAGCAATCTCCTCAATACAACCAATCTTTAAGCCTTGCCTTTCCTCGATAACCTGTACAAATTGGCCCGCCTGCATCAGTGAATTAAAAGTCCCAGTGTCAAGCCAGGCGGTGCCCCTACTTAAAACACCCACCTTTAATTTTCCCTGCTGCAAGTATGCCCGGTTAACATCCGTTATCTCAAATTCACCACGGGGAGATGGCTTAATATTCTTAGCGATCTCAACTACAGAGTTGTTATAGAAATACAAACCCGGGACCGCGTAGTGCGATTTTGGAATAGAGGGCTTTTCCTCGATGGATAGCGCATTGAAATCACCATCAAATTCTACTACTCCATATCTTTCCGGATCCGAAACTTGGTAGGCGAAAACAACACCACCTTCAGGATTCTTAATCGTTGGCAAAAGATTGGTTATCGAATCGCCATGGAAAATATTATCACCTAGTATCAGTGCTACGTCGTCACCCCCGATGAACTCCTCTCCAATCACAAATGCCTGGGCCAGACCATTTGGCACTGCCTGTTCCGCATATGAAAATTTACACCCTATCCTTGTACCATCCCCTAGGAGCTTTTCAAAATCTGGAAGATCGTGCGGGGTTGAGATGACCAGTATTTCCCTAATCCCAGCCTGCATAAGAGTAGAAAGGGGATAATATATCATCGGCTTATCGTAAACAGGCATAAGTTGCTTGCTTACTGCGAGGGTTAAAGGGTGTAAACGGGTGCCGGAGCCGCCGGCGAGGATGATTCCTTTCATTGAGATTGGTTGGGTGGATAAAGTTAGGGAATAATTTTGATGGTGAGTTATTAGAGCTTCGCTCTCCGAATTAGGCAATTTTAAACGCAAAGGGCGCGGAGGGATGCGAGCAAAACGACAAAGATGTATTTAAAGAGCACTGAAAAAGCACCAATAGTTCACGCAGAAGCGAAGTATGATATAGTTCTCCCTTTATCGGAACTTATCCGTCCAGACGTATAACGTATTACTTAAAACGTATAACTCAAAAATAATTTTTAGCAGAGTCTTCATTCTTACCACCTATTTCCCTCCTTCGCTTCGCTATGGCGGTCAGGCGCGTCTAATCACGGTCTATTTTATTGAGTCTGTGCGATTTGGTGGAAGCTCGCTTCTCGAAGCTCGTTTCTCGAAGTTAAAAAAAAAATTTTAGCAGAGTCCTCATACTTACCGCCTATTTCGCGTTCGGTGTACTTCCGAAGTTTCGGAATCACCATACTAACGGCACCATTGGGGATTCGAACCCTGACTGTAATGCACCAGCCTAATCAGTTGACGGTTGACAGTGGACAGTTGACAGTTGACAGTCAGCATGATGCATAGCCAGTCGGAACTAGCGCTTCTCTCCGACCAGCCGCTGTCAATTGTCAACTGCCAACTGTCAACTATTAGGGTGGCCCCCGTCCACCTAGCAGCCCCAATCTTTGCTCTTTACTCTTTGTTCTTTGCTCCATTTATTCCACGTATCTGGCTACCTTACAAATAGACCGTATCAGCCGCCTCTTCCGGTACACACCATCCCCATCCCGGCTTCCAAGAACATTGGTGTTGCCCTCGACGGTCGTAACCCAGCCGTCTTTCCACTCGTCCACGAAGCCGACGTGGGCTATCCGGCCTTTCTCAGGAAAATAGAGGCCGAAGACATCTCCCATTTCTGGACTCCGTTGATTGGGCACGGGAGGTTTAATTACTGAGGAATTGGTAATCAGTAATCGGTAATCAGTAATCGGCCTGGGCGGGCATGCACTGCGACTAGCTGGGTCAATCCCATCGACAGTATCAAAGGAAAGTCCATCCGGATTACCACCCCCAAGTCTTGATTCTTGATACTTGATTCTTGATACTGGTGTAGCACCTGAACACCAAATAACCTTGTCTCGTTTAAAAAGATCCGGCGACCATCCAGAACGCGGGTTTCCCACCTTTGCTTCACCTAGGCTCCAGCAAACAAACGCCGCACACCAGGGGTTTCCTTTCGTCAAACCGACATAATGCAGATACTTCTCTACTTCCGTTCCTGCGTTGGTTTGTTTTTCGCGGACGCCGATCTGGGAGGTGTAGATCTTCCTGACTTGGTCTTGCGAGCGTGATAATCCACCCCCAACCCCCGTCGGCGGGGGATATGGACAGCGAATAAGGCCGGCTTTCCATGACGTTTGACCATTTGCACTCAGACCCCAGAGCAACAAATAAGCAACGAGGACGCTGATGTAAACTATCCTCAGCACTGTGCTGAAGATAGTTATCCGTCTTTTAGTAGTCGCCATCCGGGTCGGATTTAATGAGCACTTCGCCCATGTAAGAGCTGTTCGAATTCTCGCGGCCGTCTGCTGAGCGGTAAGCCAGCCAGACGTGCACCTGCTTACCATCAAATTCAATTGGTACGTCGAGGGTGCAGAAGCGGTCGCCGCGTGTGATGCCCAGGTTTTGTTCGCTCCAGAACTCCTTGCTCTCCGGGCAATAAATCATCGCCATGAGCTCATCACTTTCATTACTATTGCATTGGGTGCATCGCGACCAGCTAAAGCTTAACTTGCTGGAACCGTAATTCTGGTGCATGGTAGCACATGGTGCAGCCAGACTTCCGCCCAGGATATTCACCTTCGAGTAATCGAGACTTACATTCGGAAACTTGCCCCTCAAGGCATTGGCCAGATTGGCAATAGCCGCACGCCCCGCATTCTTCCGTTTTTTGAGACGCTGATAGCACGCGTCAATCAGAAAGAATATTATGTCGAAGAAGTCGATAATCATTCGCAGTCTGTCCCGCTCAGGGAGCTGCAGCCTTGATGTACCGGAGTATGTTCCATTGTCGAGGAACTTGAGGAATGTTATGTCCCGTTTGGTCAGTGCTGTTTGGGACTTTGATATTTGTGTTTTCATGATTGTTTGTTTTAACTTGGCTGCGAGAAACGAGAAGCGAGAAATGAGCTTCTTACTATTCGGAGAAAAGGCAGATACCCGAATGAGTATCCCCGATTTCTCAACTCTCCATCCTCAATTCTGCATTCCTTAACCGTTTTGTCGAAATCTTGGTTCTTGATTCTTGGTTCTTGATTCTCGCCTAGAGTAACTGAGCCAGTACTAAAATAAAGGCATATAAAAGTGCCAGGTAAAACCCCAGATAAACCGCCACTTTCTGCCCGGCCTGCAAGGACCTGAAATTACCCGCAAAATGATCCCGCGAGTACATCGCGAAAGCGGGCCAGATGGCCTTGATGATCCACCAGGTAATTGCCTGGAAAAACAATACAGCAGCGATTGCCAGGATAATCCCGCTCAGGACCCCGGGATCTATTGCAGCTGCAGAGCTGTCGACCAGGCGGATCAGATAGGGAAAAATAATGAACGAGAGCGCGCTAATGATGAGCCCTTTAATTTCGGTCTTGAGCCGGATGGGGCGGGGTTGGGTTATTGATTGTAGTAGTTCCATTTTGTTGTTTTTAATAGTTAATATTCACTTAGCATTTGTATTCAACCTAATAATTGAATGCGAAATGCGGTTCCAGCTTTCGCTGGAATGACAGGCATTGCTAAAAAGATTAGGAGATCCTGACCTTCGTCAGGATCGGAGTACGAGGAGCAGGAAGAACTGAATTAGAATATGATGTCGATTCCTCAGATTCCAGCGAAGGCTGGAATCTCCAAATTTCTAACACTCCGCGTTGTCATTCCAGCGAAAGCTGGAACCTCCCACAGCAGCCAACGACCGACCGATTTCTATTTAGACGTGATCTCCGTGCAGCTCAGACATCCAACCTCCTACCTCCGTTCAAAAAGCGGCGGCACCGTTACCAATGCCGCTACTCGTCGTTAATTACGCCACCACAATCTGCCCAGCATGAATGCTGGTCGAAAAGGTTTTCTTGTCGGGTGTCATAAAGGCCAGCCATACCTGTACTGTGTCACCGATGAACTCGGCTGGCATCGCGAGTGCATCTTCTCCCGCACTTCGCTCCGCACCGGTATTCAGGTCGTACACAAATTGCCCTTTGGCTGTGTTGTAAACCAGGATAACTATTCTATCGGTAGCTTTTGCCGTTCCGGAATTGGTGTTATCATCCCATGTAACCTTGACTGCTCCGGTTTCCGAGTCAATAGCTACACCGTAAGCGCCAGTAAGCGTACCCTTGCTGAACAGGACCTTTGTGTAATCGATATCGAAATTTGGATAAGTGCCAATAATTGCGTCTGCGATAAAATCGGCAGTGGCAACATTATACCCGGATTTACCCTGCGCCAGGCTCTGATAGCCCAGATTAATAAGGGCGCTTGCTGGTCTGAAGAAACCTGTAACCAAGGCAAATTTTGCGCGCTGCATCATTTGCTGTTCGCTTGGCGCCTTGGTCGATGGCTTAGGCAAACTTCGCATGTAATCAATGCCTTTCCATGAACTCCCTACGACTGTCCCGATCTTTCCTGAAAAAGCTCCGAGAATGCCTCTTTTGTATTTTCCCATAATTGAAATGTTTAAATAGTTTAAAAATTAGTTGCTTGTGTACCGGTACAGCACAAACGTCATTAAAGGCGGATTATCCGCCAAATTTTGGACAGATATGACCCGATATCATCTGATTTGGACGGATATGAACCGGATCAAACCATGCTAAATCTTCAGATGAGTCAGCAGGGATCTGCAGATATAAGAGGGTGAAATATCGCCAAGCCGATCGATGGAATGTGTTAGCCAGCAGGTGGGATTAGCATATAAACGGCGTTTTGCTGGGCTCTTCTAGGGTCCTTCCAGGGCAAACTGTGGGTTTTTGCTATCGTTTGGCCAATAAATGCCCAACAAGAATCCTTTGAGAGACTATCAAAGGGCAGTGGTTGTTGCATGAAAACGTAAGGTTCGTTGAATTCAGCGTAGTTTATTTAATGCGCTTCTTAGCTTTATCAAAAAGTTTAGACTTACGATACCAAACTTTCCGGCCTATTCTGCGTCCGTTCAGGATGCCGTCTTTTGTCCATCTCTTAATGGTACTTTCACTGTTACCAAAAATATCTGCGACATCCAGCCGGTCTATCCAACCCTTTCCCGGATGAATATCCTTACACGATTTGGAAACCTTTTCGGAGCGAACATCCTTGTCAGAAGGGGTAAGCCTTTCCAGCAGCGATATGATCTTTTCCTGACCATTCACAAAATCTTTAAACAGCATGAGCATCTTTTGTTCGTACTCAGACATAAGGGGGTGCATTTCACATCTCAAAGTTGAGAAGACAATGCATTTGCCGCAAATCAAAGTCGGCATAATTAAAGCTCAGATATGACGAAATCTGCATGGGAGCTTCACGTTCCGATTGTGTTTTATGCATTCTTCGCATAATCGTGCATAAATGGCATATTCCAGGATTTTTATTTTGATAAGTATTTGATCTGCTTTAACTTAACACTATTAAATCAATTAAATCCAAATTACTAAACCATGAAAAATCAAAAATTCGCAGAAAAACTGCGCTCCGAAAGAAAACGACTTGGCTACACTCAGGAAAAAGTGGCTGGAATGGTACACAAAACTCAATCCGCTTATTCGCGTATCGAAAGCGGAAAAACGAGTCCGAGTGCCGACGAACTACAGGAAATGGTAACTATTCTGGAGGCAAAGGGATTCGCCGACCTGCCTATAATTCAATTCGAAGAACAGGGCGACATAGCTGCCGTAAGAATTAAATGGCCATGGAATAACAAGTTACTTTACGCGATTCTTGTCGTACTGGCTATACTTTTATTTGATTTTATAATATCAGCTCCGGAAGATATTGCGCGGGGATTTAACGATGCGAGAGCAGGAAAACCTGCTCCCGAGCCCTTAAAAGCTATGATAGTACAGGGTGTGCTCTTAGCAGGAGTCGTATATGGTTTATACCGTTTTGTCAAATGGCCCCTATCAAAGAAATCTTAAAATATACACCTGATCAATGGCTGGAAAATCAATCCGCGATAGCACATCGGATGGTAAGTGCCCGTGAATCGCTGGCGCTGGAACAGGAATGGGTAGCCGGTAAAGCCGGCTATTCCATTACTCAATACCAGAGATTGGAGAATGGGGAGCGCTTTATTGAATTCTATGATTTCCTCCGGATCGGAGAAGTCTTTTACATGTATCAGGAATCGCTCCAACCAGAATACATGCAGACATTGAATAAATTGATCCTATGGGGTAAATGCCTTCCTTACCGCATCGAATACTGGCTCGACCGATTAAGATGTTTTTTCGATTGAGTTTCACTTCAGAATTCCCGTTCAATAATCCATAACTACCGTTTACTCATTAGATTGTACAAAGAAATATTCTTAGGATATTTTTGAATCGGATTTAATTCGATTTAAAAAATATCTCAGGCGAACCGGTGGAAGTCCGGCTAATTCCCGTAATCGGGGTGCATCACGGCGACCGGGGATATTTTTGACTCTATTGACATCGGCCGACGACTGATGAGCACGGGATAGAGCCGACTATCACAAACGATGCGTTGTATCTTTAGCTATCGATCTCCACATCCTAATCTCGGAACTGAAAGAACCCCTTACTACATCACCCCAACACGTCCGAGATCATCCTATACAATTTCCCCAAACCGTACGCGATGTAAGTGAATAAATGGTCATCACCGTAAAGGCTTTGATTCTGAACTAGCATTAACATAGGGCCTGCCATGAACATTAACGCCACGATAAAGCGCAGTGGAATGCCATCAAAAATAGATTTTGCACCCGGAAGAACAAGCTCAATCTGCAACTCCCACAAGAAAAATTGTCGTTTGACAGAACGCCAGGCTTTCCTTAATTTTCTTTCAAAAGCAGAGTATTCAGCATCTTCATATGCATACCATACATCTGCAATTCGGAAATAATCGTCTACACTAATCTCACGTTTGCCTTCCTCCATCTGGTTGTACTGCACTAAGGAATACCCGGCCTCCTCTGCAATAGTATCGGCATCCAGTCCGAGATCTTCGCGCCGTGTTTTGAATTGCATCCCCACATAGATGCGATCGTATGCTTCCTGCAAGTCAGTTTGATCTTCCGTTCTCATAGGTTAGTGATGAGTGAGTGAAAATTTGAGGGCGCAATTAAATTTAAAAATGATTTAGGAGAAAGGCAAATGAAATATGATATCTATCTTATAAAATCTGAACTCCGTCTAAGGGAAGATGGTAGCTTGCTACACCACCTTTATTTCATTCGCGCTTTTGCGGACACTTCCTTACAGCCAGTCTGTATAAAAGTTGCTTATCAGTCAACGGTCCGTACCACAATCACTGTCGGATCGGCAGGTAGAACTTGCCTTCGGAAACATATTTGCTTGGAAGAGCCGGATTTACAGCCATGCCCATTTTCTCCTGATAAACCGTCCCGCAGAAATTACCTTTAACATAAGTTGAAGTCACTGCATTTTGTTCGGCAATGGTCCAACATTGGTCGGACTTACATGGTTAGGTTCTGAACAATATCTGAATGAAATCCAATCAACTTTTGTTTGAGATAAAGCCTATTACCTCACCTGATCTATTTTTCTTCACCCTTGGTTTACGTTCAGTTTATTTTCGCAATCAGTCAGGCATCAAAACCAGGCCTTCCCCGCACCACATTTATTTTTTTTTCGTAAATTGCCCCTCCCAATCATAATTACCATGTTGACCGATACCCTAAACATCGCTGTTACTAAAACAGAAGAGTCCCGTCTGGCAACGACGGATTTTGACAATTTGCCCTTTGGCAGAACATTTTCTGACCATATGTTTATCGCTGATTACGAAGGCGGTGAATGGAAAAACTTTCAAATTGTTCCTTACGGGGAAATTGGATTAAGTCCGGCTATATCTGCACTTCATTACGGACAAGCTTTTTTCGAGGGAATTAAAGCCTATAAGCATGCTGATGGACGAATTGCCATTTTTCGTCCTGAGAAAAATGCAGAACGTTCAAATGCATCTGCAGAGCGTTTGTGCATGCCTCAGATTCCCGTTGAAATGTATTTACAAGCCCTGTCAGCTATTGTGGAAATCGACAAAGACTGGGTGCCCTCGAAAGAAGGACATAGCCTGTATATAAGGCCTTTCATGTTTGCTACTGACCCTTATTTGGGTGTAACTCCTTCTGAGACTTATAAGTTCATCATACTTACAGGACCAGTTGGACCATATTTTTCAAAAAATCTCAAGGTGAAAATTGAAACCAGCTTTTCACGGGCTAGTGATGGCGGGTTTGGCTTTGCGAAGGCTGCCGGCAATTACGGCGGATCCATGCTTCCTGCAAGAAGAGCAACTGAAGAAGGTTTTGATCAGCTGATATGGACTGATTCAAGAGAGCATGCCTACATTGAGGAGCTTGGCGCAGCTAATATTATGTTTATGATTGATGGAAAAGTAATTACTCCATCAACGCGCGATACTATTTTAAAGGGAGTTACACGTGATACCGTACTTACTCTTGCTAAAAGCTGGGGTATTGAGGTTGAGGAACGAAGAGTTTCTGTGGCCGAAATCTTAAGTGCAATCAAAGAAGGAAGAATTACTGATGCATTCGGAGCTGGTACTGCCGCAACCATTGCTCACATAGCGGAAATTGGTCACGAAGGCGAAGTATACACCTTACCCGATCCGGCAAAACGTGAATTTTCCAATCGTGTATTACAAACGCTGAATGCTATTCGTTATGGACGCGCAGCGGATGAATTTAACTGGAACTACTTCGTAGGATAATTCACACCTAAATAAAAAAGCTGTCCAGATGCTGGGCAGCTTTTTTTACTGGTTCTTCACCCTACGGTTATACCTTCTCTTTACTTTCCTTTTTTCCCTTTCATCTCTTCGTTCTTCTCTTCGGAAACGCTCAATTTCCATTCGCTGCAGGCGGGATTTTATTTCACGCTGTGTTTCCGAATCCAGTCCGATACTTCCCAATAGTGCCGAAGACATCCCTTTCCAAATCATATTAAAGAACGATGAATGTGCTGGTCTTGCGTAATTGAAACTGACCTTTCTTACCGGACGGCCTGGTGATGGATTGTCACTTTCAATGATTAGCACGTTTGCGAATATTGATGCAATTCCCCGGCGCTTTAACCAGGTAGTTTTTTCGCTTCTTTCGAGAAGGGCAATTTTGAGATGGTTGTAATAGCAGGTCAGCAAGCCCCTTACTCCTTTGGTGCTCCCTGAACCATTAAATTCCATACGCTGTAATGAGCCCGATTTGATCTCAATTAACGATAGCGGTCGTATAGCCGCGTTGAACATATCAGCATCCATTCTGCCAACATCTCCTTTAAAATTGAAAGCAGCTATAGGTGATGCAAGGTCAAATTGCATATTTACATTGAACCTGCCCCTGTCCATCAGCAGCGCTGTAAGCTTCGCATCGGCTTTTGTGTTTTTGGCGAGACTTGCTGAATCGTTTGTTACATTAAGGATGTGCCCGTTTATTTTACTGAAGATCACCGTGCCTTTCCTTCTTGAATCAGGATTATATTCAGAATAATTGACGCGAGAATCAAGCAGGTGAACTGTATCAACTTTTGAATCCAATTCAAAACGCTGCAGAGAGAAGGTCGGAAAGTTCATTCCTCTATCGCGCAATGAATCAGGCATCGACCGGTTTAGAAAGATGGAAAGGTCTGCCTTCTTCAAAGTCAAATTAGTTGCTAATAGCCTCCTATTTAAGTTTAACATGCCGTAGTCAATATTATTGAGTTGGGCTTCTTCAATGCTGGCACTGTATCTGTCTTTTTGAACTTTGAAATGATTTGCAAACTCCATTTCACCATACCGCGGCACTAGTTTGAGCCCTTTAATACGTGCATACCCTTTCGCTGTAGAAGCAGTAAATTGCTGGATCTGAATGGTATAATTACTGTCGGCAGTTACACTTTTATAGGAATTTAGCTCGGCATAAATATCACGTGTATGATACAGGCGTGATTTGTCGAACTGCGACAAAGAATCTATCAGTAGATCACTAACTCTTATCGTAAGTCCCTTAAGATTTGTTGTTCTTGCTGGGGAAGTACTTCGGTCGACATACTGGAAGTCGGCGTCCTGAAAAGTTATGTCCTGTACCTTAAGGGACCTCAGATATGGTGAAAGCCGCTGCCAAACAGTTCTTACATCAGGTGCAGTAGTTTCTTTATTCCGTTTTGCGTTTGTAAATATGACCTGCAATTTGGGCTTGTCGATAACTACGGAACCCATCTCAAGCATACCATCAAAATAAATTTTCCATGGATGTACCCGCTTAAGCGTAAGCTCACTGACCTGAACGGAATACAAATGCCTTGGAGCAAGACTATCCGTTCCCATTTTAGTGAATACAGATGTATCGGGTGTGAACACTATATTCTTGACACTGATCCGTCCACTGATAATATTAGTCCGGATATTTTCAAAACTGATGCTATAAAGCCCGTTTGTTGAAGTCTGAATAGCCGTCTTGATTTTTCCAGTCAAAATAGGTTTCCAGCGGTAATTGAGATACACAGCAAAGACTGTCAGCAACGCGGCTATAAGCCCCAGAAGATAGACCACCCAACGCCACTTTCTGCCCCACATACTTTTATGCACCATAGAAAATCTCAAACTAACATTTAAACCAGTTTTATAGAACGATATGTTCTGGTACTATTTGTTAGCCCAATTTAACAAAGTTTATCAGCTTATTTAAAAAACCACCACTGCCAAACTGTCATTAGACAGAAAATTTCGTATTTTTGTGGCCTAATAATTTTAATAGATGTTTGACAGGCCAGTTGAAGTGATAGATGCTTTACACCCGACTCTTCACGATGAATCCAGACAGGGTGAAGCATTGGTGATTGAAAGAACGGCTAAATATAAGGGCCGTAAGCTCTACATCGAGAGCTATGGCTGTGCTATGAATTTTGCTGACAGTGAGATTGTTGCATCTATTATGCTTGACATGGGCTTCGAAACAACTTCTCAGTATAAAGAAGCAGATGTAATTTTTATAAATACTTGCTCTATTCGTGACAATGCGGAACAGCGGGTGAGAAACCGGTTAAGAGAGTTCAGCGCAGCAAAGCGCAAAAGTCCGGGAATGACCATTGGTGTTCTGGGCTGTATGGCGGAACGTTTGAAATCCAAATTCCTGGAGGAAGAGAAACTGGTTGATATTGTTATCGGCCCCGACTCTTACCGCGATCTTCCCAATTTGATTAACCAGTCTGACGAAGGAAACAGAGCAGTAAACGTCCTTTTATCACGTGAAGAAACGTACGCGGATATCAGCCCTGTAAGATTAAACAGCAACGGTATTTCAGCATTTGTGTCAATCATGCGTGGTTGCGACAACATGTGCTCTTTCTGTGTGGTTCCATTTACCAGGGGACGGGAAAGAAGCCGTGATCCGTTCTCTATTGTCGAGGAAGCCCGGGAATTGTTTAATAATGGCTACAAAGAAGTAACACTCCTTGGTCAAAATGTGGATTCGTACAAATGGAGTCCGGTAAATAAGGAATTAGAACTAGAGAATGGCACCAATTCAGTAGGCAAACCTATAAATGGCAAGTCACAACAGTTAACAAACTTTGCTCAGCTTCTGGAAATGGTTGCCCTGATTGATCCGGAGCTGAGAGTACGTTTTTCAACATCTCACCCTAAGGATATTACCGACGAGGTGTTGCATACAATGGTTAAGTACGACAATATCTGCAATCATATTCACCTTCCTGTACAATCTGGCAATTCACGTGTGCTGGACATGATGAACCGCACCTATACCCGTGAATGGTACCTGGAACGGGTCAATACGATCCGGAGGATTATTCCAGATTGCGCGATTTCCACAGACGTGATCATCGGCTTTTGTACGGAAACAGAAGATGAGCATCAGGACACACTCAGCATGATGGATTATGTACAATTTGATTTTGCATACATGTACACATACTCTGAACGGCCGGGAACTCTTGCAGCAAAAAGATTCGAAGACGACATTCCGCAGGAGGTAAAGACCAGGCGCTTCAACGAAGTATTAGCAAAACAACAGGAAGGGTCACATAAAAGGCTGCTCAATCATCTTGGTAAAACCTACCGGGTACTAATCGATGGTTTGTCAAAGAAATCAGATCTTGATTTCTCAGGAAAGACTGAGTACAATATCACGGTAATTTTCCCGGTAACCGGGGATCATAAACCAGGCGATTATGTGAACGTCTTAATTGACAGATGTACCCCTGCCACCCTTTTGGGCAATATAGTTACGATTTAAGATTACGAATTAACCAACCTGTATTAGTGTTGGATATTTTTAAAATATGGACGTTCAGGACATAAAGAACCGATTTGGAATAATAGGAAATTCTCCTCTGCTAAACAGGGCAATTGATATTGCACGCCAGGTTGCTCCAACAGATATATCTGTTTTGATAACGGGCGAGAGTGGAAGTGGTAAGGAGGTTTTTTCACATATCATTCATTCATTAAGTGCCAGAAAACACGGGCCATTCATCGCAGTGAACTGTGGTGCGATCCCCGAAGGAACAATAGATTCTGAGCTTTTCGGTCACGAAAAAGGCTCATTTACCGGTGCTTCCGATGCACGCAAAGGATATTTTGAAGTTGTAGACGGAGGAACGATATTTCTGGATGAAGTTGCAGAATTGCCGCTTGGAACTCAGGCCAGATTATTACGGGTCCTGGAAACAGGCGAATATATCCGTGTAGGTTCGTCAAAGGTTCAGAAAACCAACGTAAGGGTAATTGCAGCAACAAACAAAGATGTATTTGATGCGGTGATGGCTGGAAAATTCAGAGAGGATTTATACTACCGTCTGAATACTGTACCCCTGAAAGTGCCGGCACTTCGCGAAAGGAAAGAGGATATCAATCTTTTATTCAGAAAGTTTATTGCAGATTTTACTGATAAATACAGGAGTCCTTCTGTACAGCTTGACCAGACAGCTCAGCAGATGTTAATGGATTATAGCTGGCCGGGAAACGTTCGCCAGTTGAAAAACATTGCTGAACAAATCGCCGTACTGGAGAAGGAAAGAAACCTTTCCGCTCAAAATCTGCTGAACTATATTCCCAACGAAGCTGGAAGTACCCTGCCCATGCGAATCCGTAATCAGGATAAAGATGATTTTTCTGAGCGTGACATCTTATACAAGGTTCTGTTTGATATGAAAAAAGACATGACAGATCTTAAAAAGCTTGTTCATGATATCATACAGAATGGTGGAAATGCCTCGGAATTTGAAAACCAGCAAGCTATCAATCAATTATATCGTGATATTGAGCTTCCGGCAAATAACAATATTGCACCTGATCCGCACAAGTTGATAATTCATCAGCCAAATGATAAATCTTATGAGATAACTCACGAAGCCGAAGAGGTGGAAGAATCGCTTTCACTTATTGATAAAGAATCGGACCTGATTAAAAAAGCTCTGAAAAAACATAAGGGAAAGCGGAAATTGGCGGCTCGTGAGCTTGGGATCTCAGAACGTACGCTGTATCGCAAAATCAAAGAACTTGAACTCTAAAGAACATTTAACTATGTATCAGCGTGCTAAGTCGGGTATTGCCTGCATTCTCATTTCTGCGATTTTTCTATTTCAATCGTGTGGCGCTTACACATTTTCCGGGGCATCAATCCCCGAGGAAATGAAAACGGTTTCAGTACAATTTTTTGAAAACAATGCGATGCTTGTTGTTCCCTATTTGAGCTCCCAATTTACAGAGGCACTAAAGGAAAGAATAAGAAATCAATCGCGTTTGAGTATAGAGCGTGGTGAAGCCCATGCGAATTTCGAGGGAAGAATTACGGATTATACTGTACGCCCTGTAGCTATTCAAGGTAATGAGAGAGCTGGTCTTACGAGGATTACAGTAACAGTTAATGTTAAATATACTAATGCATTAAAACCTGAGCTGAGTTTTGAGGAGCCGTTTAGTGCCAGCCAGGAATTTAGCTTGAATCAGGGCCCACTCGAAGCACAGCAGCAGAAGCTAATTACGGTAATTAACAGACAACTGTCTGAACTTATCTTTAACAGGGCCTTCGCCAATTGGTAAAAAATTTTTAGCTTTCAAAAATTGGACAGCATAGTGGAACAGAAAACTTCTCAGGAGCTCAAAAAATTATTTTCGGATTTCATTTATAATCCCGCCGCCATTAATGCTGATGACTCAGGAGATCTTGCTCATCTGCTTGAGAAATACCCTTATTCCCATCTCCTGCGAGCTTTTTATACACGATCACTTGAATCCGATCCGGCAAAATTTCAAACCGAATTAGCCAAAGCAGCATTGTATTCAACAGACCGAACAGTCTTAAAAAGAATTATCGAGGACCCTTTATCGTTCAAAAGCAGCGCTTTAGAATCGAAATCGATTGGGGCAGAAAAAGGCGAATTTGTTGATGAGAAGAATCGGGATGAGGCTTCTGGTACTTATGACTCTGACGAACCACATACAGAACAGGACATTGAAAAATTAGAAGAACCTTTATCAGCTTCTGACTCGATGCACACATCACATCAGCAGGATGATGTTTCAGAGACTGACTCTGAGGATTTATCTGTTTCAACAGATAAGCTGGAAGCTGAAGACATTACCAGGGAACCTGAAATAGAAGAGTTCGAAGAAACTGAAATTGGAAGCATTCTGGCAGATCAAAACGAAAGTGAGGAAGTAGAAGTCCAGGAACCGGTTGGGGAGCAGGATGAGGTAGGAAATCCGATTGAAGATGGAAATGATCTTGCCGGAAATTTAGTCGATAGTCTAGTTAATGATTCCGAAAACAATTTGCCGTCTTCATCCGAACAGGATGAACTTGATCTTCTTATAAAACAAAGTGCAGCATCGGCAGATTTTCTAAAAGATGAGCATCAGTTAGACGATCTGGCAGATAGGACTGAAGAGGTTTTTATACCCGAATTGGACATCGCTGAAAAAATCTCGCATAATGCTGTGATTGAAGATCACCAGGATATATCCAGGTATGATGACGATAAAATGCCTTATTCCTTTTTGTGGTGGCTAAGTAAAACACGAAAAGAGCATACGGATAATTATCAGCCCTACGTGAGCTTCCAATTGGATACAAGTCAAAGCATCAAAAGAACTAACGTCGATCAGCTAAGCAGTCAAATAATAGAGAATATCTTTCATTTGCAATCGCCTGTTGATGATATGGAAAATAGTCCGAAGACGGTTCCCTTCCAGGTAAAACGCAAGGAAGACTTTATACTTGAGAAATTTATTCGGGAAGAACCTCAGATCAAACCACCTAATTCTGAAAAACTCGATAATGAGAACAAGGCACGTAAGAGTGCCGAGGATCCGAATGATCTCGTTTCAGAAACACTGGCACAGATCTATACGGATCAAATGTTATTTCACAAGGCTATTGATACTTACAAAAAATTAAGTTTGAAATTCCCGGAAAAAAGCACGTACTTTGCCGACCAAATTCGTGAATTAGAAAAGAAAGTAAATTAAATAATATGTTGTATACAATAGTTATTCTGGCAATCATAGTGTGCGTATTGCTGGTATTAATCGTCCTGATCCAAAATCCAAAAGGAGGAGGCCTGTCTTCTGGCTTCGCCGGTTCTAATAATATTATGGGCGTACAACGTACAGGTGATTTCCTCGAAAAAGGAACCTGGGTATTGGCAGTAAGCCTTATGGTACTGGCGCTAATGATCAATGTTGTTATTGACAAGGGCGGAGCAGATACTCAAGATGGAAGAGAAATTCAGGACATGATAAACAAGCCAGTTAGCACTCCAGCACCGGCGAGCATGCCGCTTCCAACTGCACCTGCACCAACGCCGGCTGATACAACAAAAAAATAACCATACAATACTCTAGAAGGCCCCCATTTGGAGGCCTTTTTTTGTTTGGCGGAAAGCTGACAGAAAACTGACAGCATGACACCGAATCTGGTTTACAAAATAGATCGGCCTGTATAAAAATGAAATTTTGACAAGAAATTGTTGACTTCCTGATTTGGCATAATTAGTGACGCCTAAGACACGTAAAATTCAATCAATTAAATACATAAGTACATATGGCATTAAATATTAAACCTAGCGCAGACCGGGTAGTTATAGAAGCTGCTCCTGCTGAAGAAAAAACAGCTTCAGGACTTTACATTCCTGATACAGCCAAAGAAAAACCACAAAAAGGAACAGTTGTAGCTGTGGGACCTGGCAAATATGCTGAGCAAACTGGAAATCTAATTCCTATGCCCTATAAAGTAGGAGACGTAGTATTGTATGGTAAATACGCTGGTACTGAGATCACCCATGAAGGAAAAGAATACCTTATCATGCGTGAAGCTGATATTTTTGCAACACTATAATGAAGTCTGAAGTCGGAGGTCTGAAGTCCGACTTCAGACTTCCGACTTCAGACCTTAGATTAAAAATAAACTTAAACACCCCGGAGTGACATATTAAGACGAAATTTAATAGTTAACCCGAACATAAATTCATTAAAAATGTCAAAACAAGTTAAATACAATGTTGAAGCACGTGATGCTCTGAAAAGAGGCGTGGATATTCTGGCAAATGCTGTAAAGGTAACTTTGGGACCAAAAGGCCGGAATGTAATTATTGATAAAAAATTCGGTTCACCTTCAATTACTAAAGACGGTGTTACTGTTGCTAAAGAAATTGAATTAAAAGACGCCCTTGAAAATATGGGTGCTCAAATGGTTAAGGAAGTTGCCTCTAAAACTGCAGATATCGCAGGTGATGGAACAACTACTGCAACCGTATTAGCTCAGGCTATCGTTACTGCTGGTATAAAGAACGTTGCCGCTGGTGCAAATCCAATGGATCTTAAACGTGGTATCGACAAAGCTGTTACTGCGGTTGTCGAAAATCTGAAAAGCCAGTCACAATCAGTTGGCGAAGACAATAACAAGATCAAACAAGTAGCTTCTATTTCTGCGAATAATGATGAAGTTATTGGAACTCTTATCGCTGATGCTATGGCAAAGGTTGGTAAAGACGGCGTAATCACTGTTGAAGAAGCAAAAGGTACTGAAACTGAAATGAAAACAGTTGAAGGTATGCAGTTTGACCGTGGTTATTTATCGCCATATTTTGTTACCAATGCTGACAAAATGGAGGTTGAGTTAGAAAATCCTTATATCCTTATTTACGATAAGAAGATTTCTTCTATGAAAGAACTTCTTCCTGTATTGGAAAAACAAGTTCAGACAGGCAAACCACTTTTAATCATTGCTGAAGATCTTGATGGTGAAGCATTGGCTACCCTGGTAGTAAACAAAATCCGTGGTTCCCTGAAAGTTGCAGCAGTTAAAGCTCCAGGTTTTGGCGATCGTCGTAAAGCTATGCTTGAAGATATCGCGATCTTAACTGGTGGTACTGTTATCTCTGAAGAAAGAGGATATAAATTAGAGAATGCTGACCTTACTTATTTAGGAACTGCTGAAAAAGTTGTAGTTGATAAAGACAACACAATTGTAATCAACGGTGCTGGTAAGTCTGAGGACATCAAAGCTCGTGTAAATCAGATCAAAGCGCAGGTAGAAACTACGACATCTGATTACGATAAAGAAAAATTACAGGAGCGTTTAGCGAAACTTTCAGGTGGCGTTGCAGTATTATACGTTGGTGCAGCTACAGAAGTTGAGATGAAAGAAAAGAAAGACCGTGTTGATGATGCATTGCACGCTACACGCGCTGCAGTAGAAGAAGGAATTGTCGCTGGTGGAGGTGTTGCTTTCATTCGTGCAGTTGAAGCTTTAGCTGAACTCAAAGGTGCTAATGAAGATGAGAACACTGGTATACAGATCATCCGCAGAGCTATCGAGGAGCCATTACGTCAGATCTGTGAAAACGCAGGTATTGAAGGTTCTATCGTAGTTCAAAAAGTTAAAGAAGGTAAAGCAGATTTTGGGTACAATGCACGTACTGATGTTTATGAAAACTTAATCGGTGCAGGTGTTATTGATCCTACTAAAGTAGGTCGTGTAGCTCTTGAAAATGCTGCTTCTATAGCTGCAATGCTTTTAACTACAGAAGTTGTACTTGCCGATGAGCCTGAAGAAAATGCAGGTGGCGGTCATATGCCTCCAATGGGTGGCGGCGGTATGGGTGGTATGATGTAATCTCATCAAACACTCTGATATTAAAAAGGTCCTTTCGTAAATGAAAGGACCTTTTTTTATTTAGCTTTGACTGCAAAATTTTCCTACCTCCTACCTCCTACCTCCTACCTCATTCCTCCTACCTCATACCTCATACCTCATACCTCATACCTCATACCTCATACCAAACACCTCCCACCTCAATTCAATTCCTTTTTTACAAGCGGATACAACTTATCTGCCCATTCCTTATACATCTTATACGAAGGATGCAGTCCGTCAATTGAAGTGTAACTATCGTCGGTATCAGCAATTCGTGAAGCAGCAGTAATGTCGATATAATTGACGCTTGCGTTTTTTGACTCTTCCCGGTTAACATCGTTATAAACGTCGACTGAAGCTGACTCGAGCTTTGTATCTTTCAGTTTCCCAAACGGAGTTACGCTCCAGTCGGGAATTGAAATAACATAAACCGTTGCTCTTCCTCCTCTGGAATGCGAAATGGCTGAATTTAAAATTTCCACAAAATGAGTCCGGTATTCCGTAAGTGATCGTTTGACATATTGGTTATTTACACCAATAAGCACCGTAACAAAGTCGTACTTGTCGTCCATCGGCTCTTCTTTGAGAGCTGCTAAAAGATTAACGGTTGTCCAGCCTGTGCGGGCGATTACATGTGGTGTTTCCATTTTCACCCCGGACGCCCTTAACTTAGCAGCAAGCTGGAAAGGAAAAGACTCGCTTTGAATGACACCTTCTCCGGAAGTGTAGGAATCTCCCAAGGCCAGAAATGTTTTGGTTTCCGGATGGCCGTCGCCAGAACCTCCATTTACCAGGTTCTTTTTACAAGCAGATACAGAAAATACCAGAAATAGGCCAATAATAAACTTCATATTAAACTTCCATTCCGAATAAAGTGATAATATTCTTAAGAAGGATTTGTTTAACCTCATCGAAGTCGACTTCCCTTCCCAACTCCCTTTTCATTGAAGTTACGTCTTTATCGTCAATACCACATGGAATAATATTTTTAAAATAGTCGAGATCCGTGTTAACGTTAAACGCAAAGCCGTGCATCGTCACCCATCTGCTGCACCTTACACCCAGAGCACAAATCTTTCTGGCTTTGTCATTGTCAGGATCGAGCCAAACACCTGTATACCCTGGATAACGACCACCTTGGATTCCATATTCAGCTAAGGTATCTATTACCGCTTGTTCCAGAGTCCTCAGGTAAAGGTGAATATCTGTAAAGAAGTTGTCCAGATCAAGGATCGGATAGCCCACAATCTGACCCGGCCCATGATAAGTAATGTCTCCGCCCCGGTTAATTTTATAAAATGTCGCCCTCTTATCTTTCAGTTCATTTTCGTCAAGAAGCAGGTTCTCTGGCTTTCCACTCTTACCAAGGGTATAAACGTGGGGATGTTCGACAACAATAAGATGATTAGGAACCGGTCGATCCACATTGTTGTTCCGGTTGGCCACTTTAGCATCCACTGTCGATGAAAAGATCATCTCCTGCCTTTCCCAGGCCGCCTGGTAATCGAGCAGTCCCCAATCCTGTATTATTACCTTTTTGTTCTTATTCATTGTCAGCCACGTAACCTATCATATAACCCTCAAACTTATCATAATGCACCGTGTATGTATTGATCTGTTTTTCGGTTTCGAGGCTTGTTTGAAATGAACCAGCACCCTCATAGCTGAACGGACTAATCCGTATATGGTCCAGAAAGCTAATATTTTTCTTACCATGTAATTTATAAATCGCCTCTTTTGCACACCAGCAAACGTAAAGATGTTCGATCCTATCCTGATCGATAAATGAAAGTTCTTCGCGGTTCATAAATTTATGGGCGATCCTCTCAATCTTATCCTTTATGAGCTCAATGTCGATACCTACTGCCTTGTGTTTACTGATCATAACAGCGGCATAATCATAGGAGTGGCTTAGGGAAATATGATGCGGGAAATTTGTCAGATATGGTTTACCACTTGAATCGACCTGGCAATCGATGTATTCATCTGTGTTCATCATCGTGCGGAGAAGCACCCTGGTACTCAGCCAGTGCAGGTTTCTCTTACCACTAATAAGAGTCTCAAGGTAAGAGAATTCGTGCTCTTTTAGCTGCAGCTGAGCAAGCAGTTCGTCTGCACTTTCTTCTATCTTCCATATAGCGAAAGACGTTGAAAGGTCTAATTCCTTATGATAAACAAGTGCCATTTTAAAAAATAAAATACCTGCAAAACTATCTCAAATAAATCATAATTTAGGCCAAATCTTACGCTTATTTATGATACTTTCCGACAAGTTAATCCTGGAAGAAATCGACAAGGGAAATATTATTATTGAACCCTTTAAAAAAGACTGCCTGGGAACAAATTCCTATGATGTACATCTTGGGAAATACCTTGCGACCTACAAAAACAGGGTACTTGACGCAAAAGCTCATAATGAAATAGATCACTTTGAAATCCCTAAAGATGGATTCGTTCTGCAGCCAAACACACTTTATCTTGGTGTAACTTTAGAATATACCGAAACACATAAACATGTTCCATTTTTGGAAGGTAAATCGAGTACCGGAAGACTAGGGATTGACATTCATGCAACAGCCGGAAAAGGTGATGTGGGATTTTGTAATACCTGGACATTAGAAATATCATGTGCCCAGCCTGTTAAAATTTACGCCGGTATGCCTATCGGTCAGTTGATCTATTTTGTGGTCGAAGGGGATATCGCAACCATGTACAATACCAAAGGAAACGCTAAATACAACAACAAGACCACTAAACCTGTTGAAAGTATGATGTGGAAGAATTCATTTTGATACTTACTAAGCGGTAGCGATCAGTAAAAAATAATCCAAACCGGATGTAATCCTCATATTTTTCGTAAATTGAGGTAATCTCTTTCATGCAGGACCCAATCCTGTAAAAAACTACTCCGATGAACAGGCGCCTGCTTTTACTTTTCCCATCCCTTATTTTAGCTGCCATTTTTGGCTTCGTCCAGGAAGACGAGCCCCTAAAGAAGATCATTTCTCAGATCGAAAAGTACCGCGCAGAATATCCTCAGGAAAAAGTACATCTACACATGGATAAGCCATATTACGCAATTGGCGATAACATCTGGTTTAAGGCTTACGTAGTGAATGCTGAGAAGAATGAACTATCCGGGCTCAGTAAGATTCTGTATGTCGACCTCATAAACGACAAGGATTCTGTTAAACAATCTCTGAAGTTACCACTTAACCTTGGTCTTGCATGGGGTGATTTTTCCCTCTCAGATTCCCTGAAAGAGGGTAATTATCGCATCAGGGCTTACACAACCTGGATGCGGAATTTTGGTGAGGAATATTTTTTTGATAAAACCTTTACAGTAGGGAATTCCATTTCCAATACAGTTCTGACTAATGTGAATTACACATTTAGCAAGACAGGGAATGCTGAAAAAGTTGTTGCAGACATCCAGTATACGGATATGGATGGGAAGCCCCTCGTTAACAAAGAGGTGAATTATAATGTAAATCTAGATTTCAGGAATATTTCTAAAGGAAAAGCCACGACAAATACCCAAGGAAATATCACTATAACCTTTGTAAATAATCAGCCCTTTATTTTGAAATCGGGGAAAATCATCACCAGTATTGTACTCGACGAAAAAAACTCTGTTTCTAAAAGCTTCCCGGTGAAGTCTACGTCCAATCAGGCAAGTGTACAGTTCTTCCCGGAAGGAGGTGAACTTGTCACGGGGATAAGGACCAGGGTAGGGTTCAAAGCAGTCGGGGCGGATGGCCTTGGGATGAAAGTTTCCGGGTACATAACGGATAAGAGTAATAATAAGCTAACGGAATTTGTTTCAGAACACGCTGGAATGGGCCTGTTCCCATTGCATCCGCTAGCTAATGAGACTTACACGGCTCATATTAAGTTTGAAGACGGTTCGGAAAAAACATTTGATCTACCACGAATTCAACCGAAAGGTTATGTACTCAATGTCAACAATACTGATGCAGAGAATCTCAACCTGACCATAACAACATCTGAAATAGTTCAGGCTGATGCAAAATTCACTCTTGTTGCTCAGACGAATGGGGTAGTTCATTTCGTGGCCAAAAATAAGCTTGAAGCACAGTCTTTCAACGCCAAAATTCCCAAAAAAAGATTTCCAACTGGCATCTTGCAGTTAACAGTGTTCTCCCCGGCCAATCAACCTGTTTCTGAAAGGCTGGTATTCATAAACCACTCTGATTTTCTTAAAATTAACCTGAATACGCCTAAAACAGATTTTGATAAGCGGGAGAAAATTAAATTGTCCCTGGATGTAAAAGATGCAACATCGAAACCTGTTGTCGGAAGTTTCTCTGTGGCGGTTATTGATGAAACGAAAGTACCATCCAAAGAATCTTCCGAGACAACTATCCTGTCAAATCTCCTGCTTAGCTCCGACCTTAAAGGTTTTATCGAGGAGCCGAATTATTATTTTAGTGAGATGAGTGATACTAAGGTAAGGCAATTAGATCTTTTGCTGTTAACACAGGGATGGCGTCGCTTTGAATGGAAAAGCATCCTTTCCGATTCGTTCCCCAATCTGGTTTACCAGCCGGAATCCAACATGGAAATAACTGGTCGGGTTAAAGCATTAAATGGCAAACCTGTAATCGGGGGAAAGGTTACATTATTTTCCTCATCAGGCGATGTTTTTTTAATGGATACCGTTACAGATGCTAAAGGAGAATTCAAGTTTCAAAACTTAACTTTCAGTGATAGCACGAAGTTTATCGTTCAAGCCAGGAACGAAAGAGATCGCAAGAATGTAGAAATTGAGCTGGATAGGATACCGGCTCAACTGGTAACAAAGAATAAAAACGAGCCGATGCTCGAAATTAATGTCAATCGGTCGATCCTTCCCTACCTTCAAAACAGCAAGAATCAGTTCGACGAGTTAAGGCGTTATGGATTGGTCGGAAAAAGTATAATGCTCGCGGAGGTCAAAGTAGTAGAGAAAAAGCCCGTACTCAAAAATTCATCCAATCTGAACGGAGCTGGAAATGCTGACGCAATTATCAAAAGTGAAGACCTGCAGAATTGCACTTTTATTACTCAATGTATTCAGGGCCGAGTCGCCGGCATCGTTGTAAACAATGGAATTGTCTACTCGGTTAGAAGCATGAACAGTTCGTTCAGAGGCCCTGTACCGATGCAAATCGTTATCGATGGAATGATGGTTGAACCAGAGTTTATTTCTTCGATCAATCCACTTGATGTTGAAAGCATAGAAGTCCTTAAAAGTGGAGCAAATACTGCAATTTATGGATTGCGCGGCGGAGGCGGTGTATTAGTGATCAATACGAAGCGACCGGACCTGAACAAAGATTACAGAACTTATGCGCCAGGGATTATAAGTTATAATCCAAAAGGATTTCATAAAGGGCGCGAGTTCTACGCTCCTGACTATGCAGATCCTAAAATCAATACTAAAATGGCTGATCTAAGAACGACGATTTATTGGAACCCGAATGTTGTTAGTGATTCTACCGGAAAAGCTAGCGTTGAGTTTTTTAATGGTGACGGTCCGGGAACGTACAAAGCAATTGTCGAAGGGATAGACATAAACGGAAAAATAGGTAGACAGATTTATAGATACAGCGTCAAATAAATGAATACAATTAAAGTCAACATTAAAGATAAGATAGCTGTTATACAGCTTGACCGCGGCCGTTCAAATGCGATCAACGCAGAGATGGTTTCGGAGCTCGGACAAATGCTTTTGAACATCGGGAAAGACGAAAACATTGCGGGGGTCATAATTACCGGCAAAGAAGGATTTTTCTCCGCCGGTCTCGATCTGATTGAACTCTATGAATATAATGAAGAACAGATCAGTCAATTCTGGAAAGACTTTCTGAATCTTGTTACCATTATGGTTTCTTTCAGGAAGCCAATGGTAGCTGCTATCAGTGGCCACAGCCCTGCAGGTGGATGTGTAATTGCTCTTTGCTGCGATTATCGGATAATGTCTGAGGGGAAATTTATTATCGGCCTGAATGAAGTTCCTGTTGGCATAATTGTTCCCCAAAGTATTTTTCAACTTTATTCTTTCTGGCTTGGATCGGCTACTGCATACCGGTATATGCTTGAGGGGAAATTATTGCATACTGAAGAAGCACTTGCATCTGGACTTATCGATGAGCTGGTAAAACCAGAGAGTATTTTGCATGCGGCTGAACGCAGGATCCAAAAATATATACAAATGGATTCAACAACCTGGCAGCAGAGCAAAGCCAATTTACGAGGAGAACTTTTAGCAAAAGTAAGTGCTGACCAGTCAGATATGCTGGAAATCATGCTTAAGCAGTGGTGGTCTCCGAGTACCCGATCAATCTTAAAAACAATCATTCAAAATCTACAGCAAAAATCTTCCTGATGTATAACCAACCTATGTTAAGAGATGATGCTCTATCCGGCAAAACTATTATTGTAACAGGAGGCGGCACCGGTTTGGGTCGCGCAATGAGTACCTATTTTCTAAAGTTAGGGGCTAATGTAGTTATCACCAGCAGGAAACTGGATGTCCTTGAAAAAGCTGCATCAGAAATGGAGACCGAAACCGGAGGAAAAGTTCTTCCACTTCAATGTGATGTAAGAAATCCTGATGAGATCGATGCTGTTTTAAAGGCGTCGTTAGCTAGGTTTGAAACTGTAAACGGTTTGCTGAACAATGCGGCCGGGAATTTCATTTCCCCTACAGAAAGATTGTCAGCAAATGCATTCTCGACTATCATTGACATTGTGCTCAAAGGCACGGCAAACTGTACCATGGCACTTGGAAAACATTGGATAAAAGAGAAACAACCTGGAACAATTTTAAATATCATTACAACCTATGCCTTTACTGGCTCCGGTTATGTTGTTCCCTCAGCATGTGCCAAGGGTGGAGTACTCGCTATGACCAGATCGCTGGCTGCAGAATGGGGGAAGTATGGCATTCGTAATAATGCGATTGCACCAGGGCCTTTTCCGACAAAGGGCGCCTGGGATCGACTACTTCCGGGTGATATGGCAAAAAAATTCGACTTCAAAAACAGAGTGCCACTGAAGCGCGTCGGCGATCATCAGGAACTGGCTAATCTTGCTGCCTTCTTGATGTCTGATTTTTCAGGATATATTAATGGAGAGATCATTACGATCGATGGGGGTGAATGGCTTCAAGGCGCAGGGCAATTTAATGGTCTGGAAATGGTCACACCGGAAATGTGGGATATGCTCGAGCAAATGACGAGGTCGGCAAAAGGGAGCTGAGAGCAAGGAACAATGAAGACGAAACGAATTAATATATCCTCAGGGGCGATCTGGGAAGATCGTGTAGGTTACAGCAGAGCGGTGCGCATCGGCGACATTATTGAGGTTTCCGGAACCACCGCAGTAGATGGTGAAGAAGTCATCGGAAAGGGAGATATCTACCAGCAGGCAAAATTTATTTTTGGAAAAATTGAAAAGGCCTTGAAAAACTCCGGAGCTTCAATGTCTGATGTTATCCGGACAAGGATGTATGTAACTGATATTTCCCGCTGGGAAGAAGCCGGAAAAGCACATGCTGAATATTTTTCTGAAATACGGCCGGCAACCTCGATGGTTGAAGTGAGCCGACTTATTGATGCGGATCTGCTTATAGAGATTGAAGTTACCGCCGTGGTAAAATGACAGCATTCTCAATTAGACCTAGCGAAATCATTATTCAATCTGTATTTTTGTAAAATGGGAACACAGGTACAGGAAGAAACTCTGACGCTTGAAGAAGTATTAGCTGCGTTAAAAGTTAACCATCGCCTTATTCTTTGGAATGATGATACGAACACATTCGAGCATGTGATTCACTGTTTGGTAAAATATCTTGATTACACTGACAAACAAGCCGAACGAATCGCATGGACAGTTCACAATGATGGTAAATGCACCATTTTAGAAGGATCGTACACAGAGGTTGAGGTCTACCGCAAGATTCTGCAGCAAGAAGGCTTGACTGTCAGCGTCGAATAATCAAAAATAACACTTTGGAAGGTTACTCCGGGATCCTTTCGACCCAATTCTAAAGTTCAGAACTATTTCATGTGAGCCCTTTTCGACTCTGGCAAGCTTCGAGGTAGTGAAATCATATGAATATCCCAACTGAATATTTGGTGTTACTTGCAACTCTGCAATCATGTCAAATGAATCCATTGAACGAACAGAACCTCCCAGCCATAAAGTTTCTTTCAGTAAAAAATTAGCATTCACGTCAATCTGTACGGGTGAACCGCTAACATATTTAACTAAGACATTCGGTTTGAATTTTATGTCAGGGCTTATAGTTGCAAGATACCCGCCCTGCATTATGTAATGGGGCTTGTACGCTGTTTCAGAAGGAGTTTGTCCACCAAGGTCTCGGTAATAAAAGAAGGGAGATGAAATGCCTGCATAAAACTTTTCAGAGAATAACATCATTCCCATTCCGAAGTTTCCCCGTAGATTGTTCTGATCAACAAACACTGGATCTGAAGAAGCTGAGGAGCTGCCCGTAAGACTATATTCACCAACATATTTACTAATGCCGCCATTAACCCCTACTGCAAGATAAGTTCCTTCGCTAACCTGAACACGATGGGCTACTGTTGCAAATGCCCCGTTATCTCTGATAACTTCGCCAATTTGATCTCTCATTAAAATTAATCCAACAGACGTGTTCGAGCTTTTTATTGGGCTATGAATAGAAAGTGTTTGAGTGTTAGGTGCACCTTTAAACCCTACCCACTGCTGCCGGGCCAAAGCTGTAATATTAAGCGATTCGTCTATCGCAGAATATGCTGGATTAACAACCAGGCCGTTGAACATATACTGCGTAAACATTGCTTTCTGCTGAGCATACGCAAATTTATTCCCCATCAGCAGAATGAAACATGCTAAGGAGCAAAGAATAAATCGTTTGAAACTTACAAGCATCAGTTTGTGGGTTCGGTTAAACGGGTAGTCGGATAACCATTGGTATTCTTCTACGCATCGCCACAGAAATGGTTACATAAGCCAATAAGCAATAGGTTATTTTAATGTCATATAATTTGGTTTTATTTGTCCCGGCATCCTGATCAGGGCTTAAGACTCGAAATCACAGGCAAACCGAAGGATCTTGCTTAAATTGAAATGTTTTAGTAAATTCAATATCCCCATAATCAGAAACTATAAGCTAATCCCTAAATGCATGAAATACCCGGCAGTTAAAAATTTTATTCAAGGACAGTTTGTTGATGCTGAGAATAGTGATATCTTAAATGTTATATCACCGGTCGACGGCACCCATCTTTCAACAGTACCTATGTCAACCGCTGCAAGTTTGGATAATGCCGTATCCTCAGCCAAAGCAGCGTTCAAATTCTGGGGTAAAACTCCAATAAAAGAACGGGTTCAGGTATTTTTCAAATTCAAGGCACTTTTAGAGAAAAATAAACTTGAACTGGCCAAGCTTGTTTCGGAGGAAAATGGGAAAACCCCGGACGAGGGTTTGGCGGAGATAGAAAAATCAATTGAGCTCACTGAGTTTGCCTGCTCCCTGCCCCAGCTGATTACAGGTGAGTTGCTCGAAGTGAGTAAGGGCATCGAATGCCGTACAGAGCATGTGCCACTTGGCGTTGTGGCTTCGATTGTTCCATTCAATTTTCCAAGCATGGTTCCGTGCTGGACAATTCCCAATGCAATAGCGCTGGGAAACTGCATGATCATAAAACCCTCCGAAAAAGTCCCATTAAGCATAGGCCGTATAGCAGAATTACTAAAAGAAGCAGGCTTACCTGATGGGGTACTAAATGTAGTGCATGGAAACAGTGCTGTCGTTGATGCTATTTGCGATCACCCGGATATTGAGGCGGTATCGTTTGTAGGGTCGACAAAGGTTGCTAAAATTGTATACAGAAGGGCTACCCAAAATTACAAGCGCTGTTTGGCTTTGGGCGGTGCAAAAAACCATTTACTTGTTTTGCCAGACGCAATTCCGGATATGACAGCACAAAACATAACGGCTTCTATGAGCGGATGCGCTGGTCAGCGATGCATGGCTGCTTCAGCAATGGTTGCGGTTGGTGAGGTTGATCACATAATAGATAAACTTTGCGCAGAAGCAAAGAAAATGGTAGCAGGCCAGAACCTTGGTGCGGTAATCAACAGTGAATCCAGGGAGCGGATTGAAAACTACATCGATGAGGCAGAAAAAATGGGCGCGAAAATTCTTGTTGACGGTAGAAACACAATCGTTAGCGGAAAGGAAAAAGGAACTTATATCGGGGCAACAATAATCGACTACGTGACTCCGGATATGTCAGTCGCAAAAGAGGAAATCTTCGGGCCTGTAATAAGCATCATGAGAACAAAAACTCTTGATGAGGCAATTGCAATTGAAAATAACAACCCTTACGGAAATGCCGCATCCGTGTTTACTCAAAATGGCGCGGCCGCGAGATATGTTATTGAACATGCTAGCGCAGGTATGGTAGGTATCAATGTGGGTGTGCCAGTACCGCGTGAACCTTTCTCTTTCGGAGGATGGAACGAAAGCAGATTTGGTGTTGGTGACATCACAGGAAAAAGCTCAATTGAATTCTGGACGAAACTTAAAAAATCGACGACGAAATGGAATCCCCAGGCGGGAGTAAACTGGATGAGCTAAAGGAGTTGAAAGGGGAAAGTTGAAAGTTGAAAATTTCAAAAAGATGATAGAGCAAATAGGGAAAATCAGATATGTCAGAAGTAATAAATAGAAGCCAGACGAAAGAGATTATACAAGATAACCTCGATTACACCATGTTCTCATGGAGTAAGCAAAAAGGTATTGATCCGATTGCTGTAAAATATGCTAAAGGTGTCTACCTCTACGATCATGACGAAAAAAGGTATATCGACTTTTCATCCGGATTGATGAACGTTAACATCGGTCATGGGGACCAGAGGATTACCGAAGCAGTTGTGAAGCAGATGCAGCAGGTAAGTTATGTGACACCTTCTTGTGTTACAGAAGTTCGGGGCGAGATAGGCAAGAAACTGGCAGAAATTTGCCCTGGAGATCTTAACAAATCATTTTTCACCTTGTGCGGAGCAAGTTCTATTGAGAATGCTATCAAGGTGGCGCGATTACACACAGGCAGACATAAGATCCTAACGCGATATCAATCCTATCATGGATCAAGCTATGGAGCAATCTCTGCTAGCGGGGATCCAAGACGCATTCCGGCAGACTCGCAGCAAGCGCCTAATTTCATCCATTTTGATCTGCCGATCTCCTACCGTTGGAACTATGGCGACGAAAATCTATTAAAAGAATCGGTGCATCAGCTTGAGCGGATAATCGCTTATGAAGGACCTGGAACAATTGCTGCAATAATTTTGGAAGGAGAATCTGGATCCTCAGGTTGCCTTAAGTACCCGAAGGGATATCTACAACAGGTCAGAAGGATCTGTGATGACAACGGGATATTGCTTATCGCCGATGAAGTAATGAGCGGATTTGGTCGTACCGGACAATGGTTCGGGTTTCAAAATCACGATATAATTCCTGATATGATCGTGATGGCAAAGGGAATAACCTGCGGGTACCTGCCATTCGGATGTTTGATGTTGTCAGACCGGATAGCCGCTAAATACGATGATGCTGTACTCCCACTTGGATTAACATATTCGGCACATCCAGTAAGCTGTGCTGCTGCCCTTGCAACTCTGCAAATTTATGAAGATGACAATCTTATCGAAAATGCCGCTGTTATGGGCAAATATGTAGATGAGCAGGTTGCAATTCTAAGGCAAAAACATTTATGTATAGGAGATTGGAGAAATACTGGGTTGCTGGGTTGCCTTGAACTGGTAAAAGATCGCGAAACGAAAGAGCCTATGGCGCCTTTTAACGCCAAACCGGATCAAATGACCGTGATGAATAAAGTTGCTGCCCGAATAAAAGAACTTGGCATGTACACTTTCGTAAGATGGAATTATATTTTTATAGCACCACCTCTTAATATTACAAGAGATCAAATCGACGAAGGCATTGCTATCATATCAGAAGCATTAAAAATAGCTGACGAATCGTTGAAATAAAAAGCTAATGAAATCCTCTGCTCTCCGGGTTAGTTTATTACATGTTGATGAGAAATGCTACAAAGAAAACTTTAAAGAAAGGAAAATAATTTGTCAGTCCTGATTAAAAATGGCCGGATAATAACTGCATCAGAAGACTATGTTGCAGATATCTTTATTGAGGGAGAGAAGATAAAAACAATCGGCAGAGATTTGTCTCTTCAAGCAGACGAACTTATCGACGCCCAGGGATTAATGATATTCCCGGGGGGAATTGATCCTCATGTACACCTGGATATGCCTTTTATGGGCACGTTTTCCAGCGACAGTTATGAGACAGGTACCCGAGCGGCATTGTACGGAGGAACAACGATGGTTATCGATTTTGTACTTCAAACTCAGGGTGATTCGCTTAAAAATGCCCTTAAGGATTGGCGATCAAGAGCGGATGGCACCGCTGTCGGAGATTACAGCTTTCATATGGCCGTTACGGACTTCAATCCGGAAACAAAACTGGAAATAAAGGAAATGGTCGAAGAAGGAATTACATCCTTCAAAACTTTTATGGCTTATAAGGGGTCGCTAATGGTTGACGACAGGCAAATGGTAGGCCTGATGGAAGAAGTAAAAAAGCAGGGTGGTATTGTTACCACCCACGCTACAAATGGTGATATGATCGACTTTTTGGTAGCAAAACACAAGTCAGAAGGTAAGCTATCACCACTTTATCATTATCTGTCACAACCTGAGATAACGGAAGCGGAAGCATCGGCCAGGTTTGCCGATATGATAAGTTATACAAAAAGTCCTGGCTACATCGTGCACATGACTTGCCAGGGTGCTCTGGATGCGATCCGGGATTCAACTTTCCGGAACCAGAAAGTATTTGCTGAAACATGTATACAATATTTGACCCTGGACGCTTCATTATATGAACAGGATTTTGAAGGTGCCAAATGGGTAATGAGCCCGCCTTTGCGGGAGAAAAAAGATCAGACTGCTTTATGGGCAGGTATTAACCAGGGTCTGGTTCAGGTCGTAGCAACAGATCACTGTCCGTTCACCTGGGAGCAAAAACAATTGGGGAAAGCGGACTTCTCGAAAATCCCCAATGGCCATCCTGCTATTGAGCACAGAATGGAGCTTCTATTTTCTGAAGGTGTTCACAGCGGAAAAATCAGCTTAAATAAATTTGTCGAAGTTTCAAGCACTAACGCCGCGAAGATATTTGGCTTATTCCCTCAAAAAGGAACGATCGGGATTGGTTCTGATGCTGATTTGTTAATCTTTGATCCTGAAATGGAGCATGTAATTTCCGTTGATACCCATCATATGAATACAGACTATTCTGCATATGAAGGCTGGAAATTGAAAGGGAAAGTTAAAACAGTTTTGCTGAGAGGGAAAATTGTAATCGACCAAAATGAATGCCTTGTTGGAAAGGGCAATGGGCGGTTTATAAAACGTAAGAAAGTCACCGGGATCATTTAATCCCAAATAAAATTTAAAGATGCCAAGAAAAGTAAAATCGGGCCTTATTCAGATGAGTCTGGCAAAAACTGAGGGTGAAGGTACTATTCAGGAGATTAAAGATGCAATGCTAAAAAAGCACATTCCTTTTATAGAAAAAGCGGGTGAGCAAGGCGTTCAGATCTTATGTCTCCAGGAAATTTTTAATACTCCCTACTTTTGCCCGGGGCAGGATAAAGCCTGGTATGACTCCGCCGAAAGCGTTCCTGGTCCTACGACCGATTTAATGGCAGAGTACGCCAAAAAATATAAGATGGTGATGATTGTTCCCGTATATGAAAAAGAGCAGGCGGGGTTTTTATATAATACTGCAGCTGTAATTGATGCCGATGGCACCTATCTTGGGAAATATAGAAAGAATCATATACCACACACAACGGGTTTCTGGGAAAAGTTCTTTTTCAAGCCTGGTAATCTTGGCTATCCGGTATTTCAGACTGCTTATGCAAAAATAGGTGTATACATTTGCTACGACAGACATTTTCCGGATGGTGCGCGTGTATTGGGACTGAACGGAGCTGAGATAGTTTACAATCCCTCTGCAACTGTTGCGGGCTTGTCCCAATACTTGTGGAAACTGGAACAACCTGCACATGCTGCAGCTAACGGTTATTTTATGGGCTGTATAAATCGCGTTGGGGAAGAAAAGCCATGGAATCTGGGCAGGTTTTACGGATCGTCATATTTTGTAGACCCACGCGGTCAAATCTTTGCACAAGCTTCTGAAGACAAGGACGAACTTCTTGTATCCGAATTTGATCTCGATATGATCGAGGAAGTTCGTAATACATGGCAATTTTTTCGGGACAGAAGGCCCGAAACCTATGGCAAATTAACAGAATTGTAGGTTATGGCAATATCAGATAACAGACTTTCAGAAGAAGGGTATAAATCTAATTTTAAAGATATACATCCTCCATTTGAAAATTATACCGCGGCAGCAGTTGAGGCTAACCGTTGTATTTTCTGTTATGACGCACCTTGCATGAAGTCATGCCCGACGAGCATCGATGTACCAAAATTCATCAAACAGATTTCTACAGAGAATATAAAAGGTTCAGCCCACACAATTTTTTCATCCAACATTATGGGTGGTGGCTGCTCAAAGGTTTGTCCGGTTGAAAAACTATGCGAAGGTGCTTGCGTATATAATCTACTTGAAGAGGAGCCTATTCAAATTGCCAGGCTTCAGCGATATTCAACTGAGAAAGCAATTAAAGAAAAATGGCCACTGTTTACCCGTAAGCCTTCGACCGGAAAAAAAGTAGCAGTGGTTGGTGCGGGCCCAGCCGGCCTATCCTGTGCCCATGTACTTGCACGAGAAGGTGTGGACGTAACGATCTTTGAAAAAGAACAAAGGGGCGGCGGCCTTATGACATACGGCATCGCTGCATATAAGGTAACACCAGAATTTTGTCAGGAAGAGGTGGATTATATTCTTTCCCTCGGAGGAATAGAAATTGAATATGGAAGAACGCTTGGCGAAGATGTTCATCTTCACGAACTGGAAGAAGAATTTGATGCGACTTTTCTGGGTATTGGAGTTGGACTAACGCGCACCCTTGGCATTCCTGGAGAGGAGCTTCAGGGTGTAGCTGATGCAATTAATTTCATTTATGAAATAAGAACTAAGCCATTTAATAAAATACCGGTGGGGAATAAAGTGGCTGTAATCGGAATGGGCATGACTGCAATTGATGCCGCGACACAAGCAAAGCGACTCGGTGCTGAAGAAGTCACCTTAATATATCGTCGTACACAAGAAGAAATGCCCTGTACAGAGAAAGAGCTTAATATTGCCAAACTGGATGGCTGTAAGATTATTTGGCTCGCATCACCAAAGGAAATTATTGGCCTGGGAGGAAAGGTTTCCGGGGTAGTGTGCGATATTATGGCTTTGAACCCTGCTAGTGCCGGACAAAGAAAATTACCTGAGCCTACGGGCGAGACAATTCAGCTCGATGTTGATATGATAATTAAAGCCACCGGGCAACTGCCGTTTGAAAAGCTGGTTAATCAAAATGAATTCTTCAACAACAATGGTCGGCTTATCGTTGACGATCAAAATGAAACATCCATTGCTTCAATTTTTGCGGGTGGTGACTGCGTGAACGGAGGCAAGGAAGTTGTTGATGCCGTTCAAGCAGGCAAAGACGCAGCAGCAGGAATTCTCAATTATCTTAATATCAAGCCACTTCCAACAGAGCCTCTTATAATAAACCCCTTAAAACTTTAACTCAGAAATGGCAGATCTATCTTCAAACTTTCTGGGCATTAAGTCGCCAAATCCTTTTTGGCTTGCTAGCGCTCCGCCGACTGATAAAAAAATAAATGTGCTGCGTGCATTAGAAGCAGGCTGGGGTGGTATAGTCTGGAAAACTCTGGGATCACAGGTAAAAAATGTCTCATCACGGTATTCGGCTGTGAATTTTCATGGCGGAAAAGTTATGGGATTTAATAATATTGAACTCATTTCAGACCGTCCGCTGCAAATCAATCTCGATGAAATCAAAGAAGTCTTGCGACTGTTTCCAGACAGGGCAATGATAGTATCATTGATGGCTGATAACTCCCGTGACAGCTGGCATGAGCTGATCAAAAAAGTAGAAGATACAGGCGCACACGGCCTGGAACTTAATTTCGGATGTCCGCACGGAATGACAGAGCGCGGTATGGGAGCAGCTGTTGGACAAGATCCCGAAATTGCAAGAATGGTAGTTGAGTGGGTTATGGAATGTGCTACCGTTCCGGTTATCACCAAACTTACTCCAAATGTTCATTCTGTAGTTCCAACCGGAAAGGCAGTTGTTGAGGCAGGCACAAATGCCCTCTCGCTTATAAACACTATTCAATCTGTTACTGGTATAAACCTGGATACATTGGTTCCAAATCCTAATGTTGCGGGAAAATCAGTTTTTGGAGGATATTGCGGACCAGCCGTAAAACCTATCGCCTTAAAATTTCTGACAACGCTGGGCCAGAATGAGCTTACGAAAAACGTTCCTGTCTCAGGAATAGGAGGTGTTAGCACATGGAAGGATGCGGTAGAATTTATGCTTTTGGGAGCCACCAACGTGCAGGTTTGCACGGCTGTAATGACCCATGGCTTCCGTATTATTGAAGACCTATGCGAGGGATTGAGTAATTGGATGGACGAAAAGGGTTTTGCTAATGCAACGGATTTTATAGGAAAATCATTACCGGTAATGACCAACTGGGAAGAACTTGATATAAATTATCACATTGTTGCGAATATAAACCAGGACAAATGCATTCATTGTGGCCTTTGCTATATTGCCTGCGAGGATACAGCGCACCAAGCCATTAATCTATCCTACGGAACACCCTATAACACCTATTCGATTAAAGAACCGGAGTGTGTTGGATGTAATCTTTGCTCGCTGGTCTGCCCGGTCGACAATTGCATCACCATGATTGAACAGCGCAAAGGAGATGAATATCTCAACTGGAAAGAGTTTCAGAAACGAGGATTGCCCTTAAATGATCATTGATCAGGCTTGGGTTAACGGGCCTCCTACTGCCTGGTTGCTCTGCTGGTTTGGACCAAGCCCTCATCATTCACGCTGTAAGTTGTTTCATCCCCCATTATATAGACCATGAACTGGCGGCTGGTAGCTTCCATCCACAATTTGTTAACTTTCCCTTCCACAGTATATTCAGTGTCATTGATACCTAGATCTTTCAATTCTTTCGCATATGATCTGTTTTTTTGGAAATATTCTTTCTGCCGATAATAGACCAGCCAAAGATATTTTTTCTGGGTTTCGCTATACGGTATCTTATACTCAACGGCAGCTTTTCCTGTCTCAGGTTTACTGAAGAACACATAACCTAAACGTTCAGGATAGTGCATATTCACCAGGCCTTGCGGCGACCACACCCAATTGTGTTCCGGAAGATTCCTGCCATTCGCTCCTTTTAATTTCACGTACTTCCCATCCTTAATTTCTACATCCCATTCAACCCTGGAAAAACCTAGTCGCCAAAATTCACCGTCATTCGGAACTTTTGCAACATTGCCCATCGTTACCGCCATAAACGGGATAAACATCTCTAGTGTCCAGCCCTTGTCTACGTCAGCAGGATTATTAAGCGTACCTTGTATACTGACTGCGGTTTTCATACCGGGAGTGTTGTAGGCAAACATAGCACCACTATTATTGCGATACGGCTTGGGCATAAACAGATCAAAAATTGTATTAGCGGCGTTAATTTCTATCTCATAATAACGGTGCGTATCATTGTCCGGATCAATGAAAACCTCGAAATCATTGTCATAAAAAACTATTTCATCATGTTTTGTCAAATAAGCCCATACATGTGGTTCTACAAGCTCGGCTGCAATATATAAACCCTCCTGTGTCCAGGTCATTTTGGCCCGGGTATTCCAGGTTGGTGCCGGCCTGATGTCTCCTTCGATGTCTTTAAAATACTCAGTCCATGGTGCGCTCTGCCAGGCTGCGTCGTCTATTTTACCGTCAACCACCGGGGCTGTGTTTGTGAATGGAGCTACATACTGCCTGGGTGTTGTAAATAAAGCTTCTTTTCCAGAAAAAATTGATTGTGAATAGGCAGTCGTTTGGCTCAGCAAAGTGAGAACTACTATTAATGAATACGCGCGGACTTTATAGTTGAAGGCTTTCATTGAGGAACTATCTAATATCAGAGGAAATTAGTAAGATTTATTTAAACTCAGGAATTTCATATTTATGGGTGCGCCCTATTTGTTGTGATTTTGGTCGCCTTGCTAATCTACTCTAAGTTTTTCTCCAACAACTGAAAAACAAGTAACATGTCCGTTAAATTCCTTACGGCGTAGTCAGACAATTAATTATATTTGACCAAACCATTATAAACTCAAATTATTTATTCATGAAAACATCGATCGGACTCCTATCCGTTTCCTTATTATTTTCGGCGACCCTATCCTTCTCTCAGGCCAAAGATCCAATTGTCGAGAACATAATAAAGGAAGCAACCCAAAATTCCCAGCTAAAAAAACTAGCCCACGAATTGACCGATGGTATTGGGCCAAGACTAGTTGGAACTCCGCAAATGAAGCAAGCACATGACTGGGCAGTTTCCAAATATCAGACTTGGGGAATAACCGCAAGAAATGAAAAGTGGGGTGAGTGGCGTGGTTGGGAAAGAGGTATTTCTCATATTGACATGGTATATCCCCGGGTGAAGTCACTGGAAGGAATGCAACTTGCCTGGAGTCCATCAACAAACGGCAAAACAATTACCGCAGAAACAATTGTACTTGGAAATGCTCCGGATTCTGTAGCCTTTCAAAAATGGCTTCCATCAGTAAAAGGGAAATTTGTTTTGATCTCTATGAATCAGGCCACTGGTCGTCCTGATTATAACTGGCAGGAATTTGCCACTAAAGAGTCTTTCGAGAAAATGAAAGCCGAGCGCACCGCTGACATGGCAGCGTGGCGAAACCGTATGACCAAGACTGGCTTAACTGCCAGAAGTCTTGCATTGGCGCTAGAAAAAGCAGGTGCGGCTGGCATCGTGGCCTCTAATTGGTCTGCCGGGTTTGGAGTGAATAAAATATTCAGCGCGAACACAAGCAAAATCCCGACTATTGACCTATCCCTTGAAGATTACGGTTTATTATACCGCCTGACAGAATCCGGTATCAACCCAAAGATCAGCGTTAAAACTGATTCAAAGGAGCTGGGAATGGTTCCGACTTTCAATACCATAGCAGAGATTCGCGGAACTGAAAAACCAGAGGAATATGTGATGTTATCAGCCCATTTCGATTCATGGGATGGCGGAACGGGAGCAACTGATAATGCTACCGGCACAATTACCATGCTTGAGGCAATGAGAATTCTTAAAAAGGTTTATCCGAATCCTAAAAGAACTATTCTTGTAGGTCATTGGGGTAGTGAAGAACAAGGTCTGAATGGTTCGAGGGCCTTTGTTGAAGATCATCCAGAAATTGTGAAAAATATACAGGCTCTTTTCAACCAGGATAATGGAACTGGCAGAGTGGTCAGTCTTTCAGGGCAGGGATTTTTAAATGCTTACGACTATTTAGGTCGCTGGCTGAACCCTGTTCCAACTGAAATCAAATCACAAATCCAAACAAGTTTCCCTGGATCTCCTGGGGGTGGTGGTTCTGATTACGCTTCGTTTGTTGCAGCAGGCGTGCCCGCATTTTCATTAAGTTCATTGGGATGGTCATATGGTAATTACACATGGCATACAAACCGCGACACGTATGATAAAATCGTTTTTGATGATGTCCAGAATAATGCAATCCTGACCGCAATCCTGGTTTATATGGCGAGCGAAGATCCTAATAAAACATCCCGCGAACGGAGTATCCTTCCAATTAACTCTACTACGGGGAAGCCTTCCGAATGGCCTGCTCAGCGCTCTCCTACTCGTAAAGGCGGAGTTAACTAAACGCAATAGATTTAAATTCTCTAAAAGCGCAATCTTTGATTGCGCTTTTTTTATTTGAAATTAAATACGCAGATGAATAAGTCGAAATAAACAAAACCGGTATTCGCGGGTTTTATTAACATGAAAGCTATTCAACAATTAACTCTTGTGATATTTTTTGGATTGATCGCGGGATGTGCCACTATGAATGAAACCTCCAGGCTTGCTGGAAAGTGGAAGCTGACAGAAAGCCTGGCAGATCCGGGTGATGGAAGTGGAAAATGGAATGCGGTAACGAATGAATCATACCTGACGTTTAATACCGATGGGTCAGTTTCCAGCACAGATTCTCCGAACTTCCAAACATATAAAGTTTTGGACTCCGTCAAACTGGAGTTTACTCTTAATGATGGTAGAAAACAAGTTGTCTCTTACAAAACAGAGGGATCTACTTTAACTCTCACCCCGCAATGCATTGAAGCATGTGGCTCAAAATATGTGAAGGTAAATTAAGATAATACCAAGAGGCCCGAGTTCCGGAGCGTATTAACAGCCTTGCCGTACCAAAATGGTTCAAAATCCTGACCGGTTAGGCGTTCAAAATCCTCTTTGGCTTTTTGAAAAGTTATACGTTCAACATTCTCCGGTGAACTTATCTCCAGAAAATTACTGAGCCAGGCGGCCAGCAATTTGTCGACTTGAATGCTAAATTCTGATTTCTTGTCGTAAAATTTGAATTCTGCCAAATCCCAGTGTTTGCCCTTCTTTACCTTGTTAAAATAACTTATATGCGGTTTTGACCCGAGCCATACTAGTTTTGCTTCAGGCTTCACGAGGAAGTTATCATCTGCACTAATAGCACTTTCTATAAACCCCGGATTCACCCTGGTGCGGGGAACCTTATGGTCAAACCACGATTGTAGGGGATTTTCAAAACAAATCCCATGCATATAATTGAAAAGAGATTTCTTCAGTCCATAGCTGAAGAGTTCATGGTTGGCACCACCCGGATCGTGATGAATAATATCGTTATTTGCAAAACTTCCAATAGTTGATGTCGCGCGCGAAACATTGAATTGCTCCGGATACATTCCGACAGGACTATGAGCTGTCATAGCAAATTGATGCCAAAAAGCAGATTGTAAGACTCCTGATTCAAACATCTGGCGAACCATCTCCAGCGAGTCTATAGTTTCCTGAGCGGTTTGCGTGGGGAAACCGTACATCAGATAAGCGTGAACCATGATCCCGGCCTGGGTAAAGTTATTTGTTACCCTGGCTACCTGCTCCACAGTCACCCCCTTTTGAATTAACGCCAACAGGCGGTCAGAAGCAACTTCAAGACCGCCTGATATTGCGATACAACCTGAAGCTTTGAGAAGCAGACATAAATCTTTGGTAAAGCTTTTTTCGAACCGGATATTGGTCCACCATGTTACCGTTAGCTTCCTTCTGATAATTTCCAGAGCCAGGGAACGCATCAACGCAGGGGGTGCTGCTTCATCAACAAAATGAAATCCATTCTGGCCGGTCTGTGCTATCATTTCCTCCATTCGATCGCATAGCAGACCCGCGGCAACAGGCTCATAAATCTTAATGTAATCTAGAGCTATATCACAGAAGGTACACTTCCCCCAATAGCAACCATGGGCCATTGTCAGTTTGTTCCATCTCCCATCACTCCACATCCGATGCATCGGATTTACAATTTCTATAACTGAGATATAATGATCCAGCAACAAATCAGAGTAATCGGGAGTTCCCACTTCAAACTGCTTGTAATCTTTGGATGTGCTTGAGTTAATATACTCCACAACACCATCGTTCAAGATGAATGTCCGCTTTAATTCACTTACCTTTCGTTTTCCATCCAGTAGCTCTACAAGGTGTTCGAAAGGCGCTTCTCCATCATCCAGACAGATGAAATCAAAAAACTCGAATACGCGAGGGTCAGAAACTGAACGCAGTTCCGTATTTGGGAATCCTCCGCCCATCGCAATCTTCACACCCGGAAAGTTAGCTTTGATACATTGTGCCGAACGAAATGCTGAATATAAATTACCTGGAAACGGAACTGAAAATGATACCAGCTCAGGACCTACTAAATGCATTCGCTCAGCGAGTATTTCGATTAGTAAATTATCAACATAAGTGTTTTCTTGCTTTAATGAATGATACAGTTCGTCAAAACTGCCAGCCGATCTGCCCAATCGTTCGGCATACCTGCTGAATCCGAAATTGGGGTCAACACATTCAACGATAAGGTCAGAGATATCCTCAAGATACAGGGTGGCCAAATGTTTTGCCTTATCCTGAGTACCCATTGATCCGAATGCCCATTCCAATTCTTCTGTTTGGCCAAAGCGCGAGGCTTCAGGTAGAAAATCCTCCATGCATATCAAATGAGAGAGGGTTGGATTTTTGCCTTGAAGAAAGGATATGACTGCATCAACCGTTCGTATATAGTCATCCTTTAAAGCAATAATCCGGCTTGCATTGTCGCTCAGAGGAACTGAAGACTTTTCAGCTTCATTGAAAACACTATCCAGCCCTTTAGCTGAGAACAATTTTAAAATCACCTCAATACCAAGATCAGCCTGTGTAGCGGGAATTTTTTTGGTATTGAGAAAGCCCTTTAAATATGCCGTCGCTGGGTACGGTGTATTCAACTGCGTAAATGGTGGCGTGATTAATAATACTTTCGTCAAGTGCCCAAAATTGTCTGTACAAAAATATCCTTATTATCTGAGATAATGAATTAGCATCTTAGCCTTTGCCAAGGATTGATTGTGCATTAGCTTTTCATAAAACCTTATCTGAATCAAAACGTTATATACAATATCAAATCCTAAAAACTTTATTATGAAAAAAACATCAATGTGGCTAACCTTACCGCTTTTTATTGGGGTGATGGCAGCATGTACTAACACGAACAAAACTGATGCTATGCACGATTCGACGATGCAAGCCGATAGTGCGACAATGGATACAACTGCAACGATGGGGGGTGTAGCTACCAAAGCTCACGCTGATATTGCTGCTACCAAAACTGACACTACGGGTAGTGGCCGGGTGGAGTTTACCAAAAAAGATGATGGATCTGTTGAAATGACTTTAAACGTATCTTTCCCTAAGATGGCAAACAAAACTGTCGCAGTTCATTTTCATGAACATGGTGATTGCGGAGACGCCGGCAAAGGTGCGCATGGGCACTGGAACCCAACAAATGAAGCACATGGAAAATGGGGATCAGCAGCATACCACTCCGGAGATATAGGCAACGTTCAATTAAATGGTGAAGGAGCTGGCACGGTGACTGTTTCCTCTAACAGATGGACTATTGGTGGGGATGAGAAAACAAACGTCCTTGGCCGCGCAGTTATTGTCCATTCAGGTGTTGATGACTACAAAACACAGCCAACTGGAAATGCAGGAAGCAGAATTGGTTGCGGTGTAATTTCAGGAAACTGATAGTCAATTTATAAAAAATGAAAATGCCTTCGACAGTTCGGAGGCATTTTTCGTTTCCAGACTGTCTGAACAAAATGCATTCAGGTTGTTTTCATATCTTTGCATTTTATACCTTCCCGCCATAAAGCTTAACAATCATGATAGACATAGGAAAGTTCAATGAACTCAGATTCATAAAAAAAACAGATACCGGACTTATTCTTACCGATGGTGAGAAAGAAGTGGTTCTTCCTTATGTCCATGCTCCTCAGGAAGCTGAGATAGGTGACAATTTACACGTTTTCGTTTTTATACATAGCGACGGCCGTCTAATGGCTACCACGGAAACTCCAATCGCAATGGTTGACGAATTTGCTTTTTTGGAGGTTGTTGACGTAAATGAGGACGGAGCGTTCATGGATATGGGTATTGGTAAGGATGTATTTGTTCCGGAACGCGAGCAAAAACGCCCTATGAAAATTGGGCAGAAATACGTTGTTTACTTATTCACCGATGAAAAAAACGAACGCATTACTGCTTCTTCCCGCGTGACAGATTTCATTGACCAGGATATGCATGATCTCGAAGAGGGCGATGAAGTTAGTTTACTCATTTTTGATGAAAGTGATCTTGGTTATAGTGCGATCATTAACCAGAGCTACACTGGTCTGCTCTATCACAACGAAGTATTTGAAGATCTTCACCCCGGAGATGTTAAACGTGGTTTCGTTAAAAAGATAAGGGAGGAGAATAAGATCGACTTAAGTTTGCAAGTAATTGGATTCAGGCACATACTTGATCTCAAAGATACATTGTTACAAGAATTACGGGACAATGGGGGCATCATAAACCTTGGTGATAAGAGTTCCCCAGAAGATATTTATAACCAATTGAAGATTAGTAAAAAGGCTTTCAAAAAAGCTGTGGGCAGCCTCTACAAAGAAAGACTAGTGCTTGTATCTGACGATTCGGTGAAGCTGGTGCAGGCCAATGCGGCAGAAATCGATAAAAAAGCTGACTAATATTTGCGTTTCCCGCTAAAAATGATTAAAATTAGTTAGCCTGGACGCTTTAATATTCAATTATGAAAACTTCCTTTCTAACATTTTGCATTTTATGTGCTGCACTGATCACAAGTGCCCAATCTATCATACCCCCGGCCGCTATTCAAATTCAGACTGCCGTACTCGCTGCACCAGCTGATAAGCGCGAAAATTCCACAGTGTTGGGGTATAATGAAAAAGGCGAATTTATAGAGTTGAGGAAAGGCAGCAATGAAATGATTTGCCTTGCCGATGATCCGAAACTTACCGGTTTTAGCGTTGCAGCCTATCATCAGGACCTCGATCCTTTTATGAAACGTGGGCGGGATCTAAGGCTTGCAGGAAAGTCAGCCAAAGATGCTTCTGATCTGCGTGATGAGGAGGTAAAAAGCGGTAGGTTGCTTATGCCTAAGCAACCTACTACTCTCTATGTATATACTGCAAAAGCTGAAAATTACGATGCGGCTACAGGTAATGTGAAAGATGGCTTTCTTAGATATGTTATCTATGTTCCGTATGCCACTGCCGCAAGTACAGGCCTTCCAACAAAACCAGATGTTCCAGGTATGCCTTGGCTAATGGATCCGGGATCCCATCGCGCCCATATCATGATTACGCCCGCTCCCAAAAATTGACCAGTTTGTCATTTTAATGTCATAACGACCCCATTCTCGAAATCCTAATTTACTACGAGTCTTTTAGGCCCACATCAGAACAGGTTGGTTAAAAAACCTCACCAAACACACGCGAAAAGCAAGTTTTTAACCAAATTAAGTGTCTGTTTTCGGGATCAAATGTTGTATACAAAGACATACACAACGTTAGAATCGCTTTGAAAATATGCCTTGAGATATTAAAATAACCCGTTTCGACAAAACAAATCAAAATATGTGCCGTTATAGATGAAACCTTTTCTTAAACCGATTATCACAACGATCAACCTAACTGAGAAAAATTATGAAGGATCTATTTAAGCAAGGAAAAACTATGAAGAAATACATTTACCACGTACTGGTGCTGGCACTAGGCTACGGGATTGGGTTTGCATATAATGCAAAAGGTATATTAAATGCTTCAGAAGGAAGGGGTAAACAATCCCAAATAAGTAATATTCCGAATGAGTTTTCTGAAAAGGCATTAATCGCTTTGATGAAAGAACTCAAGATTAAATACCCCGAAGTTGCCCTATCACAAGCAAGACTCGAAACAGGTAATTTTACCTCCGATATTTTCAAAGAAAACCATAATCTGTTTGGAATGAAGATGGCGGAATTAAGACCTACTTCAGCAATTGGAATAAACAGAGGTCATGCTTCATATTCAAATTGGAAAGAATCTGTAGTTGATTACGCTCTTTACCAGAGCTATATAATATCTCGCTTAAAAAATGTGAGCAAAGATGCTTACCGTGAGCACATTCAAAAATATTACTCAGAAACTTCTGATTATCTCGCAAGAATCGATCGTGTTGGAGTCGATAAAATTGACGATGTTTTCAAAGTAAAACTATAATCAGGGATTTGTTTTCCTGTTGATAAAGACGTCCCGTTTCATTGTGCGGGCAGCAATGACCGCACTTACAAACATTAAAATTGCTCCCGCGAAGAAAGGGGCACCGGCAAACTTCACAGGAGCACCGGGTCTGGTAAACCAGGCAAAAAGGTTGGTCATCAGCAATGGTCCGACAATCGACGTCGCACTCATCAGGCTGGTTAAGGCCCCTTGAAGTTCACCTTGCTCATTTTTGGGGACGTTCCCTGATATTATCGACTGAAGTGCCGGCCCTGCAATTCCTCCTAGGCAATAAGGGATCAAGAATGCGAACATCATCCATCCCTGGTTGGCAAATGCGAATAAGAATAATCCTAATGAATAAAGGCCTAATCCAACATAAATACTTTTTTCGTCGCCGAGTCTTGGGTTAGTATACCGGATTAATACACCCTGAACCAAAGCAACCAGCAATCCAACAACAGTTAAGGATATTCCCATAAGCGCGTTGCTCCAGTTGAATTTTTCGATATTGAAAAATGTCCATGTGCTTTGTACTGCATGGGCAGAGATGTAGACAAAAATCAGCGAAACAATCAAACCACCAACTCCTTTATATTTTTTCAATTGCAGCAGTGAACCTAAAGGGTTGGCTCGCTTCCATTCGAATGGCCTTCGATGCTCTTTTGTAAGAGACTCAGGAAGAACGAAGTATCCATATATAACGTTCAGAAATGTAAGGATCGCAGCAGCAATAAAAGGTACGCGCGGACCAAGCTCTCCAAGTAAGCCACCTAATCCGGGACCAATAATAAACCCGAGTCCAAAAGCAGCCCCAATCATGCCAAAATTCTGAGCCCGATTCTCATCGGTACTGATATCAGCAATATAAGCGGTTGCAGTAGTAAAACTTGCACCGAATATGCCAGCAATTATTCTCCCCAGGAACAACCACCAAATACTGGGAGCCAATGACAGGAAGATATAATCTATACCAAAACCAAATAAGGACAGCAGGAGTACTGGCCTTCTGCCATATTTATCACTTAAATTACCAATAATTGGAGCGCATACAAATTGCATAATGGCATAAGCAAATGTTAGCCAGCCGCTCCATTGAGAAGCTTCGCTAATGTTTCCATGCGTTAGCTGTTTTATAAGCTCCGGAAATACCGGAATTATAAGTCCAAGCCCCGTTACATCAATTAGTAGGGTAATAAAAATAAAGCTCATTGCTGCTTTTCGGGAGGTAGGCATATTGGACTAATAGTGAAGCAAAAGGTTAAGGGCGCAAATATAATGGATTTAAAACCGGCCTTAAAAAGTGAAGGCTATTTAAAAAATGTGGGATTCGGCTTTAAAGAAGTTTTTCCTGATCGGGAATATTGAAGTAAAAAGTACTTCCTTTCCCCTGAATACTTTCTACCCAGATTTTTCCACCGTGGCGTTCAACAAAATTTCGGCACAGGCCAAGTCCCATACCAGTACCTTTTTCACCAAGTGTACCATATGACGTAAATCCAGTGTCGTCGCTAAATAACTTTCCCATATCATCAGGAGGAATCCCTATGCCGTCGTCAGTAACCGAAAAGAGATAACCATCTCCCTTTCTTTTAGCAGAAATAAGTACAGTACCTTCTTTGTTAGTGAATTTTATTGCATTGGTTACGAGGTTCCGGATGATCGAAGCCAGCATGTGTTTGTCGGCCATTATCGATACACCTTCTTTTATCTCCTGATTTAACGTAATGTTTTTAGCCTCAGCAAGCGGTGCAAGCTTCTTAATAGTATGTCTGACGTCACTGGCGAGGTCGTCTATCTTTGAAGGAATGAAATCAACTGAATGAAATTGGATTCTTGCCCATTCCAAAAGATCTTCGAGTAATTCATGTGCATTGAGAACACCTTTCTGCATCATCTGCATATACTCGATTAGCTCGTCCTTGCTTGTATTGTCGATGTCCATAAACACTACTTCAAGCAAACCCACACATCCTGCAATAGGGTTTCTTAAATCGTGGGCAATTACAGATAAGAGCTTATTTTTCTGATCATTAAGCGTGTTAAGGTCGTGGTTGAGAGATTTTAGCGAATCTTGCTGCAGTTTCCTTTCCGTAACATCACGCATACTGCCTTCCGTCCCAATAACCTCCCCATTACGAATAATCAACTGAGCATTCACTGATGAATATTTTTTCTCTCCTGCCTTCGTTTTTAAACGTACTTCAAAATCGGTAACTATCCGGTTGGCCTTAATGGTCTCTACTAGTTGTTCTCTATCCTCGATATTGAAGTAAAAGTCTGTGACAGGCTTTCCAATAACCTCATCCCGTGCATATCCCGAATGCTTTTCTATCGAAGGGCTGATTTCAGTTACTATCCCTGCCTGATCCGTTTGATAGAAAACATCTTGAATATTTTCAAATATTCGCCGATACTTTTGTTCGCTTTCAAACAATGCACTTTCGGCTTCTTTAATTTTTGTTATATCGTAAGTTATTCCTAGCAAGCCTGTGATCTTGCCATTATCATATAATGGAATTTTCGAGCTTAAGAGGCATCTTGTACTTCCATCGATCCACGTTACAATTTTTTCACGATTTACAATTGACTTCCCTGATTTAAAAACCTCCTGGTCCTCTGCAATGGCAATGCGAGCGAAATCCAAAGGAAATAACTCAAAATCATCTTTACCCAGAATTTCTGAGGGCTGTTTTGCACCCATAAACTCGCACTCCGCTTTATTGACAAGCAGTTTTCGCGACTCCAAATCCTTAATAAAAATCCCTGTAGGTATATTGTCAATCAGTGTACGGAGCAGTTCACGTTCTTCGCGTAAAGCACTTTCAATATTTTTTTGCTCCGTGATATCCTGGATCTGGACGGTCCAGTGGGATGGCTTATAGTCTATGTCATGAACAACGGAAGTAGCCTGATGAACCCAAACTACGGCTCCGCTCTTATGTAGAAAACGCTTTTCGATTTGATAGGATTTTTTTATTCCTTTTAAAACTTCTTCCATCAACGGCAAATCCATATCACGATCGTCGGGGTGTGAAATTTCTTTCAAAGTACGGGACATCAATTCCCGGTTAGTATATCCTAGAATACGACAGAAACTTTCATTAACCCTTATCCACTTACCATTTATATCCATCAGCGACATTCCAAGCGCTGAATACTCAAATGCGGCACGAAATTCCGCTTCACTCAAACGCAGATTTTCTTCAGCTTTTTTTCGCTCTGTGATATCAACCATGGAAACACTCGTCCGCTGGACACCGTTTGAATCTACGAACGATACAGAGGATATCTCGTGCGGAAAGCGTTCACCGTTTTTTCTTATTCCTGTAAGTTCAGCATTCGCAGAACCTGTTTGCTCCCTTTTTTTAACATATGCCGCCAAATTGGGATCATCAGTGTCCATAATACCCGTCCTGCCTAATGCTCGCATCTCGTCAATTGTGTATCCGAACATATCCAATGCAGCCTTATTTGCTTCAAGAATATATCCGTCTGGCTGGATCAGGAAATGTGCGTTCAGGGAGTTTTCCAGAATTGATTTATATTTCTCCTCACTGTCTTTTAACTGGATGCTCCGGATTTTTAGCTCTTGGATATCCTGAATTGTACCTGATATTCTAATGCAGGATCCATCTTTGAAATGAGGATTCCCGCGTATGCGAATCCATAGAGGATCGCCCTTAGCAGTAATAATCTCCAGGTCTATATCAAAAGACTTTCCATCGTTTATTGCTTCAGCAATTAACGAATCAGATAAATCTCGATTCAGATCATCTTTGAAAAATTCGCGAATTGTTTGCAGGTCAGGCACAAAGTCTTCTTCAACCTCATAAATATGTTTTACCATTGAAGACCAAAACATGGACCCTGTAATAATGTCGTATTCCCATGATCCTATCCTGGCCGCTTCATTTGTTTCATTGAACAGGTCAAGATTACGTTTAAGTCTTAATTCGTCAACTACCCGCTTAGTGATATCTTCAGAATACATCACCATCCCGCATATGGTCCCGCTGTCATCTTTCCAGGGACGGATATCCCAACTAAGCCACTGCACTTCGCCATTCATCCTGACGAACTTATCCTGGGAGTTCTTTTGCGCTTTACCTTTCAAGCAGTCTGCATGAATCGCCTTCCACTCATCCCCGATTTCAGGGAAGAGATCGTAATGGGATATTCCAATTATTTTTTGGCCCTTTAGATTATAGTCGTCAATCCACTGTTGTGAAACGGCAATATACTTCATCTCCAAATCCACAACCGCAATGGCTGTTGGTGTGGCTGAAATAATATTGACTAAAAGATCAACAGAAGTGTTCATTCTATTACAGGGCAAAATTAGCTAAACAATATCCTGGCAAAACAGTTACGTAAAAGTACGGTCTTTATATGGTGTACGTCAAAACAGAATTGTTAAAAATTATATATTGTCTGCAATTTAGCAACGTATAAAAGTGAATTTATGTCTGCGTTCAATAACATTTTGAAATCCGATCAGCCAGTGCTCGTCGATTTTTCAGCAGAGTGGTGCGGCCCTTGCAAAATGATGGCACCAATCCTTAAACAGCTAAAATCAATGGTTGGGGACAAAGCGAAAATACTCAAGGTCGATATTGATAAAAACCCGGCAATTGCCCGTCAATATAATGTCCAAAGTGTTCCAACACTCATTCTTTTTAAAAACGGTGAAATTAAATGGCGGCAATCGGGAGTTATTCAGGCAATACAATTAAAACCAATCATTGATGCACAGATAGAAACTATCTAATCGATGAAATGGTATAAGAAAACAACATTCCCGGCAAATGCAGCCTTTTTTTGATCTTTAACTTCAAGTTCAACATGGATAGTTGCTTTCGTGATCCCGCGGAGGTTAGCGATTGCCACCAATTTAACCTTGAGCCTGACTTCACTATCGACCACTACAGCCTGACCGAATCTTAAGTCTTCAATCCCATAATTGATTTCCATCTTTAGATTCTGGATATCGACAATTTTCTTCCATAGATAAGGTATAAGAGAGAGAGTAAGATAACCATGGGCAATTGTTGCTTTAAAGGGGCCCTCACTTTCGGCTTTTGCAGCATTTACGTGTATCCATTGATGGTCCAGAGTTGCATCTGCAAACTGATTGATTTGTGCCTGGTCAATTTTATGATATGGTGAAGTGCCCAGATCCTTGCCGAGGTAGGCTTCAAATTCGTCGTAATTCTTTATAATAGTCATGCTTAAAAGATTAATATGGTATTGCACACTGATTCATAGGAAATATGAATATAGCAAAGCTTTTATCAGCAAATCATATTTGCTGATGCTTATTTTCATTGTTGCGATGATCTACATTTCGCCATGCTGTCCTCCCATCAATAAATAACAAAGCAATCGGTATAGTCATAAACATAACACACCAATGAATGTTGACACTTAGAAATGTTTTAACATCAGAGAATTCCGTATGATACTAAATATATAAGTTTGCCCAGGATGAGTGAAAAAAGCCGCTTCGAGAAGAAGCCGAGGAATTCTATTTCAGCAGATAATTTAACATTTAGGCAGCGCTTGTCCGCCCTTTCCAATTTACCGGGGTTTTTGAAGTTAGTATGGCAAACAAATCCGGGAATGACTCTAGCCAGTGGGATTCTCCGCCTGATCCGATCAGCACTTCCCCTGGCCATGCTCTATGTTGGAAAGCTTATTATAGACGAAGTTGTTGAAATCAGTAAAGGAACGCCGACAAATAGCCACGATGATCTCTGGATCCTGGTTGGCATTGAATTCGGGCTTGCAATTATTACGGATGTACTAAATCGGGCAATAACTCTTATCGACAGTCTTTTAGGTGATTTGTTTTCAAATTTCACCTCGGTTCAAATAATGGATCATGCTGCGACGCTCGATCTTGATCAATTTGAAGATTCTGTATTTTATGATAAGATGGAACGGGCAAGGCAGCAAACGATTGGCAGAACCATGCTCTTATCGCAGGTAATGAGCCAAATTCAGGATATAATAACAATGTTATTTTTAGCGGGTGGACTTATCGCATTTAACCCCTGGCTTATTCTGCTGCTATTTGTTGCCATCATTCCATCATTTCTTGGAGAGTCACATTTTAATGATAAAAGTTATGCGCTTACCCGTGGCCAGACCCCTGAGCGGAGGGAATTGGACTACATCCGTTTTCTCGGAGCTAGCGATGAAACAGCCAAAGAGGTAAAAATTTTCAACCTCTCAGGTTTTATAACTGACCGGTTTAAGACTCTATCCGGAAAATTCTACAAAGACAACAAGAAATTGGTCGTAGGCCGCGCCGGGTGGGGGGCATTTTTCTCTGTTTTAGGAAGCGCCGGGTATTATCTCGCCTACGTTATTATTATATTAAGAACTATTGAAGGAAAAGTAAGTATCGGTGAATTAACCTTTCTTGCAGGATCTTTCAGACAAATGCGCGGGTTGTTGGAGAGTATTTTAACCAGATTTACCAGCATTTCTCAGGGTGCAATATACCTAAACGATTTTTTCGAGTTTTTCGAGATAAAGCCCCGAATCGTTCCGGTCTTGGGATCTCTACCATTTCCCGTACCTATGAAAACCGGATTCGCGTTTGAAAACGTGGGCTTTCGCTATGTCAACTCAGATCGGTGGGCAAATCGTTATTTAAACTTTACGCTGCACGCCGGGGAAAAACTTGCCTTAGTGGGCGAAAATGGTGCAGGGAAATCTACCCTTGTTAAATTGCTTGCACGTTTGTATGACCCGACAGAAGGCAGGATACTTCTGGACGGGATAGATTTAAAACAGTATGATCTGTTTGACCTTCGGAAAAATATGGGTATTATTTTCCAGGATTTCTTAAAGTATCAAATGACATTTGCACAAAATATTGCTACAGGAAACATCGTCGAAAAAGATAATCGAAGCTTGATCGAAATAGCTGCCCAAAAGAGTCTGGCTGATCTTTTGGCGAAACGCCTGCCAGACCATTATGATCAGATGTTGGGAAAACGTTTTGCGGATGGCGTGGAATTATCTGGGGGCGAATGGCAGAAAGTTGCCCTCGCACGGGCATATATGAAAGACACCCAGCTAATGATACTAGATGAGCCTACCGCTGCCCTGGATGCAAGAGCGGAATACGAGGTTTTTGAGCGCTTTGCAGAACTCACAAAAGGGAAGTCGGCAGTATTGATTTCACATCGGTTCTCAACGGTTAGAATGGCTGATCGGATCCTTGTGCTCGACAAAGGCGAGCTTGTGGAGATTGGAAGCCATGAGGAGCTGCTGGATAGAAAAGGACGTTATGCAGAGCTATTTAATCTTCAGGCAATGGGATACCGTTAATGATGAAAGCAGCAACGAAGAATCAGTTTCCTAAAATGCAGTCTACACTGCTTTGGATAGCATGTATGTTTATTTTGCTCATGATTATTTTCAGCCTGAAAAGATACCCCTTGTTTGTTGAAAAATATTATTCGACCGGTCTCTATACATTCGTTCGAAGTGGTTTCCAATTCCTTTTCAACTATATACCTTTCAGCCTTGGCGATGTCCTCTACATTCTTGTGGTTTCACTTACTACAATAGGTGTGGTTAAGCTCGTCAGGCTATTGATTCGGAAGCGAATAGCAGATGCGGGCTTTGTTTTTTTAAGGTTTATTCTTAAAATAGAAATTGCGATAGCGTTATTTTACCTGCTCTGGGCTCTAAACTACTTTAGACAGCCAGCAATTGACCGATTAAATCTTGAAAATAAGGAGTACGATGTTGCACAGCTTGTATCCCTAACTTCCCTGCTGATTGATTCAACAAATGCCACGCGCGCACGCCTAAAAGCTCAGGACTTCAGAATTTCACATGACGAAATAATAACCCATGCTTCCAAAGCAGTTTCAAGCCTATCTTCTTTTGATCCTCCCCTTCACGCAATCAAGCCATCTGCAAAGAAAAGCCTTTTGAGTCCCCTGCTAAATTATATCGGTACCGCAGGGTACTACAATCCATTCACGGGGGAAGCGCAGTTTAACAGTTTGATGCCTTTGTATACCCAGCCATTTGTGGCGTGCCATGAAATGGCTCATCAAATGGGTTTTGGAGCAGAAGATGAAGCCAATTTTGCAGGTTTCATAGCTGGCAAATCTTCGGATAACAGGCTGTTGAAGTATTCTGCTTACTATTTAGCAGCGCAGGAATTTATGAATGAGGTTTGGAGAGCCGACAGCACGGCCTTCACCCAAATGAAAGCAAGGATTTCTCCCGGGGTGATTCAGGATCTTCAAACTGAACGGGATTACTGGACAAAGTATCAGGGAGGTGCAGCCCGATTGAGCAGCATTTTTTACGATAATTATTTGAAAGTAAATAAACAGCCGGGGGGATTGAAGACCTACAACCGAATGATTAAGCTTTCGATGGCTTATTATAGAAAAAAAGGATCCATCAAATGAAAACGTATTGCGCTTTAAAAAAAGAGATCCTGACCATTAGTCGGTCAGGATCGGTTTTATGGCTGTATTTTAAAACAACCTATTATACTTTGGGTTCCCATCCTCTTTGATATTCCCGCTTCCAAAATTTCATAGCATCCCTGTCATTTTTTATATGCCCGTTGGTCGGATCAATATTCAAAGTCTTTCCAGAGCGTTGGGCAATATTTCCAAGCTGAACTAACAATGTACTTTTATGTCCGCCAAAAATATCTGCATTTAATGCTTTGCCATTTTTTATTGCATCAAAGAAATTCTGGAGGTGGAATGCATCCAGTTGCTGGGAAGGGCTCGTGAGACTGCCGGTATTAACAACAGAATCTGCCTTAACCTGTTTAACGATCTTGTTTTTGAGATCATATATCGTGTAAGCATTACCTCCGGTAATTACCATCGAGCCATTGTCGCCGTAAAAGATAACGCCCACGCTATCACCTTCGATTTGATGAGGGTTACAGCTTCTTCCTTCCCAGGTTATAGTTGTCCGGTTAGGGAATTCCATGGTTATTACCTGAGTATCTGGAGTCTCCCAATCATCTTGAAAACGATAACGACCGCCTGCTGAAGTAACCTTGGTCGGATAATCAACACCAAGGCCCCAGCGAGCTAAATCAACCATGTGAGTACCATTATTTAGTGCTTCGCCAGTACCCCAGTGCCAGTGCCAATGCCAGTTATAATGAATAAGATTATCCTTATAAGCCATCCGCGGTGCTGGTCCCTGCCACAAATCGTAATTGAGCCATGCAGGTACAGGGGCAGGCTTACCTATCCCAATTGAAGGGCGATTATTTGTATACCAGGTTTTGGCAAAGTACGGGCGCCCGATGACACCAGCATGGAGTTCTTCAATACCTTTAACAACATTTGGCCATGAGCGGCGCTGGTTGCCCATTTGAATTACATTTTTATACTTCTGTGCCGCAGCAACCAGCATTTCTCCCTCATGGGGATTGTGGCTGCAGGGCTTTTCAAGATAGACGTGCTTGCCGGCAGCCGAAGCCAGGAGAGCGGCTGGTGCATGCCAATGGTCTGGAGCGGCAACTACGAGTGCATCAACATCTTTATCTTCTAGTGCTTTTCTGAAATCAGGTACTGCAGTTGGTGAGGTGCCTTGTATCTTCCGAACACTGTCAATACAAACCTGAGCAGCCCGGCTGTCTACGTCACAAACATTATAAACTTCACAATTCTTCTGAGCTGCAAAATTATTGGAAAGAGCAAGTCCACGGGAATTCACTCCCATGACAGCAATCTTCAACCGTTCGTTCGCCCCTAAAATCCGGGCATAACTGCTCGCGCTAAATCCTGGTAAAATACCACCAAAAGACAAGGCGGCAGCACCGGTGACAGTTTTCTTAATAAAATCCCGACGGGATTCTGATGTTTTAACCATAGCAAATTGTTTTTTGGCGCAAGCCGTGATATTTCTGTTTATAAATGTTCACTGCAATAATAACCGCGAGTCGCATTTCAGGTGGCACAATATCCTACCCCTGAATTGATGTTTTCATATTTTAAAATTAGCACAAAAAATCACATTGGCCGAAACTACAGTTCAGAAATTGGTGTCATCTTGGGCACCAGAACCCGGAACATTAAAAACCATGCAATTAAATAGGCAGTACCACAAAACAAGAATAAAATATAATAACCGGTTTCGATCTGGCCTATTGATCGATAATGATCCAATAGTGCACCGGCGGTTTTTGCAATTAGTATTGCACCAAAGCCGCCAAACATTCCTCCTATTCCTATTACAGCACCGATGGATCTTTTGGGAAACATATCTGACACAGTTGTAAATATATTGGCCGACCAGGCCTGATGTGCAGAGGCTGCAATTCCAATAATTATTACCGCATACCACATATTATAAGATCCTGCTTCCTGCGAAAACATTACCATCAGTGGAAAGATTGCGTAAATAAGCATGGATGTTTTTCTGGCTCTTACCATACTCCACCCTTTGCTTCTTACAAACCACATTGGAAGCCACCCGCCCAGTATGCTGCCTACACCAGCCATTATATAAACTACTGCAACAGGAATACTAACTTCCATTCCTACCAGTCCGTATTCGGCAATTAAGAATGCTGGTAACCAGAAAAGGAAAAACCACCAAACTCCATCGGAAAGAAATTTACCTACTGCAAACGCCCAGGTCTGTTTGTAGGTCAAGAGTTTAGTCCATGGAATTGTAGTTTTTGTGTCTTCAGATCCTGTTTCATTCATATCAGGATCACTGTGTATATATGCCAATTCAGCTTCAGAAACGCGTTTATGTTGTGCCGGTAACTTATACATCGAAAACCAAAATGCAAGCCATAAGAAGCCAACTGCACCAGTGGCAATAAAGGCCATTTGCCACCCATATGTCACAGCTAGCCATGGAACAACAAGTGGTGCAATAACCGCCCCGATGTTAGTTCCACAGTTGAAAATTCCGGTTGCAAGTGCCCGCTCTTTTTTTGGAAACCATTCCGCAACAACCTTAATTGCAGCCGGAAAATTTCCTGCTTCGGTCACACCGAGAAATGCCCTGAATACGCCAAAGCCAAAAGTGCTGGTTGCAAATGCATGCATGATCGATGCTATACTCCAAAGGAATAAAGAAATCGCATAGCCTAGTTTAGTTCCTATTTTGTCGATGACACTCCCAATTCCAACCATTCCCAGAGCATAAGCTAACTGGAAGGCAGCAACAATGTTCGCGTAGTCCGATTCAGTCCATTGAAATTCCTTTTCGAGAACAGGCTTTAATAAACTAATCACCTGTCTGTCCAGATAATTAATAGTAGTCGCAAAAAATACCAGGGAACAAATTGTCCAACGGTAATTTGTCATTGGCTTCATCTTTTTGTGCTTAAATTTGACTTAATAATACTTTTGTTCAGATCTTCTTCGGCAACTGCAATAGGGCTGGCCTTAGAGCAATATCGGAAATTAAAGTGTAGAATCTACACTAAGATTTAACAATATTTATCGGTGTTCCTTTGATAAACGCTGATAAATTTTCAACAGCAATTCCCATAAGCCTTTCCCTGGCTTCCCGGGTTGCCCAGGCTATATGTGGAGTAATAATGCAATTTTTGGCTGTAAATAAAGGGTTTCCCAGTGAGGGAGGCTCAGTTGAAAGTACATCAATAGCCGCACCCGCTATTTGACCGGTATTAAGGGCAATTGCAAGATCTTCTTCAACTACAAGAGGTCCACGGGATGTATTTAGCAAAAATGCCGAGTGCTTCATCCGTTGTAGCCGGTCAGCATTTATTAGCCCCTGCGTCTCAGGATACAGCGGGCAATGTAAACTCACCACATCTGACTCAGCAAGCAGTGTGTTAAGATCAGCCCATGCGAAATTTTTGCGGTTCCCCTGACCGGTTCGACGTCTGCCTGTCGCAATAATGTTCATTCCAAATGCAGTAGCGAGATCGCCAAGTTTTGAGCCGATATCGCCGAAGCCAATGATACCTATTGTTTTCCCCTGTAGCTCTACCAGAGGAGAATCCCAATAACTGAAATCCGGGCTTCGAGACCACTTTCCGGAAAGCACGCTGTCGCTATGCCTTTGAACGCGGTGGCACAATTCCAAAAGAAGGGCTATTGTGAACTGTGCTACTGAAGCCGTCCCATAACCGGGAACATTAGACACGATGATCTGACTGGCTGTAGCAGCAGCCACGTCAACAACATTATAACCTGTTGCTAAAACACCTATAAACTGCAGGTTGGAAAGCTGGTGAATTACCTCTGCACCAAGTGGTGTCTTATTGGTAAAAACTATTTCAGCCCCTTCACAACGCTCTAAAATAAGATTGGCTGGTGTCCGGTCATAAACTGTAAGGTGCCCAAGCATTTTGAGTCCAATCCAGCTTAGATCGCCAGGGTTAAGCGTATACCCATCTAAAACTACAATTTTCATTTGCGAGGTTTATAGAGCGAAAGGTAATCAAGACAATTTAAACCTGAACCGAGAATGGCAGACTTTTTGTATTACTAGTATATCTTATTCCTCTAAACCATAAGATCGTTCTTTTTCCTCAGTTAAAAGTTAAACAACAAAAGAATCCCGTCCCCACGGGATTTTTTTTTGTTTAAAAAATTAGACAGTGGCCTAATTAAATGTACACACTAGTCTGGAAATAAGGACACAAATCAGGACAAACCTATCCGCCAGTATTTTTTCTAGAATCGAAGTTAATTAATATAATTGCTCGGTCACGAAATAGGGACCCTGACAAACACTAGCAGCCTATTTTTGTTGATAATCAAATCATTGTGTTATAAAGGATATTTCAGGAAATATCGAAATTGAAGTGAATGGCAAAAAACACTAAAATTCCAAAAATACCGCGGACTCCCAAATTGGCCAAAACACCAACTGGAATCAGCGGTTTGGATGAAATAACATTTGGTGGCTTACCAACTGGAAGGCCCACCTTGGTGTGCGGAACAGCGGGATGCGGTAAAACTCTGTTCTCACTCGAATTTATAATCAGAGGTGCAATGGATTATAACGAGCCCGGCGTTTTTATGGCGTTTGAGGAGAAAGCGCATGAATTAGCAACGAATGTCGCTTCCCTTGGGTTTGATTTAAGAACACTGGAAGAGCAAAAACTGATAAAACTCGATTATGTCCATATAGATAAAAGCGAAATTGCAGAAACAGGCGAGTATAATCTCGATGGCCTTTTTATTAGGCTTGGATATGCTATTGACAGCATTGGTGCAAAGCGCGTGGTGTTAGATACAATAGAAAACTTGTTCTCCGGCCTCTCCAATCAGGGAATCCTACGAGCTGAGATTCGTCGTCTTTTCCAATGGCTTAAAGAAAAAGGTGTAACTGCCGTGATTACAGGCGAACGGGACGGACCAAGTTTGACAAGACAAGGACTTGAAGAATATGTTTCAGACTGTGTCATCCTCTTAGATCACCGGGTAATTGATCAGATTTCCACCAGGCGTCTGAGAGTAGTTAAATATAGAGGGTCTCTACATGGCACAAATGAATACCCATTTCTTATCGATGAGGACGGCATTTCAGTTTTGCCCGTTACCTCGCTGAATCTAGACAAACCGGTCTCTACCCAAAGAATTTCTTCCGGTATTCGTTCCCTGGATACTATGTTAACTGAGGGAGGCTTTTATAAAGGCAGCAGTGTGCTCGTTTCAGGAACTGCAGGAACTGGTAAGACAAGTGTTGCAGCGAGTTTTGTAAATGCTGCCTGTGAACGAAAGGAAAAATGTTTGTTTTTTGCTTTCGAAGAATCGCCTCAACAAATCATACGGAATATGAAGTCCATAGGTATGGACCTTCAGAAGCACCTTGACAAGGGTATGCTGCAATTTTATGCTTCAAGACCAACACTGTATGGCTTGGAAATGCACCTTGTGGCAATCCATAAAGCTATCCGCAAATTCAAGCCTAAGATTGTCGTGTTGGACCCCATTACTAATTTAATAACTGTAGGCTCGGTGAGTGAGGTTAAATCTATGCTCGTACGCCTTATTGACTTCTTCCAGTCCGAGCAGATCACGGTTATGTTCACCGCCCTAAGCCTCAACACCATTGTGAATGAACAGACCGATGAAGGTGTGTCATCGCTCGTAGATGCGTGGATTTTGATCAGGGATATTGAATCCAACGGGGAAAGAAACAAAGGTTTATATATCATGAAGTCTCGTGGTATGCCACATTCCAATCAGGTAAGGGAATTTGTGATCAGTGAAAACGGTTTAGATCTTGTAGATGTTTATTTAGGCCCTGAAGGAGTTTTGACTGGTTCTGCCCGTATGCAACAAATGCTGCAGGAGGAAACGGGAGCGGTGCTTCATACTCATGCATTATCACGAAAAGATCGGGAGATTATAAGAAAACGCACCATGCTTGAGGCAAAAATAGAAAGCCTTAGAAGTGAATTTGAATCAGCAGAGGAAGAACTAAATAAAGTTTATGTTGAGGAAGATATTAAAAAGGCTGTTATGGAAGAGAATCGTAAAAAGATGACGGAATTACGAAAAGGGAATGCCAGAGATATTTTGCCGACTAAAAAAAATAGAAAATAGTGGAGAAGCAATATCAATTAAGACTTTATATAGCGGGAAAGACGTCCCGGTCCATTACTGCCCTGAACAATTTGAAGAAATATTGTGAAGAGCATTTAAAGGGACAATATTCGATTGAGGTTATTGACTTACTGATTAACCCGCAGCTTGCTGAAGGAGACCAGATCCTGGCCATTCCAACGCTTGTAAAAAAAGTACCAGAACCTGTAAGAAAAATTATTGGCGACCTCTCTAACCAGGAAAAGGTATTGGTTGGGCTTGACATCAAGCAATTATAAATAAGCTCATGAGCGACAGCAGTAACGGTGAGAACCAAACAGACGAAGAGTTTTACATTCTTAGATTGTTTGTGAGTGGTACTTCGCCAAATTCGGTTCGGGCCATTAACAACCTAAAGATTATTTGCGAAAATCATCTGAAAGGCCGACATGAACTTGAAATAATAGACATTCATCAACAGCCCTTGTTGGTGCGTAATGAAGATGTCACTGCTGTTCCTATGCTAATAAAAAAATCACCTTTGCCAAAAAGGCGATTAGTTGGTGATATGTCTGAAAAAGATAAAGTTTTAAAAGGATTGGGATTAGTGTAAAATTAATTTGGAGAATTCATCACATATCAAGTTACTTGCTGAGCTGAATGAACTTCGCATTCAATTGGAGGAATCTAATGATACCATTGAAGCAATTCGTTCGGGTGAAATTGATGCTTTAGTTGTTAAAGATAAAGAGGGCCATCAAATTTTTACGCTCAAAAGTGCAGATCACACATACCGCATTTTTATCGAGCAGATGACAGAAGGTGCTGTAACTCTAAATCAGTCCAATACCATTCTGTATTCAAACAGCCAGTTTGCTAAAATGATTGATATACCTCTTGAAAAGGTCATCGGGCAACCCTTCGAAAAATTTCTTCCGCAGCAATACCAGGGTTCGTTCAAGTTTCTGATATCAAAAGCATGGAACGAAAACGTCAAGGGAGAACTAAAGCTGAAAAGCAGAAATGGATTAAATCCGCCTGTACTGCTTTCCCTTAAAACCCTCGAACTTGACGAAGGAAGCTCCATGAGCATCATCTTAACGGATTTAAGCAGTCAAAAAGAAACCCAGCAACTTTTACGTCAGAAGAATTTACAACTTGAGGATGCACAAAAGATTGCCCAGGAATTAAACGCCAATCTGGAGAATACGGTAAAAGAAAGAACAAAGGAACTGGAAATCACCATAGTTAAAAAAACCAGAGCAGAAGATGATCTGCGGGCAAATCAGGATCGACTCACACGCATTCTTGAAACGATGGCTGAGGGGGTTGTAATAGTTGATGTTTCGGGTAATCTGACCTATGCGAATCCAATGGCGCAGAAGATCTTTTTTATTAACAATCAAGAAAGTTTGAGTAGTATTTACGGTACGGATAAATGGCAAAATTTGAAAGTAAGCGGCGAACCACTTACACACAAAGACCATCCATTAGCGTTGATGTTGTCTACTGAAAAAGAAGTTTATGATCATGAAATTGCTATTCAGCCAATTAATGGCGAACGCTTTTATATTTCTGTAAATGCGGCTCCTATTCGCGATCAAAACGGTACGTTGACCGGCGGTGTGGTTACATTTATGGATGTAACAAACCGGCGGAAGATTTCCCAACAAAAAGATGAATTTATTAGTGTTGCAAGCCACGAATTAAAAACACCCCTTACATCTCTGAAAGCATCTATGCAGATTCTTACCAGGCTGATGCAGTCAAATAAGACTTCGGACAAGATCCCGGAATTTGTTGAAAAAGCTAACAAAAACTTGTCTAAGGTGCTTTATCTGACAGAGGACCTGATGAATGTTTCGAAAATCCAGCACGGCCAGCTTCCGCTTAATAAAACAAGATTTAACCTTACGAAATTGATATCTGATTGCTGCAGCCATGTCAAAGCTGATGACAGCTATAACTTCATCATTGAAGGCGAAAAAGGTGTGGAAATCCTTGCAGATTTTCAGCGAATTGATCAGGTTGTAGTAAATCTTGTAAACAATGCTATTAAATATGCTCCGGAATCAAAAACTATTAGACTAGACATTAGCCGACAAGATGGGGTAGCGAAAGTATCGGTTCAGGATTTCGGAATTGGAATTTCCCCGGAAAAACTCCCGCACTTATTTGATAGATATTACCGGGTAGACCCATCAGGTATACAATTTTCAGGTTTAGGGCTTGGTTTATACATCTCAGCCGAAATTATCGAAAGGCATGGCGGCAAAATTGGTGTTGATTCAGTTGAAGGTGAGGGTAGTACCTTCTGGTTTACTTTGCCGACAGAATAATTCTCAACCTATTCGCGATCTTCTTTATACACCCATCTTCAGGGTGTTAGCACTTTGCTTTGTCAAAAAAATAATCTAGGTTTAAGAAGCATTTAAATCTATTATGGTCAAATCTAACAGAAGAAAATTCATCGTAACGGCTGCAGGCCTCGCGGCGACCACGGTTGTCAATGGGACTCCAAATATGGATACGGAAAAAGGAAATATCGCTCACCAGGTTTATTTCTGGCTCAAAAATCCTGGCTCGGAAGAAGACAGGGAACTATTAATAAAGGGAATAAAAACCCTCAGGCAGATTGATTCGGTACAGAAGCTTACAATAGGCATTGTTGCAGCTACGGAAAAAAGATCGGTAATCGATGATAGCTGGGGAGTTTCAGAATTGGCTTTGTTCAAAGACCTCGCTGGCCAGGCGGCTTACCAAATACACCCCATACATCTTGATTTTGTGAAGAACTATAGCCACCTATGGTCGAAAGTAGTGATTTACGACTCACTTGAAGTCTAGTTTATGATTAAGAAGTTTGCATTTTACCTGTTAATCACCTCTGCCCCGTTCGTGTCGAAATCACAGGAGAAGGACCTAAAACTATGGTATCAGCAGCCTGCAACAACATGGGTAGAAGCATTACCTGTTGGAAATGGACGAATGGGAGCAATGGTTTTCGGGAATGTACAATATGAACGTATCCAGCTAAACGAAGAAAGTATTTGGGCTGGAAAAAAAATCAGCATAGATAATCCAGGGTCGGCAAGTCACCTGAAAGAGATTCAGCAATTGCTTTTAAATGGGGAAAACGCCAAGGCGCACGAACTGAGCACGAAGTTTATGCTGGCAATTCCTAATCGATTTCGCTCTCACCAAACTCTGGGTGATATTTTTATAGACTTCGGACTTCAGGGTTCTCCCAAGGAATACGAACGAAATCTCGACCTATCAACAGGAGTAGCAACGACTACCTACGTTATAGATGGGATAAAATTCAAACGGGAAGTCTTTGCTTCAGGTCCTCATGATTGCATTGTGGTGCGTATCACATCTGATAAGCCAAATTCGATCAACTGTAAAATCAATTTAAGTCGTGAGCGCGACGCAACAGTTAATAGTTATGGCCAGAACAGCCTTTTAATGAACGGCCAAATAGTTGACGTCGATGATTCAAATGGTGAGGGCGGATTAAATATGAAGTTCGGGGCTATACTAAAGGCTAGTTCTGCCGATGGCACTATACAATCTGCGAATAACAGCATTCTGGTTAAAAGTGCAAGTAACCTGACCATACTCCTTACAAGTGCCTCGGATTATAGTCTCCCAAAGCTTGATTTTGATCGATCTATAGACGTGAAAGCTGCGTGTGATAAGATTATTGCGAACGCATCAGCTAAGCAGTACGAGGAAATTAAAAAATCGTCCGTTGATAAACATCGCGAATTATTTGACAGGGTTACGCTTGATCTTGGTGGAAATGACCTTTCGCGGATACCGACCGACAAGCGCCTTAACGCCGTAAAAAATGGCAGCGCCGACCCCCAGCTCATTCAGCTATACTTTCAATATGGAAGATACCTGCTAATCGCCAGTTCAACTTCGCCGGGAGTTCTGCCGGCTAACCTACAGGGCGTTTGGAACGACCATTATGACGCACCATGGGATTCTGATTACCACACGAACATTAACCTTCAAATGAATTACTGGCCTTCGGAGGTCACAAATCTTTCAGAAACTAACGAATCACTTTTCAATTTCATTGATGCTTATCGGCTACCCGGACGAGAAACAGCCAAAGGGATGTATAATGCGAAAGGCTGGACAATGCACCATGCAACAGATATATTTGGTAAGACGGGAATTAATGCAGCTATCCAATATGGTGTGTCTCCTCTCGCCGCGGCATGGTTAACCTTGCATCTATGGGAACATTATCAATTTACGGGAGACAAGAAATTCCTTAAGGAAAGAGCTTACCCAATCATGAAGGAGGCTGCAGAATTTGTTCAAACATTCCTGATAGAGGACAAACACGGCCGTCTTGTAACTGCACCGTCAATGTCTCCGGAAAATGCATTTAAGCTGGCTAACGGAGAGAAACACCAGATTACCTATGCACCAACAATAGATATTGAGATTATCATGGCATTATACAATGCCTGTATTGAGTCGGCAGAAATCCTAAAATCTGATCAACATTTTGCCGCCGGCCTGAAAAAAACCTTAACCAGACTTCCAGCAATAAAGGTCAGCCCGAAAACAGGGGGTATACAGGAATGGATCGAGGATTATGATGAGGCCGAGCCTGGACATCGACACATTTCGCATTTACTTGCATTATATCCCGCAGATCTCATTACTCCCGACCAGCCTGAGCTCTTTGCTGCTGCGGCAAAGACGCTTGAACGGAGGCTTGCCAACGGCGGGGGACATACGGGCTGGAGCCGGGCCTGGATTATAAATTTTTACGCCCGACTGCTAGATGGAGAAAAAGCCTATGAAAACGTCGTAGCACTTTTACAAAAATCTACGTTGAGCAATTTATTTGACAATCACCCTCCTTTTCAAATAGATGGAAATTTTGGTGGCACCGCGGGAATTGCCGAAATGATGATCCAGTCGCATCAAGATTATATAAAACTTTTACCAGCTATGCCCCAAGTCTGGGCAAATGGATCGGTTAAAGGACTGTGTGCTCGCGGGGGATTTGAAGTAAATATGAAATGGCAGAATGGTAAAGTAAGTGAGTGCTCTGTGACTTCTAAGCAAGGCAATCGCCTGAAAATAAACGTCAACGGCAAAGCGATCGATTTAAGAACAAAAGCCGGACAGACTTATAAACTATTGTAAGTCACAATCTTGCCCTTCATCACCGTTTGTAGCCTTATTCATCATCGGGGGACGCCGCCACATAGGTCAGTTTAACTATTCCACTTTCATATGATTTTACCTTTACCAGGTCGGCAGTCATAATATAATTCTCGGGAATAAAAGATAGGCCGCTTCCGAGAAATGCAGGTGTCACGGCCAATTGATATTCATCAACCAAATTCGCGGATATCAGGGATCTAGCGATCGTAAGGCTGCCCCAAAGAACAATATCTTTTCCTTCCTGCATTTTCATCGCAGTAATTGTTTGAATGGGATCAGCTTTTATCTGCGCGGGTTCCCAATTACCCCAGGGTGCTTTGTCAAGAGTTTGAGAAAAGACAATCTTAGTTGTCGAATTCAGTTTGTCAGCTACGAGCTCTTTTGCTGTATCGGCTTCTGGCCAATAAGCAGCAAACATTTTGTACGTAGTTGCTCCAAGAATGATTGTATCGATTGAGTCCATAAAAACTAATTCGTCAACTTCCCAACCTAAATTAAATTTCGGGTTGTTGAAAAAATCAATTCTGCCATTCCTGTCAGCAGCAAAACCATCGATAGAGATCCACTCCTGGATAATCAGTTTTCGCATATAAATTATATAGGGTTATTAACACCTTAGTTACTGTACTGTTTTCAAGGTGTTTTTAATTCGTGAAAGAAACTTCTATATTGTGCTTACAAACGGGTAGGTACACGCAATGTATCACGCGTTTTTTCGGAGACCTAATTTCCTAACCTATGTTTAAATTCAACCGCCGTACTTTTGTCGGAACCACTGCTGCTTCTGCAGCCGGGATCTTGCTTGGAAATACCTTATCAGGATTTACTGATAAGGAAGACAGTGAAACCGCGGCAGCGCCCATCAAAAAAGTAGATCTGATGGCAGAAGTTAGAAAATATCGAAAGATTGATTCGCACGCTCATTTCGGTCTTGCAGGAGCTACGAATGCGTCGAACCTAAGCTACGCTGATCGGCTGGGTATTGATAAACTCGTGATTTCAAAACCCATGGCTCCGGGAAGTCCGGGTCTGCCAGAAGAATTCAGGGCATGCAACGATGCTATTATCGGTGCCGTTAAAGCACATCCGGACCGTTTCATGGGTCAGTTAACATTGAATCCTACCTATAAAAAAGAATCCATGGAAGAAATCAAACGCTGTACCGACCTGGGATTTACCGGTATGAAGCTGTATAATCATGTCAAGATAAATGATCCGCTATTCTATCCAATAATTGAGAAGTTCATCGATCTTAAGTTGATTATCCTAATGCACTCACCCATAGGCAAAGCGCGGATAAAGTATAACGCGAGGGAACCAAAAAATATCTCTATTCCTGAGGATTTCGTTGATATTGCCAAACGCTATCCGGAAGCGATGTTTCAGTTTGCGCACACGGCCGGCGGAATTGATTGGGAAGATGCTTGCAAAGCCCTTCAGCACTCGCCTAACGTGTATGTTGATCTTTCAGGCAGTAATAATATCGCAAATATGGTTGAATTTGCCCTAAGATATATTGGAGAGGATCGACTTTTCTTTGGCTGTGATAATAGCTTCTATCAGGGTGTGGGACATATTATCTCAGCTAAGATGACTGAGGCACAACGAAAGAAGATATTTTTTGATAATTATAATAACATATTAAGAAAGGCAGGGAAAAATGTTGATTGATAGCAATGCATACATAGGTCACTGGCCTTTTTTGCAATTAAAATATAATAATTTTCCTGCCTTATCTGAAAGAATGCAGGAGTTCGGAACAGATATTTCTGTAGTGAGCAGCCTGAACGGGATTTTTTATAAGAATACCCAATTCGCCAATGAGGAGTTATCCGAAGAGATACGGTCTAAAAAAGCTTATCAAAGCCGTTTTATTCCCTTCGCCGTAATCAATCCAATTTATAATGGTTGGCGTGAGGATTTCGAAACGAGTGTTAACAAATTAGGGATGAAAGGCATTCGTCTTCATCCTATTTATCACGGTTATGAATTGGATAATCCAGCCTGTATTGAACTCGTAAAAATGGCGCGCGACCGGGATATACCAGTAGCATTATCATTGAGAATGGTGGATAGCCGTCCAAGTTCATGGCTTGACGTTGAAAAGGAATGGACTCTGGCGAATGTAATGCCAATCGTGCGCGCTGTGCCAGATGCAAAATATATGATCGTAAATCTTGCTAATAGTTTGGTTCTGGATGAAAAAGACACAGCTTTGTTAAAAAAATCAAAAGTGATCATGGATACCTCTGGTCGAAATCTTTTAGATCTCGGAAGCTTGCTTAAGACTTTTGGAACAGATAAATTTTGTTTCGGAACCCACTCTCCCGTCCTGGATTACTGCACAGGATTATTGCGGATTGAGTCACTTAGAAATGATGAAGCAAATGAACAAACAAAAGAGATGCTAAGGTCCGGAAATTTAAGGTCGTTTCTAAACCTTTAAAAGTCAGTTCCTGGTCGCATTGATCAGCTTAATGTAGTCTAACCTCGCACCCATGGTTGAGCAGGATATTCAAAATCTCATTGATGATCATATTGCTAAGGTAGCTTCTTTCGCCGAACTGCTTCCTGGAGTAACTATAATTCATGACCTGCGGGACTGGTCAGTGGCCTGGATGTCAGACCGGGGAATAAAAGAACTGGGAATTTGTTTAGAAGAAATTGTAAATCTGACAACAGAGGAATATCACGCACGTTTCTTTAATGAGCAGGATGCGAAGGACTATGCCCCAAAAGTTTTCCAGCTAATGGAGAAAAACAGTTTTGACGATATGGTAGCCTTCTTTCAGCAAGTCAGGTTCAGTGGGAAATCGGATTGGATGTGGCATATGACAGCAATGAAGATTTTGGCTCATGATCCTAAGGGTAAGCCTTTGCTGTCTATCACTATAGCCTTTCCCATCGATCCAATGCATGCAATGACCCTTAAAGCTTCGCGTTTATTAAAAGAAAATAATTTCCTGCGCAAGAATCTGCCTTCATATGCAAAACTAAGCAAACGGGAACGAGAGATATTGAAACTACTCGCTTTGGGTAAATCAGCTCCTGAATCTGCTGAAGAACTTTTCATTTCCATCCATACGGTGCAAACTCACATAAAGAATATCAGGAAGAAGTTAGACACTAACTCCTATTATGATCTGTGTGAATATGCGCGTGCTTTTGATTTGATCTAAAATCCGTCCCAACCACAGGTCGGGATGACAGCGAGGCATTCTACCAAAGGCGACGCCTCAATTAGCTGTAAAACAGAAAACCCTCGCAATTTTCATTGCAAGGGTTTATACTCTGCGGACCGGACGGGACTCGAACCCGCGACCTCCGCCGTGACAGGGCGGCATTCTAACCAACTGAACTACCGGTCCGTAGTTTCGTTTTAATTTCTTTATTTGGTTGCCATAACTCACAGCAACTAAATCCCTGGACTCAAACCCGTCCCAACCAAAGGTCGGGATGACAGGGCGGCATTCTAACCAACTGAACTACCGGTCCGTTTGCTTTCAATATATCTGCCCGAGGGCTAATTCCTGATATGCTCAGGAAAGATACAATTTATTTTTGTGATCCCGCTGGGATTCGAACCCAGGACCACTACATTAAAAGTGTAATGCTCTACCAGCTGAGCTACGGAATCATTATTAGAACTACTTTCGAGATCGTTTTTCTTAAAAGTGAGGCAAATATACGGCAATAACCCTTACAGTGCAAATAATAAAAACCTTAATTTATAATGAGCACTTAACCTCCTAATATTCAATTGAAAACAATGAATTTGAAAGTTAGTTTTGGAATTATTGCCTCCCTATTTATCAGGCAAATGATCCTTCTTTCATCTTTTCAGCATTCTCCGCAAGCTGTAATTGGTCTATTACTTCCTGTATATCGCCATTCATGACATTTGGAAGATTATATATAGTCAAGCCAATCCGATGCTCGGTAACTCTACCCTGAGGATAATTATAGGTTCTGATCTTAGCCGAACGATCGCCAGTAGCGACCATTGTCTTACGTTTTTTAGAAGTTTCTTCCAGCATCTTTGCGTGCTCAAGCTCATAAACCCGGCTTCTTAAAACTGCAAATGCTTTATCGAAATTCTTAAGTTGGGATTTTTGATCCTGACATTGGGCAACTATACCAGTAGGAAGGTGAGTTAAACGTACTGCTGAATACGTCGTATTTACCGACTGACCGCCTGGGCCTGAGGAACAGAACAGATCTTTCCGCACATCATTCATGCTGATCTGAACATCGAATTCATCTGCCTCAGGCAAAACAACAACAGATGCTGCCGATGTATGCACCCGTCCTGCTGTTTCAGTATCAGGCACGCGCTGTACCCGGTGTACCCCTGACTCATATTTCAGTTGTCCATAAGCGTCCTCGCCGTTAACATTAAATACGACTTCTTTATATCCGCCTGCTGTCCCTTCTGTTACATCAACAACTTCCATTCTCCAGCCTTTACGTTCACAAAAGCGAGTATACATCCGGTAAAGATCACCGGCAAATAAAGCAGCCTCATCCCCACCGGTACCGCCGCGGATTTCAACTATGGCATTTTTACCATCCTCGGGGTCTTGCGGTATGAGCATCATACGTATTCTCTCTTCCAGTTCTTCCTGTTGCGGGATCAGTTCTTCCAACTCCATTTTAGCCATTTCGCGCATCTCCTCGTCTTTTTCAGTAGCAAGAAGACCTTTATTCGCTTCAATATTGCTTACTACCAGGCTGTAGACCTTATATTCATCTACAATCTTGGTGAGATCCTTATATTCTTTGTTAAGCTGAGCGAAACGCTTCATATCACTCATTGTTGCGGGGTTACTTAACTCCCGCTCAACATCTTGCCAGCGCTCTTTAATTAATTCTAATTTGTCTAACATCTTTAATTGCGATTGCAAACACCCATATCGACAGGTATTGCTAATATTTTACAAAAATACGGCTTTTCTATATAATAAGTTAATCTGGTCAAGAACAGGAAGATTCTATGACGATAGTGCTAGGTCTGGTCTTGTTCAAAATATTTTAATTCTAAACTCTCACCATCAAAAACAGCGTAAGAATTGAATTTTATCCACTCTCCAAGATTGATGTATCGGCTTTCTCCTAGGTTGAGATCAAGCGGAAGGTGACGGTGACCAAATATCAAAAAGTCGTAATAATTTGCTTTAAGTAAGTCTCTTGAGTACAGATATAACCATTCTTCCTCAGCATTCTCAAAAATTTCTTCTTTTGCATTCTGAGCCCGGCTACTGCGTGACCACCTTTGAGCAATACCCACACCCAAGTTTGGATGCAGTCGTGCAAATAGCCATTGGCAGATTTTACTTCTGAATATCTTTTTCAGGATTTTGTACATGTTGTCTCCGGGGCCTAAACCATCACCATGGTGGAGATAGAATTTCTTACCATTCCTTTCAAGAATCAGTTCATCAGAGACGATTTCTATGCCCATTTCCTGTCCGAAATAATCAAACATCCACATATCATGATTACCCTTGAAGAATGTGATTTTTACTCCTGAGTCACTGAGTTCTGCAAGCTTACCCTGAAAACGGATGAACCCTCTGGGGATCACAGTTGCATATTCAAACCAGAAGTCGAAGATATCTCCCATAAGGAAAATCTCAGCGGCGTCAGATTTAATGTGATCGAGCCACCTCACGATGCGATCTTCCCTTTCGCGGCTAGCATCCCGGGTAGGGACGCCCAAATGAAAATCAGATGCAAAGTAAATTTTTGTGCCCGGCATGGCCTCAAAAGTACATAATTTTTACATTCGGTATAAACCAACTCGCTGTAATCACAAGGTTCTCACTTATTTCCATGCTTTTCGTAATTTTAGAAATTCTCAAACCGATTGCTATGAAACCAATTATCATTTTCAGCCTGTTAAGTGTGGCTTTGATCAATTCTGAAATGGCCAACGCACAGCATACAAGCCCGAATCCCAATACGATGAACTACCCTAGAACAAACAAAGTTGAAGTATCTGATACTTATTTTGGTACTACTGTTAAAGACCCATACCGATGGCTGGAAGATGACCGTGCCGAAAATACGAAAGCATGGGTTGAGGCTGAAAACAAGGTTACGCAAAGCTACTTGTCAAAAATTCCTTTCCGTGATGACATCAAGAAACGACTTGAAACTTTGTGGAATTATGAAAAGTTCACTGCACCATTTAAAGAAGGATCCTACACGTATTTCTATAAAAATGATGGACTGCAAAATCAATATGTTCTCTACAGACAAAAAGATAAAGGAACTCCCGAAGTATTTTTAGATCCGAACAAATTCTCTAAAGATGCTAGTACGTCACTCGCGGGTATAGAATTTACCAAGGATGGAAGTATGGCAGCATACCAGCTTTCTGAAGGCGGATCTGACTGGCGTAAGGTGATCATTCGCAATACGAGTGACCTGAAACAAGTTGGTGATACAATGACCGATGTTAAGTTTTCCGGATTATCCTGGAAAGGAAAAGAGGGTTTCTATTATAGCAGCTACGACAAGCCGAAAGAAGGAAGTCAGCTTTCCGGGCTAACACAATATCACAAACTATTCTTCCACCGGATCGGCACCAAACAATCGGAAGATATCCTCGTATTTGGAGGGGATAAAACTCCAAGAAGATATATCGGCGGAAGTGTAAGTGAAGACGATCGTTTCCTGGTCATCACGGCAGCAAAATCCACTACAGGGAATGAGCTCTATATTCAGGACCTCTCGAAACCCGGCAGCGAGATCATGAAAGTGGTTGACAATTTTGATAACGAACATTATGTAATCGATAATGTAGACAGTAAACTTTACATCTACACTAATCTGAATGCACCTAACTATCGGGTGGTGACGGTTGATGCATCAAATCCATCGCCGTCAAACTGGAAGGATCTTGTTCCGGAAACCGAAAATGTTTTGAACGTAAGTACTGCTGGCGGAAAAATCTTTGCTAATTACCTCAAAGATGCTACGTCACTTGTCATGCAATATGATATGGATGGTAAACTGGAGCGCACCGTGACATTACCCGGTGTGGGATCAGCAAGCGGATTCAGCGCGAAGAAAAGCGAGAAAGAATTATATTATACATTCACTTCATACATCTATCCACCAACCATCTTTAAATATATAATTGCGTCGGGCCAGTCCGTGGAGTACAAAAAATCAGGTGTTTCTTTCGATCCGTCGCTTTATGTTTCCAAGCAAGTGTTTTATAACTCAAAAGACGGAACGAAAATCCCGATGATCATCACCCATAAAAAGGGAATCGAGCTCAATGGTAAAAATCCGACCTTGCTTTATGGCTACGGAGGGTTCAGTGTTAGCCTGACACCAGCATTCAGCACGTCGAACATTGTCTTGCTGGAGCAGGGCGGCGTCTATGCTGTGCCGAACCTACGCGGCGGTGGCGAATATGGTGAGAAATGGCACCTGGCAGGCACCAAAATGAACAAGCAGAACGTTTTTGATGATTTTATAGCAGCAGCGGAATATCTGATCAGCAACAAATATACTTCAAAGGACTACCTGGCCATTTCTGGCGGATCAAACGGCGGATTACTTGTAGGCGCCGTGATGAGCCAAAGGCCGGAGCTTTTCAAAGTAGCCCTGCCAGCAGTTGGCGTACTTGATATGCTTCGCTATAATAAATTTACCGCTGGCGCCGGGTGGGCTTATGATTACGGAACAGCAGAGGAATCGAAAGAAATGTTTGAATATATGCTTAAATATTCGCCATACCATGCTTTGAAACCTGGAGTATCATATCCTGCGACATTAATCACAACAGCAGATCACGACGACAGGGTAGTACCAGCTCACTCCTTTAAGTTTGCTGCACGCCTGCAGGAATATCATAAAGGTGCAAGCCCTGCCCTGATCCGTATAGAAACTAACGCAGGTCATGGGGCAGGAAAGCCCACGGCAAAGGTAATTGAAGAACAAGTCGACAAGTGGGCATTTATGCTGTATAATATGGGATTGAGCTGGAAGCCCTAAGTATTTGGTATTAGGCTTCCTAACATCCTATTGTGCATTCGCCGAGAAGTTAACTCCCGGCTTTCCAATCGATTTGTAGTTTCCTTCGCCGCTAAGAATTGAGGCCAGCACCGCTTTATTGTTGAGAATCTTTAAAGATTCATTAAGATCAGCGTCGTATTTAAATCCCTGCTCAAGTCTTCCCTTTTCGAAGAAATACCTGGATACTATTTCAGCTTCCAGCACTTTCCTTATCTCATCTTTAAATTGAGTTAAGTCATTCTTTTTACTGTGAGATACCTTTGCCTTCAGGGCGTCAAACTCAGTCTTGATATCGGTCATTTTACTTTCCTTCTCTGCCTCGTCACGAAGGTCATTCAAGATGCGCTCTGTTCGGGTATTGTAATTATAGTCCCGGTTGGAGAGGTAACTGACAAATTTAGCGTACTCGGTATCGGTTAGTTTAAAAGTCTTTGCATCAGGGATCGTTGGACGCTCTGCTCGATAAACTGTGGCATAGTCGAATATGTGATATTTAGACGCCAGGGTTTGGGTGATCATATTATACTTGACCGGCTTGACAAAGACATCAGGATAAATACCGCTGCCGTCATATACAGACCTTCCGGCTTTGGTTTTGTATTCTGTAATAAGCGAATCGGCAACTTTAACCACGCTGCCTTCGCTGTCGCGATGAGTGTAATCCAGTGCCTGGATACACCTTCCTGATGGGGTGTAATATTTAGCAACGGTTACTTTCACCAAACTGTTGTAGGGAAGGTTAAATGTTTGCTGCACAAGGCCTTTTCCAAAGCTCCTTTGACCGATCACCACTGCCCTATCCAAATCCTGCAATGAGCCTGCAACGATCTCTGAAGCAGAGGCAGCGCGGTTGTTCACCAGGACAACTAAAGGAAGAGTAGGTTCTTCCGGAGTGTTAAAAGTGTTGTATGTTATTGATTTCTCACGGTTCCTGCCTTTCTGGATAACTACCGTAACGCCTTTTTCAACAAACAGGTTTACAATCTTAACAGCTTCCTGCAGAATTCCCCCGCCATTATATCTCAAATCAAGAACAAGGCCTTTCAAATCATTCTTTTTAAGATCAATTAGCGCATTCTTAACCTCCTGTCCTGAATTTTCAAGGAATTTATCCAGTTTTATATAGCCTACGTTGCCCTCCAGCATACCGTAATAAGGAACGTTATCCTGCCGGATCTCTTCGCGCTGCAGATTGATCTCCGTTGGTTTTGCAGATCCAGGTCTCAACAATAACAGCTTCACGGGGGTTCCTTTAGAACCTTTAAGCATAGAACTTACCTGATCATTAGCCTTGCCTTTCAGCGAAACACCATTGATCTCCAAAATTTCATCCCCGGCCCGGATATCAGCCTTTTGAGCTGGAAAACCTTCATATGGTTCAGCAACTATTACTTTTCCATCACGATTGGAAATTGTTGCACCAATGCCACCATATTGAGTACTTACGTATTTTAATTTGTAATCTTCAATATCGGATTCAGGGATGTATTCAGTGTACGGATCGAGTTCCTCCAGCATTGCATCAATCCCTGTCTTCATCATCTCCGACGAATTAACATTATCCACGTAATTGATACTTAGATTTTTGTATACGGATGCGAAGATGTCCAGATTCTTGGAAACCTGAAAAAGATCTTCAACAAATGATAAGGAGAAGAGAGAAATGGCTATAGAACCAATAAGGATTTTTCTCCTTAACGCTGATTTCTTCGGTTTAGAGTCGACGGCATTCTTCATACTAGACAATTATGGTACTTAAAAGTACGAAAAAGCCGAACTATTAGTATAGCAAGTGTCAGAAAAACTTTGTCGTAAGCGGTTTGTAATAAAGGAATTACAACCTGTTGGTTTCGAGATGAACCATTCCTTTTTTTAGCGTAAACACCACATACTCGCGGTTTCGCTTTATCCTGGTCATTAAACGGGTAATCAAATCTTCCTCCTGGCCTTCCTGATAAGCAAGATCTTCTTCACTCAAGTGATTGTATTTTCGCTTGATCTTTAACTTTAAACGATCCCAATCCGAATTACTGATACTAATCTCTGCCATGATTCTAATTTGTACAAAATTAAGTTTTATCGCGACAAATGCCAATTTCATTTACAGTTTACCCATCCAATGCAACTTTTTCTTAAAAAATTCGTCTTTGTGGTACGGGAGTTGATCTCGTGTGAATTAAACCTTATAATTATGAAGAAGATCATTTTATTTATGGGCGTGATGCTTTTCGCAGGAGCAACCGCTATGGCGCAATTACCTTCCTTTGACCTGGGAATTAAGGCAGGCTTAAATGTTTCTAAGTTAAAATCAGATGTTGCAGCTGAAGACAACCTCACAGGCTTCCAAGCCGGCGTATTTGCTCGTTTTGGCGGGGCTGGCTTATATTTTCAGCCAGAGCTATATCTTGGCAGCAAAGGAAGCAGTTATCCCACAGCAGCTCAGGTATATAGTGGTGATGAGAAAATTAATTTTACCACACTGGACCTTCCCTTACTTATCGGTACTAAGGTAGGGCCAGGTGCTTTTAATGTCAGGTTTATGGCCGGGCCTGTTGTTTCATTCCTGCTAGATAAAGAAGAACCAGTGGCTTCTGCTTCACAGGATGTGAAAGACTTCCGGAATTACAAGGATCAGGCTTTAGGCTTACAGGCTGGTGCTGGCATCGATGTATCAAAATTAACATTTGATGTACGTTATGAAACCGGAATCAGCAATATTAATAAAACGGACAAGTACGACCAAAAGACAAATTTGTGGCACCTGAGTCTTGGTTATAAAATTTTTTAAGCGGAGATAAGACCCGGGCCTTTAGCATTTTATACAATGAATTGTGCTTCAGCGATTTTCATGCCCCCACCGATAAATAAAGCCCAACCCTATGAGATTTTAACGCGGCTGTAATTTATTCCATGGTGGTACCGTCAACTAAAGAGCCCCTTAGCCATTCTGGTAAGGGGCTTTTTATATGAGGTTTGATGATTTTGACGTCAATTATAGGACCTGCCAAGGGTATCATTTGCTGCTTTTAACAAAGAATTAGAACCGTTGGTATCAAAGTAGAATTCCCAGAACATTATTCCATTGCCTCTTTGCTTAGCCAACATAGCCTTTTCCTTAACAGTTTTCGTCCCGTTGTAATAATAAATGGCACCATTATAGGCAGCTGAATCCAGGTACGACTTCGCTCCATTGGAAATTAGAGTCCTATAGCCAGCAGATCCATTGTTAGTATTCCTTCCGTATGATGGGATGCCCATAATTGCTTTCTCTTTTATAAGGCCTTTGGAGTTGAGCCAAATGTCGAAACTTGCAACTGACATATTATATGAAGCATGTTGTTTGGGAGCTGTTTTATCCCACCCTACGCCATCATACATCATTATATTCAGGAAATCGAGATAAGCGAAATTTTCAGGCTTAAAACCATCTCTCACGCCTCCGGCATAAACACCCGGAGTTACGGCTGCACTTAAATATTTATTATTGTTATGAAGAGTGTCAGAAAGCTCTTTCACAAGGAGAGTGTAAGTTACATCACTGCCGTCGGTCGTGCGGGGATATTCCCAGTCAAGATCAACCCCATCCAGATTATTCTGTTTTACAAACGCTAACACATTCTTTACCAGGTTAGACCTGGAACTAGCGCTTCCTGCCAGAGAGACGAATATATCACTGGGTCCGGAAATGGATATCCCGACTTTAACTCCTTTGCTTCGGGCAGTATTTATTACCTGATTAAATCGGGCAATTTGGGGAAGGGCATTTAACGAACCATTAGCATTCGGTGTGAGAAAAGCATAGAAGAGATGAGTAATCATTTTATACTTACTAACATCCACCGAATCAGGATTTTGATAAGAAGGGAAGTAGGCAACTATTTTAAAACTATTTTCAGAAACATAGGTCTTTTGAACCGGTGGCGGGGTGGGGGCAGGTATTGTGCCCTTTTTACAGGCGTTAAGCAGTAATAAAATTACCATAAGGGGAAATAATATTCTGAACATTTAAATTCGGTTATGTCTGATAAAAAAACAACCCGGTTTTTTGAACCGGGTTGCATTTAATAGGTAACATGTTAATTCGATCTCAATCGGATTACCAACCAGTTGTCTGTGTAAGCTTAAACCCGTTAGATTGGTATTCTGCAATTTGGGCCTGACCAACAGGGGCAGTATAAGACTTATCAGTGAAGGCGTTCCGGTTTGTGGCACCCTCAACCATAAAGTACCCTACCATTGCGCTCTGATTTGTCCCGTTGAAGGTAACCACAGTTCCATCTTCTTTTCTAACCCTCGTTCTGTTTATAAACGACGTTCCCAGTAATGCTGGAGCCTCAACCGGAATATTTACCCATGGACCCATCAGATAATCATTCTTGGTGCTGTAATCCATATAACGAAGTTTCTTCCAGCGTTTCAAATCTAACAGGCGTGTGTGCTCGTATACAAATTCCATCCGTCTTTCGCGACGTATTTCCCAGATAAGGGCGGGAACATCAGTGTCCCGCGCAGGATCTACAGGAAGAGCTGCAAGCAATAATGGAGAAGTTTTTTTCACTCCCTTAGCAATTGCCGCCGCGTCAAGTGGGCGACTACGGATCGCATTAATAGACTTGTCAATATCGCCCTGGGTGATCGCCGGACCAGCAAAGTGCTGCGCAAGAACTGCTTTCGCTTCGATCCAGTTTAACACAACCTCCGCCAAACGCATTACAGGCGCATCACTGGTGTTTGTACTACTGCCCCACATTGCAGGGTAAGCCTTACCTATAAAAGTGATAGCTTCGCGTGATGCAAACTTGTAACCATAAAGCAAGGTTGTGGCCGGTGTATGAGCCCGATCAATAAAGGTTGCTTCGAATCGTGGATCGCGTGTTAATGCCAGATCTGGAATTGAAAAACTGTTTGCTTTTGCAACAGTTGAATTCTGCCAAGGCTTACCGTCATTTACGATAAAAGATTTAACCAGGTCAAGATTCGCATCACCACCATTAACTTCTGTTCCATTGTTATAAGAACCAATACTATGTGTAACACCAAGTGCCGCATCATAAGTTCTGTATAACATAACTTCTGGGTTACCATTAAGGTTGTCTGAAGAGAATATAGCCTTGAAGTCGCTTCCGAAATTATATGCATTGCTGTTGATGACTAACTGCGCTGCTTCAGCCGCAAGCTCAAGATATTTCTTCGCACGAGCAGCATCCAAATTGTGATAATGCTGGAAAGTACCTTCAAAAAGCATGAACCTTGAAATGAAACCTGCAGCAATGTACCTGTTCAGATATTGCTTGCCATCATTTATACGGATATTAGCCAGGGCGTATTTAAAGTCGTCATAGACTTTATCCATTACTACACCGCGGTTATCACGGTCTTTGAAAAGGATTTCCAGTTCTGTCTCCTTTACTACCTTGTCAAAATATGGCACATCGCCAAAAACACTAACCAAACGGCTGTATTCATAACCTCTGAAAAAACGTGCTACACCACTCCAGTGATTGTATGCTTCGGGCGTAAGCTTTGGCTTGGTTACTGTTTCTAAACGATCCAGAAAAACATTGGTTTTACGCACCCAAGAAAAGTTCCAGGTTGGACCGGCAAATTGTGATCCTAACCAGGCAGCAGTTTCGGATGTAGACGAACGGCTTGCAGGAACAGCATTTTCAAAAGCTGCTTGTTGATTTCTGCTTGTAAGATCATCTGAAAAAGTATATCCTCTTACTGGAACATAGTCAACGCCGAATCCTGACGAGTAACCGTTAAAATAATTTGTATAGTAACCGTTTGCAAAAAGACGGATATCCGTTTCATTTTGCCAGAATGTGTCATCCGTAGGATCATTTAATTGCGGTCGGTCCAGTACATCCTTATTACAGGATGAAACAAGGATTAATGCCGCAACGACACCGTATATAAATCTTAATTGATATTTCATCTTTTTGAGTTTAGAAATTTAATTGGGCACCAAATGAGAAGCTTTTAAATGTTGGGATTGAAACTCCGGTACGGCCTGAATTATAATTGTCGGTATTAAACATTGAATATCCGTTAATTTGCTCAGGATCAATAGGCAATCTTCCCAACTTATCCCATGTGATAAGGTTTTCTCCTGCGACATAAAACCGCAGCGAATTTATTCCAACTTTATTCAACATAGTTTTAGGTAAGGCATATCCAAGAGTTAAGCTTTTCAACCTCAAATACGACATATCTAACAAGTACCTGGATTGAACCTGCATGTTGTTGGTTGTGCCGCTACCGCCATTATTGAAGGCAGCAGGATAAAACGCATTCGTATTTGTTGGAGTCCAGTAATCGTCAGCGATAGCTGCAGGCATAGCCCCATCCGCAGAGTTAAAGCCAGGAATAGCTAAGAAACCCTCACCCCAGATTTGACGACTGCCAACACCCTGGAAAAATGCACCGATATCAATTCCTTTGAAATCTCCGCCCAATCTGAAACCATACTCATAACGTGGTGTAAAGTTCCCTATTACTTCAAGGTCACCATAGTTGCTTAACAGGTTGCTTCCATTACTAATTTCACCGTCGCCGTTCAGATCCACAAATTTAACGTCACCAGGTCCAAATCTGAATGTCGCGCTGTTTTGTACAAACGGTTGATAAACTGGTTTTTGACCATTTACAGTTTTCAATTTATAAGCTTGTTTTCCAGCGTGCAATGCGCTTTCTGCGGCAGTAAGAGTTATTAGCTGAGGTTTGCCTGATGCATCAAGCTCAAAGTCGTCGTTTTGATATAATCTATCAGTACGGTATCCCCAAATTTCGCCATAGGTTTTTCCTTTATAATTACCCGTAACCGTTTGAGTCGATCCAGCATTGATAATGGTTGTTTTAGCATCCGAAAGGTTTCCTCTCAAATTGATCCCCAACCCATTTGTAAAGCGATGATTGAAGTCAATAGACAACTCCCAACCTTCAGTCTTCAAGTCGCCATAATTTCCACGAGGAGCGGTAGTTCCAAATGTTGCTGGAATCCCTTCAACCCCAATAATCATATTATCAGTGTTTCTTCTGAATATATCAAAACCGATGTTGATCCTGTTGTCAAGCAAACCTGCATCTACCCCAAGGTTCAGGGTTCTGATATCCTGCCATGTAATATCGGCAGCAACTGCACCCGGACTACCAACCGCTACTTCCCTTGCGTTGCTCGCGTTGATCCAAGTAGTCTGACCGCTGTTCATTGTCGGAACATACAAATTGTTCGGAACCGACTGATCTCCGATCGAACCATATGATCCTCTGAACTTCAATGTATTCAGAACAGGTTGTGTCCACTTCATGAAGCTTTCCTCACTGGCAACCCAGCCAGCAGAGAAAGATGGGAACCATCTCCACTTAAGATCAGACGGAAATTTGGAAGACCCATCATAACGTATATTACCTTCAAGTAAATATTTGTTTTTGAAGGCGTAGTTCAACCGGCTGAAATAACCTAGCTGAGCTTCCCAAAATTCGTCACCACCCCCGGTTACAATACCGATTGCATTTCCAAACTGTGGATTATCAAGGTTGGTAAGATTTGTTATTTGGGTGAATTGGTTTGCGCGATTATCAGTCACACGGTTCAAACCGCCCATTAACTTGAACTGGTGGTCTTCTTTAAAAGTTAAATTATAAGTAGTAATCGCATTAATAGTGTGTCTGTAGAAATTCTCTGCTGATTTATACAAATGATCAGGGTTAGCTCCTGTCGAAGTATAAGTTGCTAATGGCAGATCATATGCACGAATTGCACCAGCTGTAGTAGATGGGACAACTGCTCCTTCAGCATTTACGAAAACCGGATTACCGCTTCCATCAACACGCGCAATCGGCGCAACCCATGAATCCCTTGCAGTATATTTAGTACCCGGACGTCTGGTTCTTCCTTCCTGATTCGAAAACGAATAATCGAAATCAGCAGTCCAGTTTGAAGCGATATTAAATGTACCTCCAAGATTGAAGTTCAAATAGTTTTGCAGGATGTTCGCAGTATTTGCGGCAGCTGCCTCACTTGCCGGGCTTCGAATATCCTCACCAGTCTCTGCTTTCCCATATGGATATAGTGAACTCCATCTGTACATGTACAGCCATGGATCGGCTGTTGTTGAACTAGTTATATACGGGTATTCCTTATTTCTTCGTGAGTAAATTGCACCACCACGGGCAGTGAAATATTTATTGATCTCACTTGTTACTCTTAGTGAAGCGTTATAACGAGTGAATTGATCAACCTTGGCAGCTTTCATCATCCCACTCTGGTCTAATGCAGCCAATCCGAGGTTATATGACGTTTTCCCGGTGGTACCACCTAGTGATAAATTATGCAGCTGGGTTGGAGCCCATTCTTCAACCATTGATTCATAAGGATCATACGTCCGAACACCATGTTTATAGTTACGTGCAGCATCATAATACCAGTCACGTCCGTAAACTGTTGGGTCAGTGTTTTTAACCGTTGAACCGTATTTCTGCTCCCAGGCAACAGCTCTTTCGTAGCTTTCACGACTAGTAATATAAAAAGCTCCTGCAACTGTTCCACCGGTGCGTTCAAATGCATCAACAGTATATTTAAGAGCATTAACACGTCCCATTTCAAGTTCTTTCCATGGATTTTGGAACGATAGGTTACTTGAATAGGTAACCTGTGGTTTATCAGACCCTGTACCTTTTTTAGTCGTGATTAAAACTACCCCGAACGCCGCTTTTGCACCGTAAATAGAAGAAGCAGCCGCATCCTTTAATATAGTTATGGATTCAATGTCCGCTGAATTTACGAGTTGTATGCTTGGAATTTCAACGTTGTCCAACAATATTAATGGAGAGGATCCGCCTGAGAAAGAACCTATCTGACCACGGATTTTGATAATTGGATCAGATCCTACCTCACCACTCGGAAGAACAACACTTAAACCCGGAGCAGCCCCTTGCAGCGCCCGTCCCGCATCAGCCACTGGCCGACCCTCAAGTGTCTTTTTCACATCAATTGTAGAAATAGCTCCGGTCAGGTTTCCCTTTCTTTGAGTTCCGTACCCAACAACCACTATTTCGTCTAGTGCCTTTGTATCGGCACCAAGTGTTACATTGATAGTATTTTCAGCACCTACCGTGCGTTCCTGTGTGGTACTACCGATAAATGAAAACTGTAAAACAGCGCCCTGATTTACTCTGATAGTATAATTTCCATCAGTTCCTGTAGTTGTTCCGGTGCTTGTTCCCTTTACCTTAACAGATACTCCAGGAAGCGGGCCGCTGTTATCCGTAACGCGGCCGGTAACAGTCTTTTCCTGTGCTACAGCGCTGATTACAAATAAACATACCCCTAACAACATTAGTAATGTTTTTTTCATACTTAGTTAATTAATTAAAATTGAGGTTGTTAAAAAAAAATTATCATCATCCTGTTACAGACGATTTTACAGTCTAAAGTTTGGATTAATTGCAGAACTCTGCAACAAAAACGGAAAAAAAGTGAAGAAATACGCAACAAAACGGAACTCTAGTGTACAATTAAAAAGTGTAAAAACTACACTTTCCAATATTAAAAATTATTAAATACGCTATTCATTGCGTTTTATTCATCATTTTATCCTTGTGGTTCTAACAGCAATGTTGAGGTTAGTGTAATTAAGTGAATTAAAAAAAACCGCAGAAATTTGCAATTTCCTGTGTAAAGTGGTGCTTTGTTGATAATTTTTTAATTTAAAGTGAATGACTTAAGTGATTAATATTCCTAAAATTTTGAATTCCCGAAAAAAACCGCAACTTTATAATGCTAGAATTGATCGATTAATGAAGATAATTACAACTGGTATGCTTAAGAAAGAGCGACATGCCTTTATAATCCGCCAAATTAACCTACACAATAAGGTGTTATCCTCAGATCTTGGGTTACAGCTGCAGGTTTCCGAAGATACTGTCAGAAGAGATTTAAATGAATTATCGGAAAGTGGTAAGATCATAAAAGTCCATGGGGGTGCTCTTTCTAAATCGTTCCATTTCCCCTACGAGCAAAAAGACGTCTATGCTCAGGATTCCAAAAAGGAGGTTGCCCGAAAAGCAATAGGCCTGGTATCTGAAGGAATGACAGTACTAACAGGGGGTGGAACTACGATGCTCGAGATGGCCAGATTGGTTCCTGATGATCTTGAAGCAACTTTTTTTACAATTAGTCCCGTCGTCGCACTGGAGCTTTCTGAGAAAAAAATGTTAACTGTAATCCTAATTGGCGGGACCCTCAACAAAAATGCTCAGGTGAATATGGGCTCCAAAACTATTGCAGATCTATCTGAAATCGGAGTGGATCTCTGTTTTTTAGGTACCAATGGGATAGACCTAAAAGAAGGAATTACGGATTCCGAGTGGGAAGTCCTTCAAGTAAAAAAAGCGATGATTGGTGCATCTGCGAGGATTGCGATTATGTGTATTGGAGAAAAACTTAATTCCGTTAAAAAAATGAAGGTGTGTTCCCTGAATACGATCGACTACCTTATTACGGACCTGGCATCCAATGATCCGAAACTGCAGTCGTATGAAGCACATACCAAGGTAATTTGAGTCATAGTTTTAAACGCCAACACCAGGGAATTAAAAGAAAGAACACTTTGAATCCAAGAGCATGCCCTGGATGAATTCAAGGCATGAACCTCCGCACTTTTAATTTGCAATTTTCCTCGGGATTTCCTATTTTTAATAAACCAACTATCACATAGTTCTTCACTAATTTCCGGCACGATCTTAAAGCCATTTAACTTTTAAGAAATACCACCCTGCCGGTTTTTACGCCAATTTCATAGACTTTATTTTAATCTTACCTTCGTCGGGAACGGTAGGGTAATCGTTTGTACCTGCTTCGTAAAAGATTCAAGACAGTTCCGGGACAGCTTCGGGACAGTTCCGAGACAGCTTCGGGAAATTGCCGGAACCATCCCGGATCTTTCGCGGATGTTTCTCAGTTCTGGAAAGAAGGAGGTAAGGACTAGGCCACTTCCTGTTGCGGCAAGCAACCGATTGAATTAACAAAAGTTCGAATGCAATAGAATAGAAGATTTCCGGCCGGAATTTCTTTTAAAGAATTTAGGGAAATTGTGTTAATTATTCAAAAAAATAAGAAATAATCCAAGTCGGTTTCACCGATCCCGGCTTTTTATTTTGACATGGGACATCAGCGGCAGATGATCGGAAAACACTACTGGATAGACTCGCGTACCCTTTGCTTTCACCAAATCCGCTTTGCTAACCATCACATAATCAATTTTCTTTACAGGCTTTACCGCGGGAAAAGAAAGATCATCGTCTTTTCCTGTATCAATAAGTATACTTTTTAAAGCAATAATCTCTGCTGTACCGGGTTCTGCATTAAAATCGCCAGTTAAAATCACGGGAGATTTGACAGCACCTAATAGCTTGACTAATTCCCCCGACTGAGCTAAGCGCGAATTGGAATCTCTATAATCCATATGGACGGTCGCGAAAAGAATTTCTGCTTTTCCCCTGGCTATTTTTGCTGTTAACAATGCTCTTGTCGCTGCAGCCGATTTACCATCACTGGTAAGTATAATTCTATGATCCTTAACGTCGGAAAGCGGGAACTTGGAAAGAATACCTATACCATATGACCCTCCGTCAAAGGCAAAGTGCCTTGCATAAGCATAGTACATCCCTGTAGCTTCTGCTAGAAACTTCATTTGATCGACATTACCGGATCTCCTGCAAACACTATCGACTTCCTGCAATCCAACAATATCTGCTTTAGACATTTTTATAAACCTGGCCATGTTTTTTAGCTGATCCATGTTTGCAGCGTCTTGTCCGACGTGAATGTTGTAGGACATAACTTGCAGGGTTTGAGCCTTTGATCCGTTTAAGGCGAGTAGAAAAGGAATAAGAATTAAAGTATACGATCTCATGATAAATAAAAAAAAGGGAACCGAAGCCCCCTTTTATACAACGTTAAATTATTTAAAAAGCTGGATCAGCCGGAGTATTCGGGTTCTGATCTCTCTCGCGGAAAGGATAGTTAACAAAATTACGCTTACGCTCGGACTGAGGCCTGCCTAAACGGCGCGAATCTTCAAGCCTTTGTCCTGAAAGGAACAACTCGATAGAGCGTTGTTTATACACTTCCGTCAGGATTTGCGCAGGCGTTAAAGGACCTACCAGTGCAGGAAGGTCTGCACCTACTCCATATGGATCAGCGGCAGGCTTCTTTGTTATTATTTTATTTAATTCGATTAAAGCAAGCGCTGGATCAGGATTAGCCTGACGTGCATAAGCCTCAGCTTTTATGAGCGTGATTTCACCCGGAAGATATACTGGCCATTCTGAAGTAAGAGCCGATGCAAATCCATTCATACGCCACCTTGGAGCGATCGTTAAATTTTCAGTTAAGTAAAATGGCAGACGTTTATCCGCCGGATCTGGAGTTAGACCGGTTGGAAGACCAAGCGTATTGCTAATTGGCTGCCAAAGGTTATTTGTACCCGTAACGGCAACGTAGATACCATTTTGATTAACGGTTGCATTATGCTGGAACCCGGATTTTTTCGTCAAATCGACTGTATTCGCTGTAGCCAAAGCGAGTGTGTAATTAGCATTATACAAAGCATATCGTGCCTTTAATGCGCGCAAAGTGTTAGGAATGTCAATTCCAGCAGGGATGGTTCCTAAAAACGCAGAGCTTATGGGATTTTGACTTATTGCCGCCAGGGCAAGATCGATATCAGCAATGATCTTCGTATAAGCTTCTGCACGCGTAATAAAAGTGACATTCTCACCTGTTCCAGACGGAACTTTTTCCCAAAATGCAGCGAGATCACCCAAGGCAAGGGCTTTAAAGATCGTAGCGTATCCCACCAAGCCACTGACAAGTGCCTTGTCAGATATTGCTGCTGAATTATTAATGACAAGGTTAGCATCAAAAATAAGTTTGTTGCTGTTTGACCATAAGCCGCCAATAACGGTGTTTCCACCATCTAATGAAGTGCCACCCAGGCTTAACTGCAGCTCTGCTGTGTTACCCTGGTTCAAAAGCACAAGCTCGTTAGCAAGGAAGCCACTCATAGTGATTGTGTTATAAATGTTGCCACGACCAGCTGCATAACGCGACTGCAGCGATACGGCAACGCCGGTCAGCCCCTTAGTACTTGTGTTAACGTCATCCTGGGTTGCGCGCGCTGGATCAGAATAATTCTTCACACATCCGGCAAAGGTCATTGCAAGCATCGCCAGAATTGAGCACGATATATATATTTTCTTTCTCATTTTATTTCTAATTAAAATTTAGCCTGTAAACCAAAATTAAATGATCTTGGAACAGGGACTGCCCCGAAATCAATACCTCTTACAATGGAGCTTTGTCCCCCAGAGTTTACTTCAGGATCATAACCACCCTCAAAGTCATCCCATGAAATCAGGTTTCTGCCTCCAACAGTAAGCGTCAGATCTTTGAGATATTTAATTGCACCAAGTCTGTACGTTAATGATACATCTCTTAATTTTACCCAATGACCCGGATGAGAACGCCACTCTTCAATGTTGTAATTGGCATTCACATAACCACGTGGAACTTTGCCTAAATGCTCTGCTTCTGCAACCAGGCCGGCACCAACACCTTGTGCTGTTCTCCAGTCCGCTGCCCATCGTTCTCCACCCTGCTCTGTATCCAACTGAACTCTAAAACCTAATCTTTTGTAGGCAAGTTCATTTATGATTGATCCGTTCCAGTCGGGATTAGGATTTCCAATTACCTTGCGCAATACAGTACCGGTAGGCTGGCCTGCAGCATCACGTTGTGGTGTTGGATTGATCGGGTCATTTTGAACACCTCTTTCTGTTTGAGGAAGACCAGCGGGGGTGAGCAATAAATTGCCTTGAGCATCCCTTGCAAAGTATGAGCCGTAGTATAGACCAATAGGCTGACCGTTAATCAAAGATACAGGGCCTGAAGAGCTATTGGTAAATGCAGTAACACCTGCGCCGACATTCGTAGCTTTATTCCTATTCCGGTTAAAGATCACTGTTGCATCCCATGAAAAATTTGTTGCTTTTACAGGTGTACCAGTCAGCATCAACTCGATACCCTTATTTTCTAACGATCCAAAGTTGTCGAGTTTACTGGTGAAGCCAGTTGTTGGAGCAATTTGTCGGGATAATAAGAGATCACTTACCTTCTTATTGTAATAGTTAAACGTAACACCTAATCTGTTTTTCAGGAAAAACAAGTCGGTACCAATCTCGAACTCATTCTGCCGTTCTGGCTTTACATCTTCATTCGCCTGTTGAGCACTTGATGTAAAAGAAGTTCTTCCCAGGTAAGAAGATGTACTGTATGAGTTGAGCCTTTCATAAGCACCAATACCAGTCAGGTTACCTGACTCACCGTAAGCAGCGCGCACTTTCAGGACATCCCACCAGGAAGAAAGTCCCAAGCCTTGCCAGAATTTGGTAGAAGAGACCACGTAGCTACCGCTACCTTTTAGATAAGTTTGATTACGTTGATCTTCACCAAATACGCTGGATCCGTCAACTCGGACAGCGCCGGTTATAAAGAAATTATTGTTCACTTTGAAGTTCTGCTGAAGATAAGCTCCTTCAACAGCAAATTCACTGCGTCCATCTCCAAATACACCCTGTGTGCTGGCGCCTCCAACAGTTTCCACGAAAGGCGCTAAACCTCGGCCCTGCACCTGACTACTTGATCCGCTTTGATACTGATACGAATAGCCAACCTGACTAGTGGAGCTAATTTTACTGGTGATCGGAAAATCATACGTAAGATTTATATCATGATTAAAAAGATACTGACCAGCATTACGTTTGCTCGCAAAACCATTCTGGGCAGGGTCAAGTGTTGGGCCGCCGCCATATGAACCATCCGCTGTGCTTACGTTGTAGGTATAAGGTGGCACGAAAAGAGTCCCTTCCTGAGCCGAATTATCAACACCTATATTATAGTCAACAGTAAGATTTTTAACGGGAAACAATTTAACGCCCGCGTTGGCAAGAATTCTGTTTGTAAATTGCCGTTGCTTTATATCTTCAATAATCGATACCGGATTAACACGACCACGCTCACCGACAGCTTGCAGGTTGCCCAAAGCATCTCTTGTCCATATATCATGGAAGTTGGCAATGATCCATTGAATGCCGACAGGAACTATCAGACCGTTTCCATAAGGTTTCTCATTCGCATCGCTTCTTACGAAGTTCAATCCGGCTCTGAATGTCGCCCATTTAGCGAGTGTCTGGTCGACATTTGCTCTAAGACCGAAACGTGTATAATCGGTGTTTTTAACAATCCCCTGGTTTGTGAAATACGAAGCTGAGGTGTAGAACTTTGTTTTATCACTTCCGCCACTAACAGAAAAATTATTATCTACACCGCTTGCATTTCTGAAAATGTAATCCTGATAATCATATCTTGTTACCGGTGTAGTATTAGTTGGCAGGACGCCTCCCACAAGGCTGATAATATCCTGAGTTAACGCTCCTGGTCCGTCAGTTGGTCCACCGAATTTAACCGGGGCCATATTTACACGAAGCTTTTTGCGAAGCTCGCTATTTGTATAGGTAGACGAAAAAGTTACCTGCGGCTCGCCCGTGCTACCCCGTTTTGTGAAAATCTGGACAACACCTGCATTCGCACGAGATCCGTAGATTGCGGCAGCTGCAGCTCCATTAAGAACCTCAATTCTTTCGATATCGGCCGGATTGATATCAACCAAGCGGTTTTGCTGATTATCGGTAACTCCTGATGTTCCATTATTGGCAATTACACCATCAATGATGTATAGTGGATCTGAAGATGAGTTGACGGAACTGATTCCGCGTAAACGCACAGACATACCTCCTGCAGGATCACCTTGATTCTGTGTAACCTGAGCTCCTGCCACTTTACCCTGGAGCCCGGTCAGAACGTTTCCGGCAGCACCTTTATTTAAGTCTTCGCCACTAACCGATCCCACATAATTTCCCAACTGTCGCCGTGTGGTACCTTCGGAAGTACCTGTTACAATAACTTCATCAAGACCGACAGCATCCTGACTAATTTCTGCATTCAAGACGACCGAAGATTCGGTTCCAAGTTGGACGGTTTTAGAAATCGTCTGATAACCAATGTAAGTAAATGAAATGGTGTATTGCCCTGGATTTAATTCTGCTGTAAGTGAATAATTTCCATCTCCATTCGTTGAAACACCGTTTGCTGTTGAAGTTAGTCTGACAGCGACCCCTGGCAGGGTTTCCTTAGTTTTTGCGTCCGTTACCTTTCCGGCAATTACGTACCTGCGGGTTTGAGCCTCGAGCTGCCCCCACATTGTAACTAACAAAAGGATTAGGCCGAATGCCAAAACAGGTTTTGACCATCCGGAAGAGTAAATTTTTCTCATTTAAATTAAGTTAATTGTGATTAGAATAATGGAATGTTTTTGATGAAAAATACTGGCTGCTTTTCATATGGTAGTTAAGCGTTTTCGTAGAAATCACACTTGCAAATTCAGTTGACTAAATACACAAATCAATTTTCGGTTTCTTGCAGGAATTTTTGATACCGCATTGTAAAACTAAGCCTATTTGCGGTTATTTGCCAAATTAATTTTAAAAATCCAATAACAAATTGGAAAGAACGGGGCCACTAAAAAGTGTAATTAATACACTAAGTGTGTAATTTGCATGTTACTTGTTGAAAAATTAAGCTTTGGTGCTGAACGCCATTGCACGAAAAAGGCTGCAAAAAAACGCAAGAAATTCTTGTTGATCTGAAAAGCAATTGATGTCCGGCCGCCAAAGTTTAATTTTTTTATATTTGCGTCTCACCTAATAAAGTCTGTTCCCGAATGGCTAGATTAAATTTACTGGAAGAAACCCGTTTCGAAAAACTACCCGTTACCGTTTACCAAAATACTGACATCGCTTCACGCAAGGTTGCCCGAAGAATTACTGATTTAATTCAAAAAAAGAGTAAGAATGGCGAATATGCTATTCTGGGCCTTGCAACCGGTGTAACCCCTATTGGAGTTTATAAAGAGCTTGTAAGAATTCATAAAGAAGAAAATATAAGTTTCAAAAATGTGATCTCCTTTAACCTGGATGAATACTATCCGATGAAGCCGACCTCTCCTCAGAGTTATGTTAGTTTCATGAAGGAAAATTTATTTGATCACATCGATATAGACATGGCGAATGTTCATATCCCAGACGGGACATTGGACATTGAAAAAATCCCTGCCTTTTGCCTTGAATACGAGAAAAAAATTACTGAGCTGGGTGGTCTAGACCTCCAAATTCTTGGTATTGGACGTACCGGCCACATTGGTTTCAACGAACCGGGTTCCGCCCCTAACTCGGGTACCCGTCTTGTAACTCTTGATGATCTAACCCGCAGAGATGCTTCCAGAGATTTCGGAGGTAAAGAAAACGTTCCAACAAAAGCGATTACAATGGGTATCGGTACGATATTCAAAGCTCGCGAAATTATTCTGATGGCATGGAACAGGAAAAAAGCTTCCATCATTAAAAAAGCAGTTGAGGGCGAGATCTCCTCTGATGTTCCAGCGACATATCTTCAGCTTTCAGAAAATGTTGAATTCGTTCTTGACCAGGATGCTGCATCTGAGCTTACACGGTTTAACACCCCGTGGCTTGTTAAGGATTGCGTTTGGGACGGGCCGCTGATCAAAAAGGCTGTTATTTGGCTCGCAAATCATCTGGAAAAACCTATTCTAAAACTGACTGAAGAAGATTATAATAATAATGGTATGGCAGAGCTGGCAACTGAAAAAGGCCCTGTATACAATATCAATATCGACATCTTCAATAAGATACAACATACTATTACAGGCTGGCCGGGAGGGAAACCCAATGCAGACGACAGCCAACGGCCAGAACGAGCTACTCCCGATAAAAAACGGGTTATCATTTTTTCCCCGCATCCAGACGATGATGTTATCTCTATGGGTGGGACTTTTATCCGTCTAGTAGATCAGGGTCATGATGTGCATGTTGCATACCAGACATCCGGCAATACGGCTGTTTGGGACGATGATGCACTTCGCTTCGTGGAGTTTGCGCGTGATTTCAGCAAGTCTATTAACCTTGATACCGCGAAATTAGACGACCTATACCTATCCATGCGTAAATTCCTGGAAACTAAGCAGCCAAATCAGGCTGATACTAGTGAGATTCAAACGCTAAAAGGTTTAATTCGTAAGGGAGAAGCAATCAGCGGCGCACGCTTTGCGGGATTGCCTGATGATCATATACACTTTATGGCGCTGCCATTCTATGACCGTGGAAAAACCGAGCGAAATCCAGTGTCTGAGGACGACGTAGAGATCACTATGGAGCTTCTCCAAAAAGTGAAACCCCACCAGATTTTTGCTGCCGGAGATTTTGCTGATCCTCACGGAACACACAAAGTTTGTTTTGATATTATTGTTGCTGCACTTGACCGTTTGAAAAATGAATCATGGGTGAAAGACTGCTGGCTTTGGATGTATCGGGGTGCATGGCATGAATTTGAAACTCACGAAATTCAGATGGCGGTACCACTTTCTCCTCAGGAGGTTGAAAGAAAAAGGTTTGCCATATTCAAACATCAGTCTCAGAAAGATCGGCCGGTATTTCCAGGTGACGATGCGCGAGAATTCTGGGTTCGTGCAGAAGATCGCACCAGAGAAACTGCAAAATCTTACGACAAACTAGGTCTGGCTGAATACGAGGCGATGGAAGCATTTGTTCGCTGGATTTATTAGACGATCAGTTCTGTTCAATACGTCAGACTTCGAAAAGACACCGGAATAGCCTAACATAATAATCAGTTTGATTTATTTCGCTGCCAAAGCAATCGTCAACAGCAAAAAATATTAACAACGATGAAAAAAGCGCTGTCTTTTTTAATACTTTTTGTTCTGGGGCTGAATGTCCTGGCTCAGCATAACAGTAAACCGAATATTATTGTCATTCTTACTGATGACCATGCAGTGCAGTCTATCGGTGCATATGGCTCAAAGTACGGTGCAACTCCAAATTTGGACCGACTGGCCAAACAGGGGGCTGTCTTCAATAAGGCTTTCGTTGCAAATTCCATTTGTGGCCCAAGCAGGGCAATTCTGTTAACAGGTAAATACAGCCACATAAATGGTTTTAAAGACAATCACGATAAGTTTGATGCTTCACAGGATGTATTTCCAAAAAGATTGCAGGCAGCCGGTTTTCAAACCGCATGGGTAGGAAAGTGGCACCTTTTGTCGTATCCTCAAGGGTTTGATTATTGGAACATCTTGCCTGGACAGGGCCAGTATTACAACCCTTCTTTCATAAGTATGAAAGGTGACACTAGTCGTGTCGAGGGGTATTGTACCGATGTTACCACCGACATCGCATTGAGTTGGCTGAGCAAGCGTGACGAGTCCCGGCCGTTCTTTATGGTCGTAGGTGAAAAAGCACCCCACCGGACGTGGATGCCAGATATCCAGGACCTGGGAAAGTTCGATGATGTGAATTTTCCACTTCCCGCCAATTTTTATGACAGCTATAATAATCGCATTGCAGCGGCCATGCAGGATATGTCGGTAGAAAAAACCATGAAGATTGGATACGATTTGAAAATGAAAAGTGATCCTGACAATCTTGCATCAGCATTTCTGGCAAGGATGAATCCGGATCAAAAGCAGAAATGGAATGCATATTATGATCGCATCGAGGAAGATTTTTTGAAACAAAAACTTACTGGAAAAGCGCTGACAGAATGGAAATTTCAGCGTTATATGAGGGATTATTACAGTACCACACTTTCGCTCGACCGTAATATTGGAAAAATTCTTGATTTTCTTGATCAAAACAACCTGGCGAAAAACACAATCGTTGTTTATACCTCAGACCAAGGCTTTTATTTAGGTGAGCATGGCTGGTTCGACAAACGATTTATGTATGAAGAATCAATGCGAACTCCCTTTATAATTAGATACCCGGGAGTTATTAAGCCGGGTACGGTTTCTAATCAGATGGTATCAAATGTAGATTTCGCACCTACCTTCCTGGAAGCAGCCGGCGTAGCTATCCCTACGCCCATTCAGGGTAGGTCTATGATGCCATTACTGAAAAATCCGAAGGCCATCATCAGAAGTTCGGCATACTATCATTTTTATGAATATCCTGGCGAGCATAGTGTATTGAAGCATTTCGGAATTCGAACCAGCCGTTATAAACTCATACGTTTCTATGATCATAAAAACTTTTGGGAGCTTTATGATCTCCAAACAGATCCTCATGAGATGAAAAATCTGTATGGACAACAAAAATATCAAGCCATCACGCTCGACCTGAAGAAACAGCTGAAACAGTTATGTGTGGACAACAAGGATGAAGAAGCGTTGAAGTGGTTGGAATAATCGGGCAATGAGCTGCGAGAAATGAGCCTTGAGCAGCAAACGAGAACGGGTTATACCAATTAGATCTAAATAGTCTTTCTTTTAATGCTTTCGTGTGCCGAAAATTCAAGGCTCATGACACAAAGTTCTTAGCCAAATATTTAACTCCCCCCTTTTTTATTCGCCAAAAAAAATGCAGATTTAGTATTCAATTAGCGCGACCAAAATGGCGAAACCTGCAATTTTACAAACTTCACCTCCAAGATTATTATCTCTGGATTTTTTTCGTGGATTGACCGTAGCTGCGATGATCCTGGTAAATAACCCGGGAAGCTGGGGCCATATTTATGCCCCCCTTGAGCACGCCGAATGGCATGGCTGTACACCTACAGACCTTATCTTTCCTTTTTTCCTGTTCATCGTCGGAGTTTCGATAAGCTTTGCTCTGGGGTCAAAAAAAGAGCAGGTAAAACATTCTACCCTTATCGTTACCGCATTGAAAAGAGCATTGATCTTATTTGCTCTGGGCCTGTTTCTCTCCCTTTTTCCACGCGTATTTACTGAACCTATTGAAGCCCTGAAAGTCGTCCGCATTCCTGGTGTATTGCAAAGAATCGCGGTGGTATTTTTTGTGTCAGCTGTAATATTCATCAAAACATCCCAAAAAACTCAATTAAGAACCTTCATTATTTTGCTTGTTGGCTACTGGTTGCTAATGACGGTAATCCCAGTTCCAGGAGTTGGTTATGCCAATTTAGAAAAGGAGACTAATCTTGGAGCATGGCTGGACAGAACGCTTTTAACAGAAGCGCATCTCTGGCGTTCAGCGAGAACCTGGGATCCCGAAGGAATATTAAGCACCCTTCCAGCAATTGCAACCGGGTTATTTGGTGTTATGATTGGATCATGGCTTAGGAGGAAAGATAAACCCGACGCAGTAAAAATATCATGGATGTTTTCAATTGGTTTACTCGCAGTTATCATGGGGCTAATTTGGGATCTTTTCTTTCCTATAAATAAAGCCCTGTGGACCAGCTCATTTGTTTTATATACCGGCGGCCTGGCGACACTTGGACTGGCATTATCCTACTGGCTTATAGACGTTCAGGGTTATAAGAAAGGTACTACTCCCTTCGTTGTGTATGGTGTAAATGCAATTACAGTATTCTTCTTATCCGGATTAATACCAAGGATTCTTAATATGATTAAAGTTGAAATGCCTGACGGATCGCAGGCGGGGGCTAAAGAATGGATGTATCAGACATTTTTCACACCTTACTTTTCTCCAATAAATGCATCATTGGCAGGAGCAATTACGTTCATTTTGATTTGGCTTGGTATCCTTTGGTGGATGTACAGCAAAAAAATTATTATTAAAGTTTAAAAGAAAACATCCAATTATTTAAAAAATGAGAAATATATTCAAAATCTATATTAGCGCTGTCGCGATATTGATTTCAATTGAGAGTAGTGTTACTGCTCAAACTACTTCTAAGACAGTCCAACAAACTGCAAGTGAAATCATACCTCTCGATCCTGCGATCAAAGTGGGAAAACTTCCAAATGGTTTTACGTACTATATCCGCAAAAACGTAGAGCCAAAGAATCGGGTCCAGCTTTATTTGGCCAATAAAGTTGGGTCTATATTGGAGAATGACGATCAGCAGGGTCTTGCGCATTTTATGGAACACATGGGATTCAACGGCACGAAGAATTTTCCCAAAAATGATCTTGTGAACTACCTTCAAAAAGCCGGAGTGAGATTTGGAGCAGATTTGAATGCATACACTAGTTTTGATGAAACGGTTTACCAGCTCCCAATTCCTTCTGATGATCCGGAAGTTTTGAAGAATGGCATACAGATTATGCGCGACTGGGCTCAGGATGCGACGCTTGATCCAGCAGAAATTGATAAAGAAAGAGGTGTTGTTCTTGAAGAAAAGAGGTTGGGTAAAGGTGCACAACAGCGCCTGCAGGACAAATACCTTCCGATGATATTCAATAATTCCAGATATTCGAACCGCTTACCAATAGGTACTGAAGAAGTTTTGAAAAACTTTACTCCCGCTACCATTCAGCAATTTTACAAGGACTGGTACCGACCGGATATGCAGGCACTTATTGTCGTCGGAGACATTGATGTAAACGCAATGGAAGCGATGATAAAAGCCAAATTCTCAGATCTGAAGAACCCTGCGAAGCCCAGAGCGAGAACAAACTACGCCATTCCGCTGATCAACAAAAATCAGTTCATGGTTGTAACGGACAATGAGTTCCCTGTAACAGTAGCACAAATCCTGATCAAGCACCCGGAGTCCAAATTAATTACTAAAACAGACTACAGAAATAGTATTGTAAGATCACTTTTTAATCAAATGATTGGTGCCCGCTTTGGTGAGCTGACTAAGCAGGCCGATCCTCCTTTCCTGCAAGCCGGTGCAAATATTGGCGGTTTTTTGGCCGGCCTCGATGTTTACAACGCTTTTGTAGTGGCTAAACCAGGCGAATTGGAGCGTGGATTCAAAGCGGTGCTCACCGAGACAGAGCGGGTTCAAAAATTCGGCTTTACCCAAACGGAATTAGACCGTGCGAAACAATCCTACATGACCAATATGGAGTCATCATTGAAGGAGAAAGATAAAACATCATCAGATCAACTTGTAAATGAGTATGTCAGGAATTTCCTCGAACAGGAGGCAAGTCCGGGGATAGCATATGAATACGAATTAGCAAAAACCTTTACGTCAGGCATTACTCTTCAGGATGTAAATCAATTATCGAAGCAGTACATCACGGATGTAAATCGTGATGTTATAATCATGGGGCCTGAGAAAGACAAAGCAACTCTACCTGGTGAAGCCACTGTTAATGGTTGGATCAATAATGTAAAACAGGAGAAAATTACTGCCTTTGTGGATCAGGTTTCCGATAAGCCATTGCTGGGCACCCAACTTGCTGGTGGGAAGATAACCTCTGAAAAGAAGATCGCCGAGTTAGGGATAACGGAATTAAAATTGAGCAACGGGGTTCGGGTATTTTTAAAACCAACGGATTTTAAGAATGATGAGATCAATTTCACAGCATTCAGTCCGGGCGGGAGCTCCCTATATAGCGACGCTGATTACCAATCGGCTAGTGCTGCGACAGCAATTGTCAGAAGCGGCGGAATTGCTGAATTCAATTCAGTGCAACTACCGAAAATGCTTACTGGGAAAATCGTGTCTGTAAGTCCTTACATAGGTGAACGGTTTGAAGGAATTTCCGGATCTGCCGCACCAAAAGATTTGGAAACTGCTCTCCAACTAACTTACCTGTACTTCACACAGCCGCGCAAGGACGCGGAGATTTTTAAAGGTCTTATTACCCAAAGTAAAGGCGGTCTTGCGAACCGTGAGAATGATCCCAATTTAGTTTTTGCTGATTCTGTTTCTGCGATTTTAGGTGGGTATAATGTTCGACGGACCGGCCCTTCCATTGAAAAAGTAGACCAAATAAATCTTGACCGCGCAATTGAAATTTATAAAGACCGCTTTGCGGATGCTAGCGATTTTACATTCACATTCGTCGGAAATTTCGAAACTGAAAAAATAAAGCCAATGCTTGAGCAGTATCTGGGATCACTTCCGTCAACAAACAGAAAAGAAAGTGCAAAGGATTTGGGAATAAAAATCCCAGCTGGAAAATTAGATAAGAAGGTCTATAAAGGAAAAGAACCTAAAGCGAGTGTAAGACTTGTGTTTAGCGGAGACCATGTTTACAATGAGAAAAACAACAATCAGCTTGAGGCACTTGCAGAAGTATTGTCTATAAAGCTCATCGAACGCCTGAGAGAAGATGAGGGCGGCGTTTATGGTGTTGGTGCACGGGCATCATATTCAAAGCTTCCACAGGGAAGATATACTATGACGATAACATTTGGCAGCGCCCCGGAAAATGTCGAAAAACTTATTGCATCAACACTTGATGAAATCAACAAGATCAGACAAAATGGTGCACAGCCAATAGATCTGGAGAAATTCATAGCAGAAGAAACAAGAACTACCGAAACTCAATTAAAAGAGAATGGCTTCTGGCTTAACTATATCAGCAGTCAGCTACAAAATGAGGAAGACCCAAAACAGGTATTGACATATCTGAATTCATTAAAGGAACTAACACCAGCAGCCTTAAAAACAGCTGCGAATACCTATCTAAGCGGTAATAACTTTATTCGCCTGGTTTTACTTCCTGAAAGCAAATAACTTTTTTCCATGGCCCGGCACCCAAAATGCCGGGCTTTTTTTTAACCAGTTCGGACTAGCATTGACCTTACATATTCGGATCCGCACCCATTTCCCAACTAATGGCTTACCACGTAGAAAAATTCCATTGATATGTAATATCTTTAAATCGTTAATGTGAGTATCAAACTCGCTAATGAATCATTTTACAAGCTATGTTCTTAAATAAAATTAAATCCGAAGAATCTGGAATTTTGCTTTACGGTATAACCCCTCCTAAATCAGAGACTTCACCCGAGCGGATTGCGGAAATTGCTGAAAAAACGCTTACGAGGCTTGTTCCTTTAGATCTAGACGCCCTTGTAGTATATGATGTGCAGGATGAATCCGCCCGTACTTCCGAGGAAAGACCCTTTCCGTTCCTCAAAGCCCTGGATCCATTAACCTTTGCCAAAGAATTCCTGCAGGATCTTCATATACCGAAAATAATATATCGGCCTGCCGGGAAATTTTCTGGCGAGGAATTATCCGAATGGCTTGAAGATCTTCACAACCACAACTTCTACCCCGTTTTTGTGGGGATTCCCGCTCCTGATTATCCTGTAAAAACAAGTTTGCCCGAAGCATATAAAATCTGGAGTAGGCATGCCGATACTTCCGTAATTGGGGCGGTCACGATTCCTGAACGACATGAACTTTTAAAAGATGAGGATAAGCGCATCCTCGACAAAGTAAATTGCGGAGTGTCCTATTTCATCTCCCAATGTGTGTTTAATGTTGGATACGCAAAACAGATTATCGAAGACCTAAGCTGTACTTGCAAAAACGAGAACAGGAAGCTTCCAACTATTATTTTTACTTTAACAGCGTGCGGTTCGGCTAAAACACTTCATTTTATGGAATGGCTTGGGATCCACCTCCCTGAAGAGTTGAAGGAAGACCTTAAAACCTCAGAAAATATTCTGGAAAAATCTGTCAATATTTGTCTGGAGATCGCATCAGAACTCGCTAACTTTTGTGCAGAAAGGGATATCCCATTTGGATTCAACATTGAAAGCGTTGCGATAAGAAAGGAAGAAATCGAAGCGTCTGTCGACATGGTCAATAAAATTTCCGAAATGCTGAAGGAAAGAGGCCTGCGTTCGTCGAAACAAATACAGGCGGAAATAGCTGAGTGACAGACTTTACAGGCTGGAAATTACTGGGCAACTCTTGCTTCTGCAGTATTGGATACCGCGCTCTCATTCTTTAAACGGTCTAAAGTAGTTACTGCATATACATAAATGTTGTTCGCACTGACTGAGTTGTCGGTAAAGGTTGTTTGAGCACCATTAAAGCTGATATTCACGATATTCGCTGGATTATTTATATCTAACGTTTGCCCCTTCTTTATTCTGTATACTACAAACCCGTACGCTTTTTCTCCATCCTCAGAAATAGTTCCTGGTTTCCAGCTTAGCTGCACTCCTTTTGCAACTGTTTTTGCTGTGAGTTCAAAGGGCGGATTTGGAGACACTACGTCCAACCAAAGCATTACAGGTTGAAGAGCGGGGTACCGGTAAAAGTCATTACGCAAGGAATCTTTAACTCCTGCCATATTATTGGTAACAGATTTCGAGCTAAAGAATACACTACCCTGAGCTCTGGGATTACTTCGAAGATAACGGATCTGATCAGGGATTTGCCTGCGGTCACTCCACCCCTGACGATTTTCCATCGAGCGGTAAACACCCTGCCCAATGTAAACATGTTTGCCAAATGAATTTGCTGTCCACCAGTCTACAAGCTTATCATAGGGAGCTACTTTGTACCCAAACGGGAAATAAATCTGCGGATTTATATAGTCGAGCCAGCCTTCTTGTACCCATTTTCTTGCGTCTGCATACAACTTTCCATACCCGTCAAAACCATTGCTTTCAGAACCCTCAGGATCCTGGCTGAGATTTCTCCAGATACCAAAAGGGCTAATACCGAATTTCACATATTTCTTCGTGGCGTGAATGCTGTCTGACAATACATGGATTAATGTATCAACATTATTTCGACGCCAGTCAGCAACATTCTTGAATTTTGAGCCATACTTATAATATGCTTCGCTATCGCGAATTACCTGGTTGTCTTCCGGATATGGATAGAAATAGTCATCGAAGTGCACACCGTCAATATCATAGTTCTTCACAACATCCAACACTACCTGGACAATGTACTCTCTTACTTCGGGCAAGCCTGGATTAAATAGCTTTTTCCCTCCATAGGTGAAAAACCATTGTGGTTTTTGCTTTGTGATATGATTCGGACTTGTATGTGAATCAACGAGATTTAAGGTAGCTCTATATGGATTAAACCAGGCATGCAACTCCATACCTCGTTTATGAGCTTCAACAATAGCGAACTCCAGCGGATCATAATAAGGTGCAGGAGCCTTTCCCTGAACACCGTTTAAATAGCGGCTCCACATTTCCCGTCCTTTACCATAAAATGCGTCGGCTGCAGGTCTGATTTGAAACATAATTGCATTTATCCCCGTCTTTTTATGATCGTCGAGAATCCGGATCAATTCATCTTTTTGGATCTCTGTGCTTAGTCCAGGTTTTGATGGCCAGTCTATGTTTGCTACAGTTGCAACCCATGCACCCCTGAACTCACGTTTAGGAGCATAATTTCCATCGGTTTTAACAGTTTTGACTTGGGAACACACGGATAATGAAAAACTACAGAGCAGTAGCAGGAAAAAGATGGGCTTTTGAATCATAAAATTGGCCAGGAATGAATGTCAAAGATAATTAAACTGATTATGGCTATCCGGATTTTTCTAAACTAATACATCTCATACGCACTTTCATGAAAAAAATTGCGCCAGCCAGCTCTAAATTAACATCAGCAAATAATGACAATCAATTCAGGAATGTTAACTTCGTGTTCATTAGGACAATAAATTTGCCCTTTGTAAAGTTTAAATAGTAACGATTTTACATGGACATTTAATTAATAGACAGACGATTGAACATGGAGAACCAAAACCAGGAACAACCTATCCGTAAAGACTCAAATAAGATATATTTCTTAGTCGTAGTAATACTTGCCCTTCTCGGAACCAACGCATATCTTTTTTTCAAAGACAAAAAAGCGAACGACCGCATAGTCACAATAAGCGACGAGAAATCGGTAATGCAAACCGAAATTGATAAAATTGAAGCGGAACTGGATAATGCCTCAGCAAACAATATTAAGCTTTCTGAACAAATGCAGAATGATCAGTCCTTAGCGCGAGAAAAAATTCAGGAGCTTCGTACGGCATTAAGGAAAGGGGAACTGACTCAGGGGCAGCTGGAGAAGGCTCAAACAGATATAAAGCAATTGCGCTACTTCGTCACTAAGTATACTGCGGATATTGAGGTTCTCAGAAAACAGAATATCACACTTACCAGTGAGCGGGATGTACTTAAAAGTGCTGTCGATTCGGTCAGTTCAAAAGCGAGTGATTTAGAGCGTCAAAATCAGGAACTAAATACAAAAGTTCTGGCCGCGGCAGCGTTAAAAACGGGGAACGTGTCTGTCAGCGCCTTCGAAATTAGAAATAATGGCAAGGAAAACGGCGTTACCCGCGCAAACACCGCCGAGAAGATAAGAATTAATTTCTCTGCCGTAAATAATTCAATTGCGGAAAAAGGCCTTCATGATATTTACATCAGGGTTATCGACCCAAGTGGCAACCTGATCATATCAAATTCGGGTGGAATGTTTACAGCCGATGACGAAGAACTTCAATATACCTATAAAACTGCAATTGAATTTGCAAACGACGGGAAAGCCTATTCGATAGACTGGGCAAACCCTGGAAAATTCACTAAAGGGACTTACACAGTCATGCTTTATGCAGATGGGTATACTATGGGTAAGGGTGCAGTTACCTTGAGGTAAGTGGTAATTATTTGAATTAAGACAGAACTGTAAGATATTTTGAATTTCAACAGCACTATAAAACTATCGCTGAGTGTGATTGTATTATAGCTGATCAATACATTATTATATGACTTTATCAGATCAGCAGTTCCGGGAAGAATTTAAACCGATAGTTATTCCATCATCTTACGACCTAAGCGATTCGCTCGAAAACAGGGCAATATTTGCACTGGCAAGCCTTGGCGAAGCAAATGGAGATGAAGTCTTTGAAAAAATCCGTGAATACGAACCTGGGATTAAGGAGGTCACGATCAAATTTATTAAGCAGTATTTATTTACTCTCTATGAAAAAGGCCTGTTAAAAGGTAATAAAGAAGGCAGCAGTATTAAATATAACCTTAGCAAAATCACTGATCCCAACAAAGGTTATGTAGACCCCGATTTGTTAGCTCCCGGCCTGGACTGATACTTGTTTTTACAGGGCGCCTCCAGGTATAAGATCCGCATAGCAAAATTGGATAGTTACAATCAGTTTACCAGGTACTATCTTGAACTAGGCCTGCACATCAACCATGGGAATTCGAATAAAGAATGTCGTTCCCTTTCCTGGGAAAGTGTTGAAGGTAATCACTCCATCTATATTCTCAATGGCTTGCTTAACGAATGCAAGACCCAGACCGGTTCCTGAGCTTTTGGTAGTGAAATTAGGAGTAAATATACTTTGTCCAAGTGCTTCAGGGATACCCGAACCGTTATCGCGGATCTCCACGAGAACCAGATTTTCTTTACAATACATTACTACATCAACAATGCTATCGACATTATCCAACCGTGCCTCGATTGCATTTTTTATCAGATTGTTAAAGCATCGTAGCAACTGATCCCGGTCTGCCCGCACGTTCACCTCGCGTTCACAATTATCTTCAAATTTTATCGTAGTATGTTCTGATTGAACATATAGTTCAACAGACTGGGCAAGTACCTCTTTCAAATCAACATTGTTGAGAACGATTTCGGGCATTTTCGCGAAGTTTGAAAACTCTGAGGCGATGTGTGAAAGACTCTCAATTTGCTCAATAAATGATTTACTAAACTTCTCAAATTTCGCGTCGAAATTTGGATCCTTTTCCTTCCAGGATCTGTCAAGCAATTGAACTCCCAGCTTAAGTGGCGTTAAAGGGTTTTTGATTTCGTGAGCGACCTGCTTAGCCATTTCTCTCCAGGCATTCTCCCGTTCAGACCTGGCAAGCTTTTGAGCGCTTTCTTCCAGGGCAGCGATCATCGTATTATACTCCTTAATCAGGTTTCCGATTTCATCGTTTCTCTTCCAGGAAATGGGTTCATTCTTACGGCCTATCTTAGTTTCACTCAAACTCTGCTGAATCATTGTAAGCGGCGTAGTAATCCGATTGGCCACGAATACAGCGAAGAAACCTATGGCCACAAACACAAGCGCATAAACATTCAGCAGCGCATTTAAAAATAGTCCGATTCTGTCCTCATAATCTTTGACATTAGAAAAATAAGGAAGTCCAAGGTAGGCTATCGGCTCGTTCTTGCTATTTTTTAGAGGTACATATGCTGCGAGGAATGAAAGGTCACCGATTTGCTCCGTATTAATGTATTCCGATTTTTGCAACCTATTGAGATATAAATAAGACAGGGAGTTCATTTTTCTGGCTATCAGGCCATTTTCATAGATTTTAGGTTGTGTAGAATGAATCAATTTTCCTTCGAGATCGAAGAGATTTAGATCGGCGCCATTAATGTCCGCATAGGTATTAAAAGCTAATTCTGCCTGCTCACTTCCGGCTAGGATATCATTGTCGATAAGTTGCTTATTAAAACCTGCGGAAATTTTAGTAATCTTATCTAAAACGGTTTCTTCCTGTTGCTGCCGGTATTGCTTACTTATATTATAATAGGTTATAAGTCCTGTAATGAGCAAAGTAATAACTACCGCAGACACCATAGAGAACTGAATCCTGGTCTTGTAAAGCATTCTGTTTGTAGTTATCAGGTAATTCCAGCGGAAGTTTCTAAACCTGATATCGTAATTTTGCACACTGTACCATAGCCATTGAAGAAGGTATACAAGCATGGCAAAAAATAGCAGTACCAAAAAGATGAAAGATGCTGATGCAAGCTGAGCAAGGAGGTTGTTTACTTCCCGGCTTATCACAATTAGTTTGCGTTGATTCGCCTGATAAATCAAATGATTATACCTCTTCCCATCATCAACATTGTTTACAAATACAAAGTCCTTCACCTTTCCTTTGAAGTCGGAACTTTTAAGGTTGTAAACATATTTACCATGCTGATTCAACAACAATCCATCATTATAATAGGCGTAGGAATAATCTTTAAGTTGCAGATCCTCTTTAATTTTACCGTCGACCAATAATTCCGGAAAAGCACCCATTTGATCGTGACGCTTTGAGGTCAATTCGAGCACGAGTGTCCCCAAAACGCTCGTACTATCCCGAACAGGTAGGAGAGCAAAATAATGCTGAAATCCGAACGTGTTGTTCTTGCGATAAAAATATTCAGATACTTTTACAGAACCTTTAAGCACCAGATTTTTAAAGCTTGACAACGCAATACCCCCATCACCTTTAAAAAACATATCACGTTCGTCGTACTCGTACGCTGCGAAATCATATCGTGATAAATATCCCGCCATATACAATTTTACCAAACGGTTATTTAATGCACCCTGACTGGCAAGCGGATTTTTAAAGTAATCGATCACAAACTTATCCTCAAGGATCTCTTTTTCAATATTGAAAAAAAGCAGAACCGCATTAGGATCTCCTGATGATTCGAGTTTTGTGGCCAAAAGTTTACGACTTTCGCGTTCCTTCAGAAACTGAAACCGTGACAGTTTCAACGAACCGATAACTGCAAATATGAGCAGGCAAATTACGAAGGCACCAGGATTGAACTTACCATTGTATCGGTAATAGGACCACCCGGAAATGAGCAGTATCAGTGCAAAAAGGAAAAAGAAGATATTGAAATTTGAGAAGAAAACACGGTCGATCAACACCAGTAAAAATCCACCCATGAAGATCAACAAACGCTCTTTATTGGATAATGGAAGTGAATCTGACAAGGCAAGAGCTGAATCAATTAAGAGATAGAGATTCAAGCTAGAGAAGCAGAAAATTAAAATTCCGATCCAACTCAGCCAGTTTGAATTTAAGACGTTTGTTACATCGAAACTGATATTGGAATTTGTGACAAGTCCATAAAACAGATCATTTGTAGCAAAGCCGACGGTGCACACCAGAAAACCTAACAGAATGAATATTATGCAGCTTAACAGTTTTCCAAATGGCTTTTTCGTTTGAAGAATCTGGAAACGATAGGAATGTATAAAGGCCAATATCCAGGTGAATGACAACACATTTACAAGGAATTCTCCTAGTGAGGGGAAAAAATAGTTTGAAGCATAATATTTCGGATCTAATATTTCAATGTCAAAGTGATTAGCAAACCATCTGAACTCCAGATCCATCAGCCGGAAGGAAAGAATAAAAACTGCTAGTATTAAAGTCGCAACCCGTGCTTGTCCCCTATTTGCAATACCCGTACACAGGTGAGTCACAAATATGAACGAAAATAGCATTGACAAAATCCACATCCACAGCTCAAGCGATGTATAGAATGTATCTTTTACAATTGGTTTTAACTTAACTGAGAAAAGGTATTTACCCTCAATATTCCGTATATTAAATACGTCTTTATCATTCAAACCGGCTATATCCAGATTGTCCGAAGAGATAAGCTCCTTTGCAAATTCATTTTTGAGATATTCGTTTTGGTAAGGATATCTTGCCTTAATTGGAATAAAACAAATGACTGAAAATTTTCCCTCAGACTTCTTTATCGCTTCATAATAGCCGTTTTCCCAGGGAATAAATGTTGAACCTTCTTTTAGCTGGACGTCGCTTTCAAGGATGATTTTAATCCCGCTCCAAAATTTCTGCTTTCCATCTTCAAAGGTTTGTACATAAATGTTTCTTTTTTCGCTTAATTCCTTAATCAGATATTGTGACCAGACCTCATTATTGGTTATTTTCCGAAGTGAATCAAGGTTCGCAGGATTGTTCAGAAATTCCCTGACGAACACTTCTTTTCGATGGAGGCGTCGCTCAATCTTCTGACCATCAAGATGGAGAACTTCCAGCTTATTAATAGTAAGATTGATCGTCAAAGCGGTGCATGCAAAGCCAATGGCAAGCATCAATAAGAGTAACCGAATCTTAAAATTTCCGCTCAAAAATGATAGTTTAGGTAATGCTATAAAAAGCCGAAAATGCACAAAGATTATGCCCTTTCGGTATTTTGGCTTATCTAACTCAGAGAAGCACTGCTGGTTTCAACAGCACGGTTGACTTTCTTTACAAGCCCTTGTAAAACACTTCCGGGGCCGACTTCTGTAAAAGAGTCCGCACCATGTTCTAACATCTTTTCAATGGTTTGAGTCCAGCGTACTGCACCTGTCAGCTGTGCAATAAGATTATGTTTTATACTTGAAACATCTTTGTAAGGCTTAGCATCAATATTCTGATACACAGGGCAAATCGGCTCTTTCAACTCAGTGGCTTCGATTGCTGCCTGAAGTTCCACCCGAGCTGCTTCCATCAGCGGTGAATGAAAGGCCCCACCAACATTAAGTTTTAACGCACGTTTCGCTCCAGCCGCAGTTAGCAATTCGCAAGCCTTATCGATGCCCTCAATTGTTCCGGAAATTACCAACTGGCCAGGGCAGTTATAATTAGCAGGAACCACAATGTCGCTTATCCTCTGACAGACATCTTCAACGGTAAAATCGTCCAGGCCAAGTATTGCGGCCATGGTAGACGGCCTTATTTCGCAGGCCTTTTGCATTGCATTCGCCCGGGCACTTACCAGGCGCAACCCATCCTCAAAAGTGATAGCATTTGCGGCTACGAGCGCGGAAAATTCACCTAATGAATGTCCGGCAACCATATCCGGCTGAAAATCGTTTCCAAGTTCCTTGGCCAGGATCACAGAATGTAGAAAGATTGCAGGCTGGGTAACATTGGTTTGCTTCAGATCCTCTTCAGTTCCAGAAAACATTATGTCTGTAATCCTGAAGCCTAGTATCTCATTAGCATTTTCAAATAAACTTTTTGCTCTTTGTGAATGGTCGTAAAGATCTTTTCCCATTCCCACAAACTGGGCTCCCTGTCCCGGAAACAAATATGATTTCATATAGCAGAATTACTGATTAGCTGAGATTTGATGTGATAAGTTTCAAAAATTCACCGCGCGTGGTTTCGTTGGCAAACTCGCCTGTAAACGCGGACGTTGTGGTCACTGAATTTTGCTTCTGCACCCCCCGCATTGACATACACAGGTGCTTACATTCAATCACGACTGCAACACCAGCAGGGTTCAAAGTATCCTGAATGCAATCGCGGATCTCATTAGTTAGCCGCTCCTGAACCTGGAGGCGGCGGGCAAAAGAATCTACTACCCGGGGAATCTTGCTCAAACCAACAATATACCCGTTTGGGATATACGCAATATGCGCCTTACCGAAAAAGGGAAGCATATGGTGCTCACACATCGAGAATACCTCTATATCCTTAACTACAACCATCTGGCTATAATCCTCTTTAAACATCGCAGAACGTAGAATCTCATCAGGCTTGGAATCATAGCCGTGGGTAAGGTACTGCAAAGCTTTTGCAACCCGTTCAGGAGTTTTTAAAAGACCTTCGCGCGATGGATCTTCTCCGAGGTCGGCCAAAATTGCTTCGTAGTGAGATGCAATACGATCAATTCTTGCCTGATCATATCTGTCGATCTTAACGTATCCGTCGATCTGTTCTTCATTGATGTCTTGTTTCTGATCCATAGTCTTAAGCTTATGATCCAAAGTATTCTACAGAATTGTTTTCTGTCTCAAAAAGTTTAACACTATGCAATTGTGCACCCTGTTCTTCGATATATGGTTTAAGCCTTTCAAATATTGTTACTGCCAGTATTTCGGTTGAGGCTAATTTTCCCTTCATGAAGTCTACATCAAGGTTTATATTCTTATGATCCAGCTCGCTCGTTACATAGGATGTAATTATAGCCTTTAACTCTTTCAAATCGACTACAAAACCTGTTTCAGGGTTAATTTCCCCCTTTACGGTCACAAATAATTCGTAATTGTGCCCATGCCAATTCGGATTCGAGCATTTTCCAAATGTTTCTAAATTTTTTTCGTCACTCCACTCTTCACGAAACAGCTTGTGGGCTGCATTAAATCTCTCTCTCCTGGTAATATAAATCATGTTAAAAAATTAAAATGCAAATATACTTAAAGTAAAACTTGCCTTAAGTACAAATTAACTCATTTGCGTAACTTTGCTTAATGAAGCTACTCCTTGTTGCCGCTACTCTTCCGGAGATTCAGCCCTTTCTTTCTGCATATTCTATTGAAGGCAGCTCTGAGGAACATTACATTGGCCTTCATTCAGTGAAAGTATTGGTAACGGGTGCCGGGATGGTTCCAACGGCTTATTCATTGGGCAGGCATTTTGCTAAATCTTCTTGCGACCTGGCAATAAATGCGGGCATCGCTGGTAGCTTTGACTTTGATATAGAGCTCGGTGAAGTGTGTTTAGTGAAAGAGGATACGTTTGCAGAACTTGGAGCAGAAGACGGAGACGAATTTTTATCTCTTGATTCCCTGGGATTAGGTTTGACATCACTTTCACATCGTCCGAATCCGGCATTTCGGACTAATCAATTAAAAGAAGTAAGCGCAATAACGGTGAACAAGGTTCATGGACATGAACTATCCATCGCAAATGCCATTGCCCGGTTCAATCCCCAGATTGAAAGCATGGAAGGCGCAGCGTTTTTTTATGCATGTAATCAGGCTGCTGTACCATACATTCAAATTCGTGCTATTTCAAATTATGTCGAGCGCAGAAACCGTGAGAAATGGGATATCGAACTCGCAGTGAAGAACCTAAACAAAACTCTTATTAATCTGCTTGAAGAATGAAATTGAGCCTGGGCTTCTCACCATGTCCGAATGACACCTTTATTTTCGATGCTATGATCCATCAGAAAGTAGATACCGAAGGGTTGACCTTTGATGTTTCATATCAGGATGTGGAAACTCTTAATCAAAGGGCGTTTAACGCTGATCTGGATATTACAAAGCTGAGTTACCACGCCTATGCTTATCTAACAGAAAATTATGTCTTATTGCACTCGGGTAGTGCACTTGGCTTCGGTGTCGGACCCTTATTGATTTGCAACGACCCTTCAATCCTCCGTGAAGGAATTGAAAGTCTTACCTCACGCATCGGTAATCTCAAAGTTGGAATACCCGGCAAAAATACTACAGCAAATTTCCTTTTATCTCTTGCTTTCCCCGAAGCTGAAAATAAGGTTGAAATGAAATTTTCGGAAATCGAGCCTGCATTGCTAAACAATCGCATCGATCTTGGAGTAATAATCCACGAAAATCGTTTTACATACGAAGATAAGGGCCTGTTGAAAGTTATGGACCTTGGTGAATATTGGGAGAAACTTACATCTTGTCCGATTCCATTGGGTGGAATTATGATAAAGCGTAGTCTGCCGGAAGAAGTCAAACAAAAAGTAAATCGCATAATTCAACGCAGTGTGATGTTTGCAATCAAAAACCCACTTTCTGGCTTGGATTTTATAAGGTCCCATGCCCAGGAGATGAGTACGGACGTGATGTATAAACATATAGAACTATATGTCAATAAGTATTCTGTTGATCTTGGCGATGAGGGCCGCAGAGCAGTGAATATATTTTTCGATGAAGCTTTGAAAAAGGGGATAATACCTGACATTAAACAAAACCTATTTTTATAATCAAACCAAATTATAAGAGATGATCATTATAACGGGCGCAGCGGGATTTATTGGAAGTTGTTTGGTCCAGAAGCTAAATGACGAAGGGTTTTACGACCTGGTATTAGTAGATCATTTTTCGAATGACCAAAAAAACAAAAACTTCGAAGGTAAGCGTTTTTCACAGCAGGTGGAACGTGACATCTTTCCGGAATGGCTAAGAGAGAACCAGCTGCTTGTGCAATTTGTATTCCACCTCGGAGCGCGAACAGATACCACAGAATTTGATCGTGATATTTTCGACCGCCTCAACCTCGATTACACTAAAAACATATGGAATATATGCGTCGAGTTTGGGCTGCCGCTTGTATATGCTTCTTCTGCCGCTACCTACGGACTTGGTGAAAACGGTTACGAAGATGATGAGTCGAAAATCCCTTTGCTTCAGCCTTTAAATCCTTATGGCGATTCGAAAAATGATTTCGACAAATGGGCTTTAGCTCAGGAAAGAGCACCTTACTTTTGGGCAGGCTTAAAATTCTTTAACGTTTACGGTCCTAATGAATATCATAAAGGAAGAATGGCTTCCGTGATATTTCACACATACAATCAGATAAAGAAGACTGGAGAAATGAAGCTTTTTCAATCTCACCATCCGGACTTCCGGGATGGGGAGCAAATGCGGGACTTCGTTTATGTTAAGGATGTAATTGACGTTTTATATTTTTTGATGCATCATCGGAAGGATTCCGGGATCTATAATCTGGGCTCAGGCAAGGCAAGAACTTTCCTTGATCTCGCGACAAATACCTTCAAAGCTTTGGGAGAGCCGATTAATATTCAATTTGTTCCAACCCCGGAAGATATCCGGGATAAATACCAATACTTCACAGAAGCGACCATGGAAAAGTTGAAATCTTTAGGTTATCCAAAAGACTTTTATACCCTTGAAGATGGAGTTGAGGATTATGTAAAAAACTACCTCTCTAAAAATGCTTATTTTTAAATGAAGATTGTACTGAGAAAGCTAGAGTTCTTCGCGAAGACTTCCGGTATTTTTTACACTTAGTCTTGAAGAGATCGCTGATGCAACCAGGGAGACGAGTAGTACCGTTCCAAAGACAAGGATGAAATCGGTACCTTTTATCCCAACGGGGTATGAATCAATCAACAGGCTGGCGCCGGCCATTTTGATGAAACCAAAGTGCTGCTGAAGCAGGCAGAACATAAGGCCTGCAAACATGCCAAGACCGCAGCCAACCATGGAGATCATCATTCCCTCAATGAAAAAAATACCACGAATTAGTCCATTATCAGCGCCCAGGCTACTAAGAATAGCTATATCTTTTTTCTTATCAATAACCAGCATGGTCAAGGAACCGATAATGTTAAAAATGGCGATGATCAGGACGAACGTAAGGATCATGAAGATTGCCCACTTTTCTGAGTTTAAAATTTTATAAAGTAGTTGGTTTTGCTGGCTTCTGTTTTTTACTACAAAATCCTTCCCAAGATTTTCGGAAATCTCCTCCTGCAGGTCATCCACAGATACGTCATCTCTGGTGTTAATTTCTATTAAAGAGACCTTGCTTTCCTCTCCTAGTAATTCTCGGGCAAATCCGATTGGCACGATCATCATATTATCGAACTCTTGTTGCACAGAAAACACTCCTGATGGATGAATTGACATTACATTAAATTCGTCGGCCGGATTCAATGAATTAGCAGCATTTTTTCTCGGAGAATAAATGTCGAGGTGTCTGAAATCATCATTTAAATTTACCGAAAGATAGTTCTGTATGGCAGAACCAATTACCGCAAAATTTTCTCCTTTCTCCTTCAGGATGAAACTGCCGCTGGAGATCGCTGAATCCAGGCTAACCTGCCCATTCATATACTCATCGCTCACACCTTTTACTAAGGCAATCGATTGACTTTTCCCATAGCGTACAAGAGCTTTTTCCTGCAGCACCTCGGTGTAGTTTATGATACGTCCGTCATTTTTAAATTTCGAAAAGCGTGGGTCGGATGGCTCAAATGCTTTGCCTTCTGCAAGTTCAATCCTTAGTTCGGGGCTAAAGGTATTGTACATGGAAAGAACAATGTTTTCAAATCCATTAAACACTGATAGAATGATGATAAGAGCGGCACTCCCGACAAAAACCCCGAGCATCGAAATGCCCGATATAAAATTTATCGCATTGACCGATTTTTTTGAAAAAAGGTATCGCTTTGCTATGTAATAGGATGTGTTCAATTTCGCGAAGATCTTAATCCTTAGGTTAAAAAAGGATTAAACTGCTTTTCATATCCTATCATGGTCGATTGTCCGTGGCCTGGATAAACACGGCAGTCATCTGCAAGTGTGAAAATTTTCTCACGAATATTGCTGATCAGTTGGTTATAATTTCCACCCGGAAGATCTGTTCGCCCAATACTTTGATAAAATAATACATCACCCCCTATCAGAATTTTGTGCTCCTTATTGTGGAAACATAAATGTGCAGGTGAGTGGCCAGGGCAAAATAATATTTCAAGTTCGCTCTCACCAAAACTTATAGTACCACTTTCTGGTAAGTATTTTTCGGGCAATGGTGAAACCTCATATCGAATCCCCATTTGAGGTGCATATGCTACTACAGCATTCAATACGGCTTGTTCTCCCTTATGAAACTGTGGAAGTAAACCAAATGTGTCATAAATAAATTTATTGCCCAGAACATGATCTATGTGACAATGGGTATTTAAAAGCATCACCGGTTTTAGTTTATGCTCCGCGATGAATTTTAGAATTCTATTCTGCTCGTCGCCATCGTACATTCCCGGATCAATAATTATGCACTCCAGGCTGTCGTCGTACAGCAAGTATGTATTTTCCTGGTAAGGATTACAAACGAAGACTTTAATATTGATCATTACTATAAAAGTACCAAATTTCAGTCGAATTGTTTTACCCCATCATTTTGCTAATTGACTGTTGCTCCTTGCCTGGTAAGTCGGTAAATCATGATCGCGGCCCGCTGAATGAGGTAGGGAAATTCCTTCAGATTGATTGTTTCCCCAGGCTTATGCGATCCTGAACCAGAAGCGCCCATACCATCTAGCGAATCTACATATTTTGCGATATCGGATATATCACCTGCACCTCTCGAACCCGGATCACCTGCTACGGTTTCTCCCAGGCCCATATCCCTTGTAACATCATCAAGAAACTTCACCAGTCGGTAATTTCCTTCTGTAGGTTCCATCGCTGGCAATCCATCTGAAAATGAAATGCGGGATTTCGTACCGTTCAGACTCTGCGCAACAATTGATCTCATCTTTTCTCTTGCACTTTCACGCTGTGCTTCGGAAATATAACGCAAATCCCCTGCTGCGTATGCTGCCGGTGAAATGATATTGGTCTTGCCCACGGCTTCTAATTTTGCGGCAGCACGGTCCACTTTTATCTCGGAACCTCCGCTTATTAAACCTGGATTGAAGGTTAAATACTTCTCATTTGCAAGTTGCGTACGAAATTCGTTAATGATCCTTGCTGCTTCATAGATCGCACCATAGCCTGCCCCTTCGCTGAAAACTCCCGCAGAATGTCCGGTTTTTGCCTCAACATTAAGTACCCAGCCTCCAATGCCCCGGCGTGCTACGGCAACCGTGTGAAGCCCTTGCGCACCTTCAAAACCTAAAGCAATGTCTGTAGTTTTTGCCCTTTCAATAAAATCTTGCCTGGCTACATGGTGTGGTGAACCTGAGCTCTCCTCATCACCAGTGAAATAAGCGACGATTTGTGTATTTTTAAGTAATCCTAACTCAGAAAGTGCTCTCAAGGCACCAATCATTACCACGTTACCACCTTTCATATCATTAACCCCCTGGCCGGTTGCCGTTGAATCATTCAACTTTGTATAAGGGGCAAAAGCCATATCCAACTCGAATACGGTATCAAGGTGGCCGATCAGAAATAATTTCTTACCCTGATTTCCTTTTACGGTTGCAACCAAATGGCCCGCCCGTCTTAAGGAGTCGGGTAAAACTACCCATTCGGTAGTGAACCCGATCTTATCAAGCTCTTTCCGATAAATCGCTCCAACTTTCTTCACGCCTTCGACGTTCAATGTGCCGCTGTTAACATTTACCGACTCAATAAGCAGTTGCTCTGAATCTTTTAGATGAGCGTTAATAAATTCGACAATCTTCTTCTCATCAGAATTAAGTTGAGCCATTGTCGAGCTGGCGATGAAACACAACAGAATGAGCAATTTTATTGATTTTTCCATTTGAAAGATTTAATCATTACATCAATATCCTTTTTAATAAACTCTAGTACTGGCTGGATGGAATCTAAACGAGGCTGTTCATTAAAGTATAATGCACCCCTAAGGTAGTTTTTGGTACTGTCTGTAAGAAAAAATTGTACAGATGATGCCGTATTTCCGTCAATGGAATAATATATCCCATAAACATTTTTCTCAGGATATGAGATAAGCCCCTCGTCTATCGCCGTAGCCTTTACAGTATGTTTGAAAGCAAAAGTACGCGCATCCTCTACAAGTTGGTTAAATTCTGAAGGTGAATGAACAGGTTGGTAACTTAGATGAATTCTTCCATTGAAATCTGGGTAGGAAACATCCAGCCAGCAGGGTTTTGCATCTTTTTTAGAATCGGGTATTACTTTGGCATATACAGGAAACTCAAAGCTATATGGACAGTCAGAAGTAAACGACTGGTATTTCTTTTCAGGGAATTTAATATTAAAATATCCCCGGGGCTTGGGAGAATAATCTTGTGAGCAACTCAGAAAGAACAGAAATACAATTACAAAACTATAGATCCCTCGCTTTCTCATTTTCTATTTATTCCAAATCTCCCAGGACTTTTCAGCTTGCAGGTGCAGCATTTCGAGTCCGTTCTTGATAGCAGCTCCTTTTTCTCTACCACGCTTCAAAAATTCTGTTTCTTCCGGATTGTATACCAGATCGTACAGCAAATGCTTTGCGGTCAACAGCTCGTATGGAATCTCCGGGCATTCTTCGATATTAGGTGCGGTGCCTAAAGGGGTCGTGTTAATAATGAGCAGGCGCTCCTTCATAACGTTCGCCGTTAATTGCTCATATTTAAGTTGTTTTCCAATAGCTCTCCGTGAAACAAGCTTATACGAAATGTCAAGCTTATTCAGAACATAAGCAACTGCTCGCGCCGCTCCCCCATTTCCCAGAACTAATGCCTTTTGATGATGTTTTTTAAGCAGTGGTTTTAATGATTCTTCAAATGCAAAGGCATCGGTATTATAACCTTCGAGGCGAACTTTCATTGAGGAAAGCTCCCCGCTAAAAAAGGCTTCTACAGGCTGATGATTAACAATCTTTATGCAATTAACAGCATCTATTTCGCGCGCCGCCGGGTCAATTTTATCCAAATAAAACATTACGCCGATCTTGTGTGGAACCGTGACATTCAGTCCGCACAAATCATGAGTGTCATTGATCAAACCGGGAAGATCGCTTAAATTCTGGAGTGGATAAAGTTCATACTCACGATCCTCATAACCCTCTTTTGTAAATTTCTCGGAAAAGTATTTTTTTGAAAAAGAGTGTGTTAGAGGATACCCGATCAGTCCGTATTTCTTCATTGGGGGTTGTTATGTTACGTTATATTAACGCGGGAGGGACTATACTGTTTATAGATTCAAAAAGTGATCGAAAGTATCACTTCTAAGTCCTAGTCTTAGTGTTTCTACAGGAATAACGTCTGATGGGGCAATGTTGCCCAGATTTATATTCGAACCTATCAGTTTTATAAACCAAACTTGCTGTGCTTTTTGCGGAGCTTCCCAAATTATTGTTTCGGCTGGAATTTGAGTCAATATCTCATCAATCAAACCTTGCCTTACCTCACCTGAATCACGGAAGATACCAACATTTCCTGCTTCCCTTGCTTCTGCTATAACTTTCCATGCACCGGCTTGAATTTCGGCCTGCATGAGGTTTATCCATTTGTATGGAGCCAGAATTTTAGCTGCATCCTTTGACCCTACTTCTGATATTACCGTAACCTGCTCGCTTAGTTTCCTGATATATTCACATTTTTCCTCATGTCCGATCTCGATAGATCCATCAGACACTTCAGCAAGTTCCATTCCGTATTTATCAAGTATACGCCTATAATCGTCAAACTGGTTCCTGATAATAAAGGCTTCAAATAAAGTACCACCGAAATAAACAGGGATACCTGCATCTTTATATACCTTTAATTTGCGTTCAAGGTTAGGTGTTACGTATGATGTAGACCATCCCAGTTTAATTATATCGGCATGCGGACCAGCAACTTCAAGAAAATCTTCAACTTCACGCACACTTAAACCTTTATCCATTACCATCGTAAGACCGTTTACACGGGGCTTTTGCGTACGTTCAGGAATATTCTTTAATATGTAATTCATTTATCTTGGTTTGGATTGCTAAATGAGACCTGCATTGTAATTAAATTCTAAAGAATCACTGCTCATTTAATTAACTGCAAATCTCCAAAAAAAAATCAAAACCTAAAGCCTGAATATTTTTATTGCTTTTTAACGGGTGTAACGATTTATTATGTCCACGATAACCTTGTTCTCGTGAAGCTGAGGAAGATATTCGAACAGAATATGGTGTTTCTCAGGATCAGTGTTCAAAGCCGTCTCGAGGTAAATCAGCGCTTCACTGTATTCGCTGGCCGCAAAAAGGTAAGCCACCATCCTGTAGTACAGTTCTGCAGCGTCAGGATTATTTTTTATTCCTTCAGATATAATCTCTATTGCTGACGTAAGTTTATCCTGCTCAAAAAGAATCGATGAATAATCCAACCATGCTTCAATATCAACCGGATTTAATTCCAGGACCTTCTCATAGGCCTTTTCTGACTCATCAAGTTGTTTAAGCTTATATTGCGCATCTGCAATCGCAAACCAGTAATCAGCATTTTTGTCGTCCAGATCCAGTGCCTTCTTATAAAAATAAAGTGATTCGAAGTATCTCTCTTCAAAATCGAGCGTTACTCCAATACCGAACCAGGCATCTGACTGGGCGGGATCAAGCTTTACCGCCTTTTTGTAATAAGATCGTGCTTCGTCCATACGTTCAAGCTTTTCGTAACATTCGCCGATTGCGCAGTAGGTGTCGCCGCTTGGTGGCTCATATTCGAAAGTCTGCTTGTATACCTCGATTGCTTCGTTATAGCGATCCAAATGAACCAATGCATTTCCCTTATTAAAATACGCGGACGCGAAATTGTCCTTAATAAGGATAGCGTAATCGTAGGCATCAATAGACTTTTCGTACAGATCCATCTTGTTGAATGCGTTGCCTAAATTATACCAGGCAGCATACGAATATGGCTCGTTGTCGATGTACTGCTCATAAAACTTGATGCTCTCTTCTTGTTTATCAAGCACATCGTAACAAAATGCAAGTTCATAAAGTGCATCCTGATTTTCCATGTTTTGCTGTAAACATTGCTTGAGGTAATTCACAGAGCTCTCGTAATCGCCCATGCTCTGGTAGACGTAAGCAATATGAAGTAGAATTTCGTCCGTTGTTTCTGCCAGACCTAGAGCTTTCTCATAGTTTTCGAGGGCTTCTTCGTGGCGCTCCAGCCCTTCAAAAATATTACCCCGGATAGTATATATATCTGCTTCGGAAGGCTCAAGTGTTTCGGCTTTGCTCAGCGATTCAAACGCAAGATCAAATTGGTTTGTAGCTACATACAACTGGGCCTGTTTAATCGAGAAAATTGCCGCGAAAGGGTGTTGGCTAATCGCATACTCGGTAACCTGTAATGCTTTTATGGGATCGTTTTTCTCAATATAGTATTCAATTATATTTTCAAATGCCTGAGCATCGAAAAAATACTGATCCTGGTTACGGATCATCTCTTCATATCTTTCTACCGAAAATCTGGGATCTTCGGAAAAATCAAACTCAAAATCTTCTTCCATCCTAAAATAGTACGATTAAGAACGTTCACCGGATATTCTGCTAAAAATAGCCCCGGATTTATTCAATCAATTTAAAGCTAATCACTAATTCTTCTGGTTATTATTTTTCCACATCCTGACACCCGCAGCTTTAATCGTCTGAAAATAAAATACTAAGCCTGGAAAGGGCAGTGAAAACCATCACCGGTTTATCTGCCTAGATAGAAATGCTTAACTTTGACAAAAATACGAAATTTTATGCAAATAGACATCAAAAAGCTGCTGCAGAACCTTGGAATAGAGCAAATTAATCACTCAAGCAGTACGGGAAAGGCCTGGAGCAGCAGTCCTAAGGCTGAAGCTAAAGTGATTTACTCTCCTGTGGATGGAAAAGAGATTGCATCTGTGAAATTTGCTGACGCTGATGTTTACAATGCAACCATACAAAAAGCTGAAGAGGCATTTAAGACTTGGCGGACCTGGCCGTCGCCTAAGCGTGGTGAGGTGATTCGCCAATTTGGCGATGCCCTTCGCGGGAAGAAGGAGGAATTAGGCCAGCTCGTGAGTTACGAAATGGGAAAGAGCCTGCAGGAGGGTTACGGAGAAGTTCAGGAAATGATCGACATCTGTGATTTTGCTGTTGGTTTATCACGCCAGCTTTATGGCCTTACCATGCACTCCGAACGACCGGCTCATAGGATGTATGAACAATGGCATCCGCTGGGTGTAGTTGGGATTATCTCAGCCTTTAATTTTCCGGTGGCAGTATGGGCATGGAACGCATCACTTGCGATGGTTTGCGGTAACGTTTGTGTTTGGAAGCCGTCAGAAAAGACGCCTTTGACTGCTATCGCGTGTCAGCATATCATTCAAAAAGTATTTGAAAAAAACGACGTTCCTGAAGGCGTTTCCTGCCTCGTAGTAGGCGACCGGAGCATTGGTGAAAGTATGAGTAATGATAAACGAATTCCTTTAGTCTCTGCTACGGGCTCAACTCGTATGGGTAAAGCCGTTGGCGCTGCACTTGGAGCAAGACTCGGTCGTAGTTTATTAGAGCTGGGCGGGAATAACGCTATAATAATATCCAAAGACGCAGATCTGGAGATGTCACTTGTTGGAGCAGTTTTTGGTGCGGTGGGCACGGCAGGGCAACGATGTACTTCAACACGCCGGCTAATAATCCACGAAAGTGTTTATGATAATTTCCGCGACAAGTTAGTTAAGGCCTACAAACAACTAAAGATTGGGAATCCCCTGGATGAAAATAATCATGTAGGGCCCCTAATTGACAAAGATGCTGTTAACGGATATCTGGAGTCGATTGAAAAATGTAAAAAAGAAGGTGGCAAATTTGTAGTTGAAGGTGGAGTGATGGAAGGTGCGGGCTATGAGTCCGGTTGCTATGTCCGACCCTGCATTGCGGAAGCAAAGAATGAATTTGAAATTGTTCAACATGAAACATTTGCACCAATCTTGTACCTGATGAAATATAACACTCTGGATGAAGCAATTGCCATGCAGAACGGTGTGCCGCAGGGGCTGTCATCGGCAATAATGACTATAAATCTTCGTGAGGCTGAGCAATTCTTGTCGTATGGTGGGTCCGACTGCGGAATCGCCAATGTCAATATTGGAACTTCGGGAGCAGAAATTGGTGGTGCATTTGGAGGGGAGAAAGAAACTGGAGGTGGAAGAGAATCAGGTTCTGATGCATGGAGAGCTTACATGCGCAGACAGACAAATACGATCAATTATTCGGATAAATTGCCCCTGGCGCAAGGGATTAAATTTGATCTGTAGGGTTATAAGTTTTACTTTATACGCTGTAAGTTTTCTTTCTAGCGTACCAAACGGAAAGGTTTTCATTGTAAGCCAAGGCCTTTTACGCTGAGATTGCCGCTCAGACATATAACGTAAAACATACACCGTATAACTTTCAATTGACGAGCAGCTTATACCCTTTCCCGTGCACATTGATGATCTCCACCTTAGGATCTTCTTTTAAATACTTCCGAAGTTTACTCAGGAATACATCCATGCTCCTACCATTGAAGTAATTATCATCATGCCAGATGCTGATCAAAGCTTCTTCTCTTGTTAAAACCTCGTTCTTTTTCAGGCAAAGCAGGCGCAGAAGTTCTGCTTCTTTTGTTGACACTTTTTGTTGATCGGTGCCATTATTGATCATTTGGGCGGTATAGTCAAATTTATATTTACCAATGTCAAATTTTGTCGGCTGGTCAGACACGTCATTCTTGTCAGAACCTGACATCCGTTTAAGAAGTGCATTTATGCGCAACAATAGCTCCTCGATTCTAAATGGCTTGGTTATATAATCATCACCACCCAGGTTGTAAGCTTCCGACTTATCTTCGATCATGGTCTTCGCCGTGGCGAAAATTATTGGCACATTAGGATTGATTTTTCTAATTTCCTTGCCCAGCGTAAATCCGTCTTTTTTTGGCATCATGACATCGAAAATACAGACGTCAAAATGTTCTTTTGTAAAAGCACGTAAAGCCTCGTCTCCATCCTGAGCCAGAACTACTTCAAATTTACCCTTTAACTGAAGGTAATCCTGTAACAGCATTCCCAAATTCGGATCGTCCTCGGCAAGTAGAATTTTTTTCATTTAAAGTATCATTTATACCGCACTGGGCGGACTCTCTTAAGGATTGCTTGTGATTTATATTTTTAATAACCGGCGATACTGCATTAACTATTCTTAAGCGGCAAGCTAATCTCAAACTCCGAGCCTTTGTCTTTTTCGCTTCGAACTTTTATCGTCCCGTGTAATTTTTTTACAATATTAGCGACGTAGCTTAAGCCAAGACCAAAGCCTTTTACGTCATGAACATTCCCAGTAGGAATGCGGTAAAACTGATCAAATATTTTACCCAGCTGATCGCGATTCATCCCGATACCTTTATCTGCAACTCTTATAATCAGGTTTCGTCCCGAATTTAACGTACTGATCTTGATTTCCGGATCTTTCGGACTATACTTATTAGCGTTGTCCAGCAGATTGAAAATTATATTTGACAGGTGAAGTTCATCGCCCATAATAGTAGACTGCCCTGCATCCAGTTGCAAGTCGATGGTAGCATTTCTTTTTTGAAGTTGTAGTGCCATACTATCTACGATTGCCGAAAGCAAATCATTCATCTCCACATCTTTGTGCTCAAGCTTCAAATCACCCTTATCAATTTTAGCAATGTTTAGCACCCGTTCAATGTGGCTTCCAAGCCGAACATTCTCATCATAAATAATATTAGCCAGCCGGTCAATGCGTTTCTTATCAGTAGTGAGGTCAGGATCACGAAGAGCCTCGCTTGCAATCATGATCGTTGCAACCGGGGTCTTAAATTCATGAGTCATATTATTGATGAAATCTGTTTTCATTTCCGATAGCTTCTTCTGCATCAGGATAGTGTGAATGGTATATCCAAAACAGAATATAAGGATCAGTAATAAACCTCCTGACAAGCTCATCATCGCCGTTAGATTCGCAAGAATTATTGTATTCTTATCGGGGAAGGTAATTGTGAGCATTCCCGAATCCATGATGATATCTTTTGGGAAAAGCGGAATCTCATAGCTATTATTCGGCAGAAATTTGGTTTGATTCGATGCTCTTCTAAAAATCAGAGAATCCCTTTCTGCTGAGGTGACTTTATATTCATAATTACTATTAATCGACCTATTGATGAGTTCCAGTCTAAGCATGGAGTCAAGAGTTTGAGGATGTATTCTCTCATTTAAGCTAAGCCTCACCTTACCATACTCTTCGGCAAGGTTTTTAAATACGTCACCTTTTTTTGTCTCTGATGCGAAAAGCTCCTGTACCTTCTCGACTTTGTTTTTCCTTTTTGGCTCTGGCGGCTCTGGGGGTGGGTTATGCCTTAATTTTGGTTTAGGAATAGTACGCAACGAAGTCCCATAAACCGGGTCAAAAACAATGTACTGACGCACAGAGTCTCTGAGGGATGCAGTGGCGGCAGCGATCTGGCCTCCAGCAGCCATTGCCAATGCTGGTACTTTGTTATTTGTTATCTCACGCAGAGTTCGCAACTGCCCGAATGCGTCTATATATTCGGTAATATCAACACGCAAATCGAATTGCTGATCCTTCAGCTCCTCCGGGGATAAGGCATCATCGAATACCAGAACATTTGGATTTCTGGCCTTGAATAAACTATCACGTATTCGAAATATGCTGTCCTCTTTTCTCTTCTCGTTCAGCATGTGATTCATAGCAGATAGCCTTCCCGATGTCCTGTTGCGGGAATTGCTTACTGATCGTTTTACAATGAGTGGTTTTTGAGTGACCGTTTCAGTTGCTGGCAGGCCAATATTTTCTGCTTTCTTTTCCAGGAAATTATTCGCGTCCCGTTTCTCGATTCTTTCAACTACACGGGTAAGTGCCTCGTGCACCGACTGATCGAAAAGCTTTTCTTGCAATTGGTATGACTCCCTGAAGAAATACAGCTGCATTGCCATTACCCCGGTAAGTGCAATGGCCATCAAACCTATTATTAAACTGATACTCTTTTTCTTCATGTAATCACAAAAATACGTAACCGGCTCTAAGCCAACTGAGTTTTAACACTTTTTAACAAAGCATTAACATTATATGGATATGCGGTGCTATATTTTTGTTCAGCTTAAATGTAATTAAATGAAAAAGAGTCTACTTAAAAGCCTTTTATGCCTGTTTGCTGTAGCAGCCGTTGCACCAGATTATGCTTCATACGCTCAGGATTCCAAGGGGCTAACACGCAGCATTATTATAAATAATGGCGACACCACGGTTAATGGCAAAAAATTTAGTGAGCTTGACAAGTCCGAAAAAGCTAAACTTCGGGAAGAATTTAAGGAGATGGAAAAAAATTTTGGAACAGGTCCTGGAAAACGCTCCGAAGAACGGCGGGTTGTAGTTGGGCGGGGTGGTGACAACAGTAAGGATATAATCGTTACGAGGGATGGGAAAGAACCGCATGTACTTTATTGGAATGATGACATCGCTTCTATTGGAGCAAATGTCAGGAGCTTCAAGTTCGATGGAAAAGCTCCCGGCGAAATCAGGATTTTAAAAAATGGTGATGACAGTGTATTAATCAACCGAGATTTTCAAGTTTTCACCTTTGGAGGTGATAGTACCACTAGGTTTAACCTGAATACCGATAGTCTATTGAAACGGTTCAATTTCAATGTCGACGGCCTGGATAGCAACATCAGAAAACGAGTTATTGCAATGAATCGCAATATGGTTCCAGGAAGACCGGGTAGGGTTTTAGAAGGAAACCGCACACCTATGATTTTTGAACATGGAGATTTTAGTACGTTTGGGACCAGAAATAATTCGTCGTCCTTTAATTACAGTCACACTGACAAGGATGGCATCTCAAGCCGCATGAATATCCGCATCAGCGATGCAAATAAAGACCAGTTGAAAAAAATAACAGGCACTGAATCTATACCTAAAATTCTGGACGTTAGCGACCTGACCTTATTCCCAAATTTTTCCAGTGGCAAAATGACCCTTTCATTCAATATAGCAAGTAAAGGAAATACCAAAATCAGCGTATTGAACAGTGACATGAAATCAATTTTTGCTGATGAGGTCGTAAACCTCAACGGCAATTATGTAAAACAGCTAACTCTTCCAAAGAATGGGGTTTATTATGTAAACATATCCCAGAATGGGAGTTGGTTTGTAAAAAAGCTTGTTAAAGAATAGTTTTGTTTATGTGAGTAGTAAAAAGCCCCTTCCGGTTTCCGGATAGGGGCTTTTGAATTCTTATAATGACCGAAAGTAGGGTCCTTAAAAATGAAATTGGTTCTTAGAACGGTAAATCGTCATCGTCGGGAGCCGATGTAATGTCTACAGGTGGAGCATATTCCGGAGCGGATGATGAGGATGTCTCTGCGCCAAGCGGATTCAAGCGCCATACAGACAGCGTGTTAAAATACGATGTTTTACCAGTTTTATCGGTCCAAGGTCGGCCCCGAAGATTGAAGAACAACTCTACCTGATCACCCACTTTAACATTGTCAAATAAATTAACTTTATCCTGCACAGCTTCAAACTTTACATACTCCGGGTAAGTTGGGTTTTCAGCATATTCCAATATTAGTTCACGCTTCTTGAACTTATCACTCACGGTAATTACCTGTGAGATTTCATGTACTTTTCCTTTAATGTCCATGGTTATTTTGTATTTAATGATCTTCTCTATCGTAAAATAATGCAGTATTATCGTCCATTGGGGTGGGACAAAATTTCCACTGCATGATTTGTAAAAGTATAAAATTCAGGCTTGTTTTAATTGTTAACTTTGTAAATTATTATGCAAGTTTTCCACAATAAGAGCAAAATCATCATCACCTGCAATAACCGTTTATCGCCTTATTTGCAGCGTGAAGTAGAAGCACTAGGCTATAAAATAGTGCGGGCGTTCAGCACAGGAGTTGAGCTGGAAGGGTCAATTAACGACTGTATACCGCTAAATCTTCACCTGAGATGTGCGAGTCAGGTACTCTACTCAATTAAAACTTTTACCGCCGAAAACCCAGCTCGTCTTTATAAGGAACTGATGGAAATCGAGTGGGAAGAATTGATTGATTTTACCGGTTACTTTTCCGTTAGCTCAACGGTTGATAACGAAACGATAACAACTCCACTGTTCGCAAACCTAAAAGTAAAAGATGCAATCGTTGATCGTATCAAGGATAAAAAGGGTATCCGTCCCAACACCGGCCCGGCTGGCGACAAAACCATGATTCACCTTTATTGGAAAGAAAATGACGCGGAAATCTTCATTGATACATCTGGTGAAACTTTAGCTAAACACGGGTATAGGAAAATCCCTGGCAAGGCTCCAATGCTCGAAGCTCTTGCTGCAGGTGTGATTATGGCAACTGAATGGGATAAAAAAACACCGTTTATCGTACCGATGTGTGGTTCTGGTACACTAGCAATTGAGGCTGCTTTGCTCGCAACTGATAAAACACCTGGCTTGTTTCGCATGAATTATGGGTTTATGCACATCATGGGCTACGAGGAAGAAGTATTTTTTCAGGAGAGGCGAAAGCTAAAAGATCAGTCAAAAAAGGAAATGCCGGCACGGATTATTGCTACGGATCTTTCCGCCGATGCTATTGACGTTTCACAGCGCAATGCCAAAACTGCCGGTGTAGACCACCTTATTGATTTTGCTGTATGCGACTTTGCCGATACTGAAGTTCCGGCAGGACCTGGGGTGGTAATCTTCAACCCTGAATATGGTGAACGCCTTGGTGTGCACTCCAAACTTGAAGCAACATATAAACGAATCGGTGACTTCATGAAGCAGAAATGTAAGGGGTACAAGGGTTACATTTTTACCGGTAATCCCGATCTTGCTAAAAAGATAGGTCTTCGCGCATCGCGAAGAATTGAGTTCTATAATGGAAAGCTTGACTGCAGGCTTTTGGAGTATGAACTATACGAAGGCAGCAAGCGTGAACCCAAACAAGAAGAATAAAAATATTATCGCTCTAACAGAGCAATTTGTCAAAGATACTCTGGCTGGTGCTGAAGCCGGCCATGATTGGTGGCATATTCGCAGGGTACTTAATAATGCCAAACTCATCCTCGAAACAGAACAGGCAGATCAGCTAGTTGTGGAGCTGGCTGCCCTGCTGCATGATATCGCCGACAGTAAATTTAATGATGGAAATGAGGAAATCGGCCCTCAAAAAGCTGGCGATTTTCTAAGATCAATACATGTTGATGAAGATACTGTTCAGCATGTTCAACAGATCATTCGGAACATGTCCTTCCGCTCTGGACTAGGGACCATCACATTTCATTCTAATGAGCTCGAAATAGTTCAGGACGCAGATCGCTTAGACGCCATTGGAGCTATAGGTGTCGCAAGAACATTCAGTTATGGCGGTTTTAAAAATCGCGAACTTTATAATCCCGAAATTCTGCCACAATTAAACATGAGTAAAGAAGAATATAAAGACTCAACCTCACCTTCAATCAATCATTTTTACGAGAAATTACTGCTTTTAAAAGATAAAATGAATACTGCCACGGGCAGGAAGATTGCCCTTGGACGGCATACTTTCATGTTGGACTATCTCGAACAGTTTGAAAAAGAATGGAATGGAGAGCGTTAAATAAAGTTTAACAGCCCAAAATAAATCGCCATCATCCCGCCGCTAAACAGAGTCATGCGACTCATGTTTCTGAAATTCGCCTCATCAGGATCCCTGTGTACTTTCATTAGCCAGTTGCAGAAAAATACGATCACAGGAATTACAAATACTAAAAATAACCAGAAGTTATTCATCTGTTCCAGGCGATACCAATAAAACCAGAGCAGAACGATAGAAATTAAAAAGAGAAAGGCTGAGAAATAAAATGATCCATTTATTCCAAGCAGAATGCTTAAAGTATTATCTCCTCGCTTCCGATCTTCTTCATGCTGGTAAACCTGAGTAAGGGGATATGTCGCTCCTATCAAAAAGGAACATATCAACCCTGCTACAAAAAAGTTTAAGTTCCAGCCTGAAGACAATTCCAGGCCAGAAATAGCGGCATAACTGCTCCAATAGACACAGGCTCCCTGGAAAATAAACACAATTAAAAAACTCACGACCGGAAACTTTTTTAACCTTACCGATGGATGACTATAAAGCTTTGAAAAAACTCCATAAATCACCACAGCTATTAATAAGCCCCAATTTACGAATGCAGCAAGCATAAGTCCCGCCAGATCAAGAATCAAGGAAAAATGATAAAGGCTTTTATCAACCTTGGGTGGTTTTTCTATTAGCGCGATGCTTCCCTCATCTTTATCAAAATAACTGTTATAGCCGTTGCTTGCGGGATAGACAAACAGGTGCCAAACAACAAAAGTCAGAAATGCATTTAGAAAAAGGACTTGAGGAGCCTGGCTCATCGCGAAAAGAAAAACCGGCAACAGAAAAAAAGAGAATCCAAACCTCATGTGCAGGATTGCAGATCGGCTGGGCAAAAGTTTCCATTGAGAATCCATTTCACTAAATTACTATATATGCCGAGAAACATTGATTTAAAAACATGAGGCCAGAAATGATGTTAAGAAGAAAACCAATGGTGCGATAATTTAGTATTTTACGATAAATGAGCAGTTGTATAAGCGCAATTGGTACCGCTAATCCGGAATACCGTACTTCCCAGAAAGATATATACCAGTTTATGGTCGAAGCATTTGATCTCGATCAAAATAACGCCTCGCGACTTAAGCTGATCTATGATAATTCCGGAATCGAACATCGCTTCTCCGTCCTTCCTGATTTTGGAAAGAAAGTTAACCGAGAGCGCAAACTGTTTCAAAGCTTTCAGGATGATAAACCATTCCCCGGTACGGCTAGCAGAATGGATCAATACCAGGAGAAGGCAGCAGGAATAGCAGCAGCAGCAGCAAAAAAATGCTTAGAGGGTTTTGACAATAATATTTACTCAAAAATCACCCACCTGATAACGGTAAGTTGCACTGGAATGTATGCCCCGGGAATTGACATTAATCTAGTTGAACTATTGGGATTAAATCACAGTGTTGAGCGAACTTGCATTAATTTTATGGGATGTTACGGAGCTCTGAATGCTCTTAAAACCGCAGATTACATATGCCGGGCTCAGGAAAATGCAAAAGTCCTGATTGTTTGTATTGAACTATGCACTCTACATTTCCAAAAAGAAAACACCCTGGATAATTGGGTGGCAAATTCCCTATTCTCCGATGGTGCAGCGGCCGCTTTGGTTGAAAGTTCATGTCAGCGTTATGGTACAGGAAATATTCTCTCACTCGACACTTTCTATTCTGAATTTATCCCGGCAGCAAAAAACGAAATGGGCTGGAATATTGGCGATAATGGGTTCGAAATGAAATTAACGTCGAAAGTTTCCAAACTCATCCTGAAACATATCCCAGCGATAGTATCAAAAACCCTTGAAAAAGCTGGCATGAACGTAGATGATGTAAATACTTACGCCATTCATCCGGGAGGAAGGAAGATTCTCGAGGCAGCTGAAACAGCTTTAGGATTTTCCAAAGAAAAGAATGATTATAGCTATCAGGTTCTACGGGATTTTGGAAATATGTCATCAGCCAGCATCCTCTTTGTACTCGAGAAAATTCTGACGGAGAAAACAAGCGAGGAAAAAACCATTCTTGGATGTGCCTTTGGACCGGGGCTGACTGTTGAATCCATGATCTTAAAGAGAGATTCAGATGCCAGACTTTAGCCGCCGCAGTACCGAAGATGAAATGATGGACGATTTCGCGCTCGGTCCTGAAGTTATTGATCCAATTATGGACGAGCTGGAAGTCGTTAATAAACTCCTTGGGGGCTACAAGGTCTTTTTTAATGCTTTCAGACAAATAAAAATTAAAGATGGAATGTCAATCAGCGACTGGGGTTGCGGCGGCGGCGACTCACTACGGCAAATTGCGATTTGGGCCAGAAAAAAGGGCCTTAAAATTAAATTAATAGGAATTGACGCAACCCCAGCGGCTATAGAATATGCACGGATTAAGTCCTTCGATTTCCCTGAAATTTCCTACATACTGGCAGATGTAACCAGCAATGACTTACATACAAATCAATTTGACATAGTTTTATCCAGCCTATTTACTCATCATTTTAAAGACGCGCAATGGATAAAGCTGATTCAGAAAATGAGTGATTGCGCACGAATTGCAGTGATTGTAAATGATCTTCACCGGCATTGGTTTGCTTTCCATTCAATTGGGGTTCTTACATCTTTATTTTCCAGGTCAGAGATGGTTAAACACGATTCCAAAATATCTGTTATGAGAAGCTTTAAAAAAGCTGACATTGTGAAAATGCTCCAGGAAGCGGGGATCAAAAATTATAAACTTAAATGGATGTGGGCATTCAGGTGGCAGCTGATAATCAACTCTTTAAAAACATTGTGAAATGACCGATAAAAAGGTTATAATCATTGGTGGAGGACTCAGTGGACTCACTTGCTCCATACTTTTACAAAAAGCTGGATTTGAAGTTACCGTGTTCGAGAAAAAGAAATATCCATTTCATCGTGTCTGCGGTGAATATATTTCTAATGAAGCCTGGCCTTTTCTCCAATCTCTTGAAATAAACATTTCAGATCTTCAACCCTCGCGCATCTCCCAACTTGAACTAACTACTGTTCGTGGTAGACGGGTTTCATCGCAGCTTGATTTGGGTGGTTTTGGCTTAAGTCGCTACAAACTTGATCAGCATTTATTTCAAGAAGCAAAAAATCTTGGTGTATCCTTTTGTTTCGAAAAAGTCCTTGGCGTACAGCTCAAAGATGACCTTTTCGAGGTGAGTGCAGAAAACCGGATTTCTATTGCCCCAATAGCAATTGCAGCATATGGAAAACGGTCAAACCTTGATCAAAAATTAAAACGGAATTTCTTTTATTACCGAAGTCCTTACCTGGGAGTAAAGTACCACATCAAAACAGATCTGCCCGATAATCTGATTAGGCTAGATAATTTTAACGGTGGGTATTCAGGCGTTTGCAAAATCGAGGATCAAAAATTCAATCTATGTTACCTCTCAGAAACAGTTAACCTGAAACGGTTTCACTCAATACCTGATATGGAAAAACATGTACTCTATAAAAATCCTTTCCTGAAACATTTGCTTGAGAACTCAGATTTCCTGTATGACAAACCAGAAGTGATCAATGAAATATCATTTGAACCAAAAACGCTCGTTGAAAATCACCTTTTATTTTGTGGAGATTCGGCCGGAATGATTACGCCACTATGTGGAAACGGAATGGCAATGGCGTTTCATTCAGCAAAGATTCTAGCGGAATCCATAATTCAGTTTTCGTCAAATGTTCCCTTGAACAGGTTAGGCCTGGAGCAAACATACAAGTGCCGATGGAACCGAGAATTTTCTATGAGGCTGAAGTCTGGCCGTTATATACAGCGCTTGTTTGGATCCCCATTTCTCGCTGAAATGACGATAGCTGCAATGAAGAATTTACCTGCACTTAATCAAATGATTGTGAAAAAGACACATGGCAAAGTGTTTTAAGTAGTAAATTAGCCTTATGAAACTATGGGTACTCGTTTTTATTAACGCTTTAGCCGTTGCATTATCCCTGTCGATCATCAACTTCTATTTCCAGCAGAAATGGGTCGATTTTATAATAACCTTTTCGGTATCGCTCATCATAACATATGCTGTATTTTACTACCTCATTGAACGTTTCGTTTACAGTAAGATTAAGCTAATTTACAAGCTAATTCATAATCTTAAGCTCGGCAAAGACCTTAAAGATGCCTTGGGCGAATATGTGAGCACTGATCCGATTCACGACGTAGAACATGAAGTGAAAGAATGGGCCAAAGACAAAAAAATTGAAATTGACCAGCTCAAAGAACAAGAAAAGTTCAGGCGGGAATTTCTGTCAAATATTTCGCACGAACTTAAAACACCTCTCTTTGCTATTCAGGGTTATATTGAGGCCATTCAGGAAGACGAAGAAAATGATCCAGAACTTGCAAGGCAGTTCCTGGATAAAGCATCCAAAAATGTCGACCGCCTGGCATTCTTTATAAAGGATCTGGATTCTATCTCAAAACTCGAAAGTGGCGAAATACCTGTCCAATACAGCAAATTCGACCTGGCCGAGCTTATCATGGAAGTGATGGAATCCCTGGAGCTTAAGGCAAAGAAATACAACATCACCATGGAATTCAAGGAGAAATACAATTACGTCTCCTGGGTAAATGCTGATAGGGAAAAAATCAGGCAAGTTCTGGTAAATCTTATTGACAATTCTTTCAAGTATGGAAACAGTCCCGGCACGACGTCGATCAAAACATTCGAACTCCACGACCAGATTCTGGTAGAAATTACTGATGATGGAATAGGAATAGAAGAAAAGTATCTTACAAGGCTTTTCGAGAGATTTTACCGCACAGATAAAAGCCGTTCAAGGCAGATCGGCGGCTCGGGCTTAGGACTTGCCATCGTTAAACATATCATCGAAGCACACCAGCAAACAATAACGGTCAGGAGTACTGAAAACATTGGCTCTACTTTCGGGTTTACGTTAGAACGAAGCAAGTAACAGTTAAAGCTTTAAATGTTAACATTAACTTAACATTGGTGTGGTACTTTTGCTTATTCTTTAAAACCTCACGAGATGTCATTGAACAGTATCTTTCAGTACTTCATTCCAAAAGACAAAAAATTCTTCCCACTTTTTGAAAAAGATAGCGCAAACCTGATCAGTCTGGGTGAAAAGCTTGTGGAAGCACTCAATACCGAAGACCTTACTCGTCGTAAGGAGCTTTTTAAAGATATTGAGGATCTCGAGCATACCGGCGATGAGATTACTCACCAGATTCATCTGGAATTAAGTAAAAACTTTATCACTCCGTTTGACCGGGAAGATATCCACAGGTTGGCAAGTGCATTAGATGATATAGCAGACTATATTCATGGATCTGCAAGCCGCATCGACTTATATCAGGTTACCGAAATTACCCCACCAATTAAAGAATTGGCCAGCTTGATCCTTCAAGCTTGTCAGGATCTCAATAAAGCGATCCACGAACTGCGTGACCTAAAAAATGTCAGGATCATCGCTGACTCGTGTGTTCGTATTAATAGCATAGAAAACCAGGCTGATTATGTTTTCGACAAAGCTGTTAGCGAGCTATTTATGTATGAAAAAGATGCTGTAAAGCTTATCAAGTATAAAGAGATCTTATCAGCCCTTGAGGATGCAACTGATATGTGCGAGGATGCGGCGAATGTGCTGGAATCAATTCTTGTAAAAAACGCTTAAAAATTATACGATACCTCAGCGAAGTCCATGGGTTTTACATTACTAATAATCGTCATAATTCTAGCATTACTGTTTGATTACATCAACGGTTTTCATGACGCTGCAAATTCTATTGCAACTGTAGTTTCAACCAAAGTACTTACACCATTCCAGGCTGTCGTTTGGGCAGCATTCTTTAATTTTCTTGCCTACTTCCTGTTCAATCTCAACATTGCGGATACAGTCGCTAAGACGGCTGATACAATGAATATCAACCTTGTTGTAATCCTGGCAGGAGTTGTTGCTGCTATCTGCTGGAATCTTTTTACCTGGTGGTTTGGTATTCCCTCCAGCTCATCCCACACGCTAATCGGAGGTTTTGCCGGAGCTGCAGTTGCGCATGGGGGTCTTGATGTTATTAATTTAGGCGTTATCGGGAAAATTGCAGCATTCATCGTCCTTGCACCGATCATCGGTATGATCATGGCTTACACTATTACAGTAATAATCATAAATATCTGCCGATATGCCAATCCATCAAGAGCAGAATGGTGGTTTAAAAAACTACAGCTTGCATCATCTGCACTCTTCAGCCTTGGCCACGGTGCTAACGATGCACAAAAGGTTATGGGTATTATTGCTGCTGCAGTAATAGTTTACTTAAAAGATGAAAATCTTAGTGTCGACACAATGTCGCACTGGCTGCACGTGGGATACACGGTAATTGACGGTAAAGTAAAAATTAATCACATTCCAGAGTGGATTCCAATTGCCTGCTACACGGCAATTGCAGCTGGTACAATGAGTGGTGGCTGGAAGATCGTTAAGACGATGGGAACTAAAATTACCAAAGTTACTCCTCTCGAAGGTGTAGCAGCAGAAACTGCCGGTGCTGTGACTTTATTTTTTACAGAATACTTTAAAATTCCGGTTTCCACAACACATACAATTACCGGTGCAATTATCGGCGTAGGGTTAAGTAAACGTGTCTCAGCGGTACGATGGGGTGTTACCATCAGTCTGATGTGGGCATGGGTGCTTACTATACCAGTATCGGCCGCACTTGCCGCACTCATTTACACCATATTGAGTTTCTTTCTCTAAGATTGGAGCATTCAAATTGTCCAATAGCTATCGCTATCAGATAACAAAACACCGGCGGTATTTAGAGGAAATCCCGGATCAGAAACGAGGATCTGAGCACTATATAAGCAGTTGAACTTTCAGGTTCGCAGACCCGCATCCCTGATCGTTGTTCTTTGCTCCTTATTCTATTTCAATAATTCATCAATCGAATTGTAAGCCACTGAATGATAATTCGGCCGAGCTTTCGCATAGATTTTCTTTGCCCATTCCTTTCCTTCAGCAGTTTTAACCATCTCTTTGTAGAGAGGCATTAAAAATTTGCGCCTTCCAACTTCCGTCAGGAAATTTTCAATATTTGTGTAGGCTGGTTGATATTTCATCCTTACAGCTAACGTATACCACGCCGCCTGGATCTCAGAGTTTCCAGACGCCGTGAACCTGAACATCTTATCCAGATCAGCCATCTGATTGAGAGTAATATTAGCCGGCAGGTGGCTAATCAGATACAAGGCTTCATTTGTCGACATTTTTTTATTCAGTGCCGCGATATTACCCGACTTTTGCCATTGGCTTATAAGACTATCTAATGATTTAAACTTGTCCGATCCTACTGCTGGACTATTATTCGGCAGGCCGGGCTGATAAACCCACGCATCAACATTAATTTTATCTTTTAATACCTTATCTCCCTTAATCAGATTCTCGTCTAAATAAGCCAGGAATTCTTCAGTAGTTACTGACCGAAAGGCATGTGAATCAAAATATCCCCGAAGGAATTTGTCAAACCTTTCACGGCCAACTGCTTCTTCAATAGTTCTTATAAAGGAATAGCCTTTTTCGTAAGCAATATCGCTCACGCCCTCATCTGGATCACGGCCTTCATAATCACCCTTCAGTTTAGTATCTGCATTTGTTGCTCCCATCTCTGTGGCGAGTTCCTGCAATCCTTGATAACCTAATAATTCCTGCATTTTTGCTTCATCTTTACCATATACATCCTCGACAATACGTCGTTCAAAATATGTGGTAAAACCTTCGTTGAGCCAGAAGTCGTTCCAGTTGGCGTTGGTCACCAGGTTACCGCTCCAGCTATGTGCAAGCTCGTGTGCTATCAAGCTGACAAGTGAACGGTCTCCAGCAATGATTGTTGGGGTTGCAAAAGTCAGCATTGGATTTTCCATGCCGCCGAATGGGAAACTTGGCGGGAGGACCAGTACGTCATATCGTCCCCATTTATAAGGACCGTAAATTTTTTCAGCTGCTGTTGTCATTTTACCCATATCTGCGAGTTCATACGCGGCTTTTTCGAGAGTAAGGGGCTCGGCATAAACGCCCGTGCGGTTATCCACGGATTTAAACGCCATATCCCCTACGGCTAGAGCCATAAGGTAAGAAGGAATTGGATTCGGCTGTTTGAAAGTATATACTCCGTCAGCATTCTTTTCCTGTGGATTTTCTGCACTCATCAAAGCCAGTAATTCCCTGGGTACAGTAACCTTAGCGTTATAAGTAAATCGTATTCCCGGGCTATCCTGGCAGGGAATCCAGGTGCGCGCAAGAATAGCCTGAGATTGGGTGAACATAAATGGATATTTCTTGCCCGCGGTTTGTTGTGGATTTAACCACTGAACTGCCGCAGCATCCGCCGAATTGGTATAATAAATATTAACTTTGGTTGTTGCATCTTCAATTTTAACCTTAAGAGCCTGCCCCAGAAACTTAGTGTCATCACCAAGGCTGAATGTTGTCTCTTTCTCGTCATCCCCTAAAGTAATTTTACTGATCTTGAGGTTTCTTGAATCAAAAATGATCTCGTCTCCTTTAGATGGATTCTCTATCGTCCAGGAGGCTTTTCCTGAAATCAATTTGCTATCGAAATCAACCTTAATGTCAAGATCAAGGTGTTTTACAACCGCTCTTGACGGGTTTGCATAAGAATGCACATCTTCATGTTTTGTTGCCGTTTCATTTGAATTTTCACTGTTTTTAGGCTTACATGCAAAAGCAAATAACATGGCTGCAAGAATCAATAATTTGTTCATGGGGTTGAGCTTAAATATCAAATTTAACGAAAAGAAAAGGAATGCAGTGTCCTATGAGGACGACTAACGCGGAAAATTAACTTCTACACGAGCGTCATACGGCTTACCTTCAGGGGATGGAGTCCATTCAGAACCATTGCGTACGATACGTAAGGCCTCCTTGTCGTAGGCTTCATTTAGCGATTTCACAACTTTTAAGGAATTCAGTTTACCGTCTATACCGACCTGGAAGGAAATGATTACTACTCCTGAGACCTGCGGCTCTGTATTGAAATTGCTGGCCGTAACCGTAAGGTAATGGTTGTAAGCAGCCCATCCAGATTTAGGAGCATTATTCACAGGAGCTGTCGCCTGATTCATCGCGGCATTCTCTTCCACTCTCGACATTTTTGCCTGTCGGGTTGCAGCAACACTGCGGGTCTGTGATTCAGTTACACTCGCTGCAGCCGATTTCGATGCAATTGCACCCTCAACCTCAGGCGAGATTACAGCCTTTTTATCGATAGCGCTCCCCGGCTTCGATGCCGAAATTACAGGGCGCTCAGATTTAATTTCTTTCTTTTCCAGGGAGGCAACTACTGCCTGATCTTTTGATTGAATAACAGCTTCCACAGAATCGCGGTCAATAACGTTTACTTCAACCGGTTTATGAGCTTCCGAAGCCAGCTGTTCAGGTGCTTTATGGCTATTCATCCAAAATAAAATTCCTGCAGAGACGAACATTACCGCTGCTGCAGCCGCTATACTAAGACGCTGCCAGCTCAGGTCAAATACTTTTTTATTCTCCTGCAAATGAACAATCCGCTCATGCAGTTGTCTTTGCAAAATGCTCAGATCAGCCGCAGGATCTCTGTACACTGAATAGCCTTCCAGTGCATCCCAAAGAAACGGATCATCAAGGGCCTGTTTTTCAAGCTGATGTGCCACCTCAGGATCCAGTTTACCTTCAAGGTATTGCTGAATGGTCAGACTATCGGGATAATTAGTTTTCACTATTTTTTTCTATACAAATTTTGAGATTCCGTTTCCCATTCTGGATATAGCTCTTTACTTTGTTAAGATCATATCCTGTAATATCGGAAACTTCCTTATAACATTTCTGCTCAAGGTAAAAAAGGCTGATTGTATCTTTTTGCTCAGCAGGAAGTTTCTCAATGCATTTCTCCATCACGTGAAGTTTGCTTTCACGGGTCTCATCTATATCTAGATGCACAAAGGCTTCATTTTCCATAACATTTTCCTCAATCGGCACAAATTCGTGCTTTGAAGAAGACCTGATACTCATCAGGCAATGGTTTCGTGATAAAGTATATAGCCAGCTTTTGAAATTGCTTACGTCATGGACCTTTAACTTCTTTACCAGTTCTTCGAAGATTTGCATCACCGCATCTTTGCTCTTCTCTTCGTCCTTAAAATATTTTAAGCAAAGTCCGTAAACCAGTGGCATATACTTCTCATAAAGTTTGCCGAGCACCTCGAGGTTTCCGGAATTCCTATATTCCTGTAACATTCCCTGCTCGTCAAATTCGCTGTTTCCAGAAGTATTTCTAAGGAATTTCAATATATCTCGCGCCAATAATTCTATCAAGTATAAAAAATATTCTGTGGATTTATGGAAAATATCCTCATTGACCATCCCCTAAATAAAACCGAACGTAATGAACAACAGATATATTTTAATGCTATGTGCGCTTACCACTCTAACACTTTCATGTAATAAAAACATTCAAAAGAGTGAAGATGAAAATAAAGAACAAGTGAGTGAAGTAATCGCAGACGCACCTGATCAGACCAATATTGCCGGGCGTATCGCTGCAGCGGAAGCCCGGCAGCTTTCGTCCAAGACCAGGCACTATAGCCCTGCAGATTTTAACACCGAATCTTATAATGCTATTACTGAAAATCGCTTCCACGAAGCACGGCAAAATCCTTTATCGACCTTTGGGATAGATGTTGATGCAGCCTCTTACAGTAATATTCGCCGGTTCATTAACGGGGGGCAATTGCCACCTGTCGATGCAGTTCGAATTGAAGAAATGATCAATTATTTTGATTACGAATATCCGCAGCCGCAAAATAATGCTCCTGTGGCGATAATGACAGAGGTTTCTACCGCACCTTGGAACCAAAAACATCAGCTGGTAAAAATCGGTCTGCAGGCCAAAACGATAACATATGACAAGCTTCCTGCATCAAACTTTGTTTTTCTGATCGATGTGTCGGGATCAATGAATAGTGCCAATAAACTTCCCCTAGTTAAATCTTCTATCCGCCTGCTTGTTGATCAGTTAAGAGATAAGGATAGAGTTTCCATTGTGGTATATGCGGGTGCAGCTGGAGAGATTCTAAAGCCAACATCAGGTGAAAGCAAACAAACTATCAAAGATGCGTTAAATAGGCTGGAAGCAGGCGGATCTACAGCGGGGGGAGCGGGCATCGCGTTGGCTTACAAACTTGCACGGGAAAATTTCATTAAAGATGGAAATAACCGCGTAATTCTTGCAACAGATGGCGATTTCAATGTTGGTGCTTCAAGTGATGCCGAAATGCAGCGCCTTATTGAGAATGAAAAGAAATCAGGGGTTTACCTTACTGTCCTTGGCTATGGCATGGGAAACTACAAGGACAGCAAAATGGAAACACTCGCCGACAAAGGAAATGGAAATTTTGCTTACATCGATAATATTAGTGAGGCTAGAAAAACCCTTATTACAGAATTTGGTGGAACCCTTTTTACCGTCGCCAAAGATGTCAAATTGCAAGTAGAATTTAATCCGGCTAAGGTTAGCGCTTACCGGCTTATAGGATATGAAAACAGAATGCTGAATAAAGAAGATTTCAATAATGATCAAAAGGATGCCGGGGACATGGGTTCGGGTCACACCGTAACTGCACTATATGAAATCATACCTATTGGGGTTAAAAGCAGCTTTATCGAAAGTGTTGATGACCTCAAATATCAGAAGATGCCAGAGCCGAAGCCGACAGGGCAGGCTGCCGAGTTGTTGACCATCAAACTCCGTTATAAAGCCCCGGACAAAGACCAAAGTCTCCTGATTAGCAAATCAATTCCGACAAAATCAATTGCCTGGGAAAATACGAGTCCTGATTTTCGATTCAGTGCGGCAGTAGCCGGGTATGGAATGTTATTGCGAAATTCAGAATTCAAACAAAATACAAATTACAAATCGGTGCTGAACTGGGCGGAATCAGGCTTGGGAAAAGATAAAGAGGGGTATCGTGCTGAATTTCTCACTTTAGTGAGATCCAGCGGATTAATGGCAAAGGATTTGCTATCTATTAAAGACAAACTGATTATGGATTCCTCAAGGTAATGGCCAGTGGTTTCCATTTTAAACTCTGTAGTATGAAAACCCTTAAAATTACCCTGTCGGCATTTGTTCTTCTGTTTTTTGCAAGCTGCGACACGTTGAACCAGGCAGCGCAGGTTTTAGGCCAGACTGGCCTTGGAAATCCAACAACATCTGAAATTTCTATGGGTCTAAAGCAGGCACTTGAATTTGGAACATCCTCCAGCGCCGATAGATTATCTGCAACTGATGGATTCTTTGCCAATGCTGCCATCAAAATACTTTTCCCTGAAGAAGCTCAGAAAGTTGAACGGACGCTGAGAAGTGTAGGCTTGAACAAACTTGCTGACAATGTTATTCTAAGTATTAATCGTGCTGCCGAAGCAGCTGCTATAGAAGCTAAACCTATCTTCATCTCAGCAGTAAAAGGAATGACCTTTTCGGATGCGTCGAATATACTTCTCAGTGGTCAGCAGGATGCTGCTACATTATATTTCAAAAGAGTTACCAGTCAGCAGCTGGCAGACCGTTTCAGGCCGATAATAGAAAGCAGCCTTCAGAAAGTTGGAGCAACCCGCTACTGGGCTGATGCAATTAACGCTTACAATAAAATACCTCTTGTTGGAAAGGTCAATCCTGATCTTAGCTCTTTCGTAACAGCTAAAGCCATTGATGGTATTTTCTTTGAAATAGCCCAGGAGGAGCTTAAAATTAGAACCAGGATTTCCGCCAGAAGCACACCACTCTTACAAAAGGTATTTGCGTACGCGGACAGGAACAGGGTATAATAAAGACCTATAGAGTTCATCATACTACCAAGTAATGAGATCCTTCGTTCAGGTAGTAGTTTGAACGAAGGATCTCATTACTTGGTCGCTATTTGGCCCTAAGTATTATCAAAAGATTTTAAGCCTTTTCTGGAATTACACGACTATCCCCTCCTTAATCAGTTATCATATTATTTCGTATATATGCTAAACTTATACTTCGATTAAGTATAAGACGTTAATCCGTGAAACTCAGCATATGACACTCAGAATAACATATCTTTTCCTCGCAGCAATCTTAATCGCCAACAGTTCAAACGCCCAGATCAAAATACCGGGCGCCCTCAAACAAGCGGCGCAATCTCTTGGTCAGGGTGGTGCTCCAAGCCAGCTTGAAATAGGATCAGCTTTGAAAGAAGCCTTAGAAATTGGTGTAACTGCCGGTACCGCAAGGCTTTCCGTGCAGAATGGATTTCTGGGTAATGCTGCGGTTAAGTTACTTTTCCCGCCAGAAGCTCAGAAAGTTGAGAAAACACTCCGCGGACTTGGCCTTAATAAGCCATGTGATGATTTTATTGTGAGTATTAACCGCGCTGCTGAACTTGCTGTTCAGGAGGCCAAACCTATTTTCATTTCCGCATTAAAGCAAATGACTTTGCAGGATGCGACTAATATTTTGTTAAGCAAGGAAAAAAATACTGCTACGACATACTTTCAGCGCGTAACGAGCGACGCCTTAAATGCAAAATTTCAACCTATCATAAATGATGCTCTAGGCAAAACTGATGCTACCCGTTACTGGACTGATTTGAGTACCAGATACAATAAAATTCCATTGGTAACAAAGGTCCAAACTGACCTTACTGCTTACGCTACTCAGAAAGCAATGGACGGTTTGTTCTATGAAGTGGCACAGGAAGAATTAAAGATTCGATCGAATTCAGGGTACAGAAACACAGCGTTGCTGCAGAAGGTGTTTGGGTATGCTGATGGGAAGAAATAGAGTAGGATAGGTTTCAGCTGTCAGGTACCAGGCTTCATGTCGCATAAAATCTTGGGTAATAAAAAACTCCTTCAGTAGAAGGAGTTTTTTATTCAAGCATATTTTCTTATTTCGAAGGCTCGAAGCTCAAACCTGATACCTCATACCTGAATCCTATTACACTAAAAGTCTCACTGGTTCTTCCAGCAACGATTTTAACGTTTGTAAGAATGCAGAGCCTGTCGCTCCGTCAACCACACGGTGATCACAGCTTAAGGTTACTTTCATGACATTGCCTGGAACAACCTGTCCGTTTTTAACGACAGGAACCTGAGAGATACCACCTACTGCTAATATGCATGCATCAGGCGGATTAATGATTGCTGTAAACTCATCAATTCCAAACATTCCTAAGTTCGAAATAGTGAAAGTTGATCCTTCCCAATCAGATGGCTGCAGCTTTTTAGCTTTAGCACGCTGAGCAAAGTCCTTCACTTCCGCAGAAATATGTGATAAAGATTTCCCGTCAGCAAAGCGAACAACCGGTACCAAAAGCCCGTCTTCAACCGCAACTGCCACACCAATATTAACATGCTCATTGTAGCGGATCTTATCACCCAGCCATGAAGAATTCACATTCGGATGTTGTTTCAGGGCAATAGCTACAGCTTTTAATACGATATCATTAAAAGATATTTTAACTGAAGCAAATTCGTTGATTTTGTTTCTCGCTTGGATTGCACTGTCCATGTCAATAGCCATGGTAAGATAGAAATGCGGAGCAGTAAACAAGCTTTCTGAAAGGCGTTTTGCAATAACCTTACGCATCTGAGAAACTGGCTTCTCGCTATATTTTTCCTCACCGATAAACTGAGGAATGGTAACCGCAGTCGCACCTGTAGAAGCAGGCTTGTCTCCCGATGGAGCAACAGCAACCGGTGCAGCTTCAGCAACCTGTTTGGTTGATGGAGTGAACCCTTCAATATCTTTCTTAACTATTCTTCCGCCTTCTGCACTTCCCTTAACCTGTTCTATATCGATTCCCTTGTCTTTTGCGATTTTACGCGCAAGCGGCGAAGCTTTCACCCGCGAGGATGAATCACTATGAACCTCCTGCTTTTCCTCCCCCTTTGCGGGAGCAGCTGCAGTTACTTCAGCGGCTTTTGGCTCAGCCGAAGTCTCGGCCGGTTTCGTGGCTGCTTTAGGACCAGTTCCACCTTTCAGGAAAGGTGTAACGTCGGTGCCTTCTTTACCAACGATTGCGATTATACCATTTACTTTTGCTGCCTGCCCTTTTTCTACGCCAATGTACAACAACGTACCTTCTGCATAGCCGATAACTTCCATCGTTGCCTTGTCAGTTTCTACATCTGCAAGTGCATCATCACTTTTAACTTTATCACCAACTTTTTTATGCCATTCAGCAATAACACCTTCAGTCATTGTATCACTCAAAAGGGGCATTCGGATCACTGTTGCACCTACCGCAGCAGCGGCAGCATCTGGATCGCCCCCGTCGGCTGAAGCTTCTTCAGCTTTTGCCGGAGTTTCGGCTTTTTCGGCCGAAGCACCTAATGCTTTTTCAGCTTCTTCTGGTTTTTCAGATTGTTTGGCAGGCTCTTCAGACTTTGCAGCCGGCGCATCAGCTGCGCCATCAAGAGCAGATTTATAGTCTTCTCCCTCAGCACCAATAACAGCAATAACGGAGTCGACAGGTGCGGCTGAGCCTTCTTCCGCTCCAATATATAATAAAGTACCTTCCTGGTAAGATTCAAAGTCCATGGTAGCTTTATCGGTTTCGATCTCAGCCATCAGATCACCGGATTTCACTTTATCACCAACTTTTTTATGCCATTTCGCGATAACACCTTCCGTCATCGTATCGCTCATTTTGGGCATTTTAACTACTTCAGCCATCTTTATTCCAGATTAGTATTTGAATATCATTAATAATTAGTCGCGGATATATGGATAATCCGTCTGCACGTAAACATCCTTATAAAGTTCGGCCGGCTCAGGCCAAGGAGACTCTTCAGAAAATTTCACTGACTCGTCAACTATAGCCTTAATTTTTTCATTTATTTCTTCAAACCATGCCTCATCAGCATATTTCTTTTCTTCAATTGCAAGTTTTACTACTTCAATCGGGTCTTTTGCTTTGTAACCTTCTAATTCCTCTTTGGTTCTGTACTTTGCAGGATCAGACATTGAATGGCCCTTGTAGCGATAAGTTCTGATTTCCAGGAAAGTTGGTCCGTCACCGCGACGTGCACGCTGAACAGCTTCGTCCATTGCATTATGAACTGCTACAGGATCCATACCATCTACAGGTGCACATGGCATATCGAAGCCTAACCCAATTTTATAAATATCAATCATATTGGTTGTACGGGCAACCGACGTTCCCATAGCATACCCATTATTTTCACAAACAAAAACTACCGGCAGCTTCCATAACATAGCCATATTGAATGTCTCGTTCAGCGCTCCCTGGCGAACCGCTCCATCACCCATATAAGTAACACAAACTGCGTCTGTACCATTATATTTTTCAGCAAACGCAATACCAGCTCCTAAAGGAATCTGACCACCGACAATTCCATGTCCACCGAAAAATTTCTTTTCCTTGCTGAACATGTGCATCGATCCACCTTTTCCTTTTGAACAACCGGTAGCTTTACCGTATAACTCAGCCATCACTTCATTCGCTCCCATACCTTTAGCGAGAGCGTGTGCATGGTCACGATAAGCCGTGATCATAGAATCGTCAGGACGTAATACAGACATTGCCCCAGCCATGACGGCTTCCTGGCCTATATACAAGTGGCAAAAGCCTCTAATTTTTTGTTGTCCGTAAAGTTGTCCGGCTTTTTCTTCGAATTTCCGCATCAATAGCATTGATTCGTACCATTGAAGGTAGGTGTCTTTGGTTATTTCTATTGCACTCATTCCTGATGATGTCTGTTTTGTTTATCCCTGACAAGGGACGACAAATCTAACCATATCTTCCTAAAAAAAGAATAGCATTATGGGTTTGTTACTCTGTATTCCGTACTTTTCAAGTGTAAAAAAGTGTTAAAATCTAATTTTCTGGTTGCATTTTAAAACTAATTGTCCTACTATTGTAACATTCTGAGAATTTAGGAGTAAAAGAGGCGTTAGTAGTCTTATTGTTTAACTATAACGAAGAGGGATAAAATGGGGAAAAAAGTAATTGTAGCTATGCTACTTATTCTTTCTATTGTGTCAGGTCAGGCACAAACCAATAATAAAGATCAGAAACCAGGGCAAAAGATCGAGGACCCGGATAACCTGGCAACAGAATACTTCTCTCAGATCATGGGAGTTGCACTTTCCGCAACATCAAATCTAAAACTTTATCAATTTGTGTACGATTGGATCGGAACACCTTACCGTTTGGGAGGAGTTTCTAAAAAAGGAATCGATTGTTCAGGATTTGCATTCGAATTATACAATAAAGTATTCAGTACGTTAATCGGAAATAATTCAAGAAACATTTTCAGCATGGTCAACCCAATCAATAAAGATCAGCTGAAAGAAGGAGATCTCGTATTTTTCAAAATAGGAAGCCGTTCTATCACCCATGTAGGTGTGTATATGGGAAATAACAAATTTGCACATGCGTCAAGCAGCAAAGGAGTTATGATCAGTGATCTTGATGAAAGCTACTGGAGAAGATATTATTACAAAGGCGGACGTCTTCTTGCTTCCTTAAGAGATTAATCCGGAATACATAATGATAAAAGCAAAAGCACCGTACTTTTTTTAGTACGGTGCTTTTTTTATTTAGCTACGTCGGTAGTATTTTTTACGAGTCCTATTCCTGTGAAGAAGAAAATTATTCCAAGAACAGCAAACACGATCAATGATTTGGCTCCCTCAGAGTTCTGTACAAACCCAACGGCAGCATAGATTAGTCCTATAATACCTAAGATGGTAAGTATAGTCCCGAAAGTTCTTTTTACATTCATGGTTTCTATTTTAGACTTTTATAGCAATTTACCTGCCACCGGAAAACATTTTACTCCTAAGTGGTATTGTAATGTTTTGTTAACACAATTATTTTGGAAATATCTAAAAGCCTGATTATCGGCGTAGGCTACCTTGTCATCATTGTTTCGCTCGTTCCATTGGTTAGAAAAGATCACTGGGCGTTTAGGGTATGCGAGTATCCAAGGCTTCAGAAGCTTTTTATCAATCTTCTTATCCTCGTTACGCTGCCCTTAGTTTTTGGGGTCGATACCTTATCTGATCAGATTATTTGTGTGCTACTTGTGCTGAACGCCGGGTATCTCTTTTCTCAGGTATTTCCGTTTACTCCACTAGCCAAAAAGCAATTACTAAACGTTGGGAAACGCCAGGTTGACAGACAAATTGGTTTATTTATCGGAAATGTTTACCAATATAACAGGAAAGCAAGCGAATACTTGAATACTATTAAGACTAAGAACCCAGATGTTATAATGTTGGTTGAAACGGATAAATGGTGGGCGTCGGAACTGGAGTCGTTACAAAAAAAATATCCCCATCAGTTACTTGTACCTTTGGAAAATACCTATGGTATGATGTTATTTTCAAAGCTTAAATTACATGACGGAAAGGTTAAATATCTTGTTGAGGATGGGATTCCTTCCGTGCACACAAAGATCGAACTGCCATCCGGTGAAATGATAAGTTTCCACGGCCTGCATCCCACGCCTCCTGTTCCACAGGAGAACCCAAGGTCGACGGAACGCGACAAAGAGATTTTGCTCGTTGGAAAAGAAGCTAAAAAAAGTAAACTGCCGGTGATTGTCGCCGGCGACCTGAATGATGTTGCCTGGAGCTATACTACCGATTTATTTTCAAAGATTAGCGGACTCCTCGACCCGCGAAAGGGGCGTGGATTTTTCAATACCTTTCATGCAAAGTATTTCTTCCTCAAATTCCCTCTGGATCATGTATTTTGTTCAAACGACTTTACACTTGTCGACATTAAAAGAATGCCAAATTGTGGATCTGACCACCATCCCATGTACATTAAACTGCAGTATACTCCTGAGGTTGAAGCTAAACAGGAGGAGCCAGAAGCAACTGCTGATGAAAAGCAATTGGCAAGCAAGAAGATAAACAAGGCCACTTAGATCGGACCTAAGCCAATCAAATAATTCGGATTTTCTCTATTCATGTTACAGGGCGGCTAGTCAGGGAGTTCCTGCATGCATCCTGTAACATTCGATCCTCTAATAGGTCTATGTAATATCAATTACTGGCCACTTAATTAAATCTTGCGTATATTCAGTAAATTTTATCACCATGTATACTAACTATATCCTTGTCTTTATTGCCCTTGTCATTCTGTTTAGCTCCTTCGTAACTGTGCGACAAGGTACAATTGCGGTGGTCACAATTTTTGGCAAATACCGCAGGCTATTGAAACCGGGACTGAATATGAAGATTCCTCTGATCGAGGTAATTCATTCGCGGGTTTCTATCCAGAACCGTTCTGTTGAATTGGAATTTCAAGCTGTTACCATTGACCAGGCGAATGTGTATTTTAAATCAATGGTGCTTTATTCGGTGAATAATCCTGATGAAGAGACTATCAAGAATGTAGCCTTCAAATTTATAAATGAGCAAAATTTTATGCAGGCGCTCATCCGCACAATTGAGGGAACCATCCGGTCATTCGTTGCGAGTAAAAAACAATCTGAGGTATTGAGCTTAAGAAAGGATATTGTAGATCATGTAAAAGATCAAATTGATACGGTATTGGAAAGTTGGGGTTATCACCTGCAGGATCTTCAAATTAATGACATTACGTTTGATGAAGTTATCCTAACCTCAATGAGTCGCGTCGTGGCGTCTAATAACCTAAAGGCTGCCGCAGAAAATGAGGGACAGGCTTTGTTGATCACGAAAACCAAAGCCGCAGAAGCGGATGGTAATGCTATAAAAATTGCCGCCAACGCAGAGCGTGAAGCTGCACAATTACGTGGGCAGGGAATTGCCTTGTTCAGAGAGGAAGTTGCAAAAGGTATGACCCATGCTGCAAAAGAAATGCAGACTGCGGATCTGGATACTTCTGTAATCTTATTTACTATGTGGACTGAGGCTATTAAGCATTTCGCTGAAAACGGAAACGGAAACGTCATCTTCCTTGATGGCTCTTCCGATGGCATGAAGCGCACCATGGAGCAGATGATGAGCATTAACGTGATGGATACTATTACTGATAAGAAGAAAAAATCTTAGTCCTTCTCGTACATAAGGGTCATCTTTGCAACACGTTCTTCCAGAGTTTCAGTAATTAACTTTTCCCTACCAAGGCTATCAACAAGAATTGGGAATGCAAAAGGGGTAGGACGTTTACTTTCTGTTATGACGACCTTCAATTTTTGCAGTCGCTGCAATGCTGCGCGAAGCCGAAACTCTTCGAGTTGGAATTGCATCGCTTCATGATAAGCTTGTCTGACCAATACGTTATCGCTTTCATATTCGCTAAAAACCTCGAATAAGAGAGATGTAGATGCCTGGAGATGCTTGCTTTTCATGGATTTCCCTGGAAATCCAGTAAAAACAAGACCGGCAATGTGAGCAATATCGCGAAAGCGCCTGCGTGCCATTTCGTTAGAATTCAGACTCTTTTGAATATCTTCAAGAAGATTCTCGATAGAAAACAATCCATTCTCCAATGCTTCATCAAGTCGAATTTCATCATCCGTTAGAAGTTCAAACCCATAATCATTCATCGCTATCGAGAAATTCGCCTTTTTGATCTTTGAAATTCGGTAGGCAAAAAGTGAAGCCATCCCTTCATGCACCAAGCGACCTTCAAACGGATAAAAAAATAAATGGTGCCCGTCTCTGGAGTTGAACTTCTCAATTAGAAACTCTGAGCTAAGAGGAACTTTGGATAGTTTTGCCTGAAGTTCAAATAATGGTTTTAATGCCTTCACCTCAATATCCAATCCTCTGGAGCTTTTCATTTTCCCATCTTTCCCAGCATTGATAAGGGTCCCCACTTCATCCAGTTTATCCCGAAGCTTGGCCGATAATTGAGAAGATAAAGGCATCCTGCCGCCCATCCAGCTTGGGATTACACCTTTTTTCTTTGAGGACTTTCTGACGAAGGCAGTCATGTCTTTAATTTTGACCAGTTCCAGACTTCGGCCGGCAAACCAGAATGTATCACCAATCTTTAACTTTGATATAAAATATTCTTCGATAGATCCCAAGTAACCACCAGTTAGAAATTTGACACGTATACTCACATCACCAACAATGGTTCCCATACTTAATCTATGATGCATAGCCACTTTTCTGCTGTTAACCTTATACAGACCGTTTTCAATTTCAACTTTTAAAAATTCATCATACTGCGATAATGTTTTACCACCTTTTGTGATGAATTCCAGCATCTGACCAAAATCTTTGTACTCTATGTCTGTGTATGAATAGCTGGTTTTTATTTCGCGAAATATTTCCTCAGGCCGGAAACCGTCTGAAACAGCAAGCGTAACAAGATATTGCATCAGGACATCCATGGCAAGCAGAATTGGATCACGACTTTCGAAGATTTCGTCGGTGATTGCCTGTTTCAATGCCGCTCCTTCCAACAGTTCCATCGAATGAGTTGGTACAAACCACGCTTTTGATGTGGCGCCCGGATGGTGCCCGCTGCGACCTGCACGCTGCATAAACCTCGCAACTCCCTTTGGGCTTCCTATTTGAACAACAGAATCGACTGGCCGAAAATCTACTCCCAAATCAAGACTGGAGGTGCAAACAACAAGACGAAGCATTTCATTATGCAATGCATTTTCTACCCAGTTTCGGAGTTCGTTATCCAAGGAACCATGATGCATGGCCATAACTCCAGCGTATTCCGGATATTTATCCAAAATTGCCATATACCATATCTCAGATTGAGAACGTGTATTAGTAAAGATTAGTGTCGTTTTACTATTAGCGACAATCTCCATTACCTGAGGCAAGAGTTTTATTCCAAGATGTCCGGCCCAGGAGAATTCTTCAATATTCTCAGGAATTACCGATTCGATTACAATTTTTTTGTCTTGCTTCGCTCGAACGAGCTTGACTTTTGAGGGGTCGAAGTCGGTGCCCAACAAAACTTCGGCTGCTTGTTCGAGGTTACCAATAGTGGCCGAAATGCCCCATATTTTAAGTTTCGAAGGTTCGGGATAATTAAGGTTTTTCAGTCTCGACAAAGCAAGTTCAATCTGCACCCCCCGCTTACTGCCGAGCAGCTCATGCCATTCGTCGATAACAATAGCCTGCAAATTTTCAAACAACTTAGGATATTCTTTTTGAGCGATCATAAGATGAAGGCTTTCCGGAGTTGTCAGTAATATCTCTGGTTGTTTTCGTCTTAATTCCTGCTTTTCCTTTGCCGAAGTATCACCGGTGCGGCTGCCAACTTTCCAGGGCAGATCAAGATCATCAACCACTGACTGCATTGCTTTACGGATATCATTCGTCAGAGCCCTTAGCGGCGTGATCCACAAAAGTTGAAGGCCGTTATTTTTACGAGTTTGATAATCTTTGGGGTGTTTATTGATATAGTCGGCTACGAAAGGAAGAAACATTGCAAATGTTTTTCCACTCCCCGTCGGGGCATTTAACAATCCCGAGTAACCCTTCAGAAATGCCCGCTCCATTTCCTTTTGGAAAGGAAACTGCTCCCACTGCTTATAGTTAAACCAATCGGAAATTATCTGCTGTCCCGGAGTCATGCTGATTACAAACCTGAAGAGGGAGAAATAGTTTTTAATAAAAAACCCCGCACGTGCGGGGTTTCGATTATTTCAGACTGATGAAATCAGCCATTATCTGGAGACTTTCGTCCCGGATGAAATCGATGTCGTCTTTAGGTTTCGGTTCACCCTTCTTAAGTGGTGCTAAACCTTTAGCAGCACGTCGTTGATTCTCCCTGGCCAAAGTCTTAGCTTCCTGTTCATCACGCTCTTTCTTTAGCTGCGCTTCGTTCAAGGTGATTGTGGTCTCAGCATCGCGTCTGGCATACTCTGCGATATCCTCTTTAAGATTTTTAAATTCCAGCGAAGACTGCATACGCTGGTCATGTAAAGTTTTGAGCTTTTGTTTCGCTGAATTCAGATTAGTTACGGCTGCATAATTACTTGGCGCAATGGTATCCCATGGTAGTGCTCTTGGTTCAGAGCTTTCTCCATACTTATCTTTTGGAAAAACTGTTGGAAACTCAATATCTGGCATTACACCCCTATGCTGAGTACTGCTTCCATTTACACGATAAAATTTCGCCATCGTTAGATTGATCTGCCCAAACTCTGGAACTACCCCACTATTTGGCCTCACCGTAACTCCACCACCACCATTGTTATTATTAGCAGTTTGTGCTGCTTTAAGCATTAATTTATCAGCCGGACCGATAACCCGCTCCATGTTTATGCCTTGCTGCACCGTACCTTTTCCATAGGTTTGGTTACCTATGATAATCCCTCTGCCATAATCCTGGATTGCACCAGCAAATATTTCGGAAGCTGAGGCACTGAAGCGGTCGACCATGACGCCCAAGGGACCTGACCATGCTACAGATGAATCCTCGTCTTCATCCACTTCGATCTTATTTCTACGATCTCGAACCTGAACAACCGGCCCCTTTGGAATAAACAATCCCGTTAAGCTTATTGCTTCCGGAAGAGAACCACCACCATTGCTGCGAAGGTCAAGGATTACGGCGTCGACGTTTTCTTTCTTAAGACTATCTAAAAGGATGCGAACGTCACGTGTAGTACTCTTATAATTTTTATCTCCGGCCTGCATCGCCCTGAAATCAGCGTAAAAAGCTGGCAGTTGGATAATTCCGATTTTGTGCGTTTTACCACCAGAAGTTACAGTTTTAATTATACGCTTTGCTGACTGATCCTCAAGGATTACCTTATCCCTGACGAGCTTAACAATTTTCGGCGCTGAAGACAATTCCTGCCCAGCTGGGATAATTTTCAGTCGGACGGTTGTACCTTTTGGACCTTTAATCTTCGTCACCGTTACATCAAGTCTCCACCCGATGACATCTACAAACTCACCATCATTGCCCTGAGCTACCGCAATTATACGGTCGCCAACCTCAAGTGTTTTTGCTTTAAACGCAGGACCGCCTGGAATAATCTCGGCAATTTTTACCACCTCATTTTCCAATTGAAGACGGGCACCAATGCCTTCAAAAGTACGGGCCAGGTCTTCATTAAAATCCTGAGCCCTTGTCGGGACGAAATAACTTGTATGGGTTTCTACCGAACCAGTTAACGAATTCATGAAAATTTGGAATACGTCCTGATTATTAAATTTCGACGACGTTGATGTCAGATTCTCATATCGTTTCCTGATCGTTTCATTAATTTTTGCCGGATCAGTTCCAGTAATTTTAAGATTTAAAAGTTCATACTTGATTTTCTTTGACCACAGATCATCTGACTCGGCTTGAGATTTCAGCCAAGGCATTTTTTCACGATCATACGTATATGTGTCGTTGGATGCAAAATCAAACTTTTTGTCAATTTGCTTCAAAGCAAAGCTAACACGATCATTATATCTCTTCTGATATATGTTGAATATGTAGAATGGCACACTGAGGTCGCCAGTACGCACATCATCATCAAGCGTGTTTCTATATTTTTCAAAATCGACTATATCGCTCTGTAGAAAGTAATTCCTGCCGGGATCCAGTGATTTAAGAAAATCATCAAAAACTAATGAGGAAATCTCATCGTTGATCTGCACTTTTTTGTAATGAAAGTTTTCTATCAGTTCGACAACTGATTTTGCTTCTACTGATTGCTGAATATCCGGTTTCAAGTCGTTAGGTGAAACTACGGTAGTTATACGCGGATCAGCCTGACAAGCTAAAGCAGCTACAAGAAGAAACGCCAGTGATATTTTTTTTAACATCTCTTTAAATGATTTAAAATCCATTGCAGAATAAAAGGTATCTAATTTGGTACCAAATTTTAAATATAACCACGGTAAATATCGATTTGATATTGCATCCGTGTAACATGTTTGTGTAATGTACAAATTGCGGGTAAAACAGAGAAGCAGGTTGTAAATAAATCCCCCAAATTATTTAGGATTACTATTTAAAATAGCGTCTTTCAAAACTGTAAACTCCGATAATGCAGAGCTTGCAGCACTTTTATTGCCCATTGCTGCGTAAACCTTTGACAGGTCACTCTTTATTTCAACCAACTTAAACCGATATTTGTTTGATATCGAAAGTTGCTCAGCTTCACGCAAATCTGTCAGTGCCAGCTGATGATCGCCGATTGACATTTTAACATGTCCAAGACTGACTAAAGAATTCACAATACCAGATGAGTTATTCATTTTCCTGGCTACCATATTAGACTGGATATAAAACCACTTCGCCTCGGAAAACCGCTTTTGCTGAGCAAAAATTTCAGCTAGCTGGTCATAAGTACGCATAGACCCAATTTTGTCGTGAAGCTTGTATGCGAATAGCGGCAAAGCCTTATTCATGAGGATTGCCTCAGCTTCTTTATATTTCTTTTGAGCTGTCCATATGCTAGCCAGATTAAGGTAGGCCTCACCCAAATAGCGGTTATTACGAACGGCAAGCGCTTCATCCACTATGAGTTGATTGTACTTTAAAGCCTCATTCAAATCTTCTTTATATTTATAAATTCTTGCAAGACTGAAATAGTTCTTAACGACCGCCGGCTTGTTGACAAGTTCCGTATTTATCTTTAGTGCATCGTTAAAAAACATGATCGCCTTATTCAGATTCCCATCCACTGCAGCATTAGTACCCAGAGAACTTAATATTTCTGCCTCTGCCTTCCGATCCCCTAGGTTCCTGTATAACATTAACAACTGATCATCTGCTGTTAAGGAATCCTGCTTAAGAGACCCGTTGTAAATGCCGGCTGAAATTGGGAATGCTGGCAAAGGGTTATCAGAAGATTTCAGTAATTCTTTAAACTGCAATGCGTTAATATAATCCCGCAATGCTTCAGGATTAGCCGGCACAGCTGCTTTTTTAACTTGAATTTTAAGAGAATCATAAACTGAGGTAGGAGCAACCACACTCCAATGGTCAATTCCTGCCAAACTCGCATTATTCACTGAGGCTTTGCCAGAAAAACTGTTAGCCGAAAGTACAATAGCCAAAAAAGCCAGGAATTTTAGTTTCATTTAAAAAAGATTTTTGGTCAGTAAGTGGGAATTTAATCCTCTCAATTTCAGTATTATACTGAATATCAAACGTACGAAGAATTTTAAAATTATGAATAGGAGAAAAATCAGCTAAAAACTGACACTTCTTTGTCATAAGAGGCCCACACCATATACGGGTGCGAATCACAATGATAAATCTCTCCTGACGAAGTTATTCCGATTATGCCCGCAAATCCCTCATAGGGCTTAAGTTCTTCGAAAGATTTCTTTGCCGCCGCCTCCAGACTCATACCATCAGTTACCCGCGTAACTATTTTTACTGAGAGGCCCCCGCTAACAATATCTTCACCAACGCCTGTACATGAAATACCTGCATGAGCGTTGGCGAAATTACCGGCAACTGTTGCTGAATCACTAACCCGTCCCGGGATCTCAAATCCCTTACCTCCTGTTGATGTAGCTGCGGCGATATTTCCTTCCTTATCAAGAGCAACGCACCCTACAGTACCAAGACCGATAGAGGCATTTAATTTTTCTTCATATTCCATTCGTCGTTGCGGAGTTTCAGGATTAAAATATTCAAATCCATTTTGTCTAGCATAGTCTAGAGCACCGCTTCCACTCAAAACACGGTCTTCTTCCACCATTAACTTCTCGGCAACCCTTACCGCATTTTTTACATCCTCAATATTTATGACACCGGAAAATTTCTCAGTTTTACCATCCATTATACTTGCACTAAGCCTGATCTTTCCATCACTCTGGATCTGAGAACCAAGGCCGGCATTAAAAAGATCACAATCCTCCAAAAGCGAAACGGCATATATCGACGTTTCTAATGCTGTATGACGCTCAAGGTACTGATAGGATTTCTGCACTATTTCAGAAAGAGCTTCCTGTTTAGCTTGTTTTACCTCCTGATTTGTGTGAGATTCACTAAAAAATCCGCCGTGTATGATAATCTTTTGTTCCATCAATTATCGTAATCTTTAACTTTCAAAAACACGCCGTCTTCGACTTTCAGAGCTTTCTTGATCTCCAATTCGTGCTTTTCCAAATCATATTTATCGAAAAGCGACATTACATGAACACGCAATCCGTCAATGGAAACGGGAGATCCTATTTCAACATCATAAATGCTCGTTTCGCTGATATGGCGGCCATCGACAAGGATAGTTAAACCTGAGCCAATTGCTTCTAAACAATTTCCGTCAGTAATTAATAAACCGGCATCCTCACCCAAACCAATTCCTAACATGCCAGGATTGCTGGCGACGGCATAAAATAGCCTGCCTATCCGACCTCTTTGCACAAAATGGGTATCCACTATTACTGAATCCACAAAACCTAAACCGGCTGTTATCTGAACCTCGCCTTTTACAAGCGCCTCGCTACTGCTTCCCCGGTAAATCATATTTGTTGAGGAGGCAGCCGCGCCCGCAGAAGTGCCCGCTATGAGAAAATTGTCTTCCTGATAGCGCCTTTTTAAAATCTGTAAAAATGGCGTTCCTCCGAAAATCGAACTCAATCGAAGCTGATCGCCACCAGTGAACATCACAACATCTGCGTTGCTTATTCTTTCAAGGTATTCTTTATTGGCTGCGTCTGTACGTGACCTGATATCCAGGACGTTGACATTATTTACTTGAAGCTGTTTAAAGGATTTAATATACTCAGTCCCAACAATATCAGGTATTTGCGATGCGGTTGTAATTACTTCCACCACCGAGTTTTCTGCTTTGTCTGATTCGACAATTACACGTCTTAAAATCCCCTGTTCAAAGAACTTGATGTAGTGGGGATGGCTGATGTTTTCGTTATAGTTAAGCGAACTTCCCAGATCTACTGCACCACCAATAATAACGAGTTTGCCCTTTGGAACCATAGTAATTACATAAATGTCAACGAAAACCTAAATATATATTGAGGGTATAATAAGTTTAAACATTACTTATTAAACTTTTCCACATATTCCTTTTATAGATATTGTTTGTAAGAGATAAATCTCCACTTCTCCGACTCGCTGTAAAGTTTTCACAGAATTCGGTAAGTTCATGAAACTTTATATCTTGACACTGGTTTTCATACTTATTCAACTCCAACAACCATTCCAACAAATGAATTGCGTGCAAACTTCGACGAGTCAATACGCGAAAATCATCCATTTCAGAGCGTATGGTTGTCTGAATTGTTTATTTTAACCTACAACATAAACTATCACAACATAAAGAAGCGGGATTACCGGCAGGGCAAATTCATCATCCAAAAACAAGATTTAAAAATGAAAATATTAGGCATACAGGTTTTAAAGGGTCCAAACATCTGGTCGACACGCCGCAAAAAATTAATACAAATGCGCCTCGATCTTGAAGAGATGGAACAGCGTCCAACTAACAAGATCGAAGGCTTCCGCGAACGAATTGAAAAACTAATTCCCAGCTTGTACACCCATCGTTGTTCGCCTGGTCATGAGGGAGGTTTTTTCGAGCGTATCGACGAAGGCACCTGGATGGGGCATGTTATTGAACATATCGCTCTTGAATTACAGACCCTTGCAGGCATGGAAACTGGTTTTGGAAGAACCCGTGAAACGAAAACTCCGGGGACTTACAATGTAGTGTTTAATTATATCGAAGAAAAAGTTGGTGTCTATGCCGCTGAAGCGTCGGTAAAGATTGCCCAGGCAATAGTGGATGGCTCTGAATACGATATCGAAAATGATATCATGACAATGAAAAAAATGCGGGAGAGGGAGCGTTTCGGCCCAAGTACTGCATCTATAGTTGATGAAGCGGTAGCCCGTAACATTCCGTTTATCCGCTTAAACAGCAGTTCACTTGTCCAACTCGGATACGGTAAGAACCAGGTTAGGTTTCGTGCTACAATGACCGACAAAACCAGCAGTATAGCCGTTGACCTTGCGGGGAATAAGGATGAGACCAAACGAATTTTAACAGAACAGGCAATTCCTGTCGCAAAGGGTTCTACCATTTCATCACTAGAAGAATTAGATGAAGCCCTAGACAAGATCGGTTTCCCGCTGGTGTTTAAGCCCCTCAATGGAAATCATGGAAAAGGTGCGACTATCAATGTAAAAACTCGTGAAGAAGCATCGGCAGCGTTCGCTTATGCTCAGAAGTACTCACACCGTGTTATCGTCGAACGATTTATTACCGGCCACGACTTCCGCGTTTTGGTTATAGATAATCGGATGGTCGCTGCAGCCCAGCGCGTGCCTGCTCACGTTGTTGGTGATGGCAAGCACACCATCCAACAGCTTATTGACACCGAAAACAGTGACCCACGTCGCGGATACGGACACGAAAATGTTCTTACAGAAATTACAGTCGACCGCGATACACTTGATCTTCTTGAAAAAAGAGAATACACACTTGAAAGCATTCCTCCGCAAAAAGAGATCGTTTACCTAAAGTCTACCGCGAACCTGAGCACTGGCGGAACTTCTATCGACGTAACTGATCTCGTCCATCCACAGAACGTATTCATGTGCGAGCGTATAGCAAGGGTTATCGGCCTTGATATATGCGGGATAGATATCATGGCACAAAATCTAACCGAGTTGCTTACTGACAATGGGGGTGTTGTGCTTGAGGTAAATGCTGCACCAGGTTTCAGAATGCACCTTGCTCCGAGCGAAGGTTTGCCAAGAAATGTTGCTGCTCCGGTAATTGATATGCTTTACCCTCCCGGCAAATCTGCCAGGATTCCGATTATATCAATAACTGGCACCAACGGTAAAACCACTACCACACGCTTGATCGCTCACATTGTAAAAAACAACGGATACAGGGTTGGATATACTACTTCAGATGGGGTCTATATCCAAAATTCCATGCTGCTAAAAGGCGATACCACGGGCCCCTTGAGCGCGGAATTTGTGTTGAAGGATCCTACCGTGGAGTTTGCTGTTCTTGAGACCGCTCGGGGCGGAATTTTACGTTCAGGCCTGGGGTTTGGCCACTGTGATATTGGTGTAATAACAAATATCCAGGAAGACCATCTGGGCATATCTGATATACATACACTCGAGGACCTTGCAAGGGTAAAAGAGGTCGTAATTAAATCGATCAAGAATGAAGGTTGGGCAATTTTAAATGCAGATAACAAGTACTGCGTTAAAATTGGAAAGGATATTCACTGTAATCTCGCCTACTTTACCCTTGATGAAAAAAACCCTGAAGTTCGGGAACATTGTCGTAAAGGTGGTATCGCAGCCGTTTACGAAAACGGTTATATCACAATCAAGAAAGGCGACTGGAAAATAAGAATAGAAAAGGTTACTCATATCCCAATTACCTTCAACGGTACGGTAAGTTTCATGACCCAAAATGCACTTGCTGCCAGTCTCGCTGCATTTGTTTGGGGATTCAAGATTGAAGACATTCGTCTTTCGCTTGAAACATTCATTCCCTCAGCAGCGCACACTCCGGGCCGGATGAATGTTTTTAAAACCAAAGAATTTAAGATTTTAATAGATCATGCCCACAATCCCGATGGCATGAGAGGAATAAAGCAATTCGTCGAGACCCTGGACATCACCAGGAGCATTGGAATAATTTCAGGGACGGGTGACAGACGGGATGACGATATCAAAGAAATAGGCAGGATTTCTGCTCAAATGTTTGATGAAATCGTTATTTGTCAGGAGAAATACATGCGAGGTAGGACACAGGAAAATATCATTTCACTGCTGACAGATGGCTTGAAGGAAGTTAAACCAGATATTAGCATACTCGTGCTAAACAAAGGCAATGAAGCCTTCGAACATACAATGAAAAATGCGCCAGCAGGTTCACTTGTATCTATTATTTCTGATTCAATATCCAATGCAATCGAACTTGTACAGAATTTCCAGGACAAAGAAATTGGGATGTAAATTTGCTTAACAAAATGGCAACAATACCTCCTTTAGCAGAACGAATGCGTCCCGAAGATCTGGACGACTATGTGGGTCAAAAACATCTTGTCGGAAAGGACGCGATCCTCAGACTTGCTATTGAAAACGGGAACCTTCCGTCACTGATATTATGGGGGCCGCCGGGTGTGGGTAAAACCACTCTTGCATTTATCATATCAAGGCAATTGAACCGGCCTTTTTTTAGCCTTAGTGCTATCAATTCCGGTGTAAAAGATATTCGCGAGGTGATTGAGAAAGCCTCAAAACTGAAAGATGAAAACGAGAACTTACCGATACTTTTTATTGATGAGATCCATCGTTTTTCGAAATCTCAACAAGATTCTTTACTTGGCGCAGTTGAAAGGGGGCTCGTCACACTAATTGGGGCGACTACCGAAAATCCCTCCTTTGAAGTCATCTCAGCTTTGCTTTCCAGAAGCCAGGTCTATATTCTCCAAAACTTGTCGGAAGATGACCTTGTAGAGCTTTTGAACAAAGCACTCAAGGAGGACGTGTATTTGAATAAAAAAAAGGTCACGATTAAAGAGCATGAAGCGCTGTTGCGGCTTTCAGGTGGAGATGCGAGGAAATTGTTAAACGTGCTGGATTTGGTTATTAATGCTGTGAATGAGCCCGATGTGGTAATTACCAATGAATTGGTTCTCAAACATATTCAGCAGAATATGGCCATTTATGACAAGGCTGGGGAACAGCATTATGATATAATATCCGCTTTCATCAAATCGATCCGGGGAAGTGATCCAAATGCAGCGGTGTATTGGCTTGCCAGGATGATCGCTGGTGGAGAAGACCCTCTATTCATCGCCAGGCGATTACTCATCTTAGCTTCAGAGGATATCGGAAATGCAAATCCAAATGCACTGCTTCTGGCAAATAGCTGCTTCCAGGCAGTGAATGTAATAGGTTTTCCAGAATCCAGGATCATCTTATCTCAAACGGTTACTTACCTCGCATCTTCACCAAAAAGCAATGCCAGCTACGAGGCAATTGGCAAGGCTCAGGACCTGGTTTCGCGGACTGGCGACCAGTCCGTTCCGTTACATCTCCGGAATGCCCCAACCAAGCTGATGAAGAATATAGGCTATGGCAAAGAATACGAATATTCACATGCTCATGAAAACAACTTCTCGGCACAGGAATATATGCCTGAAAAACTAAGCGGAACTTTACTTTATGATCCGGGAAAAAATGCCGCCGAAGAAAAACTAAGGGAGCGACTCAGAACGCTCTGGAAAGGAAAATATAAGTATTAATCGCCGACACGAACTTCTAATCAGTAGACATCGTCTGATTTTCCCATTTAACCTTGTAAAGACATAGAATTTTCCTACTTTTCCTCTATGACTTTAATTTTCTTATCTCAGCAATGGAAAGCTTTCTGGAGATCACAAAATAAAGGCAAAAGTATAGCTATGAGGATTGTTATGGGCATCCTTGTTGCCTATCTCTTGCTGAATGTTTTGGTTGTAGCGTTTTTCATGGACAAGATCCTGATGAAAACATTTCCCGGGCAAGACCCACTCCAAACTTTCAACAGCTTTATACTCTATTATTTTTTGATGGACCTGATCATGCGTTTCCAACTTCAGGAATTGCCCACCTTAAGTATCAGGCCTTATTTACATCTTCCGATCAGCAAGAATCAGATTGCAAACTACCTGTCGCTTACCTCGCTGGCTACCGCTTTTAATCTGACTCCATTCCTGCTAACCATTCCTTTCCTTGTTAAAGTTTTGATTCCCCAATATGGCGTGGGGGCATTCTGGTCGTACATCCTGGCAATTTTCGCTTTAACGATGCATAACCATTTTTTTAGTCTTTGGCTTAAGCGTAAAGTTAATCTGAACGCTTACTGGATGCTCGGGTTCTTTGCTCTGCTCCTTCTCGTCTGGGCGCTGGAGTTTTATTTTAAGGTGATATCGATTTCGAATGTTTCGAAAGAGCTTTTCAGCGCGGTAATTAAGAATTTCCTTTTATCCCCGATGCTTCTCGGTATCGGCTTGGCGGCATTTCTGACAAATCATAATTACTTAAAAAGTAACTTATATCTTGAGGAATTAGAAACGTCCAAAACTTCTGCTAAGTCAAGTACCGAAATACCATATCTTAATAGATTTGGTTTAGTGGGTGATCTTGCTGCGAATGAATTAAAGCTCATTCTGAGAAATAAACGTCCGCGTTCAGTTTTGGTGATGTGCTTGATGTTTATGCTTTATGGACTCATATTTTACAACAACCCCAAATACGATGGGTATGGACATATCGTATTTTGCGGGATGTTTATGACTGGAATCTTCATCATCAACTACGGGCAGTTTATGTTTAGCTGGCAAAGTGCTCATTTCGATGGAATACTAACAAGCAGGATACAAGCAGAAGATTTTTTCAAGTCTAAGTTTTTAATATTTGATGTTCTGTCAACTTTTTGCTTTCTCCTGACTATACCCTACGTGTATTTCGGCTGGAAAGTAATTATCGTCCATTTAATAATGTACGTCTGGAACCTGGGTGTGAACACGATTCTGGTACTTTACTTTGCCAATCAGAATTACAAACGGATAGATTTGAGTAAAGGTGGCAGCTTCAATTGGGAAGGCGTGGGGGCCTCCCAATGGATACTCTCAATACCGTTATTGATTACACCATTCCTGATCTATTTACCGCTTAGTTATTTTGATTATCCTAAAATAGGCTTAGCAGCAATCGCTATTATCGGTATGATATTTATTTTTAGCCGGGAGTTTTGGCTTAATAAATTAGTTGCCATATTTAATACAAAGCGTTACACCATTGCTGAGGGATTTAGAAAAGAATAACATGATTGAAATTAAAGATTTACAAAAAGTATATAATGGCGTACGGGTAGTTAATATCCCGGAACTGAATATCCGCACCGGAGAAACCATAGGCCTGATCGGTAACAATGGGGCAGGCAAGACCACGTTATTTAGAATGATGCTGGATCTGATACGTCCTGACAAAGGGGTGATTTTGTCTAAGGAAAAAGATGTAGCTCAATCAAACGACTGGAAAAATTACACAACGTCATATTTGGACGAAGGTTTTCTTATCGATTATCTTACACCAGAAGAATATTTTTATTTCACCGGCAGTCTGTTTAAACTTAGTAAAGCGCACGTCGATTCGGAGCTTACTAATTATTCAGAATTTTTTAATGGAGAAATTCTGAATCGTGGTAAGTACATACGTGATCTTTCAAAGGGGAACCAGGCAAAAGTTGGGGTTGTTGCCAGTCTGATGCCGGAACCGGAGCTGCTGATGCTCGATGAACCTTTTGCTAACATCGACCCAAGTACACAGATCAGACTTAAAAATATGGTTAAGGAACTGGGCACTAAGAAGAGGATTACAACGATCATCTCCAGCCACGACCTCAATCATGTAACAGATGTATGTGAACGAATACTTTTGATGGAGAAGGGGAAAATTATCAAGGACATTGCAACTAACTCAAACACCTTAAAGGAGTTGGAAGAATATTTTTCTGTATTATCTTAATATCTGATGAATTTAGATTTAACAGGCAAGCGAGCATTAGTATGTGGAAGCACTCAGGGAATTGGTAAAGCCGCGGCGATTGAACTGGCTTTGCTTGGGGCGCAAATAACACTGCTGGCGCGCAATGAAGAAAGGCTAAAGACTGTTCTTAATGATATACCTGCAAGAGGAGATGTGAGACATGATTACCTCGTGGCGGATTTTTCGAACCCCGACCTTGTAAAGTCTGTAGTTGAGTGTTATGTGAATACTAATCGAGTAGAAATTTTAGTAAATAATACCGGAGGACCACCAGCCGGCGCAGCTTCAGACGCTAAATTAGACGAATATTTATCCGCTTTTAATATCCATCTTATCTGTAACCAAATTTTAGTTCAGGCTGTGATGCCGTGCATGAAGCAAGCCGGCTACGGAAGAATCATAAACGTTATTTCTACGTCTGTAAAAACACCTCTAAAAGGTCTGGGTGTTTCTAACACGATCAGGGGTGCCGTAGCAAGTTGGGCAAAAACCATTGCCGCGGAATTGGGACCTTTTGGAATTACAGTAAACAATGTTTTGCCAGGATATACACTCACCAGCCGCTTTGAGTCATTACGAAGCAGTAAATCAGAAAAAGAAGAAAAATCGGAAGCAGAGATAGAAAAGGAAATGGTTAGTGACATTCCTGCTGGGAGAATTGCAGAAGCATCCGAAATAGGTGCCGCAATCGCTTTCCTAGCAAGTCCGGCAGCATCATATATAAATGGCATAAACCTTCCAGTAGATGGGGGGAAAACGCCATGTCTTTAATCCAGATTTCTATGGTCACAAGCAGAAGTTATTTACTTGGTATTCTTTTCCCATTAAGTCTTCTTGTGATACCGCACGAGAAGGGCATGCAGCCTCGAATTGGTCTTCAGAAGATTGACACAACTTCAAGTTTAGTAGCAGAAGGGGCCACCCCCAGGCTCATTTCGAGTCAGTTTAGTTTTACTGAAGGGCCAGCGGTTGACAAGTTTGGAAATATTTTCTTTACCGATCAGCCCAATGACAAGATCTGGAAATTTGATATCAGGGGCGAATTATCTGTTTTCCTTGATAAAACAGGGCGTTCTAACGGAATGTATTTCGATAAAAAAGGCAACCTGATCACGGCTGCGGATGAAAACAATCAATTTTGGTCGATCAGCCCGGATAAGAAGGTGACAGTGCTGCTCGATAATTATAACGGTCAACGTTTCAATGGCCCCAATGATCTCTGGATAGATAAAAAGGGAGGGATCTTTTTCACGGACCCTTATTATCAGCGCCCTTATTGGCAAAGAAAAAAGCCAGATATGGCTGATGAGCGGCTCTATTATCTGCCGAAAGGCAAAAAAGCAGCCGTGGTTGTAGACAGCAATCTGGTAAGGCCAAATGGGATAATTGGCTCTGCAGACGGCAAAAATTTGTTCGTGTCGGATATAAATGACAGGAAAACCTATAAGTATGACATTTCTAAAAATGGGAATTTAAAGAACAGGCGCTTGTTTGTTTCTATGGGTTCGGACGGAATGACACTTGATAATAAAGGCAATCTTTACCTTACCGGCCAGGGAGTAACGGTATTTGATCCCGATGGAAAGAAAATCTTGAATATTCCTCTACCTGGATGGACTGCAAATGTGTGTTTTGGTGGAATAAACAGAGATCTGCTATTTATAACATCAAGCAAATCAGTTTACACCCTTCAAATGAACGTTAAGGGCATAAACTAAATCATCGAAAATTTTAAGCAAAAAAAAGCATCCGCCAAAAGACGGATGCTTTTTAGGTTTAAGTTCTTTATTCAGCTGCAGCTTCTACTACTTCACCTTTGATATAGATTACCTTTACTGGCGTTTTAGCATTAGACTTAATTGTCAGGCCTTTGCTGAACGGAGCAAGAGCGGCCGCGTTATACGTAACGGTAATTGTTCCGGTTTTTCCTTTAAGTACTGGAGTGTTGGTATACTTAGGCACAGTACATCCACAAACACTTTCAATGTTGTTGATAATTAACGGCTCATCACCAATATTGGTGAATTTAAACTCCACACTAACTGGTTTACCCTGAGGGATTTTACCGAAATCGTAGGTTTCCTTTTCAAATTTAAATTCTGCCTGAGCATCCACCCTGAAGGCAGCAACGGCTGCAAATAAAAAGACAACTCCGCAAAGAATGATTAGTTTTTTCATGTGTATTTAGTTTGTTTTTAAAGGCTATGAAGCTATCATGAGCATAATTCCCTTGTTGGTGAACGCTATGCACATGATGGTTTCATGTTTGTTTTGGTTTGTTTTTTAATTGGTTACTAGAATAAATGTATCACTATTCTATACAAAATATTCTAATTAATCAAATTTACATATTTCGCCCGTCGCTGATAATGAATTAGTAAATGATAATCAAATTGTTACGACGACAGTAATACATAACGAACAGTAAGTAAAACTATTATTCAAATTGAAAGTTTATTAGGCGACACATTTTTTACAATGAAATTAAATTTACTAGTGCTTTCGGCGGTCGCCGTAATATTCAGTTCGTCTTGTCGAAAGCTTGAATACAGTCCTAATCAAAAATTCGACAAGAATACCCCACGAAATATAAATGCGGAGAATCTTAAAAGAATACAAAGTACACCCGGCGATGATACGATCCGATTTGTTCTTAGTGGTGATTCCCAGGCCGCATATGATGATCTTAAGCCGTTTGTTAATAAGGTAAATGCCACACCTGGAATTGATTTTGTTATTCTCAACGGAGATATATCTGATTTTGGCCTCCTCCAGGAATTCAAATGGATAGAGAGTTACTATTCAAAGTTGAACGCTCCCTACCTGGCGGTAATTGGGAATCATGATCATTCTGCGAACGGTGTGTATGTGTATCAAACGATGTATAGCGAGCAACTAGATTTCAGCTTCGTATATAAAGGAGTAAAATTTGTATGCCATAATACAAATAGCAGGGAGTATAAATTTAATGGCACAGTTCCAGACCTGAATTTTCTTAAAACTCAATTTCAACCTGAAGCAGGAATAAAAGGTTATTTTGCTATAGCCCATGTGCCTCCTACCAGTGGAGATTTTGATGAAAAGCTATTTACAGACTACGGTAAGATTTTGACTGATAACGGAAAAGTGTACGCCGTTCTAAATGCACATATAGACAAGGAAACCATCCAATTCCCCTACTCCCCGAACCTCCCAATAATAACCACTAATACCCTATACAACCGACACTTTCTTGTTGTTGAAGTGGTAAATAATAACTTCAAATTTTATGACGTCGAATTCTAGAAAGGGATATATTTTATTATTTGCGATCCTCTGTTTCGCGAAAGTCAATGCTAATGCACAAAAGTTCCTCATTCCACGCACTGCCATGATTCAGCGAGCAGGAAGCATTGGTTATAATGCCTTTGGAGTAGGGTACAATTTGTTTGGAAACAAAAGAGGAAGCCTCGATCTGGCCTGGGGGTACGTTCCGGAATCAAAAGGTGGAAGACAGGATATTTTTGCAGCAAAGTTTGCTTACAGACCCTTAAAAATTAAGCTTAACGATTTTGGAATGTTATATGTAGCTAACCCAGGGGTATTTGTCACCCATCACCCCGGAGGTAAGTTTCACACTACGTTAAATAAGGATCAATATCCAGCCGGTTACTATTGGTGGTCTTCTGCTGTGAGGTTCCATATTTCTGCAAGTACTGAACTCAGGATAAACACTCCAAAGAGTTTAGTAAGAACCGGAGTCGAACAAATGGCGGTTTATAGCGAGTTTAATACAAATGAACTATACGCGGTCAGCTGGTTTAAAAATCGGGATCATTTACCTTTTAGAGATATTTTTAAGCTTGGATTCGGGGTTAAGGCTTATTTCTAGATTAAAATCCCACTCCAAAGCCCAGCGAAATTCTGCTATACCTATATTCCTCGTTAAGGACAGAGTTAATTTTGCCCAGGGCATCAAAAGTCGTTGTGAGTATTGATGCTCTTTGATGTTTAAAGCCAGCCATGAAATTTAATCGCGCTTTGCTTTTGGATTTTATCCTTAATCCGATCGATGGATTAATAACAGCCCCTCCTTTGTAGCCTTTCCCTTCCGGTTTATTATTCAACAAAGGAATTCCATAGCCGGCACTGAAACTCAAAAACGGCTTAAGATTTTTATCTTGAAACGGCATCCATTTTACACCTATTTGAAGCGGTAGAATGGTCAATTGTTTGTAGATATCCGCGCCAACTGTTATTCCTGCTTCGGAAAAAAATTTATCTACCCGAACACCATTAAATACCTGAACAGCGGGTACCGGCGATACCTTTTCGCCTGCGAGCAATCCTATATCTGCCTGCAAGGTATATGGATATTTTTGACTTCTGGCTTCTGAAATAAATACCACTAAAAAGATGAAAAGCGCTCTATAGAACATATTCCTAATTTGCGGTTAAATCAAGGTGGCTTAACAATTTGAGATTAGAAGCATTTGTATAGTCATACTGGTAAATACCGTCAGCACCTGTCACAATCAAGGACTTCGGACCCGCAATTACATCAGTAGCTTTGAGGTTTTGAATGAACGACAACTGGTTTTGACCAATCGTTTTTGGGTCAGAGCTGTTAAAGGCTTTAAGTCCGTTTTTACCTTCACATATAAATAAGTTGTTATCGGATATAGTCAGGCCATGTGGATTCAACATGGGGAACGAAGAAACAAGGACAGGCTTTGTCGGATCTTCAATATCAATAACGTCCAGAACGTTCGTTCCAAGTCTGCAGAAATTACCTGAGCGGAGGGTAACATAGGCATACTTTCCTTGCACGATCACAGGATCACAACTTGTAAGATGCTGATAGGTAGCTAATTTAAGGGGTTTTGAGGGCTCAATCGCATTGTAAATGTGCATCCCGGTAGTCGAACCGATAAATAATTTATTCTGGTACGGAAAAATTGTTTCTATCCCACCACCCAGATTGATAGTATTTATATACACTGGTGCTTTCGGGGATGAGACGTTAAATAATTTAAGACTGTTGGTGGTAACCGTGTACAAGCTGCTATTCATCAGAGTAAAGCGGGCCATTGATCCTCCAGTGCCGTAGCTTTGACTTGCAAAAGCTGCCGAAGCACCAAAACTATCAAAGAACATAGGTTCACCTTTAGCACCATCTGTGATTTGATGAGTAATCACCTCGGTTACGATTGTGTCTTTATATCCCTGTATTAGTCCCTTCTCTTTATTAATATATTGATGATCAAAAACGTTCTCCACCCTATTGACAAGACTAATTTTCGTCGGATTTGAAATGTCAAATGCCAGCAGGTCAACATAACTGTCTGCATACAAAATGTTGGTGTTTACGGCAAGGTCTATATTTCCAGGTATATTGATGAAGTTTAGAAAGCGAGGAGATGCAGGATCGGTGTTATCTATAACATGAATTCCCTTTGTTACTTCATTTATAAATAGGTAGTTGCCATAAATATAGATTTTCCCCGGAACTGACATTTCGTGGGGTTTGTCCATGCTTATAGCTTGCTTTCGTAAGTCTGAAACCGATAAATAAAACGGTGTTAACCGATGGTAAGTTCTTGTTCGAACGACTTCGTCCTTACACGAAGAAATACATAACACAAAAATAAAGGAAAGCAGGGTGCCGAATATTTTCATTGCCAATTAGTTTAGGTCTATAAAATAATACGGGCTAAGTCGGGAAAGCGCAACAGGTATCGGATAAAAAAGAAGTGAGGTTATAGAAAACTATATCCACAGCAGAGCTATACGATGGTGAATCGTATTTCTCAAATTCAAAAATTAAAAATCAAAATCTCCGGTCTGGCTTCTTATCTTCTGATATTCGTACACCAATGGTTCGACCGTATAGTTCAGTACCGTCAAGTTCATCTATGGCTTGTTGTCCGGCAGCATCATCTTCAATTTCAACAAAACCAAAGCCTTTGCTACGGCCGCTTTGTTTATCGATGATGAGTTTAACTGAAGTCAATTCACCGTACTTTTCAAAAAGCTCTCTAAGCTCTTTTTCGTCTACTTTAAAAGGTAGGCCTCCTACGAAAATATTCATATGCTTATAATTGGGTGTGTGTTAAGCTTATTCTGTTTTATGTTTATAGTAGGGATGTTGATCCACTCGCGTAATTTCGGGTTTGCCTATTGAATTTAACATTCTTCTGGCACTAACCAAAGTTCTGGCCTCGAAATCTCCATAATTAGCTGAACCACTTACCATACTGTTTATCCGAACTAGTCCCGCCGACTGGATAAATTGTCCCTCTCCTATATACAACGCAGTATGAGTGATCCGCATATTTTTTTTGTCGCCTGCAAAAAACAACAGATCTCCGGGTTTAAGATTTTTGAGACACTTGGCAATATTCACTGTGTCAGCTTCATAAATGTCCACTTTTTCACCTACAAGTGCTTGTTGCGACGCGTCCCGGGGGAGCACGACCCCATTGAGGAAATAACTCGTTTTGGTGAACCCACTGCAGTCCACACCTTTTGTCGAAGTACCTCCCCATAGGTAAGGAACGCCGAGCATTGTGCGTGCTGATTTCAATATTTGGTCAGCACTAGGGTTCGGTCTTTTTTCCCACTGTGAGAACGATTGGGCTGTGCTCATAGGTATGTAGGCTGTTCTTTTGTCCGGAAAAGCAACTTTATAAAAACCATTCGCTGTACCCAGTAGCTGCAGAATGTTACCGGAGACCAAATCAGAAATTGGTGATGAAGTTTCTGAAGGATCAGAAAATGCCTGACCATAAATGTCTGTATAAACAATTTTATCCGATGATTGCCATGCTTCGAATTCTGCTTTCGTCATGGCAGTTATCCCGGCAGTTTCTGAATATGACAGATAATTATCCGGGGTCCGGACAAAGTAGTAACCGCGTTCTTTTTTCAAAATTTTAACAGGTGTACCAAGAATAGATTGAGTAGCCATTTCCGCGGAGTGGCTTGGTGCATACCGGTTATTGCTGACAGAAAGGTTTGCAACCCCATAGATCTTTTCACCCAGATCCTTCGAGGGAAGCACTTCTCCGTTTACTTTTACCGAGATTCCCTGCGTACTTAATAAGTTTTTTAATTCAGTAATTGCTTCCGGCCTGCTTACCTCAACCGTGTATGCCAGCGGCTCATTTGTCTGCATCTTAATCTGAAAATATTCAGTTCTTTTGTCTGGAGCGTATTTCTTTTGAACCTGTGTGGCGAGTTCAGTTACTTTTTTAATGATTGTGGAATCAGCCAGACCAGCACGAGATTCGGATCCCAGGATTAAAAATAGTGCTATATAAAAAATAATCTTCTTCATAGGTTATAAATTGGATTGTTCCAGGGTTGAAATGCGATATAAGTAGACAACCTGACGAAACTATAATTACTTATTAAGTATAAAATTAAGCAAAGAATATTAGAAGAATCGTAACAAAAGCATTCTGGAACCACTAAAGCGAAACCAACCATTCCATAGAAGAAGGTATTTCAAATTGATACCCAAGCTCTTTTTCTATTCGTGGGCAGGTAATAATCTTCCACTTATTTTTCTCCAAGATAAAACCAGGCCTCGGCAAACCTTCCACTTCAGCAGCTAGTGTATAAAATTCTGCCTTTGTGGGATGAAGCGGAGCGCAGGCATTGTAAATACCGGAGGCTAATTTATTTTTGATTAATGTGTTAATAATGCCGACGGCATCATTAAGATGAATCAAATTAATGGGTGCGAGTCCATTAGGAATATTGCTTTTGCCGGCAAAAAATCGACCAGGCATCCGATCCGGGCCGATAAGGCCAGCAAGCCTGAGGCTGATTAGATTAACATGTTGATTGGCTAACAACAGCTCAGTATCAACCATCAATATTCCCGAGTCAGATTCTGGCTGAACCTTCACGCGTTCATCAACCTCATCGTTATTATCCGCATATACTGAGGTGGAACTAATCAAAATCACGCGTGATATATTACTAGAAGGCAATTGCTTACAAACGAATTGAATCATTTGCTGGTAATTCTCAAATCCATTTGGATCCTTTCTTCCAGGTGGAATGGTGATAATTAATGTCTCGGTATCAAAGAATTTTCCTAGATCAGGTATTTGCCCAGCAACGGAGAACTGTACTAAATACGGGTCAATTCCTTCGTCACGGAAGACTTCCAGCTTTGATTCGGACGTAGTTGTTGCCTTCACGGTAAAACCGCTGAAAATCAAGCTTTTTGCGAGGGGCAATCCAAGCCAACCACAGCCTAACAAACTAATATCACCTTTATTTTCCATTTTGAATTTTGCCAAAATTAAACTCTTTCAGTTAAGTTTTACTTTTGGCACTGACTTTGAATTTATGCTGACAGAAATAAATTTAAAATCATGAAAACTACAAAGATTAAAATAGCAATACTTGGATTAGGGATCGCAACATCAGCAATGGTATTACAAAGTTGTGCATCAGCTACTAAAACTCAAAAAGGAGCTGTAATCGGTGCGGCGGCGGGTGGTACTATTGGTGCGATCATTGGTAAAAAAGCAGGTAACACTGCAGTGGGCGCAATCATTGGTGGTGCGGTCGGAGGAACAGCCGGAGCTGTAATTGGCCGTAGGATGGATCGCCAGGCTGAAGAGATTAAACAAACCGTTCCAAACGCTGAAGTAATCCGTGAGGGTGAAGGTATTATTGTGAAATTTGATTCAGGAATTTTATTTGACGTGGATCAGGCTGCACTTAAGTCTGCTGCGAGATCAAACATTGAAAGCCTTGCAACTTCATTGAAAAATAATCCACAAACAAATATCCTGATTGTAGGACATACTGATGCAACTGGTACTGATGCTTACAATTATAAATTATCTGAAAGACGTGCTGCAGCAGTAAAATCATATGCTGTTAGCCAGGGTATTTCTGCATCCCGATTGACAACTGAAGGTCGTGGAGAAACTGAGCCAATTTCTGATAACACAACTGATTCGGGAAAAGCACAGAATCGTCGTGTTGAGATAGTAATAGTAGCTAATGAAGCTATGAAAGCTGAAGCTAGAACAAGCGGACAATAAAAACCAATTATATATCTGTAGACCCTGTCCGATAGCCGGACAGGGTTTTTTTGTGACCTTGAAATTATAGTAGAGATCATATTTTCCGTAAATTTGCATATGTTCAAACGGATTGCAGTCTTATCCTTACTCCTGTTGTACCTTTGTACCACTGTTGGATTTGCTATGAGCCTGCATTTCTGCGGTACAAAGATTTCTAACATCCGCATAAATCAAAGTGCTAAGAAGCCTTGTTGTTCTAATGAAAATGAGGCTAAGCCGGATAAATGCTGTAAAGACAAGCATCTCAAAATAAAAGTCTCGGATCAGCAGCAAACTATTCAATCAGCAAAAGTTCCTGCGGCTAGCAATGTTGATCTTTTCCTTCTTCCTGCCGAAGATACGTTTCCACTTGACCGGACCGCTTCCAGGCATTTTTCGCGATCAGTGTTTCGCGGACCACCCCCCACGTCAGGAATTTCACTAAACCTTCGTTATTGTAACTTCCGAATTTGATCTTATTGAATTTTTAGCACAAGCCTGATTAACAGGATAATTCGTTCAATTCAATTAAGAAAATTCATGAAAAGATATATTATATATGCTGTTACAGCGATTTTATCGTTCGCAACTAGCGCAAATGCACAATTCATTAAGGCAGATGTACAAGTAAGTGGTTTAACATGCTCCATGTGCCAGCTTGCAACCGAAAAGGCCTTGAAAACCCTCGACTTTGTTAGTGACATTAAGCCTGATCTAAACAAAAACGTTTATATCCTCACCTTTAAAAAAGACAAGAATGTAAACCTTGATCAGATAAAAAGCAAAGTTAAAGGAGCTGGCTTTTCGGTAAGTAAACTTGTTGCAACTGTTAACTTCAATGATGTTAAAGTAAGCAATAATACGCAGTACAAATTTCTCGGAAATACTTTACATTTTGTGAATGTACCTTCCAGGAATCTCAACGGAACAACCCGGATCACTCTTCTCGACAAAGGTTTTATTCCGGACAACACATTTAAAAAGAACACTGTGGAGATTAAAGCTCCAGGCTATAAAACGGGGCAAGTCGGTGGTGTTAGGGTTTATCACGTTACCATTTAAGGTGAAAAAGTTCCTTTTGTTTTTATGTGTTATTTCAATGCTAAGTGAAGGATTGACGGCACAGGAGCTTTACGTGTCTACCGAACCCGCGAGTAATATGCCTAAAAATTCCATCGGCCTGCGCTTAACTTCAGAGGTGATGCCAGGATCAGATTTAGGCTTTAGACTGGTTCCCGAAGTGATGGTAGGCATTACGAAAAATCTTATGGGGCATGCGATACTGTATATTTCCGACATCCATCAAAAAAAACAAAAGGTTGAGGGTTTTGGGGTTTACGGCAAGTACAGGTTTCTGTCCATTGACAGCCTGCAGCGGCATTTCAGAATGGCTGCTTACGGTCGATATTCATCAATCAATAATCCAACCTACACCCTGACGGATTTTTCCCCGAATTCCAGTTCGTACTCCTTTCAGGCTATCGACGAAATCAACCTGGAAGGCGACAATAGCGGAGTGCAGGGAGGACTTGTCGCCACCCAGTTAATCCATAAATTAGCGCTTTCTGCGTCGGTAAATTATAATCGTGCATTCAATAACCGCGGCGGTAATGAACTATTAGCCGGACAGGCAACCGAAGCACTTGGTTACACGTTTTCCACTGGTTATTTAACATATCCTAAAGTTTATACCAGTTATGAGCAACCAAACATTAATGTTTACATGGAATTTCTGGGTAAAACCAATCTTGTTGATTCAAAAAGTTTCCTGGAGGCCGCTCCGGCACTTCAAGTGATTCTGAACAGCAGAACAAGAATTGATGTTTCAAAACGTATCGAGATCTATGGGAATATGGCCAGGATGACAAAAAATATGTGGCTATTCCGGATAGAACACAACTTATTTAATGTCTTCTAGTTAAAAATGGTAGGCTGTCAGGCCTACCATTTTTTTCTGTCCTTTGTGCTCGTGATATGTGCAAGGTGATGGTCGCCATGCCATGCATACATACACACAACTTCTTTTAGCTTTGATTCCTTCTTATTTACGGGATGATAATAAGTCCGTTCAAGATCCTCGGCACTTAGTGAGCTGAGGAAACTTACCCATCTTCCATGCAGCGAATCAAGCAAATTTAGTGACAAATTTATGTCTCCGTGCATCGCTTCTTCACATTCAGCCCATTTAACTTCATCATAAGGTTTAATGGTTGGACTTTGTTCAGTTAGGGCAAGTTTACAACGTACGTACGCATTGATGTGGCTATCAGGTATATGGTGAATAACCTGACGAATGGTCCACCCTCCTTCACGGTATGGAGTATCGAGCTGAGCATCTGTTAAGCCTTTTACAGCCTCACGCAGTTTACCCGGCAAAGAACTTATTCTTTCGATAGCATTCGCAAGTTCGCCGACATCGTTAGTATACACAAATTTTCCATTGGGGTATTTTAATTGTTCCATAATATTCTTCATAGCATCAAACCATAAATGCTGTCATTTTTAGCGCATGAAAACCGAGTTCATAATCACCAATTATTTGCCAATACTGCTCGGCTTCATAAATATCCAGTCCTTTTGAAAGTAGCATCCAGGCTATATTTTGATCAATGAAGACCTGATTTCGAGAATCTGAATCAGTGCCCAAAAATTTCCATGAATTATTATTTCTTACGATTGACCATATTCCACCTGCATCCCCCACTACCCTGATCGTGACAACAGTTCCCTCAGGGGCGCTTTTTGTTCTATAATGAAAGGGGAGAGCGAGCATACTAATGTTAAGGAAGGGGTTGTATAATTCATGATCCAATATTGACTTTGCTCCGACAGCTAGTCGAATTTGCTGTTGATGATGCCATCGTTCTGTATACTCCCGGCATACATCAAACCAATTTTGAGATTCATCCTCTCCTGCCCAGGAGACAGGAAAAAGTGCAGGTGCTTTAAGATCAAGCGTTTTTAAGTAGTCGTAAAACTGATCTTGTGCAACTGACATTTGACTAACAAGAACTTGCGGACTTACCCTCTTATATGCTTCCACCCATTCAGCATTAAGCGTATTTAAAAAATTCAAAAGATCCTGGTAGGACAAAATTTCCGGAGCATGCCCAAAATAATCATCACGCCCTGATGACACACGGCGAAGAGCTGTGTCTAACAGGTGCGCGGCAATATCTTTTACAGTCCATTTTTTACATATAGTAGGACTGTTCCATTGGGCCGGCGACAAATCTTCCATGAGTTCAATCAAAGAACCATTAAGTTTCGGGAAAAGGTGCAATACTTCTATCATGGAAAGCTATACGCAGTTTATCAAAGTTTACGTTCGCGATCAAAATTAAAAATTGAGTTCGGGATGTTTGTCGTTAAACCCGGTTGCAATCTGATATGCTCTTGCGATTTGCAACAGCTTCCCTTCACCAAAAAGCTGACCCGTGAACGTAATACTTCCTGGAAGCCCGTTTCTGAAGCCATTGGGAAGCACAACACAAGGATGACCGCTGAGGTTTGTAACCCTTAGATTCAATCCAAAAGCTGGGGCGATAAAGGCATCAAAATCCTTCATTTTTTGATTAAGCTGCTCGATCAGTAAGGTTCTTGCCCGGTTAGCTTGTATATATTCAACCGCAGGAATAAATCTCGACGCACGTAGAGCATTCGGCCGGGCACCTTTATTTTGATTGACCATCATATCTTCCCGGTTTGTCAGAGTCAGTTCATCAAAGGCAGCGCCAGCTTCGGCAGATAAGGCAATACTCATTTCAACATATGGAAGAGCAGGCATTTCAAATGGTACGAGTATAGCGCCCAGCTCCGTTAATTTCACCAGTGTCAAACTGTCGTTCAGTGAGTTAGCACTTTTCCTTGAAAACTCAGATTTGATATATCCGATACGAACCCCCTTGAGCGTCCCTGAACCTCCCGACGAATAATTAAATGGAGCAGGGATCACACTCAGATCTTTTCCATCGGGCCCATGTATCGTCTTAAAGACTATGGCACAATCTTCAACATTGCGCGCGATTGGTCCAAGTTTGTCCATGCTCCAGCTTAAAGCCATTGCTCCATATTTGCTTATTCTGCCGAAAGTCGGACGCAAGCCGGTCGTGCCACACTCCGCCGAAGGCGAAACAATAGATCCATAGGTCTCTGATCCTATCGCGAAAGGGAGGCATCCTGCAGCTACAGCAGAAGCAGATCCCGCTGAAGAGCCGCTGGAACCACGTTTTATATCCCAAGGATTTTTTGTCTTTCCCCCAAACCAAACATCCCCCTGAGCCAATTCACCTAATGTCATTTTTGCGATCAGTACTGCCCCTGCTTTTTCAAGAAATGTAATAACCGTCGCATCCGTCTCGATTGTCTGATCTTTGTATGGAACTGATCCCCACGTTGTTTTATAATCCTTCGTGGCGAGCAAATCTTTTGCGCCAAAGGGTATACCGTGAAGAACGCCCCGGTACTTTCCTGCAGCAATCTCTGCGTCAACTTTGCGGGCTTGGGTCATGGCCCGCATTTCAGTGATTGTAATGGTGTGCTCAAGAATAGGATCGTATTTTCTCAAGCGGTCAATAAAGAACTGTGTTAATTCAACGGACGAGATTTGTTTCGTGCGAATCAAATGTGCTAGCTGCGGAATTGTTTTGTAAGCGAGTTCGTCATTTTTACCTTCTAATTTAAAGGTAGAAGGAACAGCGGTTTTGAAACCGCTTATTTTATCCGGAAATTCATATCCTGCCGGGAGGGGATTGAAATTCAAGGCAGGTGCTACTGCATTAGGCATTTTCAGCTTTCGCAGCTCACCGTAATTCTTTCGGCGGGTTTCAAGGGTTTCAAGCATTGAATCTGCCTCGGCATCCGTAAATTCGAGACCAATGATTTTCTGAGCATTTTTGACCATAGCAATGGTGATTTTTTGCTCATCGACTTGGCGACTAATAAATCCTCCAAGGAAAAAACTAGATACACATGACAAACCGATAATACTATTTCTTAGCCTATTAAGTTTGATATAGTTGCGTTTCTTGTTCATGTATTAAACTTAATAAAAGAAACAGTAAATTAACACGCTATAAATAACGAGATGTTCAAATATTTTTTTTCAATAATGATTTTGGCTGTTCTCAGCCACACACTTCCTGCTCAAACAATCAAGACAGGAGTTTTGGTGATAGGCAATACCGCACCCGGCTTTGCAGCATCGATACAATCCGCGCGTTCGGGGGCTAAAACTGCATTTTTAACTCAATCAAGTGCGATCAGCCCTGAACTGACGAGTGAAGATCTATTATACCTGGAAAAAGTTCACAACCATTACCAAGGAAAAAATAAAAAGAAACCCGGGGCGAAAGATAGTGTTGCAGCATTTGATCTCAACATGAAAAAAGATCAATATGGCAAAATGATTAAAGGCATCAGCGACACTACAAAAAATTTGACGGTTATTTTGAATAGCCCGCTGGAAAAGATAGAAAAGGACGGTAAGGGTTGGGAAATCAGATTAAAAAACGGACAGAAAATTAAGACGGATGTTGTTGTTGATGCAACTGAAAATCTTTTCATAGCGTCTATACTGCGAATTGATGCAAATAAAACCATGCTTAATCCTGTTGCAGACCCCTTTAACACCAAGTTGTATCGCAGTACCGTAGCAACAGCATATACAGGAACGGCCAACTCCAAAACAATTTTGCCTGTTTCGATGGGAGCATTTCTGCCCGCCGGAGTTGAAAATTTTATTATCATTCCTAAAAGCACGGCCGGATTCAGGCCTGTGAACATGTCGGTTGGTCAAGCGGCGGGAACTATCGCTTCTTATTGTGCATTTTTCAAGACCACCACAAAGAATATTAATGTGAGAGCAGTCCAGACTGAGTTGCTAACTTTTGATGCGCACCTAATTCCTTTGTCAGATATACAGCCAGACGATCCGAATTTTCAAGCTTTCCAGCGGATGGCACTTAGCGGACTATTAAAGCCTGCTATAACAAAAGTAGGTGAACATAATGTGATAAAGTTCGATACTGCCGGCACTTTTTCATCAGAACAATTGCGGGCTCCTATGAGAGAATTCTACTCGAGAAGCCAGTTGTGGTTTGCTGATAACAAGAAAGATGTTATGACAATTGAAGATGCTATTAGTCTTTTTATGTTCACCGCTACCCGGGGTAACGAACTGTCGAAAGAAATTGAAGAGGGGTGGAAGGAGAGCTTTAAGTTCGAAAGTAAGTTCGATTTAAAAAGGCCAATAACGAGAAAAGAATTTGCCATTCTTGCCGACCAATACCTGCTTCCATTTAAAACCAGGGTTGATTTTGCCGGAAATCTCCTTAGCTAAACACCTGATGATTTTAATCGAAATCGAACTGTAATTATGAAGAGCATGAGATATATATTATGTATTTGCGGAGCAATTATATTTAGCAGTTCGCTTTTTGGACAGGGTATGACGGATGAAATGATCAAGGGACATATGATCGCAGACTGGGAACGGGCAAAAGTTTATACCAAAGAATATCTGGATGCTATGCCGGAAGAAGGAATGGGCTTCAAACCAACGCCGGATGTGAGAAGTTTTTCTGAACAAATGCTGCATATGTCCCAGGGCACAATAGGACTAATTGTTAGTGGCACTGGTGCTACGCCAATATTTCAAGGAAAAGCTCTTGAGAAAATGGATGAATTAAAGACAAAATCTGCATTGACTCAGGTGGTAATGCAGGCCTACGATTTTGCCATCGAATCCATCAAAAATCTTGATGCCTCAAGACTTAGCAATATTGTCCGACGTGGAAATTATGATGCTACCCAATATGGCTGGCTCAATAAAGCTTTTGAGCATCAAACTCATCACCGGGCACAGGCAACTATTTATCTGAGGTTAAAAGGGATCAAACCTCCCAATGAGAAATTATTTTAAAGCTTAGGCAAGGCGATAAATTTTTGCCGAATTAGTGCTTTACTATCCTTAATGAACTAATTTTTCTCATCCTATAGCAGTTGATCGCCGTTTCGCCCAGTTTATTGATCAATTTATAGTTGACAATTGCACCAACAGCGGCTCCGATAACAGGAATCAACTGAGCCATCTTTGCGAGATCGATGTAATCTCTGTATTCCTGCTGAAAAGTTCGCCAATCAAATTCATCCACGTCGTCCGGCAGGGTACGCTGATAGTACTCCCAGTTTTCCATTTGCTTAAAAACTTCGTTTCGACCCTGCTGACTTGAAAACGCTAGTTGAAAAACATGGAGAATGTAAAGTCTCTCCTTATAATTTTTCACATCGTGACCGTAAATCGAGGCGATATCAAACAGGAGCTTAACTTTAATCCCGATGAGAAGCGGGAAATCAGCGAGTCCAAGAAGTATTCCGCCTGCTCCCGTCACTGCGCCTTCCGCCGAAGCGGCTTTTCTGTAAAATTCTATACGTTCCCTGACCAATGCCTCCCTGAGCTGTAAAGAACTATCTTTCCGGGGCTCTTTGGTTGTGTGTTTTGCACCAAAAAGCACTGCCTTCACCATTTTTTCAATTGCTACGGTAATTGCGTGATGAACCCTCTCAGGAATCCATTTATTGATCCTGTTTTGGAGACTTTTTGCAGCATAATTAAACAAGGATGGCTTTTTCCTGATTTTCAGCTTCCAAATTTCAAGATCGCGATAGGCTTGCTGTTCGTAAGGGGTCATGGTGGATTAACAGATATATTGTGGTTTTGTGATGAAGTTAGTAAAATCGAGTAAAGAACACGGAACAAAGGCTGACACGTACAATGATAGTTACCAGAGTCATTCATAATGAGCAATTACCCGTTCTTTGCTCCGTGCGCTTTGTTCTCACTCATTTCTATCTTATCTTGCATCCAACTAACCTATAGCTATGCTTAAATTTTACTCTTTTATCGCGTGTTTATTCCTTATAAACAGCGTGTACTCACAAGTTTCACCTAAAGAACATTTCGGATTTGATATTGGTGATGATTATCAGCTGACTACAAACACACAGACTGAGGCGTATTTCAAAAAACTCGCCGCAAGTGATCGCGTTGATTTGGTAGAAATTGGCAAGACCGAAGAAGGAAGATCACAGTATATGCTGATCATTTCCTCTCCTGAAAACTTAAAAAAACTAGCACGGTATAAAGAGATTTCTCAAAAACTAGCTCATGCAGAAGGACTGAGCGAACAGGAGGCAAAAGCGCTGTCGGATGAGGGCAAGGCCGTGGTTTGGATCGATGGCGGATTGCATGCCACTGAAACCTTAGGAATTCATCAGCTCATCGAAACTGCGTGGCAATTGACAAACAGAACCGATGCCGAAACAATGCGAATTCTAGAAAATACAATTATTTTAATGACACACGCTAATCCGGACGGACATGAGCTTGTTAGCAATTGGTATTTAAGGGAGAAGGAACCTGCAAAACGAAGTCTGCAGGGACTTCCTCGTTTGTATGAAAAATATGCTGGTCACGATAATAACCGTGACTTCTTTATGCTTAACCTCAAAGAAAGCCAGAATATCGCGAATCAATTATTTATTGAATGGTTGCCACAGATCATGTACAACCACCATCAGGCTGGCCCTCCCGGATCAATAGTGGCTGGGGCGCCGTACCGCGATCCGTTTAACTATGTTTTCGATCCTATTATCATGACAAGCATTGATGCGCTGGGTGCAGCTATGAACAACAGACTCAATGCTGAAAACAAACCCGGTTACACGCAAAAATATGGTTCTGTTTATTCAACTTGGTATAATGGCGGATTACGGACAACTACATATTTCCATAATATTATCGGACTTCTCACGGAAACTGTTGGCGGCCCAACTCCCTCGGAAATTCCATTAGTCCCCTACCGTCTGATACCAAACGGAGGAACAACTTTCCCAGTAACGCCTCAAAAATGGCATTTCCGACAGTCAATTGATTATTCCGTGTCCATGAATTATGCCGTATTAAACTATGCACAACGATATCGGGATGAACTGCTGTTCAATATCTATCGTATGGGAAAAAATTCCATAGATCGTGGCAGCAAGGATTATTGGGCTCTGTCTCCAAGTAAAATCGATGCGATTAATCTTGCGTACCAGAAAGAATCCAAAATGGCACGTACCCCAACGCAGTTGCCAACCAGATATTACGACAGCGTCATGCTTGATAAAAAAAACCGTGACCCCCGGGGATATATAATCTCTGCAAATCAAGATGATTTTCCAACAGCCATTAAGTTTGTGAATGCTTTGATAAGGACAGGTGTGCTTGTTCACAGAGCGACTGATAATTTTACGGTTGCAGGCAAGAATTATCCTAAAGGTTCATATGTGATTAAAACTGCCCAGGCATTCAGGCCTCATGTTATTGATATGTTTGAACCGCAGGATCACCCTAACGATTTTAAATACGAAGGCGGTCCGCCTGTAGCCCCATATGATGCTGCAGGCTGGACACTCGCTTATTTAATGAATGTTAGATTTGATCGCATCCTGGATGATTTTCAGGGCCCGTTCCAGCGTTTACCTTATGGCGAACTACAAAAGCTTGAAATAAAGCTCCTGGCCGCTGCCAATGGATATTTTATAAATGGCCAGTCTAATAATGCTTTCAAAGCTGTGAACGAGCTGCTGAATGCAGGACAGATTGTTTCACGAATTAACAGCGGATCAGAAGCGGGCGATTTCTACATACCATCCACTGAAAAGAGCAAAGTTATCCTTAAAAGTCAAATTGCGAGTCCGGGTCTGGAAGTAAGAAGTGCTTCAGCAACACCCCGAAATACGACAAAGATTTCAGGCCTTCGTATTGCATTATGGGATACGTACGGTGGCTCTATGTCGGCCGGATGGGTAAGATTTCTGATGGAGCAATATAATTTCAAAGCTTCGATCTTATATCCTCAGGAGATCGACGCCGGTGATCTAAATTCTAAATATGATGTAATAATTTTCGTCACTGGAGCAATTCCGGCTTATAACCCCCAGCTTGTTAGTACGGCTGGGTCTGTGCCAAATTTGGAGAATATTCCTGAAGAATATAAAAAGCAAACTGGTCGTATAACTGCCGACAAATCCATACCACAAATTAAGAAATTCATGGAGAATGGCGGTAAAATCGTCACCATTGGTAGCAGCACTAACATTGCCTACCACCTTGGCTTGCCGGTTAAGAATCATTTGGTTGAAATTGGCACGAACGGTAAGGATATAAGATTGGCTCCTGAAAAGTATTATGTGCCTGGCAGCGTATTAAAAGTCAAAGTTGATAATTCTCAGCCAGCAGCCTGGGGTATGCCTGAACAGGCTGATGTTTATTTTGATAACAGCCCGGTTTTCCGCGTCCAAACTGACGCAATAACGAAAGGCACGATCAAACCTCTTATGTGGTTTTCTGAAGCTAAATCGCTACGCAGCGGTTGGGCATGGGGACAAGAATATTTACAGGATGGCGTGACCGCCTTCGAAGCACCTATCGGCAGAGGCAAGTTGTATGCCTTTGGTCCGGAAATTACTTTCAGGGCTCAAACTCATGGAACTTTTAAATTGCTTTTTAACCAGCTTTATGGCAATTAAATATTTAACAATTATTTTGCTGCTTCTAGGCACGAATAGCCTGGCTCAGGCAAATAAAACGTTTTTCAATGAACTTAAATCCAGGAAAGGAAAAACGTTTCATGGCAGGGTTATTTACATGCCCGATACTGTCACAAAAAACGATTTCTGGGGCAAAAACCTACAGTTTACAGTATCTAAAGTAAACAACGAGATAAGAATGCCATTTATAGTCGGCGAAAACAGATCGCGCACGTGGGTCTTACGCAAGACGCCTGACGGACTGGAATTAAAACACGATCACCGACATGAAGATGGGAAGCCAGATACTATAACTAATTATGGAGGGACGGCCGACAAAATCCTGAGCAGTGACCTAACCCAGTACTTTCCGGCTGATAAATTTACTGCGGCGCTTATCCCGGCCGCTGCTGGCAATCGTTGGACCCTTCAATTTAGTGCCGACAAGAAAAAATTTTTTTATATCCTCGAAAGAGATAATATCCTTCGTTTCAAAGCAGAATTTAGTTTATAACCATAAATAAGATTATGAAAAGACTCTTAGTTGTTTTTTTCCTGTTAAGTAGTGCTGCTGTTTTCGCTCAGCAATTGGGACCGTTAACAGTGGACAAAATCATGCGTGACCCTAAATGGATGGGTGTTGCACCTACTAACATCCAATGGGATGAAAACAGCAAGACCATTTACTTCAATTGGAATCCCCAAAAGATGGAGAATGATGGTCTTTTCCAGATATCTACACTGAAAAAAAATCCCGAGAAAGTTGGAGACGACATTCGCAGAAACCTGGAGCGGGGTACTCTTACGTACTCACGCGACCGTTCGAAAATCCTGTTCGAACGAAACGGAGACATTGTTGTAAAAAACATCCTAAATGGACTAGAAACCGCACTAGTTACAACAGTTGAACGTGAAGCTAATGCAGCCTTCAGTAAAGACGAAAGCAAAGTAATTTTCCAGCGCGGAGATAACCTCTATAGCGTAGGGATTGACAAGGGCAACTTCATACAGTTAAGCAACTTCACCCGGACCAGAAGCCGACCAGCAGCGCCAGTGACTAAACAGGACGAGTGGCTTAGAAAAGATCAGCTTAACGAGTTTGATATAATTAAGAAAAAAGATGCTGATCGGAACAATGCCGAGAAAAAAAGTAAAGAGGACGCCGTGAAACGCCCGAAAGAATTTTATCTGGATGAACGCAGTACAGTCAATTCGATTAGAATAAGTCCTGATGAAAGGTATATCGTCTTCAGAGTTTCTAAAAATCCGGAGGGGAACAAAAATATTATCGTTCCAAACTATGTTACGGCCTCCGGCTACACCGAGGATATCAATGGAAGAACAAAAGTGGGAAATACGCTTCCAACTTTTGAGAGCTATGTTTATGATATTACAAGGGATTCCATTTACCTGATCTCCACAAAAGAGATACCCGGCATCAAAGATCTGCCTGATTATGTAAAAGATTATCCTGAGCAGCTTGCAGAGCGCACCAAAAAAAATGAAGACAGGAAAGTGTCTATATCAGGCCCATTCTGGAATTCGGACGGATCAAACGCGGTAGTAACGGTTACTTCCTTGGATAACAAAGATCGATGGATCATGAAACTTGATCCTGGTAGTGGTAGGTTGTCTCTATTAGACCGTCAGCGCGATGAAGCTTGGATTGGCGGCCCGGGCATCAATTCGTTTAATGGTGGTAGCCTCGGCTGGATCGACAATAATACCTTCTATTTTCAGAGCGAAGCAAGTGGCTATTCTCACCTATACACTGTCAATGTTAACACAAATCTAAAAAAGCAATTAACTGCAGGTAAATTTGAAGTCCAAACTCTACGACTATCGAATGATAAGAAAAGTTTTTATTTTACAGGTAATATAGAACATCCGGGTATCACGCATCTTTATCGAATACCCGTAGCTGGTGGTGAACCGGTTAAAATAACTTCTATGAGAGGGGGAAATGAAGTCTCCATCTCTCCTGACGAGAAGTGGCTGGCAATCCGCTACTCTTATGCGAATAAACCCTGGGAACTATTCCTCCAGGAAAATAAGCCCGGCGCAAAGGCTGAACAGATTACAAACTCCTTAAGCGAGGAATTTAAATCTTATCCGTGGAAAGATCCTGAATTGGTATCGTTCAAAAACCGTTTCGGTTCTGATGTATATGCCAGAATTTATAAGCCGCAGAAAGCTGATCCATCCAAGCCAGCAGTTCTGTTTGTACATGGAGCAGGATATCTTCAAAATGTTCACTATTGGTGGAGCCAGTATTTCCGGGAATATATGTTCAATAATTTACTGTCGGATATGGGCTACACAGTTATTGATGTTGATTATACCGGCAGTTCCGGCTATGGTAGGGACCACCGAACTGGGATTTATCGTCATATGGGTGGCAAAGATCTGAGTGATCATGTCGATGCTGTTAAGCTATTGGTTGAAAAGTACGGGGTAAATCCTGCAAATGTTGGATTATATGGCGGATCTTATGGAGGATTTATAACCTTGATGGGTTTATTTACCGAACCCGAGGTATTTAAGTCCGGCGCAGGCCTAAGATCTGTCACAGACTGGGCACATTATAACCATGGTTATACATCCAATATATTAAATGAACCGTACACTGATGAAAAATCCTACAAAAAAAGTTCCCCGATTTATTTCGCCGAAGGCTTAAAAGGGAATCTTCTTATGGCACATGGAATGGTTGATGTAAATGTAAATTTTCAGGACATTGTCAGATTATCGCAAAGACTCATTGAGCTAAAAAAAGACAATTGGGAACTCGCGGTTTATCCAGTTGAAGATCATGCGTTCACCGAACCGTCAAGCTGGACCGACGAATACAAACGTATATTAAAACTGTTTGAAACCACTTTAAAGACTAAATAACGTTAGTTTTTGAGGAGAAAGTAGGTGGGTTCCACCGAAAAAAAATGTGGAAAACTTATTTGAGATAAATAATGAAATTTTGTATTTTTATAACATAAAGGTTAATCAGCCTTGAAGCTAATTTATTTTACTCATCGTATAACGCATTTCAGACATGCAGTGATTGTACTCTGACTGGCGGATAAAAGCTTTAAGGATTTACAAGTTTTTAATTGTAATTTTTGGGGAAACGGTCAGATACCAAATATCTGACCGTTTTTTATTTGACTTTTATACAGGTAAATTTTTTGTGTCATCTGATATTGGAATTGTTTTTTAAGTACATTCGATTGTTATCCTGAGCAATTATGAACTTTCGTCAGACAACACTTTATTGCTTCCTATTAATTCCACTTCTCACTTCAGCTCAAACTTCACTTCAGCAAAATTCTGCTGAAATAAAACTTGGCATTAAGAAGTTGAACACTGTTGGTTCGGCACTTTACCTGGCTGCACACCCAGATGATGAAAATACAAGGTTGCTATCATACCTGGCCAAAGAAAAAAAGTTCAGAACCGGATATCTGTCTCTCACACGTGGAGATGGTGGTCAAAACCTCATAGGGAATGAACAATCAGAATTACTTGGCCTGATTCGTACACAAGAGCTATTGGCTGCACGGCGAACCGATGGCGCCGAACAGTTTTTCACCCGGGCAATTGATTTTGGTTTCTCCAAAAACCCCCAGGAAACATTCAAAATCTGGGATAAAGAATTAATTCTTAAGGACGCAGTGTGGGTAATCCGCAAATTTCGCCCCGACATAATCATTACTCGATTTCCTGAGGATGCCAGGGCCGGGCATGGCCAGCACTCCGCATCTGCGATTATTGCCAGGGAAGCATTTTCAGCTGCTGCGGATCCGAAACGATTCCCCGAACAGCTTAAACAAGTAGAGGTTTGGCAGGCGAAACGTATTGTATGGAACACAGCTAACTTTGGGGGTAACAATACCACTTCCGAGGATCAACTGAAACTAGATATTGGGATATTTAATCCTCTTTTAGGGAAAGACTACGGCGAAATCGCAGCCGAAAGCAGAACAAATCATAAAAGCCAGGGGTTTGGGAGTGCACGGCAGCGCGGTGAAGGAATCGAATATTTTGCTCCCGTAGCTGGCCAACCTGCAAGAATCGACCTTTTCGAGGATATAATCTCAGATTGGAAACGGGTAGAGGGTGGGGAAAGAATAGGAGAACTGATTAACATGGCTGAACACGATTTTAATATCGATAATCCGGCCGCATCAGTGCCTAATCTTGTAAGTATTCTAACGGCGCTGGAGAAACTAAAAGATACTCACTGGAGAACTCAAAAAGTTCAGGATGTGAAGGAATTGATCGCATCTGCAGCGGGGTTATGGTTTGAGAGCTGCTCATCGCAACCAATCCAGTCGCAAAATTCCATTGTTAACATTACATCTCAAATCCTGGTTCAGACAGACACCCCTATCCAACTTAAATCTGGAAATCCTGGAGACTCTTATACGCTTCTTAAAAAGGGCATAATTAAAAACATCAAGAGTGGGTCGGGTAAGGAAGGCACAACCAACCCCTACTGGTTAGCAGAAGAACATCCTCTCGGGATGTATACTATCCCCGACGAAGCGCTAATCGGATATCCTGAGAATCCGCCATTATTGCAAACTACTTTTACCTTTAATATTAATGGCAAAGACATCACCTATACCAGGCCAGTTGTCTACAAATATACTGATCAGGTAAGAGGGGAAATATATCAGCCTTTGGTAATTGCTCCGCCTGTTACTGCAACAATTACGGAAAAGGCATTCGTGTTTACCGGCAATGCTTCAAAAACAATTCAGGTGCAGTTAAAGGCGTTCAACACAAGCCCTACAAGAGGTACAGTCGTTCCAAAAGTCCCTCCAGGTTGGGATGTAAAACCCGCACAAATAAACTTCGACTTCATTTCCAGTGCCGAAGAAAAAACAATTCAATTTACAATTACCCCATTAGGGCGGATCGAAAGTGGTACACTTAGCCTAAGTGTAAATATTGGAACACAAATTTTTAACAGAGGGTATAAGGTTATTTCTTATGACCATATCCCACTCCAAACCATCTTCCCTCTAGCGGAGGCACGTGTTGAACGAATAGATCTCATTACAGGGGGTAAACGGATAGGATATATTGCCGGAGCAGGAGACCTTATCCCTGAAGCCCTTGAACAAATCGGTTATCAGGTGACAATACTTTCTGAAAACCAGATTCTGACCAGCAAATTGTCCGAGTATGACGCAATAATTGCTGGTGTACGGCTATATAATATCAACGACCATTTAAATATCATCCAGCCTAAGCTGATGGAATATGTTGATAATGGCGGAACGTTTGTCGTACAATATAACGTTAACAACCCCTTAAAAATCCAAAATATCGGCCCATACCCTTTCCGACTTTCGCGGGATCGGGTGACTGATGAAAATGCTCAAATTACATTGCTTGATAAAGAGCACGATGTATTGAATTATCCAAACAGAATCACCGAAAAAGATTTCGAAGGCTGGATTCAGGAAAGGGGGCTTTATTTTACATCGGACGCTGACCCAAAATATAGCCGAATTTTATCGACGAATGATCCAGGGGAGAAACCTAATGATGGCGCACTGATCGTAGCGGATTACGGAAAGGGGAGATTTGTCTATACATCTCTTGCATTTTTCAGGGAATTACCTGCCGGAATACCCGGTGCATATAGATTATTTGTAAATTTGATCACAAAAAACAAGACGAAGTAAATTATGGAAAATCATAAAGCTGAAAAAAGTTACAGTTCATATTATCTTATCCCAGCTGTGATCTGCGGTGTTTTAACGGGATGGCTAGTTACCGGTTCTGTTGGCTACACGATTCTTGGGGCTATTCTGGGGCTTCTTACAGCAGGTTTCTGGATGAATGTAGTTGTAAATAGAGGTGAAGAAGCCTGATCAGGAACTTCCTCCCTTTGCTAAAACCTGGAACCAGTTCTACTATCTGCTGGTAGTTTGGCTGGTTCTTCTTATTTCTTTTTTTTACTTCTTTACGAAAATTTTTGAATGAGTGGGCTTGATTGGGTAGTCCTCTTCACAACCCTCCTTATAATTGTCATTTACGGCGTTTATAAGAGCAGGGGCACCGACAATATGGACGGCTTTTTACTTGGAAATAAATCTTTTCCATGGTATTACGTCACTTTATCGGTAATGGCTACCCAGGCTAGTGCCATCACTTTTCTATCTGCTCCGGGGCTAGCTTTCTCGTCAGGGATGGCTTTTGTCCAGTTCTATTTCGGCTTGCCGCTTGCCATGATCGTGCTGTGTATTACATTTGTTCCGATTTTTCACCGGCTAAATATCTACACAGCCTACGAGTTTTTAGAATCTCGCTTCGATTTGAAAACGAGAGCTTTAACGGCATTTCTATTTCTGATACAGAGAGGTTTGTCCACGGGTATTTCAATTTATGCAGCATCTATCATCCTATCTACTGTACTTAATATTAATACTACATTCACCACCATTTTCATTGGAAGTGTTGTGATCCTTTATACGGTTTACGGAGGTACTAAGGCTGTATCCTACACGCAGCTATTACAGATGAGTGTTATCTTCTCTGGATTATTTATCGCTGGAGTTGTTGTCGTAAAACTTCTCCCCGAAACAGTTGGATTTGGAAAAGCCCTGCAAATTGCCGGAAAAATGGGCCGCACAAACGCTATAGATTTTACCTTTGACTGGAACAACCAATACACTGTTTGGAGCGGCTTAATCGGAGGATTTTTTCTTCAGTTGTCGTACTTCGGAACTGACCAAAGCCAAGTTGGCCGGTATTTGACAGGGTCATCAATTGGTCAAAGCAGGCTTGGGCTTCTGATGAATGGACTTGTTAAAATTCCAATGCAATTTCTTATCCTGCTTATAGGAGTACTGGTATTCGCTTTTTACCAATACCATCAGCCTCCAATTTTCTTTAACAGATACGAGTTGAGCAAGCTGGAGAAAAGTCAGTATGCCCCCGAGCTCACCCGAATAAAATCTGATTACACTGAAGCATTCAAAAATAAGCAGATCGAAGTTGACCGACTTGAAGCGGCACTTGACGCTAATGATGAAAAAGCAATAAATTCACAAAGGGTACTACTGCAGGCCGCAGACGAAAGAACCAAAGCCATTCGCAAGGAGGCTATGGACTTAATGATTAAAAACGATCCAAATGCCGATACGAACGACAACAATTATGTTTTTTTAAGTTTCGTAACCAAATATCTTCCGCAAGGTTTGATTGGTTTGCTGATAGCAATTGTTTTCCTGGCATCTATGGGCTCAACTGCCGGAGCATTAAACTCACTCGCTTCAACCACTGTAATTGATATTTATAAACGACTAATTAATACCGGGGACAGCGATGAGCAATACCTGTCAGTTTCCCGATGGTCAACTATTATTTGGGGAATATTTTGTCTCTTGATGGCGCTATATGCAAGTAAAATGGGAAACCTAATCGAAGCGGTGAATATCCTCGGTTCCCTTTTCTATGGTACGATCCTCGGCATATTCGTTGTGGCATTTTATCTCAAGAAGATTGGAGGTTCCGCAACATTTTGGGCAGCCATCATTACCGAAGTGATCGTTTTTGCCTGTTGGAAAGCTAATATAATGGCGTTCTTATGGTTAAATGTAGTTGGATGCCTTTTGGTTATGATCATTGCCCAGATCATTCAATTGGTCAATGGTAATCGTCCTAAAGTGCTGAGCACTTAAAATAAGAAACCCCCGCTTTTATGCGGGGGCTCCAACCTAAACCTTATCACAACGAACCCCTGTGGGGTTCTAATTAATAAACCAACAGAGATAAAAAAAGTTCTAAATATTTTTTAACTTTTTGGAATTCATAGTTTTCCAATAATATCCATCCAAAAGTAACAACCCGAGCAAAACATCTCCAATAAGAAAGCTCTCATAAGGGTTTTATCTGTCAATTCCGGATAAATTAAGTTTGGTTAGTACACTTTTGCTACTTGTGACCCGCAGGTCGTGTCCGGGCTATATTCATTTATCAAGGTCTGGGCACAATTGCTACGGTCAGCCTGCTTATACAATTCATCTTTCCCTTATCGTTGTAAATTTTAATATCCCACACATGGGTCTTACCTCCAATATGAATTGATTTACATACTCCTGTGACATATCCCGATTTTACAGGGCGAAGATGATTGGCATTCACTTCAAGTCCGACTCCAATATATTTTTCCCAATCAATAACCATACTGGAAGCGACACTGCCAAGAGTTTCAGCTAGCACAACAGAAGCACCCCCATGCAGTATCCCATACGGCTGATGTGTGCGTTCATTAACTGGCATTCTAGCCGTCACGAAATCTTCACCGATTTCCATAAACTCAATTCCCAGTAGGGCGCCAATATGATTTGTAGGCCTGCCATTTATTTCCGCTACATCATACTCCCTGAACCAGATCATAAGTATCGTTCTTCAATAATATTTCTGTGGTGATTCAAATGACCCGCCAAAATGTAGATCAAAGCAAGCACACTTATCGGCGATCCATTTGCACTGCTTACTCGGCCAATCTCATCTTCGTTTAACGATTTAACCAAATACATATTAGCCTTCCTAACAATTGCAAATTCATCAGCAAGACTATCTAATGTTCGATCGGCAAAACGAGCGTTCAATACATAGTCATCTTCTTCAAAACCCGGTAACGGAGTTTGATCATTTCTCGCAATCGTTAACAGCCGATAAGCCATAATACGTTCCGTATCGATAATATGCCCTACAAGTTCTTTAATAGTCCATTTCCCCTCAGCATATGCATATGAAGCTTTGTCTTGGGTAAGACCTTTTAAAAACGTTGTAAAAGAGTTGGCCTGGTGTTCAAGCTCAGCAATTACGTTGTCGCTAACGGTATCGATGTATTTTCCATAAAATGCTGCATATTCGTCAGCTCTCGGTCGCTTCATAGGTCATATTACTTTTTAAAACAATGCGAAATGTGGTTCCTTTTCCAATTTCTGAATCCTTAACAAAAATGTGTCCTTTATGATAGTTTTCAACTATTCTCTTGGTTAACGACAAACCAAGCCCCCAGCCGCGCTTGCGGGTGGTATACCCCGGCTGAAAAATTGTGTCAAATTTCAACCTTGGGATTCCCGAGCCAGTATCACATATATCGATAAATACCTGTTCTTTAACAAGGTTCTCCCGAATGTCTACTTTTATCATTCCAGGACCCTCAATTGCGTTAACAGCGTTCTTAAGAATATTCTCGATTACCCAGTCGAACAAGGGTACATTAATCAATGCCTCAACCTGATTGTCGCCGGCAAGGACGAATTCGATCTTATCAGTTACTCTCACGCGGTAATAGTTTATAAATTCTTCCACAACGTCATAAACAACGTGGTTGTGTAATATCGGCTTCGAGCCAATTTTTGAAAAACGGTCTGCAACGGTTTCCAAACGTTTCACGTCATTTTCCATTTCCATTATCAGTGGGTCGTCTTCGGAATTCACTCGTGTTCGAAGCAATTCAACCCAGGCCATTAAAGATGATATTGGAGTTCCAAGCTGGTGAGCGGTTTCTTTTGCCAGCCCCACCCAAACCTGGTCCTGCTCGGACTTTCTGGACGAACTGAAGACTCCATATGCAACAAGAAGAAATATCGCAATAACTGATAATTGTATATAAGGAAAGGCCTTTAATTGGGTAAGCAAGACTGAATCCTTATACCATACATACCACTTCCGAGAGTCCAACTCTAAGATTATCGGCTGCGGATGCTGATATTTCATCTTTTTGAGCTCCGAATCGAAATATTTTGGATCGTATTTCCTTTGAGCATCCTCCTTCAAATCTGTTTTGGTACTATCCAAGCCTCGCCAGGTAATGATGTTATCCGCTGAGTCTGCAACGATAGCCGGTACAGTCAAACTATCGCGCATGCTATATATAAATGTGATGTATTCATCATTTACATCGGGCATTGCAATAATATTTCTTGTACTTAAAGCCCAAAGTTGCGCTCTGGTCCGTTCAGCATCAGAAATTTTTCTCACGAGATAGTCGGTATACCAGAGCGAGGATCCTGCAATCACCACTGCAAAAGCGAGTAATATAAATTTCCACCGCCGTTTACGTTCGTAAGGATTCATAGGGAAGCAAATTACAAAAGGAAACGGAAAGTGTGATAGGATATTTTGGTAATCCCTATCTTTACCGCATGTCTGAGAATACCAAAAAAGTAAGAGTACGATTTGCTCCAAGTCCTACAGGTGGATTGCATCTTGGGGGTGTGAGAACTGTTTTGTTTAACTATTTATTTGCCCGACAACATAATGGAGATTTTGTTCTCAGAATTGAAGATACTGATCAGAATCGCTACGTAGAAGGTGCAGAACAATATATTATTGATTGCCTGAACTGGTGCGGCTTAAGTCCTGACGAAGGTCCGGTTAATGGCGGACCTTTTGCTCCCTACAGGCAGAGTGAACGTAAAGACAATTACAGGAAATATGCAGAGCAGTTAGTAAAAGATGGTTATGCCTATTATGCTTTTGACAGCACAGCAGAACTGGAGGAACAAAGACAGAAATTTCCAAACTTCCGATATGGGCACGAGAACAGGAGTCAGCTGCGGAATTCACTTAGCCTTTCAGAAGCTGAAACAGCGGATCTGATCAGCCAGGGAGTTCCCCATGTAGTTCGCATCAAAGTGTTACCTGGCGAGACCGTTCACTTCCATGACATGATCCGCGGCCATGTAAGCTTCGAAACCGATCTGGTTGATGACAAAGTTTTGCTCAAGGCAGATGGGATGCCAACCTATCATCTGGCAGTCGTTGTAGATGATTATCTTATGCAAATCAGCCACGCATTCCGTGGGGAAGAGTGGCTGCCTTCGGCACCAGTTCACATCCTTTTGTGGGAATATCTCGGGTGGAAGAAAGATATGCCTGAATGGGTGCATCTTCCCCTTATCCTTAAGCCGGATGGCAATGGAAAATTGAGTAAACGGGATGGAGACAGGCTGGGTTTCCCGGTATACGCAATGAATTGGACTGACCCCAAAACGGGCGAAATCACTAAGGGATTTCGAGAAATGGGATTTCTACCGCAAGCTTTTGTAAACATGCTTGCCTTACTCGGCTGGAATGATGGTACTGAGCAGGAGATCTTCAACCTTGACGAGCTTGTTGAGAAGTTCAGCATTGAAAGGGTAAGCAAGTCGGGTGCAAAGTTTGATATAGAAAAAGCCAAATGGTTCAGTCATGAATATATTAAGAATGCGGAGGTATCAGCTATTCGGTATCACATACAGGACGATCTGGAAAATCGTGGGGTAGTCGTAAAGAGTGAAGCATATCTAGATCAGGTGATCGGTTTAGTTAAGGATCGAATGACATATCTGCAGGATTTCTGGGAGCAGGCATCGTTTTTCTTCGAGGTACCGGGGCATTATGATCTCGATGCGGTAAAACCCAAATGGACAGAGGTAAAAACAGATTATTTCAATAAACTCATAGAAAACTATTCTGCATTCAGTGATGACCAGTGGAACCCTGCGGAGCTTGAAGTTTCATTCAAAGCCTTAGCTGAACAAAGTGGATTAAAAATTGGCGATGTAATGCTTCCATTCCGGATCATGCTCGTGGGCGGCAAATTTGGACCGGCAGTATTCGACATTGCATCTTCTCTTGGCAAAGTCGAAACCACCAGGCGAATCAAAAATGCCTTGATTGCTTTTGGTAGCTAAAATTGTTTAACAGGAAATCAAGAATAAAACGATAAAAATATAGTCCCCTTTTCGGTATTTTGTTTCTTAGTGCTTCTGCTTATATTTATTTGAAATAAGCATTAAATGGGAGCACTTAGCCAATTACAAAAAGCCGGTTTTTATTATCTGGTCCTTTCTATTTTCGTATTTTTTTCCTCAACGGGTTGCAAAAGTCCTGGTCAGTCGGTTGTGACCATGGGAGTTATTAACGCACACATCTGGACAGGCGACCCGGATCAGCCCTGGGCAGAGGCCATGGCAGTTCAGGGCGAAGAAATACTTCAAGTCGGAACAACAGCGGAAATAAAGAAATTATTTGGCGACAGTACCAAAGTTATTGATGCAGGTGGAAAGATGATCACCCCTGGATTCAACGATGCACATATTCACTTTATTGATGGTGGCTTTGGTCTTTCGTCGGTTCAACTTCGTGATGCCACAACCAAAGATGAATTCATCCGAAGGATTTCCAATTTTGCTAAAACCATACCGGCAGGGAACTGGATCATAGCAGGCGATTGGGATCATACACTTTGGGTTGGGGAACTTCCGAAAGCATCCTGGATTGATTCCGCAACACTGAATCATCCGGTGTTTGTTCAGCGGCTTGACGGACATATGGGTCTGGCAAATACCGCAGCAATGAAAATCTCGAATATTAGTGCGTCCACCAAAGACGTCGATGGGGGGACAATAACTCGCGAACCAAATGGAATGCCTGCAGGAATCTTTAAAGATAATGCGATGGCGCTTATATACAAAAATATCACGGAGCCCTCAGACGATCTTAAAGATCGGGCTCTCAACGCGGCGATGGATTATGTTGCAGAAAAGGGGGTAACTTCCATTCAGAATATGGGAACCTGGGGCGATCTGGAGGTTTTCAAACGTGCACATCAAAATAAAACCCTTAAAACCCGCGTATATGCGGCAGTACCTCTTTCAACGTGGAAGCAGCTAGCTGAGGAGGTTGATAAAAATGGACGCGGGGATAATTACCTGAAAATCGGGGGTTTGAAGGGTTTTGTTGATGGTTCCCTCGGGTCGCATACCGCAGCCTTTCAAAAAGCTTTCTCAGATACCCCGGCGGATAGCGGCTTCATGGTGACGACCACTGAAAAGCTCTATAGCTCAATATCATCTGCAGATAAAGCAGGTTTACAGCTTTTGATTCATTCTATTGGCGATAAAGCCATCCGTGAACTATTGGATATTTTTGAGCGCGTTGAAAAAGAAAACGGAAAAAAGGATCGTCGATTTCGCATTGAACACTTCCAGCATATTGCTCCGGTAGATTTCCCCCGAATTGCAAAATTAAATTTAGTGGCTAGCGTACAACCTTACCACGCAATCGATGATGGGCGCTGGGCAGAGAACTATATCGGACCTGAGCGGATTAAGACAACCTATGCATTTAAAAGTCTGTTAGATAACAAAGCAGTACTAGCATTCGGAAGCGACTGGTTCGTGGCTCCGCCGGCACCCTTGGAAGGAATTTACGCAGCCGTAACAAGGAGAACTATTGACGATAAAACTCCTGAGGGATGGGTGCCTGAGCAAAAGATAACAGTTGAACAGGCATTGAAAGCTTACACGTCCGGCGCTGCCTATGCTTCTTTTGACGAAGATAAAAAGGGCACTTTAAAGAAAGGTAAACTGGCTGATTTTGTAATTCTGGATGATGATATTACTAAAATTTCTCCTGAAAAGATCCGCGATGTAAAAGTTATTACCACTGTAGTAGGTGGTAAAATCACTTATCAAAGAGCCGGAAATTAAGGATAAACGCAAGTTTATTTTCAGGGTTAAAACAATGGTTGCTGCTCTGTGTTAAACCAAAACTAAATATATTCTTATGAGATGGTTAGGCAGACGCGGAAGCGGAAACATTGACGATCGCCGCGGCATGGGTGGCGGAGGTTTAGCCCTGGGTGGCGGCGGAATTCTGGTAGTGATATTAGGTTTGCTTTTTGGCCCTGAAGCGACACAGCTCTTAAGTCAGCTTCCGATAGGCGAGGCGACACAACAGGAAGGTAAAGTTGGCTCGCCCAGCGATGACGCGGGTAAGTTTGCAGACGTGGTATTAGCCGATACGGACGAGCTTTGGTCGGGAATTTTCAAAGAAAGAGGAAGTAATTATGAAGAACCAACTATCGTGCTTTTTGATAATTCTGTTTCGTCAGCCTGTGGATCAGCAAGTTCTGCTACAGGTCCTTTCTACTGCCCCACAGATCGGAAAGTGTATATCGATCTAACCTTTCAGGAAGAACTTAAAAACCGTTTCGGAGCAGGCGGTGATTTCCCAATGGCCTATGTTATAGCACATGAGGTCGGTCATCATGTTCAAAACTTACTGGGAACATCAGATAAGGTGCAAAGCATGCGTGGTCAGGTCAGCCAAGCGGAATATAACCGCCTGTCGGTTAAACTGGAACTACAGGCAGATTTTTATGCCGGAATCTATGCCAACTATATAAAAAACCTGCAGCAGGACGGCCAAAGTGTTTTGGAAGATGGAGATATTGAAGAAGCATTAACTGCAGCAAGCGCTATTGGTGATGACAGGCTTCAGAAACAATCTCAGGGTCATGTTGTGCCTGATTCATTTACACATGGCACATCGGCGCAGCGAATGAAATGGTTCAAAAAAGGATATGAAACAGGTGATGTAAGTCAGGGTGATACTTTCTCAAGTAGTGATCTCTAAAATTGATGGATCCATGGGCTGGATTCGACTTTAACAACATTATTTTTTGCCAAACACTACATCATTGTTTAGCGTGTAATTCCTCCGGCTAACATACCTGACCACGTTGCCAACAGGCCTATTATGATACTGACGGCTACATAGAGGAACGCTTCATGTGTGTGGCCACTCCTCATCAGCGTGATAGTTTCCAGCGAGAATGCAGAAAATGTAGTAAAACCACCTAGTATCCCGGTCATAAGGAATAATCTCCATTCATTCGAAATCCCTGACCGTTGTGCTAAACCGTAAACAATCCCAATCAGGAAACAGCCAATAATATTCACAGCTAGTGTTCCATAAGGAAAGTTGGGAAATGCTTTGGGTTGAATTAGCTGTGAAAGGAGGTACCGAGCAACACCTCCAATAAAGCTTCCAATACCAATGAATATTATTACCCGCATATCACCATGTATTAGACCTCACTCCTCAGAACTTCCAGTGGTGGCTTATTTAATATACCCCGACTATTAAACAATCCAATCAGAACTGTTAAACCAGAGATTATAGTAAACAATACCAGAACTGGCAGAATTTCTGGTGAGAAGTTCGTTTCAAAGCTAAATTTAGCAAGTCCCCAACTCGCGAGCAGTGATAAAATAATTCCTGCACCCGCTGCCAGAGCACCTAGGAAGAAATATTCCAAAGCCGTTATCACAAGAATCTGTCTGCGGCTGGCCCCCAGAGTTCTTAAAAGCACGCTTTCACGGATGCGCTGGTATTTGCTTATCAATACAGAAGCAATCAAGACTATTAATCCCGTAATTATACTGAATGCTGCCATAAAGCGAATAACAAAGCCCATTTTGGTGAGGATCTCATCAAGCACACTGAGCACAAGGCCAAGGTCTATCATGGAAATATTTGGGTAATTTTTTACTACTACACGCTGAAAATTCGCTGATATCTCGTTTGAAGGAACACGTGTCAGTAATACATGAAATTGGGGTGCTTCTTCTAATACCCCCTTAGGAAATATCAATAAGAAATTGGTTTGAATACGATTCCAGTCCACTTTACGAATGCTCCCGACAACCGTCTCAAGTGGTGCACCCTGAACGTTGAATGTTAACTTGTCACCGATTTTAACATCAATACGTTTGGCGAAACCCTCTTCCAGTGAAACAGATACGGCATTTGATCCCGAATAATTACCTGACCATTTCCCATCTATTATTTTTTCAGAATCACTAAGGCTATCGCGGTAGGTCACTCTATACTCACGTTCAAGAGCTCTTTGTGCACTCCATGCAGTAGTGTCTTTTTTGAAGCTGGAGGCATCCCGTCCTTTTATCGCCGTCATCCTCATGTTCACAATTGGCACTTCCTGGATAATTGGCAGATTCATCCTTTTGGTAAGATCGGAAACAGCTTGTCTTTGTTCACTCTGAATGTCGAATAAAACCATATTAGGTTGATTCTTACTTGACGACATGGTCACACGATTGATCAGGATATCCTGGACAAAGAATAAGGTGCATATAAACGCTGTTCCAAGACCTATTGAAACCACAAGAATTAGAGTCTGATTATTAGGACGGAATAAATTAGCGAATCCCTGGCGCCAAAGATAACTCCAGGAGGACGGAAAGAATTTCCTGGCCAGCCACATCATGGCGTAAGCCAAAGCAGAAAGTACAATAAAAGCAAACAACACGCCCCCGGTAAAATAAATGGTCTTTCTGATCGAGCCCATTTGCAAATAAGTGAAAGCAAACACGAACAGGACAATTATTGCATACACAAGCCATTTCACGGGATCCTTAAATAAGGAAGTTTCCTGAAAAGAAAGGCGGAGGGTGTTGAGAGGTGATATATTTCTTACCGAAACTAACGGCAGCAACGCAAACAAAACAGAGATGACTAAACCAAGCAGTAAACCTTGAGCTATGGCTGCCCATGAAATTGCCACAGTAATTTCCACTGGCAGGAAGTCCTTAAGAACCAGTGGCAAGAATTGCTGAATCAGGGTTCCCAAAACTGCACCTATCAAAGAACCAACCATCCCAATGCCAACGATTTGTATGAGATATATAATGAATGCTTGTTTTGAACTAGCCCCCAAACAGCGCAAAACCGCGATGGTATTTATCTTTTCTTTAATGTATATATGAATCGCGCTGGCAACCCCTATACATCCTAACAATAGAGCAACAAAACCGACAAGTGCAAGAAATTCCGTCATGTCTTCGAAGGAGCGCCCCGTATCTTCTTTCCGGGATTCTACCGTCTCCGCATCCATTTCAGCTTTTTCAAGCCGGGGTTCCAGCTTATCAGCTAAAACATCAACATTTACATTATCATCAAATCTATAATAGAAGTTGTAGTTGATCCTACTGCCTTTTTGAGACAAACCAGTTTGTTCCAGGTATCGCAAAGGGATGTAAACTACCGGGGCCACTGACGCCGAAAAACCAGTTTGACCAGGCGCTTTGTTCAGTATCCCGGCTATTTTGAACGTGAGTTCCCCAACCTTGACAGAGTCGCCTACATTTGAATCAAATTGCAGCATCAGTGTCTTATCTACAAGGGCCTCCTTCGCATCGCGGAAAGATCGACCCGCACTGGATGGGGTTGTTTCGATACTACCATAATACGGATATCCCCCTTTTAAAGCCCGCACGTTTACTAACCTTGTTCCCTGATTTTTTGGGAAAAATACCATGGATGCAAATGTTCTTTCTTCGGAACGCTCTGTACCCAACGTCATAAGCACCGGAAGAATGTCCTTCTTAACTGGCTTGTTGGTCTCGATGACCATATCTGCTCCAAGTAAGCCCTTGGCCTGAGTGTCAATATCCTGACGGAGGTTATATTCGAATGAATAAATTGCCACAAGCGCAGCAATGCCAAGAATTATTGATGATATAAAAAGAAAAAGGCGGGAACGACTTCTCCTGCTGTCTCTCCAAGCCATTAATACCAACCAACTAAAATTCAACGGCGACCTGGATATACCGGATTGTGCATTTTTATCTACCGGCATAATTGATTTTATCAGGTGTTTCGGTGGTAGTTAGTTCGTCGGAAATTAGTGATCCTCCCTTAACCCGTAATATTCGCTGAGTTTTAGCTGCTAGCTCGAGGTCATGCGTTACTAAAACCAGGGTGGTACCAGCTTCCTTGTTCAGGTCGAAGATCAGCTTTACCACTTTTTCGCTTGTCTCCGCATCAAGATTGCCGGTAGGTTCGTCAGCAAAAAGTATTTTCGGGGAGTTTGAAAAAGCCCTCGCAAGCGATACACGCTGTTGTTCCCCTCCTGAAAGCTGGCTGGGATAATGATGGCCCCTGTCGGCCAGACCCACCTTGTCTAGGAGGTCCGCCGCACGCGAACGGATATTCTTTTCTCCCCTCAGCTCCAAAGGAACCATTACGTTTTCAATAGCAGTCAAGGTTGGGAGCAATTGGAAATTCTGAAATATGAAACCCACATGCTGATTTCTCACCTGCGCACGCTGATCCTCACTTAAATTATTAAGCTTTATATGATTAAGTTCTACCATACCTGAACTTGATCGGTCCAGACCAGCACAAAGGCCAAGCAGTGTAGTCTTTCCGCTTCCTGATGGGCCTACAATTGACATCGTGGAACCCGATTCGAGTTCGAAGCTTATATCATTTAGGACGGTAAGTGTATTGCCGCCACTTTGATATGTTTTTGTGAGATTTTGAATGTTTAAGATAATATCCACGCGTAATTGCCTAATGTTATTTTATTTGAGTGCCTTTGCAAAATAAAGAATTTGAAAGTAGTGAGAGTGTGCGTATTGTAAAAATACTGCCCATGTTTGATCATATTTTCCGGAAGATGTTACACGCAGGGACTGTTCGGGAATAAGCATAATCTATAAAGCATAAATTGTAATTTTGCGTTCTATAAAAATAATTATGCACAAAAACATCTTCTGCCTGGCAATCTCACTATTTATTTTAACTTCTTGTGGTGGGAATTCGAACGATAAAACTGAAACTATCAAGAACGATAGTCAGAGCACATCACACAATGCTCAAACGAAGAACATCCTTTTTTTTGGAAACTCTCTGACCGCGGGTCTTGGTGTAGAGCCTGAGGAAGCATTTCCCGCCCTTATTGGTGATAAAATTGATTCTTTAAACCTCCCCTATAAAGTTACCAATGCTGGTTTAAGTGGTGAAACTACCGCTGCTGGAAAGGCGCGAATTAACTGGATCCTTAAACAAAAAGTTGATGTTTTTGTCCTGGAACTTGGTGCGAATGATGGGCTCCGAGGTATCCCTGTTTCCGAAACGGAAAAAAACCTCCAGGCTATTGTCGACCAGGTAAAAATTAAATATCCGGATGCAAAACTAGTCATGACTGGCATGCAGGTTCCACCAAATATGGGCTCGAAGTATGCGACGGATTTCAGTATCATCTTCAAAAAGATTGCTGATAAAAACAATATGGCCCTGGTGCCCTTTCTGTTGGAAAATGTGGGTGGTGTGTCTAAACTGAATCAGGGTGACGGTATACATCCCACACCTGAGGGGCACAAGATTTTAGCTGAGAATGTTTGGGCCGTTCTAAAAGATGTACTTTAATTATCGCCTCTCGGTACGCATGATAATCCTATATATCTATGAAATCATTAAAGACGATACAAAAAGAAAGGCCCCGTTCTAACCCCGGGACCTTCCAACCAATCAACTAAACTAAAATTTAATTTTTAATACGGCTCTGTTCTGCTTCCAGGCCTGTCGAGCGCCGGCGTTCAGGTTTTATTTCACTTTTACCGAATCGGTAAGTAAAAGTTACCCTCCCTATACGGGTTTCATTCTTCTGTACCAGGTTGTAATTGAGGCCCTCGTAAGCACTTGAGATCTTTTGCTCTCTAGTATCGAATATATCACTCAGCGCCAGCTTGATATTAGCCTTTTTCTTCATAAAAGACTTACTTAGTCCCAGATCCAATCCGTATTGAGAACTGATTTTCAAAGTACCGTATTCCAGCGGCGAAGTATAATCACCGTTAAGTTCTCCCGTTATGGATGGACTGATTATGAATTTATGTTGTGAATTTAACTGCAGAACAACCCTTCCGGAATTGAGCTCCTGTCCTCTAAGATTTGGTGAGCGGAAACCCATATAGAATACCGAGGTGTTATTACTCGTGCTCCACCATTTACTAAGCGATATCGGCGCATTTAAGTTCATGCTGTAATTGATCTGCTTGTCCAGATTCTCATTAGTTTGGAACAAAGCCTTCTTAGCCGTATCAGGAAGCAAAACCTGAGTTATAACGTCTCTGGTCAGGCTGTAATTAAATGTAAGGCTGTATGTTTTCTTGTAGTTGTAACTTAATTCGAAATTGTTCGTGTACTGAGGATTTAGGAAGGGGTTACCTTGATTATAAGTATACTGATCAAGGAAGAACATAAACGGATTAAGAGCATCGTAACTAGGGCGGTCGATTCTCCGGCTATAGGAAACTCCTAAATCGTGATTTTTTGAAAGCGTTTGATTTATGAAAACGCTGGGAAAAATATCTATGTAACTACGCTTTACCTCTTTTGCCGTGGTGATGGAATTACCATTAGAGTTCGTTTGTTCAGCTCTCAAACCTAACTGGACACTTGTAGATTTATATTGTTTGTTAAGGTTTAGATACCCTGCATTAACGTTTTCATCATAAATAAACTGGTTGCTTCTTCCCGGATCATTTTGCCAGGTATTATTAAGAAGCCTTTCGAATTGGAAATCATTGTCCGTTTTCACCCAGCTGCTTTTCAAACCCGCTTCCATCTTCATAGTTTTACTGAATGGCATTGAATAATCCAGTTTTACTGCCTTGATGTTAATGATCGAAGGGGTATTATTCTGTATAAAAGAAGGTGCTGTTACCGACCCGTTGGCATTGTAAAAATGATTGTCGTACAGAGTATTTTCATTGCCTTTATATCTTGAATAATCGAGGTCAATAGACAACTCTTTTCCAGCGGTATCAAGGATTGTTTTGTAATTGGCGTTATAAGCCATGCTTCTATACCTGCTGCTTGCATCATTTATAGCGATAACCGAGGAATCCGTTTGAGTAAATGAACGCCCTATCAGCGTGGTGTTATTATACAGTTCCGATCCGGAATTTAAATAGCCATTAACAAGGAAACCAAGGGTATTCTTTTTATCGATGAAAATGTCAAGTCCTGCTTTGAAGTTGTTGTTGTCATTATCTCGGATGAAACTACCGGTCTGACCAAAGTATGTTGTCACATTTGAACCCGACACAATCCGGTCGATGATCATATTCTGACCCTGCTCGCGGGTTGAGTAGTTATAGTTTCCGAACAAATTTATATTCTTATTGCGATGGTTTAGCGATAAGCCCCCATTTCCACGATAATTGTCACCCATTCCTGCTCCCGCAGTTAAGGTACCATTAGTCCCCACGGTATTGCTCTTTTTGGTTTTGATGTTAATTATACCTGAATTACCTGCCGCGTCGTATTTAGCCGATGGGTTAGTTATTAATTCAATAGTTTCGATCTGCGAGCTCGGCATATTGCGAAGCATATTTGCCACATCCGCGCTGCTCATGTAAGTCTGCTTACCGTCAAGCATAACCAAAACGCCTTGTTTACCCTGCATGGCTATATTGTCATTTTGATCCAGAGTAACGCCAGGAGCTCTTTGTAATACTTCGAGGGCGGTCGAGCCCGTTGCAACACTGCTGCTTTCGACATTCACTACAAGACGGTCAATTTTTCGTTCAATAAATGGCTTAACAGCTCGGACAGTTACCTCTCCCAGCATTTTATTATCCCGCATAACGGAAATTTCACCCAGATCTTTGGCAGGACTTGCTTCAGTTATTGTAAAGTCCTTGGTTTTTAGCTTTCGGTATCCCACCATGCTGACGCTAACATTATAATTTCCCGCAGAAAGATTTTCAAACAAGAAGCTTCCGTCAAGGCCGCTAACGGCAGTTCTAACGAGCGCCGAATCCGATGCGTTTAGCAGGCTGATTGTGGCGAAATCGAGAGGCTTTTTTGTTTCATCCAGAACCCTGCCTTTTATTTTTGCTGCGCTTATTCGGGTCTGTGCACTAACTGTCAGAACAGAGAAAATGGTTAGAAAAATGAATGTTATCGTAAAGTACTTGTGTTTCATAATGACATCTTAAAAATAAACTCGATGAGCATTTAGCTCGTTTTTAAAAGCAAACTCCGAAGGAATTCCCTTTTTCGATCTATTGTTAAGACGACAGCAAAATAAATTGGTTACAGTAAGGTGAGGAATTTAAGACCAACGCCGCATTTAAGACGACGAACAAGTGGAGTTCCCAGACCTATTGGACGAGTTCACATGGGAAGTTGATAACAAACTCAGTCCCATTATTCACCTCGGAGCTAAGGCTGATAGTTATTGCGTGATAATCGGCAATGCTTTTAACTATTGAAAGGCCGAGGCCGTAGCCACCAGCTTCCTCAGATTTGTTAGCTTTTTTGAATCGATTGAAAATCGTGCCTATATCCTCGTCAGGAATCCCGATACCCGTGTCACTGATCGTTATGGCACACCCACCATCGGCCATCATCTTGTCCGAAATGCGGATAGTACCATTTTGCTTGTTATAGCGGATAGCGTTATTAATAAGATTGTACATCAACTGAAATATAAGATCCCGGTTTATGGCTTTTAGAACAATGTTCTTTGAGATATCAACTTCCATTGTTATTTCTTTATCGTTAAGCCGGTGACTAATCTCCTCCTGAATATCGTCAAAGAGCTCATACATGGAGATAGATTCGTTTTTGCTAAACTGGTCGTTCTCAATCCTCGAAATAAGCAAGAGCGAATGGACAATACGCTTAAGGCGGTTCAAGGTTCTCTGCATTCCTATCAGACGTTCCTGAACCATTTCGCCTACCTCAGGCTCGCCCATCAGATTCTCGATCTTATTCTGAAGAATTCCGATAGGCGTCATAAGCTCATGTGACGCGTTTGCGGTAAACTCACGCTCTTTTTCAAAAGCTTCGTGAATCTGTTGCATCAGGTTAATGAGTGAAGTGTCGAGATAACTAAAATCGGTTGTTGTCGTTCTTATCGGGACGGAGTTTTCATTGAAAGGAAATTTCCGATTACTGATCTTTGTGCGGATGATTTTACCTAATGGGCGCAGGAGAAAACGAGTATAGAAAAGGTCGATGATAAGGGTGAAAAGAATTAGTCCAAGAAGAACGTAGGTTGCAATCTTTTGCAAGGGCCGGTTATACTGATCAATAGTCGCAATCGTTTTGCCTACTTCCATTAAATACTTTTTTTCACCTGCAAGAAAAGCATGGGTTAGAACGCGATAATTTAAGGTATCGCTTTCTATGATCCGTTCAGCCGTGAAAATAGTATCAGACTCATCAACCATTTCAGTCGGTTCCAATGAAATATATTCTTCTGCAAGCATGGTATAGCTACCATAACTCTCTTTGCCTTGTAAATAAGTATTGACACCATTTTTAGTAACAACCTCCAGTACCTTTTGCTTTTGCTGGAGAAGATATGAATCAGTGTAGTCACGGGCTATTCCACCTATGAGGTACGGCAGAGTAAATACAAAAAGCAATACGACAGCAAGCTTCGATAGTGTAACGAATAAAGTTAGCTTGCTTATAAGTTTCACTAATGCTTTCTTATTTTATAACCCACACCCCTAACGGTCTCCAGCCATTCGACCGGGCCATAAGCGCTAAGCTTTTTACGGATGTTTTTTATATGAACATCAATATAGTTAGAATCGTAATCATCATCTGCAAAAGATCCCCAAATATGTTCGCTCAATTGCATGCGAGTTAAGACCCGATTTTTGTGAAGGAGAAGGTAGCTAAGAAGGTCAAATTCTTTTCTGGTAAGTTCCACTTCGCGCTGGGAATGGCTAACAATTCTCTTTTGAAGATCAATGGCAAACTCTCCTAAGGTGATTTCCTGGGTATTAAGATTAAATTTTCTCCTGGAGATGGCTTGCATTCTGGATTGAAGTTCTAATAGAGAGAACGGCTTCGGCAGATAGTCATCAGCACCCAGGTCAAGGCCAATAATACGATCCTCGATGTTTCCCCTGGCTGTAAGAATAATATAGGCCGCATCGGGATTAAGTTTCTTTGCTTCCTGCAGGACTTTCAAACCATCCAGATCAGGTAATCCCAGATCCAGAAGAATGAAATCATAAGGATTCATTCCAAGCATTTCTAGGCCTTTACGGGCATTATGTGCCAGATCACAGATATAAAAAGCTTTCTTTAGGAATGCCTCGATCTCATATGCGAGGGTTTTTTCGTCTTCTATCAGCAGTACTTTCACAATCAGAATTGATAATATAAACTCAAATTAAAAAATGAGCGCGGCTTTCTGTTGGTTGCGGAAATATTTCTTCCCAGGAACGAAAGCTGATATCCTGCTTCCATTAAATAGTGACTTCGGTTATATCCTAAAAGGAGAGTACCGCTATAAGAAAGCATATCAAAAGTACTTGCAGAACGTGTCAGGGTAGTATATTCAGGAAATCTTGGACCACCTTGCATTGGTCCCTGGTTATCTCGCCTGACGATGTACTCTTCCAGGTACTGAACAGTACCACTCGCGATTTCAAAACCTGGCTCAAACGAAATATAATCTTTATCACTTAAAATACTGCCAAGATTAAACGATTTAGAGTTGTTCAAGGTTAAAAAAACATCGTTCGAAGTCCCAAACGCATAATAGGTACTCAAAGCAGATTTTAAAAAGTTCCAGTCGTAAATCACAGACGCACTCAAAGTATTTTCGTTTGTGGCCTGCAATAAGGGTGAGTTTTTTGCAAAGAAAGATCTGGTGTAACCAAAGGAACCAGTTAAGCTCTTTGCAAGTTCTGCCTCATAGCCAGCCGATAAGTCAACTTCTGCAAGCATAGGCTGACCATAAGTTAAGAGACGATACCCGCTGGCAGAAAAGTAAATTCCATTTGCAAGCCTGTATGAACCGTTGGTGAGTAAGTAAGGAAGTCTTTCTTCGGCGGTTTGTCCGTAATAATTAGCGTTATTCCCATAAATGGCGGCAACAGTCAATGATGGGCTTCTCACTGCGGAAGTAGTACTCCGCAAAGTTGTATCCTGTGCAAAGAGAGACGTGCCAATAAATAACGCAAAAAGTGATAGAAAAGTAAGTTTCACTTTCATGGAAGGCTCAAATGAGAATGCTAAAAACGATGACCCCCGTACCCTTTTTTAGGTGCTTTCATCGGCGGTCTTCTGATCCCACGATCAGGAACTGGTTGTGGTTTTAACTTAGGAATGGATCTCGGTACTTGCTTTATAGAACGCCTTTGAGCCTCTTTCAGCCTTTCGTCCTGCACATCCTGAGGCGGTTTTTCGGGCTGCTCCTGCCGCTTTCCTTCGGGTCTTTTTCTTGCAGTGGAATCCTGGAACATCGGCAATATCACTTCGGCCAACTCACGTCTTAACGGTTTATCCATATCACCATTTGCTGCCGTTAACGTTAACGGCATTATCGCAGCAAAAAGAGCAACGAAAGCGATATGACAAAAATTTAAACGACTCATCCCTTACAAAAATAAAGAAAGTTTGCCTCAAAATGAGGCAAACAATCATTATGGTATTTCAGATTATTATATATGATAGAAGCATTTAGAATATTAAGTTCCACGGAACCGGTTCTTATCGCGAACATTAACCTTCTAACGCTGGATTTCCTATCTCAAAAAGCCAAATAACTGATCTCGATTAATTATATATACGAGATTATGATATAAAGGTCGAGTGCAAACATGAAGGAAAAATGAATTTTCAGAATTATTTTCAATCGTTAGTGATCGACCCAGCTTAAAGGAAGGTCGTGCCTGAAGGCGAAACTAGGGAGTGAGTTGGTGCTAAAGTTTTATCTCGAGCGTTTCCACCTTAAATGCTTGCTTAACTGGCCGGATCGGCCTATCATACACTTCACTCAAAACCCTCACGAAACACCCGCCGTAATAAAATATGAGCGCGGAATAAAAGACAAATAACATGATCAGTACCATCGAGCCTGAAGCACCGTACAACATGCTGATATTGCTGTTTATTAATAAAAACCCCAGGATCCATTTACCAATTGTAAATAATATTGCCGTGAAAAATCCACTAACAAGCGCAATTTTCCATTTTGGACGTCCAACGGTAAGAAAACGGAAAAGGCAGGCAAACCAGATGCTTACAAAAATTACAAACACCAGTTCATTAAGAACTCTGTTTAAAAATAATCCTCCGGTGCCCCAAAGTTCATCAATATAATTGCCAAGAACAGCCTGCCAACCTTCCAGGAATAACCCAGCAAAAAAGAGAATGCCAGCGAGAAAAATGATAATTAAAGACCTGAGACGGTATTTTAAACGAAATATAAACCCTGAATGCGGCCTAATGCGAATATCCCAAATCTGTCCCAATGAATTCTTTATAACATCAAACAGCGTGGTGGCTACAAACATCAAAAAAATAAATCCAAGAACCGTTACATACCATGCATGGCTCAAGCCACTTACTGCATCGAGTGTGACTTCAACCTGCTGCGCGCTTTTAGTTCCCAAAATATGCGCGAGACGCTCAATAAGTTCGGAGCTAAGCTCATTAGGGTCGACAAAAATCCGAAAGAACTGGGTAAAAATTATAAGTATTGGAGGAAGTGCGAAAGTCGTGAAAAAAGCTGTAGCGGCAGCCATGCGCAAAGGGTCATTCGCCTTTAAAATGCTCAAAGAGCGTCGCATAAGCGAAGCGAATACCCGAAGTTGCTGGAATAGGTTGTGCTCTTTTTTTGACCTTTTTTTCAAGCTTCAAAGGTACGAATTCTTGGGGGAGCATCATATCGATGACGCCATTATGGTAAGTGTATGATCCAGATTCAAACTACCTGGCAACCAGCTTAAGCAACAACTCAGGTTCATTTGTGGTTATAAAGTCTATTTTTTTGTCGAGAAACCACTTCATCATGCCTTCGTCGTTCACGGTCCAGGCGTTTATGGTAAGGCCTTTTTGTTTGGCCTCCTCAATCCAGTTTTCATTCTTTTGAAATACACTAAAATGGTAATCAAAACCCCAAAGCTTATCTGAAGCTAATACCGCCGGCGCTTTATCCCCATTCAGATAAGCAACCCTCGCATAAGGGTCCTGGCGCTGTACTTCAAGACAGATGTTATAATCAAAGCTGATGTAATCGATCCATGCCTGAGCTTTTAGCTCTTTGACCATGGCAACTACTTTTTGAGCCAGCTGTAAAGCCCTGGTTTTGTTTGTAGTTGGTTTGATTTCAAGGACCAGCTTAGTTGTATTCTGATTAAGTCCCGCTTTAAGAAAGGCTTCAAGTGTGGGCATGTTTTCTCCACTTGATAATTTCAAGTTTCCCAGCTGGGCAGCCGTGGTATTTGCAATAGTAAGGCCCTGTATCGTCGGATCGTGATTTATTACCAGAACCGAATCGACCGACATATGAACATCGAATTCAGATCCCTGCGTGCCAAGCCTGATGGCATGCTGGAGGGAAGCAATTGAGTTTTCAGCAGCACCAGTGTTTTTAAATGCCCCCCGGTGAGCAATTACCTTATTTCTGTTAAACTGATCCTGAACAACTCTAAATGTTTCAGTTACTTTTGACGACGGTGTTTTCGCCTGAATTGTTAGGTCGTACCATTTAACTTCTTGATTAATATGTTTTTCTACGATCGACAATCTGTTATCACGTATCATGAACCTTTTTGCATTCTTTCCTTTAAGCCTAAATACAGCATTCTCCCCTGAGTTGATGTGAACATCACCAATCTCAGTCTTGCCCGGCGAAAAAGTATGGTTACTTAAAAAGATGGACATTTTATGCTGACTGAACGATGGGACCGATAGAACTGAAAGACTAATTAATATAAGAATGACGTTTAAGGATTTCATTGGAAGCTTTTTTTGATTCTTGATTTAGGAAAGCAATTTAGCTAATGTCCAAGAACAAATTACTATGAACAATCAGGCAAATGAATAAGTTTGGCACGAATTCAGCAATATATAAACCATGAAAAGATTATCAATCGTTATCCTGCTTGCAGTTTTAGCAGCAGGCTGCGGATTAAATAAACAAGCAAGGCAAATAGAGGCTCTGGAAAAATGTACTTATGAGATCAGTTCAGCTGACAGCATTTACCTTGCGGGCAGGGATATCAGTCGCCTGGTAAAAAATAAAACTCTGGAACTACGAAATGTGCCGGAACTGGCTCTCGCCCTATTCCGCAAAAACATACCCTTGAAAGCTCGGGTCAATCTGGCAATTACTAATCCAACCTCTACCGAAGCTGCAATAAACCAGTTCGAGTATATTGTGCTCATTAAAAATCAGGAAATCGCCAATGGTTTTGTTAATCAAAAAGTAAGTATTCAGCCGGGGGGCACAACAACAGTTCCTGTACGTGTAAATTCAAATATCTATTCTTTTCTTTCAAACGGAAAAACTATGGAAGAAATCCTGGATTTTGTAAGAGGTGGAGAAAGTGGTGCCGCTGAACGAAAAGGCGTGGTTACCATTAAGATAAAACCAACCATTGATGTTGGGGGCAAACTGGTAAGATACCCTGGGTATATAACTATCGATAAAGAAGTTAGCAGTAAAATACTTTTTTAACGCCAAGTATCAGGAATTAGGATAGGTAGACCTCTCAACTCACAATCTCATTTTGGATTAAAGTATCAATCGCTTTGTCGAAGTTTTGTTTCTGCCTTCTTAGTTCCTGATTATTTCTCCATCCTTTCCGAAACCACCTTTATCAACTTACGTACTTCGTCTTTTAATGCCTCCGGCTGTATGACCTCCGCATGATCGCCGAACATCATAAACCATCGGGCGAATCCATGCAGTGATGAGCATAAGAAACTCATCGCTATCCCATCGTTTTCGTCTGTTTCAGATATAAAACCCTGATGATATTTCTGATTTTCAAGCCAGTAGGCCTTATCTTTATTTACCCTTATGATAACGAGAGGCAGGCTTTGATTTTCCGGGCTTTCGACATCATACCGCGCCAGATATTCTTTCAAAGTCTGATGCTCTTTAGAGAAATCGATTTGAGTCAGCTCCATTGAATATATGCGGTCGAATCTAAAGTCGCGGTAATCGTTTCTCATCCGGCAAAATGCAATGAGATGCCAGCTATTTTCGGAATAAAATACGCCCAAAGGTTCTACAAAACGCTGTGTTTTTTGTTGATTATATCGCGCATGGTATTTTATCTGCAACACCTTTCTTTGATCAATGCTCTTCAACACGGGTTGCATCAGATTGAGATCTGGCTGAATTCCAGCTTCACCAGGACGCCTGAACACCTCAATGTGATCGCCAATATTCTGCAGTAGTTCCCTCTTATCTTCATCTAGTACCGCTTTAATCTTATACATTGCGGAACTGTAATTTACCGCGTTGGGGCCGTCGGTCAATTGGGCGACAAGTTTCTCCGCAGTTAGAAAGGCAAGGGCCTCCTCCGGACTAAACATGACGGGTGGAAGGCGATAGCCATCAACTAAGGAATAACCCATTCCAGCTTCTCCGATCAAAGGAATGCCCGCTTGTTCAAGGGTTCGTATATCCCTGTAAACAGTTCGCAAGCTAATTTCAAATCTATCTGCGATGTCTTGCGCTTTTACAACCTTCCGTGATTGCAGATGGATAAGAATGGCGGAGATGCGGTCTATGCGGTTCATCACCGCTAAGATATAAATAGCTAGGTAATTGTGCTGATGTGGGTAGGTTTGATCTTCATCTCAGTGGATCAGCTGCGTCGAGGATTGCACGCATTTTAGCTACTATTGAAACATCTGTTTCATAAGGATATTGTGTATCAAGGTTTTTCGGTGGAGTTTTATTTTCCAGATCAATTTTTTTCTTTGCCGTACTATGGAATTCAAAAGCACCCGTCATGTCTGCCATCGTCAGCAAATTGTGATGGGTTATTCCTGAACCCGGCATTATACTGATTCTGCTCCCTGCTTGTTTTACCAGACGCCCTAATTCTGGGATAGCTCCTTCGGCCTGATCCGCTCCGCCTGACGTGAGAACCCGATGGAAGCCCATATCAATAATGGACTCCAGTCCGTTTTCCCGATCAATGCAGCGATCAAATGCCCTATGAAAAGTCAACTGCATTGATCCCGAAATTGCTGCAAGTTCGGCACATCGCTCACTATCTATAGTCCCATCCTGACGAAGGATACCAAATACCACTCCTTCACATCCAAGTAATGAGCAAGTTAGAATATCTTCCTTCATCACGTCAAATTCAGCATCAGAATACACGAAATCCCCACCCCGCGGCCGGATGATTGGAAAAAATGGAATGTCGAGCAGTGAGATACAGGTTTTGATCATACCGTATGATGGCGTAGTTCCGCCTTCATATAAATTATCACAAAGCTCTACGCGATCAGCACCTCCCTGTTGGGCATTCAATGCCGATAAAAGAGAACCTGCACAGATCTCCAGCGTGTATTTCATCAGTAATAACTCTTTCCTTTAATCAATAAAGATTGGTCTTTTTTATCGCAGACAGCAAAACTAAAGCCTTTCTGAATGGCATAAGCGCCGTATTTTCCTTGTTTGTTGATCGCCAAAAATCCCACCTGAATCTCCTTTGCGATTTCCGGCTTCTTTTTGATGATGCGCATCACCGCTTCTTTGCAAGCGTCCTCAGGTGAATAACCCTGACGCATAAGCTCCACGACCAGGAAACTTCCTACATTCCTGATCACTTCTTCGCCAACTCCGGTTGATGTCGCTCCACCGATCTCGTTATCAACATATAGTCCCGCACCAATAATCGGTGAATCGCCTACACGCCCACTCATTTTGAAAGCCATTCCGCTGGTTGTGCAGGCGCCGGAAAGGTTTCCTTTCGCGTCTATCGCAAGCATACCAATAGTGTCATGGTTGAACTTATTGCCCGGCAGCTTGTCGGGACGAAATGATTTATTCTCTACATTAATCTCTGGCTTATATTCTGACTTCTTAAGCCACTCCTTCCATGCCTTTTCAGACTTAGGCGTTAGGAGATTCTCTTCCTTAAAGCCCTGTTGCCGGGCAAATTTCAAAGCTCCTTCACCCACGAGCATCACATGCGGAGTTTTTTCCATAACCAAACGCGCTACAGATATTGGATGGACGATGTTCTCCAAAGCAGCTACGCTGCCACAATTCCCAAATTCATCCATTATACAGGCGTCAAGGGTGACTTTGCCATCCCGGTCAGGGAAACCACCCTTCCCAACGCTTTGATTATTCAGGTCTGCCTCAGGCACGTGAACCCCCTTCTCAACAGCGTCGAGCGCTCGCCCGTTATTTTTAAGCACATCCCAAGCAGCTGCATTTGCTGCAACACCAAAATCCCAGGTTGAGATTACGATGGGATTATCCAGGACTGCCTTAAAAGGGGAATTAGGAGTTCCGGCAAAAGAATTGCCTGCCAGCATTGAAGCGCCAGCAAGGGAACTTGCCTTGAGAAATTTACGACGATCTACCATGATTTAAAGTTAGGAAAATAGTATCAGGAGCCAAGTATCAGGAATCAAGATCGATTCCCACTTATTCATTGACGCCCTCTCTAAATCTACGATGCGCCTTGTGGAAATCTTGATACTTGATACTTGAAACTTGATTCTCTAGACTGTCGTGCTAATCTTCAATTCTTTCAACTGCTCCTCTGCAATTGTCGAAGGTGAATCGATCATCACATCACGGCCCGAATTATTTTTAGGGAAAGCTATAACATCGCGAATGGAATCCAATCCGGCGAAAATGGAAACGAGACGATCGAAACCAAAAGCAATACCACCATGCGGAGGGGCGCCATATTCGAAAGCATCCAGAAGAAATCCAAATTGTTTCTGGGCTTCGTCCACGCTAAAACCAAGGTGCTTAAACATCAAAGATTGAAGTGCACGGTCATGGATCCGGATTGAACCTCCGCCAATTTCAGTACCATTGATGACCATGTCATATGCGTTAGCCCTGACCTCTCCAGGATTGGTGTCAAGCATGGCTATATCTTCAGGTTTCGGCGAAGTAAATGGATGGTGCATTGCGTGGTAACGCTGAGTGTCTTCATCCCATTCTAAAAGAGGGAAATCAAGGACCCAAAGGGGCGCGAACACATTTTTATCTCTCAGGCCTAAACGGTTACCCATTTCCAGGCGCAGCTCGCTCAATTGCTTGCGAACTTTATCTTTCACGCCAGCCATGATGAGCATAAGATCGCCAGGCTTCGAATCAAACATCTGCGACCATTTGTTAAGCTCACCTTCGTTGTAGAACTTATCAACAGAAGATTTCAGGCTTCCGTCACTATTGTGGCGGAGGTAAATTAATCCGGTAGCACCAATTTGAGGACGTTTGATAAAGTCCGTAAGTTCATCCAGCTGCTTTCTTGTGTATTCTGCGCAGTTCTTAGCATTAATCCCAATGACCAATTCTGCATTGTCGAACACTGGGAAATCTTTCCCTTTAACGATGTCGTTAAGCTCAACAAATTGCATTTCAAACCGTGTATCTGGTTTGTCAGATCCGTAAAGCCGCATTGCATCCGAATACTGCATGCGCGGAACGTCAATCAGATCAACATCCTTAACGTTCTTAAATAATGTGCGGATCAGCCCTTCAAATACATTCAGAATATCTTCCTGTTCAATGAAGGCCATTTCGCAATCAATTTGGGTGAATTCCGGCTGACGGTCGGCACGCAAATCTTCATCCCTGAAACACTTAACGATCTGGAAATAACGGTCAAAACCAGATACCATCAAAAGCTGCTTAAAAGTTTGAGGAGACTGCGGCAGAGCGTAAAACTCACCTGGATTCATCCGGCTTGGGACCACAAAATCACGTGCTCCTTCAGGTGTAGATTTAATAAGAACTGGCGTCTCAACCTCAATAAAGTCGAGCCCGTCAAGATATTTTCTGACTTCTTGAGCCATTTTATGTCTCAATACCAGATTATTTCTAACTGGATTACGACGGAGATCAAGATATCTGTATTTGGCTCTCAGGTCTTCGCCACCATCCGTTTCATCCTCAATTAGGAACGGAGGCAGCTTAGCACTATTCAAAAGCTCCATTGTTGATACCTTAATCTCAACCTCACCGGTTGGCATTTTAAGATTTTTATTGGAGCGCTCGATAACTTTACCGGTGACTTTTATTACAAATTCGCGTCCCAGATCCCTTGCCTGTGCTCGCAGCTCTGCATTATCATCAGAATTAAACGTTAACTGCGTTATACCGTACCGATCACGCATATCAACAAAGGTCATTCCCCCGAGATCCCGGGATTTCTGCACCCAGCCGGTAAGCGTAACTTCTTTATTTAAATCGTTGATGGTTAGTTCTCCGCAAGTATGTGTTCTGAGCATAAAATTCGTTAAAGTGCCAAAAGTACGTTTTTTGAAAAACTTGGGGTGCAATAAATTGCATTTTTATGCAGGGTTCAGTTAGAAGTCAGGGGATTAAGGCAGTATTATGGGGTCATTACAATCCATAAAAATAATCCGATAGCGAGGGGCAAACTTAAAGCGGCAAGTGCACCAGCAATTAATCTTTGAGATTTTCCAGTGCCTAAAAATTGTTCAAGAGCTAGCTTAACTAAGTACTGGAATCCAAAGTATATGGTCACATAAACACTCAGGAATAGCAAATTATCCGGTCGGGATATTCCATCAAAGTTGTATTTACCCTCATCAATATAAAAGCCTAACAGGCTCAGGGAGATCGCCATAGTTGCCGGCAGAACTAAATCCTGGCGAAACTGAAGTGCATTTTTAATTGTCATGTCGAACTTCTTTAATCCAAGGTAATAATTATTCCTACATTTGCGTCATCAATAAGGGGTGCCTTGTTTGCGAAATCAAACACAAAAACAGGCTGAGATTAAACCCATTCAAGAGTGGAGAATTGAGAGTTGAGAGTTGAGAGTTTAGCGCGAACTGTCAACTGTCCACTGTCAACTGTCAACTTAAGAAGCACCTGATCCGGATAATGCCGGCGGAGGGAGGTAATGTTAAGGAACTGTATAGAACCCCACTATGCAGGATGTTTAACTAGTTTTATTTATACATTTTGAAAAAATTCTTATTTATCGCTGCGGCGATCCTGATGCCGTTCATGGCTTCAGCACAATTTTCTATTACCGGAAAAATTACGGACAAACAAACTGGAACCGCATTAGCCAGGGCAGGCATCTACGTTGAGAACTCGTATATGTCAACTCAGTCCGACCAAACAGGAAGCTATACTTTAAAAAATCTCAAAGAAGGTAAATACGTCATCCGGATTAGTTTCCTTGGTTACGAAACCAAAGTCCAGAATATCAACCTAAACGCCAATATCACGCTAAATGTCGAGCTGAGTCCGAATAGCATGCTCGCCGACGAAGTATTGGTCCGATCCACCCGGGCAACCGAAAACTCTGGCACCACTTACCGAAATGTAAGCAAAGAAGAACTGGAGAAAAATAACCTTGGCCAGGATCTTCCTTTTCTGTTAAATCAGACGCCTTCAGTGGTTGTAAGCTCCGATGCCGGAAACGGGATTGGTTACACTGGCATTCGCATCCGCGGAAGCGACCCCACTCGGGTAAATGTCACGGTGAATGGAATCCCCTATAACGACTCTGAAAGCCAGGGCTCTTTTTGGGTGAATATGCCCGATTTCGCATCTTCAGTTGATAATATTCAAATCCAGCGCGGAGTTGGTACCTCTACCAATGGTGCCGGAGCCTTTGGCGGCAGCCTGAATATCCAAACAACCACACGCCGCGATTCTGCTTATGCAGAATTGAATAACACATTTGGGTCGTATCAAACTTTGAAGAATACCGTCAACGTTGGGACCGGTCTTATAAACAATAAATTAAGCTTTGACGGTCGCTTGTCGAGGATCAAGTCTGACGGATACATTGACCGTGGCTCGTCTGACCTAAAATCATATTTCCTAAGCGGCGCCTATTATGGCAAAAGCAGCCTGCTCCGTGCAAATGTATTTTCTGGTTCTGAAAAGACTTATCAGGCCTGGAATGGGGTACCGGAAAATCTGCTTAATACCAACCGCACATTCAACAGTTTTAGCTACGATGATCAAACGGATAATTACGTCCAGAATCATTACCAGCTACTGTATTCCAAAACAATTTCGCCTTCATTCTCAGCAAATGCAGCATTGCATTACACCCGCGGCAAAGGCTATTATGAGGAGTTTAAAGAAGATCAGGACCTGGCTAACTATGGCGTCGCTCCATACACCGTCGGCGGAACTACCATTTCTGAAAGCGATCTTATCAGGCGGCGGTGGCTGGATAATGATTTTTATGGTTTCACTTATTCATTAAATTACGTTCCTGCATCTGCTGTTAACCTCACCTTTGGTGGTGCATATAACGAATATGATGGCGACCATTTCGGTGAGGTAATCCGGGGCCAATTTGTTCCGGTCAACCTTAATCTTCAGCGTTATTACCAGGGAAACGGATTGAAGAAGGATTTCAACACCTATTTAAAGGCAGATTATAGTATTGGCGACCTGAACCTGTATGCCGATCTTCAGTACCGGTCAATTAATTATAAGATCTCGGGCACTGATAAGAATAGAAATACACTGGCTCAGAATGACCAGCTTGACTTTTTCAATCCTAAAATTGGCCTGACTTACCAGCTCAACACCTCCAGCAATGTTTATGCGTCCCTGGCAATAGCTAACAAAGAACCAAACCGTGATGACTATGTAAATTCCACTCCTGCTTCGCGGCCATTCTCTGAGAACTTATTGGATATTGAAACTGGCTATAGGGTTCGTAAAGGTACATTTGCAGGCGGGCTGAATGCTTACGCGATGATGTACAACAATCAGTTAGTACTCACTGGAAAGATCAATGATGTGGGTGAGTATATCCGGCAGAATGTTAAGGATAGTTACCGCATCGGTATTGAGCTTGATAGCCGGCTGCAGTTAAGCCGGAGCCTTGCATGGGGACTCACCGCATCATTAAGTGATAATAAAATTAAAAACTTCACTGAATTTGTAGATGATTATGATAACGGAGGACAAATCGTTAATAATTACAACGATGTCGATCTGGCGTTCTCTCCGCAATTCATCGGTTCAAGTGAGTTAAGCTTTCGTCCTTTCAAGCGCACCGAGCTTGCTTTGTTGAGTAAGTATGTAAGCGACCAATATCTTGATAATACATCAAACTCTGCCAGGAAGTTAGACGCATTCTTCGTGAATGATCTTAGGCTGTCATACAATACATCGTTCAGAGGCTTGAAAACCATCGGCTTAACTTTGCTTGTAAACAATGTACTTTCTGAGAAGTACGAGTCGAATGGCTATACCTTTAGCTATCTATATGGCGGTGCATTCACAACAGAGAACTATTATTTTACGCAGGCACCGGGTAATTTCTTACTTTCATTGAGTTTGAAGTTTTAACTAAAACCAGCCGTTGGAAATAATTGGCAAATGAAGTAGGTTCCCGCTTTCACGGGAATGACAGGCTGCTTCGAGAAACTTGGGGTTTGAGATTTGCGGCTCAAAAGCCGCAAATCTCAAACCCCTGGAGCTAAAACAATGCTGTTATACCCACGAAAGTGGGGACTTCCATAATAAGATTAGATTATGAAAAAATACATCTCAAAGCTACATTACCTCACCCATGACCTCCCATCAAGAAGCCATATTGAACAAACGGAAATAGCATGTAAAGCGGGTGCCAACTGGATCCAATACCGTTGTTTTAGCAAGGATGACGAAGGTCTAATAAAGGAACTTCATCAAATTGCTTCAATCTGCGACGACTGGGGAGCGACTCTCATTCTGACCAACCACTATCATCTCCTTGATAAAGTTGATGCGCAGGGTGTTCATCTTGAAAATATGGAAGCTGATTTTATTGCTATACGCAACATTATTAGCGACGAAAAAACGCTTGGCGCATCAGCAAATTCAATCGAAGATATACAGCGAATAGCGCATTCCGGAGTCGTGGATTACATTGGATGCGGACCATTCAGCCACACCGCAACAAAGCCCAATGATTACCCCCACTTAGGTGTGGCAGGCTATACTCATATCGCAGAAAATATGCAAAAAAATTCCCTTGACATTCCGGTTCTGGCGGTTGGCGGTGTGAATATCGGTGACGTAGATTCATTGCTTTCAACAGGCATATACGGCATCGCTGTTTCTGCGGCTGTGAATCACGCCGAAGATCCCGGGCAGGCATTAAAGGAATTTTATAGAAAGACACATTGAGAGATTGTGAGCAAGGATCAAAGAACAAAGACTAAGGACATCTGCCCAACTGAAGCTGAGCCGGGCATAATCTTTGTTCTTTGCTCATTGTTCTTTATTCCAATATCCCTAAGTTTGTCTTATGTCTTCACACCACATCATCCGCGAAAAGCAAGAGCCAGCGTTGTTAATAATGAGCCTCGATGGCTTTGATAGTGAGAACCTGGGACAGATTTTGGAATGGAGCCCAACGGTTATTGTCCATGAGGATATCTATGAGTTGGCCGATTCACTCGCTTTAAAGGTAGACGGCGTGCTAACGAAGAATCCAGATTTTCTAGCCCAGGAAAACACCCGTATAATTCTAACAGATAAGGATCCATTGGAGGACTGTCTGAAATTCCTGGTTGGTGAAGGATATCCGGCTGTCAATATTATCACCACAGAGTTTATGCTTAAAGACTACGCACTTTTTGTCGATGATATCGACATAGTGGTCTTCATAGCCGACCAAAAGATCTTTCCCGTCCGCTCGGGTTTCAGTAAATGGCAACCGGCTGGTGAAAGTGTGCAATTACTACATGAAATACATAATTTAAGTACGAGCGGTCTGGTATCAAAAGACGAGCACTTCATGGAAACCGAAAAGGACGGTTTCTATTCATTTACGTTCGACCAGCCATTTATATTCATTTCAGAAAAAATCTGATGGAAATAGTAAATGCGACTGCGGATGACATCCCGGTAATTCATGAACTCGCTGAAAAGATCTGGTGGCCGACGTACCGTCCCATCCTATCCGACGAACAGATCAGTTTCATGCTTAAGAATATGTATTCTGAAGATGCACTTCTGCAACAGATCCAGAGCGGAATGAAATTCATCCTGGTAAAAAGAGAAAATCATAATGTAGCTTTTGCCGGTTATTCGAAAGAAAATGAGGCGGTGCTCAAGATCCATAAGATCTATGTCCTCCCGTCAGAGCAGGGGAAAGGAACAGGAAAAAATCTTATAGAATATCTCACTAGCATAGCCCGCGAGTTAAGCATACCGCAGGTTGAGCTTAACGTTAACCGGGCCAACCCTGCCCTGGGTTTCTACGAGAAAATGGGCTTCGAGATAGCTGAAACTGTAGACATCCCATACCACCAGTTTGTTCTGAATGATTATGTGATGCGGAAAAAACTTTCCTAATTCTTATTGTCTTGCCTCAAGCTTTGGAATCCGTTTTGGTGTATCTGTCCCCGCAACAATGCTCCTCGCACTCAGAGCTATTGCTTTGATGGTCGCCCATATATTAGCCGAATCAAGAGTTTCCACCTCATCGTTTACCGTATGATAGAATTTATCTGAATCAATCTGATCCGTTGAGATGGTATGAGCCGGAACTCCCAGAGCCGCCAGGGTGGCGTTGTCGCTTCTATAAAAAAGGTTCTGGGTAGGATATGGGTCCGGATGGAATTTAAAGTCGGTGCCAGCAAGATTCTTTTGTAGTATCTCACCAAAGTCAGAGCGTTCGTATCCGGTAATAAATGCCGCATTCTTACCGAATTTCGACTCCTTACCGATCATCTCAATGTTAAACATAGCTACTACATCATCCGGATTAAGCTTCGAAGAGAAATGACGTGCTCCAAAACCACCTATTTCTTCCGCGGTAAATGCAACAAAGATTAGTGTGCGTTCATTATTTTTCAACTGCTTGTAATACTTTGCGAGTGATATAACAGCAGTAGTGCCCGACGCGTCATCATCAGCACCATTAGCAATAGAATCGCCTTCGACACTGGCGACCGTACCCAGATGATCGTAATGCGCAGAGAAAAGAACCAGCTCCTTTTCCTTTGATTTACCAGGTATCATTCCGGCAACATTGAATAGAGAAAGGCTTTCCACTTTGCTGTTAGCTTTAACATTAAATGTCCCTGCTTCCGTAGTTCCAAGAACGAAAACGGTGCCTCCGCTGTCTCCCATTTTCTCAACAATGCGGCCCCGGACTGCCCGAGCCTGCACGCGTTTGAATATCGCTGAGTGCGATTGATCTACTAGTACAAGTGTCGGTGTCTTTCCACTTAATGCAGCCGTATACTTTTGAGCAAACTGGTCACCGGCAGCAATCTTGACGACACCTGCTCCCGAGGTATTACTCATTTCAAGCAATGCTTTTTCAGACATTGTGATAATATTAGCGGCTTCGATGCTTTTACCATCAACAGTAACGCTCACCAAAGCGGGCGATATCCGCGTTACGGTAAACTCCTGTCTGAAATCGTTTTCACCCGCCAATGGCTGCAACCCAATCTTCTTAAACTCAGCCTCTATGAAACTTGCCGCCTTATCGATACCGGGTGTAAATGTACCACGCCCCTGCATGTCATCTGATGCGAGGGTGTTAATGATCCGTGTTATTTCGTCCTGCTGAACAGTAGGTTCAGACTTTTGAACTGCGCACGAAGCACATAGTAGAATACCGGCGAGGCCTGCGTGAATTTTATTGATCTTCATTATTTTAGTTTTGATGATAACCAGTTGTTTCTGAATTGCGTCTGCTGTGGTGTCGGATTTTCCGCCTTAACAACCGTTAGGCTGCTGTCTTCCTGGAATGTTAATGTCGAGGTCTTTACCGCACCCTTATGTTCATAAGTTACAGGTACACTCTGACCAGGCTTATATTGTGAAGTGATCTGATCAATGTTGACAGCACCTGTCAAGCTTGTTTCTCCTATTTTAAGGATATAATCACCGATGTCTATTCCGGCTTCGTATAATGCAGAACCTTTTAGCGTGGCATTTGCAACGCGGTTTTTTCCCGTGTATGAGATCAGCGTAAGCCGCAACGGACCCATAGTGGCTTTACCAGGTGACGCTTTCCGTAATTCTAATCCCGCTTGAGCTAAAAGCTTCGCGTAGTCATTCTTCTCGACGCCTTCGATGTATCGTTTAAAGAAATCCTGAGCAAAGCTATCGCTTGTCAGGAGCGCTAAAACATTCTGAAGATCGGGAACCGTATAAGGAACTTCAGTTTTACCATGCTTCTTCCATACGGCCTGCATATAATCATCAAGAGTCAGATTGAAATCAGAACGGAGGCGGAGATCCAAACCCAGTGCAACAAAAGCACCATAGGTATAATAGGACGTAAACATATTTGCATAATTGCTCTGATCAACGGAAACACCTGCGTCAACGAAAACTGCATGCCTGCTCATTTGAGTGGCCGGGAAGCTTTTCGGGCCCGGTGCATTTAAAACTCCGTTAATTATTCCTGATAAAATCCCGTTGTATTGCTCATCTGTTCTGAAACCCGCGCGCTTTAAGATCAGGTTACCGTAATATTGAGTAAATCCTTCTGCAAACCAGAGCTCATTGCTCATGTTGGCGTGAGAGAAATCAAAAGGCTCCAACGTCTTTGGTCTGATGCGTTCAACATTCCAGGCGTGAAAGAATTCATGAGAGAATGTGCTAAGCATAGATTCCTCATTTCCCGCAATCTTAACACCACTGCTGGTTATAACCGTAGAGTTACGATGCTCCATACCGTCGCCATTATTATCCGGATTTACATCCTGAAGGAAAGTATATTCACCATTGTCGAATTGTGGTAGTTCTCCAAATACAGCCTTTTGCTCTGCCACCACTTTAGCTACCATTTTCCCATAATTATCAATCACAGCCTGATCGTCTGCAGTACCATGAGAGCTTAATCGAACAGTTTGAGTCTTATTGCCAGGATTTACATCCTTCCAAATTGCCAGTTTAAAATCGGATAATTCCGTTGGGCTATCCATAAAGTATTGCAGGTTAGGGGCAGTAAAGGTGTTCTTTGTTCCAGTTGGTTTCAACTGGGTAGCAACCTTCCAGTTATACTTTTCGAGATCATTAAAAGTGATGTTCATCGCCCTCTCTGTCATTGCGGGAAACCACATAAATGTTGCGGGCATGTTCATATGCGCATGTGTTTCGTCGATCCCAAGATAGGTTCCGTCTACATGATTTCCATAAATTGTATAAGTGATCTTAACAGTTCCATTGTGTTTATCCACTTGATAAACATCACCTGCAGTTTGTATAACCGTGAGACTGCCTTTACTGTCGGAAGCCTTAACGCCATAAACATTCTTCCCGAATTCATGTGTCGCATATCTGCCAGGTGAAGAACGGCTCATTCTGAAAGTCAGTGGACCGGCGGGCACATTTGGAACCTCTATAGTAACTTCCGCTTCATGATGAACCGTATTTGGAAAAGAGATGGTATAGTTAAGAATGTTTTGGGCAGAAACTGTCAGAGCTGCAATAGTGCAGGATACCAGGAGTAGAAAACGCTTCATTGATGATTAATTGGTGGGTGGAAGATACGAATTTAGTGTATGCGAGAATTAGCAAATCTTATTCATCTATAAATACGCTGATTATTGGTTCTCTAGTGCTAGTCCCAGTCATGCCGCTCGAGTTCCCTTATTGAGCTTCGGGTTACGATTTGCTTCTGTTTATCGATCTCAGTAGTAACGCGGGTATCGTGAACCCCATCCGTCACAGCAATATCCTGGTCTTTTGTCTTATCTGATTTATAGATATACGTTTCATCTACATTTTGAAGCGCAATATCATACGGGCCCTTGTTGCTCATCAACTTCACAAATACCGGCAGACACTCAAAGAGTATGAACAAAAAGCCTATAAAGGAAATCGCAAGATAATTATCCATATCCCGGGTTCCATCCTCTTTAAAGCTTAGTTGCCCGAGTGCCCAGTTCCTGTCAGCAAAGCCAGCAACATTTGCCAGGCTGTCCAGCTGCTTGCCGCTAAACATTCTCTGATCGGACAAGCCGTCCAAATCCTTACGCCGGGCAAAGAAAGCATCCATTCCGGCCAGTTCTTTCCTGAGCGTTTCAAGCCTTTGCTCTTTCTGCACCACAAGCGATTCCTTTTGCTTGGCGTAGGTGCCATAACCTGTAATACCCGACGTTTGATTAGTCTTATCTCCAAAAACCTCCTGGTTCAGGATGTAGCGGGATCGGTTAATATCCTTTTCAAGCGAGTCTTTTTCCGCTTTAAGCTCCGCAGTCTTATTGATCTCGGTTACGTATTTGTTGGCAAAAGTCTTGTTCAGGGTGTCAATCTTAGAACGCTGCCCGTTCAAATAGCTCGTTTTCAGCTTCTCTCTAATCTCTTTATCGAAGATTTTTAGCTCCAATGGTCTGGATATTACAATTCCGATCATGATGGCAAGCAATATCCGAGGCGTTGCCTGAAGTACTTGCTGATTTGTGGTCCCGCTCTTGCTTATACTGGCAACGATATAACGGTCCATATTGAAAATCGCTAATCCCCATATCAGTCCAAAGAGGATAGCAAATATCACCGCAAGAGGGTTACCTGCGAATACGAAGTACATCGCATAGCCACCCGACAGCGAGGCAAAGAGGGCAGTAAAGAAAATGGTCGCACCGATACCAACATACTTATTATGCTCAGTTGGATACCTTTTCAGGGTGTCAATATGCGCCCCGGAACAGAACCAGAAAAAATCGGTGACTTTCTTCATTATAAATTGAAATATTTAATTAAACGCCCGGTTTATCAACATGTTACACCGGTGTCATTTTATTTAATGCAACACCCCGTGAAGCCTTTAGTTTACTAATTATTGCGGAAATGTATATCTTTGTGATACAAATATACCAGAGATTAAATCTGTACAAGCTTGTCGAAATAAAAAACAGTAAATAAGCTCAAAGAAGCCCTGCAGGTTCATTATCACCGAAAATAAATTATAAGGAAATGAAAGAAGTTACAGTACAGGAATTAAAGCATAAAATCGATCATCAGGAAGACTTCCAGCTTATTGATGTTCGCGAGCCATTTGAATATGAAATGTCTAATATAGACGGAGAAAATATCCCGCTGGCCGGCTTAGTAGTTGAAGCTTCTAAAGTTAGCAAGGACAAACCCGTAATTATGCAGTGCCGCAGTGGAGCACGAAGCGCAGCCGCAGTAATGCAGCTTGAGCAACTGGGATATACCAACTTGTACAACCTTAAAGGTGGAATTTTAGCCTGGGCAGCAGAATACGATCCGGACATGCAGGTATACTAAACCATGTTCAAAAAGATCCTATTTAATATTTTCCTGAACATTGCCCTTTTCGTGCTTTTCCTCTGCATTTTCTGGTCAATCAAGAATGGTTTTTATTTATATGCAATTGCGGCAGCTCCGCCATTTGCCATGCTGATCTATCTCAAGATCAGGCTGGCAAAAACCGTGAGGGAAATGACGAGGAAGAAATAGACTGGGAATCTGTCGGTCTGAACTTACCTTAATCGAATACCTAATCCCGGGTCATCATTCAATACCCACTTACCATTTTTGAATTCCGGATCTTTATACGGATTGTTGTTAGTAAGGAAGGGTCCGTCAAGGTCTGACCAGTCGCACAGGGGAGCAAGGGCCGCAGCAGCCAGCGTCGCACAGCTGGTTTCACTCATACAACCAATCATCACTTTCATGCCAAGCTCCTTAGCTTTCATGATCATCCGATGGCCCTCATACATACCCCCGCTTTTCATGAGCTTTACATTAATCGCATGGTAAACTCCTTTCGCCTTTTCAACATCGGCGAAGCGCTGCACAGACTCATCTCCTACAATAGCAATCGGACTTCTTTCGGTGATCCAGGCATTTGAATCAGGATCATCCTTGGCCATAGGCTGCTCAATTAATACAACTCCCTGCTCATGCAGCCAGTTAACCATTTCGAGCCCATGGTGCTTATCCGCCCAGCCCTGATTGGCATCCACAAAAAGAGGTTTATCAGTAGCCGAACGAATCGTGTTGATCAGCTCTTTATCATTATCGCGGCCAAGCTTAACCTTAATAATGTGGCAGTGTTCACCTTCTTTGATCTTTTGGATCAGCACTTCAGGCGTATCGATTCCCAGCGTGTAAGAAGTCTCAGGCATTTTAGAAGGGTCGGTACCAAAGAATTTATAACAAGGGGTGTTCTCGATCTTACCTTTCAGGTCATGCAAAGCAATATCAATTGCCGCTTTTATATTGGGATTTCCGGGTGCAATATTATCCAGGTAAGCAACCACCTCATCAAAGTTAAATGGAGGCTTTAGCCACGATAAATCAACTTTTGACATGAAGGCATTAGCTGTTTCCATGTTCTCACCCATGTAGGGAACCATAGAGGCTTCTCCAAATCCTGTAAAGCCTTCATGGCTTATCTCCATTAGCATGATCGGCGTTGATGTACGCGAGAACTTTGCGATGGTAAAAGGGTGTTTCAGGGTAAGTTCGAATGGCTTATAGCTGATCTTCATAATGGCTGGGATTAATGGTACGAAATAACAAAATTTATTATCTTCAATACGAATAAATTTCAGGCTTCCTTTTTAAAATACTTCCTCAAGAAAACGTCAATCCCTGTTCATTTTTGCGTTCTTCTGTGTTATTTTTGTTTCGGCTGTGCTTAATAGCAGGATTACCGAACCTCAGTCATAATTATCGAAACTACATGCAGAAAATCAAAATATCTACCGCCCAGTTCGAGAACAGGAATGGTGACAAAGACTATAATCTTTCTGTTATAGACACACTTGCCAAAAAGGCTGCAGATGAAGGAGCCCAGGTTGTGGCCTTTCATGAATGTTCAATCACCGGGTATACTTTCGCACGTCATCTCAACAAAGAACAAATGCTCGATCTTGCAGAGATCATCCCGGAAGGGCCCAGCATCATCAGGCTCCAGGAAATTGCAGCAAAACATAACATCACTATTCTCGCCGGACTGTTTGAAAAAGAAAAAGACGATAGTTTATATAAGGCTTACCTATGTGTTGATAAAACAGGTCTGATTGCCAAACACAGAAAACTCCACCCGTTCATCAATCCTCATCTGAATCCGGGAAATGCTTACACTGTTTTTGAAATTCACGGCTGGAAATGCGGCATTCTGATCTGCTACGACAATAATATCATTGAAAATGTAAGGGCGACAGTCTTGCTTGGGGCTGATATTATTTTCATGCCGCATGTAACTATGTGTACACCTTCCACACGGCCCGGTGCAGGTTTTGTCGATCCAGAACTATGGTATAACCGGGAAAATGATCCTACATCATTACGCCTGGAGTTCGATGGCATGAAAGGCCGCGATTGGCTAATGAAATGGCTTCCATCCAGAGCTTACGACAATGCTATATTTGCGGTTTTTTCGAATCCAATAGGCATGGACGACGATCAGCTCAAAAACGGATGTTCGATGATACTCGATCCTTTCGGGGATATATTAGCAGAATGCAGAAGCTTTGATGATTCGATAGTGACGGCGACGATAAGTCCGGAAAAACTAACCCAGGCCGGAGGCCACAGATACCGGAAAGCAAGGCGGCCGGATTTGTATGGGGGCATTTTAGGTCAGGATCATGAGTCGGAGTTGAATGTGGTATGGCTGGCGGGGAAATGAGAATGCCCGTCGAGAAACGAGAATCGAGCGTCGAGACATGAAAAACTAGCACGGAAATCCAAAGGTCGCTGCTCGGTTCTCGCTCCCCATTGCATAATTTCCCAGATTCGCTTAACTTGCGGGCCTTGTTAACATTAAGTTAATGTTAGCTTAACATCAGCTTCCGCATGAAAAAACTACTTGCCTTATTTCTCTTTACTTTAGCATCCATTACAGCTTTTGCACAGAACACCCGTATTAAAGACAAAAACAGCATCGGCTGGTACGCCCTGAATGCCGGGCTTAAACTGGATGATAAATGGAGTCTGGCAGGTGAGTTTCAATGGCGTCGTACCAACATCATCTCAGATCCGCAGCAAAATGTATTCAAGCTTGCAGTAAACCGACTTGTTTTTCCGGGGGTAAATGTAAGAGCGGGTTATGCCCTCGCCGAGTCGTATAATTACGGCGATATTCCACTGAACAACCTGGGAAAGCAATTTACCGAGCACCGTGCTTACGAGATGATTGGCCTAAACAATAAGTTCGGAATCGTTGAAAGTAATCACCGTTTTATGCTTGAACAGCGCTGGGTGGGGCGCTACAGTGACGCTTCACTTGAAAAGGAAGATGAATATGTATACACAAACAGATTCCGATACATGTATCGTGCTCAAATACCTTTAAAGGGTCGTGAGATTACAGATAAAACTCCCTACGCAGCAATTTATGACGAGGTATTTATTGGTTTCGGCAAGAATGTAAATGAGAATGTTTTCGATCAGAACCGACTTGGGATTTTACTTGGCTACCGTTTTTCGCCCAAGGTTAGAATTGAAGGGGGTTATCTGAGCCAGATTGCGCAATTAGGCAGGGAGGTTACTGGGCGGAATGTCTTTCAGCATAACAGTGGCATTATCCTGTCTACCAACCTGAGCTTTTAAACTTTACAATTAAAGGAATTTTAGCCGGACAATTATTCTCAACTTTGCATATTAATTTGTGTTAAATGCAGATAGAGCAGATTTATACCGGTTGCCTTGCGCAAGGAGCGTACTACATCACTTCTGATGGCGAAGCTGCCATTATTGATCCCTTGCGAGAGGTTCAGCCTTACCTTGACCGCCTGGATCGCGACTCGGTAAAGCTTAAATATATTTTTGAGACCCATTTTCATGCGGATTTCGTCTCTGGTCACCTCGACCTGAGTGAGAAAACCGGGGCGCCTATAGTTTACGGGCCAACTGCCAGGCCAGAGTTTAATTTCATCTCGGCAGAGGATGGTCAGGAATTCACAGTGGGCAAAATCAAGTTGAGAACCTTGCATACCCCGGGTCATACACTTGAAAGTACATGCTATCTTTTGATTGATGAAAGCGGAAAGGAATACGCCTTATTCAGCGGTGATACACTTTTTATCGGTGATGTTGGGCGTCCTGACCTGGCACAAAAAGCAGCGCACATGACCCAGGAAGAGCTGGCAGCCACTCTTTACCGTTCCTTGCGGGATAAGGTAATGACCTTGCCGGATGAGGTTATTGTTTATCCCGCACACGGAGCAGGCAGCGCATGCGGCAAGAACATGAGTAAGGAAACTGTTTCTACCATAGGCAATCAAAAACAGTTCAACTATGCTTTGCGGGCTAATATGACGGAAGCAGAATTTGTAAAGGAAGTTACTGAAGGATTGCTTCCGGCACCAGCGTATTTCAGTGCCAATGTAGCGATGAATAAAAAGGGTTATGAGAGCTATGAAAAGGTACTCGATAATGGGATGAGAGCGCTTAATCCTGATGAATTTGAAGCTGCAGCTGATGAATCAGGGGCATTAATTCTGGATACCAGAAATAATGCGGAGTTCTACAAAGGCTTTATACCCCAGTCGGTAAACATAGGTTTAAAAGGAGATTTTGCTCCATGGGTTGGTGCCCTCATCGCAGATGTAAAACAGGAAATCTTACTCGTTACAGACGAGGGTATGGAAGAAGAAGCTGTTACCCGTTTAAGCAGGGTCGGTTTCGACAACGTACTGGGGCATCTGAAAGGGGGGTTCGAAGCCTGGAAAAAAGCTGGTAAGGAAATCGACGAGGTTGACCGTATCAGTGCCAAGGAATTTGCGCAAGCTTATGATAAAACAAAAAAGATTATAGATATCAGGAAAGATGCAGAGTACGAAACCCAGCATATTAAAAATGCGGAAAGCAAGCCGCTTGCTGATATCAACAACTGGATTAAAGACATCAATCCCAAGGAACACTTTTATATTCATTGTGCAGGCGGTTACAGGAGTATGATGGCAGCCTCTATTCTTCAATCGCGCGGATACAGAAATTTTAGCGAAATTGAAGGTGGAATATCGGCCATTACGGATCCGATTGTTCCGATGATCAAAAGTTAATCTTATGTCAGAACTTCTTCATGGGCCATGGCCCTGGTATATTGCGGGTCCGCTGATTGGTTTAACCGTCCCGGCACTTCTCATTTTAGGAAATAAATCATTTGGCATCAGTTCTTCGCTGAGCCATATATGCGCCGCCTGTTTTCCTGCAAATGTTTCCTTTTTCAAGTACGACTGGAAAAAAGAAGCCTGGAATTTGTTCTTTGTGCTCGGTATTCTTATCGGAGGACTCTTAGCGGCTAACTTTTTGAGCAATCCAGACCCTGTTTCTATCAATCCCAAATTGGCAACTGAGCTCTCGGATTACGGAATTGTGAATTACAGCAAGGTAGTACCTGCTGAGGTAGTTAACTGGAATTCACTTTTTACACTCAAAGGGTTCATTATGATTGTATTAGGAGGTTTCCTGATCGGATTTGGAACCCGTTATGCCGGAGGATGTACCAGCGGTCACTCGATCATGGGATTATCCACTCTTCAATGGCCTTCTTTAGTTGCAACCTGCTGTTTTATGATCGGCGGGTTTATCATGGCAAATCTTATTTTACCGCTAATCTTATCATTATGAGCAAGCAAGTAGCAGCAGGACCCGCTCATTGGAGCTCGAAAATTAAATTCATGATTGTCGGAATACTATTCGGGATTGTATTTGTGAAAGCCGAGATTATCAGCTGGTTCCGTATCCAGGAAATGTTCCGCCTGCAGTCATTTCACATGTACGGGATCATAGGAAGTGCAGTTGTAGTTGGGATGATCTCTGTCTTCTTGATCAAGAAGTTTAACATCAAAACCCTGAACGGTGAAACAATCATATTCCGTGATAAAATTTTCAGTAAGGGGCAAATCTATGGCGGCTTACTATTCGGGCTTGGATGGGCCGTAACCGGTGCCTGCCCGGGCCCGCTGTTTGCCCAGATCGGAACGGGTGCAACCGTAGTAATTATGACTTTTTTGAGTGCTCTGGCTGGAACCTGGGTGTATGGGTATTTTAAGGAGAGTTTGCCGCATTAAGGCCCTGTGTTTATTTGGAAATTTCCTTTTGGTCTTTTTCGTATCTTGTATAACATCGAAACCTAAGCCGACTTACCTATGAAACAATTATTGACCTTATTCCTGCTTGTATGTTTCGCGTCTTTCTCAAGCGCTCAGCAGACTAAAAAGAGCAAAAACACTGTTCCTGTCAGCATTATTATCTCTGCCGACCAAACCTCTGCGAGTCAGATAGACCTTCCTGTTTATACAAGTCAAATTCTCGCCGAATTGAATAAATCGCAAAATGCCGAATTTGTACTGGTCGATCCCGATAGCAATCCCGAAGTAATCATCGACATTAAAGTGTCAAACTTAAAAATCGGGCAGCGTATCCAGAGGTCCAATAATAAAACAGTTCCTACCTCGCGGGTTACCGGCACCGATGCCAATGGGCGGCCGACTTCCTTTCCGGGCGTTTTAATAAGAGAGGAAACGATAGTAGAACGAAACTCGTCCGCAAACTTTACGACTACACTGAAGGTCGCAAGAAATACTTCATCGCCTGCTGAAAAGGAGTTTAATTCTTTATACAGTTTCTCGCAAACGACGGCAACCACTCCGGGCGATAGAATTAGCCGCTCTACGACGATCCTTAAACCGAAGCAATTATCAGAACCAAAAACCGAAGAATTCTTACTGCTTCTTTCCAAGAAGGACCTAACTGGATATCTGGCTGGAGAACTCAGAAAAACCTTTAGTTTAAACGGCCAAACTAAAAGAACAGAATAATTGCTACATTGAATACCTGGAACTAGCTTCAGTTAATCAATTCTAGACCTAATATTTGATATGGGCAAATTTCTATTAACAGCATTTCTGCTTATTGCTTCAGCAACCATACAGGCACAGGTGCAAAAGAACAATGTGTCGAAAAAAACTGTACTTATTAAAATCAATATCGAAGCAAACGGGCAGTTTTCAGGCGATGTGAGTAATCTATCTTTCCTTCAAAACAAGCTTCTTGAGGAATTACGAACTGTACCGAAGGTTTCATTTGTGATAGCAAGTGCGAATGAGAAACCGGAAGCGGTCATCGGCATTAAAGTTTCAAATTTCTTTTTAAGCCAGCGGGATGAGAAGACTACTGTGAGGACAGTGACAACTGATGTCGAAATTGGAAAGGATGCAAGTAACAATCCAATAAAGCAAAATGTTGCAGCGAATATCCAAAATACAGTTGTCAAGCGAAATTCCAGGGCGAACCTTGAGACCATTATTGCCATTGATGGGGATATTCCATTTAATTATCAAAAAGTCTTTCCTTCTCAATACAACTATGTGAATTCGACCACAGCTGTAAGCGGCGATTTGAGAGCTATAGGAAATGGATTGCGCATTAAGCCGCCGGGTTCTGGTCCCCCGGAACCTCTTGAAAATGAATTTCTTTATTTACTGGCAAAAAAAGATCTGATGGGGAGGGTTATTGAAGAAATCAAGAAATATTACCAAACTCAAACCAAAACAGCAAAGGTTAAATAAAGGGGTTTACTAACTTTGCGCTTCCATGGCAATAAGTCTTTATAAACCTTTCGATACCTTAAATTTTAGTAAACAGCAATGTTTTCTTACGGGTGAAAAGCTAACTTCAACAGAAGAAGAAATTTCAGTATTCCCTGTATGGCTCATGCAGGAATATGAACTGCACGATCAGCCTTTTAAGCTTCTTGATGAAAGTATGTCGACTTACAAGGACATGAAGCTGCCTTGTTCAAATCTCACCTACGCGAATGGCATTGAGCCTCTTGAAGACGAGATCAGAGCGGCATTCCTTAAAGGCTATGATGCTGTTATTGAGGTTCCACAGACAAAGCTGTTTCAATGGATCGGCAAAATGATCTATGGGATACTCTTCAATGAGATCCGCATCGGTATTCGCCAGCAGAAAGCCTACAATGAAGAGTTCGTTTTTTCGCAGTCGCTGATTCATAAGTTCAGCAATTTGCATATCATGCTGCAGTCGATGATCATACCTGTAGAATTCGACGGGAACCTTCCCTGGACTATTTGTGTATTTAAGATTGAATCAGAACAAGATCTGTTTAATTATCGTGATGAGATAAATACCCTGACATTCTCTTTAGGAATGAAGGATTTCGGGATAGTGGCTTGTCTTCAGGATAATGGAGCGAACGCACTTTATCACAAGGAGATTCTGGAAAAAATTGGCCAGAAGGCGCTTCACCCCATTCAGTTTGAAGAAATTTGTGGTAAATTCTTCTATTCAAATTACCTCTTTAATCGTCTTCCTGAATACACCATCATGCCTACAGCCGATACGATTTATATCGAGCCGATGCCGCTTCGGGGTATGAGCAACAAACCGCTTTTCGACATGTGGCAGAATAAAGTCTACGGTCAGGTTCTGGAGAACTTCTGGAAGCCATGGGGATTAATCCTTTTCGAGATCATTAAAGATCCGGATAACCCTCTTAGCTTTTTGCTTGATCAGGAAGGAAATCTGAAGGCTCCAGCCTCAGTGGAATTGCCTTCAAATTAAGCCTCCAGCTGTCAGTGGTTATCCGCGTCCGGTTAACTGGCTAACAAAATATCCTGCTATATCCGGATAGTAGATAATTGTTAAAGCAACCCCTGTAAGCGCCCCATAAAAATGGGCGTCGTGGTTTATAGCATCCCTGGAATTTCGAGAAGCATACCAGCAATAGCCCAGAAAAAGGAAACCATATAAAACTGCGGGAATAGGGATCGGTATCGGGAAGATGATCATTTTATTCATTGGGTAGAATAAAATGTAGCTAAACACCACCGCGCAGACCGCTCCGGAGGCTCCAAGACTATTATACCAGAAATCTTCTTTGTGTTTTAGAATGGAAGTGACATCACTCAGAACGATGCTCACAATATACAGCACTCCGAACTGTACATGACCCCAGCTGCTCAGTGAAACGAAGGTTTTCTCAAGTGTAAATGCGAAAAAGTAGTATGACAGCATGTTCACCAGCAAATGTCCCCAATCTTTATGAATAAGTCCGCTGGTGATGAGAGAATATAAGCGCCTGCCCCTGCTGACACTGTATGGATGGAGCATAAATTTGCCGTATACCTCAGCATTTGAGAAAGCATACAGGCTGGTAACTATAGTGAAGATGAAGATGATCGTGGCAACAGGTGTATCGTTTATAAAGCTTTCCATTTATCTGACTTCTAATTTAATGTCGCTGGTCAATTTACCAACTGGGTATCTTAAATATGTTTTTTCGTAGTAAGGTGAATTTTTATAAAGCCAGTTTAGCTGGGCATCTGCATTCTTTGAAAATTCAGGATCTTTAGTCTTTTCCGCCTCAAACTTACTTTTCAAAGCAGGATCACTGCTCAGCATTTCAGCGGCATCATCTTCAAAGACATAAGCGGAAAAATGCTCTTTCTGTCCGAGGACAGAATCAAAGAAATTCCATGCAAAGAATGAGTCTGCACCCTGCGGTTCCAGTGTTTCAACAATATAGCGGTTCTGTTTTTGATTCGCATACACAACATAATCGCCAACGTAGAATTTAAGTTTATTTTGTACGGGTTTAATCTTTACCTGAGTGTGCAGGTAGTGGCCTTCAAAAGGCCTGGCAGGAGATTTATAATCTTCGATATAATACGACTGAACTTCCATCTCCGAATCAGCATTGAGTCGTTTCAGCTGAACGCCGTTAAGAGTAAGCAGATCGGCGATTTTGCTCCAGGCCTGTGGAATGATGTATGCAACAGGCTTATCGGCCGTAACTGAAGGGATGTACTTGTCCCATACCTTGATATCTTTCTGATAAGGTGAATTGCGGTCGTAGTACAATCTCGGCTGCCCGCTAACACCACTGTTTTTATATTTTGCCTCGAAGCCTTTGAAGCTGATCATCGAGAAATCATCCTGCTTCAGACTCCATTGAAGACTAAACTTCTTTTGGTTTTTCACCTTATCATCGGCAATCTTTTTATTTTCTCCAATCTGCTTTGAATCCCTCTGAACGATCTTGATAACGTTTACCATGAATTGATAGGTACTTGCTACACGTTGAGCAAATGGCTTAAGCATATGCGTTTCCGGCATAAATCCAATGGTATTATGCAGAGCCGCGTACCCAGTAGAATACCGCGCAACTTCGAGAAAACCCGTTATACCTGCATCTGGGGTTTCTTCTACGCTATTGACGTATGGAATCATCTCAAATCCGGCGTCCTTCATCCCTTTATAAAGATCAGGGATCATGTACCTGCTCGCATACTCAGAAAGTACAGGGTCTAATTTATCTTTTTGGGGATGAATCAAGGTCATGATATATTGGTAATCAGCCCCGTTGCTTGTATGGTTATCGACAAATACTTCAGGCTGCCAGATATTAAATATTTCCTGAAAGCTGCGTGAATTCTTTGAATCCGTTTTGATAAAGTCACGGTTCAGGTCCAGATTTTGGTAGTTTCCGCGGAAACCATAAGAATCCGGGCCGAGCTGATTCGCTCTGGAAGTTCCTCTGTTAAGCATCCCATCGATGTTATAAACCGGGATAATACAGATCACCACATCTTTTGGCAGCGTATTGTTTGAAAGCATGTCCCGGGCCAGCATCATCGATGCATCTATCCCTTCCGGCTCGCCGGGGTGAATGCCATTATTTATAAGAAGAATCCGTTTGTTCGCCCGCCGTATATCATCAGGCGAAAAGATCTTGTCTTTAGAAAGGACGATCAGGTTCAGGTTCTTACCGATGTCCGTCGGTCCATACTCCAGAAGCTGCATCTGCTCATGTTTAGCGTCTAATTCACGGTAGAATGCAATTGCCTCCTGGTAAGTAGCAGTCACATTGTTGCTTTTATGCTGTTCAAATGGTGTTAGCTGGGCCATGGAAAATAAATATGATGCGGTAAAGATAGAAGTCAGAAGGGCTGTTTTCATCAATGATTCCCGCTATGTCAATGCATCAATTTGCTCTGCAAGCTTTCTATCCTTATCCGTAATCTTATCCCCGGCACTGTGCGTGCTTAAACTAATGCTCACCTTGTTGTAGGAATTGCTCCAATCGGGATGATGATCCATTTCCTCAGCAAGTAATGCAACTTTATTCATAAAGGCCCATGCAGCTATGAAATCTTTAAACTTAAAGTCTTTGCTTAGTGTTTCCGCTTTTGTTTCGGAGTCTATTTTTTCCTTCCAGCTCATATCAGAATAATTGTTGTTTACTTTTCGGAAGGCTTTTCACGATGAGATCGTACGAATGATCAATCATCTCCTTCAATTGAGAATCGCTCAAGTTTCCATTCATAAAAACCGTGTTCCAGTGGGTTTTGTTCATATGGTAGCCGGGCTGCACCTCCTCATACTCCTCCCTGAGTGAAACAGCTCTCTCCGGATCACATTTAACATTAAAACGATCAGGATTCTCGAGTCCTGCCAGCAGGAATATCTTGTCCATTACCTTAAATACCAATGTCTCCTCCCCGAAAGGGAATGACTCTGATACATGATTTTTTGACAGGCAATATTCGCGCAGGGTTTCAATGTTCATAGGATTGAATAATATAACGATTTTGCCGAAGCGGTGATACAATTGGTTAAATTTGTACAGGATCTAAAATTAGTTAAAAATGAGTGTCTCTGAAAATATAAGCTATACAGTAGTTGAACGCTTCATTAGATATACTGCTATAGATACACAATCTGACCCCGGGTCAACAACTTGCCCGTCGACAGCAAAACAGAAAGATCTGGCAGAACTTCTTGTGGCTGAACTTCTGGAAATGGGAGTTTCAGATGCCCATTATGATGCCAACGGTTATGTGTATGCTACAATCCCTTCAAACACATCCAAGGCTGTTCCTGTGATTTGTTTTTGTTCGCATATGGATACTTCTCCTGATTGCAGTGGAGAAAATGTCAAAGCAATTATACACAAGAATTACCAGGGAGAGGATATTATTCTTCCGGATGATACTACTCAGGTTCTTAGAATGAAAGATCATCCGGACCTGAGGGATCAGATAGGTAACGACATCATCACAGCTAGTGGCACTACTTTGTTAGGGGCAGACAACAAAGCAGGGCTGGCAGAGATAATGGATGCAGCAAACTTCCTGATGTCTCACCCGGAATATAAACATGGTACGATAAAGATACTTTTTACACCGGATGAAGAGATTGGACGGGGCGTAGACAAAGCAGATCTTGAAAAGTTAAACGCTGACTTTGCTTATACGGTAGATGGTGAAACCGCTGGTTCTATCGAAAATGAAACCTTTTCTGCAGATGGTATCAAGCTTATAATTAATGGTGTTAGCAGTCATCCGGGATTCGCTAAGGGTAAAATGGAAAGTGCCATCAAGATAGCTTCACAAATTGTAGCCTGCCTGCCTAAAGAAAAGCTGTCACCTGAAAGCACTGCGGATAAAGATGGTTTCATCCACCCGGTGTCAATTTCAGGTTCGGTCGAACAGGCGACGGTAGAATTTATTATCCGTGACTTCACCAGCGTAGCACTTCGGAGCCATGAGCGTATACTCGACGTTATTGTGCAGGAAGTATTAGAAGAATATCCTAATTCAACTTATCAGCTTATCGTTGAAGAGCAGTACAGGAACATGAAAGAGATTGTTGATCAGCATCCCAAGCTGCTTGAACTGGGTATAAAAGCAATTGAACGAAGCGGTTTAAAAGCAAAGTTACAGAGTATCAGAGGTGGTACAGATGGATCGCGCCTGTCTTTTATGGGGCTGCCCTGCCCGAATATTTTTGCAGGTGAACATGCATTCCACGGAAAACAAGAATGGGTGTCAGTTCAGGACATGCAAAAAGCCGTTGAAACCATTATCAACCTGGCTTTACTTTGGGAAGAAGAAAGCTGATTATCAATAGTATATAGCTTATCCCTAAGTGTTATTTTTCCTGTAAGTCGTCAGACTGTTTGTCTATATTTGCACGCTTTTTAAGAATTTAAACCGTTCCTGATTTGAATGGACTTAAATCACGTATGTGAATTAGGAGAGAAATCATCATGCGGTGGGTTAAACCTTTATCTATTTTAATAGTCTAAACAGTTAAGAAATGATCAGAGTAAAAAATATTGTATTAATTATTGGTGTTGTTTTAGTCAATTTATCAGGCGCTTTTTCTCAGAAAAAAGCAGAAATGATTAATACGAGGTGGGCAAACAATGTGGTTGTTGCTGATGGTTCCTTAAGTGACTGGCCTGACAGCCTGACCATGTTTAACGAGGCTACAAATCTCTACTACAGCCTCGCTAATGATGATAAGAACGTATATCTCGCTCTGAGGAGTGCTTCCAAACAAGATCTTACCAAGATCCTCGCAGGAGGAATAAGTTTTTCCGCAAATATTGAGGGCAAGAAGAAGGATCCGGCAACCGTTATTTTTCCTGTACTCGACCGTACTCCTGGGAAAAGCCGCAATACAAAGGATCAGCCTGAAGTTGAAGAGATGCAAAAACAGATCCTTTCCAGGATAAAAGACATAAAAGTTGCCGGCTTTAAAGAAATTATCGACGGGGGTATATCACTTCAGAACACCTATGGAATTCGGGCAGCTGCAGGATTTGACAAAAACAATAATCTTATCCAGGAGATCATTATACCCTTAAGCTTGCTTAATCTGAGCACGGCTAATGCGGGTGAAGTGACCTACAGTATCAAGGTTAATGGACTGCAGGGGGCATCTGTTAATATGAACCAGAGACAAACTGCCCAGCGTCAACCAATGGGCGGGATGTACGGGGGACAATTTCCTCCCCGCAACAGCGCAATGAATAAACTTTTAACAAGCACTGAGTTTTATATCCGTAGCAGGCTTGCAACTAAACAATAACAATCACTATCGAAGTAACACAAGATCAAATGAAAAGAATTTTACTACTACTAGCTATCGTATTGATGAACTATGCGGCATTTGCACAAACAAGCCGCGATGTAAAGGGGGTAGTAAAAGACTCTACAGGTACAAGTATCATAGCAGCAACGGTGAAGTACATTGTTGGTACAGATACAGTTTTCACCAGAACTGACATCGATGGAGCCTTCACTCTTAAAGGAGTAAAATCATCAACCTTTCTTATTACGATAAGCAGTTTGGGATATCAAACACTTAATAAAAGGTTTCTATATAAAGACGGAGACACTCCTATCGAGCTTGAGCCCTTCGTTTTAAAGTCTCAAAACAGAATGCTTAATGAAGTCGTCATCTCGGGTACCCCAGGGGTGACTATCAAAGAGGATACTGTAGTGTATCGTGCTGCTGATTATCCGCTTAGGGAGAATGCTCTCGCAGAAGATTTGTTGAAGAAGCTTCCGGGTGTTGAGGTCGATAAAGACGGTAATGTATCTGCACAAGGTAAACAGGTTACCCGTGTCAGGATCAATGGAAAGGATTTCTTCGGCGGGGATGTTAAGACAGCTACGCAACAGCTTCCGGCGGATATGCTTGAGTCGGCACAGATCATTGATGATTATGGTGATCAGGCCAACCTTACAGGTATCAGAAATGGCGATCCGGAGAAGATCCTGAACTTTACAATCAGGGCTGACAAGAATAAGGGCTATTTTGCGCGTGGCACTGTGGGCGGAGGAGACAAGGAAAGATACCAGGCAAATCTTACGGCCAATACTTATAACAATTCAGAGCAGTTTTCTTTTATAGGAAACCTGAACAATACGAACAGCAATGTTTTCAATTTTGGTGGCGGAGGCGGTGGCTTTAGCGGTGGCGGAGGCGGTGCCAGAGTGCAGCAAGTCGGCGGTGGCGGCGGTGGTGGCCAGCGTTTTCAAGGTGGTGGCGGCGGTGGTGGCGGCTTCCAGGGAGGTGGCGGTGGCTTTAGCGGTGGTGATGGGATCACCTCTGTAGGCTCTGTCGGGTTAAACTACCGTAAGGATTATGGAACCAAACTGAGTTCATATGGTAACTACAGTTATTCAAACAGAGACAACAACGTTTTAAGTGATCAGTTCCAGCAAAATAACTTCCAGTCGAGCTTAATTATCATGGATCAGCTATCTGCGAAGAATGTGATCAATGAAAACCACAGGCTTAGCTGGAATCTTGAGTATAAACCCGATACGGTTAATTTCATTAAATTCTCACCTTCATTCAGCTATAGCAAAAGTGAAGACGCTGGAAATTCGAACTATATCCAGACCCTCAACAACACCAGGACATCCGACGGAACAACTATTTATAACACCGCATCCAAGAGTCCTAATTTCGGAGCTAACTTATTACTCAATCACCGGTTCGAGAAACGAGGGCGTAATATCTCCCTATTCGTTAACGCCAATAACTCCCAAACAAAACAGCAGGACGACCAGCTCACCGAATACATAAATTATGCTGTAAGCGGAAACACGAATGTGTACCGTAATCAGGATCTGTATGACGAAAATAAAAGCTCGAATGTAAGTGCAAACTTGTCCTACATCGAACCTTTGGGTAAGTTCTCCGGTTTAGAATTCAATTATAATCACAGCACTACAAATTACAGAAATGAGAGAGAGACTTTCGATGTCACGTCATCGGGTGTATCAACTCCTAATTTGAATTTGAGTAATGATTATAATTACTCATTCAGCACTAATAGATTTGGCGTCAACTTCCGCGTAAATCAACAGCGATACAATTACTCATTTGGTCTAAGCGCGCAGCCAAATGTACTGGAGGGTAATTCGGTTGTGCTGGGTGTAACTACTCCGTACCGCAATACTGGATTTAATCTTATCCCATCAGCACGTTATTCATATAACTTTTCAAGAACGCGGGCGATTAATGCCAACTACTTCGGCCGGGCAAATGAGCCTACCTACATACAATTGCAGCCGATACCAGATGTTACTAATCCGCAGTTCCCGGTTTATGGTAACCCGGACCTGAATGCTGAATTCACTCATATCCTGAACTTCCGTTACAACAATTTTAACTTCGCTTCAGGCGATGTTTTGTTCTTCAACATAGCAGGTAATTACACTGAAAATAAGATCGTATCGAATATCGTCCGCTCGGACGTGTCTGGCGTTGGTCTGGTGCAGGAAACCCGTTACCTGAACACAGACGGTTATTACACTGCAAATGCATTCTACAATTACTCAAAGCCATTTAAAGAGAAGAAATATGTATTTTCATTTAATGGTTCGGCGAACTATATCAATAACATCTCTTTTACGGATAATATCAAAAACCGTGGTAAGAACTGGATCCTTTCACAGGGCCTGAACATGCAGATAAATCCGAACAGGAATCTTGAATTCAACCCGGGTTTTAGATATAGCTTCAACACCAATACGAACGACGCGATAACTAATAACAACACCAAAGTATCAACCTATTCGTTCAACTTTAATAGCAGGGTATACTTCCTTAAAACCCTCTTGTTCGGGACAGATCTGAGTAAAACTATTAATGATGGCTACAGCAGTTCACTTGCAGTAAATCCTTTCATCATCAATACATATCTGGAAAAACAATTTTTGAAAGACAAGAGCGCAACACTCCGCTTCCAGGCATTTGACCTTCTGGATGAAAACACCAGCGTTTCCAGGCAGGTACTTGGAAATACAATTACTGATAGTCAAAGCAACCGCTTATCGCGATATTTTATGCTGACGTTTACCATGAGATTGCAGAAGTTCAGCGGCAGACAACCTCAGCAGCAAAATGGGCCTGATTTCCGCGGACCTGGACAGGGTGGAGAAAGACGGCCGGGTGAAGGCGGTGGAATGCGACGCGAAGGTGGAGGTGGCCCCGGAATGAATAACAACAACTTTTAACAAAATATAAGCCTCACAAATCGTGAGGCTTTTTTATTGCCTTATACTGGTAACGTACCCGATTTATTTAATGAAATGGATTATATTAGGGTTAGAAACATGAATGACCTTATCGCTCAAACAACAATTAAATTTGGTCATGCAAGCTTCATCGCAAATTAACCTGTCATGGAAAGAAGAAAATTCATCAGCAAGGGAATAGTAGCCGGTGCTGTTTTACCTGCAGCATATTCAATCATCGCGCAGGATGCTGCTGCGTCTGAAACTGGAATCAAGGAAAATCCAATAGCGCACTTTCCCCCTGAGAATGATCCTGTAGTTATTGAAAGACCAGTATCTGGTCAGCCACACAAGGGAAAAGTACTTGCAGTAATTCAGCCTCATTGCGATGATATTGCCCTATTCGCCGCCGGCACCGTAGCGAAGCTTGTTGATGAGGGTTATACCGCCTATATGATCAGGACATCCAATGATGATGTTGCCGGAAGAGGTAAAACCCTTGGTGAACGTGTTCTTAATAATGAAAATGATACGGAGGCAACCGCCAAAGTTCTCGGAATTTCTAAGGTTTACGATCTGCATTACCGCAATCATCGTATGGATGAATACAATATTCAGGAGATCAAAGGAAGGCTTATTTTTCTTTTCCGTTTACTGAAAGTAGACACAGTAATTTGTTATGATCCATGGGGTCATTATGAAGAAAATCCTGATCATTATGTGACGGCGAAAGCGGTGGAAGCGGCGCGCTGGATGGCTGGAAGCCTCGACTACCCCGAGCACTTTGAAGTTGTAAAACCACATGCTGTTCAGGAACGGTATTATTTTGCTCGTGGGCCGCAGTTAGTTAACCGGGTTGTAGATATTAGCAAGTACATCGATAAAAAGGTGGAGAGCAATGTGGTAATAAAAACCCAGGGTCCGGGCGGAGATGCGGGAGCAAGATTGCGGAAAAGCCTTGCCGACCAGGGGAAGTCTTTGCCAATTCTGGGCGACAGTGATGACACGGCAAATGCCAGCTTTGTTAAAAATTTCGTGTTAGACATAGACTCCGAATATCACAGGGCAGTTCCTTCCGACAAGGAAGTTGGTAAAAAGTACGGTCTTGAATGGGCTGAGCAATTTCACTACTTCGGAGAGCCCAAGTCGAGAATCCCTGATTTTGTAACTAAAAACGCAGTGAACAAGTAAATTGCTCAAAGTTTTCTTCGCTGATTTACGAATTACTTCTTGTCGACACTATATCTGCCGGGACCGATAAAAGCTAAGCCGAAAAATACAAATCCTAGTTCAATAGCATGAGCCGCGTCCATATAGTCGGATGAAGTTTTCAAATGAGTTACAGCTGCAACGAGCATTGTAAAGGTCAAGATCAGACAAACAGGCCTGAAAGCTAAACCGATCAAAAGCAGGAATCCTCCAAATGTTTCAGCTGCCGCGGCGAGCAGGCCCCAAACCTCTGGAGCAAATGTGATCCCAAGGTATTTCATTGAACCTCCGACGGCTGCCCAGTTATCGGGCCCGCCCAGAAATTTCGGGTAACCGTGCAGCATCATCATAACTCCAAGGCCGAGTCGCACGATTAATAATCCTGTATTTCTGTATTTACCGAGTGATGCGAACAAGGCCATAAATTGTTTTTTGTTATTATAGTTGGTTTGAATAGGTTAACGAAACTGAGGGGCCATCAACTGTTAAAGTAACTTCCCTGCCAAATATCAATGCTCTATTATCTTCAATGTGGCCGGCCGGGAAATTAAAACAAACCGGGTAGTCGTATTCTTTTACGTGGCTCACGATAATTTCTTCAGCGGTATGTCCGAAGGGAATGTCATTGTCTTTCAAATCCGTAAATCCGCCGATAATTAACCCTTTTAATTCAGCAAGAATACCCGCTCGTTTAAAGCTTAGGATCATCCTGTCGATCGAATAGAAATATTCTCCAACATCTTCAAGGAAAAGAATCTTGTCTTTGTAATCCTGTTCTGAAACAGATCCGGACATCATCAGTAGTAAAGTGAGATTTCCTCCAATAAGCATCCCTGAGCCTGATCCGCTTTTATTCTCGACAGCACTGGTATAAGAATAATCGAAGGGTTCATTAAATAAGGCTTTACGCAGAGTTTCCAAGGAGACTTTTGTTCCGTCAGGAATAGTTAAAGGCATTTGTCCGTGAATACTCTGAGTATTTAGTACGGCATTGATGTGACTGTGAAGAATTGTTATATCACTAAACCCAATGATCCATTTCGGGTTATCTTCAAATCGCGAGAAATCGATACCATCGATAATGCGAATGGTTCCGTATCCGCCTCGTGCGGCAAAGATTGCTTTCACGGAATCATCATCAAGGAACTTTTGGAAATCTGCTGTACGCAGTTCATCTGTACCGGCAAATTGGTGCCAGGATGCGTATACGGTTTCGCCGAGAACAACCTTTAATCCCCACGACTCTAATAGCTTTACCGCATCGTCAATGGGTACCGGAAGGCTCTTAGCAGGACAGGTAATGGCAACGGTATCGCCTTTCTGTAAATATGGAGGGGTTATCAACGTATGTTTATCTAAATGGTTGTGGTGCGCAAATTAACAAATACCGTATTAACTATTTGTCAAATTTATCCCATTCTTATCCTAAGCATTAGTTTATCGTTATAAGCCTCAGTGACAATATTCAAGCAAGTCCGATAATTAAACCGGCCATACATAACAGGAAAATTCAAACAGGCTAGCCAAATACACTAACGTTCTTTCGGAACACCTTAAGTGACGATCAATTGGATCCCACTTTATTGCTGAGGAACTAATTTTTGAGGTAAAATTAGAATGCTGAAAAATGCCGGTAATATAACAATTTACTCAAATTGATTAAGGCTTAGATTTGCCGCCAAAAAAAACTTGCGAACTCAACAGTCCACTAATCTTATGAAATTGTCTCAGATCGCTTTATTTCAACCGTATGAAGAACGCTTATACTAATATGGTAAGTACGACATTAAATTAAACTCGCTTACACCTTCTAAGTACCTTCTAGTGTTCTTCTTCGTACCTTCTTCGCCAAATGTTGCCCTGGCGTGGCCTAAAATGGGGTTGGAGACGAAGAAGAGGCGGAGAAGGTACAGAGAAAGATCATTTTTTATACTATTTTTAAATCTGGTATAAAAACGTGATTTCAGCGATAAAAAAACTGGAGCTTTTTATGCGCTTTCGGGCAGGAATGCCAACAACACCAAGCTCTTCAGCACGATAACAGAATAAAGTTTAATACACTAAGTATCCTAAAAGCTTGATCATAACGTTCAGGACTTTATATGCAATTATAAAGTTAGAGCCTTAGCGATTATCTTTGCAAACTATTCAATCGAACGAGATACGTTAATAATCAGATTTTGGGAAAGACATTTAAGAGATATACCGTTACAGCAGCACTTCCTTATACCAACGGCCCGGTCCACATCGGCCACCTTGCTGGTGTATATGTTCCCGCTGATATTTATGTAAGATATTTACGTTCATCCGGCCATGATGTGGTATTCATTTGTGGATCGGACGAACATGGCGTTCCAATCACCCTTAAGGCCCGCAAAGAAGGTATAACGCCTCAACAGGTCGTTGATAAGTATCACAAAGTTATTGGGGATTCGTTCAGGGATTTCGGGGTATCGTTCAATATCTACCACAGGACATCCTCTGAGACTCATCACAAAACAGCTTCCGATTTCTTCAAGACTCTCTACGATAAAGGTGTGTTTACCGAAGAAGAAACGGAACAATATTTTGATGAAACAGCCGGGCAGTTTCTCGCAGACCGTTATATCGTCGGTACTTGTCCTAATTGCGGTAACGACAATGCTTATGGTGACCAATGCGAAAAATGCGGCACTTCACTGAGCCCTGAGGAGTTGATAAATCCTCACTCTACGTTATCTGGCTCCAAACCGGTACTCAGGAGAACCACCAATTGGTTTCTGCCACTTGATAAAATGCAGCCGCAGATTGAATCATATATTGATTCGCATAAGGAATGGAGACCAAATGTATATGGTCAGTGCAAGTCTTGGTTGAACGGCGGCCTGCATCCCAGGGCCATGACCCGGGATCTGGACTGGGGAGTAAATGTTCCCGTAAAAGGTGCTGATGGCAAAGTTCTCTATGTATGGTTTGACGCTCCTATTGGATATATTTCGGCAACAAAAGACCTGTGCAAACCTGGATTAGAATCCAATAAAAAAGATGAGTATTACGTAAACGACCAACTAAAGCCAACTCACAGCTGGGAAAAGTACTGGCAGGATGATGAAACAAAACTTGTTCACTTTATAGGCAAAGACAATATTGTTTTCCATTGTATCATATTTCCGGCTATGCTGATGGCTCATGGAAGATATAATCTTGCTGAGAACGTGCCAGCCAATGAATTTCTTAACCTTGAAGGAGATAAAATTTCAACATCCCGGAATTGGGCTGTCTGGTTGAATGAGTATCTCTTAGATTTTCCGGGAAAACAGGATGTGCTGCGTTATGTCCTGACAGCAACCGCGCCTGAAACCAAGGATAATGATTTTACCTGGAAAGACTTCCAGGCAAGAAACAACAACGAGCTTGTCGCGATCTTCGGTAATTTTATAAATCGTGTACTGATACTTTCACATAAATATTTTGAGGGAAAGGTTGCGTTCGGTTCAGAGTATACAGAAAGTGACCTGAAGGCCATAGGCGAGCTAAAAGGTTATCCGGCAAGCATATCCTCATCTATTGAGCAATACCGCTTCAGGGAGGCGCTATCCGAATTTATGAACCTCGCGCGGCTTGGCAATAAATATCTCGCAGATGAAGAACCCTGGAAAGTTATCAAAACCGACGAGGAACGGGTTAAGACGGTTTTAAATGTTGGGCTTCAAATTGCAGCTAACCTGGCCATACTCGCCCAGCCCTTCCTGCCATTCACCGCAGCAAAGCTTTTTAAAATGCTGAACCTCGATGTTCAAGGCTGGGATAAGGCAGGAACTGTTGAATTGCTTCAAGAGGGTCATCAGCTCAACGAGGCCGCCTTGCTTTTTGATAAAATTGAAGATGAGGCTATAGACGCCCAAATAAAAAGATTGATGGATACGAAGACAGCTAATACTCTGGATCAGGCAGAACCATCTCAGGCGAAGGAGAATATCAGTTTCGACCAATTTTCTGCGATGGATATTCGGGTCGGAAAGATATTGGCGGCTGAAAAAGTCGCAAAAACTAAGAAGCTACTCAAATTACAGGTTGATACTGGCATCGATCAACGTACCATCGTTTCGGGCATCGCAGAATACTTCGACCCTGAGAAAATCATCGGGCAGCAGGTTTCTGTATTGATAAACCTCGAACCACGGGAGATTAAAGGCATTTTATCACAGGGTATGATTCTGATGGCGGAAAATTCAGAAGGAAAGCTTAGTTTTGTTGCACCATCTGAAGCCTTTCCAAGTGGAAGTGAGATTAGATAAATGGTCCCGTAGTTCAACGGATAGAATAGAAGTTTCCTAAACTTTAGATATGAGTTCGATTCTCGTCGGGACCACAAAAGCCACTCAATTAGAGTGGCTTTTTTTTATGCCCTTGGCTGTAAAGCCTGTATGTTTTAAAGTGGCTGAAACAAAAACGCCTCCAGCAAGCTGAAGGCGTTAGTTTTTTATTTTCTATCCAATATTAATAACCCGGATTCTGAGTTAAGTTAGGATTTGCATTAAGCTCATCCTGAGGTATTGGCCAGATGTATTTGAAATCTGAGTACGGGATAGCAGCCTTTGCCGCTGGTGTTACCGGACGGGTTGTAGTATTGTAGTTAGATCCGTCTCCAGCAAGTGCTGTTACCAGGATCTTGGCAGGGATACCACCACCAGCAACCTGGAAGTTCACATCCTGTGACAATCTGGTAATATCTGCCCATCTTCTTCCTTCACCTGCAAACTCAACACGGCGCTCGTTCAGAATAGCCTGAGTTAATGCATTTTGAGAAGCAAAGTTAGCGATTGTGTAACGGTCAGCCACAGGCACAGCCCGATTTCTAACTGCATTAAGCAAATTCAAAGCACGGACATCCAGTGGCGTAGTTCTAGAATATGCCTCAGCTACGTTTAACAAAACTTCTGCATAACGAATGATCGGAGCCCAGTCAGTGCTTGTCGTCGGGTCACGATACTTGTAGTTAAAGAAGTATTTCGCGCCGTTGGTAGTTTGCTGGATCTGTAATAAGGATCTTCTTGTATCACCTGTAACCCAGAATGATGCGTTATACAGATTTGGACTTGTAGCAACTAATCCACGACCAACCTGGCTATTTAATGGGTTAGCAGCCGGACCAAACATGTTCGCCAGTGCACCATTAACACCACCATTTGCAGCAGAACCATTTTCAATAGAGAAAATTGATTCAGTATTGTTATTGAAGGTAGCAAATGGACCGTCAGGGCTGGCTGTTAAAGCATATCCGCCGATAGGGCTGGTATACGGGGCAGCTGCGCCGCTGGTTCCAAGTTTTGCTCCTTCGGTGATAACTCCTGCAAAGTCATTCATGTGAAGTTTAACACGCGTTTTAAGCGCAATTGCTGCAGCTTTAGTAGCACGTGTGATCTTGTTTGAAGTACGTGTTGCTGGTAGATTTGTTTCAGCAAAATCAAGATCCACTAAAATCTTCGTGTAATCTTCAGCTACAGTTCCCCTTGTTTGAGATAAGGTAGCTGCCACAGTTGATGCACCAGTAACGGCCACCGTCCGATAAGGAACTCCAGGCTTATTACCATTACCGTCAACAAAAGGGCGGCAGAAATTGATTACAAGTTCATGGTGAGCAAGGGCGCGTAAAAATCTTGCCTCGCCCGCATACTGATCAGCAACAGCCTGAGTAATTGTTCCTGCACCAGCAGCCGCTGTAACACCGTCAATTACAACATTACACTGGTTGATCAACGAATATAAGTTGATAAACATATTCCAGTTATTAGCACTAGACGCCGCCGCAGTAATAGTGGTTTCGTATGTGATCTGGTAGAATGTCGCAAGGTTGACCATGTCTTCACCACGCATTTCTGACTGCTCGATAGATGCTGCGCCGAATGGATAACCACGGCCAGCACCACCATTATAGTTACCAACTGCTGCACGGTTATACACCCCATTCATCGCCAACTCAATATTAGCCGGGTTTGAGAATGCTGTCGTTTCCGAAAGCTGGCTCAATGGGCTTAGCTCCGTAAACTTTTTACAAGAGGATACAACCATCAGGCCGGCAAGACCCATAATGAGGATCCCCTTTTTAAATAATCTATTTTCTATAGTTCTTTTCATGTCTCTACTAATTAAAATCCAAGATTTAAACCTAACACGAATGTGCGTGAAATTGGGTTGGTGTTGTAATCTACTCCGACAGTACTGTTTGAAGTAACACTTGTGTTCAATTCCGGATCTAATCCTGAATAATCTGTAATAATAAATGCGTTCATCACTTGTGCATACACTCTCAGTTTATTGAACTTAAGACTGTTCACAACTGATACCGGCAAAGTATAACCGAGGGTTATGTTCTGACCACGAATGTAGCTTCCATCTTCCACGAAACGTGAAACAGTATTGGCAGTAAGATTTGTGAATGCATCACGTCCGTAATAAAGACGAGGAACATCGGTGTTCGTGTTAGTTGAAGTCCAACGGTTAAGTAACTCAGTACCGCCATTCAGGAATTTCTGGTTTAGTAAACTTTCCTGACGTGTAACGTTCATTACTTTATTACCCCCTGAGAAGGTAAGGAAGACGTTAAGATCTAAACCTTTATAAGTGAAGGTATTGTTCAAACCACCAAAGTAAGTCGGGCTTGAGTTTCCTAATACCACACGGTCAGCAGCAGCCAAAGTAGTTGCAGCTCCAGCAACAGATGGGTTTGCAGGATCGTAAACACTGTAAGCCTGCGTTACGATGTTACCTTGGATGATTTGACCATTAGCTTTTCTGTACAATGGATTACCATTCGCGGGGTTAACTCCTTCATATTTGTAACCGTACAATGATGCGATTGATTCGCCAACGCGGTGGATGTTGTAAGAGAACACTACATCAGAGTTATTATTCGCAAGTGTTTTGATACGATTCTTTACAAGTGTCAGATTTAAATCAGATGACCATGAGAAATTATCGTTTTGCACGTTCATCGAACCCACCGTAAATTCAAAACCTTTATTGTTCATGCTACCAACGTTCTGGTTGATACCATTTCCTGGTACACCCAGCGAAAGTGGAGTAGGAACAAATAATATGATGTTATCAACGTCATTCGTGAAATAATCAGCGCTCAGGTTTAAACGGCTATTGAACATTGATAAGTCAACACCTGCGTTGTATTTTTTACTGGTTTCAAACTTTAAGTCTGGGTTACCAGCCTGGCTGAAGAACAATCCACTGTTAGCACCGTATGTTGCTGCGCTGAAGTTACCAGCAAATGGATAGTTACCAATATCGGTGTTACCAACTTTAGAATAACCACCACGAATTTTAAAGTCATTGATGAATTTGAATGCTGATGAATTCTTAAAGAAACCTTCTTCAGAAATTCTCCATCCAATTGACGCACCTGGGAGATTTGCAACTTGGTTCCCTTGCGGAAGCGAAGATATCTGATCTGACCGGAAGGTTGCGCTCAAAAGGTACTTGCCCTTATATGAATAATTTCCACGAACAAATAGAGATTTGTAAGCTTGTTCCGAAACACTTCCACCTAAACCAAAGGTAGCCTGAGGGAAGGAGTTACTAATAAGGTTCTCTCCGCCAAAGAACGTTGTAGAAATACTTGTAGCACTCGCATTGAATGCTCTGTAGCGTGATTTCTGGAATTCCAAACCACCAACAGCACCAAAGTTGTGGTCGCCAATAGTTTTATTGTATCCAAGAGTGTTAGTCCATACATAACGGAATGTTGGAATGTATTGCTGGAATGCAAAACCACCAGAACCACGTCCGTCACCGTGCAGCGGACTGTAGTATTGATAATCCTCTCCAAACAAGCTGTTTGTTGAAATCTGAGTTTTAAGATCCAGACCGTTGATGATATTAAAATTCACAAATGCACCACCAATAAGGTTCGTGGTTTGGTTACGGAATTTATTGTTAGCCAGAACGAAAGCAATATTTGTGTAGTTATCATCGATCTCTCTTAGGTTGGTACCTCTTCCAAGACGAGCAAGATCTGCACTGAAGTTGTACGAACCATCAGGGTTCATTGGAGCAACGTTAGGTAAAGCGCGGATAGCGTTACCAACGTTTCCTGAAAGAGCGTTAGTACCTGCATTCAATCCAAAGTTTCTGGTGTAAGCTACGTTAGCATTAATTCCAAAAGTTAGGTGCTTGTCCAAGGCGCTTTGCTCGATTTTTCCAAAGAAAGAATACTTATTCTGAGTGTTCGACTTAATTGCACCTTCAAGATCATTGTAACCAAGCGAGAAATAATAGTTAGACTGTTCAGTTGCTCCACTAACGGCTAAAGCATGACTTTGCTGGAAAGCGTTTTTATTGAACACTACATCCTGCCAGTCAGTATTGATACCGCTTGCAACAGCACCAGCTGCACCACCTGAATTAGTTAGTTTTTCATTAGCAATAGTAATAAACTGATCAGCGCTTAACAGGTCAAAAGTCTTTGCTACGCTTGAAGATGAAAACCATGTATTGTAAGCAATCTGCGGTTTGCCAGCAGTTCCTTTTTTCGTTGTAATAAGAACCACACCATTTGCAGCCCTTGAACCATAAATCGCAGTTGCTGCACCATCTTTCAACACATCAACACTCTGGATATCATTCGGATTGATGTCTCCCAACGGGTTAGTAGTTGTTGTACCGCTTTGGTTTCCTGTTACTACCGGTAACCCATCTACAACGTACAAAGGTTCAGTACCATTTGAAATACTGTTTACTCCCCTGATCCTAACACGGGGTGCCTGACCCAGAATACCACTAGAAACAGTTACTTGTACACCAGATACTCTTCCAGCTAATGCCTGGTCAAAACTGGCAACTGGTTTATCAGCAAGTGCCCCACCAGTAACACTGCCAACGGATCCGGTAACTTCCTTCCGCGATTGAGTTCCGTAACCAACAACAACAACCTCACTTAATTGGCGGCGGTCTGAAGTTAGCGTTACATTCATAGTAGTACCGGTTATTGCCAAAGTTTGAGGCAGGTATCCTATGTATGTAAAAGTTAATGAAGTAGAACCTGAAGGAACCTGCAACGAAAAACGTCCATTTCCATCGGTAGAGGTTCCGGCTGTACTACCGGCAGCCTTGACACTTACCCCCGGCAGAGGCAAGCCATCTAATTTGTCTGTAACTGTTCCAGTCACAGTACGATCCTGTGCCAACGCCTGAAAGGCAATAAATAGCATCAGAAATAAACTTTGTAAAAGTCTTTTCATACTTGATTTGCGTTTAATTTGATTAATACTGATTATGGTTAGAATACCGAATATCCGCAACAAACACGTTACAACAAAATAAATCGTTAAACTGAATGGCAAAAAAAAATTAACTACCTGATGATCAGATAATTAATTTTATGCGAATTTTGATGATTTTGGAAATTACCTAATGTTCAGCACATTACAGGTGTGGACACTGGCGGCTAATTATTCAGTACGACATTCATTGTATATACACCCTTTTCGGAAAAGAGAGCATCAATTTCCTGGTTACCAAATCTAAATTTAGCCCTGAAAGGAAATATTACATTGTCAAGTTTATAGGTGAGTTGTTTTGCTGTCTCAGAAACATTCAATACCCGCGTATAAGACCCTTGAGATATAGCAATTTGCCCTAGTGTTGCTTTAATTGCAATCTGGCCGTTCAAGGAAGGTACATTTCCTGTCGTATTACTCAAGGTTAGGATTATTGCATTTTCATCTGTCATCTTATATTCAATATCAGCTCGGGTAACCTGTAAGGTACGGGCGTAGACCTTGAAGGGTTTGTCTGTTTTTCCTAAATACAAGTCTTTTTTCCAGACACCGGTTAACAAGCTATCAGCTCCATCTTTTTTCTTAATTTTCATAATTCCATCACCATCCCGCTTACCATTGGACCATTTACCAACATACGAATCCCCGTTTTTCCATGAGTAAGTACCAGTTCCATGAGGCAATCCATCTTTGAACTCGCCCTGATATTGATCGATCCCTTCCGCTTTGCCAACGCCATTGGCATTTCCTTTCTTACATTCCCCTTCGTATTTCCCGGCAATGGCTGAAAGTAAAACTTTGCAATTCTCCTGAGCAATCGACTGACCTACGGTACCAAAAAACAGTATTAGTATCAAGAATTTAGATTTGATTTTCATTAGATATATTTTTTTGACATTCTGGCAGCAATATCTTTTGCACATGCAAGGCCAACGTCAACGGTTCGGACAAATAAAAGAGGCTGTCCTTCCGGACAGCCTCTTTTTAATTAGTAATTTCTATTTATCCCACCAAACTCTGGTGTTCAAATTATCTGGGCCCTGCTGGGTAAGTACTTTCGCGTAATTATCGGCATTTACAGTTTTATCTGCAGCAGGATAAATTAACCTTCTTGGTATACCGGCCGGATTAGCAGAGTTAGGGCCAGCAGTTAACACCGGGAAGCCCGTCCGTCTCCATTCTGCCCATGCTTCCCATCCGTCTAAATAAAGGTGAATCCATCTTTGGGTTGCAATCTGTTGAATGGCTTTACTTGCATCATATGCAACGCCTGTTTCATTCTTGAACGTCGCATCAGGAACTCCATACTGGGCTAATGAAGCGTCGATCCCGCTATCGTATGACGCTTTCGCGGCAATGTCTCCACCCGGAATCCATCCCAATTTTGCTGCTTCTGCTTTCGCGAATTCTACCTGTGCAAAAGTGAATATATAGGCCGGTGAGCCAGCTGCACGCAAGTTGTTTCCCAATCTGCTGAAGGCGTTTGGTATATTAGTTTGCAGCGTTTTTCCGTAATCTAATCCCTTGATGACATTTCCTGGCAGGACCTCAGCATAAACCGGCAAACGTGGGTCATTACTTCTGCCATTCGCTTTCATGTAGTTTACAAGTGGCGTGCTAATTGCATAATCATTTCGGTTCGAGATCGAGTAATTATTGTACCACGGATTGTAATTATTCGGATCGCCTGCAAGAAATTTGTAGGTGATGTTCTGTGAGTTTGAAGCTATAACATCTGCCATAGCAGCTTTAAATTCAGTAGCAGCCAGGCCAGCAGCTGTAGGATGTACCTTCGACATACGTAGGGCCATCAAAAGCCTTTGAGTAGCAGCAAATCGTTTCCAGCCTGCCATGTTACCATCAAGGATAATATCTCCTTGCATGCCTAGGCCGCCATCTATCTGTGCTCCTGCTTCTTTCAACTCTTTGAATAGATCTTTGTAAATATCTTCCTGTTTGTCGTATACCGGAGTAATATTTTCACCCCCCTTTAATGCTTGTGAATACGGCAGATCACCCCATCGGTCAGTTATTTTCCAGAAGATATAGGCTTTCATTATCCGGGCAACTGCAAGTTGGTTGTTTTTTGATCCATTAGCACCTGGATCTGCCTCAACTGTACCTGCTGTATTGTATTCGATAATTTTTTGCAACTGAATTAGCGGTGAGCTGTACCAACCTGAGTAAGCTTGGCCACCAACAGCGTCCCCATAACCTGAGCTTGTAAGGTATGGGCCTTCGGAAAAGTACTGAGCCATAGTAGTTCCCTGCCCACTGCCTATAAACAATCCTACACTATTCTGCATGGCATTTGTTAATAGTGAGCGAGTAGATGAAACTGCAACTCTGGTTGGATCGACGTTAGTATCGCCAAAATCCCCTATTTTATCACAACCTGCGGCAAACATGGTCAGCCCGGCCAGTGATAATGCTATATATTTATTTAATTTTTTCATAATTCTTTCTGTTGTCCTAATTAAAATCCTGCTCTCAAGTTAATTCCGATGGTACGGGTTTGGGGTAATTGACCCCCCTCCTGCCAGAAGTTTTCAAGTTCGGATGGATCGATACCAAATTCCTTACCTGGCGCCGAAATCAGCCATGCATTCCCAACTATTAGTCCAAGATTGGCATTTTTAATAAACCCTGCCTTAGACCTCAGGAATTGCTGAGGTACATTATACCCCAATCTAACTTCTCTCAATTTCAGATAAGAAGCGTCGATCATGAACATTTCGCCAGCACCATTTTGCATTCCATTGTAAAACGCAACACTAGCTTCAATGTAACGAGTATTAGGAGTACCATTTGCCAAAACACCAGGGAATTTGTAACCACCGCCTTGTGAAACCGGCAACCTCCAATCAACACCCTTATCATTCACACCAACTGTTTCCATAGATAAACCGCTACCCATATTGAAAGCCCGGGTAGTAGAATTGAACAACCCACCTTTTTGGAAATCTAATGAGAACCCGAGATCAAAATTGAATACCCTTAATGATGAGAATGCACCACCGGTGTAGTCTGGTCTGGCATAACCTATAAACTGGTTAGTAGTAAAATCTGGACGTCCATTCGCAAGAATTATCATATTCCCTGCAGCATCTCTTTTAAATTTACGCCCGGTTACATAACCCCATTCCTCCCCTTCGCGAAGATTTAAACTATTAGTGAAGAAAGTTGAATTTTGATAAATTACATTTTGTTGGGTTGAAGTGATCTTGTCAACGATTGTTTTTGATTTGCTGAAGTTCAAATTCAAATCCCATGTAATATTTTTAGATTTTACAGGGGTTCCAGTTAATGCGAATTCAAATCCTCTGTTCGTCAACTGGCCAGCGTTAATCAGATTACTTCCGTATCCTGTCGCTCCATTCAGTGTTACAGACAGAATTTGATTTTCGTTTTGGTTCTCGAAATAAGCAAAATCTAGCCCTATACGATCCTTCATGAATCTTAAGTCTGTTCCAACTTCAAAAGAAGCTGTTAAGGCCGGTTTAATGAGGCCGTCACGCAATTCGTTACCGATATTCAATGATGCATTGCTGCCATAACCGTTTTCCGTATTAAATTGAAGATTTACACGATATGGGTCGATATCAGATCCAACCTGTGCATAAGATGCTCTAACTTTCGCGAAAGAAACGATATCCTTGAAACTTGGAGAAAAGAATTCAGAAGCAATGAAAGTACCAGAAAGAGAAGGATAGAAGTATGAATTCAAACCTGGTGAAAACACAGATGACCAGTCGTTTCTCGCTGTAACGTCAATGTAGGCAAATCCTTTGTAGCCAAAGGAAACTTTACCAAATGCACTTCGAACTTCCTTGGCATAGTAAGTATTGTCATCAATTGGTCTGGCCAATGATGCGTCAATATTAAAATAATTACGGAAGCTTAAACCACCATTAGTTTCAAGAGCTAAACCTTCCCGTTTTTCTTTTCGAACGTTTCCGCCTATTAAGGCATCAAAACTGAAATCACCGAAAGCTTTTTTATAAGTACCGTTTAACTCGTAGTTGAATTCATTATTAGTGAACTGGCTTGTTTTATAATAATCAAGTTGTAATCCACCAGTGCCCATTCGCTCATCACCGATTCCATTATTGATATCGCCCCTAACCGCTGCCTGTAAAGCGATGTCGTTCGTAAGTTTATAAGTAAAGCCTAAATTCCCAAAAACACGATTCCTTTTTTGTGTACGATAGTTATTGTCTGCTACCCAGAAAGGGTTATCCCAATATTGGGGATGTGTAATTTCGGCTAAGTCTCCACTACCATTAGGATCTCCGATATTCCATGACGTTGGGTTTCCGTTAGCCTGAACCCGGTTTCTCGACATTTCATTCATATCAAGCTGACGCTGGAACCATTGATTGAATCCCTGCACGATGTTCAAACCGTCGTTACGATAAGTCTCATAAGGTTGACCCTTTCTATTTTCCTTTGCAAACTGGAAATCTGTAGATACAGTCAGCCTTTTGCTGATATCAAGGCTTCCATTTACGTTGAACATATTCATTCCACGCTGCGAGTTTTGCTGAATAAGGCTTCTCGTTTGATTAGTATAACCAAGGCGGAAATTGTAACCCTGTCCTCCACCTGAGAAAGCTAGTGTGTTGTTAATGTTTTTTCCGGTACGAAGGAAATCCTTAACATTGTCAGGATTAGCGACAAGAGGTACTTGTTTACCGAATTCAGGACCGGGATACCAACTATAGTATGGCCTGTATAATGATCCGTCAATCTTAGGCCCAAAACTAGCATCCGCTCCGTAGTCAAGCATTTTTTGCCCGTTGAAAGATGCCCAGGAAGAGGGGTGAATTGCAGGATTGTATGTAAATACCGGAGCATCGGCAGAATATCCACCGGCATATTGGTTTTGATAATCGGGCAATAATGAAACATTTTCAGCAGCGAAACTGCTGTTGAAATCAACAGAGGTACCCCCTTGCCTTGAACCTTTTTTACTGGTAACGATTACTACGCCATTGTAAGCACGCTGTCCATACAATGCTGTTGCTGCTGCACCTTTTAGAACGGTGACATTTTCAACGTTATCCATGTTTACATTCTCCTGCAATGTTGGCGTTCCGTCAACTACGAAGAGCGGAGCACCAACGACAAATCCGTTTACCCCGCGGATAATAATATTGGCATTGTCAAAAGTCGAGCTTGGAGATCCATTCAATTGAACTCCGGCCACTTTACCTGCCAGCGCAGAACTGATATCGGTACCTCTGGCCACTGTTAGATCCTCAGCGTCAATTTTCGTGGCTGAATAAGACAGCGACTTCTGTGAGCGTGACTGGCCTAATGCAGTTACCACAATTTCACCAAGTTGTGTAGCATCCGCCAGAAGAGCCACATTCACTACGTTATTAGTTCCAATGTTGACTGTTTGAACTGAATAACCAATGTAAGTAAGTGTCAGTGAATTATTTCCTGTGGGAACCATCAAGGAAAATTTTCCATCGCCACCTGTTTGTGTACCTATTCTAGTTCCGGTAACAATTACGCTTACTCCCGGAAGAGGCAAACCGTCCTCTTTGGCTGTTACTGTGCCTGTAACTGTTCGTTCCTGTGCAACTGTCTGGGAGACAATAGCAAATACCAAGAACAAACTTTGTAAAAGTTTTTTCATACTTAGTTGTGTTTAGTTGATTAATTATGAGTTGGTTAGAATTACTAATGTCTGCAACAAACAAGTTACATCAAAATATTTTGTTAATTGTTTTTCAAAGTTTTACATAATTAGCTGATATTCAGGTGATTAAATTTTATTTGAAAAGTTATTTTAATTTGCCATTTTGAACGAATTCCAAAACTTTAATAGAGCCGTAATAAACCCAGGCAAACTTTATTTGGCAAATAGTTTTCTTAGGGTACTAAAGGGATTAACCAGCTATTAATTAATTATCCGATTTTTAGGGTTTCGATCTAAATATTCCCTTAATTTAAATGATCAGGAGTAGGCGAATTCAGTCGAAATTTTCTTCCGCGTTCATCCTATAATTTTCCCATATAGCTCATTTAAATGGTTTATATGAACTAATTAGTATGATAATGGAAAAAAATCATAAAATTATATTACTATGTATTGCATAATACCAAACAAAGCATATATCTTTGTGATATGATAGTGGAGAACACACAAACCCAAATGAGGAAGGGGATACTGGAATACTGTATTCTTTCAATTATTTCCCGAGGGGAAATATATGCTTCAGACATTATTGCGGAATTGAAAAACGCAAACTTGCTGGTAGTTGAAGGCACGCTATATCCGCTGCTGACACGCTTGAAAAATAATGGACTTCTAACCTATAACTGGCAGGAGTCAACCTCGGGTCCGCCCCGAAAATATTACGTTCTTTCTCCTGCAGGAGCGGAAGTTCTAAAACGACTGGACACAACCTGGGAAGAACTTTCCTACTCGGTTACAACTGCTTTAAAAGGACGGACACTGCCAAATTCAAACCAAACATCTGAAGAAACCAAAAAGACACAATCATGAATAAGACTATTATAATCAATATAAACGGTACCGTCTTCCACATTGAGGAGGATGCATATGAGGTTCTCAGAACCTACATGACGGAAGTCAAAAGGCACTTTGCCTACTCGCCGGATAGTGACGAAATCGTAACAGACATTGAAAACCGCCTGGCTGAAATGTTTAATGAACGTCTGGCTGCAGATCACAAGCAGGTAATTGTACTGGCCGACGTCCAATCAGTAACAGCGATAATGGGTAATGTTAATGACTTTAACATCGACGACGAGGAAGAAGAATCGTTAAAATCTGGCCGTAAACTATTCCGGGATGTTGATGAACGAATTCTGGGTGGAGTTTGTGCGGGTATGGCTCACTACTTTAACATTGAACCAAAGTGGATGCGATTACTGGCCATACTTTTTATATTTTTTGGTGGAATAGGCCTACCTGTTTACATCATATTGTGGATCATCATGCCTGCAGCGTCGACACGGGCCGATAAAATGGCGATGAAGGGTGAGCCAATAAACCTGCAAAATTTTAAAAGAAATTTCGATGAAGAAGTAGAAGGTTTGAGGGGTGGATTTCAAAGAGCACATAGTGAGGTTCGGCCGGCGATTTACCAGATAGGAAAGCTGATAGAAACTCTGGCCAAACTATTCATAAAATTCATCGTATCGCTAGTCGCGTTTATGGGGATACTAGGAATGATTGTACTTTTCATTGGTCTAATTACATTCCTAGGATACTGGAACAGCAACCAGCTAAATACCTTCCCTTTCACGATCGTCAACCCGGGATACAAATCAGTGCTAGCTTTTAGTGCATTTATTATAGTAATTATACCAATTGCAGCGCTTGTCATGTTTGCCCTTAGAGTTTTGGTCAAAAGAATTGCAATATCAAAAACGGTTTATTTCACGATGCTGATCATATGGATCGCCGGGCTTGTAATGGGTGCTTATCATGGCTCAAAGATCGCATCGGAATTCAATGAAGAAGCTGAATTCTCGGTTACTACTCCACTGACACCGTCGCCAGTATATTATCTGAAGGTGAATCCTGTAGAGTTTCTTACCAAAGAAGACAGCGTCCGTTACAAAATCGATCAAACCAATTTTAAAGGAACGTTAATAAGCAGGAACCGTGATTATCATGATCCGCGCAGCGTTAGAATTCAAATTCTTAAGGGTGACGTCGATAAACCGACCCTTGTTCAGGAATTCAGTGCGAGAGGCTCTAATTTTGAAGAAGCATTAAGTACCGCCCGGAAGGTAAACCACAGGTTTACACAAAAAGATTCTATTCTTACGTTCGACCCAAAAACGCATCTGCAAAGAGGAGAACTCTGGCGTGATCAATCGGTGAGTTTAATTCTAAGAATACCGGAAAATACCCGGGTCATGATTGAGGCGCCAGTCAATCGCTTCCTGAACGATCATGATTATTGGGAATGCCGTCCAGAAAATGCACCATGGGATTATATTTCCAGCTGGAAAATGACTGCGGAGGGTTTAAAATGCCAATATGTAAAACCCTTAGAAGTTGATACTGATTCCACATCTGTGGAAGTTAGATAAATGGAAAGGCCCCGATTAACGGGGCCTTTTTTAATGTCCTACCATAAAAACCGCATTGCTGAATAACAGCTTACCGTTCTCCCAGAAACTCCTGAAGAGAGGGTCATCAGCGAGGTACACAATGGACCCGCTACCCATCTCCTGAACCCCAAACAACAAACCATCCACTAATTTTTTCTTGGCTTGGGCCCCAACAAATCCGGTTACATAATTGTCCTTTTTTAACACTCCAACATTCCAGCCTGAACTCAAATATTGGTAAACTTTGTCATCGAGCTTTAGCGTATAATAGAAACCGGGAAAACCAAAACCCAGCGGATGTGTACTATCCATGTTGACCTTATAAATAGCGCCCGGAATGTTAGAACCCACACTTTCCCGCTCTCTGTTTTCATACACTTTTAAATCATCGTAAGGATTGGGGTCTTTTTCGGTCTTTTTAGCTTCTTCTTTATTCTTCAGATCAAACCCCTTCTTCCCAGCGAGTTGGGCAACAGCACCCTCCATTGCTATTAATTTACCTCCGCCACGAATCCATTCCTGTATGCGGTCACTTCCTGCATCAGCATAATTTCCATCGGGCAGAATGATTACATCGAACTCATTTAGGTTAACCCTGCCCAGGTCTTCCGCACGAACAATACTTAGCGGATACTTAATCTGCTGTTCAAAGAAATGCCAGACTTCTCCAAAAGATAGTGAAGAGGTCGACTGACCAGTTACTGCCATTATTTTAGGTTTACGGATCAATCTGACTTTGTCCGATCCAAGATCGGCACCCTTATCGACAAATGCTGAGGGAATAGCTTGCAGGCTGATCCCCGAGCTTGTTGCAAGATTTTTGAGTAATTGTTCAAATCCGCTACCATAGCTATCATTGCTTGTACGAGCTATGATAAGAGAACCGGCATTAAAACGTTTTCCATTTGTCTCAAAAGGTATCTCGGAGAACCTGACTTTGATGTTATGTTTGAGCAATTGGGCGAGAAACTTAACATCGGATAATGAATTCCAGTTAGCGACATAAGCTACGGGATCTGAAACCTCATTGACGGCTACTAACGGTTCCAGTCCGGTTGAAAGCGGCTTAAGATTTTCGGAAGTCGCAAACGACTGCAAGCCAAATGCGTAAGGTAAGGACCATGCCGTAATATCATATGTTGCCGAATCAGACACAAAAGTTTGAGGCTCAAATAATACTTTAAGCAGCACCGACTTCGGTTGATAGGCATTGATTACCATATCATTACGTTCCACCTTGAATGGTTCTTTTTTCCCGGTAAAATAGTTGAACCCATTCCCTCCTTTTGATGAGCCATATCCGAATTCGATACCATTGCGCTGAAGCATGGTCGCCAATGTCTTAATCTTTTCTAGGTTGTCGCCCTTAATAACATAAGTCTTGTATTCTCCCGGCGGATTAGTTTTACTAGTGGTAAAGTAGGTTTGAAACTCCGAAACCGCCTTGGCAGCATTTTGAGAAACAGCCTCTATCGTCGATAATCCCGTTGTGTGGTGGTGATCGATACGGTCTTTAAGTGTTAGCGTATCGCCCTCAGCATTTACGATAGCCAGACCCGCCCTTCCGGAGCCACCTTGTTCGTAGGTCATACCAACAGAACCGTTATAGATCGGGTAGGTATCCCCGTAGGATGGATATAGAAGATCAAAACGCTCACGGGTGAAATACATCCATCCATTTTTATCAAAATAGCGCGCATTGTTTTTACCAATTATTGTCTGAAACTCACGTTGCCATTTGCTGATATCCTGGTGATAGGGCTCAGCTGCCGGTGCAAAATAATAAGGCTCATTCACTCCTTGTTCATGAAAATCTACATGGACTTGTGGAAGCCATTTATTATAAACCTGCATCCTCTGCTGGGTTTCAATCTGTGATTGCCAAGCCCAGTCACGGTTTAAGTCGAAATAATAATGATTTGCTCTACCTCCTGGCCAGGGCTCAAAATGCTCGCGTGAGAATGGAGATGCATCGGGGGTTAAATTCCTGATAGGATTATAAAAATTCACATATCGTTCCCTCCCGTCAGGATTTAAACATGGGTCGATAATAACAACTGTATTCTGAAGCCATTGCTGCGTACGCTGATTTGCAGGATCAAGAAGATCATAAATTGTTTGTAACGATGCCTCAGTCGAAACCGACTCATTACCATGTACGTTATAACTCAGCCATACAATTGCAGGCTGATTTGCCAACGGCGTTTCAGCCGTAATTCCAGCAAGCCGCAGATTATTCTTCCTGATATCTTCAACTTTACCGATGTTGCTCGGGGAAGCAACTATTGCCAGCAAAAGCGGCCGGCCTTCATTAGTCTTTCCATACTCTTCGAGTTTAATATTTGTTGAAGCTGTGGCTAAATATTTATAATACTCTACAACGCGGTGATGTGGCGTAAACCGTTCACCGAGTTTGTATCCTAAAAATTCAGAAGGTGATTGTATTTTTTGAGCTTGCAGGGTTAAGCTGCCTGAAAGTAGCAGGCATATAAGAAGTAGAAACTTATTCATAGAGTTGGATAATGCAATGAGTAGGGGTTAATGTGCAGAAATATAAACTAATCTACACATCCTGAAGTTTAAATACCAAATTGTTCATTTCAAAACGCCAAAATATTTAATATTGTACAAGCACCATTATGAAGACAGAAGAGCTTTACCAGATTTACTTAAAACATCCGTTCATTTGCACTGACACCAGAAAGGTGACTGATTCATGCCTGTTTTTTGCATTAAAGGGCGATAATTTCGACGCAAATGAGTTTGCGTCAACGGCAATAGAATCAGGTGCATCGTATGCCATCATTGATGATAAGCGTTACGCTTTGAACGATAGATATATTCTTGTTGAAGACGTATTAACGACCTTACAGGAACTGTCAGCCTTTCATCGCAAACAATTAACGATACCCGTAATTGGAATCACGGGCACCAATGGCAAAACCACTACGAAAGAGCTTATTAAATCTGTTTTATCACAGCATTGCCGCACTTATGCAACTGAAGGTAACCTGAATAACCATATCGGTGTTCCATTAACTTTGCTATCTGTCCGTGATGATTGCGATATCGCGATCATCGAAATGGGCGCTAATCACCAAAAAGAAATTGAATTTCTTTGCAGTCTCGCACAACCGGGTTACGGCCTCATTACAAATGTTGGGAAAGCTCACCTTGAAGGATTTGGAGGAGTTGAAGGAGTCAAAATAGCAAAAGGAGAATTATATGAATATCTTGCTAAAACAGGCGGGACTGTTTTCATTAACACTGACAATCCGATACTGGTGGATATGAGCCGCGATAGAAGAGTGCAAAATGTTGTCGGATATGGCAAGGGTGCTACAAACTTTGTATCCGGCGGATTAACGCAAGTGTCACCTTTTTTAACTGTTGACTGGCAGCTAAAGGGACAAGAAGATGAAGCGATATTTACAGCAGAGTCGAATCTACCCGGAACATACAACTTTGAAAATATTCTAGCAGCTATTTGTATCGGAAGCTTTTTCAAGTTAAGCTCCGCCCAGATCAACCAGGGTATAAAGGCTTATCTTCCCCAAAATAACCGCTCTCAAATTTTAAAAACGGAAAATAATACCGTCATCTGCGACTATTACAATGCTAATCCCAGCAGCATGATTGTTGCGCTTGAAAACATTCAGGCGGTGCCTGCAGAAAAAAAAGTGCTCATCCTGGGCGATATGTTTGAACTTGGTGTAGATTCACCTGCCGAACACAGCATGATCCTGGAAAAAGCGATGGAAACTACAGCCTACAGAAAGATATTTATCGGTGAAGAATTTTATAAGCTGAAAGATGATGCTTTCGAATTTTATAAAACTACTGATGACGCGTTACAGGGACTTGAAAATAACAGACCAATTAATTCAACTATATTGCTGAAGGGCTCACGAGGAATGAAACTGGAAAGTTTGATTTCTACTCTTTAAAAGGCAATACACAGGGTAAAACCCAAAATGCATTATTGTAATCCTTTATGGTCAGGTTTCTAGGCATCCTGTTATTTGTTGTTGTTTTTTGTGACGCATTAGCCGCGTCTCCTATACATATTTACGAAGATAAGACGAACACTCAAAGTCCGGCTGAAGTATTATCAATCTTTAAAACTGGCAAAACCCGTGAGTTACAAGGGGAAACATTTAATCCAGGTTTTACAAAATCGACCTTTTGGCTCATCTTCCGATCTGATCCAATCAACTTCAATCATAAACTCTTAATTGGGAATTCACATATAAACAAACTGGAATTTTTAGTTTCTGAAGACGAAAAAACCAAATTAAGATATGTCACAGGTGATCATTTTCTTTTCAGGCAACGACCGATTAATAATCGGTTATTCATCTTTCCGCTTGAAGCTCGTGCGGGTTCAGTTTATCTGATAAAAGTTGACAAACGCTCTGAATCGCTTCAACTTAGTGTACAGATTCTGAGCGCTGAACAACTTTTGCAGAAATCATCACGTGAAAACTTAATTACTGGAATACTTTGGGGTATCATTATTCTGGTAATCGTTTTTGTATGCTTTATGTATATCACAGTTGGCGAAAAACTCTACCTGCATTACCTTTTATATCTGCTTGTTGCGAGCCTTTGGATCGCTGCGGATAAAGGATATGGTTATCAATTCTTATGGCCCGATTTTCCTGAATTTGCGAGTCGTGCAAGGCCGGTGTTTAACGCCATACTGAATATTATGATCATCCAATTAATGCAGTCTTTTGTAAACCAGTCCACACAGAGCCCATTTTATAAGCCCTTATACTTCACCAAAATAGCATCGTTTGTTTTAGCCTTATGTTTTTTATTCCTGCCTGCTGAATTTCATTCGTTGTCTTATTGGTTTTTAGGAGCTCTATTGTTTTTGGGCGCCTTGACTGTTATTCTAGTTGCGTTTAGCCTTATAGAACAAATTATCGCGGGAAACAAAGCAGCATGGTTTTACACTATCTCCATCTTCATGCTTGTTGTCTTTTCTGTAGCAGAGCTAAGCATTCACAGTGGCAGCTCAAACAACGAGCTTTATTACTTGTCAAATTTTGGCATCCAAACCGGACTGGTTATAGAGATCATTATCCTGAATTTCGGATTAGCCCATCGTTTCAATAGTTACAAAAATGAAAAAGAAGCACTCCTGATCGAAGTAAATAAAAAACAAAATGAACTGACTGAACGTATAATCGAAACACAAGAAACCGAACGAAGAAAAATTGCTGATCAATTACACGATGATGTTGGGTCAATGCTTTCACTGGCTATCCTTCAGATATCTTCAGCAACAGATAACCATCCTGACGAGGAAAAAACAAAAATAAATCTTGAAAAATCCATGAGGGTCCTTGGTACAGTTTCAGATACTATCCGTAACATGAGCCATACCTTAACACCCTTAGCAATTGAAAAATATGGATTTAAAAATGCCGTTATTGATTTAGTTGCAAGCATTAACCTGACAGATAAAATCGATGTTGAGCATGTTATTTTAGGATTTGAAAATACAGATAACTATTCTTCAAATTTCCTGAACGACATGTACCGGATTTCACAGGAGTTGCTCAACAATATTATAAAACACTCGGAAGCCTCACATTGTCTCATTCAATTAATCGAGCATGAGGATGCAATTTCTATTCAGATTGAAGACAACGGTAAGGGTATGAAGAATGATCAGTTAAGCATAAAAAGTGGTATGGGAATAAGCAATATTAAGTCGAGGGTGGATTATTTCAAGGGGCAGGTCGAGTTCTCGGAAAAGTTAGAAGGAGGCACGCTGATAAATATTGAAATTCCCATAAAAGGTGATGAATCATGATTAGGCTAGTAATTGCGGAAGATCATCAGCTGCTCATAGAAGGCCTGATTTCGATATTGACAGAGGTAGAGGACTTGGTTTTGCTTGATCCGGTTAATGACGGAATTAAGCTCATAAAAAGTCTGCGTTCTAATCCTGCTGACATGGTGCTACTTGATCTTAATATGCCAAATATGGACGGAATTAAAACCCTTGAGGTTATGAAGCGCGAGTTCCCAGGTATAAAAGTAATTGTTCTTACAAATTACAACCAACCGCAGCTAGTCGATAAAATTAAGAAGTTGGGCGCGAATGGCTATATCCTGAAAAGCAGTGCGTCAGTGGTGCTTAAAGAAGCTATTGCTATGGTTTCAAGGGGTGAATCATATTTTGAGCAATCCTTAGACCAGGAGGTTGACGGTAATCATTTTTTCATTGATGATTTCATGAAGAAATTTCGGCTTACACGACGTGAAGTTGAAATAATAAAAATGATTGAAAGGGAGCTTACCAGTAAAGAGATCAGCGATAATCTCTTTATTAGCGAATTTACCGTGGGTACGCACCGGAAAAATATTATGAGGAAACTAGAAGTTAAAAATATTGCCGGATTAATAAAAATCGCCCACCAGTTTGGAATTGATGGCGCATAAACCCAAAATCATTTCAGCAGTTTTTTCCTGTACCTCTGTAATACAAAAACGAGTAATCCACACCCTATAGATGTTAAGTACAACGGATGCCTAATATCTAAAAGGATAACAGAAGAGATGCAGAAAACAATCAGGAAGATCGAAAGAAAAGTGAAATATCTGCTTGTAATAAAGCGTTTTAAACCCTCCATAATCAGTTAACTTTTTCGACCCTCACACCCGCATCAGTAACGGAATTAAGTGGGTTATCCCGCATGTTCTGTTCAAGCTCGAAGGTATATTTCCCTTTTAACGGAAACTTATAATTCTCCCTGAAAAGCATCTGATAGCTGTAAAGATTACCAGATCCGCTTCCTAACCATTCACCGTCGGGAAGGGCCAGCCGGAACTCCTTTCGTTCTGTAGTTTTCTTTCCATCGGGGTTCGTTGTATGGATGAGCAGAAAGATATTAGAATACTTGTAGCTTGCAGTAAGGCGTAAATTAAGATAAACATTATAGGAAATGCTGGCATCCTCAATCACCACCGGAACTTGCACTTTTTCCGTATAACTCCAGTTATGGCCAGCAATTTCGACATTATCGTCAACCACTGTTTGCGTATCCTGGCACGAAATAAACCCCGTAACAGCTAAGCATATAAGCAAAGATATCTTTCTCGGTAATCCCATTATTCTGATGGCCGCTCCCTGTTGTTGTTATTCCGGTAATTTTTTCTTCTCTTGTTATTCCTGTTAGGACCTGCCGGACGTTCAGCCTGCGTTCCATCTGCACCACTACCTTCGGTTTGAATTCTTGGCTGAAGGTTAGCCGGACGTTGTTGTTGATTAGCCGGTCGGGCTTGAGGATTTACTGGTCTGGGCTGATTTGGTTGACCCTGGGGCCGGGTTGTTCCTTCGGATGTCTGTTGAGCATTAGGGTTTGGACCCTTCGGCCGGTTCTTCTTATTCCGATTGTTTTTCTTATTCCGGTAATTCTTATTGTCTAATCGTGTCAGGCTATCCTGGCCAACTACGTTTTCATAATCAAGAACTTTAACAGGGGCAGCCTTACTTGTTTCAACTTCAACTTTTAAGTATTCAGGTTTGATCCCTTCCCTGTTTAATTTCTGAACTTCCTTTACACGAGCGATGTCAAGGGCGATCCAGTTTTCGTCATTCGGGTAGCTGAACCACATTAATTTCTTGAAAATGTCAGTTTTCTGATGCCGCACAGTTCCGGTAAGGGTTTCAAGACGTTCTACATTATCTGGAATGTCTTTAAGGGCATCCATGTATGTATCCAGCTCATAGTTAAGGCAGCATTTAAGCTTGCCGCACTGCCCTGCAAGCTTCAGTGTGTTTAAGGAAAGATTCTGATACCGGGCGGCTGAAGTGGAAACAGTTTTAAAATCGGTGAGCCAAGTCGAGCAGCAAAGTTCGCGACCGCAGGAACCAATTCCCCCTAGTCGGCTCGCTTCCTGTCTCATACCGATCTGCCGCATCTCTATACGGATACGAAAAGTTTCGGCCATCTTTTTTATGAGCTCTCTGAAATCAACCCTTCCTTCAGCAGTATAATAAAAAGTTGCTTTTGTCCTGTCTCCCTGGTAATCAACATCACTCAGTTTCATCGCCAAGCCAAGTTCCTTGGCGAGTACCCGTGACTTATGCATAGTCTCGAACTCCAGGTCCTTTGATACCTTCCATTTGTCGACATCCGCAGGAGTAGCTTTTCTGTAGATCTTTTTAACCACATCTTCGGTCCGTACATGCCTCTTTTTAAGCTGCATACGAACAAGTTCTCCAGTCAGGGAGACATGTCCAATATCATATCCACCGGTCGTTGTCTCAACTGCAACTAACTCGCCCGCTTCGAGATAAAGATTTTCTGTATTTAGAAAGAACTCCTTTCTGGAGCCCTTGAATTTTATTTCAATGATATTGAACGGCTTATAGTTCGACGGCATGTCCATATGTGACAGCCAATCATAAACATCCAGTTTACTGCATCCATTGGTAAGGCACGAGCCATTACTCTTGCAACCGGCAGGGGCACAGCCTCCTGATGAACAACTTCCACAACCCATAACTAAGTCAGTATATATTGAGTCCCCGCAGGGAGCGTATTAAACTTTAAAATTTTAACGAATTGTAAAGATACATCTAAAAATAAAATTTTAGGATTCGCATTTCGCTCGATGTGATAGTACGCTTTGTCCATTTCGTTTATCAAAGCCTCGGCCCTTGCAAGATCGAGATGCCTGCTAAAATTGGTTACAAAATCCAATTCAGATGATGGTAAATGTACCAGCTCGCTTGCATCGGAGAGAACCATGATGCACTCGCGTATAATACTGATACCATACTTGAGTAGATTCTTCTGGCTCTCACGACCAATTTTAGACGCTTCTTCTACAAATTCAAAAATCGAAGGGCCCCTATCCGCATATGTCATCCGCATCCAACCAGAAAATAGACGAAAGTTATCATTATCATCTTCCTTCAGGAAATTCAATGCGGCAGTTAAATTACCCTCACTTAAATATGCCGTTTGCGCGGCTTTTGCTTCGCTGATATCTTTTGTTTTAAGCAAATGATCGCGTATTTCGCCCTGGCTTAAGGCCGGAACCTTAACTAGCTGTGTACGCGAAACTATAGTGTTGAGGAGCTGGTCCTGGCTTTGCGCGACGAGGATGATCAACGTTTTCTCGGCTGGCTCCTCCAGGGTTTTTAAAAGGCGGTTCCCTTCGTTTTTTAAATATTCCGGAAGCCATATGATCATGGCTTTATAGTCAGACTCGAATGGCTTCAAAGAAAGTCTGTGCAGAATGTTCATACATTCTGCTTTGTTTATATTTGGTTGCTTATTCTGGGCATCTAAGCGCTCGCGCCATTCATCCAGACTAAAATATGGATTGCTGAGCACCAGGTCACGCCATTCTTCCAGATCAGGCATACTGTCCTCCTTCTCACCACCTCTAAAAAATGGATACGAAAAGTGAAGGTCGGGATGTATAAGTTTAGCGTACTTTCTGCATGATGGACACGTACCGCAGCTATCATCTGGTAATCGTTCCTGGCAGGAAATGAATTGAGCGTAAGCTAAGGCTAGTGCGAAATTCCCTGATCCTTCCGGCCCAAGAAATAGCTGCGCATGGCTAACTCTATTCTCAGCAACTGTTTTGATCAGGTGTTCTTTAACTTCGTGTTGGCCTACGACTTCACTAAACTGCATCGTGCAAAATAAGAAAAGAAGCGCTCAGAGTGAAATTTTATATCTCCGGTACATTAATCGCATCATAGTTCCGTCAAAACGTACAAGCCCTGCCTTTGTGAGAATCCTTGGATTTAAAGTTTAATTTTGCAAAGTTAAAACCCCCAATTAGTGAAGCAAGATCCAAGTTCAAGGCTAGAACTCTCAGGAAAAGAAATGCAGGACTTTGGCTACCGTGTAGTCGACGCTGTCGCTGAACATTTCGCAAGCCAGGAAGAAAAAAATCCTGTTGCGAGTGGCTCACGAAAGGAGATGGAAGAATTATTTTCAGAGACTCTGCCGGAGGATCCAACACCAGCAAATGACGTTTTGGACTTTGTTCTGAAGAATGTGATGCCTCACACCAACATTATGAGTCATCCGAAGTCTTATTCTTTTGTACCCGGTCCAAGTAATTATATCAGTGTAATGTCCGATACTCTCGCGACAGGTTTCAATATATTTTCCGGGGGTTGGGTTGGTTCTCCAGCAGCGGCAACGATCGAAATTGTTACTATAAACTGGCTTCTTAAGCTGTTCAGTTTCCAGGTAAAAAAAGGCGGGGGGATTTTTACCAGCGGCGGCTCGATGGCTAATTTGACTGCGTTAGCAACCGCTCGCAAAGTAAAATGTGGTGAAGATTTTTCAAAAGCCGTTATTTATCTCTCGGATCAGGCACATTCTTCCAATATCAAGGCGATTAACATCCTCGGATTCCGCAAAGAACAGGTAAGAATTATCCCTACAGATATGGAGTTTAAATTCTCCATAAATAAATTAAAAAATGCGATAGCCCGTGATAAACTGGAAGGTCTGCAACCATTTTGCCTGATTGCCTCGTCAGGAACAACTAACACCGGTACTATTGATCCCTTAGATGAACTGGCAAGCATCTGTAAAAAAGAAAATATCTGGCTTCATGTTGATGGAGCTTATGGGGCTGCTGCTATTCTTTCTAAAAACGGCAAAAAACTTCTTAAGGGAATTGAAAAAGCAGATTCCTTGACAGTTGACCCGCACAAATGGCTTTTTCAACCTTATGAAATTGGTTGTCTACTGGTGCAAAATCATAAATGGCTCAAAGGAACTTTTAGTGAAAAAGCGACTTACCTAAGAGACATTGAAGGTAACAAGTCGGAAATAAATTTTTATGACCATGGTATAGAACTTACAAGGAACTTCCGGGCCCTGAAATTTTATATGTCTGTAAAAACCTTTGGCCTGAAAGCATTTAGAAATGCTATCGACTATAATATTGAACTAACAGAGCAAGTAGAGGCCGAGCTCAGACAAAGCACTACCTGGGAAGTGATCTCCCCGGCGACTTTGGCTATAATTAATTTCAGATATCATCCGGTCGGGCAAAAAATTACAGATCGAAAACTTGACCAGATCAATCAACGAATTTCGGCAAAAGTGCTGGCTTCAAAAGAAGCCCTTCTTGTTACAACAATGCTGCAGGGTCAGGTGGTGCTAAGGATGTGCTTGATAAATCCAAGAACGACTATGGAACATGTGAAAAGCACACTTGAGCTCTGTGAAAAGTTTGCACGGGAGTAGCCGGATTAGATAAAGACAGTATTCATTTAGAACGATAATTCTCAGTTGATTATTTATATATGCGGATCATAGCCTTTGATTATGGAACAAAACGAATCGGCATAGCGGTAACCGATCCTTTGCAGATTATTGCCACAGGTCTGGACACAATTCACCCCAAGGATATAGTCGAATACCTGAAAAAATACCTTGTTCAGGAACCGGTAGAATTATTTGTCGTCGGTGAACCCTTGCAAATGGATGGAACACCTTCACAGTCAGCACCTCATATTAAAGGATTTATCACAATTTTAAAAAAACACTTTCCGGAAATTCCGATTGAAAGGATTGATGAACGCTTCACTTCTAAAATGGCTTCGGCAGTAGTAGCCCAAAGTGGCTTTAAACGTTCAGATCGTCACGATAAATCTCGTTTAGACACTATATCTGCTACGATTATCCTGCAAACTTATCTCGAAAAAAGAAGCCTGCAATAAGTCGAATCTCCTGCTTGACCGGAATTTGTACCTTTGCGCTATGGAATTTATAAGTGAAGAGCTAAAAAATTATCTTATAAAATACTGCGATCCGGAGGATGATCTTCTTAAATGGATTGACAGGGAGACAAACCTAAAGGTTTCCATGCCGCGCATGCTATCGGGTCATTATCAGGGTCGGGTTTTAAGTATGCTGAGCAAAATGATCAACCCAGAAAGGATATTGGAAATAGGCACATTTACTGGTTATGCAACATTATGCCTAGCAGAAGGCCTGACAAAAAATGGCCATATCTATACTATTGACATTAACGCAGAACTGGAAGACATGGTGAAAACCAACTTCAGCAAATCTCCGCTCAATAACAAGATCATCTACCGCATTGGTGACGCGACTAAAATAATCACTGAAATAGACGAAGTTTTCGACATCGTATTCATTGATGCGGATAAAAAGAATAATGGCACCTATTATAACCTGGTGATCGATAAATTAAGATCTGGCGGAATCATCATAGTAGATAATGTGCTGTGGAGTGGAAAAGTTCTTCAAGAACAAATTGATCAGAATACCACAATAATTACTAATTTTAATGAGATGGTGATTAAGGATCAGCGAGTTGAAAAGCTGATCCTGCCTGTTCGGGATGGATTGTTTGTAATTCGAAAAAAATAAGGGAGCGCTCTCCTTTTTATATTCAGAAATTAAAGCATCAGTCATGAAACACTTCTTTACCCTGCTCTTTATTACCGTAAGTTTGTCTGTCTCTGCACAGAACAGCGCCCTGGATTATATCCAAAAATACAAAGACATTGCCGTCAGGCACATGGAGGAACAGGGTGTGCCTGCAAGTGTAATACTTGCTATCTCAATGCACGAATCAGCCAACGGCAACAGCAAGATTGCAAAGTATCTTAATAATCATTTTGGCATTAAAGGAAAGAATTCAAGTACAGAGATCAAGTCTTCATATCGCGGCTATGATTCTGTAACAGATTCATACCTCGACTTTATTGGTGCAATGCGAAGGAATAAGAAGTTCGAGGCACTGTTTGGGAAATATCCAAGTTACGATTATTATAACTGGGTGCTGGGGATCCAAAACGGCGGTTATGCCGCTAGTAAACTCTGGGGAACACATGTCCTTGCCATCATCAAAAAATACAAGTTGTATGAATTTGATAAACGCCCTACAGGTGCTCAGGAATTAATTACTGCTGCTCCAGCTATAAATACCCCGGCTGTTTCTAAATCATCAGAACCTATAATCAACCTTTATACCGTTAAAAAAGGAGACACGCTCTCATCCATCGCGAAAAAGTTTAGCTCGAGCATTAAAACCTTAATGAGTAAAAATTCGTTATCAAACAGTAAGCTCTCGATTGGTCAGAAATTATTGTTGTGATTAACCCTTTTACTCATGAAAAAGTATTTGATATTAATAATGATGGCGGCTTTATTTGCCGGATCATGCCGTATGAAAAAGGCGGGATTACCAAAGTCTAATAACCTCTATACTCCAGTACAGGATGTTAAGTAGTCAAAATTGCTCTGCTCGTTTTTATAGGCGGGGAGATTAAATATAATGAGGGGTGAAATAATTAAATGTAAATATTCAATTTAGCATCCGGATCAAACCCCGGCGTCAAATGAAGATATTTTTTGTACCCTTTATATTTCTGGTAGCGTTAATTAGTGCCTGCAGCACCCGAAAGGTTACCATAACGAAGCCTGTTCCAAAGGCTCCCCAAACTTCTGCTCCTGTTAAAACGATTACGGGGAATACCCTGGTCAATAAATATTCTGCAGAAGCATATATCGAAAGGTTCAGAGACATTGCGATCAAAGAAATGAATAGCTTTGGCATCCCGGCGAGTATTACCCTTGCACAAGGCTTGCTTGAATCTGGAAGCGGAAATAGCAGCCTCGCACGAGATGCGAATAATCATTTCGGGATAAAATGTACTGCTGAGTGGAAGGGCAAAACAATATTAAAAGACGATGATCAGAAAGATGATTGCTTCAGGGTGTATACAAGTCCTGAAGAGTCGTTTCGCGATCATTCTGAGTTCTTGAAACGCAAGCGATACGCACCACTCTTCGAGCTTAACAAAAACGATTATAAAGGTTGGGCAGCAGGTTTGAAGGAAGCCGGCTACGCCACTAATCCCCGCTATGCTGAATTGCTGATAACTCTGGTGGAACGATATGACTTAAGTAAATACGACCAAAAGGAAGGCTTTGTCGAGAAGATCAAGCGGGAAGATAAGGTTCTGACAGAAATAGTTCAGAATATCCCGGAAGAAAAGAAACAGGAGCAGGCTAAAGCTCCTGTAGAAATGAAAATTTATGAAGTAAAGGCCGGCGACACCATCGAATCTATCGCAAAACGCTTTTCCATTACCGTAAGTGACTTAAAAATCCTGAATGATCTGGGCAACTCCGAAGTGAATTTGGGTCAGTTATTGCTTGTTTCGAAATGAGAAACACGTATCAGGTATCAAGGATCAAGATAGTTCATTCTAGATTTGAACTTTCACGTTATACTTGAAGGTATACTGCAGTGGTTAATACGGGAGCCCTGTTTAAAATTATCCAGTGGCAAGTCTTGATTCTTGATACCTGACACTTGATACTTCCTTTTGTTAAAATTGTTAAATCGGAACCTGGGTGAAGCAGAAACCCGTAAGTTTATGAAATTGAAGAAAATAATCTATATCCTGTTGCTGCTCGTTCTATCGAACGGTAAGCTGTTTGCTCAGGACAAACCTGTTCAGGGGATTGTTTTCGATATGGACAGTAAACAGCGCTTAACACGCGTCTACATTTACAACACGCGGACCGGCGCGGGCTTTTACAATACAACAAAGGGGGAATTTAAAACAAATGCCCGCTCAGGCGATGTTCTTGTCGCTGCATTACAGGGTTATGGTGTGGATACAATAAGTATCAAATCTGAAAGCACTCTTCTATTCTATTTACGACGCAATAGCATCCAGCTTCAGGAAGTTGTTGTGCGCGACAGTTTGAAAACCCCGGCCGAACAACTAAAGCAAGCTCAGGAAGAATATAACACCATTTACACAAAAGGTGCAGTAAAAGATGTCTTCACTATGGGGGGCAGTAATGGCGGCGGCGGCGCCGGGCTGAGTATAAATGCGCTATATAATTTATTGAGCAAAGAAGGCAAAAATGCCCGAATGCTTCAAAAAATCATTGAACGGGATTATCGCGATGCGATGATCGAATACCGTTTTACAAAAACTCTTGTAAACAATGTAACGGGATTAAGCGGGGCAAAACTCACGGATTTTAAACAACAGTACAAGCCTGGATACTATTTTATTCTTGAGGCAAATGATTACGAGTTGATCCAGTACATTAAGAAATCCTATCAGAGCTATCTGGAAAATCCCGCAGCCAATCGTCTTGGTCCTCTCAAAGGAAGTGCTCAATGAAATTCCCGATAGTGCATCTGCCGTTTTTACCTGCTGCAGGCATGGCTATTTTCCCATTTGTGCTGGTAAAATACTCCTGGATTAAGAATGACCAGCAAATCATCAATCACGAACTAATACATTTAAGACAGCAGATTGAATTATTAATTATTCCCTTTTATCTCATTTACATCCTGGATTATCTGATCAATTTAGTGAGATATAGAAACCATGATCTGGCTTACCGGAACATTGTGTTTGAAAAGGAAGCGTTTAGCAACGATGCTGATTATCAATACCTAAAAAATCGGGGATTCTATTCCTGGATGAACTACTTTAAGTCACATTAACCTTGAAAGATATCGAAAAGAAGTCTTTTTTCGTTTTATTTGTCAGATGTTTACCCGTTGCCTGATCATATTCAGTTTTATTTCAGTTCTGAGCCCTACACTATTTGCACAGCAGACAGAAAGTCAATCGGATACGACGATTTTAAAAGATCTCAGGCAATATCCCCGTAGAAATTCTCTCCCAGTCAGACGACCGGTTATTTTTCCAGAAACAGTGCGGCTTCCAGAACCCGAAGAGCTTCAGTTAAGCATTAATTACTGGCGGAGCTGGACATCGTTCGGGGTGAATGTAAATCAAGCATCATTCAGCGATAATTGGGGAGGAGGTGGAGTGAATTCTTTAGCTCTTGGTGGTCAATTCACCTATAAAACTGATTATACCCAAGGCGATAAAAATTTCGTGTCAGAGGTTTTGCTGCAATACGGAAAACTGAAGAATAAAGGTCAGCTCTCTAGGAAACCTGCAGACCGTATCTTTTGGGACAATAAAGTGGCCCTTAAATTATCTAAGAGCTGGTATTTCTTTGGATCGTTAAATTTTGAATCCCAGTTTGACCGGGGTTTTTCCTTTGCCAGAAATGCCCAGGGAACTGAAGTGGCAACACTCCTTTCCAGATTCATGGCTCCGGGTTATTTGACCGAATCGGTTGGTTTCGAGTATAAGCCTGTGAAATATTTTTTCCTGCGTATTGGTACTGGCACAGCACGACAAACTTTTATGATAGATACCAATCTCTATAAAACTAATCCCAAAAATTTCGGTGTTGAACCTGGTAAAGGTTTTAGAAACGAGCTGGCATTCCAGGTAGTGGGGTCAATAGATAAGGACATTGCGGAAAACCTCAATCTGAAAAGCAGGTATACGATGTTCGCTAACTATGAGAAACTGAAGAGCATAGACAACCGACTGGATGTGACATTGACCGCTCGTGTTAACCGATTGATCAATGTTTCGCTGGCAGGAATAGTTCTTTACGATGATGATACAGCGGATAAAATCCAGGCCAGTCAGGCACTTTCGCTCGGACTCATTTACAAGTTTCCCCGCTAATCAATTCTTCTTCTTGAGCTGAAGATAATCCAGGTAATACAATACTTTAAGAGAAAGGCTGTTGTTTTGTGGGCGGCTGATTACCCGGCCGAAATTTCTGCCATAACCCTCCCGGTTTAAAGTTTCATAATCCTCAGCCACGTCCTTATAAGTTAAGCTTAATTCACTGCCGGGAGCAAACTGCCAGGAATAAACCATGTCTATATTAAACACATTGTAGTTAACATGCTGATTAACGAATTCTGTACCAGGGTTTGGTTGAAGATTTCCATCATCCTGGAGCAAGAAAAAGCTTTTGTTTCTGCGATCCGACCAGTAGTGTCTTCCCCGTAAATTGAGACCCATTTTAGCTGTGAAGGCGTATTTTACGTCCAATATGCTTTCTACGGTGTTCCGGTCATATCTGGAAAAGATAATCTCGTTGGACGAGTTTTTGCCAACCCAGTTAACATAGTTGTACCGAGGCTCGATCATAATTTCTGTACCAAACGAGAGTTTATTATTAACTCTGTAATTTTGATAAAACCCCGTACCAATACCAAATCCCTGGTAGCTATCCTGGAAACGCATTGACAGATATGCACCGCCATTATATTTCTTTGCATTGTTCGAATTAAAGCTGCCATTTATCCCGGTACTTGAAAAGGTATTAAAAACCCTTCCTGCGCTTCTGGCTTCATAGAAATCGTTGCCTGAAAATACACGACCAATGTTCATGTTCGCCGACCAAAAGTTTTTAAATTTCACCCATCCACCAACATTCGCATTAAATGATTGATAGGCCTGGGGCTTAAACATCCGGGAATGATCAGCTTCGAACCAGGTTTCGTATTGCAGATACCACTTGCCGGGTTTAAATTTATTGTATCCTACATAAAGGGAGTGGTCAAGAAAATTATTGTTAGTAAAAAAGCCAAGGTCAGTCGGGTTGAACTTGTCGTCCGAAAGTTCTTGTTCAAGATTCCACACAAAGTTTCCGCTTTGTTTCCCAACTTCAAACTCATAGCCAAATCCTGTATCATCTCTGGTAAGGGAAGTCTGATGACTCATTTTAGCCGCCCCCTCAACATGGTATTTATTTTTTTTGTTGTTTAAACGAAAAAGAAATGCACTCACATTTGCATCATAAGCAGCGCCTTGCCGCAAAACGTTCGTATTCAACAAGGTCACTGAGCTGTTGTTTTTAAGATTTTGATCAAGAACGAAAATACTGTAATTGGTGAGCGGCTGCGTTTCCACCATTCTTTCCCGTCCGGCTGCATTTAAAACTGTGGCAACTGCGCGATTAGTTACTGCATTGAATACGCCGATTCCAAGTCCTTTTCCTGTTCTACCGGAAACTTTAGTGGCATTTATTAACTTACTTTCACTGGGGTTTTCCTTCACCGTTTCCCCAGCCTGAAGCTGTCCATAAACGTCATTGGTGTACGATGGAAACGAGCCTATCCTTCGGGAGTAAAAAAGGTCTCCTTTATTGAAAAGCTCTGTACCTTCAGTAAAGAACTGCCTGTTCTCGTTAAATTTTACCTCGAAGGGAGTTAGGTTGAGGATCTGGTTGTCCGAACGTACTTGTCCGAAATCAGGGACCAGGGTCATATCAAGGGTAAAGCTTTGATTTATTCCGTATTTCACATCCATTCCGCCATTGAAAGTTCCAGTAGTATTTTTTACCCCAGGCAAATTGTATGGATAATTATTGGCTGATGTAGAAACATAGGGTGAAAAAGAAAGTCTTATCGGCGATTTAATATTAGTGATCCCATGCAATTCTCCCTCCTGATTTATAAAACCGCTGACTTTGGGATCCACAAAATTCCAGCAGGATTGATAGTTGATTTTTTGCCTGCGTCGCGTCATGTTTACTCCCCAGGTCTGAACATCTTTGTTAGCAAAGCGAAGCGCAGAATACGGTATTTTGAATTCGGCCGTCCAGCCTTTTTCATCAATTTTAACCTCACTATCCCATACTGCATTCCAATTATCATCTTCATTACCAGTGAGTGAATATTTCGCATCATATTGTGAACCGGCTGCTGTAACGTAAAATCCAAGTCCATTTATGCGGTCCAGGTATGGATCGAAAATTATTCCTATAAAGTCAGCATTACCCACCCGGTCACGTGTGACTAATTCGCGCGCAATACTATCCGGATGGTCATACATCCTGGCGGAAACGTAGATGGCAGAATTGTCGTAAAGGATTTTTACTTCTGTTCCTTTTTCCCGTGATTCTACCTTTCCTGGTACCGGGCGTAGCTCTACAAATTCATCAGCGGCAACTGCTTTAGTCCATACCTCGTCATCAAGTACCCCATCAATTTTGGGCGCGCTCTCCGTTCGAACAGCATTCATTTTCTTTATAGTCTGTGCTACAGAAGTCATGCACAGAGCACAAAGCAGACTGGCTAAGAGTAGTCCTTGTTTCATTAAGTCAGTTTAGGTTGGTTTTCAGCAATATTAGACGGTAGAATTGTTAAAACGTTGCACGTTTTTGTTAAATGGTGTTAAATATGTTACAGCCTAAAAAACTTTAGGGCAGTAAAGGTAAGTGTTAAGAACTATTTAGCCCGAAAATCTTAACTTTGCACCAGCTAAAAGCTGATTGAAAGATGTTTGAAAATTTACAGGATAAACTGGACAGAGCCTTTAAAGTATTAAAAGGACAGGGTAGCATTACTGAAATAAACGTGGCAGAAACCATGAAAGAGATTCGAAAAGCTCTTCTGGATGCCGATGTTAACTATAAAACTGCTAAGGCGTTTACCGATGAGGTTAGAGAAAAAGCTTTAGGACAAAATGTATTGACAGCCGTATCGCCCGGACAACTGTTAACCAAACTTATGAACGATGAGCTGGCAAACCTTATGGGTGGAACAGTTCAGGAGCTCAATATCACTGCGAATCCTACTATAATATTGATTGCCGGTTTAAACGGTGCGGGTAAGACCACATTTTCTGGAAAACTTGCGAATTTCCTTGCTACCCAGAAGAACAAAAAACCTCTTTTAGTTGCAGGCGACGTTTATCGGCCAGCAGCGATCGATCAGCTGGAAGTATTGGGCGGACAGATTAATGTGCCTGTTTACACTGATCGTAATTCAAAAGATCCTATAGCTATTGCCAAAGCGGGTATAGCAGAAGCGAAGAAGAATGGCCAGAATGTGGTTATCATTGATACCGCCGGCCGATTGGCAATCGACGAGGAAATGATGAATGAGATCGCGGAAGTGAAATCAAGCACAAATCCACACGAGATCCTGTTTGTTGTCGACGCAATGACCGGCCAGGATGCAGTGAACACAGCAAAGGCCTTCAACGATCGGCTGGATTTCACCGGGGTTGTCCTGACTAAGCTTGATGGTGATACTCGCGGTGGTGCAGCGCTTTCAATAAAATCTGTTGTCAATAAACCGATTAAGTTTATTGGTACCGGCGAGAAAATGGAAGCTCTGGATGTATTTTATCCGGATCGTATGGCGTCCAGGATCTTGGGTATGGGTGACGTTGTATCCCTTGTTGAACGAGCACAAATGCAGTTCGATGAAAAGGAAGCAGCCGAACTTCAAAAGAAGATCCGTAAGAACAAGTTTGATTTTAACGATTTCCTGAGTCAGATCCAGCAGATTAAAAAGATGGGTAATATGAAAGATCTGATGGGAATGATCCCCGGCGTTGGGAAAGCGATTAAAGATGTCGAGATTGATGACAATGCATTTACTCCCATCGAATCAATCATCCGCTCGATGACGCCTCACGAGCGGGAAAATCCGGATGCTATAAATCAGAGCCGCCGTACAAGGATAGCTAATGGTTCAGGCACAACAATCACGGAGGTAAACAAGCTGATTAAACAGTTTGAGGATATGCGTAAGGTAATGAAGCAGTTCTCTAATCCCGCTGCAGCAGCAAAAATGATGAAGGGAATGCCAAAAATGCCTTTTGGGAAGTAGAGGATTTGGTTTAAAGATTTACGTTTTAGTTATTTTTATCTGGCCCATGTTCATATTCCCTATTTAGTATATAAGTTCTAATATGTATTTTGAAAAGGAGATGCAGTAAGTCTTCGGTTCCGCCAGTCGGGTGCTCTGCAGTAGTTTTTTGCATGAAGTTTCCGGTAAAAATATAAATTTCCAGCCGCAAAAAAGCTACTTGCGACGCCCCCGTTTATTTTACTCATGACAGAATTTCTTCGGAACAGTAGTCGTATAGTTAAGCTAAAATGTTCGTTATTGCCGACATTTAATAAACGTTAATAGCACAACAGGCCTTTCCAGCAATATTCCTACCTCCTACAACAATATTACAGTTTACCTTCATAATCAATTCATTTTTCCGGCCTATTATCATTAGATTTATAATAATCCTATGAGTAAGAAATGGTTAAAGGTTATTTAACATTAATTTTTCTGCTTGTGTCGCTGTTCTCCCGGGCAGCTTCCATACTCATCCCTATGGACGAGGCACAGAAAAACCACCTTAAATCTTACGGCATTGCTTATTGGACATTGAAGAAAGGTGTAGCTGTCGACTGGCTGCTCAATTATCGCGGTGGAAGTTTTCTTATCAAATATGCCCAGCCTATAGAAAATGAATGCCGCATCAGAGGTATTACCTATGAAGTAATTACTGATGGGCAGGTAAATGCCATCCTGACTGAAATTGCAAGCCCAGAAGTTAATATGGAGATGGTTAAGCTTGAAACTGCAGCTAAGATTGCAGTTTACTCCCCTAACAATGTCTTCACCACAAAGGATTACACCGATGCTGTTCAACTGGCGCTTGAATATGCGGAAATACCCTATGACATAATATACGATGAAGAAGTACTCAATGGTGTTCTTCCGAAGTATGAATGGCTTCATTTGCATCATGAAGATTTTACCGGCCAGTTTGGCTTGTCGGGCCAGCGACAATCACAGGAGGATATAAATATCCAAAAGTCCATTGCTAATCGCCATGGGTATCCTAAAGTGTCACAAATGAAGCTTACCGTGGCGAAGAACATTAGCAAATTTATCAGTGGCGGCGGGTATCTTTTTGCAATGTGTTCTGCTGGTGAAACTTTGGATGTAGCCCTTGCTGCTGAAGGAATTGATATAGTAGAAAGTAATCATGATGGTGATGGAAGCGATCCGCGTGCCCAATCGAAACTTGACTTCAGTAAAACCCTTGCCTTCAGCAATTTCATCCTGAAACCTGATTACAGGGGATTCTCGAATATAAATGCCGGAAGGTATGCTAATCCTGAAAACGATTTCTTTACGCTCTTCAGTTACTCTGCGAAGTGGGACCTTGTACCATCGATGCTAACACAAGATCATGAGTTTGTAATTAAAGGGTTTAATGGCCAGACTACTGCTTTCAATGAAAGCACCGTCAAATCGAACGTATTGGTAATGGGCGAGACAAAAGTTGCTGGTGTTGCCCGTTACATCCATGGAGAACTGGGGAATGGCCAATGGACCTATTATGGTGGACATGATCCGGAGGGCGACTTCGGGCGCGGTGGTGGCGGCGGCTTCAGGGGAAATGGAGTGCGCTTACCTAATAATCCGGCAGACCGCAAACGTGATTTGAGCTTAACGCCAAACTCACCGGGCTACCGCTTGATCCTGAACAACGTTTTATTCCCGTCGGCTAAGAAAAAGAAGCAAAAGACCTGATTATCAGACATCGCTAAATATTTTCGGGATTATTTTTGTAAGTTAGATCATCTATCTTTGAAAAATGAATGATCCTTTGTCACGTCTTTGGCGTTGTTGTACCTTACCAGGAGCAATAAAAATTGCCACACTGTTTTTCAGTCTGCCAATTTCACAAAATCCGGTGTTGGCTCAGGGCTATATCGGAATCCGAATTACTCCAAATTTTACCTCGGAACCCAAAGTTTTGAATAATTCACCTGCAAGTATTTCTACCGGTACAACTACCGCGATAGAGGCCGGCCTAGATTATACTCACATGCTCAACCGCAAATGGGGTGTTAGTGCGGGCACCGATTTTGGTGGTGGCAACTGGTCTTACAATTTAAAGGCACCGCTTTCAGCATTCCAACCAGGTCAGGCCGGGGAGGTTAATTTATCGCGTTTCCATAATTATTTATACAACTCTGCGACGCTCAATGCTGTCTATAAAGTATCTGCCCTTGGCAACGTTATCCGCATATTTGCGGGTCCAACCTTTCGGGTCAATCATTCTCAGCGCGTCGGAACCACGCGAAAGAGAAATAACCCAGACAACCTCATGTATGCTGACGCTCCTGCTGCCGGTTCAGAAACGCCCGATTTTGCTGTAGAATACCCGAATGACGCACGGATATTTACAATCATGTCCGCCGGTGTGGGATATGAGCATAGTGTTAATAACAATCTAGATGTGCTACTAGGAGTTCGCACGAACTGGGGCATAACTTCCGTGACTAAAGGCACGATGACGATTAACATGAATGACAAACTCTACCGGGGGTCGATAAATACCCGTTCAAATTATGTTGGGTTTGATGTTGCTTTGCGGTTTAAGACCTTTTCAACATCGAATAAAGGCAAATTCTAATTTTCCGAAGTTTCCTCCCGCTTCTTTACGTTGTTTATCGTGTGGGACTCTACACGAAAGTTTAAATTCGTATTTCTGCACTTTCTTTAAACGAAAATCAGATAACCGCACCAACTACTTTTCCATTGACGTATGCCATATAAGGTATTAAATTGACTTGGTATGACCCGTACCTTGTGGTGTAAATATCAGGGAAAGAATAGGGAAAGCTCCGGGAAGCATCCGGGATATTCTCGAACTTTTCCCGAATCCTTCTCGGAACTGTCCCGGAACTGTCTCGAAGATGGTAATAGTGAAAAGCAGTCTACGTATCCGGCAGTTATGGTATTGCCCGGAAAAAATTTAAATAGCGTTATAATCACAAACAATTTTTAACCGAAAGTTAAATTACCTTTTTACGTCAGATAACTGATCTTCTAAACATTAGTTTTTTATCAATTCTATCCGTTCCCTAATTCATTTAATCTCTCCTAATTACAGGGGTTCTACTTTGCTTAAATTAGTTTATACCTATACAGCATGCCAGTAAAAACCTATGGGAGTTCCGTTTTTGGAATCGAAGCTATTACCATAACAATTGAGGTCAATATGAGTGGTGGTACCAAATATTTTATTGTTGGCCTCCCTGATAATGCGGTTCGGGAAAGCTTATTTCGGATTGAAAGTGCGCTCAGCAATTCAGGTTTGAAGATGCCCCGAAGAAAAATAGTTGTGAATCTTGCGCCGGCGGATATCCGAAAGGAAGGTTCTTCGTATGATCTGCCAATTGCCATGGGAATTCTTGCTGAATCGGGCCAGGTGGCGAGGGAAAAGCTTAAAGAATTTCTGATCATGGGCGAGGTTTCCCTCGACGGGGGACTCCAGCCTATTAAAGGCGCTTTGCCCATTGCTATCCAGGGTAAACGGGATGGCTTCCGGGGCTTAATCCTACCCAAAGTAAATGCCCGGGAAGCTGCAATTGTAGATGACTTTGAAGTCTATGGTGTGGATAACCTTTACGATGTCATCCAATTTTTCATCGGCAAGAAAGCTCTTGAACGAACAGTTGTAGATACTAAACAGGAGTTCCTAAATAATATTAGTAACTATGAAAGTGATTTTAGCGATGTAAAAGGCCAGGAGAATATTAAGCGAGCACTGGAGATTGCTGCTGCAGGTGGACATAATCTGATATTGATCGGGCCGCCTGGTGCAGGTAAGACAATGCTTGCTAAAAGACTGCCCACTATTCTGCCACCTTTGAATCTATACGAGGCTCTTGACACCACAAAGATCCATTCTGTTGCGGGGAAATTATCTGCATCCGACTCCATCATGACGGTTCGACCGTTCCGGTCACCGCATCACACCATATCTGATGTTGCATTAGTTGGCGGGGGTACAAACCCCCAACCTGGTGAAATATCTCTGGCACATAATGGCGTTCTTTTCCTGGACGAGCTGCCGGAGTTTAAACGTACAGTTTTAGAAGTTATGCGTCAGCCACTGGAAGAACGACGGGTTACTATTTCCAGGGCTAGATCGACGATCGATTACCCTGCTAGTTTTATGCTTGTAGCATCTATGAACCCCTGTCCGTGTGGATTTTACAATCATCCAGAAAAGGAGTGTATTTGTGGACCCGGTGTGGTTCAGCGATACCTGAGTAAAATATCCGGACCTTTGCTGGACAGAATTGACTTGCATGTTGAAGTCACCCCGGTAAATTTCAACGAGTTGTCATCAGATCGGCCGGCCGAAAAAAGTAAACCTATTCGCGACCGGGTTAGCGCGGGTCGGGAGCTTCAGCATCAACGATTCGCAGACAGGGATGATGTATTCTGCAATGCACAAATGAGCCCGAATATGGTAAGGAATATCTGCCGGATCAGCGATGCTGGACAAGCGCTGTTAAAGCAAGCGATGGAAAAGTTAGGCTTATCTGCACGTGCTTACGATCGTATACTCAAAGTCTCTCGAACTATCGCAGATCTTGCACAAAGTGACGAGATTCTATTGGAGCATTTAGCCGAAGCAATTCATTATAGAAGCCTTGACAGAGATGGGTGGGCCGGCTGAAGCAATTCTCCGTTCTCCAGCCCCCATCCTCATTTCCTTTTAATTCCTACCTTTGCAATGATGGATTATCAGGTACATGCCCTGCAAAATGGAATACGCATATTGCATAAACCCACAGCTTCTAATATTTCGCACGCATGCATTATTGTCAATGCAGGGTCGCGTGATGAGGCTAATTCCAAAGACGGCCTGGCGCATTTTATAGAGCATCTTCTATTTAAAAAAACTGAAAGAAGAAATACGAATCAAATCCTTAATCGATTGGAACTTGTTGGGGCTGATCTGAATGCATACACCACCAAGGAATATACGTGCATACATGCTTCATTTTTGAAACCTCACCTTGAGCGCTCACTAGACCTTTTCGAAGATATTGTTTTCCACTCCGTATTTCCTGAAGATGAAATGGTCAAAGAGAAGGATGTTATCCTGGATGAAATAAGCTCATATCACGATCAGCCGGACGAAGCAATAAACGATGATTTCGAGGACCTTTTGTTTGACGGACATCCATTGGGAAGAAATATTCTGGGGACGGCACAATCCGTAAGATCCTTTTCACAGAAAGATATTTTTGATTTCATCGGTGAAAATTACAGTACTGACGAAATAATAATTGGCATATGCGGGGACTATGATTTTAAAACCTTGATCCGGGTTTCGGAGAAGATCTTTAGCAAAATCCCCGGCAATAAAACTCAGAGAGAAAGGATAAAGGTCAATTCTTACAAAGCCAAAGAGTTTCGCTTTAAAAAGCCGATTAATCAATCGCACTGTGTAATTGGCAACCGTTCATTCGCGATGCATCATGAATATAAAACCGGATTTTTACTTTTAAACAACCTCCTTGGCGGAACCGGAATGAGCTCCAGGCTAAACCTTGAGATCCGGGAAAAACATGGGATTGCATATACCATTGAATCAAACTACTCCCCCATGAGTGATACGGGCATCTTTTCAATCTACTTCGGTACCGATCCCGATAAATTACCGAAGGCTTTACAGCTTGTAGAGCGTGAATTGAAGAAACTCAGGGATAACAAAATAGGTCCCCTGCAACTTCGGCAGGCGAAGCAAAAGTTTATCGGACAGATTGCCCTTGGTGAAGAAAACAGAATGGGATTATTAATCTCAATGACTAAAAGTCTTCTTGACTACGGACGAGTAGATTCCTTGGAAGAGGTTTTCAATAAAATAAACGCTGTAACAGCACATCAACTACAGGAAATAGCTAATCAAATGTTTGAGCCGACCTTGCTCAGCAGACTGATCTTTGAACCACAGGAAGATTCGTAGAGATCCCCTCATCCGCACTTTCCAAACACAGATCTCCCGTTCACCTTAGAATTATTCTAAATAAAGTTTGGATTATTGAGTGCTATTGCTACTTTTGCGATCAATATAGAATAAGTCTAAATAACAATAGCATGTATAAAGCCACTACTTTCATCTTAATCCTTCTTATTTCAGTTCTTACATCCTCCGTTTCATCACAAACCCGGGGTGCTGGTATTCAAGGGAAAATCACAACTGCGGACGGTGCACCTGCAGCATATGTAAACGTTGGGATTAAAGGACTCAAGAGCACTGTTTCAGGAGAAGACGGATCATTTAGCCTAAGAAATATCCCTTTTGGAAACCACATTGTAAAAGTATCATATCTTGGTCTTGCAGGTGACGAAAAGGCTGTAACCCTTAAAGAAGGTGAAATTTTGGAACTTGATTTTAAATTGCAGGAAAGCTCGCAGAAGTTATCTGAAGTTGTAGTCACAGCAAGCAGAAATAATCAGCAAGTGCTCACCGCAGGAAAGGCCGGTTTGAACCCAATGGATGTACCTCAAAGCAGCAGCGTAATTAGCAGCCAGGTAATTACAGATCAACAGGCTTCGAAACTGAGTGATGTGATGAAAAATGTTAATGGCGTAGCGCTTGGAACAAGCCGTGGTTCAACGTCTGAAAATTTCTTTGCACGTGGTTACAGTCTCGGAAGCAACAACTATTTCAAAAATGGTTCGCGCTACAATTCCGGATCATTGCCAGAAGTGAGTACGCTTGAGCAGGTTGAGGTGCTTAAAGGAAGCGCAGCAATGTTGTACGGAAACGTAAGCGGCGGCGCTATTGTCAATTTGGTGACCAAACGTCCAAAATTTGAATATGGAGGCGAAATATCGATGCGGGGAGGAAGCTACAACTCCTACAAGCCCACGGGTGATGTATATGGTCCCATCAGTAAAAACCTAGCATTCAGATTGATCGGCACGTTCGAAAACAATGAAAGCTATCGAAATGAAGTTAAATCTGACAAATATTATATAAACCCTTCTTTGTTGTACAAAGCAGGAAAAAATACAGACGTTCTACTTCAGGGCGACTATTTGCAGTATGACCTTACGCCTGATTTTGGTATTGGATCCCTTGATGGCAAAATCCCGACAAGTATATCCAGATCGAGTTTTTTCAATACCGCCTGGGCGTTCAATAAAGCTAACCAAACTAACATCTCAGCAACAGTTGATCATAAATTCAACGATATCTGGAAATTAAATGTAGTGGGTTCGTACCAGTTGTTTAATCGGAATTATTACTCAACAGAAAGAATCCAGGCAGATGCTGTTGGTGATTGGAACCGCGCATTAACACGCTCACGCACTGCAGAAGATTACTATTCTGCTCAAGCAAATCTAACCGGGTCGCTTTATACCGGAAAGATCAAACACAGTGTGCTCATCGGCACGGACGCTGACAGCTACCTGAATACCAGCCATACATTTAATTTCGCAACGGCTTATGACCGCATAAACATCCTTAATCCCAATAAATACACCGCCAGACAGGACATGCCTTTTGCGAAAGACTCACTCGTAACCGAAGCACCAACATACCGTCTCGGCTACTATGCGCAAGATTTAATCAGTCTTTCAGAGAAATTAAAAGTGATGGCCGGACTTCGTTGGTCGTATCAAAAAGCATTAGTTGCCGATGTTCACAATCTGATCAAAGGAACCAGCGGCAAAAGTGCTACGGCAGCAAAATCGGATCAGGCATTCTCGCCAAAATTTGGGATCGTGTACCAGCCGGTTAAAACAATGGCAATTTTTGGAAGCTATTCCAACAACTTCACGGTAAATTCAGGAATAGATGTATTTGACCAGGCTTTAAGCCCATCCATTATTGATCAGTTTGAAGCGGGAGTTAAGAATGATTTCCTGAATGGAAAACTTACTGCCAACTTTACCTTATATAAAATCATTAACAACAACCTGGCACAGCAGGCTCAATTCCTTAAGGATGGTATAACTCTGAATGCCAATACGAATATTAAAGAACTAACAGGACAAACAACCAGCGACGGTTTTGAATTTGATCTTACAGGTACTGTACTTCCAGGCTTAAATGCTATGGGTGGTTATAGCTACAACTATATGCGATATACCAAAACCTCAGGACGGAAAGGAAGCTATATTGAAGGGGAACGATTGGTAAGCAACCCTGCCCACACTGCTAATGCGAGTCTATTTTATACCTTTAATACCCCCGGACTGAGGGGCTTGAAAGCAGGCTTTTCAGGATATTACATAGGAGAACGAAATGCTGGCTGGAATAATACGGTCGGGCAGACTCAAACTGTATCGCGGCTTATACCAATGAATGGTTTTACCACCTATGACCTTACACTTGGATACGCACACAGGAGGTTATCAGTATTGGCTAAACTATCTAACCTAACCAATGAATTGAATTATTATGTCCATGAGAACTACAGCGTGAACCCGATTCCGCCGCGTCAGTTTCTGACAACTCTATCTTATAAGTTCTAATAAAAGCCGGAGGTAACATCTCCGGCTTTTTCGTTTAAGGATATCTTGCAATGCTCTGCGGGGCAGTATTTGCTTCCTTAAACAAAGAAAGCTATTTTTGTTCCATGAAATTCCCGATTATCGCCTATGGTGACTCTGTTCTGAGAAAAAAGGCAGTCGATATACCGAAAGACTATCCTGAACTTGATGTGCTAATAGCTAACATGTTTGAAACGATGTATGGCGCCCATGGCGTTGGTCTTGCTGCCCCACAGATTGGCCTTTCGATAAGACTTTTTGTAATAGACGCTACTTCCTTTGCCGAAGATGAACCAGCTTTAAAGGATTTTAAAAAAGTATTTATTAATGCTCAGATAATAGAGGAAACAGGAGAAAAGTGGGTGTTTAATGAGGGATGCCTTAGTATTCCTGAGATACGGGAGGATATCAGCAGGCAGGATACGGTCAAAATCTCTTATTATGATGAAAAATGGAATCATCACGAAGAAATCTTTAATGGTTTAGCCGCCCGGGTAATACAGCACGAGTACGATCATATCGAAGGAAAACTATTCACGGATAAACTGAGCCCATTGCGCAAGACTATGTTGAAAAACAGACTCGACTCTATTTCAAAAGGTTTGGTTAAAGTAGAATATAAGATGAAATTTCCGTCTGTAAAGAAAGGCAGACGTTAAGATTTACTGTCCCCGGCTTTTATCGCCATTTACAATTTGCTGAATAAGCGCTCCCCAAGCAAATGGGTTCAGCAATGGGTTCGCCAGTCGCTGATTTATATTCCTATTAGTCAACCGGGCGTGATTATTCTGGAAATTATAGCTTTGCATTTCAGCGCCATCTCTCGGTAGACTTGACAGCATTGCAGAGAGACTTTCTTTCGAAACATTTTTCCGGGCAATCTCGAGGTCATCATCAGCAAATTTCATAGTCATGAATTCCTTTTTGAACTCATCAGTACTAGCCCAGGGGTAAACTCTCACTGCAGGGAGATTTATAACATCCTGTTTCATCGCTACAACAACTGTATAACTGTTCTCTGCAATATCTTTCGGTATAACCAGGCCTTCTTTCTTATACCCGATTGCGGTGAATAGTAAAGTATCCCCTACATTGGCAACGAAAGAAAAATATCCTTTATAATTAGCCGCGTAAAATTGTGCCTTTCCAGTAACATTAGTAATAGTTACATATGGTACTACCGTATTGCTATCCACATTCACAATAACCCCCGAAAATTGCACCAACTTTTTAGCAGCGGTTTGGGAAAACCCTATTGTTGCAGCAAATAAAAGGACCAGAATTAAGGATATGCGCATTTTCATCAGGATGTATTTGTTTTTTATCGGCAATGAAGCTTGCTTGAGCTTATATTAATTCGTTGTGTGAGCGGTAAGCTCATGCAGATTTCAAAGTTAATATAATCAGGTTCGCAGGATTGTTAAATTGTGTTAAAACATCCGTTCACCGTCTTAAACGGCTATTCTTCTATTGTATTGTTACTGGAGCCTTTCAGGAAGTACTGCCGCAGGGTCATCAATGTCCGTTAAATTTATAGCCTCAATGCCTCCTATTTCAGGAACGGCCCTCATAATAGCTTGCTCGATCCCTGCCTTAAGCGTCATAATACTCATCGGACATGAACCGCATGAGCCCAATAAACGCAATCGCACAACATTATCGGGTGTAATCTCTTCGATAGAAACATTTCCACCATCAGCCTCGAGATAGGGCCGGATAGTATCCAGTGCAGCTTCAACTCTTTGCAACAAATCCATGGTGTTCTATTTTTTATAAAGATACGAATTTTTTAAAAAATGTTATTTAACCGCGTTTTGAATGGCCACTTGCTGTGCTACTCGCTCCGCAATCTGCATAAAAGCTTCGCCCATTATGTCGTTTTCATCCAAAATGACAGGCTTACCTACATCGCCAGCATCGCTGATGCTTTTTACAAGAGGTATTTCCCCTAAGAATGCAATTCCATATTGCTGTGCGAGAGTCTGGCCTCCATTTTTTCCAAAAATGTAATACTTGTTTTCAGGCAACTCAGCAGGGGTAAAATACGACATGTTCTCGACTACACCCAGCAGAGGAATATTGATCGAATCCATCAGGAACATCCCAACTCCTTTTCGTGCATCTGCTAGAGCAACGTTTTGTGGAGTCGTAACGATGACCGCTCCAGTGATTGGAAAACCCTGTGTGATCGTGATGTGAATATCACCCGTTCCCGGTGGAAGGTCAACAATCATATAGTCTAGTTCGCCCCAATCCGCATCATTAAATAATTGCTTAACAGCAGTTGAAACCATGGGTCCACGCCAAGGTACAGGTTGATTAGGATCGGTAAAAAACCCTATCGACAATAATTTAATGCCATATTTTTCAATAGGCTCAATCCTGGTTTTTCCTTCGGCATTCTGAGAAGCATGAGGGCGCTCACCTTCCACACCGAACATGATTGGAATCGAAGGTCCGTAGATATCAGCGTCTATCAATCCAACTTTAGCGCCCTTTTTTGCAAGGCCCAAAGCAAGATTAACGGCAACAGTCGACTTACCGACGCCACCTTTTCCTGAAGCAACAACGATAATGTTTTTTATGCCCGTTAACCCAGGTTCTAATCTGCTGGTTACGCGTGAGCTCATATTTATGGATATTTCAGCTTCTTTACTTACAAAATGTAGTATCGCGTTCCGGCAAGCATTCTCGAGCATATCTTTCATCGGACAGGCGGGAGTCGTTAGCACGACGGTGAAGCTAACTTTATTACCATCAATCTTCAGGTCTTCTATCATGTTCAAGGTCACCAGATCTTTTTTTAGATCGGGATCTTCGACGTATCGTAAGGCATTAAAAATCTGTTCGGAGCTTATCATTAAGGTTGGAAAATTACTTTATCGGTTACTTGCTTTACACACTGATTTGGCCCTGAAAACTGGACTGAACTAATTAGCTAAGCGAAGGCCGACATGGTTTTTATATATTTGTTGGCAGTGTTCTGTTCACCTGGCTTCTTGACGCAAATCTACTAAACCGGAAGGGTTTATTGTTAGTCGGTAAGGTGATTTTACAGTGGATTGACCCGCAAAATAAATTATGGCGAAAACGTTTCTAAGATTTAATACGTTATCTCTCAAAAGATCGGGAAACCCTCTCATGCAGATACCGCACAAATACATTAAAATAGCTCTGATAACCTTAACGAGTCTTCTTGTAATCATCATAATTGCAGGTGGAATTGCTTATACCAAACGAGAGGCAATATTACGGGCGGCCATTCAAAAAGGAATTACGAAGGCAAAACGTGATTACGATCTGGACGTAAAAATCGGCAGTGCAAATTTTACAGGATTAAGCACGGTCAGTTTTAAGAACATTACTGTGGTGCCCCAGGATCGCGATAGTCTGGCAAACATTCAAAATTTCAAAGTTGGGGTTAAATTGTTTCCACTTCTTTTCGGAGATATCAAACTTTCAGAGATTATTTTAAATACTGGGCAGGTAAATTTGGTGAAGAGAGGGTCTGTTAGCAACTATGACTTTATTTTCCGCAAAAAAAGTGTTGACAGCACGGAAAAGAAATCTGAATTGAATCTTTCTAAGCTTGCAAACAGCCTGATCAACCAGTTGCTTTATAAAATTCCTGACGATATGGATGTACGGGGTTTTGAGATTAAATTCCGGGACGACACAAGTGCTCTGAATTTTTATACAACGTCAGCAACTATAGATGGCGGGGATGTCAAATCAACGATAAAGGTTAATGGGAACGAGTCTACGTGGCATGTTGAGGGCACAGTAGACCCAGGCGATCAACAGCTTGATTTGATCATGTTTGCTGACAATAAGAAAGTAGAACTGCCTTTTCTTGAAAAGCGATTAGGTCTTAAATTAAATTTTGATACCGCGTCCACTCAGATGAAAGGGATAAGTAAGCGGGGGGATATATTAGAGATTAACGGCTCATGGGGTGTCAAGAATCTGCTGGTTAATCATGTTAGAATTTCCGCGAATGATATTGTGGTGCCAGATGCGTACCTCGATGCTGATATGGTCATCGGAAAGAACTTTGTTTCTATAGACAGTACGTCCACCATTCACGTAAAAGATATCTCCATACATCCGTTTATCAAATATACTCTCTCACCGTCGAAGGTGTATGAATTGAAAGTCCATACCGATGAAATGGATGCTCAACAAGTGGTTAATTCCTTTCCACAAGGACTTTTCGAATCTTTAGAAGGCATCCAGGTGAAAGGTAAGGTGAAATATGACCTTGATTTCCATCTTGATGAAAAAATACCTGATAGCGTAATCTTCAAATCTGAGCTCAAAAACATTGGTTTTAAAGTAGTGAAGTGGGGTAAAACGAATTTACAGAAAATCAATAAGACCTTCGTTTACACGCCATATGAGTATGGAAAGCCCATGAGAGACATTATCATCGGTCCTGAAAATCCCGATTATGTGCCCATTGATCAGATATCTCCCAATCTTAAAAACGCACTTCTCACTGCTGAGGATCCTTCATTTTATAGCCACAATGGATTTGTAGAAGAATCTTTCCGAAATTCTATAATTACTAATTTCAAGGAAAAAGCCTTTAAGCGCGGGGGAAGTACAATCTCGATGCAACTCGTAAAAAACGTTTATCTGAGCAGGCAGAAGACAATGGCGCGCAAGGCAGAAGAGATGTTGATTGTGTGGATCATCGAAAACAGCAACCTTTCAAGCAAGCAGAGGATGTTCGAAGTATACCTGAATTTGATCGAATGGGGACGCAATGTCTATGGCATAGGAGAAGCTGCGCGCTACTATTTTGGTAAACACCCATCGCAGCTTGATGTTGGTGAGGGAATATTCCTGGCAAGTATAGTTCCTCGGCCTAAGGGGGGCCTATACCGATTCGAAGGCGACGGAAGCCTCCGTCAATCACTGCGGGGATATTTCAGGCTTATTGGCGGCCTTATGGCGCGCAGGGGATTAACTGCTCCTGACAGTAGTGCTTATGGTTTTTATTCTGTTAGATTACGAGAAGGTCTGCGCTCGGGCATTCCAATGGTTGATTCATTAACGGCGGATAGCCTTATGGTTGGTGAACCTGAAGAAGAATTGACTATTCTAGAACAGATCATTGGAAAAAAACGACCAGATACGGTGGCCATAAAGGATGTAAATAAATCAAAACCAATAAGTAAGGATACGGTTGCAGCTCCCGCCGAAACAAGGAAACAGCGAAGGGAACAAAGGCGTGAACAACGTGAAGCTAAAAAAAATGAAGATGATTAGTTTGCTTAAATTTAAGTTATGAGGATTGAAATAGACGAAAAGGCTTTTGACCTGTTGCTGGAATATGAGCAAATTAAAAAACGGATCCGGCTTATTGGTATTCAACTAAATGTTGACTTTGAAACCCGCACACCTGTGTTTGTAGGAGTTCTCAATGGCAGCTTTATCTTCCTGGCAGATCTCATTAAGGAAATTAATATTGCGTCGGAAGTCACTTTTGTAAAGGTTTCTTCTTATGAGGGAGATAAAAGCGCCGGGAAGATAAAAAAGGAAATTGGCCTACAAATGGATCTTAAAGGGAGAGATGTCATTATTGTGGAAGATATAGTTGATAGCGGAACAACCCTTACTTACATATTGGATATGATTAAGAAAGAGGATCCTGCTTCGGTTAACGTTTGTACCTTACTGCTTAAACCCAATTCTTTAAAGACGAAATTCGAGGAGATCTGTTATGTAGGATTTGAAATTCCTGATGAGTTTGTTGTAGGATACGGACTGGATTACAAAGGCTTGGGCAGAAATCTGAAGGACATTTACCGCGCGGTATCCAAATAGCCATAAACTCAGCTTTTCGAGCAAGGCTTATCTTTTCTTGACAAATGCTGGAATTATGTATTTTTGTTTAAACATTCAGGCATTCAAATGACGATTCACAAGGAAGGATATACATCCATAGCACTTAGCATATTATTTATTTTTGTTCTCAATGCTATCGTTCATTATTTCCTGCCGGATACAACATGGCTTCATTGGATCATTTACATTCTCTCTTTCGCGCTTTTTGTAATTATTCTTCAATTTTTTAGAAGCCCCAATATAATTGTTCAGCAAAATGAGGAGCAGGTTATCTGTCCGGCCGACGGAAAAGTTGTCGTAATTGAAGAAACGGAAGAAACGGAATATTTAAAAGACAGACGGATCCAGATATCTGTTTTTATGTCGCCTATAAATGTGCATGTGAACAGAAATCCTATCTCAGGGGTGGTAAAATACTCAAAATATCATCCCGGAAAATTCCTGGTAGCATGGCATCCAAAATCTTCCACGGAAAATGAACGCACCACTGTGGTTATTGAAAATAATAAGGGCGTGTCTGTTCTGTTCAGACAAATAGCCGGTGCTTTAGCTAGAAGAATTGTTTGTTATTCGAAGGAAGGTGACGCAGCTGTACAGGGCGAGCAATTTGGTTTTATAAAATTCGGATCCCGGGTTGATTTATTCTTACCACTTGGCACTGAAATAAACGTAAATCTAAATCAGGTTGTTCAGGGTGGGGTTACGGTTCTTGCTCATTTGAAGCCGTCAACTAACACGACAAAGACGAAGTAGTCAATTTTCCGCTGGTTTTTCTCCGCGGTAATCGTTAATGATCGTTGGAACGGGCAAGGCAAACTTTGCACCATTATCGCCAACGATCTTGATAATCTGATAATTCACTTCTTCTTTAATCTTCCCATAATCAACCCCTTCTCCAACATTAATAAAGTATTGAACCTGGATATTTAAGGCAGACTCGGCCAAGGTATCAAACGTCACTACGGTTTCCCCAGTAACCAATGGACGCGAATTGATGAATTCTTTTATTTCATCGGCAATTTTCACCATTACGTCTGCGGGTGTATCGTATTTCAGCCCGATGTTAAATTTCATTCGGTGCGAGTTTCTCAAGCTAAGATTTTCCAGAGGACTATCCACCATTTTCTTATTAGGGATGACCACCAGGGTTTTCTCAACGGTCCGCAAAAGGGTGCTTCTGAAGCCGACTTTTTCGATCGTCCCTTCATACTTGTCAATCCGCACGGTGTCACCCACTACGAAAGGCTTATCTGCAAAAATGGTAAATGAACCAAGGAGATTCTGCAGGGTATCCTGGGCGGCAAGGGCTACTGCTATACCTCCAATTCCCAAACCAGCAATAATTGTTGCTACATTCAGGTTAAACACCGAACCAAGAACCACAAAGACCGCAAAAATTATGGTGACAATCTTAGAAAGTTCTTTTACAAAGGGAACCATTTGATCATCTGATTTAGATTCAGTTAGTGAAGCTCTGTAAAGGAATATGTGTGCGATAAAATCAATAATGCGAAGTACAATCCTGAAAAAGGAGATTATAAATAGAAGCAGGAATAGCTTGTCAATAATCTGAATAAGTTTAATCTCGAAGATCTTAGGTACTTTGTTAGCGGTGTCAGTGCGCCTAAAAATTACTTCGTTTAAAGGATAATCAAGTTGGTTGATCGCCAAGTAAATGGTAATGAATAATATCAACAGCTCAATTGGTCGTAATAGTAATCCAACAAAAACATTCGAATCTGTGCCGGAATGGACACTTCTAAATAATTTGTACAGAATACGGCTTAGGAGCTTCGAAAAAATACGCTTAAATAACAATCCAAACAGCAGGATTCCAGCGAATAGCAGGTAGTTTTTGACACTGTTTCCAAGAAAAATATTGTTCAAGAAGCTTGTATCCATATGGTAAATTGGCGAATGTGTAGATTAGATTTTAGCGGTCGTAATCGGGCTGCTGCTATTTCTAATCCTACCTACAAAAACAAAAAAACCTCCCCGATATGATCGAGAAGGCTAAATCCTGTATGATAAAATTATACTCTTTTAGATTTGATACGAGCTGCCTTACCAGTTAACTCGCGTAAATAGAATAGTTTCGCTCTGCGAACTTTTCCATGATTGTTAACATCAATTTTATCGATGTTAGGAGAATTTACAGGGAAGATACGCTCTACACCTACTCCATTTGACATTTTGCGTACAGTGAAAGTTTCGTTCACACCTACACTATTGCGTTGGATAACCACACCCTGATAAATCTGGATACGTTCTTTATTTCCTTCGCGAATTTTATAGTGAACGCTAACCGTATCACCAGCTTTGAAAGCAGGAACTTCTTTTCTAACTACTACCTGCTCTTCAACAAATTTTACTAAATCCATGATTTTAAGCTCTTAAAGTCGATTTTTAGCCCGTAAAAATCGGATTGCAATATTACGAATAATTATTAACATTTAAAAAGAAGTGTGAACAATTTGTTTTAATTGACGTAATGGAGGGTCTGGAAGTATATAGTAGTAACTTGTAAGTAGGACTCAGTTGACGGTTGACAGTTGACAGTTGACGGTTGTAATTCGGAATTAGTAATTCTTTTACTTCAGCAGATCCGGTCTTCTCTTCTGCGTTCGTTCCAAAGCCTGATCATGGCGCCACTCATTAATCTTTGCCTCATTCCCGCTCAGTAAAATGTCAGGCACTTTGTGACCCTTCCAATCGGCCGGTCTGGTGTAAACAGGTGCATCCAAAAGTTCACCCTGAAATGAGTCGGACAAAGCCGAAGTTTCGTCGTTCAATACTCCAGGCAGCAGTCGAACTATACTGTCAACAAGTACTGCTGCGGGGAGTTCACCACCCGATAACACAAAATCTCCTATGGATATTTCGCGGGTAACAAAAATATCTCTTATACGCTGGTCGATCCCTTTATAATGCCCGCACAGAATAATAATATTCTTTTTCCCGGAAAGTTCGTTCGCCATGGTTTGATTGAGGGTCTCCCCATCAGGTGTCATGAATATGACTTCATCATATTCGCGTTCAGACTTAAGTTTTTCAATACAGTTGGCGAATGGCTCAATGGTCATCACCATACCGCTGCCCCCGCCGTATTGATAATCGTCTACAGATTTCTGCTTATGATTTGAATAGTCCCTCAGATTATGCACAATAATCTCCGACAGCCCCTTTGATTGCGCCCGTTGCAATATCGAATGAGCAAATGGACTCTCAAGTAATCCGGGAAGAACCGTTATAATGTCGAAACGCATGATAAGTTGTAGGTTATACGTTGTAAGTTATAAGTTTGGGCGAAAACTCGGCACTTAATCTCCTACGTAAAGATCGATCAAACCCTCGGGAAGATCAACTTTTAAAATACCATTCTCTTCATCTATTTCCACAATCAAATCATCATTTAGTGGAAAAAGAACCTCCTTAAATTTATATGGCACGACGGCAACATACTGCTGCGGATATTCATGTATTTCAATGATCTCACCAAGCTCCCCCGCAGTCTCATCGTGAACGATGAAACCTTTAAGGTCGGTAATCAGAAATTCATCATCGTCTCTAACAGGCTTTAATTTCTCGGGTAGATAGAGTTTTTTCCGGATTAATGTCTGAGCCTTTTCTATAGTATCAATATCATCAAAATAGAAGTTACCCGTCTGATTATTTTGGAGCTTGTAAGATGACACGAAGAATGGGACAAGTTTACCGTTTATTTCAGCAAACACAGATTCGAGAAGAAGATCTTCCGGCGCTTCGTACTCGAAGTAGACCTGAACTTCACCTTTTAAGCCCTTAGTTTTAGTTATGTACCCGATATAAAAACAATCTTCGATCTTCATGTCTGTAAAATAGAAACGCCATTGCTAATGTGCCAACCCTAACCGGAGTTAGCTTTGGCTGCATTTGCAATGGCGTTAATTAAACCTTAAAGAAATTATGCTTTCTCTTCGTCAGAAGCTTCTTCCGTTGCTTCGGCAGCAGGTGCTTCCTCAGCTGGCGTTTCTGCAACTTCTTCAGTAGCAGGTGCTTCTTCAGCCTCTTCAGCTGCAGGTGCCTGAGTTTCCTCTACTGCAGTTTCTTCAACGTCGTTAGCTTCAGTTTCTTCAGCAACTTCTTCTTCAGCAGGCGGAGTGTTTTTAGCTGCAACTGCAGCCGCGATTTCCTCTTTCTTCTTTGCTTCAGCAGCTAAAGCACTCTTCTTTGTTTCTTCTTTTGATTTAGTCAGGCTATCTTTTTTGCCAGCTATTTTACCTTCTTTACTATCTAACCAGGCAGCAAATTTAGTTTCAGCTTGTTCAGCAGTTAAAGCACCTTTTTTAACACCACCTTCAAGATGTTTCTTGTACATTACACCTTTGTAAGAAAGGATTGCGCGACAAGTGTCTGTAGGCTGAGCTCCTTTGTTAACCCAATCCAACGCTTTGTCGAAATTGATGTCAATAGTAGCCGGATTTGTGTTTGGATTGTAAGAACCGATACGTTCTATGAATTTACCGTCTCTTGGAGCACGTGCGTCTGCTACCACCACATGGTAGAAAGGTTTTCCCTTTTTACCAAATCTTTGCAATCTGATTTTAGTTGCCATTTTTCAAGTTTTATGTATTCAACATATTCCCGGAGTCTATTCTGCGGGGTTGCAAAGATACAAATAAATCGGATTTAAAAAACTCAATTTCCTATTTTTGAGGCATGTCTGAGAAAAAACTACGCATTGCCGTCGATATGGATGAAGTTATTGCTGATCCGATTGCCAAATTTATTAAGCTTTACAATAGAGATTATGATGTTCCCCTTGACCTGACAATAACTCCGGGAAATGAAATGGCTATGCATGTTCCTGAACATGCGAGGCTGAAAATTCGTGAGTATATCAATGAAAAAGGATTTTTTCGCGATCTTGATGTAATCCCTGACAGTGTCGAAGTTATGAAAGAACTTCAGAAAAAATATGAGGTTTTCATAGTGTCTGCAGCAATGGAATTCCCTAATTCTTTACAGGATAAACATGAATGGCTTGCAGATCACTTTCCGTTTATTGGCTGGCAACATATTATGTTCTGTGGTTACAAAATCGTAAACACAGATATAATGATCGACGACAGAATTAAGAATTTCGTGGATTATGAGGGCAGGAAGCTATTATTTACTTCGCCACACAACATGCTGCTCACAGATTATGAAAGAGTAAATAACTGGAACGAGGTGGCGGAAAAGTTGCTGTAACTTTTCCTAGTTCCTATAATCTAACAACAAACCATTAAGTTCTACTAAAATGATCGTAACAACAACCAACAACATCGAAGGAAAAAAAGTAGTTAAGTATCTGGGTATAGTTTCAGGCGAAGCTATAATCGGAGCAAATATTGTGAAAGATTTTTTTGCTGGAATTCGTGATATCGTCGGTGGCCGCTCAGGGTCTTATGAAGAAGGGCTTCGTGAGGCAAAAGATATTGCGCTTCGTGAAATGCAGGAGCAAGCATTTCGCATCGGTGCAAATGCTATACTTGCTGTAGATCTTGATTACGAGACACTGGGAAGCAATGGAAGTATGCTGATGGTAAGCTCATCTGGCACCGCAGTAGTTTTGGAAGACGCAGTTCAATCAGTTTAACGAAACTACATCGGGAATCTTGTCAAATTGTTAAGATTTGGCAAGGTTTCTTTCAACATAATCGATAAGGCTATGGATCACCTTTATGTGTATTTCCTGGGCTCTATCGGCATACTCTGATTCAGGCGCCCGAATTTCCGCATCACAAAAAGCAGCCATTTCTCCGCCGTCTTTACCGGTTAGGCCAATAACTAGCATAGCCTTTGCTTTTGCCGCATTGATTGCATTCAGGATATTCCCGGAATTTCCGCTTGTGCTGATTGCGACAAGAACATCCCCATTTTTGCCCATTGCCTCAACCATTCTGGAAAAAACAAACTCGTAGCCGTAGTCATTTGCGACGCATGACAAATAAGCAGGGTCAGAAATCGCAATAGCTGGATAGGCTGGCCTATCATTCCTGTATTTACCGGAAAGCTCCTCAGCAAAATGCATGGCATCGCACATCGATCCTCCGTTGCCACAAGATATTATCTGATTTCCATTTTGAATAGCGCGAACAAGCATCTGACCTGCCTTCTCTATACTCTTAAACGAGTCAGGATTGCCGATAAACTTGCTTAATGCGTCCTGGGCTTCTGTAAAATGTTTTTTGATGTCTTCCATCGGTAGTATTAAAACCCTTCTGCAAGCGTATAAACTCTTCCTTTATTTTGTTCCTTCAACCACTTCATTAATGGCTCAAAATAATCAAGCATTGGCCTTGCAGTAAGATCTGAACCAGTTTTTTCCCTCAACACTTCCTTCCAGTCTTTGCTTGAACCGGGCGTCATGATTTCCTTGAGAAACTTTCCAACTTCCTTATTCCCATAATAATTTGTTGCTCTTGGATCTTCCTTCAGGATTTTTTTTGCGATATGATCATGAAGCTGAAACAGGATGACGAATGACAAAGCATAATCATAATATTGCGCAGCATCATCGTTAATGTGAGTTTTGGAAGCAGCATCAGCAAAATTTTCGCCGCGAACTGATGGAGGAACGATCCCCTGATACTTTTTAGCAAGTTCCCACCATTTGGAGTTAATCTGGTCGGCAGGTAGCTCATCCGCATAAAGGGACTTTTCGAACTCTGTCATGGTACCCGCAGAGAATGGGATGAACACCACATAATTTAAAGCTTCTTTAAGCAGGGCCTGGATTCCATCAGATTTAGTTCCTGTCGGGATGATGCCTTTTTTCTCCAAGAAAGGTTTTTGAACCGAAGCAAGCCCCATCAAACTTCCCATGGCTTCATGATACGCACGATTAGCACCTTCGCGCATTAAAGGCGGAACATCTTTGTTGGTATAGCTCATATAGTAATAGATATGACCGAGCTCATGATTCGCTGTTTCATACCATTCTGAATTTGGCTCCACACTCATCAAACTCCGGACATCTTCATTTAGGTCCATGTGCCAGGCCGAAGCATGATTGTTCTTTTTATACGCCGCCCCTACAGGAGCTGGATATAAACTTGATTTCTGCCAGAATGAACCTGGGAGCGCATTAAATCCCAGGCTTTTATAAAAATCTTCACCGTCTTTAACAATGTATTCTGCTGATTTAGTTTTTAGGACTGAATCGAGATTCATCCCCGTTACAGTAACCATTGAACTCCAATCCTGTCCCCATCGGTTTGGCAGCCAGTGGGCAGGTAAGTACTCTGGGACTTCTTTGACATTATATTTTTTAGCCAGCTCGTAGCGGGCATAGGTGTGAAGTTCACGATAAAGGGGTCTAAGCTCCAAATTAATCTTTTGGATCAGATCCATCATTTCCCCGGTCGACATACCATAATCAGAAACCTGGTAATCGAAATAATTCTTGTACCCTAAAGCCTGAACTGTTTTATTTCGAAGTTTACGAAGGTTGAGCAGGCCGGGCTTCAAGCCTACACCAACTTCCTTACTCGATTCCCAAACTTTTAATCTGAGGACAAGATCAGTCTCGTCTTTCAATGCATTATCAATATCATTAGCTGAAACTGACTTACCGTCCACCTTGAAGTCGAAACCGAAAAGCTTCTCCGTCTGAGCGTTTTCTGCCTTGATGCGCTCTTTTACGATATTTGAAACCGTTTGTGGATTATTCGCCGCAAAGTATAGAATTTTGTCGAGCTGCTTTTCCTGAAGGGCACTTAGGCTACTTCTATCTTTTAGAAAATCCTGGGCTTTCCCTATATTCTCCTTACTTCCCGTAAATGCGGCGTAAGCCTCCCCGGTGCGTTCCACCAACTTCGCGTTTGTGCTATCGCCTTCAACGATCTTTGTATTCGCAGCCCATTGAGCATCCGAAGAAGCTGTGTAAAGTTTTACATATTCCTCAGTGTATGAATCGATGAAAGCCTGGGCTTCCGCGTTGTGAACAGGCTTACTCGTATTACATGATGTACTAATCAACAATACAAAAAACAAAGTGAGGTTTCTCATACCAAAAAGCTTAAAGTGACAGTATCTCAACTATTTTCAATAACTCTTTATTTACATCAACATTATGTTTTATTGCCTGACCGAATGGTGTAAAATGAATTTTACCATTCACAATCCCTATCATTTCTCCGGTTTTTCCTTCCTTTAAACATTCAACCGCAGCAACCCCCAGTCTGGATGCCAATACCCGGTCCATACACGTTGGTGCTCCACCGCGTTGTATGTGTCCAAGAACCGAAACCCGAGTATCGATAAGCGGGAATTTCTCTTTGACATTCTTTGCGATTTCGAATGCGCCACCAGCATCATCTCCTTCAGCAACTATGATAATCTTTGACGATTTATCTTTTCTGCTAACTTCCAGGCGGGCTAGCAAAGCTTTAATATCAGTTTTTGTTTCAGGAATTAGAATAGCTTCCGCGCCCGTTCCTATACCACTTCGCAAAGCAATAAGACCTGAATCCCTACCCATCACTTCGACAATAAATAGCCTGTCGTGAGATTCAGCAGTGTCACGGATTTTATCCACTGCATCGATAACTGTGTTTATAGCAGTATCATATCCAATTGTAAAATCCGTTCCAAGGAGGTCATTATCAATCGTTCCCGGCAAGCCCACTACTGGAAGACCATATTCTTCATAAAATATTTTCGCCCCGGTAAATGTTCCATCGCCCCCAATAGCTACAAGGGCATCGATATTCTGTGACTTTAACTGATCGTACGCTTTTTTCCTGCCTTCTTTCGTTCTGAATTCATCGCTCCTTGCGGTTTTCAATACAGTACCACCGCGTTGAATAATATTTGCGACCGATCTTCTTTCCATTGCCAGAAAATCACCACCAATCATTCCATCGTAACCGCGCAAAATTCCGGTTACCTTTAAATCATAATACAACGCTGTGCGTACAACAGCACGAATTGCTGCATTCATTCCCGGAGAATCCCCTCCAGATGTAAAAACTCCAATATTTTTTATAGTCTGTTTAGTCATATTCTTATTTGCGGCTAAAAGCAAGCTTGCCGCTATTTAAAAAATCAATGTAATTATTAATATCAAGATTAAAAGCCTGTGGTGTTACCAAGGGCTTTCCGTCATGACCAGCTATCACATAATAAGGCTGTGAATTTGTTCCGAATTTTGAAGCCTGGAAATCACTCCATTTTTGGCCTATCGTTTTGATATTTTTTCCGCTGAATGCAGATGTGTATTTTTCATTTGCACTTAATTCGGTCTTATCATCGACGTACAAAGATATTAAAACGTAATCTTCTTTAAGTTTCTTTAAAACACCCTCGTCCGGCCATACACTTGCCTCCATCTTCCGACAGTTAACACAACTCCAACCCGTGAAATCAATAAGAATTGGTTTGTTTACACTCTTGGCATAAGCTAAACCTTCTTCGTAGTCATAAAAAGCATCTAAGCCGTGTGGGGCGTGAAACAGACCCGCATACTTTTTTCCCGGAGTTTCTGTCACTGCAGTCGACGTGTTATTGGAATACATATCGAAATCCTGTGTGGTCTGTGGCGGAAGCCATGCACTGAGAGGTTTCAGAGGTGCTCCCCACAAACCAGGGATCATATAAATGGTGAATCCTAATATGAATATAGAAAAGAATAACCTTGGCAGAGATAAAAAACCTACCTCATTATCATGTGCAAGGCGGATTTTACCGAGCAAGTAAAGTCCCCAGAAACCAAATATGACGATCCAGATCGCAAGGAATATATCGCGATCCAGAAGGTTCCAATGGTAGGCCAGGTCGACATTAGAAAGGAATTTAAATGCCAGGGCAATTTCAAGAAATCCAAGTGAAACTTTGACAGTGTTCAACCAGCCGCCCGATTTTGGCATCTCTTTTAACCACGAGGGGAAAATCGCAAACAAGGTAAAAGGAATTGCTAAAGCAGATGAAAATCCTAACATTCCAACCGCCGGACCAAGGTAGGAACCCTTCGACACCGCATCTACCAATAATGTTCCTATGATCGGACCGGTACATGAGAATGAAACCAGGGCGAGGGTAAAAGCCATGAAAAACAAACCAATAAATCCATTTTGATTTGATTTTTCATCCATTTTGTTCACAAGCGAAGCGGGAAGTGTTATCTCAAAAGCTCCAAGAAAAGATATCCCAAAAATAATCAGGGCAACAAAGAACAAAAGGTTAAATGTCGCACTACTCGCAGCTTCATTGAGGGCTGATGCTCCAAAAATAAGGGTGATTAATAATCCGAGTGCGACATAAACAAGAATTATAGAAACACCATAGATAATTGCACTTTGTATACCCTTTGCCCTCGATCCAGACTTCTTGGTAAAGAAAGATACTGTGAGCGGGATCATCGGGTAGATACATGGCATGAAAAAAGCAGCCAGACCACCAATAAAACCAGCCAGAAATATGCCCCACAAAGTACCTTCGTTATTTGAGGGTTTAAGCTGCCTTTTTATAACGGGGGTATCGGCACTTACTGAATTTGGGCTTGCCGCTGAGGTATCAGCAGCGGATGGGGATACAGTATTTTCACCGGAAGAAGTTGCAGAGACTTGGTTTGATGTGCTATTGACCGAGATCTTAAACTCTACTTCAGCTGGCGGTAAGCATTTTGTATCGTTACAAACCATGAACTCAAGAACACCTTTTACTTCATTGGTGGGTCCTGAAAGAACTATTCGTTGCCTGAAATCTACTTTATCTTTATGCCATGCTATCTGCATATCAAAGTTCTTATCAAATGCTGACACAGCTTTCGGCATTTCCGAAACAGTTCCTTTAAGTTTATACGTAGATGCTGGCGTAAACTTAAACGACGTGGGTATGGGGCCACCATCCTCAATGAACTGAGAATACACATGCCATCCCTTCTCAATTGTAGCTGTGATGATAAGGTCGTATTCCGTATCAGTAATTTTCTCTGATCCGTAGCTCCATCGAACAGGATCTTCGATTTTCGCATTTGGATCCGCAAATTGTGAATGTCCGGCTAAACCTGACAACAATAAGATTATTAATACTAATAAGTTCTTCATATCACTCGTAAATAAACTCAACTTCTTTATTATTAAAAAATACCCTCCCACCCGGAGTTTCCATTTCAAGTTGCCCGGAACTGTTTACCCCAATAATCTTCCCTTCTAAAAAGCCATCTTTGGTTTTGAAACTCGCGCGTTGATTTAAGAGATATAAACTGTTCATATAATCAAGGCTGATCTTTTTGGTGTGGCCGGCTTTTAATTGAAGATACCTTGCTTCGATGGCACTGCAAATTTCGCCTAACAAAACCAATAAGTCGTAATCCTTATGTAATCGTTGTTTGAGAGATGTAACATTTTTAAGTGATACTGGAAAATTAGTCTGATTTACATTCAATCCGATTCCAACGATGGCATGCTTGATTTTGTTACCTGTAACAATATTCTCAATCAACATCCCACCGGTTTTACGACCACCAATATACAGGTCGTTTGGCCATTTAATCAGCGCATCATCTCCAACATATGTACCCAAAACATCAATTAAAGCTACGCTGATAGCCTTATTAAATTCAAATTGTTGATCTACACGCAAAAAAGATGGATTTAACAATATGCTAAAAGTTAAATTCATCCGTTCTTCACTTAACCAGGTATTGTCGGTCTGCCCCCTGCCAGCAAACTGCTTCTCTGCCATAATTACAGTGCCTTCTAATAATGGCGTAGATTTTGACAAAGCATCCTTTAGAAAGGTATTTGTTGAGGCTACCTCTTTTAAAGTAATAAGATTTTGTCCTACAAATAGTCCTGAAAAAGTATTATTTTGCAATTAAGATTTGCTTTTATGATCATCAAAACTAATTTTTTTTAATGGTAAAAAATAAAATAGCTAAAGAATCAACATCAATCTCAGAACTCGTGATTCACGGGATTCAGGAAAAAAAAGGAAACGATATCGTCCGTTTGGACCTTAGAAATATACATAGCTCAGTGGCCGACTATTTTGTCGTTTGTCATGCCGAGTCATCTACCCAGATCAAAGCAATTGCACAGAGTGTCGAAGAAGAAGTTTTTAAAGCCCTCAAATTAGATCCATGGAGAAAAGAAGGTATGCAAAATGCAGACTGGATCATTCTTGATTATATCGACGTTGTGGTGCATATTTTCAAAACTGATAAGCGTGAGTTTTACGGAATTGAAGACCTTTGGGGTGACGCAGAAATGCAGTCTTTTAAAAGCGCATAAACCATACGGGTTTACGTTTTGTTGATATTACTATACAACCTTGCACAGAAATGAAAGAAGATAAATCAGATACCAAGAAGCCCTTAAAGAAAATCCCCGGTAAAAAGATAGTCCCCAAAACACCAAAATTTAATATAATGTGGCTCTACGCCATAATTATTCTTGGTCTTTTCGTGGTTCAATATATGTTTAGCGGCAACAGTGCCCAGCTGATCAACTACCAAAAATTTGAGAATGAAATGCTTAAGGCTGGCGATGTTGAAAAGCTTGTTGCTTACAAAAATGCTGACCTTTATAACGTCGATGTTTATATTAAGAAAGATCGTTTAGATCTGCCAAAATATAAGGATCTGAAAAGCAAAAATAGCCTGACTGGAGCTTCTACCGGTCCACAATACTATTTTACTCAGGCGACTTTCGAAAGTTTTGAAACCAAAATAAAAGAGGCCGAGAAAGACATTCCGGTTGATCAGCACGTTTCCATCGTTACCGAGTCGCGTGAGAGTCCTTGGGCTGGATGGTTGATGTCGTTTATCTTACCAGTCCTTCTATTAGTTGGCTTTTGGGTTTTCATAATGAAACGCATGGGCGGAGGTGCCGGAGGTGGCGGCGGCGGACAGATATTCAATATCGGTAAGTCAAAGGCCACATTGTTCGATAAAGAATCTCAAGTAACGATCACGTTCAATGATGTTGCGGGTCTTGAAGAAGCTAAGCAGGAAGTAATGGAAATTGTGGATTTCCTTAAAAATCCAAAAAAATACACCAACCTGGGTGGTAAGATTCCCAAAGGAGCGTTATTAATCGGTGCACCAGGTACCGGCAAAACGCTCATGGCAAAGGCTGTGGCTGGTGAGGCTCAGGTTCCATTCTTTTCTTTGTCTGGTTCTGATTTCGTAGAAATGTTTGTTGGAGTGGGAGCATCACGTGTAAGGGATCTTTTCAAACAAGCAAAGGATAAGGCGCCGTGTATCATTTTTATTGATGAGATCGATGCTATTGGTCGGGCCCGTGGGAAAAACAATATTGTTGGTGGCAACGATGAGCGTGAAAATACGCTGAACCAATTGCTTGTTGAGATGGATGGATTTGGTACCGACTCCGGGATTATAATACTCGCTGCTACAAACAGGCCTGACGTCCTCGATACGGCACTTCTTCGTCCGGGTCGTTTTGACCGTCAAATCTCTATCGATAAACCAGATTTGGTAGGTCGGGAACAGATTTTTAAGGTTCACCTTAAACCGTTAAAATTAGCAGAAGGTGTTGACGCAAAAAAACTTTCAGCCCAAACTCCAGGTTTCGCAGGTGCTGAGATCGCGAATGTTTGTAACGAGGCAGCATTAATTGCTGCACGTCGTAATAAAGAAGCAGTCGATATGCAAGACTTCCAGGATGCGGTTGATCGTGTGATTGGGGGTCTTGAAAAAAAGAATAAAATCATTTCACCTGAAGAGAAACGAATCGTTGCTTATCATGAAGCTGGGCACGCAATTGCGGGTTGGTTCCTTGAACACGCTGACCCGTTGGTGAAAGTATCGATTGTTCCACGGGGTGTTGCAGCCCTTGGATATGCGCAATACCTGCCAAAGGAGCAATTTTTGTATACCACTGAACAATTGCTGGATGGAATGTGTATGACATTGGGCGGACGTGTAGCTGAAGATATTGTATTTAATAAAATCTCCACGGGCGCTCAAAATGACCTTGAGCGCATCACGAAGCTTTCATATGCGATGGTTACGATTTACGGGATGAATGATAAAGTTGGTAATGTATCGTTTAATGATACACAAGGTGAATATCAATTTAATAAACCGTATTCTGAAAAGACCTCTGAAATGATTGATATCGAAGTTCGAAACCAAATCGATCTGGCTTATCAACGGACCAAACAGCTGCTCACTGATAAACGCGATGGACTTGAAAAGCTGGCTGAAAAGCTATTGGAAAAGGAGATCTTGTTTCAATCTGACCTGGAAGAGATCCTTGGTAAAAGGCCGTTTGACAATCGCACTACATATGATGAGTTTGTAAACGGAATCGAACCTTCAAATGATATTCCTAAAGAAACGCTTCAGCACGAAGGCGTTGCTGATCACAATATCGATCTTCCCGAAAACAGATCCACACTTGATTGATATTTAATACCATTAAACAGGGGGAGGACGTAACAGGCTCCCCCTGTTTAAAATCCGGTATTTATGAAAGACACTACTCCGAAAGAGAAAATGCTAAAGAAGATCCGCAAGGCTCTTCTTGATAAGAGAGATAACCCATATCCTAATCTGGAAGATACTCCTCTTTACGAGCCATACACTGATCATATTGATCTTCTTTTCGCTGAACAATTAACCGCTGTAGCAGGTAATTTCGTTTTTTGTGAAGATCAGATTCAGGTTATAGAAAATCTGCTACATCTGGCTGAAGAAAAAGGCTGGCGAAAACTTTATTGCTGGGAACCACAAATTCAGGCATTACTCACAACTTATGAGTTTCCTCACTATAGTACCGAAACAGATTTCTTGAATGCAGAAGTAGGAATAACTGCTTGCGAAGCTCTCGTAGCACGTAATGGCAGTGTTTTCATCTCCAATGGGAACTTAGCCGGTCGACGCTTAAGCATTTACCCCCATGTCCATATAGTGATTGCTTACACTTCTCAACTAGTTTTAGATCTAAAAGATGCTTTTCAGCTTATTAAGAAAAAATATCCTGAATCGATACCCACAATGATCTCCAATATTACCGGCCCAAGCAGGACTGCAGATATTGAAAAGACTTTGGTTCTAGGTGCACATGGCCCTAAAGAGCTTTATGTTTTTCTTTTAGAAGGGTAATCGTTGTGTGAGTCCATTGTAGACTTTAATTAGGAGTTCCTAATCATTCTTATAATTATTTTTTCTTGCTCCTGAGCTGAAACTCGTATCAATACACTATTGGCTATATATCCTGGGACAATTACATCTAAGACGAATCTTCCAGATAATACATCCTGCAAAACAGCATTTCCCTGGTCGTCGCAAATAGCAGTTCGTCCTTGAGTATCAATACTTATCATAGCTTTCGAGATAGGCTTCCCTGACTCGCTGTCTATAACCGTCAACTCTAGTTTGGTAACACTTTGAACTTCTTCCTTTTCCCGTTCCCGAAAAAGACGGTCGGTAATTGCATAATTTTCAGAATATTCTTGCTGCAGAACTCCACTTGTGCCAATCATTGTCTAATTTTTTCTGACTTAATTTCTTAAATCACTGCTAAACATTTTATATGAGGACAAGTTAAGGTGAGAGCCGTTAAAAGTCCATCCGTTTTTTAACTATTTCTATATCCGTCAAACAACGGGTATAAAGCTAATCAAATAATGCTTAAAAAAATATTAATATACACTTGAGCTATTACAGGCCATTTTTTTAAAATAAAATATATTTTCAGGAAAAAAGTGGCTGTTTGAAATTATATTGTTTTCAAAAAATCTAAATTAATTATCATGGAAACAACTAATGAAGGCTTAAGTTCTAAATGGGAGAGAGCCGTAAAGCAATGCAAAAAATTTAGGGATGAAATACGATCATATCCCATTCCTAAAAATAAAATGACAATTTCCTATCTTTTTACGCAGGAAGATTTGGATCTTCTTTTAAATCAGGGTGGGAAAAAATTGAATGGAATAAGAGCGTATATCGGATTTGAAGAAATAAACAACAAGCTAGTTCCCCGACTTCATGTAGTTGGATGCATAAAAGATGGTACCCGATACAATGACGTTGTTCCATCCCAAATCACTTCAAGTTCCACCTTTTTAGGCGATTCACTAGAAGAAGGCCGCCCCTGTCCGGAAGACTGCGGTACTCAAAACGAATTAAATAGCTAATGATCAAGCGGCTACTTCAGCTTTCTGATACCTTTATGCCATTGCTGGCCCTTTTGGCATACGCACCGGTAATTCGTAAAATACAGGGGAAAGATAGAATCATTCCCCTGTATCTGCTAATCACATTTCTAATAATGTTTCTGTCGAACGTTATGGCCGACCGGTATATAAATAACAGCTATTTATATCATGCATACTCCTTGATTGAACTCGTATTCTTTTCAATTTATATTCGCAAATTAACGGGCGATTCTAGTTCTTTGATAAAGTTTATTCTGCCTCTGTACATATTAATCTGGATTACAAACCTTCTCTTTTTTGAAAGCTATTTAAAGTTCAACAGCAATTCTTCCGGGATCGCCTACTTGATGCTTATCATCTATTCATTAAACTATTTCTTGTTTCTTTCCAGGAGTGAGGAAATTATGACTTTCCAGAAAAGCCCAGCCTTTTGGATCGTGTCAGGTTTTCTCTTCTATTCTGTCCTGAATGTATTAATTGCTACGATTTACAAATACACATTCGAGCTTAGCCCAAGTGATAAAAATCTGGTTTTTAATTTTAGTTATGTCTCAAACATCATTAAATTCATCCTGATTATTATCGGAGTTTTATGGTACCCTCACAAATATCGATCTGGTTAATATTTATAGGGACCGCCAGCCTAAGCGTTTTGCTTATTTTTTTTTACCTGCTTTTCATTCAATATAGCCGAAAAAAAATTGAGCACCTCAAACAGATGAAAGATCTTCAGTTTGAGTATGGACAAACACTGCTGAAATCGCAGCTTGAGATTCAGGAGCAGACTCTGCGGCATATCAGCCGTGAGATTCATGACAATATCGGCCAGGTACTTAGCCTGGTATCCTTGAATCTTAATACTCTTAAAGGACCTGATACTGAAAAACTGAAATTTACCAGCGGGCTTGTTACAAAAGCAATTGATGATCTGCGAGGGCTCAGCAAAAGCCTGAACCCGGATCGTGTCCAAACAATCGGAATAACCGAATCAATAAAAACGGAACTTGTTCAACTTGAAAGAACAGGCATATTCCAAACCACACTTACTATAGAAAACGACCTTTATGATATGCCGCCTGAAAAAACGATAATCTTATATCGTATGGTACAGGAAGTTCTAAACAATATTATTAAACATTCTCAGGCAGATAAAATTCTGGTTTTAATTCAGAATGATTCAGTTATCGGAACGATATTAATTTCTGATAATGGACGAGGTTTTAGCGTCGAAAATAAATCATCAGGAATAGGTTTGCAGAATTTAAAACAGAGGGCCGCACTAATCAATGCAGAAGTAAGAATCATCAGCGAAATTGACGAAGGAACATCTGTATCTTTCATTTTAAAATCTTAATCGCAATGTACTACGTCACTCTTATCGACGATCATGAGTTAATCCGGCAGGGACTTTCTTCGTTAATAAGCAGCTTTTCAAACTTCAGAGTTCTTTTCGAGGCTGGAAGTGGGCGCGATTTCATAGCAAAGCTCAAGCCTTCTGCTCTGCCTCACCTTGTATTAATGGATGTGACAATGCCTGATATGGATGGCTATGAAACCTGCAACTGGCTACGTGTAAATTATCCTTCGGTAAAAGTGATTGCGCTTAGTGTTATGGACGATGAAGAATCCATAATCAGAATGTTAAAATCGGGAGCAAAAGGATATCTTCTTAAAAACACAAATCCTGCGGAATTGCAAACTGCCATGGAATCAGTTATGGAAAGGGGGTATCATTTCAACGACCTGGTAAGCAATAAGGTAATTAAAAATATAAACGACTCTGGTAAACCTGGAAAGGAGAAAAACGAGGTTCACCTAACAGATAGGGAAGTTGCCTTTCTCAAACTTGCCTGTACCGAAATGTCGTACAAGGAAATTGGCCTTGAAATGAATGTAAGCTCACGTACTGTAGAAACCTTCAGAGATAATCTTTTCGCTAAACTTGAACTCAAAACCCGTGTCGGACTAGTTCTATATGCTATTAAAAGGAAAATAGTTGAATTCTAATATTACACTAATCATTGTGTAATCATGCAATAGATACTAATATTTTTAGTATTTTAGCTTTTGTGACTTATGTAGATAATAACGATTTCTTTAAAGGCCGTGGCGCACAGGTCAACACACACAATAAGTTTCTTAAAAGCAAATATGTTGCAGATCATGAAGAAGGTATCGACGAGATTATGCTTGAAGACACTGCGACTCAACTTTTCGAGGAACATCCCAAAAATATAGTAAGTAAATCCAATAGTCCTGATCTGCCTTTTATGCTTTCCATAAATCCCTACCAGGGATGCGAGCATGGCTGTCTTTATTGCTACGCTCGTAATGCCCATGAATATTATGGTTTTAGTCCGGGACTTGATTTTGAGCGGAAAATCATTGTAAAAAGAAATGCTGCTGAATTGCTGGAAAAGTTCTTTAACAAAAAAGGTTATATCCCAGAAACAATAATGATGTCGGGAAATACTGACTGCTATCAACCAATTGAAAGAAAGCTAAAGATTACAAGATCGTTACTGGAAGTGTTTTTGAAATATAAGCATCCAGTAAGCCTGATAAGCAAAAACAACCTAATCATTCGGGATATCGACATCCTTTCTGAAATGGCTAAGCTGGATCTCGTGCATGTGGCAGTAACAGTAAACTCGTTAAATGAAAATTTGCGGCAAAAACTTGAACCGCGAACCGTAACGGGGCAAAGCCGCATCCGGCTTATCTCGAAACTGACAGAGCTTAACATTCCTGTAAGATTAATGTGCGCGCCCATAATTCCAGGCTTGAACAGTGATGAAATTCCCGCCCTTATCAAGGCAGCCGCCGATGCGGGTGCTTCAGCAGCTAACTTCACACTAGTTAGACTTAACGGCGCTATTGCAGAAATCTTTAAGGATTGGATCTACAAAGCATTCCCGGATAGGGCAGATAAAGTGCTGCACATGATTGCCAGCTGCCATGAGGGAAAACTAAACGACAGTCGGTGGGGAAAGCGAATGACTGGTGATGGCAAAGTAGCTGAAAGCATCCATCAGCTTTTCCGTATTTCCGTCAACCGATTTATGAAAGGCCGTTTGATGAAACCTTTGAGCATGAATCATTTTACTCCTTCGGGTGGGAAACAACTGGATTTATTTTAATTGCCAATATTTGTATTTAAATGAAATAGCTTACCTTTAATACACTAAACCATAATAGTATTCAGTATAAAATCTCTTAAATGAGCTCCAATATCAAGTCAGTTATTGTTGGTACGGGCAATTATACACCGTCTAACATTGTATCAAACAGTCACTTTTTGGAACACAACTTCTACGAAAAAAATGGCGAAGCCATTTTGCGGGAAAACAGCGAGATAATTTCCAAATTTCAAGACATTACCGAAATTGAAGAACGCCGTTACGCAGATCCGGATCATCGCGCGTCCGACCTTGGTTATCTGGCGGCCCTTGACGCACTAGAATCTTCCAAAATTGATCCGGAAACTCTGGATTATGTAATAGTGGCACATAATTTTGGTGACATTGCTCCTGGGAGTACCCGACCAGATGTGATTCCAACCCTGGGATCGAGGATCAAACATAAATTAGGTATCAAGAACCCCGATTGTGTTGCTTACGACTTACCATTTGGATGCCCTGGCTGGCTTCAAGGTATGATTCAGGCTGATTATTTTATACGCTCGGGTGATGCAAAGAGAATCCTGGTCATTGGCACTGAAACACTTTCGAGGGTAACTGACCCCCACGATCGGGATAGTATGATTTTTGCTGATGGAGCTGGAGCCACCATCCTAGAAGCTCAGGAAACTAATGGAAGCGGAATCCTTTCTCATAAAACTCAAACACATACGTTTGAAGAAGCATATTACCTCTACTCCGATAAGTCTAGTAATCCGGATTTCATATCTGATGAGCAATACATAAAAATGGATGGCCGAAAGATATATGAGTATGCACTTAAAAACGTTCCGCTTGTAATCCAGCAGGCCCTTCAAAAATCGGGAACGGATATAAACGAGGTCAAGAAAGTACTCGTACATCAGGCCAATGGAAAAATGGATGAAGCTATTTTGAAACGATTGTTCAAACTTTACGGAGTTCGTGAGGCACCTCACGACGTAATGCCGATGACAATAAGTACTTTCGGAAACAGTTCTGTTGCAACTATACCGACGCTATTGGACCTAATCATGAAAAATCAGATGAAAGCCCACACGTTTAACACTGGCGACCGGATCGCACTAGCTTCAGTAGGGGCTGGAATGAACATCAACGCCATGGTCTATCAGTTTTAAGAAATTAGAATATATATTTTTAAAAAGTGTTGGCTAAAAATGCTACGGGCACAAAAAAAGCGATCAGATATCTGATCGCTTTTTTTATAAGTAGTTGTTATTAAGCGCTTGGCGCTTCTTCCAGTGCAAAGCCCTCATCAACAATAATTCTTCCGCAGTGCTCGCAAACAATAATTCTTTTGCGCTGACGGATATCTAATTGTCTTTGTGGGGGTATTTGGTTGAAACAGCCAGAACAAGAATCACGTTGAATCGTAACTACTGCCAACCCGTTCTTTGCGTTATTTCGCAAGCGATTGTAGGCAATTAACAACCGTTCTTCTATGTGTTTCTCAGCATCATCTGCCTTGTGAATAATACTTGCTTCTTCCTTTTCAGTTTCAGCCGTTATTGTATCAAGCTCTGCTTTTTTAATTTCCAGATCCTTTTTACGTTCTGTGATATTAGCTAATGCTTTTTCGTAGATCTCAGTCTTGTTCTGAATTTCGAACGTATGCTCCTTGATTTTCTTCTCAGAAACCTGAACCTCTAAGCCCTGAATTTCAATTTCTTTTGAAATTGCATCGTACTCGCGGTTGTTCTTTACATCGCCAAGTTGAACTTCATATTTCTTGGTTGCAGCCAAAGCTTCCTTGATCATATTCTTGCGGGTTACGATTGAATCCTCAAGTTCATCAAGCTCCGCCTTTATTTTTTGTATCCGGGTCTCTAAACCAGCAACTTCATCTTCAAGATCGGCAACTTCCATGGGAAGTTCACCGCGTGTTTGACGAATTTTGTCTATCTGGGTATGAAGGGTCTGAAGTTCGAATAGCGCCTTTAATTTCTCTTCTACTGTTTGTTCCATTAAATCAAATAATTTATGGGGTTTGTGTTTTGTACGGTTAAACGGAGTGCAAAGTTAGGAAATTTTTCTGTAATTAACTCCAACAATAATTCCTGCGTAAACTGCTCACTTTCAAAATGTCCCACATCAGCGATAACGATTTTTCCCTCCGAATCAAAAAACTCGTGATATTTAAAGTCTGCTGTTATAAAAATGTCAGCACCTGCACTAATAGCATTGCTTAACAGAAAGCTGCCCGAACCACCACAAACAGCAACCCTTCGAATCTTTTTTCCTCTGAGAGCTGTATGTCTTATTACTTTAGCGTTAAGCTTTTCTTTAACCCGGTTTAGAAAATCAACCTCGTCCTCATCCACGTTCAGATTTCCAATCATCCCGGAACCCACCTCTTGATATGGATTACTTATCGGGTATATGTCATAAGCTACTTCTTCATATGGATGTGCCTCAATCAATGACGCTATAACACGCCGCTCAATGTGCGCAGGGTAAATGGTTTCTATTCTTACTTCATTTTCCTCGTGGCGTTTACCAATTTCCCCTACGTGAGGGTCTGCACCATTTTCTGCCTTGAATGTTCCGACGCCTTCAATATTGTAACTGCATTCTGAATAATTTCCTATCCAGCCTGCCCCTGCATCAAATACTGCCTTCCGGACAAATTCTGCATCATCTCCTGGGCAAAATGTTACCAGCTTTTTAAGTGTGTTCTCCTTGGGTTTCAATATTCGGACATCCTTCACTCGAAGTTTGTCACAGATCATCTTATTTACTCCGGCAATAACATTATCAAAGTTGGTGTGGATGGCATATAGGGCAATGTCATGTTTAATAGCCTTCATTACAACGCGCTCGACGTAGTTTTTACCATTAAACTTCTTCAAGCCCCGGAAAACTATGGGATGATGAGAAATAATAAGGTTTAGACCCTTCGCAATTGCCTCATCGACAACCGCCTCCGTGCAATCAAGTGAAATAATTGCACCGTTAACTTCTTTTTCAGGATCACCAACTATTAAACCGGAATTGTCATAATCTTCCTGATAGGCAAGTGGCGCCAGGGTTTCAAGAAAGGTGGTAAGTTCCCGGAGTATCATGTGAGAGAAGGGGGGTATCAGTTTCCAGGTCTTTATCCAAAATCCTGTAACCCTGATGGTGTGAATATAGAAATGTCTGTTTTACTGTTGGTAAATCTACTTCTTAGCTTTATTCGACCGAAGTTGCGAACCTTATTTAAATTTACTAAACCGTTGGTGCCATCATTTTCACCATCTGCAAGCTTTCATATGCAGCTTTTTGGTTATAATCGGTGGCAATAGATTTGTGGTTGATAACATCAACGATAGTGCCGATGAAACATAAACCCGCAGTTAAAATATATAAGATCCCCATTCCCATCTGGCCAACAACAAAACGCTGAATCCCAGCAATCCCCAAAAACCCAAGAATAGTAAACAATAAAATGTCCTGGGGACTCTTACGCTTGCCGGAATAAAACATGACAAAATTTTGGGCCTGGCGCTCGTCCATACCAGTCATCACCTGCTTTAGGTAAGAGTATTCTTCCGGGCTCATGCCCCTTAGGTTAATGAGCAGATCTTTTTCCATAATAGAAGCTGTTTTTACTCATTAAATTTAAAGCGAATTTTTTGAATAATTGCACTATCCTGAAAATTAGAATGCAAAGTGCTGGAACACCAAACCAATGGTGTTCAAAAGATAACTTCAATTCTCCGTGTAACAAGTAACTAATGGACCGCCCCAGGCCGCAGCCAGGACACCATGAAAACCCCAAGTTCTCGATCGGGCAAATTGTAAAATGATTAACCGTTTTAGGGTAGGAAATAGTTAATATCAAAATGGCCCCTGACCAAATAATAAGTTCAAGAGGCCATTTCTTAAGCATTACAAGTGTTTCTGTTTATTCATTAACATTAGCGATATAGCCAGGTTAAATAATATACCTATTAATACCGCAGCGCTTATACGGTACATATAGTCTGTATTCAATACACTAATATTAAGCTGGACATAAACGATCGCAAAGAATGCGGCGATAACTCCACCGATGATAATTATCTTAAACCCCTCGAACAGACCTTCAAAAAACTCCATTTTGCCTCCAGAAATATGGTCTCTATAACTCTTAATTCCCAAATAAAGCCCAATGGCTGGGATTAACATTGAGGCCCATTCCATCCATTCCATGCTGGTGGTGCCAGTTGTCGCATCTTTAGCATAAACTCCTGCAAAGTGCATAACGAGAATCCATATACCGCTTAGCACCCCTATTATTATTCCGTATTTTGCTGCATTTCCCATTGTGATGTGTGTTTAGATTTATTACATGTTTAACTGCATATTTAAACACAAAAGTCTAACAACTGTTTTCGACAAGCGCTGTTGAATTTGTTATTTTTTAACTCTAAAGAACAAGTAAATTCTATTAAATATAGTTTATTTAATAGAAACGTAAAGCGAATCGCATTAATCAAATAGCTGACCTATGATTTTATTTGATTAATGTATATTTGCCTCCGAAATACAGCGTGTGACTATCCGGGATATTTTAAATCAGTACAAGTCGGATCCCCGTGTGGCCAGCATGGCAGAAGCCCTTAAAGCCGGCGGAAATCAACGGGTACATCTAAGAGGTCTTATCGGGTCAAGCGATTCGGTACTTGCTACAGCTTTGTACTTTTTGCAGCACCGTCACATGATATTCGTACTCCCAGAGCGCGAGGAAGCAGCTTATTTTCTGAGTGATTTGGAAAACCTGCTTGAGAAGGAGGTTCTGCTCTTCCCGTCATCATTCCGCAAATCATTTGAATTTACACAGGTCGATAGCAGTAATGTTCTGCAAAGAGCGGAAGTTCTGAACGAGCTAATACATTCAAGCGAATTTGGAAAGATCATTGTTACATACCCTGAGGCTCTTGCAGAAAAGGTAATCGACCGCGATGCACTTGAAAAAAACACCCTGGAGATCGCTACTGGTAATAAACTGAGCATCGATTTTATCAATGAGTTCCTGGTTGAGTACGATTTTGAGCGAGTCGATTTCGTATATGAGCCCGGTCAATTCTCTGTTCGGGGGGGTATTGTGGATATATTTTCATTTTCTCATGATCTCCCTTACCGCGTAGAATTCTTTGGTGATTACATAGAAAGTATCAGGACATTCGAAATAGAAGATCAGTTATCTGTGGAGCAGGTTAAGAGCATTACCATCGTTCCTAACGTACAATCAAAATTCCTCACGGACCATAACATTTCCCTACTTGAATACATCGAAAAGGATACTCTTGTCTGGTTCAAAGATGTTCAATTTACTCTTGATGTCGTTAAAACCGGGTTTAAAAAGGCCGTTGAGTTTTGGAAAGCTTTATCTGCTGAAGACAAGAACCAAAACCCTCAATGGATAGATCCAAAATTCAATTTTACGGATGAGAAATTACTTGCCGACCAGCTCAGGGATTTTGCCATTGTGGAATTTGGGAAGCAATTCTTCTATGAAGCAACTTCGACAATATCTCTCGATATTAAACCGCAGCCCTCTTTCAACAAAGATTTCAGTCTTCTAATTCATAACTTCAAGGAGAATGAAAAAGCCGGGCTCGAAAATCTCATTTTTACGGATTCCTCAAAACAAATCGAACGGCTTTACAGCATTTTCGAAGACATTGACCCATCTGTAAAATTTAAACCGGTGCATCTCTCTCTCAGGGAGGGCTTCATTGATCATGGACAGAAACTTGCCTGTTACACTGATCACCAGATATTTGACCGATACTACAAATACAAACTTAAAAAAGGGTATACACGCTCGCAGGCGATTACGCTAAAGGAGCTTCGGGATTTAAAACCAGGCGATTATATCACGCATATCGACCATGGTATTGGTAAATATGCCGGATTGGAGAAGGTAGATGTAAACGGACGGTCGCAGGAAATGATCCGGCTTGTTTATGCAGACAATGACCTTCTTTATGTAAACATAAACTCACTTAACCGAATTTCTAAATATTCGGGAAAAGATGGCACCATACCGAAAATGAATAAACTTGGTACCGACGTATGGGAAAAGTTAAAAAAAACAACTAAAAAAAAAGTTAAAGATATAGCCCGGGATCTGATCAAACTTTACGCGATCAGAAAAGCACAAACGGGAACTGCTTTTTTACCTGACACCTATTTGCAGACTGAGCTGGAAGCTTCTTTTATTTATGAAGATACTCCCGATCAGGTAAAAGCCACTGCCGATGTCAAAAAAGATATGGAGTCTCCGCATCCAATGGATAGACTGGTGTGCGGTGATGTCGGTTTTGGCAAAACAGAGATTGCCATACGTGCAGCTTTTAAAGCAGTTGCGGATAGTAAGCAAGTCGCGATTCTTGTTCCAACGACCATTCTAGCTTTACAGCATTTTAAAACCTTTACAGCGCGTTTAGCAGATTTTCCCTGCACAATCGATTATATAAATCGGTTCAAGTCGGCGAAACAGATCAAAGAAACGCTGCAGAAGCTAGCGGATGGGAAAGTAGATATTATCATTGGAACTCATCGAATTGTCAGTAAGGATGTAAAGTTTAAGGATCTGGGGCTATTGATAATCGATGAAGAACAGAAGTTTGGGGTGGGGGTTAAGGAAAAACTTAAGCAGTTCAGGGCTAATGTAGATACCTTAACATTAACGGCAACACCCATTCCGAGAACACTGCATTTCTCATTAATGGGTGCGAGGGATCTAAGTATCATCAGTACGCCGCCGCCAAACCGGCAGCCGGTTGTTACTGAACTACATGTTTTCAATGAAAAGTTAATAAAAGAAGCTGTAGAGTATGAAATAGACCGCGGTGGACAGATCTTTTTTATCCATAACAGGGTCCAGGATTTAATGCAACTCGGAGGGCTTATTAATACGCTGGTACCAAAGGCGAGGATTGGTATTGCTCATGGTCAGCTTGAAGGCGATGCTTTAGAGGATGTCATGCTGAAGTTTGTTTCCGGTGAATATGATGTTTTAGTTGCTACAACTATTATCGAAGCCGGTCTTGACATTGCAAATGCAAATACCATCCTGATAAATCACGCCCATATGTTTGGTCTCAGCGATTTACATCAGATGCGCGGACGGGTAGGCCGTTCAAATAAAAAAGCATTCTGCTATTTATTAAGTCCACCATTGTCTACATTAACTAATGAGGCGCGCAAGCGGCTTAGTGCGATTGAAGAGTTCTCAGATCTTGGAAGCGGGTTTAATGTGGCTATGCGGGACCTGGATATCCGCGGAAGCGGAAACCTTCTTGGCGCCGAGCAGAGTGGCTTTATTGCAGAAATAGGGTTTGAAATGTATCATAAAATACTGGATGAGGCAATCCAGGAATTAAAGGACGATGAGTTTAAAAATCTTTTTAAAGAAGAAAAACCCCGTCCTTTTATTTCATTCACGCATGTTGATACTGATTTGGAGGTAATGATCCCGGATGAGTATGTGACCAACATTGCAGAACGTTACAATCTATACACGGAGTTATCAAATATCGAAAATGAACTTGCCTTAGATGAATTCCGGCAAAAGCTTGTTGATCGTTTTGGCCCCGTACCCCACCAGGTTGTCGAGTTAATTAATACCTGGCGCCTGCAGTGGTATGGAAAAATGATTGGGTTCGAGAAGATCTCGTTTAAAAAAGGTGTATTGAGAGGTTACTTTATTAGCAACCAGCAGTCTGCGTACTATGAAACTGAACAATTCGGCCGTGTTTTACAATTTGTTCAGGCACACCCCCGAATTTGTAATCTGAAAGAAGTTAAGAATTCACTGCGATTGGCAATCGAACACGTAAGCACCCTGGATATGGCAATAGAAATGCTCCAGGAAATTGCCCTGCCAGAACCCGTTACTCACTGATCTGATAGGTAATCGGTTGAACATATGAAGTTCTAACTGGCTTTCCTTCCGCCGTTCCAGGCTTCCAGGCTGGAGATAGTTTCAATACTCGTACTGCTTCTTCATCGCACCCGTTTCCAATTCCCTTAATCACTTTAAAGTCTGTTAGTGAGCCGTTTTTTTCAACGACAAATCCGATATAAACCTTCCCCTGTGTTTTAGCTTCACGGGCCTTGGCGGGATAACGAAGTGCAGAGCCAAGAAATCTTGCTAGCGCTTTAGAACCACCCTGAAACTCAGGGGCTGTTTCAACGCTTCCTAAATCATAGAGCTTTCCTTCATAGCGTGAATCGGGGTTTGGAGTTTCAGCAGGTGCAGAACCGGGAGATACTGCTGGTTTTTCCGCAGGTTCTACAGGGGATTGTGCTTCCCATCCGGTCTCTTCGCCTGCCATACTATCCTGCCAACCGCCAAGATCATATGCCACCAAATTTTTGATCTCTACTTCGCGGAGAGAGCTGATTTTTCCTTCCTCATTTATAACCATCTCATACTTCACGTCGGCAGATTCTTCTTTATTTACAGCAGGCTTAACATAATTGACCCTCGCCCAATAAGTTGCAATCAGATCGGCTCCACTTCTGTCGTAATCTAATGAAGAAACGATCCATTGAAGTTTAAGATTTTGCATTTCACTGCTACGCTTGTAGTGCAAATCCTTTAAACGCTTATAAGTCAGGTTGTGATAGTTGTAGTAGGTTTGAGTAATAGGAGCAAAGTAACTAGGGGGATCAAAGTAACCCCTCCGCTGATCATTATAAAATGCTTCTATGAATTTAATGAGTGACGTTCGAACTTCGGCGTCGGTCATACTAGCATTCTCATCCAAGGCATTCGAATTGTCATCATCAATTACGGTTACAACCTCCTGTTTTTTAGAAAATAGTCCGTTTAAGTTGTCGACGAAGAGTGTGAGGTAACCCATCACAAGAATGATTACCCCCAAACCAATACCCATATACAGCAGAGACTTATCTTTTTTGATTTCTCCGTCTGTAATTTCTTGCTGTGAATCAGCTGGCTCTTCTATCATACCGATTATAGGTGAAAAGTTCAGTCGTAGAACCTTCCTATCATGCTACGTTATTTGCGTTAGAAAGTTTGTACGAACTGCAAATATACAAATACGAGAGGTGCGGCAAGTAATAATCCATCAAAGCGATCCAGCAAGCCACCATGGCCGGGAAGTAATGAGCCAGAGTCTTTAGTTGAGAGGCTTCTTTTAAGCATTGATTCTGACAGATCGCCAAGCGTCCCCGCCGTAACAATAATTACGGCCATACCAAGCCACTGGATTAGCGAAAGTTCATCAAAATACATAGAAATAACAAATGCAGCGACCAGGCTGGTAAACATACCCCCCACAAAGCCTTCCCAGGATTTCTTCGGCGAATGCCGCTCAAACAATCGGTGCTTACCAAATTTGACCCCAAAAAGATATGCGCCAGTATCGCTGGACCATAAGAGCAGTAGAAAGGAAAGTGGGTAATGGTATGAATAGGTCCCGTCTACAAAAGCCGAAGCATAGAAAAAGCAAAAGGGCACAGCTGAAAACAGAACTCCAAAAATTGTGTAAGAAATATTATGAAACGGATTTGCATGTTTTCTGTAAAGCTCAGCTACGATGATCATTATGGTAACAGGGACACAAATCAGCATATTGATTAGTGGCTCACCCTGGAAAAAGTACATGCTAAGGGAAAGATAGATACTTATAACAAGCGCCAGACCCCACCGTTTTTGTGGTTTTACTTCAGTTGTTGTCACAAGTCGATAAAACTCCTCGGTGCATAATGCACTTAGAATTAGAAAAAACAATGTAAATGCATAAGCGCCCAGAAGAACTGATGCCAGCATAACACCCACAAAGAAAAATCCTGTGACAGCCCTCGTTTTCATTATAATTCGTTTTTAATAATTATTTCAAGAGCCTTTTGAAAATTGTCTTCATGAATGTAAACCTCAACTTCCCCAAGCCTATATGGAAAACCCTGTTTATTCATTATAATAGCACCGATTTCATGATCTATTAAAACTTGTCTGACCAGTTCCGACTTAAAAAAATCTGCGGAAGTATAAATTTTAATCCAGGCTGCTTCCATTAATTTGTTTAGATAAACTTACACCATATTTTAAAGATGTGGTGTAAAAGACCCACAATAATGCACCTCCGGCAAAGAAGCTGATGATGTATATATATGAGGCGACTGGATCAGGCTGATCCAGTTTATCCAGCGATATACCTTGTCGTTGGTATACATAGGCTGTTATAACTGCAACAGCATTATTCATAAAGTGGGTTAAGATTGGGATCCAAATCGTTCCGCTCCAAACTAAGAGATACCCGAACAGTGCACCAAGCAACATCCTGGGCAGAAACCCATAAAATTGAACATGTATCGCACTGAAAATTATAGCAGTAAGCCAAATGGCCAAATGTTTATTGCCTGTCCATTTTCCGAAGATCTTCTGCAAACACCCTCTGAAAATTAATTCCTCACCTATTGCAGGAATTATTGCCAACATCAAGATATTGAATAATAAAACGCCTGTTGAATTCATTTTAAGAAGCTGCCTCGTCATCTCAGCCATTTCCAGTTCTTTTGTAAGCATCCATTGTTCAAGACCCTTCAGAAATTCGGGCAACTTCATGCTTTTGTTGATCTGAGCACTCAATTCAAGCAATGGCCCGGTACTGAACATTATCAGAACTGCGATTACTACCAGGACAAATGGAAAGCCTTTTAATTTTAAATATTCTTTCCAATTATTACTTTCAATCCGGGCAAACGCGAGTGCTGGCACAATGAACATGCCGGTAGAAATGAAGAGTTGAAGGAGCTTGATTATCTCAATGGAGGATGCTACTCCTGTGGACGCATTCAGCACTTCTTTCATTCCATAAATCGCAATTATCGCAACAAATGCGAGGATCATGAACACGAGAGCACCTGCAAACATGAACAAGACTAGCAATAGAAGTGAAAGTAAAGGATGACGCTGTGTTGACGCGGCTTTTAGCATAGTGGTTAATTATTTGTAATTTTGCGTTTTAAACGCTGAATACAAGGCCTGAAAGATAGTTAATGTCTGTTAAGATTGGAAATATAGATTTAGGTGAGTTCCCGCTATTGCTGGCACCAATGGAAGATGTTAGTGATCCACCCTTCCGTTTTGTTTGCAAACAAAATGGGGTGGATATGATGTATACCGAATTTATTTCTTCTGAAGGACTGATCAGGGATGCGGCGAAAAGCGTTGCAAAGCTTGACATTTTTGAATATGAACGTCCAATTGGGATCCAGATTTTTGGAAGTGAGATTGAATCCATGCGTGAAGCAACAAAAATTGCATCAGCCGCGCACCCAGATCTGATCGATATAAACTACGGTTGCCCGGTAAAAAATGTCGCTTGTCGTGGAGCTGGGGCAAGCCTTCTGCAAGACATAGATAGAATGGTGCTCATGACAAAAGCTGTCGTCGAGTCGACAAGTCTCCCGGTAACGGTAAAAACAAGACTCGGGTGGGATGATAATACCAAAAATGTTTACGAGGTAGCGGAACGGCTACAGGATGTTGGAATAAAGGCGCTCACTATTCATGGCCGGACGAGAGCTCAAATGTACAAAGGGGAAGCTGACTGGTCCCTGATTCGTGACATAAAGCGTAACCCGAGAATTCAAATCCCAATATTCGGTAATGGTGACGTGAACTCAATTGAAAAGGCCGCTGATTGGCGAATGGAGTACGAAGTCGACGGAATTATGATTGGCAGAGCTGCTATCGGTTATCCCTGGATCTTTCGTGAAATAAAGCACTTCTTTAAAACCGGAGAATATTTGCCGGAACCTACTATATCAGAACGTGTGGAAGTCTGCCGCACTCACTTTGAAAAATCAATCCTCTGGAAAGGTGAAAAGACAGGCATTTTCGAGATGAGGCGGCATTATGCAAACTATTTTAAAGGTATCCCAGATTTCAAAGAATACCGTATGAAGTTGGTTTCGCTCGAAAGCATTTCTGACATACACGCTACGCTGGATGAAATCAACGAACGTTTCCAAATAGAAATGGCCTAATTATTGGGTTTATTTTTATATTGCCCTCATCAAATTCAATTTAATATGGTAACCAAAATTACTGATGGCGTAAAAATATCGGTAGAGACTATTTACCAGCCTGAATATTCCAACCCGGCTAATGAGCATTTTATGTTTGCATATCGGGTTAATATTGAAAACCTGACGGAAAACAGTGTGCAGCTGCTCAACCGGCATTGGTTTATTTTTGACTCTAACGGCACAAGGCGTGAAGTGGAGGGGGAAGGTGTTGTTGGGCAACAACCAGTTATTGAACCAGGCGACGTTCACGAATATGTTTCAGGCTGCAATCTGAAAACAGATATGGGCAGTATGAAAGGTTCTTATGAAATGGAAAGAATTGTTGACGGTACAAAGTTCAGAGTTAACATTCCGGAATTTTACCTGATCGCACCTTACAAACTAAACTAAAAATCAGTTTTCCTACAGGAGTTTATACAAAGGGTAACCGGTTGTTGGATTTTGACCATACTTTTCGCACAGTTCTGCCAAAACATCTTCGTGTGATACTGCTACGTTCATAACAGTATCATTTCCACCATAATAGATATAGATTTCCCCATTTTCTTTTCGTAAAGCACCACAACAGAATACAACGTTTGGGACGTGAACATAGGCATCATCCGGTACTTTACAATCTGATTTTGTAGGAAATATGATGGGGATGTTCGAAACCTTCACTTTAGTTGGATCATCAAGGTTATGCAAAGCTACCCCTAATACATATGGATTTCCATCCATGGTACTTCTAACTCCATGAAAGATGTTGATCCATCCATGCTTTGTTTTTATAGGAGGAGCTCCCGGACCGATCTTATCAGAAAAGCTGCTTGGCCCATCACTTTGAAGCATAACCGGCTCGGTCTGGATCTGCCAGTCTGACTTTTCCCAGTTGTCTATCGAACCGATCTGTATTTGTTTGAAGATACCCCCAACATGTTGTTCTGTGTGATCATTAGGTCGGAACAGTCCGTAAAACTTATCTCGGATTTTCTCCGGGAATATCACCACATTCCTCATATCTATCTGGAGCAGTGGACCATGTCGTAAAAAACTTTTAAAATCTTTCGTGGTAATTAAGGAAACTCTGACCCTATGGCCAATAGATGCATGATATGCGCTATAAGTGATTAGAAAGGTATTATCGATCTTTGATATCCTTGCATCTTCTAAACCACCTTGTTCGTTGTCTATTAGCTCGTCAATATCCGTTCCTTGAGCAAATTTGTCGTTTTTGGAGCAGGGCACTAAAGCTGGCTGTCTATCGATTCGCCAATTATCAAGGCCATTCTTACTTCGCGCTATGCCCAATACCGAAATTCCGTTCCTGAGGTGTGATCGGAATAGCATTAGAACCTCGCCTTCAAATTCTGTAATCCCCGCATTGTGAACCGTTATAGTTTGCAGGTGAGGCTGGATCCATACTTTGTTAACCTCGGCACTTGTGACTATTGGATTACCGTGATAACGTATTGCAGGTGTGATAAGGTTTGGTTTGCTAATCATGTGGACTCGTGAATGTATAAACCTAACAAGCGAAGCTTAATGGAGTTTTAATAAATAAGTAGAGCCAGGCTTTAGGCCTGGCTCTACTTATTTCACTATGTTAATTTTTAGTCCCTTCTGCCAACTAGCATACTTGCATAGTAAACAAGTGTGGCGAGTGAACCCAGCGCAGCTACAACATAAGTCATCGCGGCCCACCAGAGGGCATCTTTAGCCTGATCATGCTCAAGCGAGGTTTGCATAATCCCCCTGTTGCTTTGTAACCATGCTAGAGCTCTGTTACTTGCATCAAACTCAACCGGAAGGGTAATAAATGCGAACATGGTGACAAAAGCCAGAGCAGCTACACCAACTGCCAGGACGATGACATTACCTGAGAATATTAAGAGCATAACACCAATCATCAAAGTCCATTGTGTAATTTGAGAAGCAACATTTACTGCCGGAACAACTGCCGAACGAAATTTTAACCAGCTATAAGCCGTTGCATGCTGAACTGCGTGTCCGCATTCATGTGCTGCTACCGCTGCCGCTGCTACACTCCGGCCATGATATACTTCCGGACTTAAATTTACGGTGCGATCCGACGGATTATAGTGATCGGTTAACTGACCTTCTACAGATATCACCTTTACGTTAGCAATTCCATTATCATTGAGCATTTTTTCGGCTATATCTTTTCCGCTCATGCCGGATCCCAACGGCATTTCCGAATATTGTTTAAACTTACTTTTGAAGCGCCATTGAACTGCAAAACTTATTACAGCAATAACAATCATTAATATTAGTCCCATAGTGTCGTTTTTTGTAAGATATATTCAATAACTATTCCGAATAAAATTAATCACAAATAAATTACCTTTAACGTAATGGGCGACAATTATTCATACTGGGAAAAGACATCGTTCCTTTCTGGTTATGATGTGATTATTATCGGTAGTGGGATAGTCGGGCTAAGTGCTGCAATACATTTAAAGGTAAATAGCCCTCGACTTCGTGTTGGAGTCCTCGAGTCAGGGTTCCTTCCCTCAGGTGCAAGCACGAAAAATGCCGGCTTTGCATGCTTTGGAAGCATTTCCGAGCTTATTGAAGAGATAAAGTCGGACGGTGAGGACAATCTCTTACAGCGCGTTGAAATGCGTTGGAAAGGGCTTTTGAAACTTCGAAAAAACCTTGGGGATTTGGCAATTTCGTTTAAACAGAACGGTGGGTATGACATATTTAAAGCTGCCGACAAATCTTGTGCCCAGGAATGCCTTGATCAGATTGATCGATTAAACAGGCTTTTAAAACCCATCATCGGAAAACATGACATTTATGCAGTTGCAAATGCTAAAATTGCCGGTTTTGGCCTTGCTGGTGTTACCGACCTGATAGAAAATAAGTACGAGGGTCAAATTGATACAGGGAGGATGATGGACGCACTTGTTAAGAAAGCAGCTGGAACAGGGGTGCACATTTTCAATAATTGCCGTGTTGAGAACATCCAGCAGGAAGATGGGCGTCATGTGATAAATACAAGTCAAGGAGCATTTGATACTAAATCTGCAATACTTGCTACAAATGCGTTCGCTAAAGAATTGATTGCTGAAATCGACGTTATTCCCGGACGCGGTCAGGTGTTAGTTACTGCACCAATCGATAATCTAAAAATCAGCGGTACCTTCCATTACAATCGTGGTTATACCTATTTCAGAAATATTGATAATCGTGTACTGCTTGGTGGATTTCGGGACATAAATTTCAATGAAGAGCAAACGAGCCAACCAGGCATTACCGACTTAATACAAAATGCACTGGAAAAACTTCTCTCAGAAGTTATACTGCCAGGTCAAGCCCCTCAAATTGAACATCGCTGGAGCGGTGTAATGGGTTTTGGGTCGGAACTCAGCCCGATTGTAAAAAAAATTCATCCTGGTTTGTACTGTGCTGTCAGGTGCAACGGCATGGGTGTGGCCATGGGTAGCCTGTTGGGAGAACAGGTGGCAGACATGGTGGAATTGTGAATTTTCCGTATTTATTTACTAATCGACTCGGATATTGAATCGTTACCATTCCAATAACTGCCGGATTGAAGGTAGTCTCTGAACCATACCTAAGGCACCTCGAAGTCCAACTCTTCTCATTTATAATCTCTTTCAAAAATGTATTTTTGATAAATTTCTTAGCATGGATATTTCTTTTATTCTTGGCGCAGCACTTCTTTTAATGATCATCTTGTTCTTTTTTTCAAAAAAGTCTGGCGGGGCGGTGAACTTGACCGTTTTACAATCCGAAAACGATGAATTAAAAATAAGCCGGGCGAGGGCAGAGGAGAGGGCTGATAATCTAAAGTCAGAAGTTGAATATCTAAAATCTCAATTGATTGAGGAAAGACACAAGGTTTCTGATGCGATGCAGGCGCTTGAAAGTTCACGTTCTTATTTTAAAGCGCAGCAGGAAAAAATTGATGAGCAGAAATTCGAGATAAAAAATAATCAGGAGAAATTTAACAAAGATTTTGAGCTTATTGCGTCACGTATCCTGGAAGAGAAGACAAACAAGTTCACCGAACAGAACCGCGCTAATCTTGATATCCTTCTAAATCCGCTTAAAGAAAACATCAAGGCTTTTGAAGAAAAAGTTGAACGAGTTTATAAGGCTGAATCTGATGAGCGTAATGTTTTGAAAGGCCATATTGGTCAGCTTATCGAGCAATCGAATTTGATGAGTCTTGAAACTCAAAATCTTACTAAAGCTTTGAAAGGTGATAATAAGAAACAGGGTAATTGGGGAGAAATGATCCTGGAAAGAGTTCTTGAGCGATCAGGTTTAGTAAAAGATCAGGAATATCGTATTCAGGCGAGTCTGCAAACAGGAGAAGGAGTTCGCTTTCAGCCGGACGTTGTAATTGACCTGCCAGACAATAAGCATCTCATCATCGATGCCAAAGTATCACTTATTGCTTACGAACGGCTTGTTAACTGTGAGAACGAAGAAGAGACCGAACTGTTGCTTCGGCAGCACATTGCATCGATACGGAGTCATGTAAATGATTTGTCGTCAAAAAACTATAGTGATTTGTATAAGATTAACTCACCGGACTTCGTAATGCTATTCATCCCCATTGAGTCTTGTTTTAGCATGGCCGTACAAAAGGATGCGGAGCTGTTTAACTATGCCTGGGATAAACGCGTAGTCATAGTCAGTCCTTCGACTTTGCTTGCAACTTTACGGACTATAGCGAGTATGTGGAAACAGGAAAGACAGAACCGAAATGTGATGGAAATTGCCCGTTTGAGCGGCGAAATGTATGATAAATTCGTTGGATTTGTTGGAGACTTGGAAAGTATTGGAAAGAATATAAAGCAAAGCCAGGATGCCTACGACCGGGCTCTGAATAAACTTTCCAGCGGTCGCGGTAATCTTACAATTACCGCAGAAAAAGTTAAAAAACTTGGGGCAAAAACAGGAAAGCAACTAGATCAGCGTTTTATTACAGATCAGGAAGATTAGTTTCACGTGAAACTGATAAGAAAAGCCTACTTTTTGCTTTTTTCTTCCGGCAGCAATTTGAAGTGTGTTGCAACAAAACGGTTATTTACAACTTTACCCTTCACTTCAGCTTTGCGGATTTTTTCGCAAAAACCGTCACTCGCGTGGGCATCTCCATGATCATCGATCTTGGTTCCGTCCACAAAATAGGCTTTGCCCTTGATCCGAACTGCCAGATCACAGTCATTACCCTTCATTTTAAATTGGCACTCCCCGCAGGACGCTTCTACAATTTGAAGGGTCTCTGTTGAATTTTTAGACTGAGTTGGCTTCTTCGTCTGGCTACTAGCAATACCGGCAGTACAAGAAAAAATTAATAAAAGGAGTAGTCTTTTCATGCGATAAATTTAATAAACTTCCAAATTTGAAATGAGTGGTGATGCTTTTGAATCTGTTATGTTAATTCTAATCTTAGAAGTTATAACAGGTTCTATTCTTAGTATACGTTTATATCCAATGGTGGTTGCCTCTGCGGCTTTTTCCCAGGTTCCATTCTTCCAAATATCAACGGAGAACGACTTTATCCGCTGACCCAGCTTGATATATTCCTGCAGGACGACATATTTTACCGTAGTGGCTTTACCAAGATCTACCTCCAAAAATCCTGTGTTTTGGCTGTCGTCCGTCGCCCAATAGGTTTCTTTGTTATCATCAGTCAGATTGTACCCACTGTACTTTTTCGAGCCGCCACGAAATGTGCTGGCAATTACTTTTGCATTCTTTGCAAGATTTGTAGCAAACTCCGTATCAAAAAGCTTCTTATATCCCCGTAATGACTCTACATCTTTTTCATGAAACAAACCCCGCTGATCGGGAGGAATATTCAACAATAAGGTTGAACCGCGTCCAACGGATGTAAGATAGATTTCAAAAAGCTGTCCCGGTGTTTTAACCTTGTCGTCCTCTTTTGCATGATAGAACCAACCTGGCCTGATCGAAACGTCGACTTCTGCGGGAATCCATTTGTCGCCATCTGGCGATCCTGAATTCAGTATCGGCGAAATGCCTGCCTTTCCTGCGTACAATGTGTCCGTAGATATGGTATTCCAATTAGTTTTTCCTGCCAAACCACGTTCATTTCCAACCCACCTAACTCCAGGTCCGGCATCGCTAAAGAAAATTACATTAGGCTGAATCTTGCTTACCACGTCCAGCGTAGTCGGCCAATCATAGTAATTTGAAGCATTAATTTTCCGTGTTTCACGTGCACCGCCATAATAACCATCTCCACCGTTCGCTCCATCAAACCACATTTCGAAGACCGGACCATAATTTGTAAAAAGTTCTTTCAACTGGTTTCGATAATACTCCAGATACCCCGGTTTACCATACTCAGGATGGTTTCTGTCCCAGGGTGAAAGATAAACACCGAACTTAAGCCCGGCCCTACGAGCGGCATCGGCAGTTTCTTTAACAAGATCGCCTTTACCATTTTTGTAAGGGCTATTTTTTATAGAATGTTCCGTGTACTTGCTTGGCCACAACGTAAATCCGTCATGATGCTTGGTGGTAAGAATTAATGTTTTAAATCCTGTCTCTTTTAAAACTTTTGCCCATTGATTTGCGTCCAATGCCGTCGGATTGAAAATGGCTTCCTTTTCATCGCCATATCCCCATTCAAGCCCTGTAAAGGTATTTGTGGTAAAATGCACGAACGCATTTGTTTCCATTTCATGCCATTCCAACTGCTGAGCTGTAGGAACAGGATAAACGGGTTTGGGTGCGGAAACGTCCTTCTTTTGAGCAATAGCTGCCACGGAAAATGTCGCTACGAAAACAAAACTTATTATTCTATACTTCACTTAGCAGTTTTTAGTTTATTCTGTTGAATGCTTCAATGAATTCCAGCCCTGCGCTTTTATTGGATGTACTTTTTCTGATTTAGAAATAAGGTTACAACCGGAAGCAGGTTCAGTAATGTGACCTATAATAGAAATATCGGGGTTATTTTTGATCTTTTCAAAATCTGCCTGCTTTATAGTAAACAGTAATTCATAATCTTCACCGCCATTCAAGGCACAGACTGTAGGATCAATCCCAAAATCACGAGCCGTGTCATATGTCATTGGATCGATGGGGATTTTTTCCTCATAGATATTACAACCTTTGTTGGATTGCTTGCAGATATGAAGAATCTCTGATGCAAGTCCGTCTGAAATATCGATCATGGATGTTGGTTTCACTTTCATTACTTTCAAAGCCTCAACAATATCTTTTCGCGATTCTGGCTTGAGCTGGCGCTCAACAATGTAATCCTTACCTTCAAGGTCGGGTTGAATATTTGGATTTTCAAGGAAAATACCTTTCTCACGTTCCAGCAATTGTAAACCGATGTATGCTCCACCTAAATCACCAGATACACATAATAAGTCACCCTCATTCGCACCGTTCCTGTAACAAATATCCTTCTCATCTGCGTATCCAATGCTTGTTACACTTATAACGAGGCCTTGCTTAGAGGCTGAGGTATCACCACCTACCAGATCAATCCCATACTTCTCACAGGCAACGCTTATTCCCTGATATAATTCTTCAACGGCTTCGAGTGGAAATTTGCTCGACAGTCCAATAGAGACCGTTATTTGCGTTGCTGTTCCGTTCATTGCATAGATATCGCTGAGGTTGACCTGAACAGCTTTATATCCCAGATGCTTTAAAGGAGTATACGCCAGATCAAAGTGAATGCCCTCCAATAAGAGATCAGTTGAAAAAAGCGCTTTCTTTCCCTCAAAGTTTACAACCGCCGCATCATCCCCGATTCCTTTTAGCGATGAATTATTCTTTAATTCGAAATTTTTAGTCAGATGTTCTATCAGGCCAAATTCGCCTAATTGCTCTATCTCTGTGCGTCCTTTATTTTCAAACATGTTAGTTTTTATAAAATACAAAGGTGCTAAAATTCAGCGGAGAATATTTTTTTTAATGTGGATAACGTTTATTCGCAGCAGAATAAATCGCTGATTTTACGATTTTATGGCCAAAAAATTGATTGGAGGCCGGCTGTACCAATTCCTCCTCTAAGGCAATTTATATAGCTGCTTCATTCTAGGATATTCAGATTCCGGAATCTGAACGAGAACAGGGTTTTTTGATTTATCAAGAAAATTGATGAGCCTAAGGATGCTTTCTTCGGTCATAGCAGTACAACCAGCGGTGGGAGCATTATTCTTACTCCATATATGCATAAAAATACATGACCCTTTTCCTGGTACTGCAGGTTTCACATTATAATCCACAAAGATTCCAAATTTGTAAACATCGCTCTTCATTCGCATTGTTTCTGCAGAATCCCAGTCTTTTTTTACGGTATCAGACTTGACTATTTGATTATAAAACGCAGACTTTACATCATCCACACAAAACGTGTTTTGATCAACCTTTAACGAGTTCATCTTAGACGAAATATCCTTATATCCAAAAAGTCCACTTAAATAAAAAATACCGGCAGGTGCCTTTCCATCCCCTTCCTTTTTCAACTTGCCTCTATTTAACTTGTCATCATGCAAGCCTTTACCCCAAGCTAGTCCATTTCGGCCGGTGACAATTGGAATATCCGTAAACACTGCCTGCCATCTGTTATTTTTCCACTGATAACTTGTCATTTTACCATTTATACTATTCCATTGAGACGTAGTAACAACCACAAGCTGGGAGGTTTTCATCTCTCTATGGATATCACTTGATCTCCCAAAAAGCAACGAAAATAATATCAGCAGAAAATAACTCATGCGGCGGAAGTTATGGCCTTTTTAAGCCAATTTTTACCTTCAGTGAAACGGGTAACCATCATTGCACAAACGGTATCACCACAGGCATTTAATAAGGTAGCCATAGGGTCAACAAGAGTACCAATGATCATCACTACAGGAAGCATTTCGATTGGAAAATTGTACACCGTCATCACCAGTATTTCACCAATATAACCACCGTTAGGAATTCCTCCCTCTACTGTACTGACAATTACGGTAATTCCTAAAGCCACCAATATCGTATAGGGATCTGTAAAATCCTTACCCATAATTGCAAAAACGGCAGCAATCTTTATTATTGAAGAAATACTTGACCCATCCTTGTGAATCGGTGCTCCAAGCGGGATAGCCAAATTTGCAATGTGTTCAGGCACTTTCATTGCTTTAGCTGCAGCTAAATTTGCCGGAATTGTTGCCACACTACTGCAGGTGCTCAATGCGGTGAAAGATGGGATAATATTATTCTTCCAATATATGTTTACCCCCGGAATACCAGCTGCAATAAATGCGTAAAAACTAAAGAATACAACAAAATAAATTGTACAAAGTCCGTAGTAAATAGCCATTGAATGTGCATAAGTTCCGAATAATTGAGGACCAAATACACCTATTTGGTAGGCAAAATATGCTCCCAGTCCTATTGGGGCCAGTTTCATGATCAGAATAAGTAATTGTTTCATCACTTCATCCCCTCCGGTAAGAAATCGTTTAAACGATTCACCGGCTTCGCCAGAACGTGAAGCCGCAAAACCTACCAGAAATGAAAAAATAATGAAAGCAAGCATACTCTTTCGGGATAAGAGCTCATAAAATTCATTTACTGTTAATAAACTTGCAGCCTGATCGCCGAAACTTTGCGGCTTAAGCTCCTCAGTAACCGTGGCAACCGTATCAATGTTCTGTGGAAGAGGAAACATCCAAACTGCAAGAACAGTAAGTATTGCGGATATTAACACTGTACCTACAAATACAGAGAACATTACAACCATGACCTTACCCATTTTTTTTGTGCGGTCAATGTTTGCGATGGACGAAGATATAGCAAAAAAAATGAGCGGTATAACAGCCGTAAATAGCAGGTTCAGAAATATATCGCCAATGGGTTTTAATACTTCTACCTTTTTCCCTAACAGCAATCCTAAAATGGTGCCCGATATTATTCCAATTAGCAATAAAATTATATTGCTGTAATTCTTCAAAAATTCAGAGCGTTTCAATATCATTAAAGGCCCAGTTTAGCTGATATATCTAGCATTCTTTCGATAGGTTTTTTAGCTTTTACTATTATATCCATAGGGACGGTAACTTCAGGCAACCCATTTTTAAGACATAAGTAAAGTTTTTCCAATGTATTTCTCTTCATATGAGGACAATCATTGCATGCACAGGCATTATTTGGAGGAGCCGGAATAAACACTTTTCCCGGATTTGCCTTTTCCATTTGATGAATAATACCACTTTCTGTAGCTACAATAAATTCATTTGCTGGATCATTTATTGTATATTTTAATAAGCCTGTAGTTGAACCGATATAATCCGCCATTTGTAAAACAACTTCCTCACATTCGGGATGAGCAATAAACTTAGCTTCCGGATGCCGGGCTTTGAGCTTCAATATTCGCTGCTGCGAAAATATTTCATGCACCATGCATGCGCCATTCCACAATACCAGGTCGCGCCCCGTTTTTTTAGCTACCCAGGCACCTAAATTTCTATCCGGACCGAAAATAATTTTCTGATCCTTTGGTAAGCTTTCCACAATTTGTACAGCATTAGATGATGTACAAACTATGTCGCTTAATGCTTTTAACTCTGCTGTACAATTCACATAGGTAATTACCAGGTGATCCGGGTATTTCTCCTTGAATTTGGCAAATAGTTTTGGTGGACAACTATCTGATAAAGAACAACCTGCCTTCAAATCTGGCAATAAGACTTTTTTCTCCGGAGATAATATTTTGGCCGTTTCAGCCATAAAATGCACTCCAGCGAACACTATAATATCAGCATCTGTTTTTGCCGCTTCTTGCGATAAACCCAAACTATCTCCGATATAGTCGGCGATATCCTGAATATCAGGTTCCTGATAATAATGTGCCAGGATCACGGCATTCTTTTCTTTTTTTAATCGGTCTATTTCCTGAAAAAGATCCAGCGCCGGATCAATCGGTTCATCAATAAAACCTTTAATATTTAGTTCTTCTAAGGTATTCATTTATCAACTATTCAATAAATACAATTTAATATTTAAAATAGATTCTATTGTTTATTAGGGTGTTGGTTATGTTAGAAAATTGAGATACATTTTTATGAAATAATTGTTTTTAATTAATTATTAACATTATTTCAACACTTGTTTATTGTTATATATCTGATTACTAAATACTTTACTTATCCTAATGTTTTTTTAAAATCTTATTTGTGCAGTTTTTCTGATTAATAAAAAGTGGAATACTTTGGTGATTAGTCTCAAAACTAAATCAAAAATAAGCTAAAATCAGGTCAAACGGTTTACTTATTAGTCTGTTTATAAATTATTCAACCACTATTACCACTAAATTAACATCTTTGATGCGGTTGTTAACAAGATGTAGTATTAAGCAATTATTTAATATTTAATACATGAAAAATGTTGATTTCCTTGTTGTAGGATCGGGGATTGCCGGATTAAGTTTTGCACTAAAGGCTGCAAAATATGGTAAGGTTCTGATAGTTACCAAGGCTAACGAAGATGAGTCGAACACTAAGTATGCTCAGGGTGGTGTTGCAGTTGTTGTGGATAAACAGGAAGATTCTTTCGATAAGCATATAGAAGATACTTTAATTGCCGGTGATGGATTGTGCGACAGACATATTGTTGAAATTGTTGTTACTGAAGGTCCGGCGAGAATTGACGAGATAATCAAATACGGAACCAGTTTTGATAAAACTCAACAAGGTATTTTCGACCTTGCTAAAGAAGGTGGTCACTCAGAAAGCCGTGTATTACACTATAAAGATATAACCGGATTTGAGATCGAAAGGGCACTTCTTGAGAAGATTCATAAGGATCCAAATATTGAAATATTAACCCATTACTTTGCGGTTGAGTTAATAACACAGCATCACACAGGCGATTTTGTTGACAAGCGTTCTGCAGATATCCAATGCTATGGCATATATGCTTTAGATACATCTTCAGGTAAGGTTGAAAAGTTCTTATCACGTGTTACGCTTATGGCATCCGGCGGAGCTGGACATATATATTCAACTACGACTAATCCGGTTATTGCTACCGGTGATGGTATCGCGATGGTTTATCGGGCAAAAGGTAAAGTTCGTAATATGGAGTTTATTCAGTTCCATCCTACTGCTTTATATAATCCAGGTGAGTATCCTTCATTTTTGATATCTGAAGCTGTCAGAGGTTTTGGCGGGGTTTTGAAAACAAGGAACGGTGAGGAGTTTATGCAAAATTACGACGAAAGAGGCTCTCTCGCTCCCAGGGATATAGTTGCCCGAGCTATTGATGCTGAGATGAAGAAATCAGGGGACGATTTTGTATACCTGGATATACGGCACCGCAGTAAAGTAGATATTTTATCTCATTTTCCTAATATATATGCAAAGTGTTTAAGCATTGGATTAGACATGACCAAAGATATGATTCCTGTTACACCGGCAGCTCACTATATGTGCGGCGGTATTCTGGTGGATGAGTATGGGAGATCCTCTATTCACAGATTATATGCTTGTGGAGAATGTTCGTCAACTGGTTTACATGGAGCAAACCGGCTAGCATCTAATTCGCTTTTGGAAGCTCCGGTTTTTGCACATCGGATATTTGAGGATGCAATTAAGAGTTTCAAAAATAACGAGATACCTGACAACATTCCAGAGTGGGACGAAACCGATACCAGGCTATCTAACGAAGATATATTGGTTACCCATAATTTGCGGGAAACCCAGAAGGTAATGAGTGATTATGTTGGAATTGTTCGTTCCGATTTCCGGCTTGAGCGAGCACTTAGGAGATTAGGCCTTTTGCATGAAGAGACTGAGAGCTTTTATAAGAAAACAACTTTGTCTGTGAAATTATGTGAGTTGAGGAATGTCATCCAAAATGCGTATTTGGTGATAAAGTCTGCTATGTTACGTAAGGAGAGTCGTGGACTTCACTATACAACTGATTATAAACCACATGCGCAGGAACCGCATGACACTGTCTTTTAGATCTTACTTATGCCATTAATACTTCCGGTAAAGAATGTTTATCCCCAAATTGGCGAAAAATGTTTTGTTGCGGACAACGCAACCATTGTTGGTGATGTAGTGATTGGTGAGAAATGCTCTGTGTGGTTTAATGCTGTCATCCGTGGCGACGTGAATTACATTAGAATTGGCAACAATACAAATATTCAGGACGGTGCGGTTATTCATTGTACCTATTTAAAAGCTGGAACTGATATTGGCAACAATGTTTCGATCGGTCACAATGCTTTAGTGCACGGGTGTAGGCTGCACGATCACGTGCTTGTTGGTATGGGAGCAATAGTTATGGATAATGCAGTTGTCGAGGAGTTTTGCATAATTGGGGCCGGTGCCATTGTTCTTGAAAATACAGTTTGTGAATCAGGATTTTTGTATGCTGGCATTCCTGCAAAAAAGATAAAGCCGCTTACCTCGGAACAAATGGAGATGCTAAAAAAGCTTCCTCAGAACTATATAATGTATTCTGGTTGGTTTACTCAGGACTAGGTTTGGGGATTGTCATAACTTCTTCTAGATCCCAGTTGGGACGTAAGGAAATTAGTTTTTCGAATGTCCAGGTTTTTTCAGGTTGTTGTTTGCGATATACTTCTCCTGTGTCCCAGATTCCATTTTTGTTTAGATCGTAGATCACCCTGACTCGATATTTTGCTGTTGGGTAAGTAAGATAGTTGAGCGTAGTATTTTTTGAAATTACATCTTGCCGGAAGATTGTTTCTTTTTCTCCCATCCATTGTACAATGTAACTACTAAGAGTATCCGGTACTATAACTTTTATTGAGATATTTCCATAATTATCTTCAGTATCGAGATTAAACCTTTTGATGTACAGTTTTGATTTGTTACCAAATATATCGGTGAATGCGTTTTCATTGAATCTTAGAATATAATCTTTGTTCAACTTCCAGGCGTATTTTATATTAAATGTTCGTGATGTCCCTGGTTGTTTTGAAATTTGATATTTAACGGATACTGAATCTTCCAAAAGACTGATATTTGCCTCTTGAGCTGTTGCAATTGGCGCAGACATTCGTAGGGTTACATCCGATCTTGGTCTTAGTTTCGGACCGATAATGTTGTCGGAAACTAGCACCACCCTGTTATAAGTGTCACGTTTATTTCTTCGAAGGGTTATCGTGTCTAAAGGTGTATCTGCATCGGATACACTTACTTTAAGAGAATCGAAAGTTATTTCAGGTAGCCAAATAAAAGCCGTGTCCTTTGTGTTAGTTATTTCGAAAGTTTTTGTTCGGTCGAGTTCGGTCGGTTCGATAATTTTTACACTTGGTTTTAATAAGGGTTTGTTAAAAGTTAAAAGTATTCGGCCGTCGCTTTCAATTTTGCGTTCAGAGATTGAAAATGTTCTTGGAACAGCTTTAAACACTTGCAATTGAATATTTTCCACGTTTTTATTCAGTACGAGGGGTTGATCTTGAAATCCTATTTCTTCGTTCTGCCCATTGTAAATTCTGTCACCTCCACCTTGTTCACTTAGGGCATAAATTCGGTAAGTATCTTCTCTAAGGTTTTTTAGGCTGAAATTCCCAGCAGTGTCGGTTGTGGTGAAGAAGCTGGCGCGTTTTTTACCGAATAACGAATCTTGACTTAAGGGAAGAATAAAAACAGTTACATCTTTTAGTTTTTCTCTGGTCAGGGAACTTGTAACAGTTCCACTTAGGGATAGGGAGTCAATCTGGTTTCCAGTAGCAAACACATAGGTATAGTTTGGAAGGATATTACTTTCGTTGACATCCGTAATAGCTTTTCCAAAATTGATGGTGTAAGTGGTGTTTGCTTCTAACGGTTGTGAGAATTTAATTTCAAGATTCTGTTTTTTGGCCTTGAATTCGGGAAGTACATCCATTGCTGGGGAAATACTTATCTCACTAAATTCATTTGAAAGTTTTATGAATTCGTCAAATTGTATTTGAACTTCTTTGGCGTTGAAATTTTTGGTTAGATTTTTCGGCGTCTCTTTGATCACCTTTGGAGGTATCGAGTCTCGTGGGCCACCGGTCGGGGATTGAACACTGGCGCACGACGAAAATAGCAGAATCGACAGACTCACTATTAAACATATAGGGAAGAAACACTGCTTTAAAAAATTTGCCATTTATAAGCCCTTGGTCGAATTGTATCTTGTTTTGGAGTATTATGTATACCTAATATGAGAAAGTGTTTTTGAGCGCTTTATTTTGAGCCGAGTTTATTATAAGTCAATTGATTGATAATCAAATGTTTATAATTTATCGGCCCATATGAACCATCAGGACGGAAATATCAGACGGAGAGACACCGGAAATCCTTGAGGCCTGGCCTAGAGTTCGCGGTTTTATTTTCATTAGCTTTTCGCGTGCCTCTTTTGAGAGAGATACGAGATTCAGGTAATTGAATTCCGAATTGATAATATGGTCTTCCATTCTTTTCATTTTTTCAACGATCTCCAGCTCTTTTTCAAAGTAACTTTCGTATTTCACTTTTATTTCTGCCTGTTCAATTGTTTCAAGGTCGAAGCCACTAAGCATTTCATCAAAGCTCTGATCGGAACCTCGTATGTTTTCGAACGTTATTTGAGGCCTGGTTATTAGTTGAAACATTTTGACACTTTGCGATATAGTGGGTGTTCCAGCTGCTTCCAAGGCAGCGTTTACTTTTTCAGGGTTTATCGAAGTCGATTTTAAATAAGAAACTATAGTGTCGGCATTTTCAATTTTTGCATCAACTTTCTTTAAGCGGTCGTCGGAAATCAAACCTAAAGCGTGGCCGATTGGACTTAGGCGGATGTCTGCGTTATCCTGCCGCAGAAGCAAACGATGTTCGGCCCGGGAAGTAAACATTCGATAAGGCTCCTCTGTTCCCTTAGTCACTAAATCGTCAATCAAGACGCCAATATAGGATTCTGATCTTTTAAGTATGAGATCCTCTTTTTGGTTTATTTTTTGGTGAGCATTAATTCCCGCAATCAATCCCTGACACGCTGCTTCTTCATATCCAGTAGTACCATTTATTTGGCCGGCAAAATAAAGGTTATTTAATTTTTTTGTTTCAAGACTCAGTTTTAGTTGAGTTGGCGGAAAGAAATCATATTCAATTGCATATCCAGGGCGAAACATCTTCGCCTTTTCAAATCCGGGTATCTTAGTGAGTGCCCGGTACTGTACATCTTCTGGAAGGGACGTTGAAAATCCGTTGACATATATTTCTACTGTATTCCATCCTTCTGGTTCAACAAAAATTTGATGTCGATCGCGTTCTGCGAACCGGTTTATTTTATCCTCGATTGATGGGCAATATCTGGGGCCGAGTCCTTTGATGCGCCCTGTGAACATGGGTGATTGTTCAAACCCTTCTTTAAGAGTTTCGTGCACCTCCGAGTTTGTGTAAGTAATCCAACAACACCGTTGGTCTTTGGGCAGCTCAAAATCAGTATATGAAAATCGACCCTGAATTTCGTCGCCCCACTGTTCCTCCATTTTGCCGTAATCCAACGAACGCCCGTCAACCCTTGGAGGAGTTCCTGTCTTCATCCTACCAGCCTCAAACCCCATTTCTACAAGTTGTTCCGTTATGCCTGTTGCAGCTTTTTCACCGGTTCTTCCACCACCGAAACGTTTTTCGCCAATGTGTATTTGTCCATTTAGAAATGTTCCATTGGTTAATACCACAGCCTCGCAGGCTATTTCAATACCCAAAGAAGTTTTAACACCAGTAACCTTTCCATCATTTGTAAGTAGTCCAACAACGGTATCCTGCCAGAAATCTACGTTTGGAGTTTGTTCCAGCATTAGCCTCCACTCTTCTGCGAAGCGCATTCTATCTATTTGAGCCCTTGGACTCCACATCGCTGGGCCTTTAGAGCTATTCAGCATTCTAAACTGTAAAGTCGTCTTATCGGATATAATTCCTGAATATCCTCCAAGTGCATCAACCTCACGAACGATTTGTCCCTTTGCTACCCCACCCATCGCTGGATTACAGCTCATCTGAGCTATTGTGCCCATATTCATGGTTATAAGTAACACCCTTGATCCCAAATTGGCTGCAGCCGCAGCTGCTTCACATCCGGCATGGCCGGCACCAACAACTATGATATCGTATTTATTAAACATTCTGTGTGTTCCACGTGGAACCTTTAAAGTATATTTTATTGACTGTCCGATGTTCCACGTGGAACTCGGCTAAACAACGACAAAAATGCAGCGATTACCCAGACCGCCTCAAGAACTACAAACGGGTAAAAGTTTATTAAGAATGCGGAATATCCGCACAGCGCTGCACCGATAATATTCAGCACGATGTACCATCGATTCTCACTAGATACGATCTTTCTTATATTTAAAAGAAATCCGACTAATAATAACGTTACTCCTATTGAACCCAATATATCCGATTGTGTCATAATTTTTAGTCGGTTAATTCAAGCCATCTCAACGTTTTGTCATCAATGTCTTCTTTTTTAACTTGAATAGCTGTGGCAATTTCAGATAGTTGTTCGTGATTAGTTATTCCAGAGTTGAGTTGCTCCGTTAAAGCTAACAACTCGCCTTCGAGTATTTTGATTCGATTTTCAATTTCCTGAGCCTCTTTCTCCTCTTTGAAGGTAAGTTTTTTATTTTGTCTGATTGGTTCGTTGGGTTTGTTTTCTGCTTTTCCCGGTGTAATCTTTATAGGCTTTTTGATATCATCTTGTTCAAGTCTATAGTCAGTGTAATTGCCAGAATATATCGTCACTTTCCCATCTCCTTCAAAAATGAATAACTGATCTGTTAACCTATCAATCAAATATCTATCATGAGATACCAGCATTAGAATTCCAGGGAAATTTACCAGGAATTCTTCGAGAACATTTAAGGTATCTATATCCAGATCGTTGGTAGGTTCATCAAGAATCATGTAATTTGGATTTTGCATAAGAACCCTCATTAGCTGTAATCTTTTCTTTTCACCACCGCTGAGCTTACTTACTAATCCATATTGTTTTGCTGGGGGGAACAAAAAGTGCGTCAACACCTGGCTGGCTGTTAAGTTTTTCCCATCAGCCATTGTTATATACTCCGCCACGTTTTTTACAACGTCTATTACACGCTCATCGCCCTTGAATTCCAGACCTCCTTGAGCGTAATAACCAAATGCAGTCGTTTCACCAACAACAACACTTCCTGAATCTGGTTTGATGGCACCCGTTATGATGTTCAGGAGTGTAGATTTTCCAGTACCATTTTTGCCGGCGACACCTATCCTATCTCCTTTTTTGAAGATATAAGAGAAGTCCTCCATTACAGTATGACCATTGAATCCCTTACTAACATTATGGAGTTCGAGGATCTTATTACCCTGACGGGCTACGTTTACACTGAGTTCCAAATTAGATTTTACCTGCCTGCCCTTAGTCTTATCCTCCAGGTCGTAAAATGCATCTATTCGAGATTTGGATTTTGTTGTTCTCGCCTTTGGTTGACGGCGCATCCATTCCAACTCTTTCTTCAGCATATTGACATTTTTGCTAAACGTGGCATCTTCAGCAGCGCTTTGTTCAGCTTTGCGCTCGAGATAGTAGCTATAATTTCCATTGAAATTTTGGAGTTTTCCTCTGTCAAGTTCTATGATGCGAGTAGATACATTATCGAGGAAATATCTGTCGTGAGTGACAAGAATAACGCTTTTTTGACCAGTAGTCATACAGTTTTCCAGCCATTCGATCGTTTCAATATCCAAATGGTTTGTAGGCTCATCTAAAAGATAAATATCCGGATCATCTATAAGAAGCTTTGCTAGAGCAAGTCTTTTGCGTTGACCACCTGATAGTGTAGAAATTTTTTGGTCAAGTCGCTGGATTCCAAGTCTACCGAGAATAGTCTTAATTTCGTACTCGTACTCCCAGGCATTTTCCGAACTTAATTCATCCATCAATCTGTTAAGCAATTTATCATTCGTAACAGATTGGTTAACAGCCTCTTCGTATTGTCTGATCAGCTGTTGCCTTGAGTTGCCTATAGAATAGATAAAATCACTTATCGTTTCCTGATGGTTGAACTTCGGATCCTGATCAAGATACCCCACTCGTAAGTCCCGTTCTGTAACAACTTTTCCTATCCCAGGGGCAAGCATTCCTGAAAGTATTTTCAGTAAAGTGGATTTTCCTGTCCCATTAATGCCAACCAAGGCGACCCTCTCACCTTTATTAATTCCGAAATAAAGGTCCGTGAATAGCCAATTGTCGTTAAAGGAATGTCCTAATTGCTCCGTAGATAAAATGCTCACACTAAAATATATTTATTGAATCAATACTCAGCCTATGACAAGAAGTCCGTTTGTAGAACAACAGAACCACCGAATTCTTGACATTTCCTCGTTATAATCTGCAAAGGTAAGCATAAGATTTTTGGAATAAATATCGTGTGTTTAAACATATAACTATTGTTTTATGAAAACGATACTTCACACAGCTAAAGATCGTGGAATTCATGATAATGGCCGGTTAGAAGCGACACATTTCATTCTACTGCTCATTATTATGATCCTTCTAAAATGCCTTTCGGACTTTTGCGCGAGTGTTAAGTGATGAAGTTATTGACGCAGGAGCGGATTTTAGCACACATGGGCACGACAATATGGAAATTGTTACTACTCCAATCACGGGCTCCTTAGCTCACAAAGATAGTCTTGGATGGGCCGGGAATTGTCTCCTACTCGATGATGAAACCAGACAATGGCTCATATTTTTTTATAATAGAAGGTGAAGCTCTCATTGAAAGGAGGTTGCTAATAGAGGTGATGCCCTCGGATTGTACGATACAGTGACTTTTGATATCTCTGTTTCAGCGGACGCGAGGATCAAATAATTAAAGTTCCAATGGAATAAATTAAAATTCGCGATGTGCGAGGTAGTAATCTTCTTTGCTTGTCATTAAAGTTTTCGCTGCTTTTCCTTTATCAGGATACCCTAGTAGATGGAGGGTGCCGTGTATAATCACGCGATGAAGTTCGTCTTTTTGAGGAACTTTGAACTTAACGGCATTTTCATTAACGCGGTCAATACTTATAAAAATGTCGCCCACTATTTCGCGATCAACTTCACTATTATCGAATGTGATAATATCTGTTAGGGTATTGTGATTTAGGTAATCCCGATTAATTACAAGTAGATAAGCATCGCTGCAAAAAATGAAATTAAGTTCTTTAAGGCGGAAACCCTCAGTATTAATGCAATGCTTTATCCATTTGCGAATGGGAATTCGCTGTTTTAGGTTGAATGAAATATCTTCTACAAAAAAATTGATTGGAAGCTGGGGCATTAAATCTTAAAGTGTAGCTCAAGTTCATTTCCTCTGGAATTGAAGATGCATTGGTCGGCAAGGCGCTTGATTATGAAAACCCCGCGCCCAGTGAGGTTTTCCAGATTTTCTGGAGCTGTTGGATCGGGAATGTTGTTAAAGTCGAAACCCTCACCTTCATCCGAAATGGTAAAAATCAATCTCTTATCTTCAACAACTTCAAGGTTTATATATACTTTCTTTTCAGGATTTTCCTTGTTCCCGTGTATTATTGCATTTACTGTAGCTTCACTAAGGCAGGTGAGCACATTCGCATATATTTCGTCACTAAACTGGTACTTCTCACTCAATGTATCAATGAAGTTCTCTAGCGTAATAATACTATCAATCCGTGAAGGTAATTGCAGGGTATACAATGCTGTGTTATCGGAAAATTCTGTCTGATTAATCATTTATAACCCGAATTTAAGTATTTAAAATAATCGCCAACCTTTATTTTGTAAAAAGAATTTAGAGACGGCGGTACCGTTTTGAGCAAATCGGTTTCTTTTTGCTTAATTTTCTGATATTCCTGCAGGATAATTTTATAATCCGGGGCTGGGGTTAGTCCCTCTTTACTCTCCCTCTTTTCATCTTGTTCACGTTCACGCTCGGCTTTATCAGCTTCAAGCAATTTACTCAATATCTCCTGTTGCCTGTTCAACGTTTCCTGTTGAATTTTTTTGTTTACGAGATCGGTTTCAGTTTGTTCCATCTCTTTCATTAATTGATCGAGATTGCCCAGACCCTTTTTACCGTCCTTGTTTTCCATTCTATTTATTTCCTGCATTGCCTGCCGGATCATCTGCTGTTCTCTCGCCATTCGCGCGAGTTGTTCGCTCATTCCCTGACCTTGCCCCTGCCCGGGCTGTTGAGCTTGTTTACCAGGCTGTTGTCCAGGTTGTTGCCCTGGTTTTTGCTGCCCAGCTTGTTTCTGCATTTCTTCCCGGGCTTTCTGCATGTTCTTATTTAACTGTTCTTGCATCTTGCTCAGTTGTGAAAGGCTTTGTTTTTTCTTACCCTTGCTACCTGGCTTTCCATTTTGCTGTGCCTGCTGCATTTGGTCAAGAGCTTCATTAAGCATCAGGGCTAAATTATTAATCGAAGTCATTGCAAATTGCTGATTCCGATTAGCTTCGGCGGTACGACGTTCACCTAAACTTTCAATAGCCTTCCCAACATTGAAGTTTATTGCTTGGATCTCCTTATTTACCACTGATTGTATCTGCGGAACCTTCTTACTTAATGCGTAAAGACTATCTTCTATCATTTTAAGATTATCTTTTATATCCCTCTGTTTTTGTGTCTGCAGAACATATGACGGATCGCTGGTATTTATTCCACGGACAGTTTGCATCGTTTTTTCCTGATCAAATGAACTTGTGATCAGATTGTCCAGAATCTCCCTAAGAGCTTTTGTATTAACTTCATTTTCCTCTTCTTCACTTTCCTGTTGCATCGCTTCTAGCTTTTTAGAAAGCTGTTCCATTTGCTCCGCTGCCTCCTTCTGGTTTTCAGCTGCCTTTTTCTCGTCCTTCTTATCAAGATTTTCTGCGCTTTTTTGCTGCTCCTGATCTACTTTTTCCTGTTCTTTTTCAGGATTATTAAACTCATTTTTTTGGTCGAGTTCTTGATTCTTTTTTTCAAGCTCCTTCAAATCCTCTTTAAGCTCTTTGAAATCCTCTTTGAGCTCTTTCTGTTCTGATTTAAGTTTCTCATTTTCAGAACTTTTATCAAGAGTTTTTTTAGAAAGCTCTTCCTGCTTTTTAGAAAGCTCTTTTAACTTATCTATAGATTCAGTGAGTTTTTGATCAAACTCAAGCTGTTTGTAAAGCTCCAATATTCGGTCAAGTTCCTTTTGCAATGACTTATTGTCGAGCTGCATTTTGGAAATCTCTTCCTGGGTTAGTGCCTTATTATTCTTTTCAAGCAGCTTTTCTATGTTTTTAAGGATCTCCCTTGTTTTTTCATCGAGAACATTGTTGAATAGGTCTTCAATTTGCTTTTGTTTTTCGAGAATCTTTTCATTCTGCTCTTTGTTCTCATTTTGCTCGAAGAGGTTTTGCTTGTTCTCTTTCTGAATTTCTTTCACAAGTTCTTCAAGTTCCTTTTGTTTTTGCAGAAGTGCTTCCACCTGCTTCTTTTCTTCGTACGTAAGACTCTTTTTGTTCAAAAGATCCTGATTTAGGCGTTTTGCTTCTTTTTCTACCTGGGAAGACTTCCGGATAGCCTGCTCCATTTTTTCTTTGATCTGTTCGGAATTGGCCTCAAGTTTCTTCTCAATTTCTCGTTCAGAAGCTACTTTAAAAGTTCGGATAGCTGACCTGCTAGCTTTTGCTCCATTAACCCCATCATTATCAAATATTTCAAAATAGTATTCGATCTGGTCGCCAGGGTTTGCTTTTGCATCATTAACATTCCAAATATGGAAGAAATTGCTTTGTAAAGCATTCCTGTCAAAACTAACAGTCCTGATTTCAGGCTTAGCTGTTGCGGTAGCACCGCCTGCAGGAAGAACTTTGTAATTAAAGTTTAGTTTGGAAAATCCATGGTCGTCATTCACCTGCCCAACAAAATACAGTACTTTCGCATTTACAGAATCTGGACGCTCAGTAACGTCTATCACAGGCATGAGATCAGGGATTACACGAACCTGATATGAAACAGAATCAGACGTAACTACATCTTTGCTGACCGGGCGAATGTTATAGGTCAAATTTTTCATCGCACGATATGAAAAATTAAAGATCCCTTTATCAGTTGCACGAATGCTAAAACTTTGCCGATCCATTTTTACATTTAGATGGTCGCTACTCCTGGCATTAAATTTCCAGTTTATTCTGGTCCCTTCGGGAACACTCAAATCGCCCGAATTCTGTAGTCGTTCGTTATTTTTATTTAAATAGGATGGATATTCAAGGAAGACATCAAAATTTAAAAGTGTAGGGCGTTCTTTAACTTTCAACACATAATCTTCAGAGCTGAACTCTCCTGCCGTAAGGCGGATGGTTTTGGTTTTCTGCAGGTTTTTAAAAGTATGATTGAATCGAACAATACTTTCTTTATCAAGTTTGAACGTATTGGCACCATCCTCCAAATAAATTTCTGCCGGAATTTCATTTCCAGTGAGTTTTATCTTCAGCGTGTAATCATCACCCTGGATTGCAGAGAGATTATCATTTACCAGTTCAAAATTGAAAGGAGCTTTTTTAATGAATCTCTTATTGTAGTGTAAAAGGCGGTCGGTACTTTCACTCAGGATGGATGGTGCTGCAAAGAAGACAACAATTATCGCAGCCATTGGGACCAGTGCGTATTTGATATATTTTCTATTATCCTGGATGTGTACAGCCGAGCTGAAGGGTACTGGGCGGAGTTCAGCAATTTTCTGATCTATACTGGCGTCAATCAAAGCCCGCTGTCCCGGGCTGGCATCAGAAAGTTTCTTCAGTTGTAAGGTGTTAAGTAACTTATCTTTAACGGGATGAAAATGGTCCCCGATAATGTCAGACGCTTGTTCGTGACTAATAGTTTTTCCAAGCCGGAAGTATGACAGGAGAGGAATGATAATATAAGTAATGAGAATAGTAAGGGTTCCGAGAATGAAAGTATAGAATAGAAGTGTTCTTACAAGGGGATCAAAACGCCAGTAATATTCTGCGACTGTTACTAAAATGAATGCAGCAAAAAAAGAAGCGGCCATGAATATGGAGCCCTTCACAACTCTGTTCAGATAATATTTCCGGATAAATCCGTCAATCTTCTGAATTAGATACGCGTAATTATCTGCAGACTTGCTCATTGGTAGTTTTCACGTAATTTTATGGTAATATGAAATTAACGAAAAATACCTATACAGCGTATGTAAAAATATAATGTAGATAGATGTTTATCAGGATATTAACTCCTTTTTTACTATTTTTTCTTTAGAAGAACAACATTTGCCACCTTCCGCTCACCTTCATGGTCCCATTTCTTGTTATCAGTGGGATAATTTACAACGCCATTTCCTTCATATCCTTTTAGCCAAAGGGTAGTTGAACCACCACCATCCAGATTTATTGCGTCATCAGAATTTAGCCAGCGCATTAATTTGGTGAGTTCAAATAAACTCATCCCAGCCGAATTTTCGTTCCTGCCATCAACGGTTATTAACAACACGCGATTATTCTTGGTAACTGCTACCGCGGTGCGGGGATGACGGGTTTTGCTGAAGGCATTTGAATCCAACTTCTCGTCTTTCTGGTCTAAAATTAATAGTGGCCCGGTAACCATAACGTCTTCACCGTCCAGAGACTGCTCCCATGAAGGATCGCCATTAAACTTACTTATGGTTAATTTCCCATTTTTAAATACGAGTGCGGAAGCCTGGTGACCTACTCTAAGCCCATTTTTGGGAAGACGGCTTTCGTTGATCACAATACCATCAGATTTAATGAAATCAACGGAACCTCCATTTGCGATATCAAAAAAAGTTCCGTTGAGCGCAGCGATTGAGTTGGTATTCTGTCCAAAATCACTTGTTGTTATAAGTTTTTTTGCATCGAAACCCAGATCAAGCATAAGCTTCCTTTTTGGCTTTATTTCCAGGACACTTACATTCTGATTTGAGCCAAATAAATTATTATTAAACCAATTTGTCTTTAGCGTAACTCCGGAAGTAATTTTCTTCTTCTTCCAATTAGCTTTAATAACATTTAAAGAATCAGTTTGTGAAAAAGCGGGACTTAGTAAGCCGGTAAGCAGCAGGGCGGTGATAAATGATTTCATTATTTTGAAGTTTATAAGGCGAAGTTATAGTTTAGCGGCGTATAAAAAAACCCCGCCTGGAACTAACCAGGCAGGGCTTTTTATATTTGTTGGTTTATTTCTTTGGGTCTAAAGCATCAGCAATTCTCACCAGTGCATCATCAAGATGCGACCTAAGTACCGTATTGCTAAACTTGGGCTGTGCTGCCCTTATCTGGCCCGCAAGAGCCTTCAATTCATATCTCGCCATTGGTCGGATGTCGGATTGTGATGCGTCCATTTGAGGAGCTGCCTGGGCAGCAAATTGCGCAGGAGGAGTAGGCTCGTTTTCGTTAAGCAAATAAGACATTCTTTCGATATATGCTCTTTGCAGATTCCTTCTATAGGTGTCGATATTTCCTCCAGTCTTTAATTCAGACCAGATGCCATTTCTTAGATCCGCGAATAGCTCATCCATGCTGTATGCTTCAGCACCGTTCTTCACAGAGTTGTCTATGACACGGTTCAGGCGGGAGAAATCCAATATGCCGTTTAAAACGCCAACCTGAGTTCTTCTTAATCTTTCTACAATTCCAGCATTATCAAATTTGCTTAAGAGTGCTTGATCAAGCATCCACTGTGGAGTTGCAAAAGCTTGCTGGTTGATAAAGGCCACAGCTCCTTTTTGCTTCGCCTGCGGCACATGAGTATACACAGCACCTTTCTGCTCGTAGGTTTTATCATCCTCATATATCCCACCGATATTCGAGCGAACATGCCCCATATAACGGTTCCATTGAGTTAATACCTCGCCGTACAGCTCCTGCAAGTTGTTATAAGGCTGACCTTCTTCATATGTCCATTTCTCAATGTTCGGTATGATTCTTTTTAGATTTGCGATTCCATAAGTTGAAGCTTTAACAGCGTCATCGCCAAGATCCTCTGACTGGGCTCTAGGGTCAATTGGATTTCCGGTTTGCTGTCCATAGAAATACGCTGGGTTGCCAGCCTTTTCGATAGTCCATTTGTTTAAGATTTTGGCCTCTTGCTCAGGTGTTTGATTATCAAACCAGGTATAACCCCATTTGATAGCCCATTTGTCGTAATCTCCGATTCCCGGATACAACACAACGCCCTCGTCACCAGGTTGAGCAATGTAATTGAAACGGGCATAGTCCATAATTGATGGAGCGGTTCCGCCCATTCTTTTGGTAAACGTACGGGAGCGCAGTGAATCAACAGGATAGGCAACGCTTGATCCAAAATTATGTGGTAATCCCAGTGTGTGCCCCACTTCGTGTGACGACACAAACCGAATTAATTGACCCATAATCTCATCTTTAAATTTAGGAGTGCGGGCATCTGGATTAATAGCCGCAGTTTGTACGAAAAACCAGTTTCTAACCAGATTCATTACGTTGTGGTACCAGCCAATATCAGATTCCATAATTTCCCCTGAGCGAGGGTCTGAGATATGAGGGCCGTACGCATTTGCAATATTTGATGCGAAATAGCGGATAACTGAATATCTCGCATCTTCGGGAGACCAGTCAGGGTCATTTGCAGGTGGTTCCAGAGCGGTGATTGCATTCTTGAAGCCAGCCGCCTCAAACGCTACGTTCCAGTCTTTAACACCTGCAATAAGATATGGTCTCCATTTTTGTGGTGTTGCCGGATCGATATAGTATACAATTTGTTTCTTAGGCTCAACCAGTTCTCCGCGTTTGTATGCTGCCGGATCTTTTGGTTCGAGCTTCCAACGATGAATATATCGGGTGACCTGTGCTTTTTGCGCGTCCAAACCGTAATCAGTTTGGCTTTGACCAAAATACCCAACTCTGTCATCAGCGAAACGAGCTTTGAATGGTACTTTCGGCAACAAAAGCATTGAATTATGTATCTCAACAGTCATTGAGCCAATCGACTTATCACCAGGAGGATCTGTAGCACGGTATGTTTTCAGCGACCGCACTTCAATATTCATAGGGAATGACTTAATAGTATCGACATACGTACGTGCTTCGTCCATGGTTGTGATCTTGTAAAGAGTACGCAAGCTTTGTGGTAGCCCAAGCGATTGCACGTCTTTAGAATACAGATCGGTAACATCAATAACAACCGAATTTGAATCTGCATTGATGGCTTTTATATCAAAGGATGATAAAACAGCATCCAGATTTGAGTTTTTTACTGCTTCAAACATGTCTGTTTCTTTAGCAGCAACGTTTCTGTAGGACGGTATGCGTATAAAAACTTGCTTGTCACGTCTTTGCCATTTCCAAACCTGCTCGTTTAATTCCTCACCTCCGTATGTTCCGTCTACAGTTGGAGTTTTTGCATATCGTGTAACAACCAGCATTTCCCGATCAAAAAGTGAATCAGGAATCTCAAAAAAATATTTACTATCGAGGCGATGAACCTTGAAAAGTCCTTTGTCGGTTTTGGCCTTGTCGGTTATGATCTCTTTATAAGGTCTGATGCCCGTTTTGGGAGCTGCAGATGCCGGAGCTGGTGCAGCGGTGGTAGCCGGCGTTGGTGCTGCAGGTGTTGTCGGCCTGCGGTTTTGGGCAAGCAAATCGGTGTTGCTAATATTCGCCAGCAATGCAGCGAAAAGAGCATACCTTACATAGGATAAATCTTTTGTCATATTAAGTGATAAGGGGTTAGCTAAAATGCAATCTACAAATGTATTATTTGCAGATAATAATGACCGTTAATTGCAAAATAAATTATTTCGCAGAATAAGGGATTAAATTCTCCTTTTTAACGTCAGAATTATTCTTTCCTTTTCCTTGTTACTTTTTGCACCATGAGGTAGAACATCAATTATAAAACTGCGGTCTGATTTTGAACGGAACAGGTTATCTATTTCCGATGGGCTCATCTCACTAACTGGCTTAAAGTTTATGGCAAGAATTTCATCGTCTTTACTCAAGCCAGCTTCTGCGGCCGAGGACCCGGGTTCTACCCTGCTAACTAACATTCTGTCGAATTTTTGGCCAGCTGAAGTTAGTTCCAATCCACTCATGTCATGCTCAAATGGCTCGTTTAAAATGATGCCGGGTTTTAAGTACAGGGCTGACTCGTTATAATCGAAAATAACGTTGAATCTTTTTAATATGGTGATACCCATATTACCATTCCTGCTTACCGAATACACTTTTGAACCAACGTCGTCATAGTCAGGAAACGCGGCGATTACGTTGTTTAGGGTATATTTTCCGATGCTCAGCGATTTTACTCGGCTGATATAACCGCTTATCGGACCGGTTAAACCTATACCAAGGTTTCCAGCTATGTTAACTTTCGGAACTTCGAATGGAACACCTCCATTAGTCTCTAGTGATATGGGATGACCTGCCCCGGTATCCAGTATAAGCTTGGCTGCTATTTTTTCACCAGAGGTCAACTCGATGTTTGATACCAGATACGGCTTTCGATCCTCGATCATCAAAGGTACCCGGTATCCTTTTCGGGCGATATAGGTTGTCTCGGGCCTATAAATTGTCAGTGTACTTAGAGTAAAGTTTATCTTTACAATAAAGCTGTTAAAAAACTCGTAACCTATCAGCCCATGTACAGGCATGCCGACATAATTGGAGAGCTCGAAAATATCTTTTTTTAGAATCGCAGCAGACAGTGATTTGGCATTTGTACTTCCAAAACCTACATCAATTGATGGGGTAACATAAGCGCTGAGAGGTTCACCGTCGCCGAAACCGGTAATATTTATGCTTCGCAGGTTTTTAATTTCAACAGAGTCGATGAGCTTCGGGTCGGAAATCAGGAAAAGGCCAACTCCTGTATCGAGCACGAAATTGAATGGACCCTTGCCATTGATCATAAGCTTAATGATCATTAAGTTTTTGACCATCTTAAAAGGGACAATTTCTTTTTTTCGCCTCCCCGGGAACTCGAATCTTTGAGCGGAAACTTCGTTCGCTGTTAAGACAAAGCCCAGCATCACGATAAGTAATTTTATCATTAAAGTTCGAACAGAACAACTAATCCCACGGTCGAAATGATTACTCATGATGCATAAACAAGTTACGGCATAAAACTTTAATCCAATCCAAATCTTTGTAAATCTTGTCAATTGTTTTCTACTTTTAAATATGAGAGTAAGACTGATAATATTTGCATTGCTTGTGTTTGGGTGCCAGGAGTTGCATGCGAAAACAATTAGACCAGGGAAAATCCTTAAGATGATTAGAAAGTCTCCGGTATTGCAGCAGCATTACACGGGCTTTGCACTCTATGATCTCAAAGACAAAAAGATGATTGCAGAGCAAAATGGCGATAAGTATTTCACGCCAGCATCAAATACAAAGTTATTTACGTTCTATGCCGGATTGAAGCTGCTTAAAGATTCAATTGCCGGCCTACAATATATTGAACGTGGGGATTCTTTGATATTCTGGGGAACCGGCGATCCTACATTCCTTAATTCAGACTACAAAAAGCAACCAGTTCTCGAAAAGCTAATAGCAAGCAACAAAAAAATCTATTGGGCAACTGACAGGTATACCAGCCCATTTTATGGCACAGGGTGGACATATGATGATTATAATGAATATTATCAGCCTGAGATTTCAGAGCTGCCCGTTTATGGAAATTCAATATTATTTACTCACAATGGCAACCAAGTCGTATCCTATCCTGAGTTCAATAGAAATAGTCCATTTCAACTTTTTACTGATACAAAAAAGGAGGCTGGTCGTTTTAGAATCTACAGAGACTTGCTGACCAACGATTTTTATCAACCATCAATTCCTGTTGCAGCAAATTTTAATCAGCTTGTACCATTCAAAGTCAGTGTGCCGACAATCAGCACAATACTAACGTCTTCAATTCCAAATTATTCGGGTACCATAAACCGTACCCTGGCAAAAGATCATAAAACTTGGTATAGCGTAGCATCGGATACTCTGTATCGAAACATGCTGTTACCCAGCGATAATTTTATTGCAGAACAAATCCTTCTGAACATTGGAGCCACGAACGGTCTGGAAATGAATACACCGATTGTCATCGATTATATTATTAAAAATTTTCTTCAGGATCTTCCAGACAAGCCTATATGGGTAGACGGTTCAGGATTGTCCAGACAAGATCTTTTCACTCCCCGCTCAATTGTGCGCTTATGCGAAAAAATATATGAGGCAACTGATGACGAAAAGCGCCTTTTTAACATGTTGCCGAACGGTGGTAAAACAGGAACGCTGCGAAATTTGTATAAGTCTGAAGAACCTTTTGTTTTTGCGAAGACAGGAAGCTTATCAAACAACCACAATCAAAGCGGTTATTTAATCACAAAGAAAGGGAAGAAACTTATCTATTCTTTTATGAATAATAATTTTGTAAAGCCTACTGCAGATGTTAGAAATGAAATGGAGCGAATTATCACTTACATCCACCAAAATTATTAGCCATGAACAAATTGAATCATATCCTTGCTTTGTCGGCATTCTGTCTTTTTGCATGCTCGGCAACGAAAACCAAGCCCGTAGAATGCGAGCAAATGATTTGCACTCAGGAATTCAGAATGGTACAAGTTAAATTTAAAGATACCGCCGGTAACCCTGTCACCGTTAAAGATTTTTCTGCTATAAATAAGAGGACAAATCAAAGCACGGTTCAAAATAATGAGCCATCCACCGTTAATAATCAGGGACTTTACACTGTAGCCAGCGACGCTGATGTCAAAACGTTGTCAGAATCTGGTGATGTGATCACTGTAACTGCTACACATCCCACTACGAACAAAAAAGTGTCTGCTGAATTTGTAGTTAATGGCGGTAAATGCGCCTGCCACATCAGTAAAGTTTCCGGTCCGACGGAAATCGTTTTATAAATTTACTTTTTCACCTTGTCAGTACCTTCATAGGTTTTGTCATGATCCTGAGGTGGAAGCACCTTTACTTTATGTACTTCCTCCACATGCAGTACATGAACAGCGTATGGAGCTGGCAGAATTTTACCACCGTAACAATCAGCATAAACCTGTGTGAATTCCGCGCCGAAAAACAATATTGCTGACGTATAATAAACCCATATAAGGATCACAATGATTGACCCTGCTGCACCATACACGGTGCCTGGCCCTACTTGTTCGATATAAAGGCCGATTAGAAATTTTCCCATCATAAACATTATTGCTGTGAAAAAGGCCCCCATTCGTACATCTTTCCAGGCTATGACAACATCTGGCAGGAACTTGAAAATAATGGCAAAGAGAGCTGAAATGACAGCAAATGTTAAGATGAGATTGAATAGATTGATAAAAAGCAGCGTGATATCAGGGAAGTAGATTTGAAGCTTGGCGCTCAAGGCTAACACAATACCGTTAATTATCAATGATACGATCAGCAGGAATCCCAGTCCAATTACCATCGAAAACGAAAGAATCCTATTTGTGATAAGTTTTACCCACCCAGCCTTAGGCTTTGCCTTAACTCTCCAAATCTGATTAATTGACTCCTGTATTTCTACAAATACACCTGTTGTTCCAATGAAGAGAGTTATGAAGCCGACTATAAAAGCAAACGTTGATTGCTGGCTGTCTGAAATGTTTTTTATAGTTTCTTGTATTTGGATGGCAGCATCGGATCCAACGAATTTATTCAGCTCGGCAAATATTTTTCCCTGAGCTGCTTCTCTTCCATATATCACTCCGGCCAGAGAAACTACCATGAGCAAGAGGGGAGCAATAGCAAACACGGTATAATAAGCGAGTGCTGCACTCATTTTCAAAGCGTTATCGTCCCAAAATGCATTGAAAGCCTTAAACAGAAGCTGGCCCATGTTATTAAATCTGAACCGTTTCTTACGTGTCATATGTATTTTATTGCTAGAATGTGATTGGGAATGAAACTGTTTTAATAAATTTAAAAATTCTCATTTGATCCCTTTCTAAGAACAAACAATTAACGGACCATAACGCTATGAAAAAATTATGCCTGCTGTTAATCGCGCTGATCGGAGTGACATCCTTGGTGTATGCCCAATCTTCCGCAGATAAAACAACTATTTATATCGTTCGTCATGGCGAAAAAGATTTATCGGATCCCAAAAACCCCGATCCTCAGTTAAGTAGTGAAGGGCTTGCAAGGGCGAAATCCCTGGCTGCAAGATTAAAAAGGGAAAAATTTGCGGCTGTATTCTCAACGAAATACAAACGGACTACACAAACCGGTGAACTAGTTGCTAAAAAAAATAAGGTGGCGATAGCGTTTTATAACCCCTCAGATCCGAAATCCCTGGCTGAGCTCATAAAATCAAGGTATAAAGGTAAAAAAGTACTTATAATCGGTCACTCTAATACCGTTCTCGAATTAGCAGAAGCTTTTGGTGTAACACGCCCCCTGTTTGCCCTTACGGATGATGATTATGATTTCATATTCAAAGTCGATGTGAATGATAACGGATATGCCTCCCTTTCAACTGGAAATTATGGGATGCCACACCACACCTCGGTAATTAAAAAAAACTAGGCTTAACTTGGAAGAAAAGTCTTTTTTTGGCGGCACGGCTTATCTAGGTATGCCCCATAACGAGGAATTCAAAAAATTGGTTTTCGAAGGTATTGATAAATACGGAACCAACTTCGGAGCTTCGAGGAATAATAATGTAACGCTTGACGTTTTTGCCATGGCCGAGGAGGAAGCAGCGCGCCGAAGCGGAGCAGAGGATTCGATAATCGTATCCAGCGGATATATGGCTGCGCAGCTTGTTATACAACATTTTTCTGAAAAAGTTAGATTCCTGTATGCTCCAGACACCCATCCGGCTTTGTGGCTCGGACAACCCTCTCCGCCAAAAATTAGTTTTAACGAGTGGTCAGAACAGGCATTAGATTTATTAAAGAATTCCGAAGAGCCGATTTTGTTAATTACAAATTCACTCAATAATCTTTTCCCTGAAATTTACGGGTTTGAATGGTTGAATGAAATTGATTCTAATCGTAAAGTAACACTTTTGGTAGACGATTCCCATGGTCTTGGAATTACAGGCAAAAACGGTGAAGGTGTGTATCCAAGAATTCCAAAACTCCAAAACCTTGAAACTATAGTGATAGCTTCCATGGCGAAAGCGATTGGTGTTGACGCAGGTGTGATTTTGGGATCAAAGGAAATTTTAAATGAATTGAGAACTTCGCCGGTATATGCCGGGGCATCGCCCCCTGCTCCAGGAATGTTATTTGCGTATTGCAAAGCTTCCGCTATATATTCGCAAGAGCTCGAAAAACTCAGAGACAATATGAAATTCTTTACGGGATATATTGGAGGGGAGAAAAACATTTCATACTTAAAGGAATTTCCGGTATACCTATTGGACAATGCCCGCGCTGGCGAATATCTTTCCTCCAAAGGAATCCTTATATCATCTTTCGCTTACCCAGATCCTACAGGAAAGGCATTGAATCGCGTTGTTTTAAACAGCAGGCATACTAAAGAACAAATGAGGAAGTTGGCAGAAAGCGTTGTGCTATTAAATAAGAAATACTAAACTGCGATTAACAGTTCTTATAGATCCTCAAATGCAATATCCATTAGTTCGTATTCTTTCCAACCTTTGAAGTCGAAGTGCCACCATTCATTATCGAGTACCCTGAACCCATTGCCTTCCATTACTTTGATCAGGAGATCGCGATTCTTAATTGCCTCTGCTGGTAGATTGTTGTAGGAAGGGCTGGCGGCAGCTGCGAAACTATCATAAGGAGTGGGCATTGGCAGATCTTTACCCGTTTTAAGGTTAATGATAGTTAAATCCATCGCACAACCCCGGTTGTGCCTCGATCCGTCTTTTGGGTTGGCAACAAAATTTTTGTCAGAGGCAATCTGAAAGAATTTGACGGTAACGCTGTATGGCCGGTAACCATCGAATATTTTAAGGCCTAAACCCTGTTTTTTGAGGTCTGCCTGAACATTCTTTAACGAATTTGCAACTGGCAACCGGGCGAATGCCCTGGCCTGTTTATATACAGCCTGTTTTGCAAAATTGTTTTTAGTGGCATACCGGATGTCTAATTTCAGTCCGGGAATATATTTTGTTAACTCAACTAATTGTTTGTCAGGATTGGCAGCGACAGATTTTTTGTAATCAGCTAAATTGTTAATCACATCCAACCCAAAGGGATTGGATGTTTGAGCCCTGGCATCAAAGGCAAAAAAGAAACAGCTAATAAGAAGAATTTTTTTAATCATCGGTTGGAGACTATCAGTAAATCGAGGTCTTTAACCGGGATACTAAAACGCTCGGCGAGATCTTTGTTGGTTAATTTACCCTGGTATAAATACGTTGCATTTCGGATCCCCGGTCTTTCCCATATCAAATTCATAACTCCGCCCATTTCTCCAATGTCCAGTAAAATTGGAGTAAAGATATTTGTTAATGCATATGTAGCGGTGCGCGATACACGGGAAGCGATGTTCGGAACACAATAGTGTATCACATCGTATTTTCTAAAGGTAGGAACCGTATGATTGGTGACCTTTGAAGTTTCAAAGCAACCACCCTGATCAATGCTGACATCGATAATTACAGAGTTGGGCTTCATTTTACTTACTGTCTCTTCGGAAACGATGCAGGGGCTTCTGCCATGGCTGGCACGGATAGCGCCAATAGCCACATCGCAATTTCGAATGGCTTTTTGTAAAACTACCGGCTGAATAACTGATGTAAATACCCGGGTGCCTATATTATTTTGCAGACGGCGCAACCTGTAGATTGAACTATCAAAAACCTTTACCTCCGCACCGAGCGCGATAGCTGTTCTAGCAGCATATTCACCAACAGTTCCTGCTCCGAGAATGACAATTTCTGTGGGAGGTACTCCCGTAATTCCCCCAAGCATTAACCCTTTTCCCTCCAGCACATTACTTAAATATTCAGCAGCAATTAGTACAGAAGTGGCACCTACTATTTCGCTCATTGCCCGGACTACACTTAGTACATTTCCCTCATCCCTTAAATATTCAAATGAAAATGCTGTAACTTTCTTTTTCATTAAGGAGTGCAGGAACTCAGCTTTCATAGTAGACATTTGAAGAGCGGAGAACAAAACTTGTCCCATCTTCATCATCCCGACCTCGTCTTCCGTTGGGGGTGCTATCTTAATAATAATATCAGCCTTATAGACTTCCTTTTTGTCATAAACTATTCGTGCACCTTGCTCACTATAATGGTCATCATTAAAGTTTGCAGCTAAACCTGCGCCAGCTTCGATAAAAACTTCATGGCCGTTTTGAATTAATAATCCTACGGATAATGGAGTTAATGCAATCCTGTTTTCCTGGAAGGAAGTTTCTTTTGGAATGCCTATGAACAGATTGTTCTTTTTATTCTTCAGTTCTAACATTGCTTCCTGTGGCTGCATCATGGCCTGTTTTGCAATGTCAGATAGTTCACTCATCATAGAAAATGTCAATAGGGGTTGGAAGGTACGAAAATTTTGAAAAAGGTTGAATGCCTAAATCATAAGATTACCCTAAATTCTGCGGGCCTTTATCTTTCTTACTCGCTCTTCATCCTGTTCAATAGTCACTTCAATATAGTTAGCAGGCCATAATTCCTCAATTTTTTCCGGCCACTCGATAAAGCAGTAAGTGTTTGAATATAAGTATTCTTCAAAGCCCATATCATAAGCTTCTGCCACGCTTCTGATGCGGAAAAAATCGAAATGGAATATGTTACCGTTAGCAGATTGGTACTCATTCACCAAAGAATAGGTAGGACTGGAAATGCTATCGCTGGCTCCAAGTTCTTCACAAATAGCTTTTATAAAAGTTGTTTTCCCTGCTCCCATGTTTCCCCTGAACAGGAATACTTTTATACCGGCGGAAAGCTCCAGCAATTGCTTTGCAGCACCAGGAAGGTCCTTCAAATCGCGAACACGAATTTCCATATCGTAAAAATATAAAAATATGGGAATGATCTACAAGGCTATTTGGGACTATAGGTCACATAAGGTACTATCATCTCCTCTAACGAAATACCACCATGCTGGAACGTTTCATTAAAGTAGTTAACAAACTGGTTATAATTGTTGGGATATACAAAATAGCCATCTTCCTTTGCGAAAATGAAGCCCGAACTCATGTGCAATTTGGGCAACATTGCTTCGTGAGGGTTTTTAACATGAAACACTTCTTTTGCGTTAAAGTTAAGATTTTTGCCTTGTTTGTAACGCAGATTTGAATTTGTATTCCGATCACCGACAACTTTACTAGGATGTTTTACACGAATTGTTCCATGGTCAGTTGTAATTATGAGTTTAATATCTTTCTGAGAGAGCTTTTTTAGGGCATCCAATAGAGGTGAATGCACGAACCAGGAAAGTGTTAGCGAACGGTAAGCAGCCTCATCATTAGCAAGTTCCCGAATCATCGCCATGTCTGTTCGCGCATGCGACAGCATATCTACGAAATTGTAAACGATAACATTTAGGTCATTCCCCATCAGGTTGTTGATATTTTCGTTGATGGCTTTGCCTTGCTCATAGGTTAGAATTTTGTTATATGAATATTTACATTCCTTGCGCATTACCCGCTGGATCTGATCTGCAAGAAATTTCTCCTCAAACAAATTCTTGCCGCCTTCATCCTCATCGTTTTGCCACATGTCAGGGAATCTTCTTTCCATTTCAAGAGGCATTAGTCCCGAAAAGATTGCGTTTCTCGCATATTGAGTCGCTGTGGGAAGAATGCTGTAATAGCTATCTTCTTCGTCAACACGGTAATAATCCGTAAGAATTGAATTAATCATTTTCCACTGATCGTACCGAAGATTATCAATGAGGATAAAAAATGTGGGCTTTTTCGCTTCCAGTGACGGGAAGACTTTCTTTGTGAACAATTGGTTTGAAGTTATCGGACCATCCTGTGGGTTTTTGAGCCAGCTCAGATAGTTCTTTTCAACAAATTTTGAAAATTGGACATTGGCCTCTGCTTTTTGCACAGTTAAAATCTCGTGCATGCCGTCATCTTCCAGAGTTTCAAGCGAAAGCTCCCAATAGACTAGTTTTTTGTATACATCAACCCATTCCGAATGACTTAGGTTGTCATTTAGGGTCATTCCCAGGGTTCTGAAATCCTGTTGATAAGCCATCGAAGTCTTTTCGCTCACGAGGCGCTTATTATCAATAAGTTTTTTGATGGTCAATAGGATTTGTCTGGGGTTAACGGGCTTAATCAGGTAGTCATCAATTTTAAACCCGATTGCATCCTCCATCATATACTCTTCTTCATTCTTGGTGATCAGGACGATCGGCACGTCGGGATTGATAGTTTTTATTTTCGCCAAGGTTTCCAAACCTGTAAGGCCAGGCATATTCTCATCCAGGAAAACAAGATCGAAATTCTCGTTTTTGAAACAATCTAAAGCATCATTACCATTGGTAACTGTTTTTATTTTGTATCCTTTTTCGTTCAGAAAGAGTATATGTGGTTTGAGCAAGTCGATTTCGTCATCGGCCCATAGAATGTTTGTTTCCTGCATTTGAATGTAAATTTTAGCAATATAAGTGGGATGAACTTTTTTAAAAGCTCAATTGTCATTAAAATTAACAATTTTTGTGCCTTAGGGTTGTAAAGCTTGAATAAGAAGAAAATAATTAATGATCCGGTTTATGGATTCATCACCATTCCTTCTGAACTGGTGTTTGATCTTATTCAGCACCCATACGTTCAGCGCCTCCGATATATCAAGCAACTGGGTATGACTCACCTGGTTTATCCGGGTGCTTTACACACTCGCTTCCACCATGCCATAGGAGCTATGCATTTGATGGGTCTGGCGATTGAAACAATTAAAAGTAAAGGTCAGGCGGTATCATCTGACGAAGAAGAGGCGGTCACGATAGCTATTCTTTTACACGATATTGGACATGGCCCGTTTTCGCATGCCCTGGAACACACTATTGTGGAGGGAATTTCACACGAGCATATTTCCAAACTTCTGATGGACGATCTTAACCAGCAGTTTGACGGAAAACTCCACCTTGCCCTTGAAATTTTCAACGATCGTTATCACAAAAGATTCCTTCATCAGCTCGTATCCGGCCAACTCGACATCGACCGTATGGATTACCTTAACCGGGATAGTTTTTTCACCGGGGTTTCTGAAGGAGTTATCAGCTTTGACAGAATTATTAAAATGCTGGATGTTGTTGACGATCAGTTAGTAGTCGAAGAGAAGGGCATTTATTCGATTGAAAAATTCCTTATCGCCCGCCGGCTGATGTATTGGCAGGTTTATCTCCATAAAACTGTCATCGCTGCCGAACAGATGCTCGTGAAGATCCTCGAGCGAGCCAAGGAGCTTTCCGGGCAAGGCAGAAGGCTATTTGCCAGCCCCTGCTTTGCATACTTTCTAAATAATTCCATTAGCCGGGACGACTTTACGTCAGACCCCAGAAATTTGGATCGATTTACCAAGCTTGACGATAACGACATATTTACCTCCATTAAAGTCTGGTGTAATGATGAAGATCTGATCCTTGCTACCCTTTGTAGTCATTTGATAGAACGTAATCTTTACCAGGTCGAGATCACAAATGAACCTCCCTCAGTCGAAAAAATAAATGATCTGTCGGAAAATGCATTAAATGAATACGAAATTGAAGAAGACGACACGTCTTATTTCGTATTTACAGATACAATTAAGAACAATGCCTACAGCGTTGGCGATGGCAGCATAAAAATTCTGATGAAAGACGGCATTATTCAAGATATTACTACAGCATCTGATAATTCAAATCTAGAAGCATTGGTAAGGACCGTTCAAAAGTATATACTTTGCTATGTTAAAGAGGTGAAACTATTAAACAATTAACATGTCTTACCATTGGGATACATACAAGGACAAAATTTGTTCGTTAACTAATAACATCTAAATTTGCCGAATGCAATTGACTGCACATCAGATTGGAGTATTACTGGAAGGTACTGTAGAAGGTAACCCTGAAGTCGCAGTAAATCAGCTAGCAAAAATTGAGGATGCTCAAGAGGGTTCTCTTTCATTTTTGGCCAATACGAAATATGAGCAATACGTTTATACTTCAAGGGCATCAGTAATTATTGTAAATCAAGATTTCGTCCCAACCCAGCCCGTAAGTGCCACACTCATAAAGGTTAAAAATTCATACAGTGCCTTTTCCGTTTTACTGGAGAAGTACGATGAAATGATCAAGTCCAACAAAAAGGGGATTGAAGAGTACAGTTTTATCCATCCAACAGCAACAATTGGCCAAGACGTATATATCGGTTCGTTTTCATACATCGGACCTAATGTGAAAATAGGCGACGGCAGTAAAATTTACCCTAACACTTACATTGCAGATAATGTAGTTATAGGAAAAAATGTAACCCTATATGCAGGGGTACAAGTTTATTTCAACTGTGAAATAGGTGATAAAAGTATCATCCACTCCGGAGCTATCATTGGAGCTGATGGATTTGGCTTCGTGCCAGATGGGCAGGGAAGTTACCGTAAGGTAAGCCAGATAGGAAATGTAATTATAGAAGAAAACGTAGAGATCGGCTCTAATACAACTGTTGACCGTGCGACGATGGGTTCGACAATAATCCGCAAGGGAGTAAAGCTTGATAACCTGATCCAGATAGCACATAACGTAGAAATTGGCGCCAACACTGTAATTGCCGCTCAAACGGGTATTTCGGGAAGCACTAAGATTGGTGAGAATTGCGTTATTGGAGGCCAGGTTGGCGTAGTTGGCCACATAACCATTGCTAATGGATCCAATATCGGAGCGAAATCCGGAGTTAATAATTCAATTAAGGAAGAAAATATGAGCTGGAACGGTGTTCCACTAGGACCATACCGAGAATCGCTCAAAGTTCAGGTCGTTATGAAAAGATTACCGGACCTTGAGAAGAGAATTCTTGAACTGGAGAAAATCATAAAAGACCAAGTAAAGTAATTAGCCCTCAAGCTGATTAACATTGATGTTATGAATGTAAAACAAAGAACAATTAAATCTGAGATCTCAGTTACCGGCGTAGGATTACATACAGGCCATGTAGCTACTATGACTTTTAAGCCTGCACCTGAAAATCATGGGTATAAATTTGTTCGTGTTGACTTACCAGGAGCACCGGTAATTGATGCGGATGTCGATAACGTTACTGATACATCACGTGGTACTACCATTTCAGCAAATGGGGCCAGTGTAAATACGGTTGAACATGTTCTTGCAAGCCTTGTTGGTGCCGAGGTTGATAATGTGATCATAGAACTTGACGGCCCGGAAACTCCCATAATGGATGGCAGTTCGATCATGTTTATGGAAGCTCTTGAAAAAGCCGGTATTGTAGATCAGGAGGCATATCGCGAATACTATACTATACCTCACAATATTCACTATTCGGAACCAGATCGCAAAGTAGAGATGGTGGCAATGCCACTTGATGATTACAGGTTCACCTGTATGATCGATTACAATTCACCTGTTTTAGGCAGCCAGCATGCGGCAATTACTACCATTTCTGAATTTAAAAAAGAAATTGCTTCGTGCAGAACATTTTGCTTCCTGCATGAATTGGAAATGCTGTTGAAGCATAATTTGATCAAAGGCGGTGACCTAAACAATGCCATTGTTGTTGTCGACAAGCAGGTTAGTAAAGATGAATTAAAAAACCTCGCCAAACTATTCAATAGGGATGATATCGATGTCGCAAAAGAAGGTATCCTTAATAATATAGAACTCCGCCATCAGAATGAACCTGCCCGTCATAAGCTATTGGATATGATCGGTGACCTGGCTTTAGTAGGTGTTCCTTTAAAAGGCCACATAATGGCAGCACGGCCTGGCCACGCTGCAAATATTGCTTTTGCTAAGAAGATTAAGGCCCAGATTAAAAAAGAGAAAAGTAAAAAACACGTTCAGATTTACAACCCGAATGCCACGCCATTGTATGATGTGGTCCAGATCATGAATATGTTGCCTCACCGGCAGCCATTTTTGTTCATTGATAAGATCCTGGAGCTTTCTAAAACCTATGTCGTGGGTGTGAAGAATGTCACGATGAATGAAGAATTTTTCAAAGGACATTTTCCGGGTGCACCTGTTATGCCGGGTGTGATCCAGATCGAAGCAATGGCTCAAACCGGTGGAATTTTACTATTGAGTACGGTACCAGATCCAAAGAATTACCTGACGTATTTTTTAAAGATTGATAAAGTGAGGTTCCGGGCACAAGTATTACCGGGAGATACTATTATATTTAGATGCGATCTGATGGAACCCATCAGACGAGGCATTTGCCAGATGAAGGGTGTAGGTATGGTGGGAGAAAAAATTGTCGTGGAAGCGGAAATGATGGCACAAATTATCAGAGTTAAAGAAAGTGATGTAACTGTATGATCCAGCCATTAGCATATATCCATCCACAGGCAAAGATTGCTGAAAATGTCGTAATCGAGCCGTTCGTTACCATTTACAAAGATGTTGTTATCGGCGAGGGAACCTGGATTGGATCGAACGTTACTATAATGGATGGCGCAAGAATTGGAAAGAACTGCCGTATCTTTCCGGGAGCTGTTATCTCAGCACAACCTCAGGATTTAAAATATAAAGGTGAAGCTTCTACCGTCACCATTGGCGATAACACGATCATCAGAGAATGTGTTACTCTGAACCGGGGAACCGCGCTAGACAAAAACACAACAACAATTGGATCGAACTGTCTTCTGATGGCGTATGTGCACGTTGCTCACGATTGCGTTATTGGAAATAATGTGATCATTGCAAATTCTGTGCAACTAGCCGGTCATATCGAAGTGCAGGATTTCGCATTTATAGGGGGTGCATCGGCGGTTCACCAGTTTGTGTCTATAGGAGCTCATTCCATAATTTCAGGCGGATCACTTGTCCGTAAAGACGTACCTCCATACACCAAAGCCGGACGGGAACCACTTTCTTATGTCGGGATCAACTCTGTAGGATTGAGGAGAAGAGGGTTTACATCCGAGCAGATTTATGAAATTCAGGATATCTACAGAACCATATTCCTAAAGAAATTTAACATTAGCCGTGCCCTTGACATCATTGAAACGGAAAGGGAGCCTACCGAGATACGTGATGAAATTCTTGATTTTATTCGCAATTCCAACAGGGGCGTTATGAAAGGCTTCGGCAGCGGGGTCTAATCAATTCGTCGCAGGAATGAAATACCTATCGAAATTCTTAAACCGATTGAATACCGGCAGTTCCGTGATTTTAAGTTCGTAAATGTCCAATGAAGATAATCCTGGAAAACATCGGTAGACGCTTCAACCGCGAATGGATTTTTAGGAACGTCAATTATACTTTTGAGAACGACAGGTCTTATGCTATCCTTGGTGCAAACGGTAGCGGCAAATCAACACTCTTGCAAGTAATTTCAGGCAGCCTTACTAGTTCAGAGGGTACGTTGTGTTACCGGCAAAACGATATTACAATTGATATTGAAAATATTTTCCCTGAATTAAGCCTGGCTGCACCGTACCTGGATTTAATTGAGGAATTCTCCCTAAGTGAACATATCGATTTTCACTTCCAGTTTAAGAAATACCGGGATGGTTACGATAAGAAAGCTTTGATATCACTTCTCAATCTGCAGCAGTCGGAACATAAGTCTCTTAAGTACTTTTCTTCTGGCATGAAACAGCGCGTCAAGCTTGCTCTTGCGTTTTGCTCGGACACCCGGGTGCTTTTACTGGATGAGCCCACATCAAATCTCGATTTGCAGGGAGTTGAATGGTACCTTTCCCTGATCAGGCAATTTTCAAAAGATCGGCTTGTAATTGTTTGTTCGAATCAGGAGCATGAATACGCTTTTTGCGAGGATAAAATTGTCGTAACTGATTACAAATAGTCGCATTCTACTAACATGATAATCTCTGACCTATTCGGCCAACATTTTGACGAGGTTGAGTTTTAATAAACAGGGATAAAACAGGGATGAAACAGGGAATAAAGAGGGATAAAACAAGTGTGATAAGCGTCTTTCATTCGATTTTTACCCTTTTTTAATTTTTCTTTTATCCATCTTTTTTCTTGATTATGTGAGTGTAGATTTTCGCTGGTTTTCTCAGGAGTATCGCCTTTGAAAATTAATTTTTTCACCGTATCTTTGCCGCTCGAAATCACCAAACTATCATGGCAAAAGCGTCAGAAATAAAAACAGGTAACATTTTAAGGTATAACGGCGAGCTAGTTACCGTTGACGAAATTGTGCACCGTACCCCTGGTAAAGGTGGTGCTTTTTATATCGGTAAGTTCAGGAACATCAAAACCAGTAAAACGGTTGAGGCCCGTCTTGGTACCGATGAGCAAGTTGAAATCTGCAGGGTAGAAACAAGCGATTACCAATACTTGTATGAGGAAGGTGATTATTTTGTCGTGATGGATAACACGTCATTTGAGCAATTTAGTATCGAGAAGACTCTTTTTGGCTCGGCTGCTAAGTTTTTGAAAGAAGGTATGAACGTGATTGTTTCTTTCGAAAGTGAAGAGCCAATAATGGCTCAGGCACCGACCAACGTTGAATTGGAAATTGTATACACAGAGCCCGCGGTTAAAGGTGATACGTCCACTAACGCGTTGAAGAATGCAACCGTTGAAACTGGAATAGAGATCAAGGTCCCTTTGTTTGTTAATCAGGGAGATAAAGTGAGAGTGGATACACGTACCGGTGATTATATAGAAAGAGTTAAATAGTATTATAGTTTAGTTTTAGGTTTAGGTTGATTATGCGGTCTTTCCAGAGGTGGAGAGGCCGTTTTTTATTGGACATATTTTGATAGAGTTTTATACATTAGCAGTGTGGACAAAGCTCATTTACGTAGGGAATTCTTAGAAAAGAGGCTCGCGATCTCCAGGTCAGGTTATTGGACACAAATGGATAAGATCATGGAACAGATCGCCCTTATAAACTGGTCGAATTCCCCCTGCACTCACATCTTTCTTCCTATCAGGAAAAACAACGAAATTGATACGTTTTCAATCATCAATTATTTGAAACTTGAACAACCGCAAGTCAAAATTGTCGTCCCGCGGACTGATTTCGAGAAACTTTCAATTGACAGCATTTTGTACAACCATGAGTATACGATCCTCGGCAGGAACAAATATGACATTCCAGAACCTATACATGGGAGTAAAATTCCATCCGAAGAAATCGATATTGTTTTTCTCCCCCTGATTGCCTGCGATTTAAAAGGAAATCGCGTAGGGTATGGCAAAGGCTTTTATGATCGTTTTTTGAAAGGCTGCCGGGCCGATGCGAAGAAGATCGGTCTTTCTTTTTTTGATCCTATTGTAGAGATCAGCGATGTCAACGAATTTGATATTCCCCTTGATATTTGTATTAGCCCTAGTAAAACCTGGGTGTTTAGAGAATAATACTTTACTGAAGGTGAGTCGAGGAATACTCTTAACTCAGAATGTTAATTCTAATAAAACGGGGCAATGATCCGAGTGCCTGGCTTCGGGCAAAATTGCGGATCGTTTTATATTATCGCGCAGGCCCTCTGTAACCATATTATAATCGATACGCCAACCCAGGTTCTTCATTCTTGCATTTGCCCTGTAACTCCACCAGGTATAATTATGAGGCTCTGAATTGAAATGTCGAAAGCTGTCCACAAATCCGGTATTGATGAAATTCTCCATCCACTCCCGTTCTGCTGGCAAAAATCCGGATGAATTCGCATTAGATTTAGGATTGTGAATGTCGATAGCCCGGTGGCAAATATTATAATCGCCGGAAATGACTAGCTTCGGGTGATCTAATTTTATTTTATCGGCATAATCCTGAAAATCCTTAAGGAACCGGTACTTGAATAACTGTCGGTCTTCCCCGCTTGAACCAGAAGGGAAATATGTACTCATCACCGAGAAATTATCGAAGTCCGCACGGATAACACGCCCTTCCCGGTCGTAGTCGTCCATACCGCATCCGTATTCAACATGTTTTGGAGAATGTTTTGTGAAGATAGCGGTTCCGCTATAACCTTTTTTCTCCGCCGGATTCCAGTAGTGCTCGTAACCTAATTGTTCAAGCAACAACAGATCAACTAACTGGTCGGGAGTGGCCTTAATTTCCTGTAAACAAACAATATCCGGATTCGCCGCCTCCAGCCAGGCAAGCCAATTTTTACTCAGCGCCGAACGTATTCCGTTAACGTTGTAAGAGATGATTTTCATGAAAATTAAAGTGGACTATTTTTAATCCCCATTTTTCGTTTTTCAAGTTTTCGAGCTTCACTTTTTTTAAGGACAGTAACTTCCATTCGAATATCTTCAAGCGGCCGATTATCCGGAGAGGTTACTACTGAGGCGATTGTATCGACCATCTCAAGTCCCTGAACGATTTCGCCGTAAACCGTGTAATTCCCGTCAAGATGGGGTGTGCCTCCCAAAGTCTTGTAAACCGTACGCTGAGATTCCGGTATTATTCGGCCGTTCATGCGACTCATCCTGGTTTTGTCAAGCTCCTCGTCCGTAAATTTTTTGCCCTGAACAAGGTAGAACTGACTTGCGCTGGATGCCTTTTCAGGATTATTATTACGAGCAGCAGCCAGCACGCCTTTTTTGTGGAACAAACTGTCGCGAAACTCCGCGTCCACACGATATCCCAAATCGCCAGATCCTAAAGTTTGCCCGGCAACAGCCGTTTTTGAATCAGGATCACCACCCTGAATCATGAATTCACTGATCACACGATGAAAAAGAGTCCCGTTGTAAAAGCCATCTTTTGCCAATTTCAGGAAATTGTCACGGTGTTTAGGAGTCTGGTTATAAAGCATTACCACGCATTCGCCTTTGCTGGTTTTTATCCTGACATAACTATGCTTAGGTTTTGTATTTCCAACCAGGGTGAATAATGCAAAAATTATTAATAATAAGTATTTTTTCATTAGTCTGTTATTTAAATGAACGCAAAGCTTATTCTAGCAGATTTTCAAAATAAGTAATAATTAATGATCTCATAATCATTTCCTGCTCTAGAAGTGTATATGCTGGAATAGGTTTAACTAATGTCCAGTGCGGCCATCCGTCCTGATCAATCCCTTCGAGCTCATAAAAGCCCAGCTCACTAAATAGCCTGCAATTAGCAATATGCATAAGTTCTTCTTTTTGCCGCTTACTAAATTTTTGTGGACCTTTGCCTAATTCCTGAACACCAATTAGAAAAAGCATAACCTTCATATCCGGAATGTCGGTGTCAAAATTTCTAGCGATTTTTTCCTGTAAAACAGCCCATTTTTCATTTATCTCCGAAGGTTTCATATCCTGTAAAAGTCTGTAAAAATTCGATATATGCCGCTATGTCTGAAGAGAAATCTATGTCCAATTAGTATATTTGTTCATGCAAAAACCAATCGTCACTGCCTTACTTGCCTATGGGATGTCGGGTAAATTATTTCATGCACCATTTGTCAATTTTCACCAGGGCTTTAAGTTTAAAGGCGTTTTTGAACACAATAATAAGCGTGTCAATTCAGACTATCCGGATGTAAAAAGTTATGATTCATTGCAGGAAGTTTTGGATGACCCAGAGATTGAGTTGGTAATTGTTAATACACCAAGTAACTTACATGTGGAGCATACCCGGCAGGCGCTTCTCGCCGGCAAACATGTGCTTGTTGAAAAGCCTTTTGCCCCGACAGTGAAGGAAGCCGAAGATTTATTTAATCTTGGAAGGCAAGTAGATAAGAAGATCATGATCTACCAGAACAGAAGATTTTCAAGTGATTTTGCGGTGACAAGGGACACTATAAATAGCGGTAAACTTGGAAATATTATCGAGATGCATCTTCGTTATGATCGCTACCGGGCTGAAATTGGTCCTAAAGCGTTCAAGGAAAATCCATTCCCAGCGAGTGGGATTGTTTATGACCTAGCGGCCCATCTTCTTGATCAGGTGATATGTATTATGGGGAGACCGGAAAGATATCGGAAGATTACGGGCGTTTATCGCGAGAACTCCAAAGTAGATGACTACGGTCATATTCATCTGGTTTACCCTGGTAAGAAGAATGTTTTTATAACGACCAGCCTACTTGTTGCTGACCCTTTGCCCGGTATTGTTATCCACGGAACTAAGGGTTCATTTATTAAGTCATTTTGTGATTCTCAGGAAGATCAGCTTATCGCTGGAATGAAGCCGGGTGACGCGGATTTTGGTAGAGAAGCAGATGGAAAGGACGGCATCCTTACAACAGTTAATTCAGTTGGCGAAAAAAACACAGAGAAAGTTCCTTCAGTGCGCGGTAGGTACATTGACCTATTCGAGGCGGTGTATCAAAATGTGAGGAACAACATATCATTCCCGGTGAAAGAAGAAGAAGTTCTAATTCAACTTGAAATTTTAGAAAGCAGCGCCGAATAAGTTCCATTGTATACAGAAACATTATTGTTACAGCGTCAGAGTTAATGCATTAGGTAATCAAAAGTCTTTTTTATAGTTTTGAGCCTGGTATGAAGAGAATAAAAAAATCGTTTGGATTAGCGCTCTCAGTAGTTTTACTGCTGAGCTTTTCTGTGACGCTTATTCCTCTTGATTTTCTTCATAATCATCAAACTGCACAAACCCAAAGCTCTTGTGTTAAAGACAAGACGCATAAAAGCTGCACCCATAAACTGCACATTACCAAGAAGGCAGATTTTTGCTGGGCCTGTGCTGTTCATTTCGATAAAACCTTTACTAAGGTAAGCTTCATTGAGAAGCTTAAATTATCTCCGGGCCTATCGCTGTTCATTAATAATGAAACAGCTGGGTATGTCATTGAGCGCCTGTTCACCGGGCTAAGGGGACCTCCAACGGAATAAAGCTACCGTTTTTCTTTTTTGCCCTGCTTTAGGGCTTAATTCCGTTTACCCTATTATCTCATAAAATGAAATCATTATTTCTGTATATAACGTTATTATTCACGTCTGTAAACACCTTTGCAGAGATTATCTCCCTCGATGGCAGAGTTATTGACTCACAAACAAATGAAACACTGCCTGGTGCTTTGATTACTATTCCCGACCTGAAAATCTCAGTTGTTTCAAATGCATCAGGTGAATTCACATTCAGCAATATCCCACAAAAAGGCCGCTTCCTAGTCGAAGTAAGATATATTGGCTACAAAACATTTATTCAAACTGTAGATCTTGCCAATGCTTCAGGGGTAGAATTCGCTTTAGTGCCAAGCACAATCGAAGCCAAGGAAGTTGTTATTACGGGCACAGCATTCAGCAGCGATAATCGTAAAAACAGTACGGCAGTTTCATCAGTTACTAAGGATCAGTTAGTTAATCGCCCGTCAGGCAATCTTGTTGACGCGATTGCAAAAGTACCCGGAGTATCGCAGGTAACAACTGGTGGTGGAATATCTAAACCAGTAATCAGAGGATTGAGTTATAATCGCGTTGTTACCCTGGTTGATGGAGCAAAACAGGAAGGACAGCAGTGGGGCGACGAGCACGGTCTTGAGGTTGATCAGTATAGTGCAGAGCGTGTGGAGGTCCTAAGGGGTGCAGCAAGCTTGCTTTATGGTTCTGATGCTTTGGGTGGAGTAATAAACATACTGGAACCTCTTCCCTCACCCGAAGGCCAAGTTCAGGGGGAATTTTTAACAAGTTATCAGTCTAATAACGGCCTAAGCGGAACTTCTGCGATGGTTAAGGGTAATAGCAATGGCTTTGTTTGGCGGGCACGGGGATCCTACAAAAATGGGTTTAGTTACAACGCACCGGGTGGCCGGATTGCAAATACCGGTTATAATGAAACTAGTCTCAGTTGGCAAGTTGGATTGAATAAGAAATGGGGCTATGCCCATTTGAATCTATCTAGTTTCAGGAACAATATTGGACTGCCCGATTTCAGCCGTAACGCGGATGGGATGTTCGAGGATGAAAACGGAAGTATTCTGAGCGATGATGATTTGAAGAACCGCGATCTCTTTCTTCCTTTCCAGGATATCCGTCATTACAAGGTGGCAATAAATAGCCACATTTTATTTAGTAGCGGAAGACTTCGGACAACACTCGCTTTTCAGGACAATCAAAGACGTGAGCTTGAGGATAACACAAATGACCCGGCACTTTTCTTTGATCTGAAAACTTATAGCTCAGATTTCAAGTATTATTTTAATGAAAAAAATGGTTGGGAACCTGTTTTAGGTTTTTCAGGTTCGGTTCAGGAAAATCAGAACAAGGCTCCAGAACTTCTTATACCGGACTATAAATCGAAAGAATTTGGCTTGTTTGGGTATGCGAAGAAATCATGGGCAACAACCACTTTGAACTTTGGCGGTCGTTTTGATTATCGAAACATCGATGGCATTGAAATGGACGAAGATGGTACACCGAAGTTCAGCGATTTCAGTAACAGCTTTTCAAATGTAAGTGGTGCATTGGGATTCACGAAGGAGTTTAATGAACATTTCAATTTCAAAGCGAATCTTGGATCAGCATTCCGGTCTCCTAATATTGCCGAGCTAAGTTCTGACGGAGTCCATGAAGGTACTTTCCGGTACGAAATTGGGAATACCAAATTAAAGCCTGAAAACAGTTATTACGGCGACCTGGCATTTGAGTTCAATAACAATACTGTTAGTGCCAGTCTGGGGGCATTCAATAATTACATAGATAACTTCATTTTTAGCAGCCAGCTTAATAATGAGAACATTTTGGTCGATACCGAAACGCTTCCGGTTTATCGATTTATTCAGGCAAATGCAAATTTGACAGGATTAGAAGCAAGCTTCACCTATCATCCTGCTGAACTTCTGCACTTTGAGAACAGTTTTTCTTACACCCGTGGAATCAATAGGGCCACTGACAGCCCTTTGCCTTTTATTCCTGCAGCAATGCTTCGGAACGAACTAAGGCTTGAACCAGAATTCAAGGGATTGAAATCTACATATTTTTCGATTGCACTGGATAACGCATTCGCCCAAAACCGCGTTGACAGGTTCGAGACGATTACGTCCGGCTATAGTCTTGTGAACCTTGGCTTAGGGACGACTATGTTGCTTGGCAAGCAACCAGTAAGGGTGAATCTATCAGCAAACAATTTGTTTGATAAAGCATATTACGATCATTTAAGCCGATTCAAGCCTGGCAGACTTGATGAAGCACAACCCAGCGTTGGTTATTTCAACCAGGGTAGAAATATCTCAATTGGACTTTATTTGCCATTCAAATAATACTTAAGCTTTCAAGCCTCAGCGAACTTTGGAATTTAGCTTCGCTGAGGCTTTGTTTTTCCGATAAGACAAAGCAACCAATTCAAATTTGATTTTAAACTTATATTCGCCTTGAGTGTTCTGATGGAAACCCTTATCCATGCGAAGCTTATTTTTGTGCATCCTAAGTATTTTATCGGTTACGACTTCAGCCCAGCAAAGTCAGCCGCTTTCCATCACCCTGGAAAATGTTGAATATCCTCACCCGGTCAGCTTTCTGCCAATTAATACCGAAGGTCAGGATCTCCGAATGGCCTATATGGACATCAAATCATCCAGGCCAAATGGTTCAACGGTGATGTTGTTTCATGGGAAAAATTTCGCCGGATACTATTGGACGAATGTCATCAAAGGCCTTTCAGAAACAGGATACCGTGTTATTGTTCCTGATCAAATAGGGTTTGGGAAATCCTCTAAAGCACTTATTGATTATAGCTTCCATACATTGGCTACTTTTAGTAAGCAACTTTTAGACAGCTTGGGTATTAAAAAGTCGATAATTATGGGGCATTCTATGGGTGGAATGCTTGCTACGCGCTTTGCATTAATGTATCCGGCTACAACCAGCCAACTGGTGCTTGAAAACCCAATTGGCCTTGAAGATTACCGGGCTTTTGTGCCATACGCAACAACGGAAAATATGTACAAGACCGAATTGAAAACTACACCAGAAAGCGTCAAGAAGTATTATCAAAGTTCATACTTTGTGGAATGGAAGCCGGAATATGATGAACTTGTTAGAATTGCTGCAGGTATTACAGGGAGTTCCGATTTCCCACGGGCGGCAAAGGTGGCGGCTCTTACCTCTCAAATGATCTATGAGCAACCGGTAATCCATGAATTTCATTTATTGAAAGTGCCGGTACTGTTGTTGATCGGTACTCAGGACAAAACTATTGTTGGAAAAGCCAGGCTAAGTTTAGAGGATCAGAAAAAACACGGGCAGTATTCCGTGCTTGGCAAGCAAACCGCTGCCAAGATTACTAATTCCAAGTTAGTTGAATTTCATAACGCAGGACATATTCCTCATCTGGAAATCGCACCGGAATTCCTAAAGGCTTTGAAAGATAATATTAAGCCTTGAGTACTGTAATAATTTGATCGATAGTAAGCTTCTGTTGGTCGCCGCTTTTCATATTTTTTAGGCTTAGTTTACCGCTCTCCATTTCTTCGCTGCCAATCAGAATGACAAAAGGAATTTTTTTATCATCAGCATAGTTAAGCTGTTTCTTGAGCTTAGCGGACGATGGATAGATTTCTGAGTTTATTCCCGATTCTCTCAACTTCCCAAGTAAAGGCAATGCATAGGTTTCAGCGTTGTGATCAAAATTGCTGATCATTACACGTGTGCTTTCAGACGTTACTTCAGGGAAAAGATCAAGTTCTTCCAGAACGTCATAAATGCGATCTGCACCGAATGAGATACCAACACCTGTTAAATCCTTTAAGCCAAACATTCCTGTAAGGTCATCATACCGGCCCCCGCCACCAATACTGCCCATGGCAACTTCATTGGTTTTGACTTCGAATATGGCACCGGTGTAATAATTAAGACCCCGGGCAAGGGTAATGTCGAGTTCAAGATGAAGAGGTCTGAGGTCTGAGGTCTGAGGTCTGAGGAGTGCGATATAACTGATGATAGTGTTGATCTCTTCGATCCCTTTCAGGCCGACGGCAGAATCCTGTAAAACAGACTTGAGGTTTTCAATCTTTGATTCGTTGGTGCCCTGCAATAATATCACAGGTTCAAGTTTTTCGATATCAGCAGTTGTGAACCCACGTTCAATCAACTCTTTAGTTACACCATCAAAACCAATCTTGTCAAGCTTATCAATTGCGACCGTCATATCGACGATCAGCTGAGGTTTGCCGATGATCTCAGCAATTCCCGACAAGATTTTGCGGTTATTAATTTTGATCGTAAAGTCTTTAAGGCCCAGTTCGGAAAGGGCTTCATGGTATATGAGAATAAACTCAGCTTCATTCAATAAACTGTCAGAACCAACTACATCAGCATCGCATTGATAAAACTCGCGATATCTGCCTTTTTGGGGACGATCAGCACGCCAGACAGGCTGGATCTGAAATCGTTTAAACGGAAAGGAAATATCGTTCTGGTGCATTACGACGTACCTGGCAAATGGAACTGTAAGGTCATACCGGAGGGCTTTTTCACTTATGGAGGGTGTAAGTTGCTGGGAGTTATTAGCCGAAAGCTTTTCTGCGGGCACCTTGGCCAGGAAATCACCAGAATTCAAAACTTTAAAAATAAGCTTGTCTCCTTCATCGCCATACTTTCCCGTCAGGGTATCCAAATTTTCCATCGTTGGGGTTTGGATCTCCTGGTACCCATATTTCTTAAATACTGAACCTATCGTGTTGAAAATATAATTTCTACGAACCATTTCAGCGGGAGAAAAATCCCTGGTTCCTTTTGGGATAGATGGTTTTATTGTGGCCATTGTTTAAAGGTATTGGTTATGCCCCAGAGCTTAATTCTTTGATGATCTCTCGACACCGACTTTCAACCATTTTGTACACTGGGTCGAAAAGCGAATCGTCGTAATATGGATCAGGCACAATATCAGTTTTTAGAAGCAGGCTAACTTTTGAAAGATCTGATTCGTTTCTCGCCAATGACTTAACATCACTTAAGTTGCTGTAATCCATTACGAAAATATGATCGTACATGTCAAAATCACTTACATCGAACTGGCGACAACATTGACTTGAAATGTTCACACCATAGTTTTTTGCCACGGCAATCGATCGGCGGTCGGGTTGCTGGCCGATATGCCAATTGCCCGTTCCCGCTGAATCGATTTCCCAGTCCAGTCCTTCCTCTCTTGCAAGGTGTTCAAGAATTCCATGAGCCAAAGGAGAGCGACAAATGTTGCCCAGGCAAACCATCAGAATTTTCATTAGGTCACTAACTGTTTTTATTTGAAAATATCATTCAATAAAGAGGCTAGGTGGATTCCACCTTTAAGCATCTGATCATTTGCGATTCCGATATAGTCATACGTATAACGGTAACTAAGTTTGTCACCGGGTTTAACATTAGCGTAGATCTTTTCAGAAATTACATAAGATTCAGTTACCCATTCTGATAGCCCCTGGCCCTGCAACTGTTTAAGGCGGGTGTTATCAATAAAATTTATTGCTCGCGCATATTCAGTATAACTTAACTTTTGGTCTTCAACCATATCACTATCCCAAACACGGTGCAGGTTTGTCGGTTGGCCGAACCATGTCACCTGGAATCTGCCGCCACCAAGATCATCAGGATGCGCAGCGTGCATCGGCTGGTGAATGTCCCCGACGAAATGTATCAGGAGTCGTAAATACATCTGCTTTTTGTCCTGTGAAAGGGATTTATCTCTAAGTTCTTTGCTAAGAAATTGTATTCGGGTATAAACATCAGTTACTGTATCCTGTGCAAGATAAGCTTTCAATTCGTCTGGACTTATGCCAGATTTTAAGTTGATATAATGCCAGTTGTCCAAGTATTTGTAGGCTGGTTCAGATTTAATAAAGTCTCCCCAGTTACTTGCCATGGCCAAGGTTTCGTTACCCAAAATCTCTTTAATTTCCCGACTTGTCCGCCGTTTAAGGTAGCTTTCCGCGATCTCTCCGACAACTCTATGTCCAAGCAAGCCCCAAGCCATTGTACTTATTGGCAGGTAAGCCAAAAAAGCTACTAGAATTATTTTTTTTGATTTATTATTCAGCATGTGCGGTTAGTTTAATGGTTTTTGAACGCAGATTGTTTTTTCTTTTAAAACGAGCTTCAGGGGCAGATGATCCTGTAAGCCTTCTAAATATAAGGTATCAGTGGTCGATTTTCTTATTACAAAGGCAGGTAAATACTGACCGATCCGATAACAGCCAGAGATTTTCTGTTTGAAATCAGATTTTGTAAAAGTTGCGCTTATCAATAAAGTGTCTTTTTTCGTTTCGTAGACCCCCTTAGCATATTCCGTCCAGGTTCCATTATTAAAACAACTGTCAGGATTAGTATTTACCCTGGCAGACGTTTTTATAGTAATATATACTGAATCGCAATTGAATCGAAACTGATGTTTCGAATATTGAAGCCTTTCATTTTGATAAGCCACCTGTCCCTCATCCCAGGTTCCCTGAAGATCTTCTCTACCCTTTCCCTGCAAATTTGGGTTGAACTTACAAGAACTCAGCCCGGCGAAGCCTAATACAATAGCGCAAAAAGCGAATAGCCTCATTGGGATAACACTAGGCATGATCGTTGATACATGTAGTAGGGTTCTTTTAAAACCTGATTATTTTAAGCCTCCAATCATATCTTCCGGACGGACCCACTGGTCAAACTGTTCGTTGGTGAGAAGTCCAAGCCCCAGCGCAGCCTCCCGTAATGATTTATTTTCCTTGAGTGCCGTTTTAGCAATTTTTGCAGCATTCTCATATCCAATATGTGGATTAAGAGCGGTTACCAGCATAAGAGAATTTTCTAGATGTTTTTTTATACCATCAAAATTTGGCTCGATCCCAGCAACACAATTATCAGTGAAGGAAATACACGCGTCACCGATCAACCTTGCCGATTGAAGAAAATTAGCCGCCATAACAGGTTTGAATACATTGAGCTCATAGTGCCCGTTTGACCCGCCAATAGAAATTGTAACATCATTCCCCATTACCTGGGCAGCAACCATGGTTATTGCTTCATTTTGCGTTGGGTTAACTTTTCCTGGCATAATAGAAGAACCTGGTTCATTGTCAGGAATATGGATTTCTCCAATACCCGAACGAGGACCTGAGGCTAACATTCGAATGTCATTTCCAATTTTCATTAGTGACACAGCAATCTGTTTAAGAGCGCCATGGGTTTCAACGATAGCATCGTGAGCGGCAAGGGCTTCAAACTTATTTTCGGCCGTACGGAAAGGCAATCCTGTAAACTTTGCAATATAATTTGCGACAGTTACGTCGTATCCTTTTGGTGTGTTGATCCCAGTACCGACAGCCGTTCCGCCAAGGGCAAGTTCAGATAAGTGATCCAGTGTATTTCTTAAAGCTTTCAAGCCATGGTTTAACTGCGACACATATCCCGAAAATTCCTGACCCAGTGTAAGTGGAGTGGCGTCCATCAAGTGAGTGCGGCCTATCTTTACAACATCTTTAAATTCATTAACTTTCTTTTCAAGCGCATCTCTAAGTTTCTCAACTCCAGGAATAGTTACTTCTGAAACAAGTTTATAGGCCGCAATATGCATCGCGGTAGGGAAAGTGTCATTGGATGATTGAGATTTGTTCACGTCATCATTGGGATGCACGAACGTTTTACCCTCACCTAGTTTGTTACCCTGCAAAACGTGCGCGCGATTTGCGATTACTTCATTCACATTCATGTTTGACTGAGTTCCCGAACCGGTCTGCCAGATAACCAAGGGGAATTCTGAAGCCAGTTTGCCATCCAGGATTTCATCACAAACCTGGGCGATTAAATCACGCTTTTCTTCGGTTAAAATATTACTATCGGTATTGGTGTACGCAGCAGCTTTTTTCAAATATGCAAATGCCTCAATTATCTCTTTTGGCATTGATGCTTCCGGACCAATTTTAAAGTTATTTCTGGAGCGTTGTGTTTGTGCTCCCCAATATTTATCAGCAGGCACCTGAACGTCGCCCATTGTGTCGTGTTCTACTCTGTAGGTCATTGAAATAGGAATTTTGTTTTTCTACAAATTTAGATTTTTTTAGGCAGTGTTAGGGGCAATTCTTCACAATTTCCCGGGTTTACTGTCGACTGAAAACGTCGAAATACGGTGTTGTGTAAAACTCTTTACCGTTCCTGATTGTAATAATTTATAATTTTCACCATTAATATGTACCGATAATTAGCTTCAATGATATCTTACTTGCGTCAATTCTTAGCCTTCATCCCGATTACAATTTTATTTTACTCCTGCTCGTCAACACCACCGGAGACGAGAACCCAGGAACGAACTGAGTCAGATGATGAAACCGATAGCGTTGCCCTAATTTATGATCCTAAAAAAGCTGATCCCCGCTACGAAGATTTTGCGATGAGACTCCATAAACGGTCAAGCTTCAATGGTAATATACTCGTAGCAAAAAATGGAAAGATCATTTACGAGAAAGCTATTGGTTGGGCAGATCACTTGCATAGGGATAGCTTGAAGATCAATTCCGTCTTTGAGCTTGCATCGGTTTCTAAACCATTCACTTCCGTAGGAATAATGATGCTTGTCGAGGATGGTAAGCTCAGGCTCGACCAGAATGTAAAAGAGTTTTTCCCTGATTTCCCTTACGAAGGAATTACCGTAAGGATGCTTTTAAGCCACCGATCGGGCATGATGAACTATGTTTATTTTGTTGATGGACTTTGGAAAAAGGCAAAACGTGATGAGCGGCCGGGGATAACGAATCAGGATGTTATGAAGCTCATTGCTGAACATAAGCCTAATCCGTATATGCAGCCGAATAAGAGATTCCACTACAACAATTCGAATTTTATGGTGTTGGCAGCGATCATTGAGAAGGTTACAGGCAAAAAATATTCCCAGTATATGGCTGAAAACGTTTTCAAGCCAGCTGGATTAAAACATACTGCAGTATATTCCAAAGCAGAGTATGATAAAATTCCAGTCGATGTTGTAGGACATGATAGAACATGGAGACGCTCAGTCGCTCAAAATTTCCTTGACGGACCGGTTGGCGATAAGGGCGTGTACAGCACAATTCATGATTTGTTTCTTTTCGATCGGGCGCTAAGAAATGGAAAATTATTAAAAAAAGCTTCGCTTGATTCTATGTTTACTCCAAGAAATGACATGCAGAAAGGTCATTTTAATTACGGCTATGGATGGCGACTTTTTGAGGATGGAAATAAAAAAGTAGTTTATCATACGGGATGGTGGCATGGCTTTCGTCATATTTATCTGCGTCAGATGGATGAGGATATTACTGTGATCTTATTGAGTAACCTTACCAATGGCAGTTTGTTACACCTTGATGAATTATACAATTTGGTGGGAATGCCGGTAGTTAGACGAAGTGCGTATTCCGGCAGTGGTGCAAATAATTCCGATGATGAAGATTAATAAATTTTAAGGTAATTTACAATCGAATAAAGAAATTTTTAAAACTTCACCAATAAAATTCGATTTCTATTTATAAACACTTAAATTGCTAAGGTAAACCAAGCGCCAAATTGGAAAATATGAGCAAAGTATTTATAATTGATGATGACCCTATACACCAACGGATAGCTCAGATCATGATCGCTAAGCATGAGCTATTTGAGGGTTACACCAGTTATACCGAGGCTGAGCTTGCTCTTGAATACCTTGAAAGTAATGCAAAAAATTCTGAAGCATTACCCGATGTTATACTTCTGGACTTGAATATGCCGGTAATAGATGGCTGGGATTTTTTGGAAGCTTTCGAGAAGTTCCGTTCTCAACTTAGTAAGAGTATCAACGTGTTCATTGTTACTTCTTCTGTGGATGAAAAGGATAAACTTCGGTCGCAAACTTTTTCATTTGTCAAGGGTTTTATTTCAAAGCCCTTGTCTCCTGATATTATCAGAAGTACGTTAACTTAGAGCTTTTTCAATAAAAAATCTATGTTCGATAAATTATTTGAGGCTCAGCAAAAGGCTGAGGAGATCAAAAAGCGTCTGGATACAATTTCAGTTTCATCTGAAGTGGAGGGTGGAAAAATTAAGGTAACCGCAACAGCTAACAAACGCATCACTAACATTACTATAAACCCGGATTTTCTGGCAGCCGCAGAGATTGAAGAGCTTGAAGATTTGATATTGACAGCCATCAACAAAACTCTGGACCAGTCAGAAAGTGTTAGCCAGACCGAAATGCAGGCTGCTACTCGGGATATGATGGGAGGATTAGGTAATCTATTCGGGAATAAATAATATTTAGATTACTGTTCCATTTGGGATAACTGCCAGCTTTTTGACTACAACGATTCCATCTTTAATAGTATGGGTCTTAAAATCACCATCTTTAAGTTGAGGGCCACCATTTATTCGGACATCATTTCCAATGAAACAGTTCTTATCAATAATCGCATTTTTAATGTAGCACCGGTCTCCAATCCCCATAATTGGCTGGCCGGTTTCTGCAGCTTCAGTTAACTCATGTAGAGTTTGATATCGGTCTCCACCCATAACATAGGTATTAACGATTGTTGTACCTGTTCCTATCCGGGTTCTAATTCCAATCACCGAACGTTCAATTCGACTTGCATTTATTATACATCCGTCGGCAATTACTGTTTTTTCCAGCGTTGTACCTGAGATTTTTGACGGAGGGAGCATGCGTGCCCGTGAATAAATTGGGCGTTTATCGAATAGATTAAATTCTGGAATATTATCTGTGAGTCCGAGATTTGCATCAAAAAAGGAATGGATATGACCGATGTCTGTCCAATATCCACTATACTGATAACTTACTACCTTATGATCAACTAGAGATTGTGGTATAATCTCTTTACCAAAATCTGTTCTGCTATTATTTTCCAAAAGATCAAAGAGTAATTTTTTATTAAACAGGTAAATACCCATTGAGGCCAGGTATTGCTTTCCTCTCGCGCTCATGTCTCCACCAACTTCAGATTTCCAATCCGGAAGGACGTCTTTTTTTGGTTTCTCAATAAATGATGTAATGATGTTGTTCTCATCTGCCTTTAATATCCCAAAATCAGTGGCATCCTTGGCAGTAACTGGAATAGTCGCGATTGAGATCTCCGCGCCACTGTCTTCATGATTTTTTACCATTTGCTCAAAATCCATCTGATAAAGCTGATCTCCCGATAAGATGAGCACATATTCACAGTCATGTTGAACAAGGTGATATAAACACTGCCTTACGGCGTCAGCAGTACCCTGATACCAGGTAGTATTATTTGGTGTTTGCTCCGCTGCGAGAATATCCACAAACGCTTCACTGAAGAAGCTGAAATGGTAGGTGTTTTTGATATGCTTGTTTAATGATGCAGAGTTGAATTGCGTTAAAACGAATATGCGTTCAATTCCGGAGTTGAGACAATTGGAAATCGGGATATCTACCAGCCGGTATTTTCCTGCAATGGGCACAGCTGGTTTAGACCGCGTATCGGTTAAAGGATAAAGACGTGAACCTTGTCCACCGCCTAGTACAACGGAGATTACTTTAGACTGCATGAGGTATAATTAGGCTTTTATATAAGTCAATATATTCTTTTGCTGATCGATCCCAGGAAAAATCGAGTGACATCATTTTTTTTCTAAGGTCTGACATGCTGCTGGCGTCCTTGTATATATTCAAGGCCCGACCTACCGCATTTATCAATTCCTGGACTTCTAATTTGTCATAAGTTATCCCGTACCCGTCATCATCAACATCAATAACGGTATCTTTTAAGCCTCCTGTGCTGTGTACTACAGGCATAGTGCCGTATCTTACCGCATATAACTGGTTTAATCCACATGGTTCCACCCGGGAAGGCATCATAAGAAAGTCTGCTCCAGCGTAGATTCTGTGCGATAGTTCCTCATCATAACCAATATATACACCGTACTGTTTTTTGTGTTTTGCAGTTAATTTCTTAAGCGCTATTTCTATCTCGGGTTCTCCGGAACCTAGCACAATAAAATTAACCTTTCCCTTGAAAGTCTTCAGGCATGACTCAATGGCTGCTGGCAATAGTTCGGCTCCCTTTTCCCCTACCAACCTGCCTATGAAGACAACTAAGGGTTTGGTTGAACTAATTCCAAATTCTTCACATAATACTTTTTTGTTTTGGTATTTGCCTTCATCGGCAGTGCCGATAGCATAATTCTGGGTAATCATTGGGTCAGTTTCGGGATTCCAGACTTGAACATCTATACCGTTAATTATTCCGACCCCCTTTTTCTTTTCCATCGTAAACAGTTTTTCAAGCCCATTGGAATTAACTGATAACTCTTGCAGATAATTGGGCGAAACCGTTGTGAACTTCCAGCAGCATTTAACAGATGCGGCCAGAGAATTAATGCAATTGTTCCAGTCGAGTAAACCTGCTTTACTTAAATCTATTGAAGGGAGATACGAAACTTTGTCCCATCCCAACCATCCCTGATATTGACCGTTGTGTATTGTACAGATAGTAGGGATATATGCAAGATCTTTGTAGAGTTGTGAATTTGTTATCAAAAAAGGGACCAGACCCGTATGATGATCGTGGCAATGGATAATATCCGGTCTGATACTTGTTTTATATATCCAATCAATAAATGAAATCTGGTAGCTGATAAATTGCTTGATCTCATCAGGGTAACAATATATTTCTTTACGGTCAAGCAACCCATGAATGTATATCAGGTAGAGCTCAAATCCGAGTTTACGGGTTTTTTCACGCAATACCCGATATTCGAAGGTCTTTCCCGCCGCAGTCGCGGATGATTTAAAGATCTCGTCAAACTCATTTTCCTGAACAAATTTCCTGTCATAATAAGGTAGAACCACGGAAGCGTTCACACCGGCCTGATTAAGATATTTTGGCAAAGCTCCAACAACATCCCCTAACCCGCCTACTTTGGCAACAGGATAGCATTCTGCACTCAGGTGTATTACATCCATACAACTCAAATTGATAGAAAATCAATTTAGTAAATGTTATTCAGATAATGAATTAAATCATCCATTGCCGGACCTTCATCCGAACGTGTTAGGAAAATTTAGTGAGCTTCCAACCAGTTTGAGCCTTCCCCAACTTCTACAACTATTGGCACTTTAGTCTTGATCGCATTTTTCATCCCTTCCTCAATAATCTGTTTCATGATACTGGTTTCGGATTTTGGGACATCGAAAACAAGCTCATCATGAACTTGCATTGTCATTTTTGAAGCGAGATTCTGATCCTTTATTTCCTGGTGGATTCGGATCATCGCTATCTTGATCATATCGGCGGCTGAACCCTGAATTGGAGCGTTTATAGCATTTCGCTCGGCAAAACCCCGAACAGTTTGGTTAGCTGAATTAATATCCCGCAGGTAACGACGACGCCCCATAATAGTTTCCACATATCCGTTTTCACGTGCGAAGTTCATGGTGTCATTCATATACTTCTTGATATTTGGATACGTGTTAAAATAATTCTCAATAATCTCTGCCGCTTCTTTTCGGGGGATTCCCAGATTTTGAGAGAGTCCAAATGCTGACTGACCATAAATAATTCCAAAATTCACAGCTTTCGCATTTCGGCGTTGGGTGGATGTTACGTCTTCAAGCGCAATTCCATATACCTTTGCAGCAGTAGCAGTGTGGATGTCCAGGCCTTTGTCAAATGCATCCATCATATTTTCATCCTTGCTGATTTCCGCGATCAGGCGCAGTTCAATCTGAGAATAATCGGCTGAAAGTAGCACATGATTTTCATCGCGTGGAATGAAGGCTTTACGTACTTCCCGGCCTCTTTCAGTTCGAATAGGGATATTCTGCAGATTGGGGTTATTTGAACTTAGTCTGCCGGTAGCAGCGACCGCCTGATTATATGATGTATGAATTCTGCTTGTTTTCCGATTTATCATTTGAGGCAAAGCATCAACATAGGTAGACTTAAGCTTCTGAAGTTGTCGGAAATCTAGTATGTCTGCCACTATATCACTTTTATTTGCGAGCCTCGTGAGGACGTCTTCACCAGTTTGGTATTGACCAGTTTTGGTTTTTTTTGCCTGAGGGTCTAACTGCAATTTATCAAAAAGTACTTCCCCGAGTTGTTTTGGAGATGCTATATTGAATTTTACGCCAGCCTTTTCATAAATGTTTGTTTCAAGCTGTTTAAGGTCCGTTTTAAGCACCTCGGAAAAGTCTGCAAGCGCTTGTTGATCAACTTTAACCCCTTCTCTTTCAATATCTGCTAAAACGTATATTAAGGGATTTTCAATATCGCGAGCTAATTTTCCAGCATTAACCCCTTCTAATATCGGTTCAAAAACATCGCGCAGTTGCAATGTAATGTCCGCATCTTCCGCAGCATACTCCTTAATTTTGTCGATGTCCGCATCACGCATGTTACCTTGTGACTTTCCTTTCGGTCCAATTAGGGATGTAATACTTACCGGGCTATAGTTTAAGTAATTTTCCGCCAGCAGGTCCATATTATGTCTTGAATCCGGGTCGATTAGGTAATGAGCGAGCATGGTATCAAACAACTCGCCTTTCACGTTTATTCCGTACCAATTAAGCACGAGAATATCATACTTTAAATTCTGACCTACCTTTGCAATTCCAGGGTTTTCAAAAATCAGTTTAAAGTCATCTACACAGGCTTGGCATTCTACCTGGTCGGCGGATAAGGGCACATACCATGCTTCCCCCGGTTTTATGCTAAACGATAATCCAACTAACTCACAGTCGTTAGCGTCGAGGCAGGTGGTTTCAGTGTCGAAGCAAATGCATTTTTGCTGAGATAGGAGCTTAACTAAGTCCTTTCGTTTCTCGATAGTATCAACAAGCATATAATTGTGTTCCGTATTCCCAATGTTTTTTGAGGCCGGAACTTTTTCGGCATATGGATCCTGTGGCCTAACCGAGGAATCAATACTTGTGTTAGCCGGGCTGGCGAACATATCCATCTGTCCGTTGGTGTTGGAAGAAGGCTTTCCGTCATTAACAGTAAAATCTTCCCCGAAGACACGTCGTCCCAAGGTCCGGAATTCCAATTCTGCAAAAAGGGGTTCCAGGACTTCCCGGTTTGGCTCGTCTATATGTAAAGCATCTACATCAAGCTCAACTGGAGCGTTCAGCAGGATTGTGGCAAGTTTCTTTGAGATAAGGCCCTGTTCAGCAAAATTTTCTACATTTTCCCGGAGCTTCCCTTTAAGTTCATGACTATTGGCGATAATATTTTCAACCGAGCCATATTGTTTAATCAATTGCTTTGCAGTTTTCTCACCCACACCCGGAATACCCGGAATATTGTCAACCGCATCTCCCCATAATCCAAGGATATCTATGACTTGCTCGACATGATCAATTTCCCATTTCTCTAAAATTTCCTTGACACCAAGAATTTCCATACCATTTCCCATCCTGGCAGGTTTATAGATGAAAATATTTTCAGATACCAGCTGACCAAAATCCTTGTCAGGTGTCATACAGTAAACTGTGAAACCTTCCTTTTCAGCTTTTTTAGCAAGTGTTCCAATTATGTCATCCGCTTCATACCCATCAGAAAACACACATGGTATATTGAAACCTTCAATTAACTTAATGATATATGGTATTCCTGCAGCAAGATCCTCAGGCATAGCCTGGCGATGAGCCTTATAATCAGTGAAATCTGTATGCCTTTCGGTAGGGGCATCAGTATCGAACACTACAGCCATGTGAGTTGGCTGCTCTTTTTTAAGTACCTCAAGCAGGGTATTAGTAAAACCCATTATCGCAGAAGTGTTCAAACCACCAGAGGTAAATCTTGGGCTTTTGCTCAGTGCAAAGTGAGCTCTGTATATTAGTGCAAATGCATCAAGGAGAAAGAGTTTCTTCATTGCGAATTGGAAATTGAAGTATTGGTGTTCGACATGAAAGCACGGATTAAATAGTCACCTGCTTAGTTTCAAAGTTAATAAACTAATTATTCTTGCGTCTTGTTTATCGTTATTTAGCGATACAGCCGTCAATATGATCGTTTACCATTCCAGTCGCCTGCATGTGCGCATAACAAATAGTGGTGCCAAAGAACTTGAAACCCTTTTTTTTCATGTCGGCACTTATTTTGTCTGACAACTCCGTACGGGCAGGCGCATTTTTATAATCCTTCATCGAATTTATAATAGGCTTTTTACCAGGGAGGTATCCCCAGATAAAATCTGAAAAGCTTCCAAATTCTTTCTGAATTTCTAAAAATAATCGGGCATTGTTAATTGCAGCTTCGATCTTTTGGCGGTTACGGATAATTCCGCTGTCCTGCATCAACCTTTCTACATCAGCATCAGTAAATTTTGCTACTTTCTTAACATCAAAGCCTGCAAAGGACTGACGATAATTTTCGCGTTTGCGTAGCACCGTGATCCAACTGAGACCGGCCTGGGCACTCTCCAGAATCAAAAATTCAAACATAGTTTTATCATCGTAGACTGGTTTCCCCCATTCTTCGTCATGATATTTAACGTACAGCGGGTCAGTACCACACCATCCGCATCGAACTATTTTTTCTTGTCCCATTATAGGCTGTTAAATTGGAATTTTGATTTTAAAACAGACTAGCCGGTACACAACTCATCCCAGTATTCAACTGCTCTCCGATAATGTGGAATGACGATCGAGCCGCCCACAAGATTTGCGATCATGAAAATTTCATTCATTTCTTCTGTGTTAACGCCAGCTTCATGGCATTTCCCTAAATGATATTTAATACAATCATCACACCGCAAGACCATTGAAGCTACCAGCCCAAGCATTTCTTTAGTCTTGACGTCCAGCGCTCCATCAGCATAGCTCGTTGTGTCTAATGCAAGGAAGCGCTTAATATTTGTATTAGCGCTATCCATGATGCGTTCATTCATCTTTGTGCGATAACTATTAAATTCTTCTACCAGTTTTCCCATATCATAATTTTTTTGATTAAAGTTCTAATTCTATCGCTGGATCCCAGAAAATGGATTTAAAATCCTGAACTCGATCATTAACGACTTTGACCCCTTCGTTTTCCAAAAGCTGCTGCATCATCACGGGGGAACCGAAGTGAAATTTTCCAGTAAGCATACCATTCCTGTTTAGTACCCGATGAGCCGGAACCGGTGGAATTGCTGAACTTGCATTATTCATAGCATACCCAACCATTCGTGCAGATCCTTTTGTTCCAAGGTACGACGCTATAGATCCATAGGAACTAACACGACCCACCGGAATAAGCCTGACCACCTGGTAAACCTGATCGTAAAAGCTCATTTCTTCCATTTATACGAATTTAAACTTCAGATAATTAATGTTTTTATTATTTGCAAGATACTTTTTCTCATAATAGGTTTTGATGGATAGGACGTCATCTGCGAATTCAGAATTGTATAAATCATCCGTACAGATTTGAATTTCAAAACCAGGTCCGCTCACTTTTTCAAGCGTATATCGATACAACGAATCGCTATCTGTTTTCAAGTGAAGCGATCCGGAATTTTTAAGAATTCTATTATACATTATTAGAAACCGATCTGACGTGAGTCGCTTCTTTTCACGGCTTACCTGAGGCTGGGGATCTGGAAATGTTATCCAAATATTACTAACCTCCTTCTCCGTAAAATAATCGAGCAGATTTTCGATTTGGATTCTTAAAAATGCGACGTTCTTAATGCCTTCTTCAAGCGCTGTTTTAGCACCACGCCAGATTCGGTTGCCTTTATAATCGATGCCGATAAAGTTTATGTCAGGAAATAACCGGGCAAGATTCACGGTATATTCGCCTTTTCCGCATCCTAATTCTAAAACTACCGGATTGTTGTTTTTAAATTGCATTTCCGACCATCGGCCTGATAACTGCTGGCCGTCCTCAAGTTCAATTACATTATCAAAGGCAGTGATCTCTGCAAAGCGGCGTAACTTGTCCTTCCCCATTTCTTATTATTAAAGCTTGCAAAAATAGTTTTATCTTCGCATCATTAGTATAAGTATGTTGGAAAAGGGAGCTAAAATATATATTGCCGGTCATCGGGGAATGGTTGGCTCTGCCATCCTAAGAAAGCTCAAAAGTGAGGGTTTTACAAGTTTAATCACACGTACTTCCGAGGATCTGGATCTAAGGGACGATAAACAGGTCGCCGCGTTCTTCGATACGGAAAAACCTGAATATGTTTTTCTGGCGGCAGCGAAGGTGGGTGGTATTATTGCCAACAAGACTTATAAAGCAAATTTCATTTATGATAATCTGAAGATCCAAAATAATGTAATACATCAATCCTACACCTATAGCGTCAAGAAATAAATGTTTTTAGGTTCAAGTTGCATTTACCCCAAAATGGCTCCGCAACCGATAAGGGAAGAGTATATGTTAACCGGACCTCTTGAGTCCAGTAACGAACCCTACGCAATTGCAAAGATTGCGGGCATTAAAATGTGTGAGGCATACAGGGCTCAGTATGGGTGTAATTTTATATCAGTAATGCCGACAAATTTGTACGGGTATAATGATAACTACCACCTTCAGAATGCTCATGTGCTTCCAGCGTTAATTCGTAAATTCCATGAAGCGAAAATAAATTCTGCAAAAGAGGTTACCGTTCTAGGGACCGGAACACCAATGCGAGAATTTCTTTTTTCTGATGACCTTGCTGACGCATGTTTTTTCATCATGCAAAATTATAATGACCCTCAGTTAATTAATATTGGCACTGGAAAAGACCTATCGATAAAGGACTTGGCGCTTTTAATTAAAAAAATCACTGGCTTTCAAGGAGAAATTATATTTGATGCTTCAATGCCTGATGGAACTCCAAGAAAATTACTAGATGTTTCAAAATTGCACTCCCTCGGCTGGAGGCATAAAGTGGAACTTGAAGAAGGCATAACTATGGCTTATGAGGACTTCAAGAATAATGTATTCAAGAATAAGTAGGTCGAGCTACTCGGAAAATAAAAACCCATCCGGATACCGTCCAGATGGGTTTCATGCTTAATATGTTTCGCTGTCAGGCGGAATACCATAATCCGCTAATACCGGCTCTTTTCTTGTTTTTGGTCTTGGCGTTTTAATCCAATCCGTGACTTTATCGATCAGCTCAGTAATACTATCTTTATTTACATTCTTAGCAGCTTTCTGAGATACTAAAGCCACAATTGATTTCATGAGAAAGCCGGAACGTGGGAAGAGAAATTTATTAAGTGCAACAGGAAGCCCGACCCGAAAGATATTAGTTACCCAGTCTTTGTCCTTATTATCTGTCTTATTGAGATCTTCAGGATCGTCTCCAAACATTTCAATAAAGAAATCACTGATCTTGTTATAAACAAGGACAGGAAAATGTAATCGGGCTTTAATTCTTGCGGTAACTTTTGTTAGCTCAATCTCCTGTATCAAACGTTCTGACCTCAGACGACTTAATTCTGTTCGCAAGTCTTGGATATTTTCAATTTTAGGCCTCATGTTTATCTCTAAAAAACTTTTTTATCGCTGCATTAACAATATGCTTTTCAATGTATTTATCTTTCACGGCATAGAATATAATAGCTAGCAAAAAGTAAAATCCAGTAACGATTAAAAAGCCAGCATAAGTGTTTCCTACAACTTCAGACAAATAGAATCCGGCGGCGAGGCTCCCGAAAAGAACTCCTAAGACACCAAACAGAAGAACAAGACCATCGGTAGCTAAATTGGCAAATAGTTGCGAGCCCTTTTCTACCGCCGAAAGAATGGCGATTTCTTTCCGAACATCAACGTACTCCTTGACCTTGCCAATTATTTCCCTGGCATCCAGTTCTTTCTCTTCCATTTTTTATTATTGTTTTTAGGCCTTACTGAGGTTTTTTTCGGCTTTATCACTTGCAGACGAAGCAGCTTTACTAACTGTTTCTTTGGCGTTTACGTACTCTTCTTCAGCTCCCTTCAGTTTGCTTTTAATTGACTCAACAACCTTATCTTTAAAGTCGCTTAAATTTCCTATTTCATCTGCTGCGCGATCTTTAATACTATCACCCAGATTTTTTAGTGAATCATTTAACTTATCACGTGTTTCTGATCCTTTTTCAGGTGCAAATAAGATTCCTATTGCAGCGCCTGCGGCTAGTCCTGCAAGCAATGCTGCTAAAACTTTTGAGTTGTCGTTCATGTTAATAATTTTAAAGGTTAATATCTACTACTAATACAAATCAACCATATAAACTGTTTTTAATTATTCATCTTCACCTGATTTCAGTTTTTCTAATCGTTCACTTGCCAGCTTACTTGTTTCATAAATCTTGATTGTGAGAATGAAGTATGAAAGGAGAAGAGGTCCGAATACAAGTCCAAGTATTCCGAATATAGGTATCCCAATTATGACACCAACAACTGTAATAATCGGATGAGTATCTGAAACATTCTTTGCAATAATCAGCCGTATTACGTTATCGATATTAATAATAAGGATAAGACCCCAAAGCAATAGTCCCCAGCCTCCTGATGTATTACCACTTGCCATGGCGATTAAGGCTGCAGGTACGAATACTACAGGAGCTCCAACTACCGGCAAAAATGAAAGGAATGTTGAAATTACTCCCCAAAATATTGGATCAGGTATATCGAACATAAAAAATCCTATGCTCACCAGCGCGCCCTGAACGATTGCAATAAACCCTTGTCCAAGAACATTCGAATACGTGGTCATTTTAAGCTCTGTTGCAAATTTTAACGCATTTTGTTCCCTGAACGGGGCATATTTGAGCAAGCCTGCTTCAAACTGTTGTTTTTGAACAAACATGAAGTATAAAAGGAAATACATTATTATTAGCCCCAGAACAATGTTAGCAGCACCGCTGAGGACTGAAGGGAACAATTCTTCTGCAACTTGATTCATTTTTCCCATTGCCTTATCAAATAAGTCCGGCTGATCTATTTTTGCCCCGATAAAATCGTCGATTTTATGCATCAGATTCTTTATGGTAATCGGGTCATCCTGGAATTCAGAAACCTTATCAATTACTAATACGCTGAGTGTAAGAAACGGGAGCACAATGATGATCAGCGACAACAAGATTATAAGACTGGCCGCAATCCACTTTTTCATATTCCATTTTTCAACGAAAAAAGTAAAGATTGGAACAAAAATGGTGTATAAAACAATTGTGCTTAACAATGTCCCGGCAATTGTTCTTAATGAATACAAAACAAAACATCCCAAGATGATCAGGATTGCCAGTACAATTGTATTCCGTTGTTTGTAGCTATATATTGACATAGAAAGTTTGGTATAAAAAAACCCTGCTATGATAACAGGGTTTTTTTATTTTGTTTTGTCCGATTTCAAATTAATCCAGATTAATAGCTTTCATTTTATTGTATAGTGTCTTCCTATCAATATTAAGAATCTTAGCCGCTTTAGTTTTATTGAAATTAACTTCTTTCAAAACATTAAGAATTGTTTCATATTCGGCCTCCATTGCCGCATTCTTAAGGTCATGTCTGTTAGTGTTCACACTAACATTAGCTTCAAAAGTGCTTTCAATTGCCGATACCTTTGCAAAGGTCGAGATTTCCAATGGCAATGCCTTCAGTAAGATCTCCGAGCCTTCTGAAAGTAATGTCGCTCTTCTGATCACGTTCTTTAACTCACGAACATTTCCGGGCCAGTTATATGTCATGAAACAATCAACAACTTCCGGCGAGAAGTCAGTGACATTTCTATTCAATTCATTGTTGGCAACTTTTAAAAAGTGCTCTGCGAAAGTCATTATATCCTTTCCCCGCTCCCTCAGTGGTGGGATGGTGATACTAAATTCATTGAACCGGTGAAATAGATCTTCCCGAAACCGACTTTTCTGGATTGCATCCATTAAATTTTCATTGGTTGCGACAATTATCCGAACATCCAGATCAATTTCTTTTGTACTTCCTATACGCTTAACCTTCCGTTCCTGCACCACTCGAAGTAGAGCTGCCTGGATATCATACGATAGGTTCCCAACTTCATCGAGAAATAATGTACCTCCATTAGCCATCTCAAAGTGGCCGATCTTGGTATATAAAGCTCCTGTGAAGGATCCCTTTTCATGACCAAAAAATTCACTACCCGCAAGATCTTTAGTCAATGATCCGCAATCCATAGCGATGAACGGTTTATCTTTCCGGGGACTACTTAAGTGAATGCTTTTTGCCACGGATTCCTTCCCTGTTCCACTCTCCCCGCTTAATATAACACTGTAGTTGGTTGGAGAAACAAGTTTTATCTGACGAATAAGTTCCTGTGAAGCTGCACTTTTGCCGACTACAAATTCTTCAAGAACAATATCAGTTTTACGATCCCGATTTTTATCAGACTCGCTGGAAGTGCTAACGGGTTGATTTATTATTTTTTGAGCTTCAATAGCTTTATTTACCGTGTTTAGAATTTCATCTGGATAGAGAGGCTTAGTGATATAATCGTAAGCTCCCATTTTGATAAGCTCTACAGCCAGCTTTATATCAGAATAACCGGTAATGATTATTACGCCCGTGTCAGGGTATGAAGTTTTTATTTTACGGAGCATCTCCCGTCCATCTGTATCCTCCAGTCGAAAGTCACAAAGAACTAAATTGAATGTTTCCCTCGACATAAGTTCCAACGCGTTGGTGCCATTTGTACTGGTAGCAACTTCGAACCCATTACGCGTCAAAAACTTTGACAAAATAAGCCCAATATTTATTTCATCGTCTATAATTAAGATCTTGTTCATAGGTTGAAGAATTCCATAAAACGGCCAATAGATGTCGGGAAACAGTGCAATATAATAAATATTAACAAGATGGGAAATATTTTCTACACTATTGACGCCGGTCTGACCCTCTCTTTCATACGTATTTCTACGTATACCATTTTAAGAAGTTATAGCTTTTCATCTCCTAATAGACTAGAGTGATGCCTGGAACAATTAATCAAGAATACGGCGGGGTTAATTGTTAGTTTCCGTTAAATTTTGCTTGGCGTTTATTTAGGAATGCGTCAACACCTTCTTTAAAGTCCTCGGAACCAAAACATCGCGAAAATTCCTCGATTTCTATTGCGTATCCATTTTTACCTTGTGTCATACCTGCATTGACGGCTTTAATTGCACTTGATATAGCGAAAGGGGACCTGCTTATGATTTTGCCAAGTATTTCTTGCGATTTGGCCAGAATTTGTTCCGGTTCAACTACATGATTGACCAGGCCAGTCCGGAACGCTTCCTCTGCGGTCACCATTTCGGCGGTCATTATCATTTCGAGGGCGCGGCCCTTTCCTACAAGTTGTGCCAGGCGCTGCGTTCCGCCATACCCAGGAATTAGACCCAGGCTTACTTCTGGAAGCCCCATTTTGGCGCTTGAAGAAGCTACACGAATGTGGCATGACATCGCGAGCTCGAGCCCGCCCCCTAAAGCAAAACCATTTATGGCTGCAATAACTGGCTTACTCCCATTTTCAATAAAATCAAATACATTGGTCTGACCATCCTTTGCCAGTTGTTTACCTTCATCAACACTGTATGCAGCAAATTCGGAAATGTCAGCTCCCGCGATAAATGCTTTGGGCCCGGCACCTGTAATAATAATACCTTTGATACCTGAGTCGGCAAAAGCATTGATCAAAGCTTCGTGAAGCTCCGACAGGGTTTCTCTGTTCAAAGCATTTAACTTGCTTTCTCGATTAATCGTTATCGTAAGGATTTGATTGCTTGATTCGAGTAGAAGGTTGTTCATGATCTGTTATAATTGCGAATGGATTAAATGGATAAGAACTAAAATTGTCTGTTCAAATTAACCCATTCAGTGATATAGTTAACAATTTCCATAGTTGTGGTCCCCGGTGGAAATAGCTGCCCAACACCCAGTTCATTCAATGTTTTCATGTCAGCTTCCGGAATTATGCCACCGCCTGTGAGTAAAACATCATTCAGGCCCTTCTCTTTCATGAGCTTCGCAATTTTAGGAAAAACTGTCATGTGTGCTCCTGAAAGTATTGAAACACCAATTGCATCGACGTCTTCTTGCAATGCAGTATTAACCACCATTTCTGGTGTTTGTCGCAAGCCTGTGTAGATTACCTCCATTCCCGCATCTCTTAGCGAAGTAGCGATAATTTTGGCACCGCGATCGTGGCCATCAAGACCGACTTTAGCAACGAGTACACGCAAGGGGCGGTTAGCTGATATTGGCATGGTATAAAAGTACTAAGAAAATCGGATTGTGTTTCGCAGTTATCATACCCAAATGAGAGTGCATGAAGCAAAAATGCGCTTCCAAAACTTAATTTTGCTATTTTTGTACCCTCAAAGTAGGTTATGATTGAAGAAAGAGCATTAAATTTTTTGGAAGAGATTATCGAGGAAGATATTAGCAATGGCAAAAATAACGGTCGTGTGCAAACTCGTTTCCCTCCAGAACCTAATGGTTACCTTCACATTGGTCATGCCAAATCTATTTGCCTGAATTTTGGAATCGCTCAGAAATATAATGGTAAAACCAATTTGCGATTTGACGATACCAACCCTAGTACAGAAGAAACTGAGTACGTTGATAGTATTCGAGAAGATATTCATTGGCTGGGATTCGAATGGGATAAAGAACTTTATTCGTCTGATTACTTCGATCAGCTTTACGATTTTGCAGTCACCCTGATAAAGAACGGTCTGGCCTATGTCGATGACAGTACGGCCGAAGAAATAGCTGCGGCCAAAGGAACACCCACTGAACCCGGAACTCCTACACCTTATCGCGACCGTAGTATCGATGAAAATTTGCATCTTTTCAGCGACATGAAAGACGGGAAATATCCCGACGGAGCGAAAGTTTTAAGAGCTAAGATCGATCTTGAGTCTCCTAATATGCATTTGCGCGATCCTTTGATGTATCGTATTAAGCATGCCCACCATCACCGCACGGGTAATAAATGGTGTGTTTACCCGATGTACGATTTCGCGCACGGGCAGTCTGATGCAATAGAAGAAATTACTCATTCTATCTGCACGTTAGAATTCATTCCGCATCGTCCATTGTACGAATGGTTTATAAACAAATTAAATGTCTTTCCGTCAAAACAATATGAGTTTGCGCGTTTAAACATGAATTTCACAGTGATGAGCAAAAGGAAATTGCTCCAGCTGGTGAACGAAAAATATGTTTCAGGGTGGGATGATCCCCGTATGCCTACTATCAGCGGTTTGCGTCGTCGCGGTTATACACCTTTGTCTATAAGAAATTTCTGTGAGCGGATTGGGGTTGCAAAACGTGAAAATCTGATTGACTTGAGTCTGCTTGAATTTTGTATAAGGGAAGACTTGAATAAAACTGCTCTTCGGAGGATGGTTGTTATGGATCCTGTTAAACTGGTGATCACTAATTATCCACAAGGACAATCGGAAATTATGCACGGCGAAAATAATCCCGAAGCTGAAAATGGCGGTGGCTCAAGGGAAATACCATTCAGTTCAGAAATTTGGATTGAACGTGAGGATTTCATGGAGGATGCCCCAAAGAAATTTTTCCGTCTCGGTCCGGGTTTAATGGTACGGCTGAAAAATGCCTATATAGTGAAGTGTGAAAACTTCATAAAGGACGAAAATGGGCGTATTTCGGAAATCCATTGCACATATATCCCAGAATCAAAAAGTGGCTCTGATACCAGCGGCATTCATGTGAAAGGAACTATACACTGGGTAAGCGTTCAACATGCGAAAACTGCTGAAATTCGTCTGTACGACAGGCTATTTCAGGTTGAAGATCCGTCGAATGAAGATGGCGATTTTAAAGAGTACATAAATCCGGACAGTCTCAGTGTAATAAAAAATGCTTTTATAGAACCAGACCTTGTACATGCACGTCCGGTGCTGGGCTATCAGTTCATACGTAAGGGTTATTTTACCATGGATATTGACTCTACACCCGATAATCTGGTATTTAATCGCACGGTCACACTAAAAGATGCCTGGGCAAAGGAAGTTAAGAAGAGTTGATCAGAGGTATTTTTTGTAAAGGTTAAATAAGACTTTCTTTTCGTCCTCGTTTAACACACCAGTAATTTCTTTTTGAATAAAATGGAGCTGGAATGCTTTGACAGCATTTACCGGATTTTTGACATCATATCCAATAATTCGTAAGCCGTCAACAGGATTAAAGGTGGCGGGTACTGTGTCGGTTATTGCAGCATCCTGCCATAAACCAAAGCCCCTTTCCGCCAATTTTTTCCATGGAAAGGTTACGTTTGGATCAACTTTTCTTCCTGGTGCGATATCGGAATGTCCGATGAAATTGGCGGTAGGCACACCATGCTTCTTTTTAAGAGTGTCAAGAACTGTCAACAAACTACTAATCTGAGATTCAGAGAACGGCTCAAAACCATTGTTGTCAAGTTCGATTCCAATGGACGATGAATTTATGTCCGTAGCATTTCCCCATTTAGCAACTCCGCCATGCCATGCACGTAAGTAATCGTTTAACATATGGTAAACCATTCCATCTCGGCCAATGACGTAGTGAGCGCTAACTTGCGTGGTAGGAACGGTAAATGTTTTAAGGGTTTGCTGGGTGGAATTTTGTGCGGTGTGGTGAATGATAACATAATTCGGTTTCCGCAAGCCAAAATTAACAGTTCCTACAAAATCTTGTCCTGAAGGGTTGACCGGTGTTTTAGTTATGGCTTTGGTTAATTCCTTTGCTTGTTTTTTATAGATCTTATTTGTTGGTGAGTATGGTGAAGATGAACAGGCTGACACAATTGTAACGACGCCTGCGAGCATAAGAAGATGAATTTTTGAAATCATAATGTTTTTTCTGTGGGGCAATTTACTAAAATGAATTTTTTAAAATAGAAGTTTTCTGAAACATCGTTTGCGATTGAAACGTATAGAAATGGTGATTTAGCACCATCATTGTAAAGGTTTTAATCACAATATTTGATGAGGTTATATAGCGCCCTGGGCAGGTTTTGTCTTTGGGTTCTAAAAGGTTTTTTATGTGAGTTGATTGACCTTTGAAAAGTGCTGCCATAGATGTGCAGCACTTTTTTTATTTATTCCGACTGCTGAACTCCGAAACGCACTCACCGATAAAAATCATAAAACAGGCTTGGTAGAATTACCCTTATTGCTTTTTATCTTGCGAAGGAACATCTCGGCCATCGCGGCGGCCTTTCTTTTTGCCTCAATTGCCACAGGACCCTCGAAATATAAATCAACAGTGTCATCAAACATCTCCAACCAACGTTCAAAATGTTCTTCCTCAACTTCCATGGTTGCATGTTTACTAAAAGGGTTACCAATGTACCCCTTTACCCCGAACAGCGCTGCATTCCAGAACAAATACATTTTTTCGAGATGCGGCCCCCAATGTGTAGATAACCGAAAATTAAAAATGGGTGCCAGTAGTTCATCCTGAGCAACCTTTCGGTAAAAATCATCAACCAATTTTTTGATGTCTTCAATTCCCCGGATATCTGTTCTGACGTTCATGTTGCAAAATTACAGAATAACAAGGTCGTATAGGCAATCAGATCAAATCAGTTTGTGCGGCGATGATGTTGCTTTACAAGATCCAGCAGGTCTTCGATAAGAAAAGGTTTTGCGATGTAACTATCTGCCTTACATTTTCTGGCGAGTTCAGCCAGATCGTTAACGGCTGAAATCAAAATAACCGGAAGGTGTGAAGTACCAGGATTTGCTTTTATCTCAAGACATAATTTATGCCCCTTATATGCCCCCAAATTCTCATCTAGCAGGATCAGATGCGGATTAATGTCCTCCAGGCTCTTTATTGGTTCGGCATCAAGTGAAGCAAGCACTTCATAATCTTCGTTTTCAAGAATGAAACCCAAAAGCTCTAGAATGTCGTGGTTGTCTTCTATAACAACAATTTTCTTCTTCATTTATTTGACTTATAATGCAAATATAAGGCTACTTTCAACAAGTCAAATTACCATAATAATCCCCACCAATAACCAGGTATAAACCACGAATATCACTACGTAGTTTTTTGCGACTACTATCATTCTTGAATGGATGACGCGTTAAAGCCGAAGGCTACTTTAAAGATATCGTATATGCGGACCGCGTATTGGCACTGAAGATTCCAAGTGCTCCGTTATCCAAATTACTCTCAGGGTTAGATGGTGCGACAGGAGGGCCGCCATTGCCCCCGATCTGGCTGATTGCGAAATAATATTTAAATACATTTCTATCAATACATTGAATTTCCACATCAACCTTATCTCCAGCTACCACTCCATCACCATCAAATGTAATCAAATCTGACGTTGCGTTACCGTCGCTGAAACGGTCCTCACTTACCTGATCTGCCTTTAGTACTCCGTTAATTTTTACGATATAACGATATTGATTTTGGATTCGCGGCGGATCTTTATAATATATGGATGGATACAATTTCGAGTCTCCAAAGAATGTAAGCTTCTTAAAATTGATAGAATCTGGTTTCACAGCCGCTGGCATTAATGAACTAGCCTTGTAAGTTTTCCCACCCGTAATGACTTCTAAAATATAGCTTACTCCGGGCGTGCCACGAAAACGCTGGCTTTTGTAAGTCCCATCGCCTGTAGATGTGAAAGTATACGTTTGGCTATTGCTAGAGTATACGGTGACTTTAGCCCCCGGAACCCCATTGAACTTAGTCGGCTGATCAAATGCAATAGTTTTCGAAACTTTCACTGTATGTACCTCTGACTGATCACTTATACTTCCCTCAATTACAATTAAAGGTTCTGCCTTTGATAGATCAGCATCTATAACTTCTTCGCACGATGATAAGATCAGGCACATAAGTATTGATGCCAAACTAAAGATGGGGCACATTGTCTTCGATCGGAATATTCTGTTCATAATTAAAACTTAAAGTTCCATGTTATTGATGGAATAATGCCAAATAAAGTGGTTTTAACAGCCTGTGTTTTGGAGCTATCATCCGGATCATCCTGGAAGTTTATCGCGTATGCGTTTTTACGATTATATACGTTATAAAAACCCATTGACCAGCTAGATTGCAATTTCTTTCCAGGCTTGGCTTCCAGAGTTGCGGCAAGATCGAGACGATGATAGTCGGGCATTCGGTCGGAGTTTCGCGCTGAATAATAGAAGTATGTCTGGTTATTAATTTGATATTTTCCCGCTGGGAAGGTGACCGCATTACCAGTGTTATAAACGAATGTCGAAGAGAAAGTCCATCTGGGTCCGGCTTTGTATATACCCACAACTGAAAGATCATGTGTTCGGTCTTGTTTAGCAAAAAACCATTTTCCCTGTTCAAGAGCATCAAAACGACGTTCGGTACGTGAGAGTGTATAACCAATCCAGCCATTCAGTTTCCCAAATCTTTTTTTAATGTAAAGTTCTATTCCGTATGCCCTGCCTTCACCGTAAAGCAGATCGGCTTCAACGTTCCTGTTTCCTCGAAGGTCTGTACCACTTCTGTATTCAATCTGATTTTGCATGGTTTTAAAATAAGTCTCCGCAGAAAATTCGTATTTGTCGTCATTGAAATTCCTGAAATAGCCCAATGCAACCTGATCTGCAACTTCGGGCTTCACATTGTTGCTGCTTAAGATGTAGAGATCAGTGGGTGAACTTGCTGTGGAATTTGACATCAGGTGCAGATTTTGACTATTTCTGGTGAAGGATACTTTCAACGACGAAACACCATTAAGCAAATAGCTGGCTGACAAGCGTGGCTCAAATCTGAAATAGCTTTTTACTAGTTGACCGCGACTGTAAATCTGACTATTGGTTATTTTTCCCTGTGAATCATAAAGATTAAAGGTACCAGGGCCTCGCAGAAAGAAAGAACTAGCCCTAACACCGTAAACAATATTAAACTTATCGTTTATTTCCCATTCATCAGAAATATAGGCAGAAGCTTCATTTCCATTTCTTTTCTCAATAGTTTCTTCGTTCACACTTGAACGTTCATTGGAAGTAATACTGCCTGGTGCTATTGTGTGGTCAATTAAATCTAACCCGAATCTAACATTATGGCTATTATTCAGCGACAACTGGAAATCCTGTTTTAGATTAAGATCCCTGATTGAAGAACTTACTTTAAAGTTGTTTTCTTCAATAAAGTTCTCAATCACATAATTGTAATTGCTATAAATTAGAGAGGTGTTTGAGAATAGTCGGTTGCTGAATAGATGATTCCATCTGAGCGTCGATGTAGCATTGCCCCAGTCGAAACCAAAAGTTTCGTTCAACCCAAGCTCATCACGCCCAAAATATCCTGAAAGATAAATGGTGTTCTTTTTATCAATCTGATAATTTGCTTTGGCGTTTAGGTCATAAAAATATAGTGTGTTTTTGCGAATTGACTCATCTTTTGCGAACGCAAGAAACGCATCAGCATAAGTTCTCCTTGCGCTGATCATAAAAGAACTTTTATCGCTTACGATAGGCCCTTCCAATTTAAGTCTGGAGGATATGAGGCCAATGCCCCCCTCAGCGGTAAATTCTTTTTTATTTCCATCGTTCATGCGGATATCAAGTACCGATGACAACCTCCCGCCATATTGAGCGGGCATTCCACCTTTATAAACACTGACATCTTTGATGGCGTCCGAATTGAAGGTCGAGAAAAATCCCAGCAAGTGTGAAGCATTATAGACGGGTGCTTCATCAAGAAGTATTAAATTTTGATCTGCTGATCCGCCCCGAACATAAAATCCACTATTTCCCTCACCGGCGGACTTAATTCCTGGAAGAAGCTGAAGCGTTTTTAATACATCGCGTTCGCCGAAGATCACGGGCACATTTCTTATCTCGCTTAAGTTCACTTTCGCAATACCCATTTGGGCGCTTACAACATTGTCATTTCTTTTTTCAGATGTGACAACAACTTCGGCAATGCTATTTTCAGGCACAAGATTGATGTCAATTCGTTTATCTGAGTCGACTGTAATTGAACGGGAAAATGTACGGTAGCCGATATAACTTACTGTCATCGTGTAATCGCCAGGATCAAGCTTATATGAGAAAAATCCGTAGACATTTGTGCTCGTGCCATTTTGCGATTTGTTACTAAATTTTATGGTTACCCCAATAAGCGTTTCTCCTGAAAGAGAATCCGTTACAACACCATTTATTGTGAAACTGTCCTGTGCCAGACTGCCTTTAGTGGCAGCTAGAATAAATAGAAATAGAAAAATAATATATTTCAATTGAAAAAGATTTAAGAGCTCGAGATAAGATATACGTTTATTCTGTAAATCCAGTTGGTTAAACGATCAATAGGGTACGAGATTGTCAAAGGTAATCTCTGATCAGCATTAATTTATTTTATCGTATTCATACTTACCTTTAATATGGAAATTAAGAAAACGTCCTTTCGAGCCGGCTCTTTTTAATGCCTTATAGACATGTGCCGGCACATTTTTATAATCATAAACTAATCCGGAAACAAATGTAACCCTTAAAACGAGCTTTTCCGGAAAGTAATTGACTGTATCTACAACGGTCGAAGGCATTTTCTTAAAGGTATGTATCAAATAATACTAAAAAACAATGCCAAACCAGCAATAGGAAATCCTAGGGAACAATGCTTACTTTTATCATCCTTAAAACCATATTATGAAGAATTCATTCAAATTAATATTGATCCCGGTACTCCTGCTTGCAGCGGGTTTTAATTCGTGTTCAACCAGCTCGACTGAAGGGGACAAGTCAAAAGATAGTTTGGAGGCCTATGTTTCCGAAAGATTACCAATTTATGCAAAGGTTAAACTGACCACAGATATTCAAAAACTTACTGAAAATCAACGTCAGGTTTTGCCTTTACTTATTCAAGCAGCCCAGGTTATGGATGAGCTTTTCTGGGCACAAGCATATCCTCAGCGAGACAGCCTCCTTGCCACAATTAAGGATGAAAAAACAAAGGAATTTGTGTTGGTGAATTACGGCCCATGGGACAAATTAAATGGTAATAAACCCTTTGTGTATGGGATTGGCCCCAAACCAGAGGGTTCCGGTTTCTATCCTGCTGATATGACAAAAGAGGAGCTGGAGAAATCTGATATTAAGGACAAGCGTAGTTTATATTCTATGGTTCGCAGGGATTCGGCAGGAAAGCTTTATACTATACCATATCATATTTATTTCAAAGACGGACTCAAAAAAGCGTCCGATCTGTTGAAGAAAGCTGCTGAATTATCTGACGAACCTCAGCTTAAAAACTATCTGAGCTTGCGTGCAGAAGCATTAGTCACAGACAATTACAACCCGAGCGATTACGCATGGATGGATATGAAGGACAATGGACTTGATATTATAATCGGCCCAATTGAAAATTATGAAGACGCACTTTTGAACGCAAGAGCTGCTTTTGAAAGTTATGTGCTGGTCAAGGATCGTGAATGGAGTCAACGCCTGGAAAAATATGTCGGGATGATGCCCGAATTGCAGAGAGGCCTGCCTGTGGATTCAAAATATAAAAATGAAACCCCGGGGACTGGGTCTCAGCTTGCTGCATTTGACGTAGTTTATTATGCCGGAGATGGAAACTCTGGCGGTAAGACAATTGCCGTTAACCTTCCGAACGATGAAGTAATTCAACAAAAGAAAGGTACACGCAGATCTCAACTAAAAAATGCTATGCGTGCAAAGTTCGACAAGATCATGATTCCGATATCTGAAGAGCTCATAGATAAGGGCCAACAACAACACTTGAATTTCGACGCTTTTTTTGCAAACGTCATGTTTCATGAGGTAGCACATGGTCTTGGCATTAAATCAACTATTACGGGGAAGGGCTTCGTTAGGGAGGCACTCCAGGAACAATCCTCCTGGCTGGAAGAAGGAAAAGCCGATATCCTTGGCTTATATATGGTAAGCAGCCTTTTGAAAAAAGGTGAACTTACCGGTGATATAAAAGATTATTATACCACGTTTATGGCGGGAATTCTTCGATCTGTCCGTTTCGGAGCGAGTGAATCTCACGGTAAAGCAAATATGCTTTGTTTCAATTTCTTTAATGAAAAAGGAGCCTTTGAGCGAACTGCGGAAGGGCGATACAAAGTTAATTACGAAAAATTCGCGAGCGCTATGAATGAGCTAAGCAGCAAGATTTTAAAACTGCAGGGTGATGGCGATAAATCAGCAGTTGAGAAGGTTCAACAAGAAATGGCGCTCATTCACCCGGAGCTGCAATCAGACCTTGACAAGCTTGGAAAAAAGGGAATTCCGGTAGATGTTGTGTTCGAACAGGGTATTGACGTACTCGGGTTGAAATAATTATAAAGAATCAACTATGCTGGCAACGATATCCTTAGAAATTGGTTTACTGTAAAACTTGCGAATGCAGGGGTGGTTTTCAAGCCTGTTCTTGTCATTTTCATTTATGGATGAGCTAAACATAAATATCGCGTAATGTGAACGAATGCTTTCAGGAAGTTGTTCAAAAGCTTCTACAAATTGAAACCCGTTCATAACTGGCATTTGAATATCGAGTACAATAATGGTAATAGGTTCGGTGGTGTTTGGGTCGGAGTTTTTTATCGCCTCGTAAGCCTCTGTCGCCTGAATGTAAGATTTTACACTAGAAAAGGTTCCGGTATTTTGTATGATTTTTTCGCCAATGAAACAATCAAGCTGGCTGTCATCAATTATAATAAAATGTGGAAATGGAGTCAACATCTCACTTGTTTTGAATTACCACTCTAAACCTGGTACCCTTATTAATTTCTGAATCTACATCAATTTTTCCATTAAGCTTTATCACTGCGGCTTTCACATTATATAAACCAAAACCAGATCCAACTTCCTGTGAACTGGCGCGGAAAAACATGTTAAAGATATCACCTATATAATTCTGGTCAATTCCAACACCATTATCGATAACCTCAATGACAGCTTTCCCGTTTTCTACAAGAATCTTAAGCTCTACTAGCTTCTCTTTATTTTCTTTTTTCTGGTACTTGAATGCGTTTGATAAAAGATTATTTAATATAAGTTTGATTGAAACGTCATCACCCCTAAACGTTTCTTTCTGCTCGATACTTTTACTAAACTTTACATCGCTTACCAGATAAGTAAAGTTAAAAATTCTTATCTGCTCATCAACGATTTCTTTAAAATCAATTTCTTTAATTTCAAGTTCACCACGATTAAGGTTATAATAGTCATGAATACTTTGGATAAAGTCGTCTAAATTTCTTACAGACTCTTTCATTAATAGAAGCATTTTCCGGATTTCAGTAATGTCTTCCATATGCTGAGCAGCTTCCACAGCCCCGAGTATGCTAAGCAACGGCCCCCTCATATCATGAGTTACGCTATAAGAAAACTTGTCGAGCTCATTATAAGCTTTCTGCAGTTCTTCATTCTTGACCGCAAGTAATGAGTTTGAAACGTAGAATTTATTTGCTTCATTGATTGCTGCCAGTATATCGGCATCTTTCCATGGTTTTTTTACATACCTGAATACATTTCCCAGGTTGATGGAGTCAATTACAGAATCGATGTCTGAATATCCGGTAAGCAAGATGCGGATTGGTTTTGGATAACGGCTGCGGATCTCCTCAAAGAATTGAACACCTGTTTTTCCAGGCATCCGCTGATCACAGAAAATAACGCGAATATCGGGATGCGAATTTAAATGTTCCATAGCATCAGTTGCATTAACAGCAATCATGATGTTATAGTTTATCCGAAATGATGCCTTAAAACCGGTCAGATTATTAATTTCATCATCAACGTAAAGTATTTTTATTTTCTCTTGTTTTTCCACTTAGTTATCTTCTTCTATGGATTCAAAGACTATAGGCAACTCCAGGACAAATTCTGAACCTACTCCCGGAGTACTGTTAATCTGAATTTCACCCTGATGTCTTCGAATTGTATTATAGGCGATGGACATACCCAGCCCAGTGCCTTCCCCCACATCTTTGGTGGTAAAGAATGGCTCAAAGATCTTTTTCTTCGTACCTTCATCCATACCAATCCCGTTGTCTTCTATTTTGATGATCACCTTTGTATCCGTGCTAACGGTACTTATTTTCAACACACCCCCTTCACGCTCTCCAAATTTTTTATTTATCGCATATATCGCATTTGATAAAATATTAAGGAATACCTGATTAAGTTTTCCCGGATAACATTCGATAAGCGGAAGATCTCCATATGACTTTTCAAGCTTTATTTTGTTGCTCAACAAGTTATTAATTACGATGAGAGTGGAGTCCAAACCATCGTTCATATCAGCTTTTTTAAGGTCATCTTCATCCAGGCGGGAAAAGACACGCAAACCCTTCACAATTTCTGACGTACGGGATGCTCCTTCCTGGATTCCTTTCAGCAACTGGCTTATTTCCATTTTGAGATAATCATAGTCCAGTTCCTCTTTTTGCTCGTCTATTAAGCGTTGTTTTTCCTCGACAGGAAGATCCGACAAACCAATTTTTTCCATTTCCTGAATAAAATCTATTAGGATGTCCACATCCCGGTTAAGCGGTGTTATGTTTGAAGTAACAAAGTTTATTGGATTATTGATCTCATGCGCTATGCCCGCGGTGAGCTGGCCCAGCGAAGCCATTTTCTCCGCTTCCACAAGTTGACCTTCTGCCTCCTTAAGATCAATTAGAGTCTGATTCAATTCCGTATTCGCCTGACTTAATTCGTACGTACGTTCGGTTACCTTAGTTTCAAGAATTACGTTTTGTTCACGAATTATCCGTTCATTTTCTTTTAATGCCTGGAGAGTCTGCTCCTGCGACTTTTCTTTTTCCCGTTTGAATGTATTGATTTTGTCTGCCAGTGCGAATGCAAGTAAAACTACATCTAATGCGGTTCCACCTTCTTTTGTATAATTTGTAAAGTTATTATAGGGTACAATTCCAAGGTTCCTTAAAACGAACAGCAATAAGCCGGTAAAGAACAAAGTAAATGCGAGCAGAAACAATTTAGCCGGGCGATATCCTTCAAGAGAAAGGGATATTGTCACGATAAACGTTATGAAGACAGTGGAAATCGCAGCAAAATCGATTGCCCTGAAACTTGCCTGATCAAAACCCAGTAACCTTAAAATAACTGCAACTGAATACAAGAGAATTGACAGATAAATGAAGCGATGCATTCTCGGAGAATTCTCTTTTGTTTGCAGAAAATTCATCATGAATAAATTTCCTGCAATACCAGCAAGACCAGGGAAGATTACGATTCCCAGATGATTTAAATCAGGATGATCGAATAATATGAGCCGATATGTGTAACCGCTCAGGGTAATTGAACTCAGTCCAATAAACAAACTGTAAAAGACGTAGTAGAGATAACTTTGATCCCGGACCGATAAGTAAATGAAAAAGTTATAGATGATCATGACCAGAATCAGGCCCATAAACAGTCCCCATGCCAGGTCATTTGTGAGAAGATTTTCGGCCATCACCTTTGGAGTGCCAAGTATAAGTGGCAGCACCATTTGTTCTGTGCTCTTAACTCTCAAAAAGTAATCCTTTGTCGCACCCGGTGGCACATACACGTCGAACAAGAAATTTTGATGTTGATATTTTCTGTGGGAAAACGATGTATTGTAACTCAATTTTTGGACTCGGCCGTCGCTCATAGAATAGAACTCAGCCTTGCTAAGCATTGGGTATTCAAGCGCGAGAATTATATGATCCTGATCGCTTTCGTTTCTGATCGAGAACTTTAACCAGAAGTCGGAACTGCTTAATTGAAGATTTGGAATTTCCACAGTCGAGGCCACGAATGCCTTTGATTGTCTAACCTCTGCTAATTCGAGTCTATTAGATGAATCCTCTAGAATTGAGACGTGGTTGCCTATTACAATGTTCTCACCCTCGAAAATTACAGGCGATTGTGCCGAGACGTTTACAGAAAAGAATAATAAAATCGAGAACAGGATGAAAAGACCACTTTTCCTCATTGATTGCTGCTGGTCATTTAAAAACGATATCAATTTCTTCGTGATTTGCCCTAATTATCCTGTTCTACCACTAAAATATCTTCTAGCAACAAGCGATGCGATTTTAAAGCCGGTTCCCCAGCAATTGCTATTTTAGCAAGAAATACCTCAGAATCGTCGTTACTCGATTGCGTAATTTTGTTAAATTGTTCCCTTAAAAAACGAAGTTCCTGAATGTTTTTTTCGTTCAAACCTTCGCCATTTCCATGTAAAATACGGGAAAAAAGATAAAGAGGCGAAATAAGTGGGTGAATTGCTAAATTCAAGTTAGTTGCTTCCAGCCAGAATCTTTCTATCGCCCGCCCACCTTCGAAGAAATTTTTCAGGCTATATCCGGGAAGTTTGATGAGACAGAGAGCTGAAGCCGTCGACACCGTTCGCATTGCGAGCATACCAAGTGCGTTCCCTCCTCCAAGATCGTTAACAGCGCTTATGACCTTTTCACTTTTTATAACTCCCATTGCAGCCATCAGAGAATTTCCAAGGCCAAGAGCCTGGATGTCAATGCCGTCACGCGTTCGCTCAGCTTCTTCGTTTGTCCACCTCATCTCACGATGGACAAAATCATAATGTCCTTCCGGATTGAGGAGACGGATTTTATCGCAAGCACCGATGATCATAGCCAGGGCGCGCAGCTCCTGATCAGCTGTAAAATATTTCAAAACCGCCCCCGGAATAGATTCGGCAAGAGTTTTAAGACGGGTTAGCATATCGTCGCTCACCACACCTTTAGGTGCCATCATCCTGTTTGTATGGCGTTTAAATATTGCTGTCGCTAAAGGTTTCAACAACATCTGATCAGATGTCGCACCGACTTTTTTGAAGCGAATGGCTGCTACCAGTTTTTCAGTAGATGCGTCAGGGAACAGCTCATAATATGGCTCCAATCCGATGTGCAGTGCTTCTATATTTAGATTTTCATATGCGGCTCCGAAACTTATAAAGGAGGCACTTTTCTTAAAATCTCCAAACGAGAACGACCTGAATTCATCATGGAAAAGATAGAGTATACCATTTTTGTAAAACCATTTCCATGGCTGATCATTACCGGTTGAGGGGGCAGCAGACGCTGCTGTAACTAATTTCTCTATAGTCTCTTGGTCAGCGTAAACATCGGTCGAAGAAATTGGAAGATGCAGCCGGGAAACTATTTTTTTCATATCATCAGACCTTAGCGGGGAAAACGGATTTTGTTTTTCAACTACCTGGATCCGGTCTGTTTGTTTATCTGCAATTAACTCATCCAGGTCAATATAGTATCTGCCTGATTCGTGGAATTGATTCAAAAGTATTCGTCGGGAAACGTCAGCACCAACAGCTCCGCCCAGCACGACTGAGCTTGCTAATTGCGGCCATGTATTTATCGTCTGCTCGACTTCCAGCATTGAAGCTTTTGCCCTCAGCGAGATGTTTTCTATCCCCAGCATCTGCAACATCACTGGAATTTTGTCCTCGGTGCTTAGACCCTTTATAGTTTTAGGATCAACCCCATCAATGGTTCCATGCAGCAATGCCCGTTCTGGTTCCAGATCGAAACGCTCAACATCAAGCATTCCACGGTCGCTGGTATCCATTAAGACAGGAATACCCATTTCCCTCGCTTTGTATCGCGCCAGAATCTTAATGTCTAATCCATCGCATTCGTCCACCAACAGATCAAGTTTGCCATTTTCGGTGAAAAAAGCATCCATGTTGTCTTCGGTAAGACCTTCGAAAAAGCATATTACATGTAGAAATGGATCGATCTCGGCTATTTCCCTGGCTGTGATCACAACTTTTGGAACATTCAAATTGTGCACACCTGAGCGTATTCTGTTAAGGTTACTTAACTCCAATGTGTCAAAATCTGTGAGGCGGAGCTCGCCAAATCCTCGTTCCATTGCCAATGTCAGGGCAATGGATTGTCCTACGGATAGCCCGATAATTCCAATCTTCTTAGTACTTAAAATCTCCTGCTCTTTGCCAGTAATTTTATACTGATTCCGATTTGTTCTTACTTGAATGAACTCTTCTCTGTCCAGCATATGTACCAGGCGGCGATTCCAGGGGTAATAGACCCAAATTCCGTATTTATCAAGTTCTTTCCCCGCCAAATGATTGCTAATAAGTCCAGCATAATCCTCCTCCTTAATTTTAACAGAAGGGCTCTTCATTTTAATCAGTTCATGCAACTGTCCGTACAGTTCATCGTGAATGAAAACAACTTCCCCTGATTCGATCAAAGCTTCAATTGACTCCATGTCGGAGGCTGATTCAGGTCTGAAAAAAAAAGGATGATAAGTGTGCTGTAATTGTTTGGAGGCATCTAAAAGTGCCTTAAACCTGGAGTTCATATTACGTGATTAAAATTTGTAAATAGCGATGAGAACGATATTTAACTTCTGCCGATGACATCAATAAAATTACAGCAAATTTATTTTGCTTTCATCAATGGCGCCGTTTGAGCTGCCTTTTTTCAAATTTGCTATGGTTGCCTGCAAATCCCATTTGTCCATATTGGGAATCTCAATATCGTAGTGAATTTCAATTTTCTTTTTTCTCAACTCTTCAATCCTGACACCCTGAAGATTTTGCCGCAGCGACTGTATAGCTAGTTTATTTTCGTCATCAGCAGTGCTCAATGCCTGGAGATCCCGCAATATTAACACCGTAGCAACCAAATCCAGTTTCGGGTAGTAAAATGTACCCTTGTTACCTATTCCTTCTTCAATTTCATAGCCAACACTCTGTGCCATTTTCACAGTGTAAGGTGCGCAAAGGCCAAAAAGTGAATCTAAACCGATTTGAGTTGACATGGCAACTCCAACCCGAGTTAAAAAAATACTTCCAATTCCGTAGCCTGCAATTTCGCGCGAATTCCATAAGCCGCATCCTTCTCCAGTTCCCTTCTGTGCAAAATCATATACAAGATCGTAAATGGAGGGATCTAGGGCTCCAGTAGCTTGTTCGATAGGTAATGGCTCAGTTCCCCCCGCTACATGTATCCGGGCCCCGCCATAAATATGTTCTTTATCAAGAGATTCCACGATCATGACAAAGGCGGCCGGATTGTGAACCCATTCATTATTTGATGAAGTTACTTTTTCTACTCCAATACTAGTTAATACACGTTTATGGCCCTCCACAAATAATTCACATGACCGGGGATCGTCAACAGCCCTGAAAGCCCTAAGCCGTACAACAGGATTACCATTATTGAATTGAATTTCCATTATAATGTTGCACCAGTAAATATGGTGCTGAATATATTTTCGTTATTAGTTAGATACAAATTGATAATGAATGTTTCAATGAGTAATTTAACTGACAATTAGTACCCTTTTATTTATTATCTGTATTTTTGCTAAAATATTAATGTTATAACAAATGTCTGATAAAAAGATTGATATCCTGTACGTCGACGACGAAGAAAATAACCTGATATCATTCAAGGCTACTTTCAGGCTGAAATATAATGTCATGATCGCAGTCAGTGCCGATGCGGCTATGAAGATATTGGAAAGCAAACCTGTTGAAATCATCATTACGGATCAGCGGATGCCAAACATGACCGGTATAGAATTCCTTGAGAAAGTTATCGAAAAATATCCTGATCCTGTACGCATTTTGTTAACCGGCTATGCTGATATGAACGCTGTTATTGATGCAGTTAACAAAGGTAAAATATATCACTATCTCAGCAAACCCTGGAGCGAACAAGAGCTGGAAGAAACTATCAAGAAGGCCTTTGAAGTATATCAGGCCAACAAAGAGATCAAGGAAATGAATAGTAAGCTTGCAGTTTCCAATGACCAACTTGAATTTCTGCTGAGGCAGAAGCTTCTTTCTTAAACAAGACAGGCATTCACGTCTTTCTTTTGCCTTCTATTTCTAATAAGTACCAATAATCGGCAATCCTTTATGACGGAATGTTTGTATCGTCTCAGTTAATTGCATTTTCAGGAAACCAATCCAAAACGACCGTGTTGTATTTCTAACTAACAACATTACAATTATGGAAACTAAAGAAAGCACAGGCGTATTAAACGACCTCATTTTGATAAACAACGATAGAATAGAAGGTTATCAAAGAGCAAAAGAAGAATTAAAAGAAGGTGACGAAGATCTAAAAAGCTTGTTTACCAATATGATTGAAGAAAGCCAAAAACTTAAACTGGCTTTGGCAACAGAGGTTTCTTCGGCAGGAGAAGAAATTGAAGAAGGAACTACTAACAGCGGAAAGATTTATCGTGCATGGATGGATGTGAAGGCTGCTTTTAGCGGTAACGACAGAAAGGCAGTTCTTGAAAATTGTGAATTTGGCGAAGATGCCGCTCAAAAAGCATATCAGATGGCATTGAAAGAAGATGATCTGCCAGGACATATTCACGCTTTAATTTCTGACCAGAAAGCAACTCTTAGGGTTTCTCATGATAAGATTAAAGCGCTGCGCGACGCCCAGGTTTGATAATATATCACCTCAAAATTAATCCTCCGGTTCGTTGAATTGGGGGATTTTTTTTGCCAAGTTATGCCGTTTTACATTCACCGCCATTTTCCCTCCATTCACCGAGTTCTTTCCTGTTCCTGCCTAAAACCTGTTTAGATGTCGTGTTCTTTGAAATACTTTTGATCAAACAAAAACAAGAACAAACAAAAATAAAATCGATATGAAAACTTTAAATACTCTACTTACACTTTCACTATTAGTAATTGGCACCGCAACTTTTGCTAATACAGATGACAAGGCCACAGAAAAAAACTCAAATGTTCCAATGGCACCAAGCGTGTGGGAAAGTTCTGACATTGAAACTCCGGAATTGATGAAGTTTGTAAAGGCGAAAAATGCCTTTGTTCCTGTAGCAGGTTTCGTTTGGGGAAATCCTTCAGAAGCACCAGTAAAACTTTTAACGGTGCCGGTAGCGCCATTCACAGTAGGTGACTCGACGGACGATGCTCCTGTAGAATTAGCTTATATAAAAGCAAAGTCAGCTCTCGTTCCAGTGGCTCCGTTTGTTTGGGGTGATTCTTCCGAAGAAGTATTTATAAAATAATATTTCGAACCAACTGTAGCAATTCAAACCTAAACGCCGTCTTATTATAAAGAATATTTAAACCTGATGAGAACAGTACATTTTGAAATCCCGACAATGACGAGGCTTCATAAGCAGCTGGAAGTCTGCAACTCCGTAAAAAAGCTAAATGTAGTAAATATCACAACGGAAAGTGGCCGAGCAGCCGTCACCTTTCAGGACACGCTTCTAAAAGTTGATATCATTAAAGCCATCGAAGAAGCCGGCTATATCGTCAAATATTAATTGAGGTTATATTTTTCCTGACGAATATGCACCTGCTTGTCCGTAATAACCAAAATCATAATAATCAATCCTAAGATAATAGCAATTACAAATTGTAGCTGTGATATAAAACCAGAACTCGACTGACTGTTCTGAGATTCCCTTAATAATTCTCGACCTACCTGTGTTTGAACTTGCGTGAGCCGCATAAGGTCTTTATTTAGATCATTATAGAGATGATCTGTTGTGCTCAAGTAAAGAGTTTTTGCCGCATCCTTATTTGTTTTTGCAGTGTTTATTAGCAATAGTTCATCCCGTCGATAGTCCGTGAGATTTTTCTTTAATCTATTCAAATAATCGCTCTCAGTTTTTACCAAATAAGTATTTTCGTACTTGTTAATTAACTTATCCAATTTCGAATTTTCATTTTGAATATATCTTTCTATTTCGGGGACAGTAATATTATCCGTAAAAAGGAAGGTGAAAAGCTGATTTCTTTTTCCGTGGATATGATCTGCAATTGAATACAGATCCACAGCCGGTATGAGCCGATCTTCATAAATAGAGTTGAATGACTTCGAGATTCGCGTTACGTTATATGATTCAAGTAGACTGAAAATTATCATACAAAGCATCAGGACAGCGAGCATAATTGCCAGCCGGATCTTACGTTGTATTGCGAAAGCCCATTTCATAAGTTGGAAATTGAAGGTAACGATTAATTAATCTGCAACACGCGACGTCCAGCATTACTTATTTACTCGCCTGGGCAAGAACTGCAGTATTTAGCCTGATGTATTCAGCAATGTTCATAGCTTTGGCAATCTCAATTCCTGTTCGGGCACTCATAGCAGCCCCCGCCTTGTCCCCAGACTTAAGCTGGATTTTTGCTTTCCAGTAATTAAACCAAGGGGTTTTCTGCTCTTCGGGTGCTACCGCATTCATCCATCCTAAAGCCTTCGAAAGGTCTTTCCCATTATCATAATAATAAATAGCAGATTGCATGTAAGGTTTCTTATCACCTTTCATTGCCTCATCAATGCCTGCCATAACCTTACTGTCAACGTCCGTTAGCATGCTGATGCTAACTTTTGTATCTGCCCACATTAAATTTAGTTTTGCCGAAGTTGGCGAAACATCATTAAATGCAATTGTAAAGGTCTCAAGCTTCTCAGTTAATTTTGAGGATTTAGCAGTAAAGCGGATAACATCGTCCGCTTCTTTATAGGCATATGCACCCCATTGTTTTGTCCCTTTATTTAGTATAATAGTCCAGGTGTCCTTTCCCGGAATGGTTAATAACGCATACTCACCAGCCTTCACCAATTTGCCTTCCAGACTTACCTCATCTGAAAATGCAATAGTTGTAATCGTATTGGCACCTGTCCGCCAGATTTCACCCATCGGAGCGAGATCTGTAAAGACGTTTCTGCCTTTTACATTCGGTCGTGAATATTTAATAGTCACTGTTCCAAGTCCAAATTCCTGGATGATGGTCTGTGAGCTACTAACCTGAGGCATTTTTAGCTGAGCAAATGACACATTAATCGTTAAGAAACAAAAAGTGGTAACCGTTAGAAATGTGATCTTCTTCATAATTGGTTTGTTTGAATATTTAAAATTACTTAATTCCGCAATAAGAATCTACTTGTTGACTTTGATGTTGTGGATGCCCAAGTGAGGTTTGGCGTTTTCCACCTCATCCGATTGGATATTTATCATTACCCCCATTCATCTATTTTCATAGCCTTGTATTAATATTAAAGGGTGTGTATCATCAAGCCGTGATAGATTGAGTTGACTTTCCGCCAGAATAACATTGAACAATAGAGATTCAAATCGACACAGTATGTAATTTCAATTTTGCGGGGCTATTCCTGATCTACAATTTGTGCCAGAAATTATGGACAGCGGCCCCAGGTATAAATTCAGCTTTGACAGGAATATCAAGGAAGGGATAAGTTACTTTTGACAAATAAAGCCCTTGCGGATGAGCAGGTAAAATCAAGGCAGGAGTTTTTTTTGAGATCAAATGACTTTCAAACTCATCCTCAGATAATTTTCCAATACCAATCTCAATTAGTTTCCGGGTAAGGATGCGGATCATTCTCCCCAGAAAGCGATTGGAAGATATCTGAAAGCGGATCTGATCTCCGTTGGAATTGCTGAATAAGGTGGCCGATGAAACGTTGCATATATTATGCTCGTTCTTACCCGGCGATTTGCAATAGGCACTGTAGTCATTATATTTCGGCAACAATTCGACAGCTCTTTTCATTCTGTCCAGATCTAAATCGTCGAGGAGATACATTGCACTGCTGTCACTGAGGAACGGATCTTTGTAAGTATGCAAGAAGTAATCGTAAGTACGGAGAACAGCATCAAACCGCGCATGCGGTTGTCCGACCACGGGAATGATTTCAAAAATCGCGATATCAACCGGCAAGATCCGATTCCATCTGAAGAACAGATCAAAATCCCACTTTCTTTCTATATCCATATGGAAAAAATACTGGCTGGCATGTACGCCGGCATCAGTTCTGCCGCAACCGTAAATAGTAATCTGATATTTGAGGATCTTGCTTAATGTACTTTCCAGCACTTCTTGAATACTGATCTTGTTTGGCTGGTTTTGCCATCCAAAATAACGGGTCCCTTTGTAGGCTATGTGAACGAAATATCTCAAAGCTAAATTAGCTTGCTAAGCTATTAAATTATGTACATGATTTACTTAAAGGTTGTTTGGAAAGGCCGTCATTTATTTGCTAATTCATTTAAGGGTATGACGACCTTGTTACACCCTGCTATATAAAAAATCGTTATTTTCGTATGTTCTGCACTTTAGCAGATCTCATCCAGAAATATATGAGAACAATAGTAATTATTGGTGGAATCATACTTGCTGGCGCAACAGTTATTGCGGTGGTTCAAAACGATAAAAAAAAGGATGCAACATCTGAAGTTCATCAGACAGGTGATGGTCATGACCAGCCTGTTCAACCGCCAGCGTCTCCTTCGGCCACACCAACTATTAATCCAGCACACGGTCTTCCTGGTCATCGCTGTGATCTTGCTGTCGGAGCTCCTCTTCCAGCAGCCGGAAGTAGTGTTCCATCTCAAAGTTCACCGGTCATAAATATGACTCCATCACAGATGCAACCGGCATCTCAAACACCGTCACCGACACCAGCTCCTTCAGCGACCGGAGTAAAGATAAATCCTGCTCATGGCTTACCCGGGCATCGATGCGATCTTCAGGTAGGAGCCCCCTTGACCTGACCCCCTTGCCTCCCCCGCTAACAATATATATTTACGTTCAATATTAGTGCGTGGGAGAAAACACCCTTTACAATCTAGCTAAGAGATTGTTTTTACTATTATCGAGTTTTTTTCAACAAATTTTGCAAATCGCGAATACCGATGATATTAAAAATTGTATCTTTCGGAATGAAACAACATAAGGGTATGCGTCCGCTGGACGTAATTATACTTTTGAAGTTGGCGATTGACAATGACGAAGGAAGCAGGATCAAAGACTTGTCATCGAAGCTTTTTATTAGTGGATCTGAAGTGAGTGAATCTCTAAACCGTTCATCGATTGCTGGCCTGCTATTACCCGACAGCCGGACGGTTAATAAAGAGGCGTTTTTGAAATTTCTTGAACATGGGCTGCAATACGTTTTCCCTGCTCAATTAGGACCAGTAATGAAAGGTATGTTCACGGCCCATTCGGAGTCATCTTTGTATCTCAGCTTTTCGTCAGAAGAAAAATTAGTTTGGGCTGATGAACTAGGAAAAGAGCGGGGCTCAACCATTTTGCCGCTGTACCCAACGGTGGTAAAAGCTGTAAAAAAAGACCGAATACTGTATAGACTTCTCGCCCTGTGCGATATCATCCGAGTCGGTGATCAATCGGATAAGAACAAAGCAGTTTGGCATCTACGTGAAGCTTTTCAAGGTCGGGCATAATTCGTAAGACAGCAATTATAATATCTGTGAACTTTTGTTTATCCTATTCGCTTTTGTAGATCGTACCACAGATATTTGCTGATCATGAATGAGCAGGTAAACAGCCCCGGTGAGGTGCCCGTAAGCGAAGAAAAGAATATTGCCGGTAAAACTGTATTTCCTATTTTATTTGCCATAAGCTTTTCGCATCTTCTAAATGATACGATACAATCATTAATACCCGCTATTTATCCTGTCGTAAAAAATTCGTTCAGGCTGACTTTCGCACAGATCGGACTAATCACCTTAACATTTCAAATGGCCGCATCATTATTACAACCATTTGTGGGCCTCTATACTGACCGAAAACCACAACCGTATTCTCTAGCGATTGGCATGGGTTTTACGTTGTTAGGATTAGTTTCACTATCTCAAGCTCCAAATTTTTTAATGCTGATTGTTTCGGTTGCATTTGTAGGGATAGGATCATCAATATTTCATCCTGAAGCTTCCCGAATGGCTAGCATGGCATCAGGTGGGCGACGAGGAATGGCCCAATCTGTTTTCCAGGTTGGGGGAAATGCCGGTAGCTCAATCGGCCCTTTATTGGCCGCCCTTGTTATTGTACCATATGGGCAGTCCAATATCATTTGGTTCTCTTTACTGGCTTTACTTGCCATACTCATCCTGGTGAACGTTGGAGGCTGGTATAAAGTTAAAATTAAAGCGAGATCTCATAAAATGGGCTCGCATCAGGTTAGTCAAAATCTTCCCCGTAAAAAAGTTATTATATCCGTGCTTATACTTCTTGTCCTTATATTCTCAAAGTATTTCTACCTGGCAAGCATGAGCAGCTATTACACATTTTACATGATCCACAAGTTTGGAGTCTCTGTCCAAAGTTCGCAGGTATATCTTTTTATTTTTCTATTCTCGGTTGCAGCCGGAACTTTAATCGGCGGCCCGTTGGGCGACAAGATCGGGCGTAAATACGTGATCTGGGGTTCTATCCTGGGCGTAGCGCCTTTTTCCTTGTTGCTTCCGCATGCAAATTTATTCTGGACTGCGGTACTTTCAGTTCCAATAGGTGTGATACTTGCCTCCGCTTTTTCAGCTATCCTGGTGTACGCCCAGGAACTTATCCCTGGGAAAGTTGGAATGATCTCTGGATTATTTTTTGGCTTTGCTTTTGGAATGGGCGGGGTTGGCTCTGCATTGCTTGGGGCGCTGGCTGATCGTACAAGTATTGAGTACGTGTACAGCATTTGTGCGTATCTTCCCCTTATTGGGCTTATAACAGGGTTTCTGCCCGATATCGGAAGAAAAACAAAAACCGCCTGATCTGGCGAAAAAGTTTTCTATTAGGTAGCATTTTAACCTTCCAAGAAACCTAACGAGTTACTGGCTTTATTTTCCCTTAATCCAAAGCGCGATATCATCAATGAGTTTTGCAGAAACATTGGCTGGCGTACGATATTGCAATCCAGTTCCTTTATCTTTTTGCGAAGATAAGAGGTGATTCAAATCCGGATAAAGCTTGAACGTAACGTTCTTATTCGCTGCTAAAGCTGCACGCCAAATATTATAATCCTGTAGCGAAACCTGGAAATCCTTCTCTCCCTGCACCACAAGTACTTTTTTGGTTAGTTTCTTTGCAGCAGCAAGCTGGTCATAATTATTAATGTCTATCCAGTACGATGCCGGAGCGGAAAGTATAACTGAGTCAGGAGCAATATCACCAAGCTTCAACATTTTTGAACGTTCGATCTCATTTGCTGTGGCCTGAAATTGTTGTTTGGTCGACGATGTTGTATCACCTGAAGCAACATAAAGATACCTATTCTGTTCAGCAATAACGTCCGACAGCTTTCTCGCAGGGGCAGCAGCAAGTATTATCCCTGCTAAATCGGGTGCTAACCCAGCAATGCGTGGAGCAAGCATCCCCCCGAGGCTGTGGCCCATTACATAAATCTGGCCTTTATTCACCCCTTGAGTAGTTCTTGCCAAGGCTATTGCCGTCATCGCATCATCCAACACCTCCTCTTTAACAGTAAACGATTTCACAAAAGAATTGGGGTAAACCATTGAGCGTTTTACATAGCGAATACTTGCAATGCCTTTCGCCGCTAATCCGGCGGCAAGATCTTTAAAAGGTTTGTTAGGACCCACCGTTTCGTCCATATCAGCTGGCCCCGATCCATGAACAAATACAACGATTGGAAAATTCGTAACACCTTTCGGGGTTGTTAGCATACCAGCCATTTGTCCGCCTGCAAATTTAATCTGAACTTCTTTTTGAGAATACAAGTTAGTATCAGCATATGCAGGAGCTGCATACACAGCTTCGGTAGTAGTTGGAGCTACAAAAAAGCCAACCAGCTTTTCAGATTTGTTGAAAATAAAAGTAAATCCCTGGGAACCTTTAGTGAAAACGCAATCTAAAGTTACCTGGAAGAACTCTCCCTGTGTTTTATTTTGAGCGCCGTCTACAGATTCATAAGTTCCGAGTGAATTTCCCAGCCTCAACCAGAAAAGTTTAAGCTCGTCTGCCGATATCTTGTCCTTTACGCTTTCATCGAAAAAGCCGTGAGCCTCTTCGAACTTACCTTTATCCATCGTGTCGAAAAATGCGTCAGCGCGATTGATGAGGCTGATAATGCTTTGAGCGAAGGTAATCTGACTTATAAACAGAAGAGCGATTAATATTTTAAAAGATTTCATGAATTGGTTATTTCAATTGAAGCTGGAAAGATAAGGAAAAAGCTCTGATCAATAAGCGTGAAGACGCCATTCAACAACAAATCATATTTATTATCAGACGAATGCTAACGAAACAAAAAGCATTGAATTGTTGCCGGACAGCAATTTTTCGAATTTTTCCTCGCTTCGCAGGAAGCGTAAGATGTTTAAACCAGTCGTTAAAAAAAATTTTACTCTCGAGTAGGGGTAAATCCTTTGACGGTTGTCTCATCCCAAAATATCACAAAAATGAAATTACAATTTACACAATCAAAAATTGAACTGTCACTAAAAGCACTGATAGTTTTTCTCACGCTCATGGCCTTTTACATCAGCTCAAATGCTCAGATTATTACTGCAGAAAAAGTAAACATAGGCCTCATTTATCCAATAAGCACAAATGGAACCCACGCCGTTGCGGATACAAATCAATTTTCCTTCAATTTACTTGCAGGGGTTTCAGCAGCTGAACAAGGTTTAACATTCGCAGGGTTTTCGAATGTTGTTCGGCATGATGCGCGGGGCCTGCAGTTCGCGGGCTTTTCAAATCACGTTGGCAAGAAAGCAACGGGTATGATGTTCGCAGGCTTTATGAATATATACGGTCAGGGTAAGGGCCTGCAGTTTGCTGGCTTTACCAATATCGCCTTAAAGAATGTTGAAGGCGCTCAATTTTCTGGGTTTTTGAATCGCGCTACTGATATGAGGGGAACGCAAATCGCTGGATTCTCCAATGTCTCCCAAAATCTTTCAGGGACGCAAATGGCTGGGTTCAGTAATGTTGCTAAGCGTGTGAATGGAACTCAGATCGCGGGATTTAATAACACTGCGGAAGATGTGAGGGGATCACAGATAGCAGGATTTATTAATGTAGCCAAAAAGATTAAGGGTGTTCAGATTGCAGGGTTCATGAACATTGCTGACAGTAGCGATCATCCAATCGGCTTAATCAATATCATAAAAAACGGTGAGCAATCGATTGGCTTCAGTGCTGACGAAAGCCGGAATGCCCTGGCAACTTTCAGATCAGGTGGGAAAGTCCTTTATGGAATAATTGGCGCTGGATACAATTTCAAGAACCAGGATGAAGTATATGCTTTTGAACTTGGGCTTGGAGCGCATCTGACTAACTCCGGTGTTTTCAGAATCAACGCCGAATTAAGCACTCTTACTTTAGAAAGCTTTTGGTCGGGAGAGTATTTTAAAAGCTCTTTCAAATTCATGCCCTCCATCCGACCGGTTAAGTTCCTTGAGATATTTGGGGGACCAGTATTTAACTATGTCAACACAAACACTTCTGAAGGACGAGCGCTGACTTCCAGATATATTAAGACCTGGGAGAACCGGTGGGGGAATAACTTCCAGGGAATCTACGTCGGATATACTGGTGGCATAAATATTCTTTTTTAAAAATCAAATACAAACAATAAAAACACAATTATGAGAACTATACTATTTATCGCAATTTTAAGCTTATTAAGCATTTCGTGTACTAAAGACAGATTAACTGCGGATGGCAATATTATTTCTGATGTACGTCAGCCAGGAACTTTTACAGGAGTAAGTAGCAGTGGATCAAATCCTATCACGATAGCCTATGGATCAACTTACAAAGTCGAAATCAGAGGTTCCGCTAATCTTATCCCGCGTTACAAAACTGAGATACACAATGGGGTAATCAATCTTGGTTACGAACATGTAAATGTTCATAACGATGATATCGAGGTATTTGTGACACTTCCTGCATTGAATAAAGCAGCTATGAGTGGAAGCGGCAGATTATGGATTGATGGTAATTTTCCGGCACAAGACCTTTTTCGTTTAAGCATTAGCGGCTCGTCGAAAACGAATGTTAGGGGTTCGTTTACAGCAAATGAAGTAAATGTTGATATATCTGGTTCCGGTGATGTTCAAATGGAAAACATCATCGCGAAAAAGGGTGACGTTCGGATCAGCGGAAGCGGCGACGTAAGGATGAATGTTCAAAATACACTTAAAGCTCGCATTAGCGGAAGCGGCAAAGTATACTATACAGGAAACGCCACGGTTGATTCAGAGGTTAGTGGAAGCGGACAAGTCATAAAGTTTTAGGAACAGCCTTTAGTGGTGGCACCGGGTTTACAAAAAATGATATCGTTGCTGGTTTTATTGCTGGTAACGATATCAAAACAAACATATAACATGATTCTTTCATTCTTTGGAGCAACAGCTATCCCACTGCAAGATGTTTATCACTTGCAGGAAACTTCGCCCGACATACTACTTTATGCGGTGCCTGTCGTATGTCTATTAACTCTTGCCGAATTCCTTTTCTCACGAATTCAACATCACAACAATTATGATGTTGAAGAAACAATAGGTTCCATCATAACAGGGGTTGGAAGCCTTTTTATTAATTTGGTGCTGAAGATTGTACTGTTTTATGGAGCTGTCTGGATCTATAAACTCATACCTTGGAGAATTGAATTTCATTGGTGGACCCTGGTACCCTGCTATATCATTTATGATTTTTGCAGCTATTGGGCACATCGTATAGCCCATTATAACCGATTCTTTTGGGCAACGCACGTGGTACACCATTCGGCTGAATATTACAACCTGACTGTGTCTTTTCGGGTGAGCTGGGTACAGCATATTAAAATAATATTCTTTCTTCCTTTAATGGTCTTGGGTTTTCATCCGCTCGTGTTTTTCATTGCTAACCAATTAGGGGTCCTTTATCAGTTTTGGGTACATACCGAATCGATTGGAAAGCTCCATCCCTTCATAGAAAAGCATTTCGGGACGCCCTCAAATCATAGAGTGCACCATGGCAGCAACGAGAAATATCTTGACAAAAATTTCGGTGCAACCTTTATGATTTGGGATCATATATTCAAATCATTTCAATACGAACAAGAGTTGCCAAATTATGGATTAACCACCGGTTTAAATCACAAGATTAATCCATTGGTGTTAAATTTCCATGAGTATTTCGATATGATTGACGATGTAAAAAATGCTCGGACATTCCGTCGGAAACTTTTCTATATTTTCGCCAGCCCTTCCATGATTCAGAATTATAAATTGAAGAAAATAAGAACTTCATCTCGAGATGTGATAAGAAAGTAAGGTCACCTTTTCATGTAACAAATCATTCAGATTGAATATCTAAAGCAACTGATATCTGATATATTTGGTTAACATTAACGGGTGGAAATTTTAGGTCATCATAAAGAAAAAAAAGCGTCAGCTTACGATGACAATGCTTTTGAGGAGCTTTTTAAAGCTCATTTCGGAGCACTGCACTCATACGCGAGCGTAATGCTTTATCATGACAGCTATGCAGAGGAAATTGTCCAAAATGTCTTTGTGAGGATATGGGAAAAAAGGGATCTTCTTGATGTACAAATTTCAGTCAAAGCATATCTCTATAAATGTGTTCACAATGACTGTCTAAACTACATCAAGCATAAAAAGATAAAAACTAAGTATCAGGACCACGCGGCTTTTATAATGAACGAGCAGTCAGAAAACTCATCAGATAAATTAATACTGACTGAGCTACAAGATCGTTTGCAAGTGGCGCTTAATCAGCTGCCTGAACAATGCCGAACCATCTTTCAGATGAGCCGTTTTGAAGATTTGAAATACCGGGAAATTGCGGAAGAATTAGGAATTTCTATCAAGACGGTCGAGAATCAGATGGGTAAGGCATTAAAGATCCTTAGAATTAAGCTTGTTGATTTTCTGCCGATTTTATTATTGTTTATGCATTACAAAGATATTTTAAGAGGCTAGCATGAGCGAGGATCTGATTATTAAATACCTTTTACAAGAGACAACTGCGAATGAGGAGGAGCGGGTGAAAGAATGGATTGCGGCTGGTCCTGAAAATGAGAAAGAATTTAAAAGATTTGAGCTTATTTGGTCGAGTAGCAAAGAACTGGAAACTTCAAGAACTGCCGACGCCGATAAAGCCTGGGACAACTTCAAAACAAAAGTATCAGGTCATCGAAAAGTCGTTAAACCTAATTTACGCTCAATTAGGAGAGATTACAGCTGGTTAAAGATTGCTGCGGTTGTTTTTATAGTTGCCGCAGCCTGGACCTTTTACTCCACAGTGAATAATGGATACGCAACGTTAGAATCGGGAAACTTGGTTCGTAAAGAAACCTTACCCGATGGTTCGGAAGTGACGCTAAACAAAAATTCACGAATTGCTTATTCCCGGAAATTTACCGGAGATACCCGTAGTGTCAAATTAGAAAAAGGCGAAGTGTTCTTCAATGTAACTGCAGACAAATCAAAGCCTTTTATAATAGAAGCAGACGAAGTTGTTGTAAGAGTTGTGGGAACATCATTTAATGTAAAACATAATAGCCACATAACCGAAATTATTGTTGAAACCGGGATTGTTCAGGTGGCCAAAGCAGGTCGGATGGTTGAGTTAAGAGCAGGGGAAAGAGTTTCAATTGATAACAATAACCCCATACTTCGTAAAAAGCCGAATACGGACAAGCTTTACAAATTTTACAGAAGCAAAATATTTGTTGCGGATAATACACCCTTATGGCGGGTTGTGGAAGTTCTTAATGAGGCTTACGAATCCAACATTATAATTGAGAATGATCAGCATAAAAACCTTTCCTTGAATACAACATTTGAGGACGAATCACTTGAGGAGATCCTACGGGTGATCACGCAAACATTTAAGATCAATGCTGTGAAGGAAAATGGCAAGATAATACTCCGATAGTTTTCAGAATGAGGAAAGTTTGCTTGGTATTAGCTTTTACGCTAATAGTTCTGGGTTTAAAAGCCCAGCATACCTCTGAGATTTCTAATCTATATAAGCGGATTTCGCTTGATATCACTAAACAGCCAGTTGGCGAAGTTCTCGACCAGATTGCGAGAAAAGGAGATTTTTACTTTTCCTATAGTGGAAACGCTTTTAACAGGGATAGCCTGGTTACTATAAACGTGAAAAGTCAAACAGTCCGAGATGTTTTAGATAAGATATTTCTTGGAAAAGTTGACTACAAGGAGAGCAATAGATATGTCATTTTGCGATCGACACTACTTCATTTTTCGATTGAGCCTGATATGATCAAAACGGATTCACGACATTACATGATAACTGGGAAGGTGGTGGACATTTTCACGGGCAAAACTGTGCCTCAAGCTAGTGTCTACGAAAAGCGTTTACTCGAATCCACACTAACAGATAATGCCGGGTATTTCAGGATGCGGATTCGCGGCGATTATCAGTCTGTAATCTTAACGGCTAGTAAAGAAGCTTACCGTGATACAAGCATCATGTTCCTTTCTACTGTTACAGTAAAGCCAGAAGGATATGTATATACGGATGGAAATTATTTAAGTTATGCCTCGAATATAGTCGAGCGTTTGGGTATTGGACGATTTTTAGTTTCCACTAAACAGCGGGTGCAAAGCTTGAACATTTCCGGATTCCTTACCAACAGTCCTTTTCAAGCTTCGCTAATACCAGGAATGAGCTCCCATGGTATGTTCAGCTCACAGGTGATTAATAAAGCATCCCTAAATCTTTTAGGCGGTTATACTGCGGGAGTGGGTGGAGTCGAAGTGGGAGGTTTATTCAATATTAACAAAGGAGATGTGAAACACCTGCAGGTTGCTGGCCTAACAAACCTTGTAGGAGGCTCAGTTCAGGGATTTCAGGTTGGGGGGCTGCTAAATTCGGTATTGGATAGTGTGCATGGTGTGCAGACAGCTGGAATAGCAAATGATGTTCGTAAGAATGTGGATGGATGGCAGGCTGCTGGAATACTGAATCATGTTCGTAAAGATCTCAAAGGTATTCAGGTTGCTGGAATTACAAGTTTGGTTTCAAATAATATGAATGGAGTTCAGATCAGTGGAATTTCAAACATTTCTAAAAGAATAGAAGGCATGCAGATCAGCGGCATAGCCAATATCGCCGGGAAAGAAATGCGGGGCATGCAGATTGGTGGGATTTTTAATTTTGCTCACGATATGCGTGGGATGCAGATTGGCTTAATCAATTTTGCTGATACTTCCTCCGGTGTCAGCGTTGGTCTGATAAATTGGATAAATAAGGGCTATCACAAGTTAAGTTTATCATCAAACGAAGTGCTTAATTATCAGGCAGGTATCAAGACGGGAAATTCAAAATTGTATTCGATTTTAATCGGTGCAGCCACATTTAAGGATGGTGAAAAGGTATTTTCAGCCGGGTTGGGTTTCGGACATGACTTCATTTTTAACGATCGATTTTCAACATCAGCTGAGATATCTTCCCAGGGTTTATATCTTGGAAATTTTGATTCGGCAAATATCCTAAGCAAAGCCCAGCTGAACCTGCAGCTAAGTATTGTAAAAGGGGTGAGCGTATTTGCTGGTCCATCATATTCTGTATATCGTACGGATCCTGCAGTTTCCAGTGCTGATGGATTTCAGAAAAGAATTGGACCGGCTAAATCATTTAAAGCAAACCAATATGTAAGGAACTGGATCGGCTGGAGTGCTGGTATAACCTTGTTTTAGTCTGCAGTTCTACAATCATCGGTATTAGAGATTTTTCTTACTTTAGAGATCACTAATCTCCATTATTGTCATGAAATACTTGTTCATTATAAGCTTGTTGATAATTTCACTGCCGGGACGGGCACAAACGGTATTTTCAAAGGACAAGCTGAGCCTGGCTGCAGATAAGATCGAATCAAAGGTTATCGCGTGGCGTCGGGATTTTCATCAGCATCCTGAACTGGGAAACAATGAAAAGAGAACTGCAGATATCGTAGCGAAGCATTTGCAAAGTCTTGGAATCGAGGTTAAGACTGGCGTTGCTAAAACAGGTGTGGTTGGGGTTTTGAAAGGTGGTAAGCCTGGTCCGGTAGTTGCCTTGCGGGCGGACATGGATGGCCTTCCGGTTACCGAGCGAGGAGACCTTCCTTTTAAGTCGACCGCTAAAGCCCAATACAACGGCCAGGAAGTCGGAGTTATGCATGCCTGCGGCCACGACTCACACACAGCTATCCTTATGGGCGTGGCGGAAGTTTTGGCCGGTATGAAAGCCGACCTTAAAGGTACTGTGAAATTTATTTTCCAGCCGGCTGAAGAAGGTCCTCCAGCGGGTGAAGAAGGAGGAGCCAAATTAATGGTCCAGGAGGGAGTGTTGGAAAATCCCAAAGTAGATGTTGTCTTCGGTTTGCACATCTGGGCTCAGACTGAAGTTGGCCAGATTACGTATAAACCTGGTGGAATGATGGCAGGGGCGAATGATATGAAGATCACAATTAAGGGCACGCAGGCGCATGGTGCATCACCATGGGCATCAATTGATCCGATCGTCGTTTCTGCACAAATCGTGAATAATTTACAAACTATTGTTAGCCGGAATCTCAATGTTACCGAAAATGCGGGAGTAGTTACCATTGGATCTCTCCATGCTGGTGTCAGATCAAATATAATTCCTGAACAGGCAGAAATGCTGGGTACAATGCGTTATTTAAGTGTTTCCGACGGCAAAATGATAGAGGAAAGAATCAGACAGATCGTAACTAAAACCGCTGAAGCTAACGGTGCTGTTGCTGAGATTAAACTGCCCTATAGTTCTCAATATCCTGTAACATTTAATGATATATCGCTTACGGAAAAAATGGTTCCATCACTGCAAAGAATTGCCGGAGCTAGCAATGTAAAGCTGATTCCTCCAATAACAGGTGCCGAAGATTTTTCATTCTTTCAGGAAAAAGTGCCCGGGTTATTTTTCTTCCTTGGGGGAATGCCTAAAGGAAAAGATCCTAAAACTGCACCATCGCACCACACTCCCGATTTCTTTATTGATGAGAGCTCATTTAAATTGGGTGTCAAAGTTTTATCTGGCCTGACTGTCGACTACATGGATCTTAATAAATAGGCCGATAAAAATAATCCATTAAAACGGTAGATCATCTGCAGCATTTGTAGGTCTCGTATAGTCCATTGGCTGATCATCTGCAGGCTTAGAAGCTGCATTATTATTATGTTCTGTCTGTCCGTGAGAGTTTTCCCCATGTCCGTTGTCAAAGTCGCTCTTACGGCCGAGCATTGTGAAATTCTCGGCAACAATTTCCGTTGTATATTTTTTATGCCCTTCTTTATCTTCGAATGAGCGGGTCCGGAGCTTACCTTCGATGTAAACAAGTTTTCCTTTTTGAAGATACTTCGAAGCGACGTCGGCAAGACCTCTCCACATAACTATATTATGCCATTCGGTCTGTTCAATTTTTCTTCCATCCTTATTGTAAGTTTCAGAAGTTGCTAGTGGAAAACTCGCTACACTTACATTTCCTTCCAGATGACGGACTTCCGGATCCTTGCCCAAATGTCCGACCAGAATAACTTTGTTTATACCCGACATATTCTTCTTTGGTTAGTATTCAATCTTTCAATTTAAAGAAATTTTTGAAGAAGTGGAAAATTAGTTTTGGTTGTGCAATCCCCTCAAGGTCTTGCAATTTCACATACATCCAACCATTGTTGTTGGCAAATTGTTCTGAATAATTTTCTATTTGAATAAATGTTGCATATAGCTTCTGATGGCTCAAAATATGTTTGACAGGACCGGAGACAGATTTAATAATAACGCTGTTGCCAAATGCTTTAATAAAAGCTTCATTGAGCATCAATTCACCCGGATCAGTTGGTACATCAGTTTCAATTAGCGGCAGCTCGTACAGGTTTTCCCAGATATCGTTTGGCCCCCTTTTATTCATTAATACAGAATCTCCTTTGATTGCGATTATATAATTGAAATATCGTTCGCGAATCTTCTGAGATTTAATTTTAACTGGCAGTTCCTTAATGCGATTGGTACGATATGCTTCGCATCCGGATTGGAGTGGGCATTCCGGGCAATCAGGATTTTTAGGCCTGCACACAAGTGATCCAAATTCCATTACGGCCTGATTGTAAGTTCCAGCCTGATTTTTGTCGATAAGATTATTTGCTAGCTCAGTAAAAACCTTTTTTCCTTGTCCAGAATTGATCGGGATATCTAAACCGAAATACCGGGACAGAAGTCTGAACACGTTTCCATCTACTACAGCCCGGGCTTCGTTAGACGAAAATGATGAAATAGCCGCCGCAGTATATTCGCCTATACCTTTGAGTTTTAAAAGTGAATTGTAATTGCTGGGAAAATATCCACCGTGTGATTCCATTACCATTTGAGCAGTATGGTGCATATTCCGTCCACGGGAATAATACCCTAAGCCTTGCCAGAGCTTAAGGATTTCATCTTCACTGGCCGAAGCAAAATCGGATACTGTCGGGTACCTGGCTGCAAACCTGTTGAAATATGGCGTACCTTGTTCTACCCGTGTTTGCTGCATGATGATTTCTGAAAGCCATATGATATACGGGTCAGTTGTGTGCCTCCATGGTAGATCGCGCTTATGTCGTTGATACCAATTGATAATTACCCCGGCAAAATCCATATCCTAGTAAAGTATTAACAATTTTACGCTTGCAAAAGTATCTTACTATTTGTTTTATAGGTCATTGGTTTAAAAAAAAGCAGATTTATTTCCCATTTACAATTTAAACCAATACTTTTGCAACCCCAAAACAGTTAAGTTTTTACGATAAATTTATAAAGAATACAGACATGACCAAGGCAGAAATCATTACAGAAATCGCTAATAAAACAGGAATCGAAAAAGTAGATGTACAGGAAGCGGTAGAAGCGTTTTTTAAGGTGGTAAAAAATTCCATGGTAAGTGGTGAGAATGTATATGTGAGAGGATTTGGAAGTTTTGTTGTTAAAAAGAGAGCGAAAAAAACTGCACGTAATATTTCAAAAAACACAGCTATTATTATTCCTGAACATTTTGTTCCAAGTTTCAAGCCTGCCAAAGTATTTGTTGAAAAAGTAAAAAGCGGCAACAAATAATTTATTTCCAATAGATGTTCAATAGGAAGCAAATAGTAGTAGTAGGTTCGGCAGTTGTTTTGATGGGCCTTATGCTTTCTATGGATATTCAGGGACTTGTTAAACCAAAAGAAGGTTCGGAGCAAGCGCCGGCAAGTGCTCCAGCAGCTCCGGCAAAAACGTTCAGTTTAACGGAAGTTTCTGAACTTTCGAAGCAAGGTCTGACAGCCAATCTCAACAAGCAGGTAACTGATCTTGAAGCGGCTCTAAAAAGTGCTTCGGAAAATGAAAAGGTGGAACTGCAGAAAAAGTTAGCTCAGAAATGGGATGATCTTAATCAGGCAGCACCGGCAGCATTTTATTACGAACTTGTTGCAGAAAAGGAACCTGGTTTTACGCCCTGGTTAAAAGCTGGCGACAAATTCACTGACGCCTACCAGCAAACTACTGATACTTTGATGCAGCCTGCTCTTGTACAAAAGGCAATTTATGCCTACCAGCAGGCAGATAAGTTACAGCCAAATACACCGGAAGTTAAAACGGGCTTGGGTATCGCATACGTTAGCGGTACACCAAATCCAATGCAGGGGATACAGCTTCTGCTGGAAGTTGTTAAGAACGATCCCAAAAATTTAAAGGCTAATCTTAATCTGGGTTTATTCTCCATGAAGTCCGGACAGTATGAGAAAGCTGTGGAGCGTTTCAAAACTGTGGTTTCAATTGCACCAAGTGCAGAAGCTTGGTTTTACCTCGCTTCCAGCTACGAGAACATGGGAATGAAATCAGATGCGATTGCGGCGTATTTAAAAACTAAAGAGATTGCAGCTGACCCAAACATGAGTCAGTTTGTTGATCGCAAAGTCAACGAATTAAGTAATTAGATTATAAAACATTTTAAAAAACAACATTATGCCAAGCGGTAAGAAAAGAAAAAGACATAAAATGGCTACCCACAAACGCAAAAAGCGTTTAAGAAAAAACAGACATAAGAAAAAATAGTCTAGATAATTATCTGAGCTTCAACTCATATGATTATTCATGACAAAAGTTAACAGCTAACCTCCCCGCACCTCGCGCGGGAGGTTGTCTGTTTTCTGTTTGTTTTCAATTTAGTCCTTGTATAAACGTATGCCGCATTCGCGGCATCTTAAACAGTAGCTATTGGTAAAGGAATTAATTATCAATTCATCCCCTAGCGGGGTTACTATTGCTTTACTGCAGGACAAGCAACTTGTAGAACTTAATACAGAGCAGGTCAACAACAATTATGCTGTTGGCGATATATATATGGGTAAGATCAAGAAGATCATGCCTGGATTGAACGCTGCATTTGTAGACGTAGGCTATGAAAAGGATGCTTTTCTGCACTATCTTGATCTTGGACCACAAGTCCAGTCGCTTTTAAAGTTAACCAAGATTGTAAAGAATGGCAGTTATAGAGATAAACTGCTAAATAGTTTCAGACTGGAAGCCGACATTAATAAGTCTGGCAAAATTTCAGAAATATTAAACCGGAACATGTTGCTTCCGGTACAAATTGCAAAAGAGCCGATCTCAACCAAAGGGCCGAGATTGAGTTCCGACATTTCGATAGCTGGCCGTTTCTCAGTTTTAGTACCTTTTTCGGATGTAATTTCAATTTCGAAAAAGATAAAGAGCAATACCGAGCGGACCCGACTTAAGAAGATCGTCGAAAGCATTAAGCCTAAGAACTTTGGAGTAATTATTCGAACAGTTTCGGAAGGCAAAGGTGTTGCTGAACTCCAAAAAGATCTTCTCGACCTTATAGATAAATGGGAAAAGTTCTCAAAGAGACTTCCCCATACAGAGCCATCCAAAAAAATTCTTGGTGAGATGGGTCGTACATCTACAATCCTAAGAGACATTCTGAATGCTGATTTTACAAATATTCACATCCAGGATCCTTCACTTTATGAGGAGGTTAGATCGTATGTGCACGAGATCTCACCTGAAATGGATAAGATTGTTAAGCATTATCGCGGAAAAGAACCCATATTTGAGCATTTCGGCATAGAAAAACAGATCAAAGCTGCCTTTGGCCGAACAGTTAATCTACCTGGTGGTGCATACCTTGTTATTGAACATACCGAAGCCCTGCATGTTATTGATGTTAATAGCGGAAACCGGACTGCTAACACGGAAAATCAGGATCAAAATGCTCTGATGATCAATATGGAGGCGGCAAAGGAAATTGCACGTCAGCTGCGACTCAGAGACATGGGCGGTATTGTAGTTATCGATTTTATCGATATGCACAAGCCTCAGAACAGGAAGGAACTTTTCGACTATCTAAAGGAGCAAATGCTTCTTGATCGCGCCAAGCACACTATTTTACCTCCAAGCAAGTTCGGTCTAGTACAGCTGACGCGCCAGCGTGTAAGGCCGGAAATGAACATTGTTACCAATGAGAAGTGCCCGGCATGTGACGGAACTGGCGAGATCAAGGCAAGCATCATTCTGATGGATGATATCGAGAACAATCTGAATTATATTCTTAATGAACAAAATGAGAAACATGTAACACTCTGCGTTCACCCTTATATTGAAGCTTATATTAAAAAAGGCTTGTTTTCCCGTCAGTGGAAATGGTTCTTTAAATACAATAAATGGATAACCGTTAAGCAGTCGCCTTCGTATTACTTAACAGAGTTCCACTTCCTTAACTCAAAAGAGGAAGAAATAAAACTATAATAACCAATTGTAGATCAATAAATGCGCACTTGATTCGTCAGTGCGCATTTTTTTTGCCTGATATACTGCCACTGCGATACTAATATTTTTAGTTATATTTGACTGCAAAAGTTACCAACTTATTTATTAATGGCTAAAACCCGTACTGCCTATTTCTGTCAAAGCTGCGGACATGAATCCGCCAAGTGGCTTGGGAAATGTCCATCTTGCAGCCAGTGGAATACATTTGTTGAAGAGATTATTGAAAAGGGGAATGTATCAATCCCTGACTGGAAGAATGGATCTACCAGCACGCAGCGATCAAATAAACCAGCTGCAATTCATGACATCATTTATTCTGAGGAGAATCGGCTGATTACCCCTGATAATGAATTGAACCGGGTTTTAGGCGGGGGGATCGTTAGCGGGTCAATGGTACTTATCGGTGGTGAACCAGGTATAGGCAAGTCGACTCTAATGCTTCAGGTTGCATTAAACCTTCCCGGTTTAAAAGTTCTGTATATTTCAGGAGAGGAAAGCGAACAGCAAATAAAAATGCGTGCTGAGCGACTAGTGAAGGTACCTGATAAGGAAAGCAGTAATGTGCCGGGTGTAGCTGACACTTATATTCTTACAGAAACCTCAACCCAAAATATTTTTAAACAGATAGAAATACTTGAACCCGACCTGGTGGTGGTTGATTCGATTCAAACTTTATATTCTGCCCACATTGAATCCACACCTGGTAGTGTTTCCCAGGTTAGGGAATGTACAGCAGAGCTTTTGCGGTTTGCAAAGGAAAGTGGAACCCCGGTTTTCCTCATTGGCCATATTACCAAAGACGGGATGATCGCTGGCCCTAAGATCCTTGAGCATATGGTCGATACTGTTCTGCAGTTTGAAGGCGACAGACATCATGTATACCGGATTTTAAGAGCGGTTAAGAATCGTTTCGGCTCAGCATCTGAGCTTGGGATCTATGAGATGCTTGGCAGCGGACTGCGCGAGGTTTCTAACCCGTCGGAAATTTTGCTTTCTCAACGTGATGAGCCATTGAGCGGGATCACCATTTCGGTGATTTTGGAGGGGCTTAGGCCTATGCTCATAGAAACTCAGGCATTGGTGAGTGTTTCAGCTTATGGAACTCCTCAGCGGTCGGGTACCGGGTTTGACACCAAGAGAATGAATATGCTCCTAGCCGTGCTCGAGAAAAAATGTGGGTTTAAATTGAGTACTCAGGATGTTTTTTTGAATATTGCCGGTGGACTGAGAGTAGAAGACCCGGCAATAGACCTTGCTGTTGTGGTGGCCATAATTTCTTCACATGAAGACATGCCGGTAGATTCGAAAGTTTGTTTCGCCGCCGAAGTTGGATTATCCGGGGAGATCAGAGCGGTGAATCGGATCGAACAACGTATCGCTGAAGCCGAAAAACTTGGCTTCGAGAAGATATTTATTTCCAAGTACAATCTGCCCGCAGGTAAAAAAGTTCAGGACGGTCAGAACTGGAAGAAATATAAAATTGAGATAAATACGGTAGCTAAGGTCGAAGAAGTTTTTAATGCTCTGTTCGGTTGAAATGGTTATGCCAATGAGTTGGGGAGAGGTTAAGCTTGCCTAACACATTCCCGTTCCGATACCACTAATCTTCAATTACTTAGCGTTTTCACGATAATTTTTATCAATTTTGTAGAAACTGATTATAGATATGAAAAGGATACTACTTCCCGTTATTGCTTTAGCACTCCTCACTGCATGTAACTCAAAACCAAAAACTGAGCTCGACTCTACAGAGAATTTCAAAGTGGCGGCAGTCTACGGAGATTCTGTAAAGGAAAATAATGTTATAGAACTTGCCGCGCTTACGACCGCCATGAAGGGCGAGGAAAAAAAGGATCTCAAAATCAGAGGCAAAGTAGAAGAAGTTTGCCAGAAAAAGGGATGTTGGATGGTGATGAAACTCGGAAACGGTGAAGACATGAGAATTACGTTCAAGGATTACAAATTCTTTGTTCCAAAAGATCTTGCCGGAAAAGAAGTTGTGATGGAGGGGTATGCATATCTTGACACCACTTCGGTAAAACAACTTCAGCATTATGCTAAAGATGGTGGTAAAAGCGACGCAGAAATTGCTGCAATTGTTAGCCCGAAGACTGAGCTAGCCTTCGAGGCCAAGGGTGTAGCCGTTATGAATTAATTCTTATAAAGATGGCCACCAGAATTTATTCTGGTGGCCATAATTTTGATTATCTACCCTTTTTTCTATTTAGACAGATACATCGATTTCTCTTTGTACAGGTGTCTGAAATAAGGATCTTCCAAATCTTTTATAAACCGTATAGATTCTCCTGTTGATTTCATCTCAGGGCCTAATTGCTTTTCGACTTCCGGGAATTTATCAAAAGAGAACACAGGCTCTTTTATCGCATACCCCTTTAACTTCCTTTCAATTTTAAAATCCTTTAATTTACTAACACCTAACATAATCTTTGCAGCAATATTAATGTATGGAACATCATATGCTTTTGCAATAAAAGGAACTGTTCTTGATGCGCGTGGATTCGCTTCAATTACATAAACCTTATTATCCTTCACTGCAAACTGTATGTTTAACAACCCGCGAACATTCAATGCTTTAGCAATACGCTTACTGTATTCCGTCATATCGTTGATCACACTCTCTGGCAGGCTGAATGGGGGTAGCACGGCAAAGGAATCACCTGAGTGAATACCGGCAGGCTCAATATGTTCCATTAAGCCAATAATATGTACTTCATCCCCATCACAAATTGAATCCGATTCAGTTTCTTCTGCACGATCAAGAAAATGGTCGATCAGTACGCGATTCCCCGGCAGGTTTCTTAACAGTTTAACTACCGCTTTCTCCAGATCTTCATCGTTAATAACAATGCTCATTCCTTGTCCGCCGAGCACGTAGCTTGGGCGCACAAGTACAGGATATCCTACCTTGTGTGCAACTTCAAGCGCTTCTTCAGCACTTTCGGCGACACCGTATAGCGGGTATGGAATATCCATTTGCTTTAGGAGATCAGAGAAACGTCCTCTATCTTCAGCGATATCCATATCATCAAATGAAGTTCCGATGATTTTTATTCCATTTTCATGAAGTTTCTGAGCCATCTTTAAGGCTGTTTGGCCTCCAAGCTGTACAATCACACCTTCAGGTTTTTCAAGTTCGATAATCTCTCTAACATGTTCCCAGAAGACTGGCTCGAAATAAAGCTTATCAGCCATATTAAAATCCGTCGATACAGTTTCCGGATTACAATTAATCATGATTGCTTCGTATCCGGATTCTTTTGCAGCGAGTAATCCATGGACACACGAATAGTCGAATTCTATCCCTTGTCCAATACGATTTGGACCCGATCCCAGTACAATTATTTTTTTCTTCTCACTTACAATCGACTCGTTTTCATCTTCAAATGTTGAGTAATAGTAAGGAGTTTTTGCAGGAAATTCAGCGGCACAAGTATCCACCATTTTGTACACACGTTTGATACCAAGCTCCTTACGGCGATTGTAAACTTCATCCTCGGTAACATTGCCAAGAAGCCATGCAATCTGCGCATCAGCATAACCTTTCTGCTTCAAATTGGTAAAGAAATCCGTAGGAATATTATTAAGTGAATAACGTTTTAATTCAGTTTCAAGGCTGACAAGTTCCATGATCTGTGTCAGGAACCATTTATCAATATGTGTTATCTTACGAATAGATTCAAGTGGAACACCAAGGCTCATCGCATCTTTAATGTGGAACAGCCTGTCCCAGCTCGGGTGCTCCAGGCTGTGCATGATCTCTTCAAGGTTGCGGCTCTGACGACCATCCGCGCCAAGACCCAAACGATTTGTTTCTAAACTCTGACAAGCTTTTTGGAGCGCTTCTATAAATGTACGTCCGATAGCCATAACCTCACCTACAGATTTCATCTGGAGGCCTAATTCAGTATTTGCACCTTTAAACTTATCAAAATTCCATCTTGGAACCTTTACGATAACATAGTCCAGCGTAGGCTCAAAATAGGCAGATGTTGTTTTAGTGATCTGGTTCTCTATTTCATCTAGGTTATAACCAACAGCAAGTTTGGCTGCGATTTTTGCGATAGGATAACCAGTCGCTTTGGAAGCAAGGGCTGATGAACGTGACACCCGTGGGTTTATCTCAATTGCTATGATATCTTCTGTGGCAGGGTCGACCGAGAACTGGACATTACATCCTCCAGCAAAATTTCCAATTGCACGCATCATTTTGATCGCCTGATTACGCATTTCCTGGTAGCACCTGTCGCTTAAGGTCATAGCTGGAGCAACAGTTATTGAGTCACCAGTATGGATGCCCATCGGATCAAAATTTTCAATCGAACAGATTATGATCACATTGTCATTTCCATCACGAAGAAGCTCAAGCTCGTATTCTTTCCAGCCCAATACTGCCTTCTCTACCAATACTTCGTGGGTTGGAGAAGCCTGCAGTCCGCGACTTAGAGCATGATCGAAATCTTCTTTTCTGTGAACAAATCCACCCCCTGATCCTCCAAGGGTATATGAAGGGCGGATAACCAGCGGATATCCAATTTCCTGAGCAGCCTCTTTACCTTCAAGAAAAGAGTTGGCGATTTTCGACTTAGCTACTCCAACACCAATTTCCACCATCAGCTTTCTGAACTCCTCTCTGTTTTCCGTCTTCTCGATCGCAGCGGTGTCTACTCCAACAATGCGAACATTATGTTTTTCCCAAATTCCACGCTCCTCTGCTTCAATACACAGATTCAAAGCTGTTTGACCTCCCATTGTGGGTAAAACAGCATCGATTTTTTGTTCAGTCAGAATTTGTTCAATGCTCTCACAGGTTAAAGGGAGTAAATACACATGATCAGCTATAACCTTATCCGTCATAATTGTGGCGGGGTTAGAGTTGATAATGGAAACCTTAATTCCTTCGTCTTTTAGTGAAAGTGCAGCTTGTGAACCAGCATAATCGAATTCACACGCCTGACCAATTATGATAGGACCGGAACCGATAATTAGGACTGATTTGATGGAGGTATCTAATGGCATAATGCGAGTTTGGGTGCTTCTAAGCGACTCAACATTACGAGATTACTATGCTGTTGTAAACAGAAATCCCGGCTGTTTTGTCGGGATGCAAAGTTAGATATTTTTATAGATTTATTGGGAGATTTTATAAAAAAACGGGGGTTTTAAATGATCAATCGTCATTAAAAGTCTTGTAAAATTATTTATTCGTCAACTATAGGTTAAAATCAACAAACATTTCAGACTAATTGGAACGTATTTTGTATAAGCTACATCACAATTTGTATGAGCATGCTAAATGCTTACATTATCATGCAAAAAAAGGTTGAATCCATAACATCAAACTAAAACCAAATGAAAAGATCACTATTATCATTCATCGTCATTGCAACCATAATGACAGGGTGTGCAACTGTACAATCCATCGTACGTTCTTCGTTCCCCTATACCGCAACATTACTTGTACCTGCCTCAAGCCGGACGAACACTACTTTATCTGCGACAAGCCAGGCCAGCAGCTTTGATCAGATTTTTACGGGCCAGGGCTCCAATACAGATGCAATAAAGGATGTAAGAATTTCTTCTGCAAGGATCGATGCAACTAGTCCTTCAGGACAGAATATGGGCGCTTTCAAAACTATCAGGATGTATATTTCCCGTGGTGATAGCTCGTCAGAAATAATGGTTGCGTCCAGAGAAGACATTGGAACATCAGTGGGGAGCAGTATAATGCTGGATATAGACAACTCACGTTTACTTGACGACTACATCAAAGGATCAACTGTTCGGGTGCGTATGGAATACGTACTAAGAAGTCCGCTTACTGCCGATGTAAGTTTAAAAACCAGTTTGGGTTTTAGCGTCGCGCCGAATACTGCACGCTAATTCTGTATAAAGTTTGTATATCTTTAAAAGCCGGGACGATTAGTCCCGGCTTTCGTATGTTTACTTATGTCTAATTTTCTCCGCAAAAGTCTAGCTACGCTTATATTCTTTGCAACTTCAATAACTATGATGGCGCAAACTAAGATTATGCTCAAGCTGGACGATATTGGAGCCATAGACGGCAAATTCAGTGCGCCAGCCGCATTAGACTATTTAAAAGAGCGTCGGATAAAGGCAAGCCTAGGTGTTATTGCAACTCGTTTGGATGAAACTTCTGCGTCTGCGTTCCGGAAATATCTCGAGGCAAAATCCAGCACGGGTGAAACACTTTTTGAAATATGGAACCATGGCTATGATCATTCTAATAGTATCCAGCCAGGAAATTTTCAGGAATTTAAAGGGACCTCATTCGACTTTCAATTCAAACATCTTGAAGCGGCTGATCTAAAGATGAAAACCTTGCTGGGTTTGCAAATGCAGACTTTTGGCGCTCCTTATAACGCAGTGGATCATACGACCTTTGACGTTCTTGCCAAAAACGGGAAGTATAAGGTCATCTTTTTTAGTGGCAGCAATGCCCCAAATCCAGGCGGGATAGTATCGTACAATAACCGGGTGAACATGGAAATTGCGACAGGTAAGGTTGACTACGAACACTTCCTAAAAGAATATGATAAATTTGCGGGCATATACACAGACTACATGGTGCTACAGGGACATCCAAATCTCTGGGATGAATCAAATATGGCCCAATTCCGTAAGATTATAGACTTTCTAAAGAGTGAAAATTGCCTATTTGTTTTACCACTTGAATATTATACAAGTACCCATTAGTTGATCTGGTTAGCATATCAAAATCTGATTTCCGGTAAAGGTGTATATTTGATCAATGATCTTCCTTACAATTGCCGATTGGATTAAAAGTCAGAACCTTCTCGAAACTGCAGGTGTAATAACCGGAATTCTGTGCGTATATCTTGCAGCTAAGAACAAGATTTGGAACTGGCCCTTCGCCATTATAAGCGTCATCATCTATATTTTTATTTTCTGGGATGCAAAGTTATATGCAGACATGGGCTTGCAGGTCTATTTCCTGGTCATGAATTTTTATGGATGGTATTTCTGGAGCCGTAAAGACGCTAGTCAAACAGTCCCCGTTTCTTCCATTACACTTCGAGAAATTGTGCTATCCATTTTTGGTATTGTGGTTTTTACTGCTGGCCTTGGATTTTTTCTATATAAAGGCACAGATGCTTCATTTCCCTTTATTGACAGTTTTTGCACAGCATGCAGTCTGGTTGCTCAAATATTCCTGGCGCGGAAAGTGATGGAAAACTGGCTGATCTGGATTTTTGTAGACATAATCTACGTTGGGGTTTACATTGTAAAAGACCTCCATTTAACTGCAGGAATGTATGCTTTATACATTTATATTGCAGTTATGGGATATCTTGAATGGCGCCGACAATACCGGATCTCAAAATCTTTACAGGTGGAGAAATGATAAGTGATAGCACCATTAAGAAAATAGCCATTGTAGGGCCCGAGTCGACCGGCAAATCTACCATCTCAGCACAGCTTGCTGATCATTATCACACAGTTTGGGTCCCGGAGTATGCCAGAGAATACTGCTCTGCCCTTTCAGAACCTTGTACCTGGCAGGATGAGATTAATATGTTTCGGGGACAGCTCGAACTGGAAAGCAAATATATTCCCTTAGCAAACAAGATCCTCATCTGTGACACCACATTTATCACTGTTAAGATCTGGAGTGATCATATGTTTGGAGAATCACCTAAAGAAGTTACTGACCATCTCCATAAACATCCGTACGACCTCTACCTGCTGATGGATATCGATCTAGCCTGGGAAGAGGATCCCCTTCGCGATTTTCCGCACATGCGGGAGCATTTTATGGAGGTTTGGCATAATGAGTTAAAAGCCCTTGATGCTGCCTATCATGTTATATCAGGAACAAATGAGGAGAGGTTGAGAAATGCGATTAGGAGGGTGGATTCCTTTTTAAATGTATAACTCGCTTTGTAATTATGACTCCATTTATAATTAAATATTGTTCGATATGACCCATGCTTATAACAACGAACAGTCGCATTCCCATGCGAAATCAAACTTTATGTATGTGAAAATCACCAATTGATTTAAAATGTACATATCGTCGCAATATTTTTCCACCTCTCATGCAACGCAAGCAAATTACCCGCGTCTATTGAATAAGAAAAGCGTAAAAATTTGGAAGCTGTTTACGTAGATCAGCACTACGACCTTGTCGTCGAGTGCAGGAACGGTAGTAGGAAGGCACATAATGATTTATACAAGCTCTATTCTAGGGCCATGTTTAATATTGCTATGCGCATACTAAATAATGAGGATGAGGCGGCAGATGTTTTGCAGGAAGCATTTATTGACGCATTCGGACGCATTGGAGACTTTAGGCAGGAAACAACTTTTGGGTTGTGGATGAAACAGATAGTGATCAATAAATCGATTAGCCAGCTTCGCAAACGCAGGATGGAGCTGATTTCAATTGATGACACCGATGTAGAAGCCATTCCGGATACAGAAATTCCTGATTATGAGGAAATGGAATTACAGGTGCGGCAGGTACGAGCAGCCATCCAACAGCTTCCGGATGGTTATCGCGTAGTACTGACGCTGTACCTGTTAGAAGGATATGATCATGAAGAGATCTCACACATTTTGCGGATCAGTGAGAATACTTCCAGGACGCAGTTTATGAGAGCAAGGAGGAAACTTGCTGAGATTTTGAGGACTAGGGGAATAAGTTACAATTAACAATAAAGTTTAATAAAAGGGCCTCTCACACGAGAGGTAGGGAGAGATTAAAGATGAAAGACAGATTGGAAAATTTTATCAGGGATAATAAAAAGGAATTTGACCAGTTCGATCCTCCTGCGGCTTTATGGGATAAGATAGAGCAGCAATTGGAAGAAAAGCGAATCAATTCTTCAGCTACTGGTATAAAAAAGGAAAAGGTAGTGCGCTTGAGCTTTTTGCTGAAAATGGCAGCGACTATCGTGGTTGTATTGGGTGTTGGTTTGTGGGGATATCAATATCAAAAGAAAGAATCGGCAGATCTGAGCAATATCGATCCGAAGCTTGCAAAACAGCAGGTTCACTATACCAGCCTGATTGAGGCTAAGCAAACCGAGCTGAAACAAATTGAGAAAGAAGAGCCGCAGCTTTACAGCGAATTTTCATCAGAGATAAGAAAGATGGATGCGAGCTACCAAAAATTAAAGAGTGATTTACCAGCCAGCCCGAATCAGGAGGAAACTGTAAAGGCAATGATCAGGAATCTTCAGATCCAGACCGAATTGTTAAATCAGCAGCTCAATATTATTCAACAAATTAACAATGTTAAAAAGGAACAAAAACATGAAACACAACAGATCTAAGAACGCAACGTTGCTCGCTTTTTGCTTTCTTGTTGCAAACGTGGCATATGGACAAACCGAGGTCAAGTCGGAAAAGGCTAATACCATTAAGATCGATACCAGGAATATCTCGAATGAAATTACGAACCTGTTCAGAACAGTTGCATTTGAAATTCGAAAGATAGATTTTGAAAAAGTTGGTGCAGCTATCGGTACAGTAGCGGAAGAAGTTGGCCGCGAAGTAGAAAATATTGAGCGCGAAGTAGGCGATGTAGAAATAATTATCGGTGACAGACATGATTCGGACAATCCAGAACCTCAGAACGGATATGTTGGAACAGCAGAAAAATCTAAGATCATCAGTAAAACCTATTCTGTGGGAAAAAAGGACAAACTATCTATCAATAATCAGTATGGAAAGGTTATTATTCATACTTGGGCAAAAAACGAAATTAAGGTTGATGTTCAGGTAAAAGCATATGAAGCGACTGATGGCGATGCAGCAAGTTTGCTGGAAACGGTTACAATTAGCGATAGCCGGCAGAATGACGTTATAAGCTTTAAAACAACATTTGAGAAAACGTCGATGAATTTTTGGTCAAAAATTAAAAATGGTAAAGAAGAACGCCGTGGAGTTCAGGTGAATTATGATGTATACATGCCTGCCAAAAATGCTCTTGATATAACTAATCGCTATGGCAGCACTATTGTGCCGGATTTTGATGGTCCGGTAAACATCAACAGTACTTATGGCGCTTTTTCTTCAGGTAAATTAGACAATCCGGCCAATCAGGTTAAGGTTTCTTACGGTGCCGCAAATATGGGTGACTATTCAAATGGCAACTTAATTGTTAGCTACGGCAGTTTGAAGCTTGCCAATGCGGATAAGGTTAATGCTACAATCAAATATGCTGGTGCTAACATTGCCAGCTTAACCAACGGTGGAACATTTGACTTAAACTATAGTGGTGGCCTCAGAATTAATGAAGTGAATAAGAATGTCAAGAACCTAGTGATTAATTCGACTTACTCTGGGGTTACACTGGGTATTGACGAGAGTGCCAATATTGACTTTGATGTTACGGTGAGTTATGGTGGGTTCAACTACAACAATCAGAAAGCAACACTTGTAAATCAACTGACAGGAGATGGTAAAGATAAATCGTGGAGCCCAACAAAAAATTATAAAGGTAGTATCGGTAAAGGAGCAGATTCACGAATTATTATTAAATCTTCTTACGGGGCTGTGAAATTCCAGTAAGCATTAAGTTTGAAATTTATATTAAACCTTCCGGAACTTCCGGGAGGTTTTTTTGTTGATAGTTAGCGTAAATATTTACTTTTGCTCAAACTCTGAACTATGGAATGGCTTTCGAATCCTGAAATCTGGATATCACTTGTAACCTTGACAGTACTCGAAATTGTGCTCGGAATAGATAATATCATATTTATTTCAATCATGGCTTCCAAGCTTCCGGCAAACAAGCAAAAGAAGGCCCGCAGGGTTGGATTAGCGCTTGCAATGATTACCCGCGTACTGCTGCTGCTTTCGCTGACCTGGATAATGCGTCTCACTGCTCCACTGTTTAATATGGGAGATTGGATTGGCTTAACTTCTGGTGAATGGTTTGAAAAGCTTGCAATTTCTGGTCGTGACTTGATCCTAATTATAGGCGGGTTGTTTCTTATTTATAAAAGTACCCGTGAGATTCATGAGAAATTGGAGGGTGATGAGCATGCTGTACAAGCCAAATCGGTGGTCACGTTCAATGGCGTTATATTCCAGATCCTCCTGCTTGATATTGTATTTTCACTAGATTCGGTGATCACAGCTGTAGGTATGGCCGATCATATCGGTGTGATGATTGCTGCCGTTATTATTGCTGTAGCCGTTATGATGGTATCAGCTGGTGGGATTAGTGATTTTGTGAATAAGCATCCAACTGTTAAAATGCTTGCCTTATCATTTCTGCTTCTGATTGGTGTTTCCTTACTTGCCGAAGGGTTCGAGCAACATATCCCGAAGGGGTATATCTACTTCGCAATGGCTTTCTCCGTGTTAGTTGAGATGCTCAATCTTAAAATGAAGAAAGGTGCTGCGAAGCCTGTTAAGCTGAAAAATGTCCGGGAGGAAAAATAAGGAACATAGAACAAGGTACAATCACACCGAAACATCGATATGGTTCGTTTTGTCGAAAGTCTTTGTTCCTTGCTCTTTACTCCTTGATCAGACCTAGCTCATCCTACACAATAATCCTTTTAAATATTCTCCCTCAGGGAAGGAAGATCTGACCGGATGATCGGAGGGTTGCGCAAATTGTTCGATAAACTGTACTTTCTTTCCAGCGTCTAGTGCTGCCCATGCGAGGATTTGTTTAAAAGTTGTTATATCGACTGCTCCTGAACAAGAAAATGTCGCCAGCAGGCCGCCGTCATTCAGCAGCAGCATCGCAAGCCGGTTCAGATCTTTGTAGGCTCTGGAGGCTTTAGTTAATGCAGAACGTGATGGTGCATACTTAGGCGGGTCCAGAATAATCAGATCAAACTTTTCATCATCTTCCCTAAAAGCACGCAGTTGTTTATTTACGTCAGATTGAATTAGCCGGTGCGGAATTTTACTGAAGCTGTTTATCTCTATATTTCTTTTTAGGGTTTCAATTGCCAAAGCTGAGCTATCCACGCTGACAACTTCTGATGCACCAGCCCTGAAAGAATTTAAACTAAATCCACCTGAATAGGAAAAGCAGTCAAGAATTTTTTTTCCTGCAGAGTGCTCAGCAACCATTTTTCGATTGTCCCTTTGATCGCAATAAAAACCTGATTTTTGCCCTTCGGCGATATTCACGTGATAGAAGATACCATTCTCTTTAACGCTGACATACTCGGGTGGCTGAAGGCCGGAAAGAATTCCTCCCGAGGAGGCTTCCAAACCTTCATGTGCACGTGCTGAAGCATCACTTCTATCAAATATCCCTTTTGGATCTAACAGCTTTTGAAGCTCATCAATAATTATGTTTTTTATCCGTTCAATACCACTTGTCAGGATCTGAACAGAAAGAAAATCAGCATAACGGTCTACAATTAGCCCGGGAATAAAGTCAGCTTCGCTAAAGATTAAGCGATAGGTATTCGTCTCTTCAGTATAGAGATGTTCCCGGCTTTTAACCGCTTTTGCTATCTTTTTTCTCCACCAATCTTCATTGATCTCTGTTTCCAGATTCCATTCGAGAAGCCTGACGGCTACACGGGATTTATCATTAAAAAATCCGTATGCCAGAAAATTGTCACTGCTGTCAGTTACCATGACGATGTCACCGTTTTCGGGGGAACCTTTAACGCGATCTATCGCTCCAGAAAACACCCAGGGGTGCAATTGCCGGACAGCTTTCTCTTTTCCTTTTTTTAACGTGACTGAATACATGGGCGCAATTTACCAAACTGTTCCCTATTTCCTATTTCATCCCTACCTTTATCCGATGGAAGAAATACAATGGTCAGATTTTGAAAGGGTAGCGTTGCGAGTAGGTACAGTTTTGGAGGTCCTTGATTTTGCAAAGGCACGAAAACCAGCATACCAGGTAAAAGTTGATTTTGGAGACCTTGGTATTAAATGGAGCAGTGCACAAATTACCAAGCATTATACAAAAGAGGAACTGGTGGGTCGTCAGATTATCGGTGTTGTTAATTTTCCGGAGAAACAGATTGCTAATTTTAAATCACAGTTTTTAGTTACCGGTTTTGCTGATGAGAATGGTGATATAGTTTTGGCAGCCGTAGAACGAAAAGTCCCAAATGGCTCGGCCTTGATTTAAAGAAAAGTTGTCTCGATGAAAACCTGCAGATCGGCCGGAGTACCGTCATATTTTTCACCATTTATGAAAAAAGTTGGTGTTGCATTGACTCCACTTCGCATTCCGCTATAGAACTCAGCATCAATTTTCTCAGCTATTGATGAATCCAAAATATCGTTTTCAAACTTAGACATATCGAGCTGGATTTTCTGAGCATATTCCCGGACTGCAGTCGAAGTCAGACGCCTCTGGTTTTCGAAAAGGATATCATGCATTTCCCAAAACTTATTTTGATGCGAAGCTGCTTCTGCTGCAATCGCTGCACTTTTAGCATGAGGGTGGATCTTCGAAAGTGGAAAATTACGGAAGACAAACTTCAGGTTTGAGCCGAGTTGATTTTGCATCTCTTTCAAAATGGGATATGCCCGTCCACAATGAGGACATTCGTAATCGCCATATTCAACTAATTCGATTGGGGCCTGAGAATTTCCCTGAATATGGTCATTCTCGGATACAGCTTGTCTTAATGCCATTTTTTAATTATTATTCATTGCCTCCAACGCGTCCATAATACCATCGGCTCCAGGGTTAACGCCTATTGGCGACAAGTAAGCCCATCTGATAATTCCTTCTTCATCAATTACATACAATCCCCTCCTACTTTCGCCGTTGTTGTCGTCATAGACTTCATAAAGCCTTGAGACTTCTCCTTTTGGCTCAAAATCGGATAACAGAGGAAAATGAAGTTTCCGGTCTGAACTGAATGATAGATGACACCATTTTCCATCAACCGAAATTCCAATCAATTGGGCATTAAGTTTTGAAAAATGACTAAGCATTTCATTGTATAGAGCCATCTGGTCCCCACATACCGGGCTCCAATCGGCCGGATAGAATGCAAGGATAACCCGTTTTCCTTTAAAATCGCTCAGGCTGACTTTTTGATCTGGGGTAGCAAATAAACTGAAATCGGGTGCTTGTGTTCCTGTTGCTAGCATGTTTTTTATTGTACTTCAAGTTAAGGTTTTTGAGTATAGGATATTGTCATCCACCAAAATATTTTTCTATTTATTGAGGAAAGGTCGCAGAAAGGCAAAATTGTTTTGATGCTGGTCACATAAGGTGTTACATTAGCTTCATTTCAAACTTGCCATGTCAGAAATCCTTAGACAACATCTTAAAAAATTCGTTGCGCTTGATGATGGAGATTTTTCGTCTGTTCTTAAGTACTTTAGAATACTCCATTTCAAAAAGAAAGAGAACCTTTTAACCGAGGGGGAGGTGTGCAGATCAAATTTTTTCGTGGCCAGGGGTTGTTTGCGTATGTTTTTCATAGATGAACAAGGCATTGAAAAAACAACTCAGTTTGCACTAGAGCATTGGTGGCTGGCTGATTATTTTTCGTTTCAAAAACAACAAAAATCGCACTTTAATATTCAGGCTGTAGAAAACTCCGAGGTTTGGGCTCTGAACTTTCATGCTCAAGAACAATTGTTGAGTGATTTTCCTCAAATGGAGCGATATTTTCGCCTCGTGCATCAAACTGCACATGCGGCGTCACAGGTTAGGCTAAGGTATGTCTATGACTTGTCAAAAGAAGAATTGTATCGTTATTTCAGCAATAATTTTCCAGAGTTTATACAGCGCGTTCCTCAATATCTACTCGCCTCTTACTTGAATATGACCCCTGAATACCTAAGTGAGTTAAGAGCAAAAATCACTTCTTAAACCAGTTTAAGTTTTTTCAATTTACCTTTCCCCATTTTTGAATTAATAATTCACAGGGCAAATTTCTATTGTCCCGAAAAATAAACGAGTAATAACGAAATATCATGAACAAAAGATTAAGTATTGCAGAAATTGAACCTGAAGCTTTCAAAGCGATGTACGCTTTAGTCAACTATTTAGCTACAACTAAAGTTTCTAAATCACATATCAATCTCTTGAAAATCCGGGCCTCGCAAATTAACGGGTGTGCCTATTGTTTGGATATGCACACTAAGGAAGCATTGAAAAATGGAGAAAGCAATCAACGAATTTTTTTGCTGAATGCGTGGAAGGAAACAAGCCTGTTCACCGACGAAGAAAAAGTGGTATTGGCAATCACAGAAGAAGTTACCTTAATTAATAAGCACGGTTTATCTGATAAAACATACCAGCAAGCAATCGAGCTTTTTGACGAAAACTATATAGCACAATTAATCATGGCAATTGTAACGATTAATGCATGGAATAGAATTTCTATAAGTTCTCAAACAGAAGTTCCAAGGTAGTTTAGGTTTGTTGCACAATGAAATATTGGAGCGAATTCTTTCCTCGCGTGTGTTAATTTCATGGCTTGATTACTAAAAAAAACTAGCCTAGCTTTGAAACATGAAATACATCAGTTTTACTGACGAGCCCGGGATAGCACCGGATGAGTTCTTTATGCGAGAGGCATTCAAGGAGGCTGAGAAAGCATTGGAGTTCGACGAAGTTCCTATCGGTGCCGTAATTGTTCATAATGGACGAATCATTGGTCGGGGGCACAACCTTACTGAACAGCTTAATGACGTTACGGCTCATGCCGAGATGCAGGCATTTACTGCAGCCGCTAACTATACCGGTGGAAAATATTTAAAGGATTGCACTTTATATGTCACCATTGAGCCGTGTGTAATGTGTGCTGGTGCTTCCTATTGGACCCAGATCAGTAAAATTGTTTTTGCCGCCCATGACGAAAAACGAGGTTTTACCAGGATAAAGCAGCGCATAATTCATCCGAGAACGGAGTTAACAAGTGGCATTATGGCCGATAAGGCAGCGCAGCTGATGAAAGAGTTCTTTCTTGCAAAGCGCAATAAATCGTGACATGGAATTGAAGAATTTCCAACATTCCAGACTTATATTTGTTTAATTAATATTGTTAAACTTAAAATTAAATCACATGGCATTTGAACTACCTGCGTTGTCGTATGCGACGGACGCTTTAGAACCACATATTGATAAAGCAACTATGGAAATCCACCATGGTAAACACCACCAGGCATATGTTGACAATTTAAACAAAGCATTGGCTGGTACGGATGGTGAAAATCAAAGTATCGAAGATATACAGAAGAATGTGTCGAAGTATCCGGCTGCAGTAAGAAATAATGGAGGCGGTCACTTTAATCATAGTCTTTACTGGTCTGTTATGGCTCCAAATGCTGGAGGCTCTCCTACAGGCGAGCTGGCGAAAGCCATAGATGATGCCTTTGGATCTTTCGATGAGTTCAAAAAGAAATTTGCGGAAGCCGGCACAACTAGATTTGGTTCAGGATGGGCCTGGTTGAGTGTTGGGAGTGACGGAAAAGTGCAGGTTAGCTCTACGCCGAACCAGGATAATCCATTAATGGACGTTGCCGAAGTGAAAGGAACACCAATACTTGGCATGGATGTTTGGGAACATGCATACTACCTGAAATATCAGAATAAGCGTCCAGATTATATCGCTGCTTTCTGGAATGTTATAGATTGGAATGCTGTTTCTGATCGGTACGCTAAAGCAAAATAAAAACAACAGTATAAAACTTTATTAAAAAAGTGATGTATTAAAGAAGTACATCACTTTTTTAATTTCAGATCATGAGAAAATTATATTCAGTAGTTGCTCTACTTGCTATCACATTGCTAAGCAGCTGTGAACTTGCAGGTGATATTTTTGAAGGCGGGGTTTATGTTGGAATATTCATTGTAGTAATCTTTGTCGCTTTAGTACTTTGGCTATTGTCCAAGTTCAGAGGAAGAAGCTAATTAAAAGATATCCAGAATTTCCTTTTTCTTTTTACTCTGCATTCGTTTGGGTATTGCATGGAGAATTTCTTGTTCCAGTATGGAGATTAGTTTTTTCTTGAGAAAATTCCTGTGAGTCACGATACTGATTTCGCGGGTTGGTTCTGGGGATTTAAAATAGCGAACCCGGTCTAGCTGCTTTACAGAAAAATCGGACATTGAAAGCTCCGGAAGTAGCGTAATACCTTTGTCCATATCGACCATTCTCTTTAATGTTTCGATACTGTCTGTGTTATATTCAAATGGCTTTGCCTCATCAGAACGTTCCCGATTACAAATATTCAAGATCTGGCTTCGCATGCAATGACCTTCATTGAGCAGCCATAAATCATCCAGGTCAATATCTTTCGGGTCAAGGTTTTTCTTCGAAATAAGAGGACTGGATTTTGATATATACGCAACGAACGACTCGTAGAAAAGGGGATTTTCATTTATACTTTTATCTTTAATAGGAGTTGAAAGTATTCCGCAGTCCAGCAAGCCATTCTTAAGCTCATGGATGATTTGTTCGGTTGTATATTCCCAAACGATCAATTGAACCATAGGATATTTATCCATAAATGCAGATATAACTTTTGGCATTAAGTAGGGAGCCATCGTTGGAATTATCCCTATTTTTAATTCCCCTTCCACACCTCCTTTTCGATTATTGATAAGTTCCTTCACCTTATAGCTTTCTTTTAAAACTATCCTCGCTTGCTCTAAAATTTCGATACCGATTTCGGTTGGCATTACAGGTTGTTTGCTTCGATCAAAAAGAATCACTCCTAAAGCTTCTTCCAATTTTTGAACCTGCATACTCAAGGTTGGCTGGGTAACAAAGCATTTTTCAGCAGCTGCCCCGAAACTTCTGTAAGTATCAACAGCTACGATGTATTCTAATTGGACTAAGGTCATACCATAGATTTTATCTATGCAAAGATATACATTATTGATTTCAGCAATAGGACGAGTGCCTCTGGTATTATAAAATCATCATACCTTTGTATTTAAAATCGTATGGTCTTGTCGAGAAATGATGGAGGAAATAAAATCTACCAGGATTAACAAATATTTAAGTGAGATTGGATACTGTTCAAGAAGAGCCGCAGACGCTTTAATCCTCCAGAAAAGAGTGACCATTAATGGTTCGGTTCCAGAGATGGGGACTAAAATAGTACCTGGCGATATTGTTAAAGTTGATGGAAAACTAGTAACTGCTCCGGATGAAAAACACGTCTATATCGCTTTTAATAAGCCTATTGGAGTTGTTTGTACTACAGATACAAAAGTCGAGAAGAATAATATTATCGACTACATTAAATATCCCAAAAGGATATTCCCTATTGGTAGACTGGATAAGCCGAGCGAAGGCTTAATTCTTCTTACCAGTGATGGGGACATCGTCAATAAAATCCTGAGGGCTCGAAATAATCACGAGAAGGAATATGTCGTGATTGTCAATAAGCCTATCACAGAGCAATTTTTAAAGACGATGCGAAGTGGAGTTCCAATTCTTGATACGGTGACAAGAGAGTGCAAAGTGGAACAGCTTGACAAGAACAGTTTTAAAATTACTCTTACACAAGGGTTGAATCGTCAGATTCGTCGTATGTGCGACTACCTTGATTATAAAGTAGTAAAATTGAAAAGAGTTCGTATTATGAACGTTCGTTTGGATCTGCCATTGGGAAAATGGAGATACTTGAGCGATGTGGAAATGACTGAAATTAACCGGTTGATCGCAACATCGTCTAAAACTCATTTTGATGTAGAAGATTTCTCGGAATAAATGAACTGAGGGCTGAAGCCTCGGTTAAGACCTCAGACCTCCAATTCAATTTTATTCTACCGTCACAGACTTTGCAAGATTTCTAGGCTGATCAACATTACATCCACGCAGCACAGCAATATGATATGAAAGTAGCTGAAGCGGGATAGTTGCAAGCAGAGGTAAGAAAATTTCGTCAGCATCAGGAATCTCAATCGTGTAATCCGCCATGTTTTTAACTGTGGTATCTCCCTCAGTTACTATTGCTATCACCTTTCCTTTTCTCGCTTTCACCTCCTGAATATTACTGATAACTTTTTCATACGACGAATTTTTAGTGGCGATGAATACCACCGGCATTTCTTCATCGATCAAGGCTATAGGACCGTGTTTCATCTCCGCAGCTGGATAACCTTCGGCATGAATATAGGAGATTTCTTTGAGCTTCAATGCACCTTCCAGTGCTACAGGAAAGCCACTTCCTCTTCCCAGGAACAAGAAATTTCGGGCGTCTTTAAATTGTTCAGACATCACCCGGATAGTATCATTCGATTTGAGGCACTGCTCCACTAGGGAAGGGATATTGTCAAGTTCTGTCAACAGATGTACTAACTTGCTGTTTGATATTGTACCCCTTTGTTGAGCCATGTATAAAGCCATCAAAGTTAGAACTGTAACCTGAGCTGTAAACGCTTTAGTTGATGCTACCCCAATTTCAGGTCCTGCGTGTGTATAAACACCAGCATGACTCAATCTCGGAATTGAAGCACCTACTACATTACAGATACCGAAAATAGTAGCCCCTTTTTCCTTTGCTAGTTCAATTGCTGCCATCGTATCAGCGGTTTCACCCGATTGAGAAACGGCAATTACAATATCCTTTTCTGAAATTATCGGATTTCGGTAACGAAACTCGGAAGCATATTCCACTTCCACAGGTATCCGTGCACATTCTTCTATTAAATATTCACCAACTAGTCCTGCATGCCAGGACGTCCCACACGCTACAATAATAATGCGGTCAACGTTTTTTAATTTGTCGGCATACTCTTTAATTCCCCCGAGTTGCACAAGCCCCTTTGTAGGATAGATCCGGCCGCGCATACAGTCTTTGATTGATCTCGGCTGCTCATAAATCTCTTTAAGCATGAAATGATCAAAGCCTCCCTTTTCAAGCATTTCCAGCTTCAACTCGAGTTCCTGAACATAAGGGATTCGAACCTTATTGTCAATTGTTTTGATAAGAAGATCGTCCCGACGAATATAAGCGATCTCATTATCTTTAAGATATATTACCTCTTTCGTGTATTCAATTATTGGGGATGCATCTGATGCAATGAAATATTCGTTTTTGCCAACACCAAGCACCATGGGACTTCCTTTCCGCGCTGCGATAAGTTCATCAGGGTCGTTCTTATCCATTATAACGATAGCATAAGCCCCAATTACTTCATTTAGTGCAATGCGGACGGCTTCTCTAAGATCAAGACCCGTTTGATTCTGGATATCTTCAATAAGATGAATAAGCACTTCAGTATCGGTGTCGCTGCGGAAAGTGTGCCCACGTGATACTAATGTCTCTTTCAGCGTTGAATAGTTTTCAATGATGCCGTTATGGATTATTGCGAGGCGCTCATCACCCGAGGTATGAGGATGGGAATTTCTATCTGATGGTTCACCGTGAGTTGCCCATCGGGTGTGTCCCATCCCAATTTTGCCGCTAAGGTCTTTCCCCTCAACAGATTCTTCGAGATCGCTTACTTTACCAGCTTTTTTATAGATTTTAAGACCATTATCTATCACAGCTACTCCAGCACTGTCATATCCTCGATATTCCAGTCTGTGCAGTCCTTTAATAACAATAGGCCAGGCTTCACGAAAGCCGATGTATCCAACAATTCCACACATTTTTTTAGGGGTTAAATGCCGAAACTACTGAAAATCGAACAAAAAAGAAGAGCTCTTTGTTTTTAGTGCCTAATTTATTTTGCTGTAGAAAATATTAAGCTTCATTTTGTACGTTACCCCGCTTTTTCCACTCCCAATAACAGCTCTGGAAGCTGTGGTACCAGAAGCAACCGGACCGGATTGACGACTGTAATTGACACTTACAGGAGCGATAAACGTATCGTATTGTTTAGAAGTTCCCTTGAGGATGTCCTGTAGGAAAGTAGTGACAACAAACTTGTAACGTTTATTCGTAGTGTCGTAAAAGCCACCGAAGTCGAAATCTGTCAGTCCTACCAACGGGTTAGTTCCAAAATCAGGAATAAACTGGCGCTGGCTAGCGATATCGGTAGTATACAATAACAAACGCGGAGATGGTTTATAATTATCAGTTCCGTCAACTACAGTTACAACGAGTTCTGCTTTATTTATAGTAATATTCCCGAGTGCTTTCAGTTTATCAAGATTCGGAAACCTGATTTTTGTACGCAGACCACCAAGTCCTTGGACATAGGTAACATCATATTGAGTAGTAGGATTGTTTAGTTGCGTTTGAACAGGAGTGCCTGTGTAATCATGTGTAAAGTTAGCTGCCACTGGCTCGCTGCCATTCAAAATCGGGAATGATAATAGCGTAGTGTCAATAGCTGTTCCGTTTGTATTTTTGTAATAAACGTCTAGTCTGCTAGAATCCGTAAGATTTAAGAATGCTATTCCCCCTGGGCCCGAACTCTGGGCCTCATTAACCTTCAAATGAAGACCTTTTATAAATTTCATGAATAAAGCCTGAGTGCTGAAATTCGCAGGTGCAGCATTTATGAAATTGCTATTAATAAAAGATGGACTTAACGGAATCCTGATTTGAGGTGCTTTAGTTTTAATTACGTCTGGTTTGCCTGTGATGATCTCATTGACCTTAACACTATCTCTTCGACGTATTGTTACCAGCTTACTGCCAATAACAGCAGAGTTTACGTTAAATATAGAGTTGTTATAGTAAGCTTTACTTTTGTTTAACTGATCAGCAAGTTGGCGTACTTCTATTTGGAATTTGGATGTACTATCACCATAAAATTCATCACCGTAATGCAACACAAGAACTGCCGAATCTAACACTGGTGCCGTTCCAAATGTTGTGTTGCTATTAACCATTGTCAATGACAGGGCAATGTTAGCTGCTGTTTTTCCAAAAATGGGATCATTAAAATAGCCGAGCGGGTATTGAGTCAGCGTATTCGTAAGAATCGAATCTTCACGTACTGTTGATGACCTTACAGTAACGGTGTCGATGAATGTCCCACTAATTCCGGTCGACGGATCAACATCAAGACCTATCGAATCCGTGTTTTGACAGGCACTTAAAATAAAAAGACTTATCAACAGCGTTAATAAGTCCAGTTTGTATAATTTCATCTGTGATAATTTGTTTTAAAAGCCTTAGGAACGAAAAATAACAATCACGCTTCACGCGACTGTCCAACGTTCAATGGCGATACACCCTTAAGCTAATGAGACAAGCTCTTCGTTAGCTATTTCTTCGTAAAGGTTGTAATAATTTTCGAAATCTGATGTCAGATTGAACTCCAGAGTCGGTTTATTGCCTTTTTTAACAAACTTTAACACTTCATCATTAATGGTTTCACTCGCATAAACCACTGCATCTGAATAAGAAATAGCACCCAGGTTTAATGCTGTATTAGTAGCAGCAGTATAAATCTCGGTGTTTTCAGCATCCATTCCGCTCATGATTGCTTTAGTTGCAAAAGCCGGATTCAGGTTACTTGTAAATCCGTCATCATATACAGAGTACACTACCTTTGAATTCTTAAATGTAGGATCGTCTTTATAAATAGTTTTCAAGTAAGCAGGAACTAAAGAGCTCATCCAACCATGGCAGTGAACAACATCAGGGGACCATCCCAATTTCTTAACTGTTTCTAACGCCCCTTTGCAAAAAAATATGGTGCGCTCATCGTTATCCTCGTAAAATTTGTTGCTACCGTCAGCAAAAACATGCTTCCTCTGGAAGTATTCTTCATTATCAAGGAAATACACCTGCATGCGGGCTGAAGGAATAGATGCAACCTTAATTATCAATGGGTTGTCGTTATCATTAATAATAATATTCATCCCTGACAGACGAATTACTTCATGCAGCCTGTTACGTCGCTCATTGATATTACCAAACCGGGGCATTAGGATACGGATCTCAAATCCCTTGTCCTGCATAGCCTGTGGAAGTTGGCGTGTGATCTCAGAAATTTTGGTTAGTTCAAGGAAAGGCGACATCTCATGCGTAATAAAAAGAATCTTCGTTTTTGCCATCTCCAATTTGATTAAATTAAGGGTTAAGAAAAGTTTTCGAACAGCAAAGGTAAGCAAAATGTTATGAATTATCAACGATTTACGCAAGTTGTTTTGGTGGTATTTAAGTATTTAACCATTTTTGGACTCAATTAAGAGATATATATTTTGGAAATTTTCAGGACTCGGGCTGAGGTTCGCAATTATTTGGAACAAGTGAAGCCTGAGGGTCATTCAGTTGGTTTTGTACCAACGATGGGCGCCTTGCACCAGGGGCATTTATCATTGATAGAGGCGGCAAGGAATAAAACTGATCTTGTTGTGTGCAGCATTTTTGTTAATCCGACTCAGTTTAACGATAAAAATGACTTGGCGAACTATCCAAGGCCTATCGAGGACGATATTCATAAGCTTAGGGAAGCACACTGTGACGTTCTCTTCCTTCCTGAGGTGGGTGAAATGTACAATAGCGCAGACAAATGGAATATAGAGCTTGAAAACCTCGACAATATTCTTGAAGGCGAGATCCGGCCTGGACACTATCATGGTGTCACGCAGATTGTAAAAAAGCTATTTGATATAATAAGTCCCGACTATGCGTTTTTCGGGCAAAAGGATTTTCAGCAATTTGTGGTGATCTCATTTATGGTAAAAAAGCTCGGCCTAAAGGTTAAATTAATAATGTGTCCTATTGTTCGGGAGAAGGACGGTCTGGCAATGAGCTCTAGGAATGTTTATCTGTCTCAAGAGGACCGGCAGCATGCCCTTGCTTTATTCAAGTCATTAAGCAAGGCGAAGGCTGACTTTGATACTATGAGCATTTCAGAACTCAACCGGAACGCAATGGACTATCTCTCAAACGCCCCGGGAATTAAAACTGAGTATTTTGAAATTTATAATGCTGATACATTTGAACCAACAACTTCTAAAGCGACAGAAAAGGTTATTGCTCTGGTTGCAGCCCGGGTTGGTAAGATTCGCATCATCGACAACATGATTTTAAATAAAAACTAAGCATTGAAACAACTTATACCAGTCATTAAGTATATACTGTTGCTGGTCGTCGGCGTCACCTTGCTGATCATTGCTTTTAAAGGTCAGGATGTTGACCAACTTATTTCGGATTTAAAGCAGGCAGACTATAAATGGGTTGTTGCATCACTAATAGCCTGCTTTGTAGCACACATTTTAAGGGTTTTCCGTTGGCGGATGATGATCGCCTCCCTGGGTCATGGAACACCCTCGCTATTGAACACATTCTATGCGGTGATGATCGGCTATATGGCTAATGTAGCATTTCCAAGAATGGGTGAGGTTTCCCGTTGTGGAGTAATTACAAAAACGGATAATATTCCGATAGTCAAGCTTATCGGAACTGTTATAGTCGAACGAATTGTTGATTTACTTATGCTTGCAATAGTCATGGCATTGGGTATCATACTTCAGTTTGACCTGCTGTCAGAATTCCTATACGAAAATGTCCTGGTCAAACTAAATGGTAGTGCCGGAAATCTTACAGTACTTGTATTTGCGGGTATCATCTTAGTCTTAGCAGTATTTTTTCTTTACCTACTGATGAAAAAGAAAAAACTGGGTATCAGGAACCGGATTTACAATTTCTTCATGGATGTTAAAAGCGGAATTTTATCAGTTAAGGATCTCGAAAACAAGGGAAGCTTTGTGCTAAGCTCAGTCCTGATCTGGTTTCTGTATGGCTTTTCAACTTATCTCTGCTTCTTTGCCCTCGATACTACATCCGGACTTGGTGTTCTCGCTTCACTTTCTGTGTTGGTATTTAGCAGCCTGGGAATGATCGTACCCGTGCAGGGCGGGATCGGTGCATTTCATTATATGGTATCAGAAGGTCTTCTGGTCTATGACATCCCGAAGGCCGAAGGACTTGCCTACGCCTTGCTTATCCATTCATCACAAACACTTTTAGTCCTCGTCATAGGAGCTATTAGTGTAATTTTGCTGATGATTAAATCATCCAAACGTTCGTAAAATGGCAAAGCTTAATAATATTTCGGAAAAGATCTTTAATCAGGAGCAGCTGAAGGCACGCCTTAATGTGTGGCGGCTGCTGGAAAAGAAGATAGTATTCACCAACGGATGCTTCGATCTAATTCATCTGGGGCATATTGATTATCTCGCCAAAGCGGCCGATTTAGGAGACAAGCTAATTGTAGGGCTCAACTCTGACAAATCAACCAGCGACATTAAAGGTCCTAACAGACCGATAACCGATGAGCGCTCGAGAGCGTACATTCTAGCGTCCATGTCTTTTATAGATGCAGTAATTTTATTCGACGAAGAAACTCCCATAAACCTGATCAGGCTTGTTAATCCCGATGTCCTTGTTAAAGGTGCCGACTATACGATAGACCAGATAGTAGGTTCCGATATTGTGATTCAAAATGGCGGCAATGTTCAAACACTCGAGTATCTTCCCGGTTATTCTACTACACTGATTGAGAAAAAAATCAAGTCTCTACAATAATTTAGGCGTAATTAACATTCTTAATTTTCATTTACAGTATTATATAGCTGGTAAAGATTATTTTTGTTGACTTAACCAATTATTTATGTATTTCGAATTTTCAGAGGAACAGCTAATGATCCGGGATGCGGCACGGGATTTCGCAAATACGGAATTGAAACCCGGTGTGATCGAGCGCGACGAACATCAAAAGTTTCCAGCTGAGCAGGTGAAGAAGCTGGGCGAACTTGGTTTTTTGGGCATGATGGTAGACCCGAAATATAATGGTTCCGGACTTGATACGGTTTCTTACGTGCTTGCTATGGAAGAGCTTTCAAAAATAGACGCATCCGCATCCGTTGTAGTATCAGTTAATAATTCCCTGGTATGTTTCGGACTTGAAAAATATGGTTCTGAAGAGCAAAAGGAAAAATATTTAAAACCTCTGGCATCAGGCGAAAAGATTGGGGCGTTTTGTTTGTCGGAGCCTGAAGCCGGTTCTGACGCAACCTCTCAACAGACAAGTGCAATAGATATGGGCGACCATTATCTATTAAACGGAACAAAGAATTGGATAACAAATGGAAGCTCGGCATCCACCTATCTTGTAATAGCACAAACAAATCCGGCAAAAAGACATCAGGGCATTAATGCACTTATAGTTGAAAGGGGAATGGAAGGATTCACCATTGGGCCGAAGGAAAATAAACTTGGGATACGTGGTTCAGACACTCATTCACTGATGTTCTCGGACGTCAAAGTGCCTAAAGAAAACCGGATAGGCGAAGAAGGATTTGGATTTAAATTTGCTATGAAGACTCTTGAAGGCGGGCGTATTGGAATCGCCTCGCAGGCTTTGGGAATTGCTTCTGGTGCTTATGAACTTGCCCTCGGGTATTCCCAGGAACGTAAGGCATTTGGTAAACCTATTTCTGGTCATCAGGCTATCCAGTTTAAACTTGCCGATATGGCAACAGAAATTGAAGCTGCCCGCATGCTTTGTCTTAAAGCTGCATGGTTAAAAGACCAGGGATTGCCCTATGCACAGGCAAGCTCGATGGCTAAGCTCTATGCATCGCAGGTTGCAATGAAAGTCACGGTTGAAGCTGTACAGATACACGGCGGTTATGGTTTTGTGAAAGAATATCACGTTGAACGTTTAATGCGCGACGCAAAGATCACTCAGATCTATGAAGGAACATCGGAGATCCAGCGTATCATTATTGCCCGTGAAATATTGAAATAGTAAAAATTGTAAGATGAAGTTTACCCTGAACATAAGCTCAGTATTCCTTGTACTTATTGCATTTGCATCTTGTAAATCATCTGATCAGGAAATGAAAAGCGGGATTTGGCGGGCGGTACTCAAAACGAATTCGGCAGCAGAGATCCCTTTTAATTTCGAAGTAATCGATTCTGCAGGCGCCAAGTACATCAATATAATTAATGGAGAAGAAAGATTCCGTGTGGATGAGATTTCATTCACATCTGACTCAGTCTTCATTAAAATGCCCCTTTTCGATTCTGAGATCAAAGCTAAAAACAAAGGCAGCGTATTATCTGGCCAGTGGATCAAACATCTGGCAGACAGTGATGCGGTTATGGCCTTTGATGCCAGAGCTGGCGATGACTGGCGTTTCTTCAAGGCGAGTAAAAGTCAGGAAGCAAATATTAGTGGCCGCTGGTCAACTACATTTACAAGTCTCGATTCAGCTGATACAACTATTGCGGTAGGAGAATTCAGAAACGATAACGGACGTTTGTTAGGGACTTTTTTAACCAGTACCGGCGATTACCGTTTCCTTGAAGGAACCGTGTCTGACAATAAACTGTATCTATCCTGCTTTGACGGGGGACATGCATATCTATTTACTGCTAATGTATTGAATGATAGTACCATTACTGATGGTAAATTCTACTCCGGATATGCCGGTGTAGAGAACTGGAATGCCAGGAAAGACGAGAATGCCATACTTCCTGATGCGTACTCGCTAACCGCATTGAAGAAGGGATATAACAAGATTGACTTCACCTTTCCCGCCTTAGACGGCCGCAAGGTTTCAATTCTAGACGAGAAGTATAAAAACAAAATAGTGCTTGTTCAGTTCCTCGGATCCTGGTGCCCGAATTGTATGGATGAAACAGCTTACCTCGTCCCCTTTTATAATAAGTACAAGGATAAAGGGGTGGAAATCATTGGGCTTGCTTATGAGCGAACTAAAGACTTTGAACGTTCAAGGAAGAACGTAAGTCGTTTACGTGACAGGTTTAATGTACCCTATGAGATGCTCATAACCGGTTATACAAATGACAAAGCCGAAGTGGCGACAAGCATACCGATGCTGAATAACTTTGAAGCTTTTCCCACTCTCATGATCATCGACAAAAAAGGGGTGGTTAGAAAGATTCATACTGGCTTTAGCGGTCCGGGAACAGGTGAATATTACACAAAATTTGTGCAGGAGTTTGAGCAGACTATAGATGACCTGCTTGCCGAAAAGTAAGTTATGAGAACAAAATATATGATATGCTGCCACCTCGTGGCGGCATTTTTTCTAATGGGATGTTCAACACCCAAGTTGGTAAATCTAGATCCCATAACAGTTAGTGAGAACGCTGCGGGTGTTAATATCTATCGCGGCAGCTATACTAAGCTCACTGACATTATTAATACAAAGCTTGATTTGAGCTTTAGCTGGGACAGTGCCTACGTTTATGGTAAAGCTACAATACATGCTAAGCCGTATTTCTACCCGTCCGATGAGATCATACTGGATGCCAACGGATTTCGTATCAATTCCATTGCCTTGGTTAAAAAGGATGATCGCCAGCCCTTACGTTACACCTATAATGGCAAGAAACTCAGCATTAAGCTGGATAAAAGTTATACAAGGGACCAGGACTACACAATCTTTATAGATTATGTTGCCATGCCCAACAAGTTAAAGATTGGTGAAGATATTGCATCAGCCGGAGATCGCGGCTTTTACTTCATTAACAAAGACGGTAAAGACAAGGATAAGCCCAGACAAATTTGGACTCAGGGAGAAACCGAATGTAATTCTAATTGGTTCCCTACGATAAATGGTCCGCAGGAAAAGATGACCCAGGAGATCAACATCACTGTTCCAAATGAATATGTCAGCCTATCGAATGGCTCTCTTGAATATAGTACGCTCAATGGAAATGGAACTCGCACTGACAGCTGGAGACAAGAGCAGCCGCACGCCACTTACCTGACCATGATTGCCGTCGGAAACTTTGTGATAACGAAAGATAAATGGCGGGATAAGGAAGTTAGCTATTATACAGAGCCCGCCTTCGCATCAACTGCAAGACTTGTTTTCGGTAAGACACCCGAGATGATCGAATTCTTCTCGAAAAAGCTTGGTGTGGATTATCCATGGGATAAATACTCACAGATCGTTGTCCGGGATTTTGTCAGCGGGGCAATGGAAAATACCACCGCCACTGTATTCTTTGACAGGATGAATATGTCGCCTGGCGAATACCTTGACGAAAATCACGAAGACATTATTTCTCACGAACTATTTCATCATTGGTTTGGCGACCTGGTTACAGCTGAATCATGGTCGAATCTTCCATTGAACGAGTCGTTTGCGACTTACGGCGAGTATTTGTGGGATGAACACAAGTATGGAAGAGAGACAGCGGACCTAAAAGGACTGGAAGATCTTTCGGCATATCTGGGCGGCGACCGGAAAGTTAACCCAGATGTTATCCGCTTTGACTATGCCGACCGTGAGCAGATGTTCGATGAGATAAGCTACCAAAAGGGTGGGCGAATTATCCATATGTTGCGAAAGACAGTTGGTGACGACGTGTTTTTTAAAGCCCTTAATCTATATTTAACGAGACACGCCTATAAAAGTGTAGAGATTCATGACCTACGCCTGGCTTTTGAGGAAGTCAGCGGAATGGATTTAAATTGGTTCTTCAATCAATGGTTCCTGGCATCGGGCCATCCATCACTCAATATTCAAAGTAATTACAACCCTGAAAAAAAGGAAGTGTCAGTCACAATCAACCAAAAGCAGGATCTTTCTAAATTCCCTCTCTACCGCATCCCGATAGCCGTTGATGTTTACTCGGGAGGTAAGGTAGAACGCAAGGAGATTGTCTTAGACAAAAAGGATCAGACCTTTATATTTCCTTCGGCTATAATGCCCGATCTTATTAATACCGATGCAGAGAAATATATTCTTGGGGAGAAGGTGGACAATAAAACATTAAATCAGAATATCTTCCAGTATCGCAATGCACCATTATTTATGGATCGTTTTGAAGCAGTACGGAATATGCTTCAAATGAAAAACGAAGCACCAGCACGAGCAACCCTCATTGAAGCTTTTAAGGATAAAAACTGGTTTATAAGAACTGCTGCATTGTCTGTTTTTGATAAACTGACCACCGACGAACAGAAGTCTGTTTATGAACAGATTAGAGGGATTGCATTGAAAGATGAGGTATCGCTTGTACGGGCAGCCGCCGTTAATATTTTAGGCAAGTTTTACAGTTCACAAAACAACCGTGATATTTATGATATCACGAAAAAGGACAAAGCTCCAAGCGTAGTTAAGGCTACTGAGGATATTATTGGAAAGCAGTAATGTTTAAGAGGTAATCTATTAGTGAGGTAATCAATAATCAGTCAGCACTGATTACTGATTACCGATTACTCTTCTTTAGTTTCTATCCGAACCTACCGCTGAGAATACCATATTCAGCAATGATAAGAGGATCGCAAAAAGCAGTGCTGAGAAAAACCCGGTAGTATTAAAGCTATCCATCAGGTTATCCACCAATAGGACCATCAGTACTGTAATGATGAAAGACATTAGTCCCAGTGTCAGAAAATTGATAGGAAATGTTAGAATACGAAGAATGGTTCCGATAGTCGCATTTGCCAAAGCGATAAGAACTCCAGCGATAATGGCACTCCAAAAGCCATCTACATTTACTCCAGGGAGCAAATAAGCGGCAAGGGCAACTGCCAAGCCCATTAATAAAATTTCAATGATAAGTCTCATAATTATTAGCTTAGGTTTAAAATCATGTAACCATGAAGTTGAAACATCTGTTTTACATTAAGGCAATTATTTTTCTAACACTAATCGGTTGCGGCGGGACCGAAACACCCAAAACAGCTAATTCTGGGATAAAGCTGAGGCTATCAGCGGACAGTTCAGCAGTTGAACTTTTTAACATTCCCTTAAATATTACCGAGGAATTGCGTGCAGATTCCCTGGGATCTGAGCAGTGGAAAGACTTCTTTGCAGTTTATGAAGAAATCGCGGACAAGGAAATGAGGGATTTTCAACCCGCAATAGACGGATCATATAACGTAACCGATAGCCTGGTGGAATTTATTCCTGCGGGCGGCTTCACAAAAGGCAAGGCGTACTTTTCGCGCTGTTATACCAAAGACCTGCTGGAAGAGCCTGAAGATATAATTTCAAAGCGAGACCTTTCTCCCACAGGCGGTTTTCTCGAGTTCACATTCAAAATTAAGTGATCCTTACCATCAGCTAACTCCAACGTACTTCATTTTGTCTGTAATTATCACCGATGCTCACGTTCTAGGCAGATAATATCGCGAAGAGCTGTTTAATCTATTTGTAAAACGCCAGTATTTTGTGTCCGGTAAAATTCGGTTAACCGGAGATTAAATGATTCCTGTTTCCGAACCTGTCCCATAAACAAAGGAGCAGTTAAATATTGTATTTTTATTAAGGTAATTTCAACGGCAAATGAACGGCAAATGAACGGTTAATGAACGGCAAATGAAATACCTTTGGCATTCTCTAACAGGTGTAAATAAGGATGTTACTATCGCGATAAGCAAAACATCAATTTGTAAACACAAATTGTTTTATTATATTTGCATCCGATCTGAGAAGAGCCCCGACATTATCGGGGCTCTTTTTTTACCTTACCGTTTTCGGGCGGCGACAAAAAAGGGGTTATGAACATAGAGAAGAGGGTTATTGAACTGGTAGAAGAAAAGATTGCGGATCGTCCGGATCTGTTCCTGGTCGACGTTCAGATGAGCGGCGGGGGAGTTCTTTCTATACTGGTAGATGGTGATAAGGGGGTAGCGATTACAGATTGCGTGGCAATAAGCCGCCATGTTGGTTTTCATCTGGAAGAAGAGAATACCATTGAGCAAGCCTACAATTTGGAAGTTTCTTCTCCGGGTCTGGACACACCTTTAAAATCTTTAAGGCAGTATCAGAAAAATATAAACCGTTCGTTGAGTGTGAAGCTCTCTGACGGAACAAAGCGTGAGGGTAAGCTGATCTCAGCCGACGATTCAGGCATTACGATAGAAGAAAACATTAAAGAAAAAGGGAAGAAAGCAGTTTTGGTTCAGAATGCAATTCCTTTTAATGATATAACAGAAACAAAAGTTTTAGTGAGTTTTAAATAATGTCAGTCTCGGACTGACCAATTCAATAAAAATGAGCAATATTAATTTAATCGATTCATTCCAGGAGTTCAAGGACTTCAAGAATATTGACCGTCCTACGGTTATTAGTGTGTTGGAAGAAGTATTCCGCAGCATGTTGCGTAAGCGATACGGCAACGATGAGAATTGTGACATAATCGTTAATCCGGATAACGGGGATTTGGAAATCTGGCGTACGCGTACTGTAATGGAAGATGGATTTTCTGAAGACGATGATCTGGAGATTGAATTGGCAGAAGCACAGGCAATTGATCCTGACCTGGAAGTAGGCGATGATTATATTGAGCAGATTACGCTGGAGAGCTTTGGCCGCAGGGCGATACTTGCTGCACGCCAGACTCTTGTTTCAAAAATTCTTGAGCTTGAAAAGGATGAGATTTTTAAGAAGTACAAGGATCGCGTAGGCGAGATTGTTACCGGAGAGGTTTACCAGGTTTGGAAGAAAGAAACTCTTGTTTTGGATGATGAAGGCAATGAGCTTTTACTCCCTAAAACCGAACAGATTCCTGCCGATTACTTCAAAAAAGGAGATTCTGTACGCGCGATAATCGACAAAGTTGAGATGTTGAACGGCAACCCTAAGATCATTATTTCACGTACTGCACCAGAGTTCTTGCAACGCCTGTTCGAGATGGAAGTTCCTGAGATCTTTGACGGATTAATAACCATCAAGAAGATTGTCCGCGAGCCAGGAGAGCGCGCTAAAGTTGCAGTTGAATCATATGATGACAGGATCGATCCGGTTGGCGCGTGTGTGGGTATGAAGGGTTCAAGGATCCATGGAATTGTGCGTGAATTGAAGAATGAAAATATTGACGTTATAAACTACACTAATAATATTTCCTTGTATATCCAGCGTGCTTTAAGTCCTGCGAAGATCACAAGTATCAAGCTTGATGATGAGGAAAAGCGGGCAGCTGTTTACTTAAAACCAGATCAGGTTTCCCTGGCTATCGGCCGTGGTGGACACAACATCAAGCTAGCTGGTAAATTAACAGGATACGAGATTGATGTATACCGTGAAGCACATGAAGACGATGAAGATGTGGATATCGAAGAATTCTCAGACGAAATCGAAGGTTGGATCATCGACGAGTTCAAGCGTGTTGGGCTGGATACAGCGAAGTCAGTTTTAGCATTAACAGTTGATGAGCTGGTAAAACGTACTGATCTGGAAGATAACACAGTGAAGGATGTAATGGAAATCCTAAGATCTGAATTTGAGTAAAAAGTTTTACGTATTGCGTTATACGTAATACGTTAACTTAGTATAATAAGATGTCGAGAGTACGTAGGAACGAATCTTGATACATGATACTTGATTCTTGATACTGAAACAAAGAAAAAACCGTACTTTTGTACTAAAATAAGCGAGGTTAAATAATAAATGTCAGAAGGTAAAAGCACAAATTTACTTAAAACTGCGAAGGAGCTGAATATCGGTTTATCTACAGCGGTTGAGTTTTTAGGGAAAAAGGGCTTCAAAGTCGAAGCCCGTCCGAATACTAAGCTCACCGATGAGATGTATGAAGTTCTTTTAAAGGAGTATCAGGGTGATAAGATCGTAAAGGAAGAGGCCAAACAAATTGTGATTGGTAAGATCCGTCGCGATGATCTGCCTGTTACACCCGAAAGAGTTGAGCAACCGACACGTTCAAAGGATTTTGAACAAGAGGAGATCCTGATCAAAAATGTAAGTTCTTATACTCCGCCGATAGTTGAAAAGCCAAAGCCTGCTCCGGCAGAAGCGGCGGCTGAGAAACCAAAGGCGGATGATGGTGCATTGCCAGGGGTCAAGATTGTTGGAAAGATCAATTTAGATGATCTGAATTCAAAGACACGCCCTGATAAAAAACCTTCAGAGGCAGACAAACCAGCTGCGGAAATTAAGCCTGAAGTTCCTGCAGCCCCAAAAGCTGCCGAGCCGGTAAAGTCTGAAGAACCTAAAGCGCAGCCCGCTGCTGAGCCAGTTAAAGAAGTTGAGAAACCTGCAGAAGCTGTACAGCCTGCTGCAGAAGTTGAAAAAGCTCAGCCAGCTGCGGAATCAGTAACAGCACCAGCAGAAGACAAACAAGAAAACAGACCCAATACTCAGGAGGGAAACCCCGATGCAACGGTAATACGTGCAAAGGCTGAGCGATTAACCGGTCCGAATGTTATTGGAAGGATTGAGTTGCCAGTTAGTCCTGCACGTCGTGGCCAACCGGTAGCTTCTTCATCCAGTGCAGCAGGTGCCGATCATAAACGCAAACGCAAACGTAAAGATAATGCTCCTGGTCAGCCAGGTCAGGCTACTCAGCCAGGTCAACAGCCTGGTGCTCGTCCAGCCTCAGCTCCCGGAGCAGGTGGTGGCTATCAGGGTAACCGCCCGGATTTCAGAAATACACGTCCCGGGCAGGGCACAGCCGGAGGTGGCGTACGTCCCGATTTCAGGAACAAGCCACGTACTGACAGCGGCCCTAAAGCTGAACCAACCGATAAAGAAATACAAGACCAGATTAAAGCTACACTTGCTCGTTTGAGCGGTGCGGGTAAATCGGGGAAATTTGCACAGCGTGCTAAACTTCGTCGCCAGAAGCGTGATGATGTAGCCCAAACTGCGGAAGAAGCAGCGATGGAGCTGGAAATGCAATCCAAGACCATTAAGGTTACGGAGTTTGTTACGGCAAATGAGTTAGCATTAATGCTTGACGTTCCTGTTACACAGATCATCTCGACCTGTATGAGTCTTGGAATGTTCGTTTCTATCAATCAAAGATTAGATGCAGAAACTCTTACTATCGTTGCCGATGAGTTTGGCTATGAAGTAGAGTTTGTTAAACCAGAAGATGAAGAAATTGGTCTGCTTGAAGAAGCTGACGAGGAAGGCTCATTAATTCCAAGAGCGCCGATTGTTACTGTAATGGGACACGTCGATCATGGTAAAACTTCACTCCTGGATTTTGTACGTAAGACAAACGTTATTGCCGGAGAGGCGGGGGGAATTACCCAGCACATTGGTGCTTACGAAGTAACCCTCGAAAACGAACGCAAAATTACATTCTTAGATACACCGGGTCACGAAGCCTTTACGGCGATGCGGGCGCGTGGTGCTAAGGTAACCGATATTGCAATTATCGTAATTGCGGCGGATGATAGTGTGATGCCACAAACACGGGAAGCTATTAATCACGCTCAGGCAGCAAACGTTCCAATCGTATTTGCATTTAGTAAGGTGGATAAACCCGGTGCCAATTCTGATAAGATCCGCGAACAGCTTTCAGCTATGAACATTCTGGTTGAAGACTGGGGCGGTAAATATCAAAGTCAGGAAATCTCTGGTAAAACCGGAGCGGGTATCGACCTTCTTTTAGAGAAAGTATTGCTTGAAGCTGATCTTCTTGAGCTTACTGCAAACCCTGATAAACGTGCAGTCGGTACTGTGATCGAAGCAGCACTTGACAAAGGTCGCGGTATAGTTACAACAGTTCTAATTCAGGCAGGCACGCTAAGGGTCGGAGATCCGATTCTTGCCGGAGGTTATTCAGGAAGAGTAAAAGCTTTGCACAATGAGCGTGGAGTTAAGGTAGACCATGCCGGACCGTCAACACCTGTACAGGTTTTGGGTATGCAGGGAGCACCAACATCAGGTGATAAGTTTAACGTGATGGAAAGTGAAGTTGAGGCTCGTCAGGTTGCAAACAAGAGACTACAATTACAACGCGAACAGGGATTACGTACTCAGAAACACATTACACTTGATGAAATCGGCCGTCGTTTAGCGATCGGTAACTTCAAGGAACTTAACGTGATTGTAAAAGGTGACGTGGATGGATCGATTGAAGCATTGTCCGATTCATTGCTGAAGCTTTCTACTGAGCAGATCCAGGTTAATATTATTCATAAATCAGTTGGACAGATATCGGAGTCGGATGTATTGCTGGCTTCAGCTTCTGATGCAATTATCATTGGTTTCCAGGTTCGTCCTTCGCAAAGTGCGCGTAAGCTTGCTGAAGCTGAGCAGATCGATATCCGTTTATACTCCATTATCTACGATGCAATCAATGAAGTTAAAGCTGCGATGGAAGGTATGCTTGATCCTGAATTTGAAGAGAAAATCACTTCAAACGTAGAGATTCGCGAAGTGTTCAAGATTACTAAAGTTGGTACAATCGCCGGTTGTATGGTCCTTGATGGTAAGATTACCCGTAACAGCAAGATCCGGATCATCCGCGATGGTGTAGTGATCCATACAGGTGAACTGGCATCGCTTAAGCGTTTCAAAGACGATGTTAAAGAAGTTGCTACAGGATACGAATGCGGTTTGAACATCTATAATTTCAACAATATTGAGGTTGGAGATATCGTTGAGTCGTATGAGCAGGTTGAAGTGAAGAGAAAATTATAGTATTGTTTCTATATATTAGAAAAGCGATCTTTTGATCGCTTTTTTTGTTTTAATAAAGGCCTATCTATCAATTCGCCTTAAGGACATAGATTATGTACGGCATAGGAAGAAAATTTAAAAGATATTTCGGTAATCTGAGCTTATCCAGTATCCAAAGGGAGCTCAGCCGCGTAAACAATCAGCCGAGATTCAAGCAAGGATATGCTCGTGTTTTTCATAAGCCATTCCTATACAATGACGGAAAAGGGTTTCACGCTACATACCAGGAGATTTTTCAGAACAATATATATCAGTTTATTCCAAATCCGGACTGTAATGTGATCATAGACTGCGGGGCCAATATGGGCTTGAGTGTATTGTATTTCGCTTTAAACTACCCAAAGCATAAGATTATTGCATTTGAACCGGATCCGTCAATTTTCCAGATCCTTGAGGAGAATGTAAAAACATTTCAGCTTACTAATGTCGTCATTCATAACAAAGCTGTTTGGGATAAAGAAGAGACTCTAACGTTCTTTACTGACAATGGAATGGGAGGCCGGGTGGAGAACCCTTATCCCGATCAGAAGCCAATGATGGTAGAAACTATTCGGTTGAAAGACATACTTAGCACTGATGTAGATCTTTTAAAAATTGACATAGAAGGAGCTGAGGATACTGTAATACGGGATTGTGCGGAAAAGCTTGCGACTGTAAATAACATATTCTTCGAATATCACAATGATCTCAATAAGGAACAAACCTTACATCAATTGCTTGACATCGTTAAAGAACAAGGCTTTCATTACTACATTAAGGATTCTTATACAAGGAAGCGGCCGTTTATAGACACGGAGCTTATTTGTGAAGTGTTTGACATGGCCATTAATGTCTTCTGTTATAAAAATGTCCGGTAGGTACCTATCATGATTTCTATAATAATCTGCTCTGCAAATTCTGAACTCTTAAAGACTCTAAAAAGCAATATAGAAAAGACTATTGGTGTAGAGCATGAGATTATTGCTTATGATAATTCAGATGCTCAGCGAGGTATAAGCGAAGTCTATAATGAAGGAGCACGTGACGCAAAATATAGTATACTTTGCTTCATGCATGAAGATGTTGAACTGAACACGCCAGAATGGGGCGCCCGGGTCCTGGAAGCGTTCGGCGAGAATGAGCGGTTAGGACTTTTAGGCATAGCAGGAAGCAGTTTTAAATCTTATTCTCCGTCGGGCTGGGATAGCACTTGTATGAGAGAGAGGATTAACTTTTCAAATCTCCTCCAGAAGTATAAATATTCCGCGTCAAGAAAAGATGATGCCCTAATAAATAAGTCAGCCAAGAGCACAACTTTGGTAGCTGTAGTTGATGGGGTTTGGTTCTGCAGCAGGAAGGACATACTTTTGGAAATTAAATTTGACCAGCAACTTCTCCGGAAGTTCCATGGTTATGACATTGATATTTCCTTAGCAATCGGACAAAGGTTTGACGTTGCAGTAACCTCCGATGTTTTATTGACTCATTACTCAGAAGGAAACTTCAACAAAGAATGGATAGAGGAAATGCTCCTGCTGCATGAGAAATGGAAACCTCAACTCCCTGTGAATGTAGCCGCGCTAGAGCGTTCTGAAATCATAAAATGTGAGCAACAAGCATTCAAGTCATTCATTACGACTATGCGTAAATCGGGAATCAGCTCGTTAGGTTGTATTCAGGTTTTGAATCGGAGTGGTGTTAGGCGAAAATTCGGTTGGGGTATCTACGCGAGGTTATATCTTAAATGTTTATCAAGATAGCTGCCGGCATTTATAAATCCCAAAACTATCTTTCCTCATGGCATTCAACTTACCCAGATAACCTCTGTGACCACTTTTATAGATTGAAATATTCCTTATCAGGAAAGTGAGCAATTCAAAGGAAAAGAATTGTCCAACCCGGCCTCTTTCTAAAATGATTAATTGCTCAATTAGTTTCCCAAGCTTTGGGGAGATGAAAGGTGCACTACCAAAAATCTTCAACACCTGGATAGAGCCGGCCAGTTTCCTTAATTTTTTATAACGCCTGACCGATTTGGTGTCGGTCTTGTTAAACTTGCGATTTTGCTCTTCGAGTACTGTTTGGTTTGATTCATGAATCCGATAGTAAACCAAAGGCTGTTCAATATAATTTAGTCCCTTCAGATTCATACACACAAATGCAAGCCACCAGTCATGGTAAATGCCTTTGGGGATGGGTAAGGCCTGTGTTAAAACTTCACGGTTGATCATAAGGGTATGACCAGCAAGATAATTGTATAGTATTAGGCTTTCGGGAATTTTTCCGGAAACGAAATGAACTTTATCCGACAATTTAATGCCGGTAAGTATACCGTCATCATTCATAAAAGCGGAATTGTGATAAATCCCCGATAAGCCCCTTATCCCAGCGACCAGGATTTCTATTTTCTCGGGTAACCAAATATCGTCCTGATCTGCCAATGAAATGTATTCGCCTTTACATAGAGCAATTGCATTTCCGAAGTTAGCGGCATAACCTAAATTTTTTTCGTTGCGATGAAAACGTATTATCGGATTGGGTAAGAAAGAGTTGATTATTTGGATTGTATTGTCTGTGGAGTTATCATCCACGATTACTAATTCCAAATTTGGATAGGTTTGTTCTAATATCGAACGCAATTGTTCAGTGAGAAATCTTTCACCATTATAGGTGCACATCGCTATTGAGACGAGGGGTTGACTTTTATGAATACTTTTCAAAATATTCCTCGAGTAAATTAACAGATAGTTGCCAGTTAAAATTATCTAACAGGAAGTTTGTCCCATTCCGTGAAATACTTAATCTTCTCTCACGGTCTTCAATCAGCTTCAAAAGCTTCTCTGTCATGTCTTCCGGATTTTTCACTTGCACCAAAAGTACAGTCTCACCATCAATTGAGTAATCATGGTGTCCCCCAATATCAGTACAGACCACCGCACATCCACAGGCCATAGCCTCCGCGGGCGGAAGAGCCCAGCCTTCGCCAAGGCTGGGGGAAAAAAATATTGCATTCCGATTATACAAAGCTCTAAGATCTGTTGGCTTATAGTTAAAAGTAATCCATTCCGGCAGGTTTCCCGGATTTTTAAAAATGCTGAATAATTCGATTTTAAGATCTGATCTTAGCTTCTTCAACTTATATAAAGCATCCATACCAAATGAAGTTCCTTTACGCGGTTCCTCAGAGTAAAGCATACAGATCGTCGCATCACTCCTCTTTTCAGGATCAATTTCAATTTTAAATTTGTCAAGATCGATAGCGTTCGGCAAATAAAGAGGCCTCTTACCCGAAACATCTTCTAATAATTTTGAAAGATACCTGGCTATCACCAGGTGCACCGAAGGTAGATGGTATGACTGATGTACTAATTCAGTATTTCCTTTCCAGATTTCGTAATCCTGTATGAGATTAAATTTATTACCCTTGGAAGGCGATAGCTTGTCAACCATAAAAGCAAGTCCCCACCATGTAGAAAATACTACATCTCCATCTTTAATAGTACTGTTAGTCACATCCGCAACAATCCTGCTTTCAACAGATTCATGAAACTGAAACCAGGATGGCTTTTCCTGATTTTTTAGTTTAAAAAGAAGTACTCTCAAAGCGACGGGTAAAAAATTGGGTCTTTCATACCTGGTCGCAGAGTGGTAGATAGTAACCAAATGATTGCGCTTAGCAAGTTCATTAGCATATTGGTACATTATCTTTATTCCTCCAATAGGCTTGGTAGCTACAAAGGGTAGGATAATATTCACTTTCATGCTATTCGTCATCAGATTTTATTATGCCTTGCATTGCGATAAGTTTACTATATAAACCATCAAGCTTAACCAAATCTTTATGTGAACCAGATTCGGCTATCTCTCCCTGATCCAAGACGAGTATTTTATCCGCATTCTTAATCGTACTAAGGCGATGAGCAATAACGATCGTTGTTCTGTTTTTCATCAATTTACTTAGCGCCTCCTGAACTAACTTCTCAGATTTAGTATCCAATGCTGAAGTGGCTTCATCAAGAAGAAGAATAGAAGGATTGGCAATAACTGCCCTCGCGATGCATATACGTTGTTTTTGTCCGCCAGAAAGTTTCATTCCCCTGTCGCCAATATTTGTTTGGTAAGCCTCTTCGGTGTTTATAATGAATTCGTGAGCATTGGCGATTTTCGCAGCTGCTATCACTTCCTCTTCAGTAACGGCCCTTCCAAAGGCTATATTATTAAAAATAGTGTCGTTAAACAACAGTGCCTCCTGGTTTACAATTCCCATCAATGCCCTCACGTCGCTCATCCTGATATTCTTAATATCAGTACCATCTATAGTTATCTTTCCTGATTTAGGGTCCATAAACCGTGGAAAAAGATCCAACAGAGTTGATTTTCCTCCCCCAGAAGGTCCAACAAGTGCCAGGGTCTCACCTTTTTTGATAGTGACATTGATATTCTTTAGGATAGCTTTTTTGTCGTAATAAAATGAAACGTTCTTCACATCTATTTCATCCTCAAAAGAGCTTTTGGAAAGCGTATCTGGCTTGTCAGTAATATTTTCAGGAGCATCCAGTAATTGATAAATACGTTCCCCTGCTGATACACCCTGCGTAATGTTTCCAAAGGCTTCTGATATGGCCTTTGCGGGAGGGATGATCTGTGAAAAAAGTATAATGTAAACGATAAATTCAGACCCACTCAGATCGGCTCCTTCTTCCAGTATCAAAGTGCCGCCGTAAAACAAGAGACAGGCAACTGTTATTACACCCATCATTTCTGAAACCGGCGATGCCAATAATACACGTCGGGCGAGCCTTCTGTGGATTTTACTCGTCCACATATTAATATTATTAAACTTCTCCTGCATATATCCTTCCGCATTGAAAGATTTTATGACTTTCACCCCACCTATGCCCTCGTCAATTGTTGATACCAAAATTCCCAGGGATTCCTGCGCGGCCTTCGCATGCTTTTTCAACCTTTTAACAATGGTCGTGATGAGCAAGCCCGAAACAGGTATTAAAATCAGCGCAAAGACAGTTAGTTTAGATGATATGATGAAGAGCACGGCAAATTTCAGAGTGATATCAATCGGTTCCCGAAGAATAACCTGCAATGATCGGATAATGGAATCCTGAATTGTAACCACGTCGGTCATGAAACGTGAGATAAGATCGCCCTTCCGTTGAGTGTTAAAGTATTGAAGGTCAATTTCAGTAAGTTTTTTGAAAATAGCGCTTCTAATATTGGTTACTATTCTTAAGCGGAAATCTTCAATAATTCTGGCTGACAGATATTTGAATAAATTGCTGAGAATAACTGAAATGACGATCGCTATGCATACCCATTTTAAAGCTTCCAGCTTGCCAGATTGTTCTATAATTGACTGGAAATGAAAATAAAACATTTCAGTGAAGTATGACAAGTTAAAGTCGAACACAGGAGCAGTGGCAGGGGCTTGCGAGGCGACTTCGGCTGTTTGATTAAAAAGTAAATCAAAAACAGGTTTAAGCAGCGTGAAGTTTAATAGGCCAAAGATGACTCCCAATATGGAAGTGATAAAAAACGGAATAGCAAAATTTCGTACGGGGGCAGCAAATGAAAAAAGTCTTAGAAACGTCTTCATTAAATGAGATTATTAGTCAAAGTTAGTCATTTTGACGATTACAGGATACCGACGGGCTGTGGCCTATCTTTTAAAGAAGGTAATATTCTGATTTAAAACTGATCCTTGTATCTCACGGGACAGGGCATGAAGACTAATGTCGCCACCGATTTGTTTAGTCAAATTCCCAAGTTTTGATTTTGAATCCTTGACCCGCTTGCCATTTTTAAGAAAGACTATAAATGCCTTTAAAAAGTAAAATTGACATAATATTGTCCTGAATACCAACTCGAAGATAGTCTGCAAGTACCATCCCAAGAGCGATAAACCGTCCAAATGAATCGCATGAAAATACATCTTATTGCGATTGTAGACCGTTTTAATGAATTGCTTTTTTTCTTTAGTTGCTATACTTGTGGATACTCGGTGCCGGCAAATGGACAGGGGTTCAAAATAACACTTCCACCCAACCCTCCAGGCACGTACTGAAAGGTCGACATCTTCCATGTAGAAGGGAGTAAAGATTTCGTCGAATCCAGCTAATTGCAAAAGTTTCTGCCGGTCAACAAGTGCATTGGCACCTGAGAGGTACATACTATATTGAAGCGGCTTGTGTTCGTCTTTGATCAAATAATTGAACGATGTCTTAAGCTTGAAGCCTTCAAACCTTGGGTATTTTGCACCATCCTGAACGATTTCGTCATCCCATCCAATAATCTTCCCCATCACTCCGAATGTATCATCACTAAGAAAGTATTTGAGCTGATCAGCAAAATAATTTGATGTGAGTTTGACATCACTATTTAAGAGAAGTACAAGATCATTCTTTGCAGCGAAGATTCCGGTATTGATAGTTTTAGAAAAACCAGAATTGCTTGAATTAATCAGGAGCCGGACTTGCGGAAAATTGCCTTGAAGAAATTCAACTGAATTATCCGTCGAACAGTCATCTACTATTATAACCTCAAACAGATTTCCTGACTCAGTTAGTGCATCGAATAAGGCTGGAAGGGTATAAGGAAAAAGATGCACACCATTATAGTTTGGAATGACTACGGAAATGTTCAAATCTTTCAAATCTGAAGGTGTAATAAAATTCTTTTATTTGTGCAAACTTAGATAAAATATAGATCTAAAAATGATAACAGTTCCGGAATTGGTCAGTCAGGTAGAATCGAATAATTTCAGGGAATTGGCGCGGGTTCTGACAATAGTTGAAAATGAGCTTGATGGCGCGGAGCAATTATTAAAGACTTTGAAGTTATCGTCGACTCCAGTTATCGGAATAACCGGGCCTCCAGGTGCTGGAAAAAGTACTTTAGTTAATGCGCTGATAAATAACTGGTCCGGAAAAGGCAAAAAAATAGCAGTACTAGCAATAGATCCCACATCTCCATTTAACCTCGGCTCATTATTGGGTGATAGAATAAGAATGTCGGAGCAGTTTACAAAAGACAATATATATATAAGGTCTATTGCAACAAGAGGCTCTTTAGGTGGACTGTCGGCAAAGACAATCGAGATGACGGATGTTTTGCGAGCGTGCGGATTTGACTACATTTTGGTGGAAACTGTTGGTGTCGGGCAGTCGGAGGTTGAGATTGCTGGATTAGCTGACTTGAGTATAGTGGTACTTGTGCCGGAATCTGGAGATGAAATTCAGAATATTAAATCCGGTTTAATGGAAATTGCAGATATTTTTGTGGTCAATAAATCGGACAGGGAAGGTGCAGATACCTTTACCAACAATTTAAGAAATCTTGTTCATCAAAAGTCTGTGGCGATACCGGTCGTACAAACTTCGGCCAACCGTGCCGAAGGAGTCGATGAACTAATAAGCAGTATTGAGGCTCATACCTTTTTAGTAAATAGCCGGAAACCTTACTTACTTGCGGAAAAAGCATGGAAACTCCTGCAGCAAGCTAAAATGAAAAACATTGATAAACGCAAATTGCAAGAAGACATAATATCATTGTCTACAAATCCAGATTTTAATCTGTACAGTTTTGTTGAATCAATGGTTTAGCTTTTAGAATTCATCAGATCCTCAATTTCTTCTGCCTCGATTGGAATATCCGCCATTAAATCAATATTGCCGTTTAGCGTAAGAAGAATATCATTTTCAAGACGAATCCCAAGACCTTCCTTAGGTATATAGATTCCGGGCTCACATGTTAATATATTCCCAGCTTCAAATGGACGGTATCGGCTTGCAAAATCGTGTACATCCAGCCCCAAATGATGAGATGTGCCATGCATAAAATATTTCTTGTACGCGGGCATAGCCGGATCCTGTTTTTCTACATCATGCTTGTCTAGAAGTCCGAGTCCAATCAATTCTGAAGTCACGTATTTCCCAACCTCATTGTGGTATTCGTTCCAGATGACTGCAGGGGCTAACATTTTTTTCGCTTCCTGCATTATTCTTAAAACGGCGTTGTAAACATCTTTTTGCCGTTTAGTAAATTTGCCATTGACCGGTACAGACCTGCTGAGATCAGCATTGTAATTTGCGTATTCAGCTCCAAAATCAAATAAAATTACATCACCTTCCTGGCAGATCTGATTATTGTCAGTGTAGTGCAGGATATTTGCGTTTTTACCTGAAGCGATTATTGGTGCATATGCGTGTCCGGTTGCGCGCTGCCGGATAAATTCATGGATTATTTCAGCTTCAATCTCATATTCACCTACTCCAGGTTTTATAAATTTCAGAATCCTTATGAAAGCATCGCGGGTAATAGCGCAGGCTTTTTTTGTGAGTTCTATCTCTATTTCAGATTTAATGGGCCTGAGATCCCTGAGCAATGGAGCTGCGCGTTCGTACTGGTGCAGGGGATAAAGTTTTCGGATTTCTTCTATGAAACGGATGTCGCGATACGGAACCTCGTGGGCATATCGGTCGTTCTCATTAGTATTAAGGTATATTTTGTCTGCGTAGTTTATTATTGACGGCAAAATCTTCCATAAATCCTCCAGCCAAAATATATTTTCTATTCCCGATATTTTTTTAGCTTCCTTAATAGTTAGTTTATGTCCCTCCCAAATGGCAATATGCTCATTGGTCTGTCTTAAAAATAGTACTTCTCTGTATAGTGGATTAGGACACTCAGGAAAAAGCAGCAAAACAGACTGCTCTTGGTCTATGCCGCTAAGGTAAAATACGTCTGGATTCTGTTTAAATGTATGATTTTGGTCACCGCTGCGAGGAAACTCATCATGAGATTGGAATATCGCTATGGAATTACTTGCTAATTTTTTAGTGAAATTTAACCGGTTTAGCTTAAACAGGGAGTTTTGTACGGGAGAATATTTCATTAGTTCAACAAATTATTAGGTTGAAATACAACCCATAAAGAAAACAATTGTTGTTGAAAAATAATTGGAACAGTATTTGTTAATTTGCACATGTCAAACTTATGACTATTTTTGTGTAAATTACATTAATAAACAATTGTTAACCTTTAAAAAAACAAAGTATGAATTATTCTACAATTAAGAAAGCCGTTGCGTTTTCGGTAGTAGCAGTGTTAGGCCTCGCAGGTGTGGCTGAAGCACAAGACGCTACTTCGAGCTCGGCGAGCTCTTCTGCCAAAGTGTTTGGTGGACGAGGACAGTACAGAACATGGAGTTTAGGAATTAATGCAGGCGTTTTAGCCCCACAAGTTTTTACTGGTGGTACTAACGACTTCAACAAATCTAATCTTGAGCTAGGTTACGGATTATCTTTGCGTAAACAACTTGGACACGCATTCGGTCTTCAGTTAGACGCAATGCGTGGTGAGCTTTCAGGTGAAAATGTTACTGAAAAAGCCGGCATTCCAAAATTCGTTCCTGCTGGAGCTCCAACTAGTTTCGAAACTGATATCGCTTATGCAGTATCTCTTTCAGGTGTTGCTAACGTAGCTACAGTAGATTTCCTCAGAAGAGAAAATAACCTGAATTTTTACGCTAAAGGTGGATGGGGTATCGCTGGTTACGCGCTACGTAGTCCTATAGACCTTAAGGGTAGATATGGTGATGGTTCTTCGGAAAAATATGTACAGGAATCTTTCTTCCCTGTAGGTGTTGGCGCTAAATTTAAAGTTTCTGAGCGTGTTAATTTTGATCTTGGCTACACTCAGAACTTCCTTGATGGTGATAACATTGATCAATATTATGGAAGACCAAGTTCACAAGATAAATGGTCTTACGGTTATGCAGGTTTAGAATTCTCTTTAGGTTCTACTGCTAAACCAAACTTGGATTGGGTTAATCCAGTTGCTTTGATGTATGATGAATTGAAAGATCCAACATTACGTCAAGAAGTTGAAGCATTAAAAGGTCGTGTTGCAGCTCTTGAAGCTCAGGATCTGTTAAAAGATTCAGATGGTGACGGTGTTGCTGATAAATTAGACAAATGTCCTGGAACTGAAGCTGGTGTAAAAGTTGACGGTTCAGGTTGTCCTTTAGATGTTGACGCTGACGGTATTCCAGATTCAAAAGATGCTTGTCCTACTGTTAAAGGTACAGCTGAATACAATGGATGTCCAGCTCCAATGACAGCTACTGCTACTGGAAATGTTATCCAATTCGAGTTTGACTCTTCAGTTTTGAGAACAGATGCTTTCCCAATCTTGGATAGAATCTCTTCAGATCTTAGATCAAACTCTTCAGCTCGTGTTCAATTAGATGGCCACGCGTCTTCAGAAGGTACAAATGAGTACAACATGACTTTGTCTAGAGATAGAGCAAATTCAGTTAAAACTTACCTTGTTAACTCTGGTGTAGCTGCAAGCAGAATTTCTACAAGCGCGTTTGGTGAAAGCCGTCCAGTTGCATCAAATGCTACTGAGTCAGGTCGTATCGCTAACCGTCGTGTTGAAGCGAAAATGCAATAATCAATATTGTTAAAAAGCATATTGTAAAGAGTCCCGTTCCGTTTATTCGGAACGGGATTTTTTTTTATAGATTTGTTCAAGATGTACTTCTTTAGAAAGCCAGATCCAAATCGGCCCACAAATTTTAATTTGAAGGTCATGCATTACATCAATGCACTAGCCATTATTATGTTTGTTGGTGGTATTCTATACAAACTGCTTGATTGGTTTGTACTTTCCAAGTAATCATTGAATCGTCCCTTAGTACGAAAACCTGTAATTATGAAATCAATCATCTACACTGAAAATGCACCGTTACCAATCGGTCCTTACAGCCAGGCCGTAAAAGCGGGATGTATGCTTTTTGTGTCTGGCCAGATAGCGATTGATCCAGCCACTAATCAATTGATCGAAGGAGGGATAGAAGACGAGACTAAACAGGTAATGCAGAATATTGCCGCTCTGTTGAAAGCATCCGGTTTTTCATTTGCAGACGTCGTTAAAACAAGTATATTTCTTAGTGATATGAAGCACTTCAGCCATGTTAATCGTATTTATGGTTCATATTTCCAGTCTGAATTTCCAGCACGTGAGACCGTAGCAGTACTTGGTTTGCCTAAAGATGTTAACGTAGAAATTTCCCTTACCGCTTACAAGCCCTGAGTGAAAGGGGGCAGAGCAAAGTATTTTCTAGCCGCTTTATCATCGGTAATTGTTTGGGGATTTTTCTCGATTCCTTTGAGAGTAATAAAGGGATACCCTCCACAAGACATCCTCCACTACAGAATCTTCACTTCTCTCATCATCACCTGGCTAGTGATCTTGTTGTTCAGGAGAAATAAACTTAGCGAGGAACTGACTAATCTGAAATCACAACTTCCTGGTGAACGAAAGAGACTATTTTGGCTTACCCTTCTAGCCGGTTTTCTAATCACGGGAAATTGGTTCACATACATCTATGCAGTTAACGAAGTGAGCTTAAAGTCCGCTGCCTTTGCTTATATGGTTTGCCCTTTAATTACTGCCATTGGTGGCTTCCTCATTTTGAATGAAACGTTATCTCGTCTAAAAATTATCGCATTAGCAATTGCGGTCATAAGTATAGTAATACTTGGTCAGGGCTCCTTTCGTGATGTATTATGGTCTGTCATAGTTGCAGCGCTTTACGCGTTTTATCTCATCATACAGCGGGTAATGGGAAAGGTTGACAAGCTTAATATGCTGGGTATACATTTACTTATTGCAACAATTATTACTCTGCCCATATTCTTTGCAAACTTTGTTGCAATACCGCTTGATCCACATTTTTGGGTCGTCATCGTAATCATTTCTGTCATGTTTACTGTGGTACCACTTTTTCTTAGTTTATACGCGCTGATCGGTATGCCTTCTTCGACTCTGGGAATCATTATTTATCTAAACCCGATCGTTGCTTTTGCTGTTGCATTTTTCTATTTTCACGAAGGAATTGACCCCCACCAGTTGTATGCGTACTCTATGCTTTTGGCAGCTGTAATAATATTCAACTGGGGTACCATTAGGGAATTAATCAAACGGCCTGCTGAATAAACAACAGGGGAAATCATCCGTACATTGGCAGAACAGATTCTGAAAACACCGATTGAATATTTAAAGGGTGTCGGGACTCAGCGTGCGGACATTTTAAAGAAAGACCTCGGCATATTTACATACGAGGATCTTCTCCAGCATTATCCCTTTCGCTATATCGACCGAACGCGGTTCTATAAAATCAACGAATTACATCCAGAGCTCCCTTCCGTTCAGATTCTGGGGAGAATTGTCACAAAAGACGTAATAGGTGAAAGGCAGGCAAAGCGTCTCGTAGCGAGCTTCAAAGACGAAACGGGTAGTATCGAACTTGTCTGGTTCCAGAGTATCAGGTGGATGGATAAGGTTGTGCAGCCAGGATCCGTTTACATGATCTTTGGCAAACCTTCGGTATTTAACGGCCGGATTTCAATTACCCATCCTGAGATAGAGCTCTACCAGCCCAAGGCTGAAAACCGGGGAAATCTAAGCCTGCAGCCAGTTTATAGTTCTACTGAAAAGCTTAAACAATTTAGTTTAGACAGTCGTGGTCTGCAGCGTATTCAGGCGAACCTTATCGACCAGGTCATTCGTCAGATCGAAGAGACATTGCCGGACCATATCTTGAAAGAACATCACTTGATGAGCCGGCAGAAGGCTTTGTTCAATATCCATTTTCCTGACAATACCGAACTCCTCAGATCTGCAGAAAGACGTCTTAAATTCGATGAGTTGTTCTTTATACAACTTAAACTGCTGCGGACAAAACTTCTTAGAACCCACAAATTCAAAGGTTCGGTGTTTGCAAATGTGGGGGCCTCCTTTAACACGTTCTATACAAGAAAACTTCCTTTTGATTTAACTAACGCCCAGAAAAGAGTTATTAAGGAGATTCGCCAGGATACCCAAAAGGGAATTCAAATGAACAGATTACTGCAAGGTGACGTGGGCAGCGGTAAGACGGTCGTGGCCCTGATGATGATGCTTCTCGCTATTGATAACGGTTTTCAGGCCTGTATAATGGCACCTACGGAAATACTCGCACAGCAACATTTCATTTCGATAAAATCCCTTTTGGGAGATGACTTTGTGCACGTTGAAATACTTACCGGCTCAACCCCCAAAAAATCCCGTAAAACTCTTCATGAAAACCTGGAAAACGGCCATTTAAAGATTCTAGTTGGAACGCATGCACTTATTGAAGATGCCGTAAAGTTTCAGAATTTGGGCTTAGTGGTTATTGATGAACAACACCGATTCGGTGTGGAACAACGTGCAAAACTCTGGCGAAAAAATGTCGTACCTCCCCATGTTCTGGTTATGACAGCTACACCTATTCCCCGGACGCTTGCAATGACCGTTTACGGCGATTTAGATGTCTCAGTCATAGATGAGTTGCCGGCAGGCAGAAAACCGATTAAAACAGTTCATATGTATCATAGCCAGCGTCTGAGAATGTTCGGTTTTATGAAAGAAGAGATTGAGAAGGGCAGACAGGTCTACATTGTATACCCGTTGATCAAGGAAAGCGAGAAACTTGATCTCCTTTATCTTGAGGCGGGTATAGAAGCTATTTCGAATGAATTTCCTCCGCCATTGTTTAATATTAGTATCGTTCATGGTAAACTAACAGCAAAAGAGAAATCTTCCGAAATGGAACGTTTTGTAAAGAAACAGACCCAGATCATGGTGGCTACTACTGTAATTGAGGTCGGAGTTAATGTTCCTAATGCAAGTGTGATGATCATTGAAAATGCTGAACGTTTCGGTCTTTCCCAACTGCACCAGCTGCGGGGCCGAGTAGGAAGGGGAGCCGAGCAATCGTTCTGCATCCTGATGTCGGGCAATAAATTGAGCTCTGATGCTAAGATCCGCCTGGACACCATGGTAAGGACAAACGATGGGTTTGAGATCGCCGAGATTGACCTGCAGCTTCGTGGTCCGGGAAACATAGAAGGGACGCAGCAAAGCGGTGTACTTGACCTTAAGCTGGCAGACCTGGCACAGGATCAGCAGATATTGATCGAAGCAAGAAAGGCAGTTATAAAAATTTTGGAAGACGACCCTGAGCTGAAAGATGAACACAACACCATACTCAGAAAGTATTTCGAAAAACGTTCAGGCGGAATAAGCTGGGATAAGATATCTTGAATTACGAATTACAATTCCCTAAATAACTAAGCCCTAATTAAAATATACTTTAATTTGTAATATGAAATTCATCACCACATTTATCGCCTCCTTATTTCTCTCGACATGTTTATTTGCCCAGAATTCAGACGAGGGAGTGATCAGACAGATATATAACGTTGCACTTATGGAAGGGCATACGTATAAGAACCTCGAACATCTATGCAAGCAGATTGGCCCCCGCCTAAGCGGATCGAAAAATGCACAAAAAGCAGTGGATTGGAGCAAAAGGCTTATGGAGGATTATGGCTTCGATAAAGTCTACCTTCAGGAAGTAATGGTGCCCCATTGGGAGAGAGGTGCTAAAGAGACTGCATTCATTGTGGATGGTACGGCGAGAATTCCGGTACGAATTGCCGCGCTTGGTGGATCAATTGCCACATCGGCAGAAGGGGTAACTGCACAGATTATCGAAGTAAAGGATTTTGAACAGTTGAAAGCATTGGGTGCGACAGTCAAGGGAAAGATCGTGTTTTTTAACCGACCTTTTGATCCCCGGCTGTTCGACACTTTTGATGCATATAGCGGAGCAGTGAATCAGCGTGGACAGGGTGCTGTCGAAGCTGCCAAACTTGGTGCCCTTGGGGTGATTGTACGATCGATGACGAATATTATTGATGATAATCCCCATACCGGTGGAATGCGATATCAGGACGGGGTCTCAAAAATACCCGCTGCAGCAATAAGTACGAAAGCTGCTGAACTACTCAGCAAAAAAATATCGGAAAAAGGGACAGCCGTCAAATTTTATTTCAAGCAATATTGCAGGACTTTGCCAGATGCCCTTTCTTATAATGTTATCGGCGAGATCCGGGGATCTGAAAAACCCGAAAATATTATCACAGTTGGTGGGCATCTTGATTCCTGGGACCTGGCTGAGGGTGCTCACGATGATGGAACAGGTATAACTCAATCAATAGAAGTTCTTAGAATCTTTAAATCGCTTAATTACCAACCAAAAAATACGATCCGTGCAGTGATGTTCATGAATGAGGAAAATGGTTTGAGAGGCGGGGCGAAGTATGCAGAACTTGCTAAGCTAAATAATGAGAAACACATTGCTGCGTTGGAGTCGGATGAGGGTGGATTTACCCCCCGCGGCTTTACCGTCGAAGACTCTCCGACAGCACTGGCGCATTTTTCAAAGTGGAAACCTTTGCTTGAACCCTACAAAGTGAGTGATATTGAAGCTGGCGGAAGTGGTTCTGATCTGGGTCCTTTGAAAACAGCGGTTCCAGGAATTGTTCTGATCGGCTTTAAGCCAGATTCACAGCGTTATTTCGATATACACCATGCCAGTAGTGATGTGTTTGAAAATGTAAATAAAAGGGAACTTGAATTAGGTGCAGCGTCAATCGCTTCCATGATTTATCTCATAGATAAATATGGTACAAAATAGATTTTGATGAGCGATATTCCTCCCGTTAGCACCAAGGCTGACCCATATGCTGCCCTCCGATTTCCTGAATTTCGCTCGTTTGTCGCGATGCGGTTTCTTTTCACGTTTGCTTACCAGATACAGGCAGTTGTTGTAGGATGGTATATTTATCAGCTTACCAAAGACCCGCTTTCGCTTGGACTTATAGGATTGGCGGAAGCCATACCCTCTATCACGGTGACCCTTTACGGAGGTTATATTGCCGACAAATCAAACAAAAAAAATATGCTCATTCGTATAATGGGTACGATGTTGATATGCTCGTCCGCGCTCGCTTTCGTCACGTCCCAAACTGCTGCTGATTTATTGTCGCAGGGAATGATAATCGCAACGATGTACCTCATGATATTTTGTATTGGGCTCGCACGTGGTTTCTATTCCCCCACGGCCTTCTCGACGATGGGTCAGATAGTACCAAAGGAGCATTATCCAAATTCTTCAACCTGGAATAGTGGAGCATACCAGCTGGGATCAATTGTTGGACCGGCAGCTGGCGGATTACTTTATGGCTTCGGTGGAATAACCTCGTGTTTCGTAGTCATCTTATCGTTCATTTGCATGTCTTTGAGTTGCATCATATTCTTTATCAAAAGCCACCCAGCAACGTTTGTCCCAAAAGAAAGTATTTATAAAAGTCTTGAAGAAGGTATACGCTTTGTTTTTAAAAGCAGGATGCTACTGGGTGCCCTAAGCCTGGATATGTTTTCGGTATTCTTTGGAGGAGCTGTAGCATTGATGCCAATCTTTGCTCATGACATCCTGAAAGTGGGATCTGAGGGCTTGGGTTTGATGCGTGCGGCCCCTGCAATCGGTGCTGTAGTAACAATGTTTATCATGGCGAAGTACCCTCCAATGAATAAACCCTGGAGAAACTTGTTGTTTGCAGTTGCCGGATTTGGAATAAGTATTATCGCTTTCGGATTATCACGGAATTTCTACCTTTCACTGTTAATCTTGTTTTTTGAAGGCGCATTCGATAGTGTCAGTGTGATCATCCGTTCCACAATACTTCAATTACTGACACCTGATGAAATGAGAGGACGTGTTTCTGCTGTTAATTCTATGTTTATAGGTTCTTCAAATGAAATTGGTGCTTTTGAATCGGGTGCGACGGCTAAGTTGATGGGTACCATTCCTTCCGTTCTATTTGGTGGATCAATGACGCTTATCATCGTATTTATTACCTGGTTAAAAACGAAACGACTTGTTCCATTGGGTTTGAAGGAAATTAACTCTTCCCCGACGCAGTAGGGGAAAAGCATAAAAACGCTCGCTAAGTAAGTACTTTCTTAAATCAGCTTTTGATATTTCCCCCAAAGGAGATATACCAAACAACCAATAACCGGTGCCAACAAAATCACAATCAGCCAGAGGAGCTTTGTATTTAAAGGAACACTGCTTTTGAACAGGTCCATCAATGTTATTATCAGTAGGATGAACCAGATGATTCCGAAAATAACGCGGATAAGTCCGCCAATAAAAAGGAGTGTTGCTAAAGTTATCATACCATTTTTTGTCGTCTACCCCACAAAAGATAAACTATAGCTCCAAGGTACGGAGCAATTATGATAAAAACGATCCAGGCAAATTTTTGAGTGACAGAAAGGTGTGGAGATCGTAGACTATCAATAATTGTAAACGGGACTAAAATGAGCAGAGGGATTAGGGCAATAATCACCATGATTATTTCCGATGTCCCGAAATCGAAGTTTATTTGACAGAGCATACATTCTTTTTAAATTAAACCAAGAATGTGTAGTTAAGTTTCAGTTTAGGATTGGAGACGCGCTTTTTGAGAGCGTCCCCAAACCAAATAGAGTATTGATCCAATTAAAGGAGCCAGCAATACAATAATGACCCAGAGAATTTTATTGACTGAATCACTAAAAGTTGAGCGCATGATATCGATCAGGCAATAAAGTGTAAGGATTAGGGGTATTCCACCTGCAACAAGGATCAGGATGATCTCTGCGCCTCCAAGGCCTAAATAAAGCAAGTTTTCCATAGGTTATTATAAATATAAAAAAATTTATAATTCCAATTCATGTTTTTCTCCAATCTGCTGGCGCCACATTGCATAGTACAGTCCCTTCTCAGCAAGGAGCTCTTCGTGTCTACCGGACTCAATGATGTACCCTTTTTCAAGCACAAAAATCTTATCAGCATGCATGATGGTAGATAGCCTGTGGGCGATGAGTATCGTGATATGATCGCTGATGACAGACACATCGCGTATTGTCTCCGTTATTTCCTCCTCGGTAATTGAATCCAGCGACGACGTAGCTTCATCAAATACCAGGATATTAGGCTGTCGAAGCAATGCCCGGGCAATAGATAACCTCTGCTTTTCACCACCTGAGACTTTTACACCGCCTTCCCCAATAATCGTGTCCAATCCTTTATCAGCGCGGGCTAGTAAGTTCTGACAGGCAGCTTTATGCAGCACACGCATACAATCTTCATCAGTAGCATCGGGTCTTACGAATAATAAATTCTCTCGAATAGTTCCGGAGAATAGCTGAGTATCCTGGGTTACGAATCCTATTTTTTCACGCAGCTCATCCAGGTTTATATTTGTACCGGAGATATTATTGTAACGCACTTCACCTGTACTTGGGTGGTACAATCCTACAAGAAGCTTGACAAGGGTAGTTTTACCTGACCCAGAAGGACCAACGAACGCAATAGTTTCTCCTGTGTTTGTTTCGAAAGAAATATCTTCCAGCGCATTCCGGTTTGCAGATTGGTGCTTAAAGCTTACAGAGTCAAACCTGAGATTCTCAATCCGTCCTAGCTTAGCCGGATTGGTAGGCTTCTTTTCTTTCGGAGTGTTTAATATTGCCCGGAAATTATCCAGGGAGACTTCTGTCTCACGATAAATATTGATAATGTTTCCGAGCTCCTGTAAAGGGCCGAAAATGAAAAATGAATAGATAAACAAGGAGAAAAACTCGCCTACAGTAATACGACCTGCAAAGATGAGGTAAAGCATCAGCAGCAAAATTCCATTACGCAAAAGGTTAACGAGTGTTCCCTGAACAAAGCTCAAACTTCGTACGTATTTAACTTTTCTAAGCTCCAGTTTAAGGATCCTGTCTGTAACACCATTCAACCGGTTGATCTCCTGATTTGACAAGCCTAAACTTTTAACGAGTTCAATGTTCCGTAAAGATTCTGTAGTAGATCCTGCCAGCGCAGTCGTTTCACTGACAATCTGCTTTTGTACCACCTTGATCTTCTTACTTAACACGGAGCTTATAAAACCTAGAATTGGGATCACTGACATGTAAACTACAGCTATTGACCAGTGGATATTTATAGCATAGATAAAAACGAATGTCACTCCCACTAATGAGGTGAAGACAATGTTTATAAATGCTGTGATTAGCTTTTCGGTATCGGTACGTACTTTTTGCAATACCCCAAGGGTTTCTCCACTGCGCTGGTCTTCGAATACAGAGTAAGGGAGCTCCAGAGAGTGTGCCAGCCCGTCTGAGTAAATTTTTGCCCCAAGGCGTTGTGTGATCACATTAACATAGTAATCCTGGAAATTCTTTGCTATCCGCGATACCATAGCAACGCCCATTGCCGCAAGAATTAATAAACCTGCACCCTGGAAGAACTCCTGCGTTGTATATTCCTTGTACCGGGTGACATATGTGTCAATGATCTTACGGAAGATCCATGGATCAAGGAGGGAAAATATTTGGTTAATAGCAGCCAGAAGGAGCGCCAGAACCAGTAGCCCTTTATAGTTTTTTAAGTACTCGCGTAGTAGTTTCATTTATATATTTTTTATCCGTGAGGATATGTTGTTAAAGTTCAGGGTGTTAAAGGTGGGGAAAAAAGTATCAAGTATCAAGAATCAAAATCAGGAACCAAGAACCAAGAGTCAAGAACTAAGACATTTCTGTCGCTGAAATGACACGGTCTCGGTAGTATCACGTGAGGTGGAAGTACTGATTCTTGGTTCCTGGCGCTTGTTTCCCCAAAATTAAAAAAGGGAACAAGCTTTACCCTCATTCCCTTTCTTTTTTACAATCAGATTAATATTAAACCGTCATGATGTCTTTTTCTTTTGCTTCCATCAGCTTATCAATCCTCACGATGTTCGCATCGGTGAGTTTTTGAACTTCACCCTCACCAGTTTTTATTTCGTCGTCTGAAACACCTTCAGATTTGGTGCGTTTTATCTTCTCGTTAGCATCTTTACGAATATTCCGGACGGCTATTCTTCCCCTTTCGGCTTCCTCTTTCACTTTTTTTACAAGCTCGCGCCGGCGCTCTTCGGTTAACGGGGGAACATTTAAGCGTATCACAACCCCGTCATTTTGAGGATTCAATCCAATATTCGCTTCCATAATAGCCCGCTCAATTGGGATAAGCATTGTTTTTTCCCAAGGCTGCACAACCAGAGTACGGGCATCCGGTGTATTTACGGTACCAATCTGATTAAGGGCAGTTGGAGTACCATAGTAATCTACAAATATTCCATCAAGCATCGATGGCATGGCCTTTCCGGCACGGATCTTAACCAGCTCGTTATCGCAGAAGTCTATGGCTTTATCCATGTGCGTTCTGGCATCGTCTAATTGTTTTTTTATAAGGTCGTTCATAATGGTACAGTTCGATCTGTAAAAATAAATAAAATCTTCAGCAATGAGCAACGAGATGCGAGCAGCGAGCTTCCGGCCTATCGGATAAAACAAGTCTGTCGGTCATACACGTTGGTATAGTTATCCTCTTACTAATGTCCCAATTGGTTCCCCGTCAGCTATCCGCTTAAAATTGCCGGGTTTGTTCATATCAAAGACGATAATCGGTAAATTGTTTTCCTGGCAAAGCGTGATGGCTGTCATATCCATGACGTTAAGGCTTTTTTCATAAACATCAGTAAAGGATATTTCGTCAAAGCGAGTGGCAGTTGGGTCTTTTAAAGGATCTGCTGTGTAAATACCATCCACGCGTGTTCCTTTCATTACCACATCCGCATTGATTTCCACGGCTCTTAATGAAGCGGCAGTGTCTGTTGTGAAATATGGGTTTCCAGTACCTGCACCAAAAATCACGATCCTTCCTTTTTCAAGGTGACGAACGGCGCGGCGGCGAATAAATGGTTCGCAAATCTGCTCCATTTTAATAGCCGTTAATAATCGGGTTTTGACACCTGTTTTCTCAAGAGCATCCTGTAATGCCATGCTGTTGATAACAGTAGCAAGCATTCCCATGTAATCAGCCTGAACCCTGTCCATTCCAGCTTTTTCAGCACTCAATCCCCGGTAAATATTTCCGCCGCCAATTACAATAGCTATCTCAATCCCCTGGGCATGAACTTCAGTGATGTCTTTTGCATATTGGGCAACACGGTCGATATCAATTCCGTATTGCTTTTCACCCATTAATGACTCACCGCTTAATTTTAACAGGATACGTTTGTAGTTCATGAAGAGTATGTTTTTATAAAGTTATTAAATTAATTTCCCCGCAAGGTATGTGCTGTGCTGTTTAAAATCATTATCGAATACAATGATATTCGCATCGTAACCAGGTTTTAACAAACCGACCTTGTGTCCTTTCAAAAGCTCCGCAGGGTAAGTTGATGCCATTCTTAATGCTTCTTCAAGTGTGATCCCCACCTTTTTAACACAGTTTTCTACTGCTTTAAGCATGGTCAAACAAGAACCTGAAAGGGTGCCGTCAGGCATTGTATACCTGTCGCCCGTAAATACGTGCTGGTAAATACCCTGTTTTGCCTCAGTTACGGCATCAGTTATCAGAAATAAACGGTTACCTAATTCCTTTTTAGCTAACTCGATCATCGGAAAACCAACGTGTATACCATCAGCTACAACACTTGTATATGGTTTAAGTTTGAAGATAGCAGGTACCAGGCCAGGTTCCCTGTGGTGGATTGGCGGCATGGCATTATATAGGTGAGTGGCAGCATGCACCGGCTTATTCAAAAAGGCCAAAGCTTGTTCATAGGTTGCGTCACTATGACCAGCAGAAATGATAATGTCCTTAGAATTAAGATAATCGATCACTTCCTGATCCTGGAGCTCAGGTGCTATGGTCATCATCCTCAGCTCACCCTCAGCCCGTTCAACCCAGCTTTTTATCTCAGCAAGAGTACCTTTTTTAATATATTTCTCCGGATGAGCTCCTTTGCGTTTTGGATTCAGATAAGGACCTTCGAGATGGAGGCCAAGGTAATTACCTTTAGCGCTTTTCCGGTATGCTTTAGCCGCGTCAATGGCCTGGATTACTACCTCATCACTGTTTGTTGCAGAAGTTGCCATGAAACCTGTAGTACCTTGGGCAAGAAGATCATTCTCCAGTTGCTCAAGCCCTTCGACATCGGGAATAGCACCGAATAGTTTGCCGCCGCTTCCGTAAATCTGGAGATCGATTAACCCCGGTGCAACATTCAAACCGTTGAGATCAATAATTTCGAAACCCTCCGGAACTTCAGAATTATTAACAATGGAACTGATCAATCCTTCCTTGATCAGGAGGGCTTTACTATCAAACCGTTCTGTTCCCGTAAATAATGCAGCGTTTATGAGGGCAATATTCATAGCACAAAAATATTTAGGCAAAAAAAATCCTCTCCGTTTCGGGAGAGGATTTTAAATAAATTAAGCTCCTAACTGAACCCGCTTGAATGCGGTAACGGTTAAGCCCTTTTCTACATCGTTAAGGAATTGCGCTACAGACTTCGATGAGTCTTTCACGAACTCCTGATTTAACAGGGTAGAATCTTTGTAGAATTTATTCAGCTTACCTGCAGCGATTTTTTCAACCATTTCTTCAGGTTTGCCTTCCTGGCGGATAACATCTTTTGCGATCTCTAACTCACGCTCGATAGTTTTTGAATCAACGCCATCTTTATCGATTGCTACTGGATTCATTGCTGCGATTTGCATAGCAACGTCTTTTCCAATTTCATCAGCACTCGCCGGGTTAGCGCTCAATGCAACTAATACACCTAAGCGATAATTTCCGTGGATGTAAGCGATAACTTTTTCGCCTGTTACAGTTTCGTATTTAGATACACCAACTTTCTCGCCGATTGTACCGGTTTTAGAAATGATAGTATCCGCTAATTTCTCGCCGTTAAGCTCAAGATTAGTTAATTCTTCAAGAGAAGCAGGATTTTTTTCCACTGCAAGGTCAGCGATGCTATTAGCAAATGCAACAAAGTCAGCATTCTTCGCAACGAAGTCAGTTTCGCAATTGAACTCGATGATCACACCGCGTTTTCCGTCTGCTGTAGTTTTAGCAATAACAACACCTTCGTTAGATTCACGATCCTGGCGGCTAGCAGCAACTTTTGCACCTTTCTTACGAAGGTAGTCGATAGCAGCCTCGAAGTCGCCGTTTGCTTCGGTTAATGCTTTTTTGCAATCCATCATACCAGCACCGGTTTGCTGGCGTAATTTGTTTACATCTGCGGCAGTAATTTGTACTGTAGACATGTTATTTCCTTTATTTAAAACAGGACCACTTTTACGGTGGCCCTGTTACTATTAAAAATTAATGTTATTGTCGTCCCCTTGAATGCGGGGAAGGAATGTTATAACGAGTTATTCTTCGCTTTTAGCTTCAGGCTCAGCATCAACCGCTACACCTTCAGGACTAGTAGCTTTACGGGTACGTTTGCCCGGAGTTGCTGCCTCGTCTTTAGCTTCGCCTTCAGTATCAACTTTCGCCTTTGCAGAAGCAGCTTCTTTGTCAGCTTCTTCTTCTTTTTCGCGTTTGCGCTCGTCCAATCCTTCGTGGATAGCTTTCATGATAACTTCAGTAATCAAAGTGATTGATTTTGTAGCATCATCGTTAGCCGGGATTGGGAAATCGATGTTTGACGGATCAGAGTTTGTATCAACCATTGCAAATGTCGGGATGTTTAATTTCATCGCCTCAGCAACAGAGATGTGCTCTTTTTTCACGTCGATAATGAATAATGCAGCTGGCAAACGGTTCAGATCAGCAATACCTCCAAGAAGGGATTCTAATTTGATACGCTCACGCTGAATCATCAATTTTTCTTTCTTTGATAAAACATCATATGTTCCGTCTTTAGTCATCTTGTCGATGTTAGACATCTTCTTGATTGATTTACGAACGGTTGCGAAGTTAGTTAACATACCACCTAACCAACGCTCGGTTACGTAAGGCATATTTACTGAACGTGCTTGCTCAGCAACGATGTCTTTAGCTTGTTTCTTAGTAGAAACAAATAAGATTTTACGTCCTGATTTTACGATCTGTTTGATCGCAGCAGCAGCTTCTTCTAATTTTACTATTGTTTTATTTAAATCTATAATGTGGATGCCATTACGCTCCATGAAAATGTACGGTGCCATTTTCGGATCCCATTTGCGGGTAAGGTGACCAAAGTGTACACCTGCATCCAGTAAGTCCTGATATGTTGTTCTTGCCATTGTCTTATCCTCCTGAGATTAACGTTTACTAAATTGAAATTTCTTACGGGCTTTCTTCTGACCTGGTTTTTTACGCTCAACCATACGGTCGTCACGGGTCATAATGCCTTTTGCTCTCAATGAAGGTTTTTTCTCTGGATCAAGCTCTACAATAGCTTTAGCGATTGCTAAACGAACGGCTTCTGCCTGTCCTTTAACGCCACCGCCTGCTACGTTAACAACCACGTTGAATTTTCCAATAGTTTCGGAAACTTCGTTTGCCTGAGTAACGATGTATTGTAATGGCAATGTTGGAAAATATTCCTTGTAATCTTTACCGTTTACGGTAATTGTGCCGCTTCCATCTTGCAGATAAATGCGCGCAACTGCTGTTTTTCTTCTTCCTGAAGTGTTAGTGATAGTTGACATTTCTCTTGATTACGGTTTAATGGTTTTTGGATTTTGCGCTGCATGCGGATGATCAGTACCAGCATAAACATGTAGGTTCTTGTACAATGCACGGCCCAGACTGTTTTTAGGTAACATACCACGTACAGCTTTCTCTACCACGCGGGTAGGATGCTTAGCCATTAATTCCTTTGGAGAAATGAACTTCTGACCACCAGGGTAACCGGTGTAAGAAACATACTGCTTTTCAGCGAATTTGTTTCCTGTCAGTTTGACTTTGTCTGCATTGATAACAATTACATTATCGCCGCAGTCTACGTGTGGGGTGTACGATGGCTTGTTTTTTCCTCTAATCATCATTGCGATCTTAGAAGACAAGCGCCCCAAAATCTCTCCTTGAGCGTCAACAACTACCCATTCTTTGCTGACGGTCGCTTTGTTGGCAGAGACAGTTTTGTAACTTAACGTATTCACTTGCTTGAATTTAAATTATTTAATATATTCTATTGCCCCTAAAATTAGGGACTGCAAAGATAGGACATTTTTTCTAAAGCACAAACGGCACAAAGGAAATTTTGATCCATTTGTAAGGAGTTGAAAGGTGAAAGTTGAAGGGTGAAACTTGAAAGTGGCTGCACGGCGGATGCTGGTTGGTGTGAATTGGCTAGTCGAGCCTGAAGGGGTCGTATGTTTTAGTAAATGAATATTTCACTGACGAATCGACCCGGAAGGTGGCAGTATGTGGAGCAATCTCTCATCGGATGCTCTCAGTGAGTAACATTTTCCGAATGTTTTTGTGTTCTGGGATTAATTCGCTGGCTTTTTAAATGTACCGGAACTTTAAGACTATCGTTAATATTTATTATTTGCAAAGCGGAGCCTGGTTTTCATAGGGATCGGCAGTCCTGCTGTTCGCTGCAAGTCCTCGCCAATACATACCCGATTAAACTCAGAAGTTTATTTTCGGCTGCGGGCTTTACGCTGCCATCAGGATTATAAGGGTTAGGCAGTGCTGCTATTTAAGGAGCTGTGGCGTCTAAGGCGGTGTGTACGTTTACAGCTCCCCAGCCAAGGGGAGCTGTCAGCCTCTTCGGCTGACTGAGGGGTTATTCGTCGCTCAATTTGAAACGCTTGGTAATGGAATAAGTGCTTTTGGTGCTTCAAGCTTCCATTCCTGGTTTGTTCTGATTGCTACCATTTTGTCATGAATCCTGTTGAGGGCGAAAGTTCCTATCAGGCCATGATCAACTATTATCTTCACTAGCCCATTGTTGTAGGTAATTTTTAATATTCCGCTTGAGAAGTGACTGCCACCTATATCATACTGGTTTTGCAGAGATGGGAAGTCTGAATAGTCCAGAATGCTAAGTAATTCTTCATACCTGGCAACGTCTATCCGTCCTATATATTTAGCGTTAAAATAATCGCTTCTGAGGGTGTTGTATTCTGTTGCTTTGAGGGATGCTTTGCGGTTAGTATTTATCTCGAGTGCGAAAGCATCATTAAACTTATATTCAATTTTTTCAACGTTGTATCTCCTGGTCTTAGGGTTGTATTCCACAAAGTCTCCAAACTTGAAAATCAGCTTGGCGGAATCGGGCATCTGGCTGTAGGGCCTGAAATATTTAAGCTCTATAAAAGTATCCTCATCCTCCGTAACAGCTTTAGCGATTGAGCATCGCCGCGAACGCCATCTACTTAGGATGTTTACGCTTATTTTATTTTCGCTTGAGCCCATAAGAGTAAGGATCGTAGGGATTTTGTCCACGATGCCAACCACTAATAAATCGGTATATCCATTCTTGTCGAAATCAGCCTTGCTAATTGCTTTGAATTGGTTGATATCGCCAAGGCTTTTGCAATGGTCCAGTTCGAAATTTAGGGATGTGGAAACCCGGAATTTAACATACCGCTTATCGACCTGAGACACGATAGCTTCAACTCCCTCCGCCGTACTAACGGAGTCAAGCTTGTTAAATCCGTTTGCGATATTTTTCCTCCCATCCTGAGCGATGACCAGGTCAGTAATTAGCAAACAAATGCAAGTCAAAACTGAAATTCTCTTCATACCCGAACTATCCTCCAGCCTAACAACTAACAACGAACCATCTACCACTACTCCACTGAAGCAATCACCTTCTTAATCATTTCCCCCAACTTCGACGGCTCCAGCCACCTCGCAACAATCACAACATCCCTGTCTTTATCCACAACAATGAAATTTCCGCCAAACCCGTCAGCGGTATAGATGTTTGCCGGAACGTCTTTGTAGCGCCCCTCTGCGTTTAGCCACCACATGTAACCATACGACTTATTAGCGGCCGAGGGCTGCTGAACTGCTCCAACCCAATCTTCGGAAATGAGCTGCTGGTCATTCCACCTACCGTTACGTAAAAATAATAAGCCAAACCGTGCGTGGTCCTGAGTATTGATGAACAAGCCGCCGCCAAAGTGGCCGCCGCCGCTTACTGATTCTATCATCTTACCATCGATATCTACTTTTGAATTCTCATAGCCGTACCATTTCCATGAATCAGAAGCGCCAATTGGGTCCATGATATGTTCCTTTAGAATTTGCGGTAAAGGTCTTTTCCAGACCTTTAATAATGAGTAGGCAAGCAAATTCACCCTAACATCATTGTACTCGAAGTTCGTTCCTGGTTCAATGAATTTTCGGGTTTTAAGCTCATCAACATGAGTATACTTAACAGGCCTGTCTGCCCAGTCGCAAACACCAAAAAGGCAACCCGACCAGTCTGAAGACTGCGTGAGCAAATGGCTCCAGGTTATTTTCGAATTATGATCTCCTTTAAAGGTGTCACCACCGATATACTTAATTACAGGTTCGTTCACATTTTTCAACAGGCCTTTATCTAATGCTAGTCCGGCCATAGTCGATAAATAGCTTTTTGTTGTGCTGAAAGTCATGTCCACCCGGTTAATATCTCCCCATTGAGCCACAATGTATCCGTTCCGGATGATCATTCCTGCCGGTTTACCCCGATCCTGAACCGGCCCGGTTATCTTATAATCCGGTTCATTCTTATAAGAGTCTTTGAGAGCAGCAGTTATGTTGTAATTCGTCTTGCTGTCATTCTTCAGGGCAAAACTTACGGCACTGTCGACCAGTGCAGCGTTCATTTTCACTTCCGAAGGGTTTTTGGATTGCCAAACCGGGCCGGGGTAATATTGGCTGTATACTGATTGAACAGTGAATGTGAGTAGAAGAAATAGGATGAATTTTAAAGAGGAAATGATTTTCATGGCTTTGCCTGATTAAGCAAACTAAAATAAGCAAAAGATTGTCGTATGTCGGAGATTTAACCCCAGAGGCTGCAAAGTTTTGCGCAGAGTACGCAGAGGAAAAGACGATGACACGTTTGAAAAAAACTTTTTCTCCAACCAGCCTCTGCGCTCTTTGCGTTGTACTCCGCGAACTCTGCGGTAAAAAAGCGCGCTAAACCTTTACTTCGAAAACTCCTTTACCTTCGCTGTTAACGCCTCAAAGCTCAACCTATCAGTATTATTCTTCCCCACATACCTGTAAACTTCTTTTCCCTTTGGATCGATTAAAATAGTTGCCGGGTAGTGAACTACCTGTCCATGGAATCGATAACCATTAGGGATTTTCAATAGCTCAGCCAGTTTTGCCTCCGGATCACGATAGATGGGGAATTGTGCCTGATCGCCTGGAGATAGTTTCTTAGCCCAAGATAGGATCTCGAGTTCAGAATCCGGTTTGATAAAAACCTGCTTTACATTTGGGAGGGTTTTCGCTTTCGTGAAATAATCCTGTGTATGTTTTATGCAAAATGGGCATTCTGTTTTAAGCAGGAAATGTAAAGCGACAAATTTTCCTTTTTCTTTTTTTAGATCAAAAGTGCTATTATCCGTTGCAGATTTTAGTTTAATCGCAGGTACCTGAGCGCTCAGGTTCATCGTATTAAATAAAAGGAAAAGGAAAATTGAGAAGATGGACTTGAACTTCATTAGTTTGATGTTTTAATTAGTAATATTACTGAACATTTTGATAGCAAACGCCCGGCAAGTGAAATCTTACAAGATAGATTTAATTAGGCCCCCATCCACTCGAATGGAAGCTCCATTCGTTGCTGCAGCCAGCGGACTCGAGAAGTAAACTACAGTATCGGCAATCTCTTCAACACTGGCAAAACGTTGTATTAAGGATGTAGGCCTCATTGTGGTGAAGAAATCTTTCTCCACGTCATCTACAGATTTGTTTTCAGTTCTAGCAAGATCATCAATAAAAGTACCTACACCTTTAGATCGCGTAGGACCAGGTAGAATGGAATTAACCGTTACGTTGGAATCTTTTGTTAACTGCGCCAAGCCACGTGCAATCGCTAGCTGTGCTGTTTTAGTCATGCCATAGTGGATCATTTCTTCCGGAATAAACACTGCCGACTCACTGGAAATGAAAATGATCCGGCCCCAGTTTTTTTCCAGCATTTTAGGGAAGACATGGCGCGATAAACGTACGCCACTCATTACATTTACTTCGAGGAAGCGGAACCAATCCTCATCAGGAATGTCGGTAAAGGCTTTTGGTTCGAAGATTCCCGCATTGTTGATCAGGATATCAATAGGGGGCAGTTGAGAGATCAGTTTATTAACTTCTTCGACTTTAGAAAAATCTGCCGCTATACCCGACACATTCGCCCCTGCTACCGCTTTCCTCAGTTCCGTTATAGCTTCATCAAGTGATTTTTGAGTGCGGCCATTTATAATCACTTCGGCACCTTCTTTCAGGAAGCGTTGTGATTGCGAAACCAATACCAGCAGTTGAGCCGCTTACGAAAACGATTTTGTTCTTAAGATGTAAATCCATGCTTGAAAGTTCTGTATCAAATACTAATTGCCGTTGTAAGACCTTAATGACGCCCTTCTGGCGAACATCAACTAAAGTAAGAAATGGCTCGAATTAGCATATCTGATAAGGGTCATATTTTGAAAAGGGATCCTTGGAAAGCACAACAGAAAGATCCAATTATTTATGCAATTACCAGTAAAAAATGAACATGATCCCCTTTAAAATCAGCTTGCAATTATCCTTTTTTCAACGGTGTTTTTCGGGATCCTTTTTGGCTTTCAAAAAACTTGTAAATCATTGAATATCAGTGAAATTAATTTCGTTATTTACTTGCATTTCTGCATCTTTTTTATTATTTTAAAGAAGCTTTTCCAGCCTAGCAGACGAGACCTGCGCGCCGGTATGGAGCAGCCAGCGCATACTATTTAATTAACGTTCTGAACTAATTTATGGACTTAAAAAAATTAAACTTATGAGCACAAACAGAGTATCTGCAATATTAAACGATGCAGACAAAACAGCAGTATTAGAAGCATTAGCGCAGGTAAAAGAAAAAATGCCGTTTTTGATCAATTTGACGGGGAAGGAACGTCACAGGAGCCGGAAAATGGGCGCAAAAAGCGTAGAGTACGTAAACCTGAATTTGCAGGGCTCCCAGAGTTTTGCATCTCTAATTCCGCCGAATGTGGACATTGATGAATTTTCAAAGGATGTTACCCTGGTCAATCAGTTGATGTCGGTACGAATCGAAGTTGAAGCCCTTCTTGAAGGCATCGATGACACCATGCTCGCGGCGGGATCGGAAGCCATGCAATGTGCAGACTTGGTTTATTCCTATCTTAAAACCGGTGCCAAGACCAATGCTGGCGTGAAAGGTATAACCGCCGACATCGCCAAGCGATTTGTTAGACGCGTCAAAACAACTGAAGCTCTGAAAGCTTAGGAACTCATTCATTAAGCCGCAACCTTGCGTCCAATAGGCGCAAGGTTGCGGCTTTTTCATGCACCATTGCATCTTTTTCATGCACCATTGCATCTTTTTCATGCATTGTTGCATCTTATTCATGCACTTTTGCGTCTTATTCATGCACTTTTGCGTCTTTTTCATGCACCGCTGCGTCTTTTTCACTCAACATTGTATCTATTTCATGCAGCAGTGCATCTATTTCATGCAATCAGGAACCTATTTTACTCAATGATGCTGCTACTAGCGACTCACGCGATGCAATTTTTTGCAACAGTAGTTTTTATCACAGCGGCCAAATGAAAAATGTTATTTCTTCATTACCTCGTTTGGAAATTGATCATCCAATTAATGTTGTATTTGTCGGAGAACTCACCAAAATAAGCTCCGAAAAACATATCTGCCATTGGCATGGTAACATTCCCTCCTTCGGAAAGCTCGTTAAACAGGCGGTCGGCTTCCTCTCTTGTTTCCGGTTCAATACACATATGCATGTTGTTGCCGCGGGTTAACGTAAATCCCATCTCTTTCGGCGCATCTGTTCCCATTAAAATGTGGTTTCCTGTTATTGGCAATTCTACATGCAGTACCATTTTTTTAATTTCTTCAGCCACAGGAGGATGCCCTGTATCAGCAGGAATATCACCAAATCGCTCAATTCCTTTTCCTAAGAATTCAGTTTTAAAAACGCTTCTGTAGAACAGAAACGCCTCTTCGGTTTTACCGTCAAAATTCAAATAGCTCGAGACTCGTGCTTTGTTACTGGTCTTGTTTTGCTGACGAAGTTTGAATTTTGCTTCCATGTATTGATCAAGGTTCTGCATGGCCATTGTGAAGCCCTCTTTAAAGCCCATGCCTACCACTTTTTCAAGCATTTCTAAACTTTTATATTGAATGGTGATGTTTACCGTTGTGGTGTCAGTATTTCCGCTAAAAACATTCGTCCATGTTGAATCAGGAAAATTCTCACCGACGTTACCCTGCTCATCACAGAAATTATCTGTGTATGAAAAACTTTTCTCAGGCTCTATTTTATGGTAATCTGCTTTACACCATTGGATCTCATTTTTCGGACTTACCATGGAATACAGCCACCTTCCACCATCTCTGAAGTCCATGGATTTCGTTACGGTTTTATACGGCTTAGGTGCCCACCAGTGGTCTAGAATTTCGGGATTTGTCCATGCTTCCCAAACCAATTCAAGCTCTGCCTTAAATTCGCGACGCACATTTACCGTGCTGTTTGCTTTATCTACAGTAAAGTCAAATGTTAAATTGCTGTTCATTATTTCTTGTTTTTAATTTTCGATAGAACATCGTCAAGTTGATTAAATCGTGCTTCCCAAATCTTTCTGAATTGTTCAAGCCATTTTTCAATTTCTTTCATTTTCTCAATTTCCAGTTGATAGTATATTTCCCTGCCTTGCTGCTTTTGGCTGATCAGTTCGCATTCCGTGAGGATCCGCAGATGCTTTGAAACAGATTGCCGGCTTGCGTCGAAATGTTCCGCAATGGCGTTTGGCGTCATCGCCTGCAGGGCAATAAGTGTGATGATAGCCCGCCTTGTCGGGTCGGCTATGGCCTGAAAAATATCTCGTCTCGTTTCCATTGTGCAATCATATGGTTGCAAATATATACGCAACTATTTGGTTTCGCAAATGTTTTTGAAAAAAAATTTTATGAACCACGAAAAGATGGGTAACAGCGAGCTTTTGGAATTATTTAATGAAAGAAATTGATGATCACCACAGCTTTGAAACCTATCCTTATATCTGTAAGTAGTTATTCAATATTGGAAGAGCCTCGAAGGTGGTCGAATATTTATAGAAAAGGATTCGAATAAAATAGCCGACCCGAAGTTGGTCGTATATGTTTTTTGTCACATGCGACCACCTTCGGGGTCGGAAAAATAGGATTAACCTAATTGCTATAAACATTTGACCCCTTCAGGGTCATGACAGTGTTGAAAAAATGCCGTAACATGTGTTTCACTCTTCCTTTAAAGTGATGAAGCGGTCAAGCTTGGTCAAGAATTCATCGTTGATTATTCTAATTCCGAACACATTACCCCAGCACATGCAAGTTTCTCAATAATTGAATCTGCTCCCACAAACTCCGATTCAACTCGCAAAACTCTGTCGCAGTCCTCCAGGTCGAAATTCCATCGCCCTGTTTTATTCACTAACTTATTCAGTATGGGCTTTAAAGCTTGCATTTCCTGGAAGCTGTTAACGGATGTCTTGAAGACCAGTACTTGTTTCATAAAGAGTTATTTAGACTATACGATTCGTCATTCTAGAATGTTACAACATGAATGGACAATTGACAGTGGACGATGGACAACTGTCAGACGCAGCCACTTTTAGTTAGGTTATTTTCTTAACAATCTTGTGCAATGTGTACGTCTCCAACTGTCCACTGTCCACTAATTAATATCTGTCCCAAAAAGCCGGCGGCTCCACTCCAAGTGAACGTAAGTAAACATAAGCCTGTGCTCTATGATGGATCTCATTATCCATGAAGTAGAAAATGTTCCCCCATATCGTGCCTTCGTATTGTCCAAAAGACAAGATCCTATCATGAAACTTGTCAACTGGGATTTTTGCAAGGTTCTCGAAAAGCTCTGCGGTATCTTTATCCCAATTTTCCAAAGCCTCGACAATAGTTGTCGCTTTCACGGCATGCCCGGCTATGGCACCAGCTTCGCCGCCTGCCATTTCACGAACTCCACCCGTACTCACGTCCATCATTTCCTGGATGAGTTGAGCGGCAGGTCTCATACCGCCTATTGAATATTCGAAAAACTCCTTTTCAGGAAATACCTCTATAAGTTTGCGGGTAAGGCCGCGATGGCCGTTCCAGTGTGCTGCAAGTTCTCCCGGTGTGATGATTGTGCTGATTTTTTCTGCTGTTTCTAAGGTGCTCATATATTTGATTTTTGGTTTATATATCAAAAGTATGAGGGGTTAGTGACAACAGTATGTCAGTAGGATTTGGACCAGAAATTATTTTTTTAAATGAAGACTGGGAACCTCTCCACACCGTTGATCAGTGGAAAGTTGAAAGGGGAAAGTTGAAAGTGAGGCAACCATTCCAATTACCTTAATTCTACAGCACTTACCATTTTAGAAAGCTGGTAACTGCTGAGTGACAAACCTTTCAGTATTCCGAATTCGCTGGCATGAGGATAACATTTACGGAGATAAAAATCAACGCCATAGAATTTTAAAGACTGAACTGTTCCCTTTTTATATTGCAGGAGGCGGGTGGTTGGGGCATCTGATATTCCACCCACACGGAATTGCACTCCCTCCTTGGTCGTGTAGGAACAGGTTTCTGGCAATTTGTTTAAATCTTCTTGAGTGACAGAAAATGCCCTATCCGGGTCTGTTGACTTTAACCAGCTCGTACCCTCATCATCGGTAAGTTGTTTTTGAACGACATAAACAATGTCTAATCCGGCAACATACTGGCGGTCGTTCGTGCCGAGCTTAGCCAGATACCATTTCCCTTTCTGTTGAATTATACAAGAAAAATCTTGGCGCGCAGTTATCCAGTTTGAGTTCAACCAAGTGACCAGAGCATAGTCGATATCACTGGCTTTCAATAGTTCGACAAGAGAAACTTCCCCGAATGACAATTTACGATTGCGGTCAATTTTCAACTGAGCCATAGAGAGCTCGCTCAGGATGATTAAAAATAAACATATGACGCCTATAGATTTTATCATTTTCATAGATGTGATGGTGGCGGCAAGTTATTTCCAACATTACTAATGTATATAAATATTGCATTAAACCGTAACCTTTCGTCCTTAACCAAATTTCTACCCAGCGTCTTTGTTCCTTGCTCTTTGTTCTTTACTCTTATTTCCTCCTACCATTTTCATTGCTCCTACCTCCATTCCCCATCTCTCACAGATTTTTCCCATTTTTACATAATCCTTTTTGTCAATAGAGTAAATAGATATGAGCAGTAACCTCGCAGAATTTAAGAACCTTGTCGGAACCAAGTTTGAGATGTATAATAGTTTGTTTACGTCTCTTCCTTTCCATAGGGTTGAAAAAACCGGTATTTTACTTTCTCTGTTCCTGTTGCATTGCGAAGATGGATTTAAGAATGAACAGAGTCCTGCAGATATAATCGAATCTTTCTTCAGACAGTATACCAGCTATCGTGAAGAAAAAGATCAGATCGACCTACTCTTCAGATTTATCCAGTATTCAGAAAGACAGGTGGTATTATTCGACGCTTTAGAAGATGCTGCCTTTGGTGCGACGCATGATATGAATGGGTCGGGTACCCTGAAGCAACTCCAGACCGAAGTGATCCAGAATAATGCCGAGCAGCAGCTGGCTGAGAAACTGAAGGACTTTTCTGTTCGGATGGTTTTAACCGCACATCCTAATCAGTTCTATCCGAGTGCTGTACTTGGTATTATTCACGATCTGGGGAAGGCGCTGCAAAAGGACGACACAGTCCTTGTCAATACGTATTTACAACAACTGGGAAAAACGCCATTCTTTAATAAGAAGAAGCCAACGCCGTATGATGAAGCGGTCAACCTGATATGGTTCCTGGAAAATGTGTTTTATCATTCTGCAGGAAATATTCTGTCTTTTCTACACAGCACCTTCCCGGATGCGGTGAAAGGGCAAAATCAGTTGATAAGAATGGGATTCTGGCCAGGGGGAGATCGTGATGGTAATCCTTACGTGAAGGCTGACACCACTTTAAAGGTTGCGGAGGCATTACGCGGAAGTATAATCAAATGTTATTATAGGGAAGTTCGTCTGCTTAAAGGTCGCCTTACTTTTCAGGGCGTGGATACATTGCTTGCTACCCTTGAAGAACGACTTTACAATAACCTGTTTATTCCTGGTTACAAAGCCGATCTGTCAAAGGACGAAATCGTTAATACACTTATTGAGATCAGGGATATACTGATTGCAAAACACAATAGTTTGTTCCTGAGCAAAGTAAATAATTTACTCAATAAGGTGAATTTGTTTGGTTTGTTCTTCGCATCACTGGATGTGCGACAGGATAGTTCAAGTCATACCGAATTGATCGATCTGATCGTAGAGAAAACTTCTGTGCTTCCAAAGAATTATAAAAGTCTTGCACCCGAGGCTAAGATCAAGGCCCTGCAGAATATTAACTCTCTTGTAGTTGATACCGATATCGCAAAAGACGCTTTTGAAACACTCGAGGCAATCAAAACTGTCCAGACGTTTAACGGTGTGGAAGGCTGCCATCGCTACATCATCAGCCACACAACTAGTGCCGTTGATGTTATGGAAGTATATGGTTTGTTCCTGATGTCTGGCTGGAAAAAGGAGCACTTGAGTATTGACTTTGTTCCTTTATTTGAAACAATTGGAGATCTCCGGAATGCAGCCAAGGCAATGACTCTGCTTTATCAAAATGAAGCCTACCAGCAACATCTGAAGCGCAGAAATAGAACCCAAACTATCATGCTTGGCTTTTCGGATGGCACCAAAGATGGCGGTTACCTGATGGCTAACTGGAGTATCTATAAGGCTAAAGAAGAATTGACCCGCATATCCCGAGAGTACGATGTTGAGGTTGTATTTTTTGATGGCAGGGGCGGACCACCTGCTCGTGGTGGCGGCAAGACTCACCAGTTCTACGCTTCCATGGGTCAGAATATTGCGAACAAAGAAATTCAACTGACCATTCAGGGTCAAACTATCAGTTCTAATTTCGGGACGAGGGAATCGGCACGGTATAATATGGAGCAGCTGATGCATTCGGGGATCAGCAATGGATTGTTCTCATCCAGGACTACCACAATGAGCAGTTCCGAAGAGGAGTTACTACAGAAATTATCTGACGAAAGTTACGAGGCCTTTATGGTCCTTAAAGATGATCCTGATTTCCTCGAGTACCTCAATTTTGCAAGCCCCTTACGTTACTACGCCGAAGCAAATATTGGCAGCCGTCCGTCAAAACGGAAAGCAGGGAAATTGAATTTGAATGATCTTCGTGCAGTGCCTTATGTGGGAGCATGGAGCCAGCTGAAGCAAAATATCCCCGGTTATTATGGAGTGGGAATTGCATTTGAGAAACTTGAGAAGGAAGGAAAATGGCAGCAAATCCAGGAACTATATCAGAATTCATTGTATTTCCGTACGCTGATCGGAAATTGTGAAATGGCCATGAGCAAGTGCTTCTTTCCGCTTACCGCTTACCTTTCGAACCATCCAAAATATGGAGTTCTCTGGAACATGTTCCACGATGAATTTGAACGGACCAAGAAATATACGTTGTTGTTAACTGGGAAGTCTGAGTTGATGGCAGAACGGGAAACTGACCAGCTTTCCATTCAAATGCGTCAGCGTATTGAGTTGCCGCTGATCACAATCCAGCAGTATGCTTTAACGATGATCCGGGAAAAAGGCAAAGCTGATTCTGCAGATATGAAAATATTTGAGAAACTGGTAATGAGGTGTTCGTTTGGGATTATTAATGCCGAAAGGAATTCTGCGTAAACAGTTTGTTGCGGCATTCTTTACCGTCGACTAGCTAGAACAAAGACTTCCTGACATTTCTAATTCGATACGGTTCCTTTTCTGGAAAGTCTGAGGAAGGTATAAGCATATGCAATACCTCCAAGAATTGCACCCAGCAAATACAAGGGCAGAAAATTGGGATGCAAACGATGGTCAGTTAACCCAATACCAAACCCGCGCGAATATTCGACAGGTAGAAATAAAAGAACGAGCAGGACTGAGATGACACCGATAACTGCACTTTTCGAATAAACCTGAAGAGCTGAGATATTTAAGGTATTTTTAAAGATACCAGTTAGTATTCCAAAGATTAAAATCAAGGCTATTTTAACTATCGGACCAATTGCATCGCCAAGTTCCCAAACAGATTGCAGGAAATTTATCAGCGGATTTGAGTTAAATAATTTTAGGTCAACGGGAGCGAAGATGAAGATCAAAGCACTCGTTCCGAATACAATAGTTACCCAGGCAGCAAGAAGAGATTTTAATGTTACGCCGACCATAAATTCGAAGTTAGTGTGAGCTTTAAGAATTAAATCACCTTGTCGATCAACGTTCCTGTAAGGATGATTAATCCAGCAAATGACAGCATTCCAAGTACATAAGCTGCAAAGGCTTTGAAATAACTTGCGGCTTTTGATTTATCAAAGAACTGGCCGATTGCCCAGGGAACATAGAACATAATAATTACACTTGCAATCTGCATCACAGGTAACTTAGTCACGCCTTCAATTGTAGCAAAGAGTGCTAACACCAGCATGCCCATACCCATTACAAAACATAACAGGATCAGGATTTCAAAAAAGTTGTAGTCGTATTTTTTAAAGAAGAACTTCAGCCACAAAGCAATAAAAACTCCCATCATTATGTTCCCATAGCCGTAGTGTTTTTGAATCCATTCAAAAATCGCGGTTGTGGTTCCTCTCTTGTCTTCACCAATATTCATATAACCATCTTCTACATGGAAGAAGTGATTGGCAAGGCTGTAAAGCAATGATGTAACGATGATAAAAATAATGGGCTTTACCAGCCTGCTTCGGCTGCCTGAAATAAATTCCCGGACGTTCTTGCCGGGTCGGATCATCAGCTCTCTGAAAGTAAACAATATGCCTTTCTCGAGGTGGAGAACGTGTTCAATCTCGTGGATAATGTAATGGCCATCGATGCGTTTTATTTGGGCGGATTGTCCGCAGTTGGGGCAGTACTTTTCGGCTATTGGGTTACCGCAATTTGTACAAATTTTCATTATCTGAAACTAGCTTGTTTTTTATTATGATGTGGCGAATATATGGATGTCATTTGATTCAGGTGCTGAGGATAGCTTTAAGCTGATCTGAATTAATTGGTCATCTTCACTTCCCGGATCTTCCCATCTTCCTCGAACTCCATTTTATCGATACAGGTCACCCGGTGATCTCTTCCTAAATTGGGGATTGGTCTTCTGTGATAGACCATAAACCAGTTATCAGTTCCTGGAGTGTTAATCACAGAATTATGGCCTGCACCAGTTGCAACACTTTTATCCGACTGCAAAATGGTGCCGATCCGGTTAAAAGGCCCGGTGGCTTTATTAGCCATTGCATAAGCTACTTTGTACGAATCGTTACCCCATCCACCTTCAGACCACATGAGGTAATATTTTCCTTTGCGAAGAAACATGAATGGACCTTCAACATAGCCTTTCGGTGTGATCTCTTTATAAATACTGCCGTCTTCCCACGGTACGAATCCTGTAAAAGTTGAATTTAGCTTTACCATATTGCAGTGGCTCCAGCCACCGTAAAACATGTACCAGGTGCCATCGGTGTCTTTGAAAACACCCTGATCAATAGGCTGTGCATTGTTATGAAAGCCATCAATAAGAGGTTTTCCTAAATAGTCTTTGTAGGGACCACCCGGTTTATCTGCAACCGCGATCCCGATACCGCCAGAACGGTTAAGGCCATTGCCAGTATTCCACATCGGTCCCCCCGGTCGCTGCACATCATTGGCAGAAAAAAAGAGATAGTATTTTTTATCTTTTTCAACAACTGCGGGAGCCCACATCGCCTGCTTTGCCCATTTGATTATAGATGTGTCTAATACGTGTTCATGCTTTTTCCACATTTTCAGATCTTTTGATGAAAAAGCATCCAGGAAAACCTGCTGTTCATACTTTGCTGAAAAGGTTGGAAAAATCCAATATTCTTTTCCAAAGACGGTCCCTTCCGGGTCTGCGTACCAGCCTTCGAAAATTGGATTTTTACCCAAAGTAATTGGGGTATGTTTATTGGTAGAGCATGCAGCAAGAACCACAAGTGCCAGCATTAAAAAGCTTTTGTTTTTCATGATATGTAGAAGAAAGTTGAAGATAATAAAAATTGAGTCGAGTTAATGCTGCCCAGGCCACGGCGTACCTTTGCCAGTTTCGCAAAACAGCTTTAGGCTTCTCAGGAACAGGGCCCAGGTATAATTACACTCAGCTAACATCGGGGATTCTTCGTTCCAATTATCATGAACGAAGCGAAGGATTGTCCCGCTCTTATGTTGGTGTCTTTGCTGGATCTGTCCCTCAGTCTCCGGATGGTGCTTTAACAATTCTTTAACGGTGCCCTCATGTAGGTTAAAGGTTATCGTTGTACCCATCCATTCATTCGCGCCCCATACACAAAGCCATTCAACGGTTCTATTTGGGTCTAAACCCGCAATTTGCATTTCCTTGAAATATCTTGGGCCGAATGAAAACCTGCATACAAATCCTTGTTCAGCTTTTGCACGGGTTTCAGGCGTCCACCAGGCTGAAAGGCCGTCCTCCTTTGTGAGTGCCTCAAAAATTGTTTGAGCAGAGCTGGCAATAAAGATATTGTGACGAATGGCTGGCATATTGCGTGAGATAATATTGAAAGAGTAATTGAGCAGTATTCTAAGATTTCTTCTTTATCAGTCCCTGAAACAGATTAATGAAATAAATCACCTGACCCAGTGCTATTATCAACATCGGACTTGTTGCCCCAATAACAAAACCACTGGATTCCATAACGTTCCCATCGGGAGTAACAATCCCGGTAAAGCCACTACAAATAACCGCAAGAAAAATCACAGAAGCCGCTATTGTTAGTAGCACATGAGCCCATATTAAATCTTTAGAATGTAAAAGGCGCGCTGTCAACAGGTAGATGACCCAAATGAATAGGAGTACAAGTGCCGCAAACTGCATGAAAGGGCCCATCTGCGTTATAAAATAGGTATCGTACAAATGAAGTTCCCCTGGTGACTCGCCCACAAGAAATGAAATGACTAGGAGTAGTATTGCGCTGTACAGCAAAAGGTGGTAAGGTTTGTTTTTTATTCCCGTATTAATCACTTGCAAGCGTACTTGAGATCCATCCTCTTCACCATTTACGCATTTTGCGTTTTGAGCAGTATTCGGATGTATCTTTTATTTTCAAAGTCAGATAAATTAAACATACAAAAAAACAAGGAGTTCAATAAGTTTTTACAGCGCACATCTACCTTTCACGCTCGTACAGTGCCACTGTAAACTCTCCACTGACAACTGTCAACTCGTTTGGCACCGTTTCTGCTTTACTATACCAAACAACCAATAATTCAAATTTTAAAACTATGAAAGCAATAATCAAAAGCACCTTTATTTTAGGTTTCGTAGCGGTCTTTGCGGCATGCTCACCAAGAACTACAACAACAACACCTAGTGTTTCCCGTGGCGATGTTTCCGGCAAATGGATGGTAACAAGTGTAAATATGGACGGTTTCCCGGCTGGGACATCCGCAGGAAAAGTATTTGATATGGCAAACGCTCAGGATTTCCAGGGTAGTACCTGGGATCTTAACGGCGGAGGCTCAGGATCTATCAGCTTAACAAACGGAGCTGTTCAGCCAATTTACTGGTCGGTTAACAGAACTACCGCAATGCCAACTTTCCAGTTCAAAAAGTTAATGGATGGTCAGAAACCCAAAGATGTAGAAACAGGATACTCGCTTGAATTTGGGGATGTATCAGGTCAGACGGCCATATTTAAAACCCCTGTAATGTTAGGGAACGGTCAGACGGCCTATATCAACTTTACTTTTGCGAAACAGTAATTGAGTTATAAGTGTCGGTTATAAGTCCTTGCCCGGAAAAGAAATCTCTTATGAGTGTGCAGAGACTTATAACCTACAACTTAATACTTACAACTTATTCCTTGTTACCAAATTGTAATATTAACCCGCGTTTCTTGCATTATTCAGGATTTTCTCTGTTATTTGTATTAATAATTAGAAACACCCATACTATTAAAAATGAATAGTTTAAACTACCAAACACACACAGGATCTGTGAGTCACCCGGCTTACCAGGCAGGTTGTGTACGTAGTAATTTCAGCACTGAAAAGTTAGTATTGCGGTTCCGACGACCCTTTATGCCGCGGACTTGATCTTGGCATCAACCTCATATTAACCGGTAAATTCTTCCGGTTTTCAAAATCATTGATTTTATTCACAAAACGAAAGACTAAAAACGTAGTCTTTTTTCCGCCTCAAAGCCGGATTTTTTTCTTCAAAATACATGAAAGAAAACGAATTTGTTGTCATCCCGGCAACAGAACAACATACTAATTACGCAGAGCAAATATGCGATGAGATGGCAGAATCTGCCAAGGCGCGGGGTACGGGTATTGCAAGAAGAACTCCGGAATATATAATCCAGAAAATGCTCGAGGGGAAGGCTGTTATTGCTTTGCATGAAGACGGCACCTGGGCTGGGTTTTGTTATATTGAAACCTGGAGCCACGGTACCTTTGTGGCGAATTCCGGGCTGATTGTGAATCCACAGTTCAGAAATAAGGGCCTCGCCAAAATGATTAAAAAGGCTGTCTTTGACCTTTCACGGCAAAAATATCCAGATGCGAAAATCTTCGGGCTTACTACCGGCCTGCCTGTAATGAAGATCAATTCCGACCTTGGCTATGAACCTGTAACCTACTCAATGCTTACGCAGGATGAGGACTTTTGGAAAGGATGCCAAAGTTGTGTTAACTACGATATCCTGATGATGAAGGAGCGTAAGAATTGCATGTGCACAGCTATGCTTTGGGATCCTGAAGAAAAAGCAAAAGAGATTGAGCAAAAAATGAAGGAGGCAGAAGAGCTTAAAAAGAAGCTTGACGAGGAGCGCCTGAGCAAGGTCTCGCGCAAGCAAACACTTCTGGAGAGAATAGAAGAGACATTACGCAATTCCTTGAAAATGATTGCAGCGATGAGTATCACAATTGTTAAACTTTTACATAATTAAATAATGAAGAAGAAGGTAGTTTTAGCTTTCAGCGGAGGTTTGGATACTTCCTTTTGTTGTATTTATCTGACAAAGGACCGTGACCTGGAAGTACATTCCGTGATCGTGAATACAGGAGGTTTCTCTGATCAGGAATTGAAGGAAATAGAAAAACGCGCCTACGCACTTGGCGTTACTTCTCATTCGGTAGTCGATGAAACAGAGAATTACTACGAAAGCTGCATCAAGTACCTGATCTTCGGTAACGTCCTCAAAAATTCAACTTACCCTTTGTCGGTAAGTGCTGAACGGGTAAGCCAGGCTACAGCTATTGCAAATTATGTAAAGAAAATTGGTGCTGATTACGTTGCACACGGAAGTACAGGTGCTGGAAATGATCAGGTTCGCTTTGACATGATCTTCAATATCATGATTCCGGGGGTTGAGATCATCACTCCGATCAGAGATTTGAAATTAAGCCGTGAAGCGGAGATTGAATACCTGAATAAGCACGGTGTTGAGTATACCGCTGAAAAAGCAAGGTATTCCATCAACAAAGGCATATGGGGAACATCCGTAGGCGGCAAGGAAACGTTAACTTCTAATCAAACACTTCCTGAAGAAGCCTGGCCCACCCAGGTTTCTGAAACTAAGGAACGAGATATCGAGCTCACTTTTGAAAAAGGTGAACTGGTTGGTATTGACGGTGAGAAACTAAGTCCGGTGAAAGCCATTCAGAAATTACAGGAAATTGCACAGCCTTATGGAATTGGAAGAGATATTCATGTTGGTGATACGATCATAGGTATTAAAGGCCGTGTGGGATTTGAGGCCGCCGCTCCAATCATCATCATCAAAGCGCATCATACACTGGAAAAGCATACGCTTACAAAATGGCAATTGAGCTGGAAGGACCAGTTGTCAACCTTCTACGGCAACTGGCTGCATGAAGGGCAATTCCATGATCCGGTTATGCGGAACATGGAAGCTTTCCTTGCAGACACTCAGGAAACTGTTTCCGGGAAAGTATTTGTTAAGCTTCTTCCTTACCGTTTTCAGGTTGTTGGAATTGAATCAGAACACGATCTAATGTCGAATAAGTTTGGCAGCTATGGTGAGATGAATAACTCATGGTCGGGAGAGGATGTAAAAGGGTTTTCGAAGATCTTCGGTAACCAGACGATGATCTATCACAGAGTTAATGAGAAAAAGTAAATGGCGAGCGCTAAGATAAAAGTTGGAATAGCGGGCGGTGCTGGATACACAGGCGGAGAACTGCTCAGGATTTTGGTAAATCATCCTGAGGTGGAGATTCTGTCGGTGCATAGCAACAGCAATGCTGGGAATCCTATCTTCGATATCCATACTGACCTTTTTGGCGATACCGACCTGGAATTTACCGATACCCTTTCGCCGGAAATTGATGTGCTTTTCCTTTGTGTAGGTCATGGCGATGCGAAGAAATTTCTTGATGCCAACCCTATAAATCCGGGAATAAAGATCATCGATCTTTCGCAGGATTTCAGGTTAAATAAAAATGCACAATACGCCAGCAGAAAGTTTATTTACGGGCTGCCTGAATTAAACAGGGAAAAGATTAAAACTGCCAGTAATATCGCAAACCCTGGTTGTTTTGCAACAACCATTGAAATTGGCTTGCTACCGCTGGCAGCGAAAGGTTTACTAAATTCTGAGGTGCATATCAACGCGACTACAGGCTCGACCGGTGCCGGCCAAAGCCTCGCGGTGACGTCACACTTTACCTGGAGAAACAATAACCTTTCAATATACAAGGCTTTTGAACATCAGCATTTGAATGAAATTGGAGAGACCTTAACGGCGCTTCAACATAGCTTTAATCAAACGATAAATTTCATTCCGCAAAGAGGTGATTTTACCAGGGGAATTCTAGCAGCAATCTATTTAGAAAGTGACCTTACTTTGGAGGAAGTGACTAAGATTTACGAAGATTTTTATGCTGGTCATCCCTTCACGCATGTAAGTAAGAAAAACATCGACCTTAAGCAGGTTGTAAACACCAATAAGGCTCTAGTTCATCTTGAAAAACATGGTTCGAAATTGTTTATCATTTCAATGATCGACAACTTGCTCAAGGGAGCTAGCGGCCACGCTGTACAGAATATGAACCTCATGTTTGGGATTGACGAAACGGTGGGCCTAAAACTGAAGGCTGCTGCATTTTAGTTGTACGTTTTACGTTATACGTCGTACGTTTGGGCGGAAACACAGGCGTACCTACCGTAGGATAAAGTTCGACTTAATATAATCTATATAGAATCTAGGTTTAGGGAGACTAAGCTTAGAGTTATGCAAAATTACAAAGAATTGAAAGTTTGGGATAAAGCACACCAGCTTACCCTGAAAGTTTACAAGATGACTACGAGATTTCCAAAAGATGAACTTTACAGTTTGACGAATCAACTGCGACGATGTGTTTCGGCGATCCCGGCTAATATAGCCGAAGGATGTGGAAAGAATTCGCAAAAAGATTTGGGTAATTTTTTGAACATCGCGTTAGGATCGGCAAATGAAACAGAGTATTTTTTGTTGCTATCAAGAGATCTCGGTTATCTGCCGAATAAAGAACATTTGACGCTAAATGATAATATAAACGAGATCAAAGCAATGCTTATCTCATTAATTCACAAAGTTCGTTCTACAACTTAACTAACTGGGCAAAAAACTTAAACATCCAGACTTAAAACGTAGAACGTATAACGTAAAACTCAAAATGAAATTATTTGACGTTTATCCCCTTAACGATATAGAAATTACTAAAGCGCTTGGATCCAATGTTTGGGATGAAAAGGGGAACCAATATTTAGACCTGTATGGAGGCCATGCGGTAATTTCCATTGGGCACACCCATCCACATTACGTAAAAAGACTTACAGATCAACTGAGCAAAGTTGGATTCTATTCGAACTCAGTTAAAATCCCATTGCAAGTACAGCTTGCCGAAAAACTAGGTAAGCTTTCAGGAAAAGTCGATTACCAATTATTCTTATGCAGTTCAGGTGCGGAAGCTAATGAGAATGCATTGAAGCTTGCGTCTTTCTACAACAACAGGAAGAAGATCATTGCTTTCAAAGGAGCGTTTCACGGAAGGACTTCTCTAGCAGTTGCTGCAACAGATAATCCCAAAATCGTTGCACCAGTTAACGAAACCGATAATGTTATTTTCCTTCCGCACAATGATGAAGCAACTTTAGAACAGGCCTTCAAGGATCATGGAAATGAGATCTCATCAGTGATCATTGAAGGGATTCAAGGCGTTGGCGGAATCAAAGTTGCAACAGAAAGTTTCCTTCAAAAGATCAGATCACTCTGTGATCAGTATGATGCGGTGTTTATTGCAGACAGCGTTCAATGTGGGTATGGCCGGAGTGGTAAATTTTACTCTCATGATTATGCCGGTGTGGATGCGGATATTTATACCATGGCGAAGGGCATGGGTAATGGTTTCCCGATAGGAGGAATCTCAATTGCTCCCAAGTTCAAGCCATGGCATGGAATGCTTGGAACTACGTTTGGAGGAAACCATCTCGCCTGTGCAGCGGCACTTGCCGTTCTGGAGGTGATGGAAAAAGATAACCTGATGCAGAATGTTGAAGAAGTTGGCAATTACCTGATTACCGAGTTGAAGAAATTCCAACAGATAAAAGAAGTCAGGGGCAGGGGCTTAATGATCGGCATAGAGCTGCCGGAAGAACTAGCCCACGTGAAGAAAAATTTACTTTTCAAACATCGTATCTTTACCGGAGAGGCAAAGCCTAATGTTATCCGGTTGCTGCCCGCATTGAATTTGACGAAGACTCATGCCGATCAGTTTTTAGAGGCATTCAGTTTGGAGCTTCAGGGTAAGTTTGAAAAAAGCCTTTCTTAAGGCTATACTATAAAGGTTTCCTGATCTTTCAGGGAAAAGGAGACCAATTTTGTTTTCTTTTTAGCTGCGCATTATGAAACTATTTTCTTCAGTTAACGATGTTACTGATCTGAAAAAATTTATTGAAGAGGCATTAATTCTTAAAGCCGATCCTTTTGCTCATAAATCTTTGGGCAAGGATAAAACTATTGGTTTGGTTTTCCTTAACCCAAGCTTACGCACACGATTGAGCACTCAAAAAGCAGCATTGAACCTGGGCATGAATGTCATGGTGATGAACCTCGACAAAGAAGGCTGGGCTTTGGAAACAGAAGATGGCGTTGTGATGAACGGGACCACGGTTGAACACATTCGGGAAGCCGCGGCAGTTATGGGAGAGTATTGTGATATCCTGGGCTTCCGTTCTTTCCCCAAACTCCAGGATCGAGAAGAAGATTACAGCGAGAGCCTTTTCAACAAGTTCGTAAAATTTAGCGGCGTTCCCGTGGTAAGTTTGGAAAGTGCCACCCTGCATCCTTTGCAGAGTTTTGCCGACCTAATCACCATTGAAGAACATAAGCAAATTGCAAAACCCAAGGTAGTTTTAACGTGGGCTCCGCATGTAAAAGCATTGCCTCAGGCAGTGCCGAATTCTTTTGCAGAATGGATGTGTAAAGCCCAGGCTGAAGGCATGATTGACTTCGTAATTACCCATCCTGAAGGCTTCGAACTTGCAGAGAAATTTACGCCGGGGGCTAAAATAGTAACAGACCAGACTGAGGCTTTGAAAGAAGCTGACTTCGTGTATGTAAAGAACTGGTCATCTTACAAGGACTATGGCAAAACATTGCCCGGCGCTGAGTCGTGGATGATGACAAACAAAAAGCTTGAAGGAACGAATAATGCGAAGGTGATGCATTGCCTGCCAGTAAGAAGAGACTATGAGCTTTCAGCAGAAATTCTGGATGGACCCAACTCTCTGGTGATCAAAGAAGCAAGTAACCGGACCTGGGCAGCTCAGGCAGTCCTGAAAGAAATGTTAGAGGATCTTAAGAAATGAATTCCCTTTATGTTATAAAAATTGGTGGAAACATTATTGATGATCCGGCGGAGCTTGAAAGCTTTTTAAAAGATTTCTCCCAGCTCGAAGGATATAAGATTTTGGTTCACGGAGGAGGCAAGATAGCTACCAAGCTTGCGAAAGACCTGGGCATAGAATCGGAGCTCATTGAGGGCAGAAGGGTAACGGATGCGGAAAGCCTGAAGGTGGTTGCAATGGTCTATGCAGGCCTGATCAATAAAAACATCGTTGCCAGTCTTCAAAGTAATAACTGCAACGCAATTGGCCTAGCCGGAGCCGATGGCAATATTATACAGGCAGTGAAAAGGCCATTAAAAACAATAGCAGACGGCCGACAGATTGACTATGGTTTCGTAGGCGATCTGGATGACAGCTCAGTTGATTCTGAGGCAATTCATAAATTGCTTAATGCAGGTTTTGTCCCTGTGTTTTCTGCAATCACTCACGATGGGCAGGGCCAGCTTTTAAACACGAATGCTGATACGATTGCTTCGGTAATTGCAGTTTCAATGTCCGGTTATTACCAAACCTCACTTGTTTACTGTTTTGAGAAGAATGGTGTTTTAAGAGATGTAGATGATGAAACGTCGATTATCAAATCGATCGATCCGGTTAAATATAAAGAACTAAAAGAAGACGGCGTGATCCATTCGGGCATGATCCCGAAACTGGATAATGCCTTTGAAGCGATAAGCAAAGGCCTCAACGAGGTCTGCATCGGAAGAGCTGATGCATTGCCTGAACTAAAACAAAAAACATTTGGAACGCGATTAAAATCAAAGGAATAATGGCTAAAGCACAAAAAATAGCAATACTGGGTAGTGGAAATATTGGAATGTCATTAGCCAGGGGCTTAGTTAAAGCAGAATATTGCAAGCCTAAGGATATTACACTTACCCGCCGGACCGTTGACAATTTATCCGCGGAGGCCAGTCAGGGTTTTAACATCAGCAATCAGAATTCGGAAGTAGTTGCTAATTCAGAGCTAATCATCCTTGCAGTATTACCACAGCAACTTGACACTTTATTGGGGCAGATCAATGGGGCCATCGATTCAAAACGGCATGTAGTTATTTCTGTAATCTCTGGAGTTAGTTGTGCAAATATTAAAGCGAAACTGGGCGAGGATGTTCAGGTCATCCGGGTAATGCCCAATACGGCAATTGCGATCGGACAATCTATGACCTGCATTGCTTCTGATAATGCGAGTGCCGAGAATATTTCGGAAGTAACGAAGATGTTCGAAACTGTCGGTGCAGTAATAAAGATCAACGAGGATCTTATGACTTCGGCAACAGCCCTTTGTGCATGCGGTGTTGCCTTCTTCTTAAGAGCTATCCGAGCAGCATCACAGGGTGGGATAGAAATAGGATTTCATGCAGACGAAGCGCTTAAGATGGCAGTTCAAACTGCGAAGGGAGCAGCAGATCTTTTACTTCTTCAGAATAGCCATCCCGAACATGAGATCGACAAGGTAACATCGCCGAAAGGCTGTACCATTGCAGGGTTGAATGAGATGGAACATCAGGGATTCAGCTCATCACTTATCAAAGGAATTAAATTATCAGCCCAAAAGGCAGGCGATTTATATACAAAAGGTTGAAAAATGGCGGAAGTTCTTGTTAATGAAAGTATAGAACTGCTGAAGGAGCTGATCCGGATTCCTTCATTTAGCAGGGAAGAGGATAAAACTGCGTCTGCAATCAACGCGTTCCTTGTGAGTAAGGAGGTGAAAACTAATCGCAAGCTGAATAATATTTGGGCTTATAATAAGTTTTTCGACGCGAATAAGCCTACTATACTTCTTAACTCTCATCATGACACGGTAAAACCAAACTCAGGTTATACCCGGGAGCCATTTGCTGCAGACATCGAGGATGGTATTCTATACGGCCTGGGAAGCAACGACGCGGGCGGATGCCTGGTTTCTTTAACTGCAGCATTTCTGCATTATTATGACAGTGCGAATCTGAAATATAACCTTTGTCTGGCTTTGACCGCCGAAGAAGAAATTTCAGGACAGAGCGGCCTCGAATCGATTTTACCGGAACTTGGTGAGCTGGAATTTGCAATTGTTGGAGAGCCAACTCTAATGAATATGGCAATTGCAGAAAAAGGACTCATGGTTATTGATTGCACTGTGCATGGTAAAGCAGGCCACGCGGCCAGGGACGAAGGAGATAACGCGATTTATAAAGCATTAAAGGATATTGAGTGGTTCAGATCTTACGAGTTCGCCAAGAAATCAGAACTTTTTGGTCCCGTTAAGATGAGCGTGACGATAATCGAAGCCGGATCTCAGCATAACGTAGTGCCGGCAACTTGCAAGTTTACGGTTGATGTACGGATCACGGATGCCTACCGGAACGAAGAGGTATTAAAGATCATTCGCCAGAATGTAAGCTGCGACGTGAATCCAAGATCGACCAGGTTAAAGCCTTCATCCATCAGTAAGGACCATCCAATAGTTAAAGCAGGTATTGCTTTGGGACGTGAAACATACGGATCGCCAACAACCAGTGATCAGGCTTTACTCGACATCCCTTCGCTAAAAATGGGCCCGGGTGACTCGGCCAGATCACATATGGCAAATGAATTTATTTATACAGAGGAAATAGAGGAAGGTATTAGCCTTTATATCGAATTACTATCAAAAATTATATAATGATACCAGATCTGAACATAAGCTTAGAAAGTGAACGGACCCTGTTGCGGCCGTTGACCAAGGATGATGAAAAAGAGCTTCAGGAGATCGCTGATGAAGAATCTCTGTGGATTTATGGAACATCTGATCTTTCAAAACCCGGAGAACTAAAGAAATATATTGCAACAGCTATTGCCGATAGGAACAGCGGTATCTGTGCAATCTGGGTTGTTATCGATAAAAAATCGGGGAAAATTGCCGGATGTACAAGACTTTCTGAGATTTCATGGAAGGATGAGCGCGGGCAAATCGGTTGGACCTGGATAGGTAGCGAGTTTCAGGGAAGCGGCCTTAACCGCGATATGAAATTCCTTATACTGAGCTACGGATTTGAGACACTTGGTTTGAATCGCATCGAACTGAAAGCAGATGAACGAAATCACCGGTCGCGGCAAGCCATATTAGGTATTGGTGCCACTCGTGAAGGCGTTTTAAGAGAACACATCAAATTGCACGACGGTTATATCCGGAACACAGTTTATTACAGTATTTTGCGGTCAGAATGGGAAACCATCAAAGAACAGTATTTTACAAATTTTAGCATGTATGAGTAAGCTCTGGCAAAAGAACACAAGCACAGAAAGGTCAGTTGAGAAATTTACGGTTGGCAATGATCGTGAAATGGATATTATGCTCGCTCCATTTGATGTGTTAGGATCTCTGGCGCATACTAAGATGCTGGAAAGTATCGGCCTGATGGAGAAGGAGGATCTAGTACAGGTTCAGGCAGAGCTTAAAAAGATTTACCGGGAAATCCAGGACGGCAAGTTCTCAATTGAGCCAACAGTAGAGGATGTGCATTCACAAGTGGAATTTCTGTTGACGCAGCGGATTGGCGAGGCCGGGAAAAAGATACACAGCGGCCGTTCACGTAATGATCAAGTATTAGTTGATCTTAAGCTGTTTTTCCGTTCGGAGATTACGAAGCTGGTAAAAAATACTGAAATTCTGTTTGAACAATTGATCGTTCAAAGCGAAGAGCACAAAGATAAATTGCTTCCCGGGTATACTCACCTGCAGATTGCTATGCCTTCATCATTTGGCTTATGGTTTGGCGCTTACGCGGAAAGCCTGGCCGACGACATGGAACTCATGCTTGCAGCGTGGAAAGTTTGTAACAAAAACCCCCTTGGATCGGCAGCAGGATATGGATCGTCTTTTCCATTGAACAGAATGATGACCACCGAATTACTTGGGTTCGACTCGCTGAATTATAATGTGGTTTACGCACAGATGGGCAGAGGAAAAACCGAAAGGATCCTGGCGCAAGCCATGTCTTCAATTGCTGCAACCTTAGCGAAACTTGCGATGGATGCATGTTTATTCATCAACCAGAACTTTGCATTTATCAGCTTTCCCGATGAACTTACAACGGGGTCGAGCATTATGCCCCACAAGAAAAACCCGGATGTATTTGAGCTGATCCGTGCGAGATGTAATAAGATTCAGGCCCTATCTAACGAGATTGCTTTGATGACGGCCAATCTTCCGTCCGGCTACCACAGAGATCTTCAATTGCTAAAAGAGAATTTGTTTCCTGCATTTTTGTCGTTAAATGAGTGCATTGAAATGACTGGGTTTATGCTGCAATCCATTCGCATAAAGGAAGACATTCTAAAAGATGAAAAATATGCCTACCTCTTCAGCGTGGAAGCGGTTAATGCCGAAGTTTTGAATGGTGTTCCTTTCCGGGAAGCCTATAAAAACGTGGGTGCCGCTATAGAGAAAGGTGAGTTTAAGGCTCCTTCTATGGTTAATCATACTCACGAAGGAAGCATTGGTAATTTATGTAACGAGCAAATCTACAAATCCTTTAAAGCCAATCTTAAAAACTTTAGCTTTGAACGGGTTGAAAAAGCCATTGACGCTCTCCTCGCATAATATTATAAATGATAACGGAGCAGCCCACCGCAAAGATCACATACCATGAATATATCCAAAATAGCAAACACCTTAGAAGGTTCTGAAATTATAAAGATCGCAGGTGAAATTAACGAGCTGAAAAGACAGGGCCATAAGATCGCCAATCTAACCATCGGGGATTTCGATTCTAACATTTTTCCAATACCGGAGAAGCTTACCGAGAATATCATGGAAGCTTACCGTTCGAATCAAACAAATTATCCTCCCGCAGAAGGTGTTGCTTCATTACGTGAAAGCATTTCTGCATTTATAAAAGATAATTTCGGTTTGGATTACAGAATTAATCAGATCCAGGTTTCGGGTGGTTCGCGACCCCTTATCTACGGACTGTTTATGAGTTTGGTCGATCCTGGAGACCGTGTTGTTTACCCAACTCCTTCATGGAATAACAACCATTACTGCCGTTTTACAGGCGCGACTGACGTGCCGGTTCAGACCTCCGCCGAGAATAACTTTATGCCGACTGCGGCAGATATCAAACCTCATTTAAAAGGAGCGACGCTTTTGGCATTATGTTCCCCTTTAAATCCGACAGGCACAATGTTCGCTAAGAAGGATCTTGAGGACATCTGTGACCTGGTGATCGAAGAAAACAATAGCAGGGCGGCTGATGAGAAGCCACTTTATATTATGTTTGATCAGATCTATTCTCAGCTAACCTTTGGCGGACAAGTACATTATGATCCTGTTTCGTTGAGACCTGAGCTTAAAGATCGGGTTGTTTATATAGACGGTATTTCAAAATGCCTTGCTGCCACGGGTGTTCGTGTAGGATGGGCGTTCGGACCGGAGCATGTGATGAGCAAAATGAAAACTATTATCGGGCATGTTGGCGCCTGGTCGCCGAAGCCAGAGCAAGTTGCTACCGGTCAGTTCCTTGACCAGAAGGCAGACTGGAACGACTTTCTTATTAGTTTCAAAGCGAAAGTTCAGACGAGTCTTGACGCTCTTTACAATGGGTTTATGGAGTTGAAGTCAGATGGATTTGCTGTGCAGGCAATACAGCCAATGGGTGCTATTTATCTTACTATCCAGATTGATTACCTTGGGAAAACTACACCGTCTGGTCAGGTGCTGAAAACTAGCACTGATCTGGTATTTTACTTAATAAATGAAGCAGGTGCAGGCTTGGTACCATTTTCAGCGTTCAGCGCAGATTCGGGAATGAATTGGTTTAGGGCTTCAGTTGGTGGATGTTCTTTAGAAGATATTCAGGCGATGATTCCGAGAGTGAGAGACGCGCTATCCAGACTTAAATAATTAAGAATTACAGTTATTTCAGAAGTTCTTAGAACAAAAAACCCGATCGTTAGACCGGGTTTTTCGTTTTGTCACTTTCACATTTCCACATCTATCATTGTCCTCTCGACGGCCTTGCTCCGCCACTGCTTCTCTCGGATGAGCTTCTTTCCGGAGAACTACTTCTATCAGATCGCTGACTGCTGTTGTCACGTGTAGATTCGCGTGGTTGTTGCTGTGGCCGTTGTTCTGCCCTTTGCGGTGGTTCAGGCCTGCTTTGCTGCTGTTGACGTTCTGCAATTGGTTGACGTTCGCGTTGCGGCGATTGGCTTCCACGGATATCCTGGTTATCGTAGGTACGTGAGGTACGCTGACTTGATCCGGAAAGTTTTTGATCCCCCGGGCGACTAGCCACCTGTTCCGTGGGTCTGCTGGTTGTCACCCTATCTGGTCTGTTGGTCGGAGCTCCTCTGTCCGGATTACTATTTCCGGATCTATCTGTTAAGGTATTATCTGGTCTTCCATTAACAGCGCCTCTACTTGAATTGTCAGACCGGTCGACAATGGAGTTGTCTGTCCTGCCATTGACCGCTCCCCTGCCTGCATCCGTTGGGCGCGTAGGACGCGGGTTTGAAACACTACCCCTGTTTACTTCTGGCCTATTACTGCGGCCGTTGGCGTACCGCTCATTCCGTACATCGTGTACCGTCACCGGCTGGCGGGTAATTCTCCTGATCTCGTCTGCACGCGGTCCGGTATAATATCTATTCCGGTTGCTATTGTTTACATAAATATTGTTGATGATAACTGTATTGTGGTAAATGTTGCTATTTCTCCTCCAGTCGTAACGCGGGTAAGACCGGTAATAGATATTACGCTGCGGGATAAATACCCACCAGTAGTCCGGGATTCTGCCAATATTCATATTGATGTTTATACCGGGCCCAAGAGGTGCCCATCCATAATGGCCGCCACCACTTCTCCAGCTCACCCATGCAGGCGCCCATTCTCTTCCGGGAATCCATAGCCAGCCCCTGCGGCTATGATGGTGCCAGCGTCCATAATGAAATGGTGCCCAGCCCCAATCGTAGTCAGAAACCCAGGTGTTCCCATACTTAGTCATTTCCCAATGCCCTCTGCTGTAATATGGACGGAATTCATCCTGATCTACATCCGGCCGCCAGACACGGCCATATTGCGGATCATTGATCCAGACACCATAAGGTGCCAGCTCCTCATAAAATGTTTCAAGGGATACATTGTCATCATAATCACCATACTGCGCCTTTGCAGTTGATGCATTCATTGTTACTGATAGAAATAATAATCCAAAAATAATGGCCGATAACTCATTCTTTACTTTCATGGCTCTAAAATTAAATTTTAACATTCTTATAGCTAAGAGGAGAATGTTTAGGGGAAGGTTGTATGGTATCAAAATAATTACGTTGTGATTTGGATAGGAACGGAATTGAGGTTTACTAATTATATACGAAGATGTAACGATTTTAAGTCCTTTTTAATTCCCTATTTTTACAAAAAACCTCCAGCATGCCAACCGGTACCCTTTTCCTTATTCCAGTGCCACTTGCAGAAAATGTTTCTGCGAAATCGTTTACACCATACCTGGTGGAAACGATCAATTACATTAAAGAATACATCGTAGAAAATAGCAAGACAGCTCGAAAATTCCTTAAGGAAGCAGGTCTAAAGACACCGCAGAGCGAGTTGATCGTTCATGACTATGGGAAGCATAACAGAGATAGCGATATCAAGGAGTTCTTTGCGGGTTTATTAGCTGGGCAGGATGTTGGATTGATGAGTGAAGCTGGCTGTCCGGGCGTCGCAGATCCGGGGTCAGAAATAGTGGCCTATGCTCACAAACGTGGAATTAAAGTGGTGCCGCTCGTGGGTCCGAGTTCGATCCTACTTGCACTAATGGCCTCGGGTTTTAATGGACAGAGTTTTACATTTCACGGCTACCTCCCCATTGATAAACTTCAACGGGCAAGTAAAATTAAGGAACTGGAAGCACATGCTGAACGCCACAGTCAGACTCAAATATTTATAGAAACCCCATTCCGCAACAACCCGATGCTTGAAGAGATATTGAAGAGCTGCAAGCCGGATACAAGACTTTGTATCGCCTGCGACCTCACTTCGCAAGAAGAATTTCTGCAAACTAAGACAATTAAGGACTGGAAAGCTAAAGTCCCCGAACTACATAAACGTCCGGCGATATTCCTGATTTTTAAACGTTAATGCTATTTAGGCTCTATGGGTCTAGATACTTGGCTCTTGATACCTGATACTTCTAGCCATGGATACTCTCCGATTTTCCATAATTCTGAATAACCTTCGCTTCGTATTCTAAGAACTCTTTCCAACGTTTTTCAACATCGATCTCTCCCGCATATTTACGTGCTAATCCAATGAACATGGTATAGTGCCCTGCTTCACTCACCATAAGCTCGTAATAGAACTTAGATAACTCCTCGTCGCCGATATGTTCAGACATAACTTTGAATCGTTCGCAGCTCCGTGCTTCGATCATTGCCGAAACCAGTAGCCGGTCTATTAGCTGATCCTGCCTGCTGCCACCCTTGATCATAAATTGCATCAGTTCGTTTACGTAGTTGTCTTTTCTTTCTCGGCCCAAAACATAACCCCTGGCAATAATAATATCGTGAACACGCTTGAAATGATCCATTTCTTCCTGTACCAATAGTGCCATTTCCTGTACCAGATCCGAAAGATTAGGATTTTGGACTATCAGGGTAATTGCATTACTGGCCGCCTTTTGCTCGCAAAATGCATGATCTGTTAATATTTCCTCGATATTACTTTCCACTACGTTTTTGACCCATTGAGGGTCGGTAGGGAGCTGAAGTTTGAGGATGGTTTTTTCGCTACTCATTTATTATAAGTTATACGTTTAAGTCGGGCCAGTTCGTTAGGCTGGTAACTGTTAATTGGTATCTAGTAACAGGCAACTGGTAATCCAATCAACGGTATAAGTTTTTGCTCTCAATAAATCTTAGCACCTTATCTTCTACAAAGAATTGAACATTCTTTTTTTCTTTTACAGCCTTCCTGATGAATGTCGCTGACAGTTCCATTAAAGGTGTATCGGTTACATGTACAGATGGATGATTAAGTAGTTCAGCATTTTCAAATCCAGGCCGGGGATAGACATGAATCTGGTAATCGCGGAGGATAAGCTCGTAATTTTTCCACTTTTTTAAGGACACCAAATTATCCGATCCCATAATCAGACTAAACTTGTGTTCCGGGTATTTTTCGTGAAGGTGCGTCAGCGTATCAATAGTATAAGAGGGTTGCGGTAGTTTCAATTCCACGTCGCTTACGCGAATATTGCTGGCATCCTCTGTGGCGAGTTTACTCATCTCCAGTCGATCGTACATATTTATCAGGTCGCCTTTTTCTTTTAATGGATTATGAGGTGATACCACAAGCCATACCTGGTCAAGATCAGTATGGTTAGCCATATAATTGGCGATGATCAGGTGTCCAATATGAATTGGGTTAAAGGAGCCGAAGAATAAGCCGATCTTCATATTCTGTAATTGCTATTGCTTTAGGAACTCAGTAACTAGTTTTTCGGCTTCTGTACAAGCAGTAGCGAGGTCATGATTTTTCAAAACGACATCAAATCGGCTGGCATATTGAAGCTCTTTATCTGCTTTCTTGATACGTTCCGCCAGTTTCTCGGGAGCATCGGTGCCCCGGGCAGTTAAGCGCGTGATCAGCACCTCAAGTGAAGGCGGATCAACAAAAATCGCTAGTGCATTCTCGCCATACTTCTTCTTTAAATGAAGCCCGCCTTCCACGTCAATGTCGAATATAACGTGTTTTCCGCCTGCCCAAATACGTTCAATTTCGGACCGCAAGGTGCCGTAAAATGTGCCTGAATAAACTTCTTCGAATTCAACGAATTCCTTCTGAGCTATCTTGTGAAGGAAGTCTGATTGTGAAATGAAATAATAATCTTTCCCGTGTTCTTCGTCACCCCGCTGTTCCCGCGTAGTGGCAGAAATAGAGAAAGAAAGAGCAGGATTAGTCTTTAACAGATGATGAACTATAGTGGTTTTACCTGCTCCGGAAGGTGCCGAGAATATAATTAGTTTTCCTTTCACTTGAGTTGTAAGTTGTAGGCTGCAAGTTTTAAGTTGAGGCTACGAGTGGAACTTATAACCTATAACTTATTACTTGCAACTTTATAGTACGTTCAATAATTGCTCTTTTATCTTCTCCAGCTCTTCCTTCATTCCAACCACAATCTGCTGCATTTTGGCATCATTTGCTTTTGAGCCCATCGTGTTAATCTCACGACCAATTTCCTGCGAAATAAAACCGAGTTTTTTTCCGTTTGCGTCTTTATCTTTCAATGCTTCAAGGAAATAATCCAAATGACTTTTGAGGCGAATCTTTTCCTCAGTAATATCCAGTTTGTCTATATAGTAGATAAGTTCCTGTTCGAAGCGATTCTTGTCAACATTTTCTTTTCCAACAGCTTCTTCCAGGAAATGATTCAGCCGTTCGCGGATCGCAGGAATTCGATTGGGCTCCTGTTCTGAAACTAAACGCATCCCTTCATCAATATTGTTTATCCGCAGGATCAGGTCTTGTTTTAATACATTACCCTCATCCTGACGGAAGTTTTGAAAATTTTTCAGCGCCTCGCCAAAGGTTTCGTAAACAGTTTTCCATTCATCCTCTATGCCTTCTTCAGATGTAAATTGAATTACTTCCGGAAAATTGAGGGCCATTTGCAGCAGATTGCTCCCTGTATCGCCAAGTGAGTTGGCCGCAGTTTTCAGCTGTTGGTAGTAGTGGTTCAGCAGTGGCTGATTTATAGTGGAAGTCTTTAATGTAGTTTCAGCGTTCTCTACATTAATACTGATATTAACTTTCCCGCGTTCAATCTGTTTACTGCAGTCATTTCTTAAAACGAACTCTTTATCTGAAAAAGATTTTGGAATTTTTAAAGAAAGCTCAAGAAACTTACTGTTCAATGATTTAATCTCTACAGTATATTTTGCATTTGCAAAATCCTTAGTAGCCAAACCGTATCCTGTCATGGATTTTATCATCGGGCAAAGATAAGATTTAATAGCTAAAGGTACTGAAGGTGATTAATGCAGATTTAACATTATTTAAGGATTAAACGTCTCTCTAATTACTAATTTTGAATAATCGGATGAAGCGTAACCTATTTAGGATTTTTTTGATAACCACGTTTCTATTGTGGGCTGCTCACGTACGCGCACAGCAGAACACCGTTCAGGGCTTGGTCCTTGAAAAATCGGGGGTAGCCCGGATTGCGAATGTTTCTATAACTAATAAGACCTCAGGTGCCAGGGTGTTAAGCAATGAATTAGGAATGTTTAAGATTCTTGCTTCGGCCGGCGATACCTTAGTGCTTTCTAAATCCGGATATAGCGATATCATCAAACCATTACTATCTATGGCCGACCTTATCCTGCAAATGCAGCGCGTGATTGAGCTGGATGAGGTAAAAGTAACGGGACAGAGCAAGAAGGAAGAACTGGACGAATTTAAAGACCAGTATCGGAAAAAGGGTTCTTTTTATGGCGGTAAGCCACCGTTGTTGGCCTATGTGTTTCAACCGGTTACCGCTTTGTATGAGCTGCTTGGTAAAACTCCCAATCAGGCCCGGCGATTCAATTTGTTTTATCTTAAAGAACTGGAACAAACGGAGATTGACAGGCGATTTAACTCTTTTGCTGTCAGTAAAATAACAGGTCTGACGGATAATGACCTTAAGAATTTCATGGTCACCTACCGCCCGGATTATGAAAGTTTGTCGAAAATGGATGAATACGCGTTCATTAATTATGTGAACAGATCTCTGGAAATATTCAATAAATCAGGCCGGCCGAAAGGATTGCTCAGTTTACCTCCATTACCAAAAGCACCGGATCTCACTGAAAAGAATTTGAAGTATTAAACCGCTTTTTCGATAAGCGCGTTCATTTTACCATATACACTCGCTTTCAGTATTTCCAGATCTTCCGGGACGAACCCGCTAACATCCACCGGTTGGTCAAATACACAGGTTATGACCCCTGGTCGGGCTGCGAAAGGATCTGACCTCGGGAACAAATTTCTTGCGTTCAGAATTACCATTGGGGCAATGGGTGTTTGTGTTTCGATGGCTAATCGGAATGCACCATCATAAAAGTCAGCTAAAGGCTCAGCACTTCGGTTCATCGTTCCTTCGGGAAATATCAGAATCGATTGTCCTTTCGAAAGATCCTGTTTTAGTTCATCGACACTTCGTTGCCTGCTTTCTTTGCTGGCCCGGTCGATCATTACCACAACTTTACGGTATATAAGGCCGAAGACGGGAATTTTCACCATCTCGATTTTCCCCAGAGGTCTGAATGAGCCAGGAATCGCCAGGACAATGGCTACAGCATCCAGATAGGAATTATGGTTACAGACATAGATATACGCGGTGTCGGGATTAATGGCTGCTTTGTTCCGTGTTTGGATACGATAGAACGACAATAGACAAAATATCCATCCCCAAATATTCAGGAAGAAAAAGATAATATCTGAGCTTCTTTTGCCTTCAAAAAGTGCTGAGGAGATAAAAATAAAGGGGAGTACGAGGAGCATTGCCGCAATGAAGGTCACAAAGCCCCATATCATGAATATCAGCGAACAAAATCGTTTTATTCCATTCATAAAGCCTGGTTCTTACTGACACCATGCAGATTTCAGATACTCAAAAGCTCGCAGGATTTTTCCGCCGCAAGCTTTTCAGCATTTTTTTTGTTGTAATCACGCCCGATACCGCAGTAATCACCATCTACAGTTACCTGAATTGTAAATAACTTCGAGTTTTCTCCTTCTGCGTTAGGAACTAAATCAAAGGAAATATCTTTTCCATGACGCTGACACCACTCTATAAGCTTGCTTTTGAAGTTAGTTTCAGTAAGCTCAAGGGTGTGGATGTCAATATGTGGTTTAATGATCCGGGTGATCAAAAAGTCGCGGGTGAAATTATAATCTTTATCCAGGTAAATGGCGCCGATCATAGCCTCAAAAGTATCGCCGAGCAATGAGCCCTGTTTGTTGGAGTATGATAGGATTCTGGTATCAAATTCAATAAGTTCATCCAACCCAAGACGTTTTGCCAGTTGATTGAGATTTGATCGGCTTACGATCTTCGAACGCATTTCAGTAAGAAAACCCTCATCTTTGTAAGGGTACATCTTAAAAAGCAGTTCGGCTATTACAGACCCGAGAATAGCGTCACCCAGGAATTCTAACCGCTCATTACTATTCTTGGTGCCGTTCTTTAATTCTACCGCTACCGAACGATGGCGAAATGCCATTCTGTAAAGTCTTAAATTTCCAGGTACAAATCCAAGCAGATTTTTTAACGACCTGACGTACTTCCGATCCGGAGATAAATAAAGTTTGTAAATTCTGGAAACGGGCATCAATGAATATAAATCGGATAAAAGACTAACTAATATACAGTTTTATGATCCGGAATAATTGAAGGAAGGAATTATGCTTTATATTTTTTGAAAATAACGGAGGCATTATGACCGCCAAAGCCAAATGTGTTCGACAATGCAGCATTTACCGTACGTTTTTGAGCCTTATTGAAAGTAAAGTTCAATTTTGGATCAAAGCCCGGGTCATCGGTAAAATGATTGATCGTAGGAGGTACAATATCATTTTTAACAGCCAGTATAGCTGCAATAGCTTCTACAGCACCAGCAGCACCGAGTAAGTGGCCAGTCATAGATTTTGTTGAGCTGATATTAAGTTTAAACGCATGTTCCTTAAACAGATCTACAATTGCTCTTACTTCACTAATATCTCCAAGAGGAGTAGAAGTTCCGTGAACATTTATGTAATCTATATCTGACGGATTTAACTCAGCATCGCGTAAGGCATTAGTCATTACAAGCCTTGCGCCCAGCCCCTCTGGATGCGGCGCTGTAATGTGATTTGCATCGGCGCTCATTCCGCCACCAACTAATTCAGCATAAATCTTTGCGCCACGTGCTTTAGCATGTTCAAGCTCTTCAAGTATTATACTTCCTGCTCCTTCTCCTGCTACAAATCCATCACGATCTTTATCAAACGGCCTTGAAGCTGTTTTTGGATCGTCATTTCTGGTAGAAAGAGCATGCATAGCATTAAATCCACCCAAGCCCGCTTCGTAAATTATTGCTTCTGATCCGCCGGATACAATTATATCAGCCATATTGAGGCGGATATAGTTGAATGAATCGATCAGGGCATTAGTTGAAGAAGCACAAGCGGAAACTGTGGAAAAATTAGGGCCGCGCAAGCCGTGCCGAATCGAAATATGGCCCGGAGCAATATCCAAAATCATTTTTGGAATGAAGAATGGATTAAATCGTGGAGATCCGTCGCCGGTAGCAAAGTTAGTTACTTCATCAGTGAAGGTTTTAAGTCCACCGATACCAGAACCCCAAATTACACCGATACGGTTGGTATCTAACGAAGGGAAATCTAAGCCAGCATCTTTAATAGCTTCATCTGAAGCGGCAATAGCATAGTGTACAAATGGATCGAGCTTACGTGCTTCCTTTTTATCCAGAAAGTCCTCAGGGTTGAAGTTCTTTACTTCACAGGCAAACTTTGTTCTGAATTTCTCAGGGTCGTAATGAGTTATAGGACCGGCTCCGCTTACCCCATTGATTAAACTATCCCAAAACTCGGGTATAGTATTGCCAATTGGAGTAAGCGCACCTAATCCTGTAACAACAACTCTTTTAAGCTCCATTTATATGAGGGTGTCGTAAAATTACTTTACGTTCTTTTCTAAATAAGCGATAGCTTGACCAACGGTGCCGATTGTTTCAGCCTGGTCATCAGGGATAGCTACGTTGAATTCTTTCTCAAACTCCATGATTAACTCCACGGTGTCTAATGAATCAGCACCAAGATCATTGGTGAAAGATGCCTCTGGTGTAACTTCACTTTCGTCAACACCTAATTTTTCAACGATAATTGCTTTAACTCTTGAAGCGATATCAGACATGGTTTTTTAGTTTAATTGTTAAATAATTCTGTGCAAAGAAAAATAAATTCTGTCAATTTTCAAACCTTTTTGTTTTGGGCTGACATATATCATACAATTTAAACCCTAAAGCGTTTTAGTTTTGTAATTTTAACTTTTCTTATCGGATTGAATAAAACTACTTTAAAATTTGAATTGGACCTTGACTTTGTGTTGGTAGCGATCACTGCACAATTAAAGGATTATATGTTTTGTTATAAAATTAATAAGCAACTGGGTATTGATTTTTCTAAAATTAATGATTTAGAGATGTTATTCAGTGCGGATCAGGAATTATTTTATTTCAGCCGTTACTTCTATTTGTCCGCTGAATCTGAGACCGAATATTATATCCTGGCGAATAAGGGATCCGAAGGATTTTTGGTGCCCGAAATGAGGACCGTAGATTTCTTTTTGCTCATACGCAATTACATTGACCAGGAGGATCTCAAGCGCATAATATCGGGTATAAATAAGATTCCTGAGGTGTTGGTAGCCGCCGAAGTTGATCCTAAAAAATTGAAATCCAAAGAAAATCTCATATTTTAGCCCGTTGGATGGTGTACTCGGTACACTAATGATTAGAAATTACTTATTAAAAACATAAAGGATGAAAGCGGTTCATAACAGAACTAAAATTGTGGCCACACTCGGCCCTGCCTCTTCGAAGAAAGAGGTTTTGTTGAGTATGATAAAGGCTGGTGTAGATGTTTGCCGGTTAAATTTTTCTCATGGGGGCCAGGCCGACCATCAAAAGGTTATTGATATTATTCGCGATATAAATAAAAAGTATAAGACTAATGTGGGTATCCTGGCCGATCTTCAGGGTCCAAAGATCCGTATTGGTTTGGTTAAAGATGGCGGTATAAACCTCGTTGGCGGTCAGAAGATAGAAATCACAACAAAAGAATTAATTGGTGATGATAAGCAGATTTATATAACCTATCAAAGCTTTCCAAGTGATGTCCGCGCAGGTGAGATCATTTTACTTGATGATGGAAAGATTCAAATGAGAGTTCTTTCAACAAACAATAAGGATTCTGTACTCTGCGAGGTTGTCTATGGTGGTAACCTGACTTCGCGTAAAGGTGTAAACCTCCCAAATACAAAGGTTTCCATTCCAAGTTTGACGGAGGAAGATTTGAATAACCTGGAGTTTGCATTGAAAAACGATGTGGAATGGATCGGATTATCGTTTGTACGTTCAGTTGATGATATCATAGAATTAAAACGCATTATTGCAAGAAGTGGCAATGCAGCGCGAGTAATTGCAAAAATTGAAAAACCGGAAGCAATCGATAATATTGATGAGATTATTGAGGCGACCGATGGAGTGATGGTAGCTCGGGGGGACCTGGGTGTTGAAATGCCGATGGAACAAGTTCCGATGCTGCAGAAGATGATTGCTAAAAAATGCCGCGCAGCCTCAAAACCGGTTATTGTTGCAACTCAAATGCTGGAGAGTATGATCACTTCACCACGCCCGACACGTGCCGAAGTAAATGACGTTGCAAACTCTGTACTTGATGGCGCTGACGCTGTAATGCTGAGCGGTGAAACTTCTGTTGGCGACTACCCGCTGATTGTTATTGAAACGATGCAGAAAATTGTCAGAAATGTTGAGGAAACAGATTATCCGTTCAATAATCCTAAGGTTTTGAATATGGAATCAGCAACCTATATGGGTGATGCTGTTTGCGGTTCAGCAGTTTTCCTTGCTGAGAAAACTAATGCTGTCGGCATTATTTCCATGACCTCATCTGGTTACACAGCGTTTGAAATTTCGAGCTACCGGCCTAAAGCAGCTACTTTTATCTTTACAAGTAATGTCAAGCTTTTGAATACGCTCAGCTTATTATGGGGAGTTCGGGGCTTTTATTATGATAAGTTTGAAAGTACTGACAAAACTATCCGTGAAGTAAATCAGATACTCAAATTAGAGAAGCTGGTTGAATCTGGCAGTGTGGTAATAAATACTGCGGCAATTCCTATCGAGAAAAAAGGCAAAACCAACATGATCAAAGTCACAGTGATCGACTAGTCCAAACTAAAAATATCAATACAAAACTTTGTAAAAACGCTGGCTTTAGCCGGCTTTTTTTGTCCCATTCTTGGTGTTACTAAAAGCACATAAATCAGCACATTTTTTGAGTTTTCCACACACTTAACTTTCTTTAAACCATACTGTTACTAATTGATTAAGTCCTGAGGTGTCGATACACTAACAAGCTGTGGAAAACTCTCGTTCGATAACAGCTTAAGGGTAAGGTAATTTTACAAATAGAGATAAGCGCCAAGAATTCTCAGCGCTAGGAAGAAAACACTTTTAGTATGAGTGTAAAAATCTCTCGAGCAATTTACAAATCAACGTCCGTTTGTGTGGATGTATAGAGGAAGACAGTTCCCGCTGGTCTTCCTCTTTTTGTATAATCAAATATAGGAGATAGATGGGAAAGGGGAAAGCCAATATTTATAAACAATCGATCCAAAAGTGTTGATAACGCAATATTATTTTTGATGATTGTTAAAGAATCTGATGGTGATATAAACCCTTCTATCTGATATGTTTTTCGATGGAGTTAGTACTCATCTCTACCTCTTTTTGATTTAAGTTCGGTGTAGTAAAAATATTGGTTAAATGGCGTTTTTTTGAGTTTTCCACATAGATAACGGTCTTAAAACCATGATGTTAATATTAGATTGAGTGTTGAGATATAGATACACTAACAATCTGTGGAAAACTCTAATGATAGATCAAACGCGTCAACTGATAGATTTGATTAAAAACCTCTAAACTTTTTTTTGGAAGGTAAGTCACTCAGTAACAACATCAACGAGCTCACTAACAACATCAATTATAACATTATGGGTAAAGCATCTTCAAACACAGCGGCAAAAGGAACCGGAAAGGGTCTGGGTTTCCAACGCTATTTCACAAAAACAGGGGTAGACGTCTACGATCTGTTCAATTATGAAAAACGAACTTCAGTGATCCGCAACCCGGCGGGTGATGCTGTGTTCGAAATGAAGAATGTGGAAGTGCCCGCAAGCTGGAGTCAGGTGGCGACAGACATCCTTGCTCAAAAATATTTCCGTAAAGCAGGAGTTCCCCAGCCAGACGGATCTACTTCATCTGAAACCAGCATCAAACAGGTAGCACATCGTATGGCTAACTGCTGGAAAACATGGGGCGAGCGCTACAATTACTTTGCAAGCAAAGAAGATGCTAATATATTTTATGATGAGCTTGTTTACACCATTGTTGGCCAGCTTGCTGCGCCGAATTCGCCTCAGTGGTTCAATACCGGTCTTCACAGTTCGTATGGTATTACAGGAAAACCGCAGGGCCATTACTTTGTAAACCCGGAGACAGACAAACTGGAAAAATCAACTTCAGCTTACGAGCGTCCGCAGCCACATGCTTGCTTCATTCTATCGGTTAGTGATGACCTGGTAAACGACGGCGGTATCATGGATCTTTGGGTTCGTGAAGCGCGGATTTTCAAGTATGGTTCTGGCGTAGGAACTAACTTCTCTGCTATTCGTGGGGAAAGTGAAAAATTATCAGGTGGTGGCTATTCATCCGGCCTGATGTCTTTCCTTAAGATTGGCGACCGTGCTGCTGGTGCAATAAAATCTGGTGGTACAACCCGCCGTGCTGCAAAAATGGTTTGTCTTGACCTGGATCACCCGGAGATTGAAGGCTTTGTTAACTGGAAAGTTGAAGAGGAAAAGAAAGTTGCTGCTTTAATTGCCGCTGGTTATTCTTCAGATTATGAAGGTGAAGCCTACAGAACCGTTTCCGGACAAAATTCAAACAACTCAGTGCGTGTGCCAAACAGCTTTTTTAAGGCATTGAATGAGGGCGGCAACTGGGATCTAATAGGACGTATCAGCGAAAAACCTGTCAAATCAATTTCTGCAGAGAAGCTTTGGAATGATATCTCTTTCGCTGCATGGGCATGTGCTGATCCCGGTATCCAATACGATACGACAATTAACGAATGGCATACATGCCCTGAGGGTGGCCGGATCAACGCGTCAAATCCATGTTCAGAATATATGTTCCTGGATAACACCGCTTGTAACCTGGCTTCAATCAACCTGGCGCATTTCTTCGATCCTCAAACGCTAATCTTTGATGTTAAAGGGTTTGAACATGCTTGCCGTGTTTGGACTGTAGTTCTTGAGATATCAGTACTAATGGCGCAGTTCCCTTCTAAGGAAGTTGCCCAATTATCTTACGATTACCGTACTCTTGGTTTAGGATATGCTAACCTGGGCTCTATGCTGATGGTAGCTGGTATTCCTTACGATAGTGATAAAGCACGCGCTATTGGTGGAGCAATTACAGCGGTTATGACCGGCACAGCTTATGCAACTTCAGCTGAAATGGCTAAGGAGCTCGGCACATTCAAAAAATATAATGAGAATAAAAAGCATATGCTGCGTGTAATGCGCAATCACCGCTATGCTGCTTATAACAACGACGCCTATGAAGGCCTTGAAATAGCACCTCCGGGAATCGACCCTAAATTCTGCCCTGATTACCTGCTGTCTGCAGCTTGCAACTCATGGGATAAAGCGGTTGAATTGGGTGAAAAATACGGTTACCGTAATGCCCAAACTACAGTAATTGCACCCACAGGTACTATCGGATTGGTTATGGATTGCGATACTACTGGTATCGAACCTGATTTTGCATTAGTTAAATTCAAAAAATTATCTGGAGGCGGTTACTTCAAGATCATCAACCAGGGAGTTCCTGCTGCGCTTCGCAATCAGGGTTACCAGGAGCATGAAATTGAAGCAATTGTAAATTATGCTAAAGGTACGGCAACTTTACAGGGTGCTCCGCATATCAATTTTGACAGCCTTGCTGCAAAAGGATTTACTCAGGATGAGCTTGAGAAGATCGACAAATCTTTACTAGCTGCATTTGAGATTGGCTTTGTATTCAATCAGTGGAGCCTTGGTGAAGAGTGTTTAAACCGTCTAGGATTTAAGGCTGACCAATATTCATCTCCTGATTTCAACCTTTTACGCGCTATTGGGTTCAACCGCCAGCAGATCGCGGAGGCAAATGAATTCATCTGCGGTACAATGACTGTGGAAGGCGCACCTTACCTGAAGGAAGAGCATTATCCAATTTTCGATTGTGCAAACAAATGCGGTCAAAAAGGGGAGCGCTTTATTCATGCTCATGGTCACATCAAAATGATGGCAGCTGCACAACCTTTCTTGTCAGGAGCGATTTCAAAAACTATTAATCTTCCGAACGAAGCAACCGTTGATGAGATTAAAGACTGCTATGAATTATCATGGAGATTGGCTTTGAAAGCGAATGCACTCTACCGTGATGGTTGTAAACTTTCTCAGCCATTGTCAACTAAATCTTCAGACAGCAAAGAAGACAAACTGGATACAGTGGAAGAAGTGCTTGGTGAAGCTGGAAATGTGAAATTGAGCGACCTTACTGCAGACCAGGTCCTTGAAGCGGCAAGAGCAATCTTGGAGCGTTCAACGGATACCAAATTCAAACGTCAATTATCATCTGTTGTAGAACGGAAGAACCTGCCAGGCAAGCGCGGTGGATTTACACAAAAGGCTGCAGTTGGCGGGCAGACAGTTTTCGTTCGCACTGGAGAGTACGAAGATGGAACTCTAGGTGAGATTTTCGTGGATATGCACAAGGAAGGTGCAACATTCCGTTCCTTGATGAACTGTTTTGCAATCGCTGTGTCTGTTGGCTTACAGTATGGTGTACCTTTGGAGGAGTTTGTAGATAAATTTACCTTCACCCGTTTTGAGCCATCAGGTATGGTGAGCGGACATGATAATATAAAGAGTTCGACTTCAATAATCGACTATATCTTCAGGATGCTTGGTTATGAATATCTGAGCCGGACAGACCTTGTCCACGTGATCACTGAGCAAAAAGCTGTTTTGGGAAATCCTCAGATGGCTGATGAAGATGTGAATACTGATACATCAAATACCCTGGCAGAGGCGTCGGTATCAAATCCGGCAACAGCATCCAATTTTAAGCTGAAGCCAGTACTTGACATTTCAGGAGGTGGTCAGTCGGATGCACCGGCTTGCGGAAATTGCGGGCACATCATGGTAAGATCGGGCACTTGTTACAAGTGTTTGAACTGCGGTACCCAGGGCGGATGCTCATAAAGATGTTCATAATACCCGGGTTTTAGTTTCCGGTTTTAGTTTTGAACTGTATGTTAAATTGAGGAAGCCTCGTGAAAGCGGGGCTTTTTTTTACCTGAGGTTTTTTAGGATAAATAAGTCGTGAAATCATATCTATGTAATAATCATACAACTAGACGCTTTAATATTTGAATTTTCCCAAACTTATATAGTAATTTTATAATCCCTCTAAACGTGGGATAAAAAACTAATTATAAACACATGAAAACACTTGTATTAATTCTGGCAATGATCTTGTCGGCAGCACCTTCGACCGTCTATACTTTCAAGGTTCATAACATTGACGGAAAGACATTAGATCTGAAAAAATATAAAGGTAAGAAGATCCTTATTGTAAACACTGCATCCAAATGTGGCTATACAAAACAATATGCTGATCTCCAAAAGCTTTCTGACGCGTATAAGGGTAAACTGGTAGTAATTGGTTTTCCGGCTAATAATTTCGGTGGACAGGAACCTGGTGAAAACCTGAATATAAAAGAATTCTGTCAGAAAAATTTTGGTGTCACCTTTCCACTTGCTGAGAAAAGCAGTGTAAAAGGAGCTGACATTAATCCATTATTCAAGTATTTGACTACAGCAGAAAACCCTGATTTCACCGGTGAAATCAAGTGGAATTTTGAAAAATTTCTGATCGATGAGAATGGAAAGCTTGTGCACAGATTCCGTTCTGCGGTTACTCCAATGTCTCCTGAAATCACAAAGTACTTATAATCTGTAGTCATGAAAAAGACTCTTAGTGCAATTTTTCTTGCCTTAGCAATAGTTTCTAATGCATTTTCCCTTTCAATTGCTGATGATCAGAAGGATCTTTCAGCAATTGCTGACGGCTTTGCAGTTGCCATGTCGAAGAAAGATAAAGCCTGGATGGAAGCTAATTTCAACAACGATTGTATTACCTATTCCCCTTCTGGTGAGCAGTTAAATAAACAGGCGACCATTTATGCATTTTCAGGAGGTGTCTATAATATCAGCAAATCCTCCGCTAATAACAAAACATTCAAGGTAACTGATAATGATGCTGGCGGATCTGCAGATTACACTGTTGAGGGGGATATGTCGGGGAACGATATCTCCGGAACTTATAAGCTATCTTTCAAGTTTAAAAGGACAGACACAGGATGGAAAGTTTCGGAAATACTGATACATGGTCAATAGCTAAAGCACATTCAAAAAAAAGCCCGCCAAATTTGGCGGGCTTTTTTTTTGAATGAAAGATCTTACTTAAATCCAAAAGCAAGACCAACATTAATAACCTGGTTTTTCAGATCGCTGTTACCAGAATCGTCGGAATAAAGGTTTTGTAAATCAGTTGCATAACTCGCGTTCAGCATAACTGAACCAAAATTATAACTCAAACCAACCTTACCACCTGCTAAAGATTTACGATATGAATCGTTATTCCCTTCGAAAGTTGTGGTAGAATTTCCATTAACCAGCTTTGTTTCCTGATCAAGAAAGAATGATACCTGTGGACCAGCCAGTATTCCAAAATTAGGTGTCAAGTTGTACTTGAACATAATTGGAAGATCTAAATAAGTAATCTTAGATTTTACTTCACTGTTCAGTGCAGTTGTAAATTCCGCTCCTTTTTGAGAGTACTCCAGTGATGGTTCAAAAGAAAATCCTGATGACAATGGAACGTTTGTGAAAACTCCCGCTGCCAAGCCTGTGTTAAATTCACTGTTAGGATCAGGGTCACCTGCAAACTTTGCAATGTTAACTCCGGCTTTAATTCCAAATTTTGGACTCTGAGCGTGTGCGAAACCTGCGACTAACAGGGCAACACTTAAAATAGCTATCTTTTTCATAATATTTAATTCATGATTTAATTAATCGCATGACATTATGAAACAATCATGCCAAGAACAATCTCCATCATCGATAATTCAATCGTTAAATATTATATAAACTGATTTACAAGTACTTAATTCCCCATCTTGGATGTTTAAACATCAAGTTATTTTTTGTGATACCCTTCACGAAAGTGTTCAAGAAAAAAGAATATCAGAGGGGTATTTTCCAAAAGTGTACAAAAAGAGGACAATTTAATTTAGTTCAAAATACTGAAAATCAGAATATTAAATCTGCAAATATGCAATTTGATCATTTTTTAAACCAAACAACACCCAAATTAGTTTTATAGGAGACAAAAATTTTTGAACAAAACACACAACTATGAAAAAGGTATTAATACCAATGTTATTTGCAGGGTCTGTTATCTTCGCATTATCGTCGTGCAGCGCCACACAGGAGGGGAGCAGCACCACTGATTCCATGAGTGTCGATAGCACTGCTGTAGATACGATGATGTCGGATACGACGATGAGAGATACGGTCGTAACGGATACCGTTAGAAAGGACAGTATGTAATTTTCTAAGCCAGTCAAAAAAAAATCCCATACTGTGACGTACGGGATTTTTTGTTTTCAGATTGATCTTATAATTTGATAGCAAGACTAGCTTGGAACACTTGATTCTTGTACAATGGTGTTTCGGATGTACCATTTTCATTATTCTTTTGGAAATCGATAGCGTACCGTCCGTGTAAGCTCAAGCTTTCTGTAAGGCCGATATTCAAACCGCCAACTCCGCCGAAAAGGCTTTTCCTTAAATTATCATTTTCCTCTCTTATGGTATTCTTGTAGGTATCAGATCCCTGGGTGAATTTCTCCGTTGTTGCCGTTAAAAAAGATACCTGTGGTCCAAGAACAATACTGAACCTATTTGTTGCATTAATCTTGGCGAGGATTGGTAACTCAATAAAGTTTGTGGTCACAGTATATTCATTTGGGCCAAATAATAAGCTTGTTCCTGAAGTCTTATACCCTTTCTGTGAAAACATCAGTTCGGGTGCAACGCTAAAGCCTGAAACAATAGGAATGTCGACAAAAATCCCTGCATTAAATCCCGGCTTAAGCTCCGTGTTAAAATCTTCATCACCTGTTTTAATGATATTTGCGAAGTTTGCACCTCCTTTGATTCCAAATGTTTGAGCATTTGCGGCTCCTGCCAGCAAAATGCCTATAGATAACATAACTAGTTTTTTCATGATTGTATTTTTTAATTGTTACCGGTTAAGAAAAAATTATGCCAAAAAACAATTAGCACCTTCTGAATGTTAATATCAGTCCTTCCCGACGTATCAACATTTTAAATTCTTATTTTTAACCCGCTAATTATTCTCGGGATGTATCTTGTTATATTATGCATCGTTTACATCTTACTCAATTGTGCCGGCATTTATTTGCTGAGAAAATTTTTGAGACCCAGACTTAAAGACAACCTTTCAGTATGGATGTTTAGCATTTCTTTAAGTCTGAGCCTTACATTTTTAGTAATATTGCTGGCATTAAGTTTATTCTCACATGATATTTTCACTTCTCTCTACTGACAAACCCCTTATGACTACAAAGTTTAAAACCCTACTTGTTATAATATTATTCTTTTTACCGGCATTGAGCATCGCGCAAACGCAGACTTCTTTTATTGAGTCGTTGAATGCCCCGAATGCCTGGGTAGATTCTGTATTTAAAAAACTCAACAAACGGGAACGTATCGCCCAGTTATTTATGGTGCGAGCACATACTGATAAAGGAAAAGCTTATGAGGATTCCATCGCAGGTGTAATTAAAAAAGAAAACATCGGAGGCGTTGTGTTTTTCCAGGGCGGGCCAGGCAGGCAGGCAATATTGACAAATCACTATCAATCGATTAGTAAAGTGCCCCTGTTAATTGCAATGGACGCCGAATGGGGACTGGGAATGCGTTTGGACAGTACAATTTCCTATCCATACCAGATGACATTAGGTGCTATTCAAAATAATAATCTGATCTATGAAATGGGAAGGCAGGTTGCCATGGATTTTAAGCGATTAGGAATGCATGTAAATTTTGCTCCTGATGCTGATATCAACAATAATCCTAAGAATCCGGTAATCGGATACAGGTCGTTTGGTGACAACAAATACAATGTTACCGCAAAGGTTGGTGCTTATATGAAAGGGTTACAGGACAACAATGTCATGGTGAGTCTAAAGCACTTTCCCGGACACGGAGATACCGATGTAGATTCTCATTACGATCTTCCTCAACTGCCATTTTCACGTGCACGACTCGACTCTCTTGAAATGTATCCGTTCAGAGAATTGATCAAGCAAGGTGCATCCGGAGTCATGGTTGCTCATATGAATATTCCAGCATTAGATAACACTAAAAACCTTCCATCAACATTATCCAAACCAATTGTAACAACCATTCTTAAAGAAGAAATGGGCTTTAAAGGCCTTGTTTTTTCTGATGCGATGGGGATGAAAGGGGTGGTGAAGTTCTTCCCTAATGGCGAAGCTGATGTACGTGGAATAATCGCCGGTAACGATGTAATTGAACTATCTGAGAACTCGGTTAGAGCTGTAAAACTTGTCCGTAAAGCGATCAGGACAAATCGTTTGAGCTGGGAACGTATTGATGAAAGTGTGAAAAAGATCCTTACTGCAAAGTATTGGGTGGGTCTTAATAACCTGCAACCGCTTAAAACGACCAATGTAGTGTCCGAACTTAACCGTCCGGAATCGATAGCATTAAATCAACGCCTCGCTGATGCCGCTGTCACAATTCTTAAAAGTGATAGTCAGATAAAGGGACTGGACAAAAATAAGAAAACCGCTATTATTACCATGGGTGCCGGACCTTCTAACACATTTCACAATATGCTAAAATCTGATCTTGATAACTCAGTTCATTTTATATTGCCGAAAGATGCTTCTGCAAATGATATAGCAAATGTAAACAAGGAACTTCGTAACTATGATCAAATTATAGTAGGTATTCAGGATATGCGTAAACGTCCTCCTGCAACTTTAGATTATAATAATAGCATGAAGTTATTTATTGCTGAGCTGGCAAAAATGAATAGTATCATGGTAGTATTTGCTAATCCTTACACTATTGCGGGCCTTCCTGGTATTGAAGCTGCCAAAACTATTGTTCTAAATTATCAGAATTCAGAAGAAGCGCAAAAGGCTAGTGCCCGCGTTGTTTCAGGTAAATTGAAAGCAGGGGGTAAGCTTCCGGTGAGCATTAATGCATCATTTACAAATGGAGACGGAGTAGTTCAGTAATGCAATGCAAGTATGAAATAGGATAGTTTAGTCACCTAAGTCCAAAGAAGAATCCGCACATGGCTCGCCATAAACCATTAAAGTTAATACGTGCATCGGCGGGTTCAGGTAAAACTTTCACGTTAACGGCCCATTACCTAATACTCCTTTTTAGCGGACCGGGGAAATATCGGGAAATACTTGCTGTAACCTTTACGAACAAAGCTACTGCAGAGATGAAGGAAAGAATCCTAAGTTCTCTGCAGGAGCTTGCAAGGTCGGGATATGAAAAATCCAAATTTAGTACCATCCTGCAGGAGTACTACCCTTCATTAAGTGATCAGGAGATAAGAGCAAAGGCCTCTGAAATTTATAGTAGTATCCTTCATGACTACAGCCGCTTTTCAGTAAGTACAATCGATGGATTTGTACAACAATTAATCAGGAGCTTCGCTTTCGAATTGAATCTTGACAGTGGATATAAGCTCGAGATGAATCAGGAAAAGGTCAAGGAGGAGCTTATCAAGGCGTTGAATTTACACCTGGAAAACGACCCGGACTTACTCGAATGGGTTACCAATCTGGCAATAGACAGGATTAGCGATGGCAAAGACTGGGATTACCAGCGTGCTTTGAAAGATCTCGCTAATGAGATATTTAAAGAACGGTATTATCCCTTTCAGGAGGCTATGCTTGCTATGGGCGACGAACAGGGAAAAGAGTTCAATAGTCTTAGGGAAATAGTTGGAGCGGGTATTAAAGAATTTAAGCATGCTATATTGGAGAAGGCGGTTGGCATCAAGGAAATCTTTGACTCCTCTGGGGTCGTTCAGGATGAACTAAATCAGAAATCAAGACATCCACTGCTCAAGCTAGAAAAAATCCTCAACGAGGAATTGTCACATATTTCCGCCCTTGAGAAGCTAATAGACGATTTCAGTGAATGGCCGCATGGATCATTAAGTGATACAAGCTCAGTGCAGGCATTATATGAGACTCTTAACCCCGAAATAAAATCACTGGTTCGAATTTATAATGAAGGCAGCGAGCAATATGAAACCTATCTCGCAATAAGCAAAAACAGCCCCTATCTGCGTTTAATGCAGGGAATGGCTGATCTGCTGAAAAATTATCGGTCCGAAAACCGAACCCTGCTGATCAGTGATGCCCAGCAACTGTTAAAAGGAATAACTGGTTCAGATGTAGATAATCCTTCTTTCATCTGGGAGAAGACAGGTAATAAATACAAACATTTTCTATTCGACGAATTTCAGGATACCAGTACCTTTCAGTGGATGAATTTTCTGCCGCTGATTAAAAATGCTATTGCCGAAAGCACGCGGGAGCAATCTGAGCATTTAGTAGTTGGCGATGTTAAGCAATCCATTTATCGCTGGCGGAATGGTGATTGGCGTATTCTGCACAGCAATGTGAGTAATGACCTTCTGGCAGATAATGTCAATCAGGAAAACCTGGGATTTAATCGGAGGAGCTCTGAAAGCATTATCCGATTTAATAATTTCCTTTATTCAAAGCTCCCAGGCCTTTTACAGCAACAGATCAATCAGGTCTTTACAGAAACAGCACGTGAACACCTGCATGATATTTGGGGCAGGGAGAATAACCTGCTTATCGAAAAAGCATATGAGGGAAGTATCCAAAATACCACTGAGCATACATCTAAAGGGGGACGGGTAGTAGTTAAATTTTTTTCTAAGGATGAGGATTTCGAGGATGAAGATGACCAGACAGTAGCCGCATCCTATACGATATCCAAACTGATTGAATTGCTTGAAGCCGGCGTTTCTATGAAAGATATCGGGATACTGGTTAAGACCAATCGCGAAGCTGAGGAAATATTAGATTGTATTTTTAATAGAAGTAATCAGGAGAAGCTGAGCAGGGCCGCCAACAAGAGTTTCCAGATTATTTCTGGTGAAGCCTTGAAGATCACAAACAATCCAGTAGTTCAGCTCCTGATCAGTACATTTAAGCTGCTCTTCGTTCAAGATCATGAAAATGGTATTTTCAAATCAGAGTGTGCCCGATTGTGGCACCAGGTTAAGCATCCTGAAAACGAAGTTGTCGATCTGGGAAGTAATGAGTGGATAGAACTTGCGACGAAAAATATCGCTGATCTTGATCATGTGCTGCCGACAAGATTATGCAGTGAATTTAATACCTTCAGACAACTTCCCGTTTCTGAGCTTTCGGAAAAGTTGATTAATATTTATGACCTCGGTTCAAATCGAACTGCCGTTAACATACCCTTCTTACTAGCCTTCAGAGATCAGGTAGCGGTCTTTTCCTCAGGAGGTGACCAGGGGATTGGTGAATTTTTAACCTGGTGGGATACTGAAGGTTCATTAAAGGCATTACCGTCATCCGACAACCAGGATGCCGTGCAGGTTTTGACTATCCACAAATCCAAAGGGCTTGAGTTCAGGGCAGTGATTATTCCTTTCATAACCTGGAAGCTAAATACTGCAAGTGGATATATAAAGAAGCTACTGTGGGTGGATGCAGGGGCAGCTGGATTCGGCAAGTTTAAGTCATTGCCAGTCGACTATAATAAGGGACTTGCATCCACCGCATTTGCAGAGAATTATTTTGAAGAGATGTTGCTCAACTACATGGATATTATAAATACTCTGTATGTAGCAACCACCAGAGCCAAAGATTATCTATATATGATTTGCCCCAAATTGCCAAAAAAACCAAAATCGGGGGCCATCAATGATATTCAACTCGTTCTGTCAGATCTCCTGAGTTCGACTGGAGCCAACGATCCGCAATTTATTCATGAAGATGACACTTTCTTATTTGGTGAAACTTCATTGAAACCTTCTGCTGTCATTGAAGACGAAAATGATTCATTGATGGTTAGTGTTTATCAGGTGAACGAAGAACTAACCGAACGATTTAAGAGAAATAATCAAAAACAGAATACCTGGTTTAATGCCCGTCAGCGTAAAGGCGTTGTATTACATAAATTACTTGAAACCATCAGTAGTCTTGAAAATGTAGATAAGCTCATAAATGAGAAAGTACAGGAAGGCCTGATCAGAAGGTCGGAAAAATCCGAAATAAGAGCGGCCGTTCAGGATGTTTTAATGCATGATCAAATTCATTCATGGTTTAGTACCGCAAAAGCAATTATAAGTGAAAAGGATATTATCTTGAGCGAAGGGGTGATTAAAAGACCGGATAAATTATTCGTTTTTGATGACTATGCCGTCCTGCTTGATTTCAAATTTGGTGCTGAACATGGGAAGTACGCTGATGATATCAGATTATATCGCGAAAGCCTGGTGAATATGGGTGAGTTTAAAGAAGTTCATGCTTATTTATGGTATGCTCAGGAAGGCAAACTACAGAAGGTCGAATGATGAACCGCAACAAGTTTTTATTTCGGGTAGCGGAAGATCTCCTGATTCGTTTTGGAGATGATCTCCAGAATGTGGCTATAGTGTTCAATAACAAGAGGCCCCAGCTTTTTCTTAAAAAATATCTTTCTGAAATTAGCGGAAAGCCCATTTGGAGCCCGCATTTTTATACAATTCAACAATTCTTCTCCCGTTCAACGACAAGGGCAACCGCTTCGCAGCTAAAGCAATTTTTCGTCTTGTTTACAGAATATAATCTGTTACTGAAGTCAGAAGGTCGGGAACCAGTTACCGCTGATGTTTTTTATCCGCTAGCTGAAATTATAGTGTCAGATTTCTCTCAAATTGATTATTACCTGGCAGATCCTGCAAAGGTTTTTAATCTCATAGGAAGTATTGCCGAGCTGCAGTATCAGTTTCCCAATTTTGAAGAAGAGCAGCTTGAGTTTATGAAATCTTTCTGGTCTTCATTCTCGGGGGAAAAGCAAAGTAAAATTCAGGAGAAGTTTATTGAGATGTGGCATCGCATGCCGGTTTTGTATCAAAATTTTCATAATAAACTGCAAGCTCATGACCTGGTGAGCAGCGCCAAAATGTATAGGAATCTTGCTGAAGGTAGTTCAGCGGTGCCTGGATTTTTAGATCAGTTTTCACATGTTGTATTTGTTGGATTTAATGCGTTGTCTAAAGCAGAGGAGCTGTTATTTAAAAAATGGCAAGACGACGGCATATGCTCCTTCTACTTCGATGCGGACGAACATTATTTCGGTGATCTAAGACAGGAAGCAGGACATTTTATACGCCGAAACATCAATACGGTTGGTTTATTAAATAGGTTCGAAATTTCTGAGAATACAATTAACAATCCTGCAAAAGATTTTACTATTGTTCAGGCTTTGGGAAACATTGCGCAAGGGAAATTACTCAGTAATCTGCTTTCAAATGTTGATGATGAGAAACCAGACAGCAGAGCTATAATTCTTGCCGACGAGTCCTTATTGCTGCCGGTATTGCAAACAGTCTCTGATGATAGCTTGAACATCACAATGGGTTATCCGTTTGAGCAATCTGCAGTGTTTGGTTTGTGCGATTTGTGGCTGGGAATTCAAGAAGAAATTGCCGCAGGTGATCAGTTTTCAGTTTCGTATAACCGGGTCTTGTCGTTTATATTAAATCCTCTTGTAAATATTGACGACATTCAACGTGCTCGTGTTCATCAGGAAATTGTTGAAGGAAAAAAGGCGCGTTTTGATCTTGCCGAACTTCAAAAAATCAGCAAGGTCAGCGCTCTAATATTTTCACCTTACAAAAACCCATCGGATAGCATCCGAAATTTTGGCAGTCTTTTGCTACTGGTATCCGAAGAACTCGAAAATTTGCGTAAGCTCGACAGCCTTCTAATTACTGAGGCCGTCAAAACATTAAATTTGTTGTTAGACAGTTTTGAAGAGATTGAGCAAAATGGCGACTTTTCTGCAATGGGATCTAAGTTTGTTTTCCGGACGATCAGAAGAGCCCTCGCCGGATTATCCGTACCGTTTGACGGCGAGCCTTTATCTGGATTACAGGTAATGGGTTTACTGGAAAGCCGATGCCTTGATTTTGATGAACTGATTGTTCTTGGTATGAATGAAGGGGTTTTGCCAAAGGTTAGTATTACTCCGTCATTTATACCTGATAATGTCCGGAGAGCATTCGGCCTTCCAGTACTCGAAAATCAAAATTCAATCTTTTCTTACTTTTTTTACCGGCTTCTGCATTGTGCAAATAAAGTAACGCTGGTCTATAATGGCATAACTGATGAAAAAAGTACGGGTGAGGAAAGCCGCTTTATCAAACAGCTAGAATTTGAAACAAATTGCAAGTTCAGGCATTTGATTCAGCAAAACCAGCCTGTTGAGAATTATGGAGAGCAACGGATAATAGTCGAAAAAATAGGGTTCGTTCGTGAAAGATTAGAAAAATACCTTCACCGAAATCCGGAAGTTAAATACGAAAAGAAAATATCTGCTACAGCATTTACAGATTATGTAAGTTGTCCTCTAAAGTTTTTCTTTAGCCGGGTCGCAGGATTAAAAGAGCCTAAAGACTTGCCGGATCAAATTGGTGCAAACCTGGTGGGCACTATGTTACACACAGTAATGGAAAGCTTTTATAGAACCTCTGTAGGCATTGAAATATCCGCAGATTTTATAATGCAGCGCCAACACGAACTCCCAGCTTTGTGTGCTGATGCACTTGCACTTGCGTTGAATACCGATCCTAAGAATCCCATAAAAAAGCAGGATGCTTTGCAACAGATTGTATTAAAGGTTATTGAGCAATATGCTCTGAAAATTCTGAAACATGATCGGAGCCTGGCGCCGTTTCACATTATCGAACTGGAAAACCGGGAAAGCTACACCCCACTGGTAAAGCTCCAGGTTTCTGGAGGAGAGGAGAGTGTGAGGCTATTAGGTATTATTGATCGCGTCGATTCTCATCATGGAAAAATCAGGATCGTAGATTATAAGACCGGAAAAGATCAATTGAAGTATAAAGATTTCGATAGCCTCTTTTCGGACGAAGGAAAAGATCAGAATAAGGCATTAATCCAAACGCTTTTCTACACCTATGTATACGAAAAATCAAAAGGGGTAAAGAATGTTGAGCCACATCTTTATACAGTTAATGACTTTAAAGGCGGCACTTTGTTCAGCGAGAAACGAAAAGGTGGCCTGCAGCTATCGGACCAGAATCTCGATTTTTTCAAAGAGCAGTTTGAGCTCAAACTCATAGAAAAGCTAAATGAGGTTTTCGATGTGAACATTCCCTTTGTTCAAACTAAAAATTTGGATACCTGTAAGTATTGTCAGTTTAAAAAGATTTGTCAGAGATAAAGGGGGAGATTATGAATACGAATTATACCTTGTAAAACCAGCCTTTAGATGCCGTTAGTTCGATAGAACTCTCCAAAACGGATGTAGTTATATATTAATCAAATCACAAGCCTATTTCGCTTCCTATTTTGCAGGCATATGAGGGATAATAAGTTCCTGACCAGTGAAAAGGGTGAATTAGTACTTTCTAAACAGGTCTTAAGATGTGGCGCTTCCATTAGTGCAAATGTCGAAGAAGCTGTCGGAGCACTGTTAAAGGCAGATTTCATTTCAAAGTTATTAATAGCTTACGCATTATCTTACCCCTGCAATCAGCGAAAGTCTAATAAAGTAAGTCGAAGAATCACGCAGCATAATTGGACGCATTCAGCAATCAGCAAAGCAATCTTGATTTTTACAATAGCCTATCGTAATTCCTAATTGATAATTCGTAATTGATGGGTATATTTGCGTTCCAAAATTCAATTAGATGAGAGAAATACAGTTCAGAGAAGCACTTCGTGAGGCATTAAATGAAGAGATGCGTAAAAACGACAAAATCTTTTTAATGGGTGAAGAAGTTGCTGAGTACAATGGAGCGTATAAAGTAAGTCAGGGAATGCTTGATGAATTTGGCGCTAAACGTATAATCGATACACCTATTGCTGAGCTTGGCTTTGCTGGTATCGGTATCGGCGCTGCAATGAACGGTTTAAATCCGATCATTGAGTTCATGACTTTCAATTTTTCTCTAGTTGCTATTGATCAGGTAATCAACGCTGCTTCTAAAGTTTTGTCAATGAGCGGCGGACAATTTTCCTGTCCTATAGTTTTCCGTGGACCAACCGGTAATGCTGGTCAGCTGGGAGCGCAGCACTCTCAGAATTTTGAAAACTGGTATGCTAACTGTCCCGGACTTAAAGTTGTTGTCCCTTCAACTCCATATGAGGCTAAGGGTTTACTTAAGCAAGCAATCATCGATCCGGATCCGGTAATTTTTATGGAGTCTGAGGTTATGTATGGCGATAAGGGTGAAGTTCCTGAAGAAGAATACTACATCGAAATTGGTAAAGCTAATGTCGTTAAAGAAGGTACAGATGTAACAATAGTTACATTCGGAAAAATGCTTTCACGCGTGGTGTTGCCTGCCGTTGAAGAACTAACTAAAGAAGGGATAAATGCAGAAGTAATCGATCTGCGCACGGTGCGTCCGATTGACTATGACACCGTCATCGCTTCAGTAAAGAAAACAAACAGGATGGTTTTTGTTGAAGAAGCATGGCCGCTCGGATCGATTGCAACCGAGGTGGCATTTAAGGTTCAAAAAGACGCCTTCGATTTCCTTGATGCACCAGTTCTCCGTGTAGCTTGTGCCGATGTGCCGTTGCCGTACGCTCCAACCTTGATAAAAGAAGCTCTTCCAAATGCTGAGAAAGTTATCTCGGCGGTTAAGAGTGTAATGTATCTGGAAGCTAAATAGGATTGAGCTCTATAAGAAAAAGGCATCTGTCACCGACGGATGCCTTTTTTATTTAATTCGAATTTAACGAAGGTTCAGGCTGGTTTAGTAAACAAGACCTTTAGATGTCCTTTTTGCATTACTGCAAGGTAATTTGACGTTTGATACTTTCTTCCAATGAGATAAATGTTTCTGTACGTTGGATTCCTTTAACTCCCTGGATATCCTCATTGAGCACATGCCTCAAATGATTTGTATCCCGGCAGATTATCTTCGCAAACATGCTATATAACCCAGTGCAATAATGAAGTTCTACAATTTCCTTTATATTTCTAAGATTCTCGACGGCGTCTTTATATTGAGATCCCTTTTCCAGGAATATACCAAGGAAGGCACAAATATCATAACCAATTTTTTGTGGATCTATCATTAGATGGGATCCTTTAATAACACCAATGTCTTGCATCTTCTTCATACGTACGTGTATTGTTCCACCAGAAACAATCAATTTTTTGGCTATTTCGGTGTATGGGATAGTTGCATCTTCCATAAGTACCCCCAGAATTTGTAAATCCAGATTATCAGGTTCGAAATTTTGGCTTCTGTTTTCCATTCTCAATTATTATATTCTTAATGATTTGCTAAAATAATTATTATAAATGTAAAAATTAAATTAAAATGTTAAAATATTTGCAAGGAATTGCGAGTTGCTTTACATTTGTATCAAGCAATCAGGAATAATTGAAAGCTTACACACTGTAGGGTGGTGAAATTTGGCAGACACACCTCCTCGTCTCGGTGGCGAAGATTTGGGAAATACCGTAAAAGGGAAATAACTGCTTCGTGAAGGTTCGACTCCTTCCCCTACAGCAAACCTTATTCAACAGGTTTATAATTGGTTAGTTTAAATAAGCTCCTGCCCATCAGGAGCTTATTTTATTTTT
>NZ_FUYR01000002.1:0-454556 GCF_900168015.1 Daejeonella lutea | reverse complement strand
GTTCGACTCCTTCCCCTACAGCAAACCTTATTCAACAGGTTTATAATTGGTTAGTTTAAATAAGCTCCTGCCCATCAGGAGCTTATTTTATTTTTGGCAATTCTGTTATCTTTATCGGTAAGTCTTAAAAAATAAAATAATGGCTTGAATGTTGTATACATGATTTAAAGTAACTTATAAGATGAGACGTGTACTAGTTTGCGATGATGATTTAACGATTTCCGAGGTGGTAGCTATAATCCTTGTGGACAGTAATATGGCTGAAGTCTACACAATTCCCGATTGTGACAACATTATCGAGAAAATAGAAGAGATGAAGCCGGCAATCATATTTATGGATAATAAAATACCAACACATGGTGGTGTTGTAGCTACTCAGACTATCAAAAGTCACCCTGTCCACAAATCTATACCCGTAGTGTACTTTACAGGAAGCCATGATATAGATACCCTTGCTGAAAATGCAGGCGCAGATTATACCTTGGCAAAGCCGTTTAGTATTAGCCAGCTTGAAGAAGTTGTAAACAAAGCCTTCAAATCGGGAGTCAACAGCGATTAGTCGCTTTCAAATTAGGTAATACATTCTTTAGTCTTACCTTTGAGTAAATATGAATCGTCATTTCCTAGCTGCGTTTGTAATTCTGACTGCTGCACTATTTTCGGGCTGCACTAAAGATGATAATGAGCCCTTACTCCAAAGTACGGTATCCAGATTGTACGTTTCTAATGCGGATACTGATGCGTCAGTAATGAGTACCATGGTCTTCGATCCGGCTGACGCTGCGACCCTAGATAGTCCTGATCGCTACGACACAAAATTGCCGGATGGAAATGGTATTTTCTTTGATCCTTATTCGGGAACAGTTTACCAGGTAAGCAGGCAGGCCAAAAACATACGTTCGTTTACGGTAAAACCAGATGGTTCGCTGACACAAAAAGGATCGTTTATCGATGATGCCCTGCCTAGTGCGAGGGAAATTGCTTTTGATCGGGTTCGGAAGACTTTATACATAGCTAGTAACAGCGATAGTTCCTTGTATGTATATGTCGGTATTGACACTATTGCAGGAACAGCCCGGGCAACAAAAAAACTTAAGCTCGATGGCCAGCCTTGGGGAATACATCTGGAAGACGATAATCTGTTTGTGGTCATGGACAAGAACCGGGTTGAAGTACAGTTGTTTGAAAAGGCTTCATCAATGCAGGTTGGTACAATAGTACCTACTAAAAAAATTACTATAGCGGGGGCCACAAGACTGCATGGAATTACATATTCTTCTACCCGTGATGCCTTAATTCTTACTGATATCGGTGAGCCTTCGGCACCAGGTTTTAAGACTGATGGAAAAATATTTATAATTGAAACCGTGCTAGCCAAGTTTGACCCTAAAGGAGCATTAATTACGCCAACGAGGGTTATTTCTGGTTTAGGGACCAGCCTTGGTAATCCTGTTGATGTGGCATGGGATTCAAGAGCAGGGAAAGACATTATTTACGTAGCGGAAAAAGCTAACCAGCAAATCCTCGTTTTTAAGTTCCAGGATAATGGAAATGCCTCGCCTCAACGCATTGCCACACTAACAAGTTTTCCTGAGGCCATTTATCTGGACGCACGGTAAATCCCGCTCTTGTCATTCATACTTTTTTCTTTACTTTGCTTCATAAACAAATAAGAATATGTACAATTTCATATTAGGACTCCATTCAGGACTACGCTATATAGTTCTATTACTTCTGGCCGTAGCGATCATTCTATCAATTACCGCACTGTTTGGGAAAAAGGATTACACGCAAACTAACAGGAAAATCAATTTCTTTGCCATGATTGCTACGCATACACAGTTGTTGGCAGGATTGATTTTATGTTTTGTTAGCCCTTTTGTTCAATACGGAAATATGGGTGATGCTATGAAGGATACCGTAGTTCGATATTGGACCGTGGAACATGCTGTATTAATGTTATTTGCGGTGGCCTTGATAACAATCGGGCATGCAAAGTCAAAACGTGGTGATATTGCGATAAATAAGCACCGCGCAATTGCTCTTTATTATGGCCTGGCTGTGCTGGTTATTGTCGTCGCAATTTATCAGAGCGGTCGCCCATTGTTGGGGATGTCTATTGGTAACTCTTAATGCAAACCGTATATCGGGCTAAGCTTTTTACAGATTTATATCTCAAAAAATTTGCAATGTCGAATTTCTTTATATTTTTGTGACCGATGAACATGACACAAAATACTGGAAATTGGTGGTACCCTCTAACACAGCGGCGCACGGGACAGGTATTTTGAGATAATATTAATCAACCAAAACCTAAACAATATGAACCCGACGCGTAAACCCGTCGGGTTTTTTTATGGCTTGAAGTATCCTCCGGGATTCAAAATCAGATATGAAGAATTATAAATTATACACATCACACAAAAAACTCCTTGCAGATACAACTACGCCTGTGAGCATTTACCTTCGATTAAGGGATGTTTTTCCAAATAGCATACTACTTGAAAGTTCCGATTATCATAGCCGTGAAAATAGCTTAAGTTACGTCTGCTGTGACCCAATTGCAGGAATAACGCTTACTGGTGATAAACTCGAAACATATTTTCCAGATGGCACTCGTGAGCAGTATCCACTTAACGAGGTAGATCTGAAAAAGCAAGTTTCCGAGTTCAGGAATCAGTTTGAATCTACGTCAGCGAATGATTTTAAATTCATATCAAATGGTCTTTTTGGATATTTTGCATATGAGACAATTGAGCACTTTGAGGATATTAAGTTGACTGCAACGCCGGCCGATGGAAGAAACATCCCTTTGATGCAATATCACGTTTACCGGTATATTATTGTGGTTGACCATTTCAAGAACGAATTATACCTGCTTGAGCATCGTACTGACAAAAAGAGCCCCGACAACCTGGAGAAGATTCAATACCTAATACAGAATAAGAATTTTCCTGAATATAAATTCAAGCTGAATGGTGAAGAGAAATCCAATTTTACCGATGAAGAGTTTATCACCACAGTAGAAGGGGTCAAGAAACATATCTTCCGTGGTGACGTATTCCAGATCGTGCCTTCACGTGCATTTTCTAAACCCTTTCTGGGTGACGAATTTAACGTATACAGGGCATTGCGATCTATTAACCCGTCGCCTTATCTCTTTTATTATGATTATGGGGATTTTAAACTTTTTGGTTCTTCACCTGAGGCCCAGCTTACAATAAAGAATAACGAAGCCACGATCTACCCAATAGCAGGCACATTTAAAAGGACGGGTGATGGAGCACTTGATGCTGAATTAGCTGAAAATTTAAAGCAGGATGTTAAAGAAAATGCCGAGCATGTCATGCTTGTGGATCTGGCACGCAACGACCTTAGCCGACATTGCGATAAAGTGGAAGTACGGTCATTTAAGGAAATCCAATATTATTCACACCTAATTCACATGGTATCAAAAGTGACAGGCCAGCTACAAGAAGCAGTCGATCCGTTTGACGTTGTGGGTGATACCTATCCCGCAGGGACACTCAGTGGGGCACCAAAATATATGGCTATGACGCTAATTGACAAGTTTGAAAGGCAAAAGCGTGGTTTTTATAGTGGAGCAATAGGATTTATGGGCTTTAATGGAGATTTTAATCATGCTATCATGATCCGTTCATTTCTCAGCCAGAATAACGTATTACATTACCAGGCAGGAGCAGGTATTGTTGCAGATTCTGACCCGCAAAGTGAATTAAATGAAGTGAACAATAAAATAATGGCCTTACGGAAGGCGCTGGAGATGGCGGAGGAACTTTAAAAAGTTAAGAGTTGACAGTGGACTTTTTAGCACAGCGTTTTGAATTATCACCTAACACCCAATACCCTATAAAAAATGAACATACTAGTAATAGACAATTACGACTCATTTACCTTCAATCTCGTACACCTTTTAAATGAAACAGGAAATGAAGCGACTGTTTGGCGTAATGATAAATTTAAACTTGCTGATGTAAATGCATTTGATAAAATCCTTTTATCTCCAGGGCCGGGGATACCTTCTGAGTCTGGCTTGCTATTGGATGTTATCCGCACATACTCGCCGACCAAAAGTATTCTGGGCATTTGCCTGGGGCTTCAGGCTATTGGAGAAGTTTTTGGCGGAGAGCTGTACAATCTTTCACGACCTGTTCACGGTCGCGCAACGGAAATAAAAGTGCTGGCTTCAGATGAAAAGTTATTTAATAATTGCCCTTCGGAATTTAAGGTCGGAAGGTATCATTCCTGGGCTGTTAAAAACGATAATGTTCCCGCAGAAATAGAAGTTACGGCTGTCGATGTAAACGGAGTGATCATGGCATTGCGCCATCGAACACTTGATGTAAGGGGGGTTCAGTTCCACCCTGAATCTGTTTTGACGGAACATGGAAAACTATTAATATCGAACTGGCTTAGCTGATTGTGAATTGAATATGAGCAATACTGAATCAAACACCGTAAATGGGCAGGCAACAATACTTGACAGAATTGTTGCCAAGAAAAAACAGGAGATAGAAGCTGACAGGCGAAGGACTCCAATTGTAAGATTGGAGGAATCTGACAATTTTTTCAGAGAATGTTATTCTTTTCGTGATTCTATTTTGGATCCGGCTCTAACAGGGATAATTGCTGAATTCAAGCGGCAATCGCCATCGAAGGGCATAATAAATAATAAAGTAAGTGTTAAGGAAGTAACCAATGGCTATGCTTCTGCTGGTGCATCTGCTCTGTCTGTTTTAACAGATCGAAGTTTTTTTGGAGGAAAAAAGGCAGATGTGATAGAAGCCAGGAAAAGAAATAAGATCCCGGTCCTTAGAAAAGAGTTTATGCTGGACGAATACCAGGTGGTTGAAGCAAAGGCGCTGGGTGCGGATGTAATCCTGTTAATTGCCGCGATCCTCAGGCCTGACGAAATTCAGAAACTTGCAAGACTTGCAAAAGGCTTGGGTATGAGCGTTTTGCTTGAAGTGCATAACCGCGAAGAACTCGACAGGAGCCTTTTTCCCGAACTCGACGCGGTGGGAGTAAATAATCGCAATTTGGCTGACTTTAACGTTTCCGTTCAACATTCTTATGATCTGGTTGAGCATATTCCCGCTGAGTTCTTAAAAATCTCCGAAAGCGGTTTAAGTGATCCGACGACTATTACAGAACTCAGATCAGCAGGATTTAACGGATTCCTGATTGGCGAAAATTTTATGAAACAACAAGACCCGGGAAGAGCAATGGCCGAGTTTGTGAAGCAGTTTTAAAACCATCGTTATCAACGATAGACTTGTGGTCGTTGCGCAATGTCTGCCCAGGCTGGTGGTAGTGGCCAAACTCTTATCTTTGACAATTGTTAACTAATTAAATGCCAAGACAGAAATTTTTTGATACAGCGATAAAGCCGGAAAAAGTGGTTTTAGTTGGGATAATAACTCCCGGGGAGACCGAAGAGCAAACGAGAGAATACTTGGATGAGTTAACTTTTTTGGTTGAAACGGCGGGCGGAGAAACACATAAAGCATTTACCCAAAGGATGCAGCGCCCAGACCGTGCTACTTTTGTAGGGACAGGCAAGCTCGAAGAGATCAATGCTTACGTGAAATCCGAAGAAATAGATATTGTCGTGTTTGACGATGAATTATCGCCATCGCAGCTTAGGAATATCGAGAATGAGCTTCAGGTGAAAATTCTGGACCGAAGCAATCTTATTTTGGACATCTTCGCCAAGCGGGCTCAATCATCACAGGCTAAAACTCAGGTTGAGCTTGCTCAATTACAATATTTATTACCACGGCTGACACGTTTATGGACTCACCTTGAGCGGCAGAAAGGGGGTATAGGTATGCGTGGACCCGGAGAGAGCCAAATAGAGACTGACCGTCGTTTAATTTTAAACAAGATCTCTCTGCTAAAAGAAAGACTGCGGGAAATCGATAAACAAAACGAAACCCAACGGAAGAATCGAAACCAGTTGGTACGAGTTTCCCTGGTTGGGTATACAAACGTTGGAAAATCGACCATCATGAACATGATTTCCAAATCGGAAGTTTTTGCTGAGAATAAGCTTTTTGCTACTTTGGACACTACGGTCAGGAAAGTTGTAATAGAGAATCTCCCTTTTCTCCTTTCGGACACCGTAGGTTTCATTAGGAAACTTCCACATCATCTCATAGAGTGCTTTAAATCAACTCTTGATGAGGTTCGCGAAGCTGATATATTGATCCATGTTGTTGATATTTCCCATCCTAACTTTGAAGATCAGATCAATACTGTTAATGAAACGTTAAAGGAAATGGGAGCAATCGATAAGGAAATTATCATGGTATTCAATAAAATTGATGCATATGTACCTGCAGACTTTGATCCGCAGGAAGAGCATCCGCCATTAACCTTGTCAGATTTTAAGAACAGCTGGATGAATAAAAATCGGGCCCCAGCGATATTTATCTCTGCGCTGAATAAGGAAAACGTTGATGAATTTAGATCGCTGTTGTATGAGAAAGTAAAAGCGATACATACTGCCCGTTACCCTTATGATAAACTTTTATACTAATCCCTAGCCGAATTAATTATGGAATCTAAACGTCAACAAAAGTTTGCAGGAGTAATCCAGAAAGACCTGGCTGAGATATTTCAACGTGAAGGATCAAATTTGCTTCCTAATATCATGGTTACTATAACTAAGGTAAGAGTTACCTCAGATCTGGCTATAGCGCGTATTTATCTGAGCTTTTTTAATAGCTCAAATAATTCCCTGGCTCTCAATACAATCAAGGCCCACGCTGGGGAGATCCGTTATAAACTTGGTAGCCGGATAAAAGATCAGGCAAGGATTGTTCCTCAGCTTGAGTTTTTCGTAGATGATACCAGCGAATACGTTGAGCGTATGGATAAGATTTTTGATAAGATTAGCAAGGAGCCTCGTCAGCCGGAGCAGGAAGAATAAAAATGAGGACAATCCGTGAGCCGATCAATTTTTATACACATGTAGTCCCGGCAATACTGGCAATTCCGGGTACAATTTTATTATTGATACGTGCCGATACTCAGGCAGAATTTACCGCTGCATGGATTTATGGAATTTGTACTATTGTACTTTTCGGGATAAGTTCCACCTATCACAGTTATCCTGTCACAGAAAAGGAGATCCGTTTTTGGCAGAAATTTGATCATTGCTGCATTTATCTCATGATCGCCGGATCATATACTCCTACAGCCCTACTGGTATTTGATGGCTATATTCGATGGTCACTTTTTATCATAATATGGACGATCGCCCTTGCAGGATGCCTGCTGAAGATCTTCAATCGTTTAAAAAACACCGTTCTATCATTAACCATTTACATCGCAATGGGTGCGCTAATTGTACCACTTCTCAACGAGATGGCCTTAAAACTTCCGTTCCGGGCTATTGTATGGATGTTGCTTGGTGGTTTGTTTTACGTCGCCGGAACATTTTTCTATTATAAAGACAAACCAATGGGAAAGATTTTGCATAGTCATGAGATCTGGCATCTTTTCGTGGTCGCCGGTGCTCTCTCCCACTATGTATACAACTACTTTTATTTATTCGCATGAGTGCTGAAAAATCAGCCAGGCTGAAACAATATCTTGAAGAAAATGCGGGCCAGATAGCATCCGTTGTTCCGTTTGATATTTCATCAGATAAATTATATCCTTTCGACTTTACTGCATCAAACACAGAATTGGATCCTGCTATACTCGGAGATACAAAAGTATTCTCGCAATGGGTTAGGCAGAAGCTAGAGAAGGAGGACTGCCGGTACGGTGTCGGTGGTTATAACGAGCATCGTACTATATACGCACGAAGTAATTTGTTCGATATGAATGAGGAACCTCGTCGTCTTCATCTGGGCATAGATATATGGGGGCCTGAAGGCACACCGGTGTTTTCACCTTTGGCAGGAAAGATTCACAGCTTTCGTTTTAATGATAATTTTGGAGATTACGGTGCAACGATAATTCTTGAACACCAGGTCGGAAATCTGAAGTTCCACACCCTTTTTGGTCACCTTGATCTTGCGAGTATTAAAGATCTCGAAAAAGGATCAGCAGTTATCCGGGGAGATAAAATTGCTGTATTTGGGGGTGAATCAGAAAATGGTCACTGGCCTCCCCATCTTCATTTCCAACTAATATTCGATCTTGATGGTTTTGAAGGCGATTATCCTGGAGTGTGCCGTTATTCCGAACGTGAGGTTTATCTTCACAACTGCCCTGACCCTGATATCATATTAAAGCATACGTTTGGATATTAGTTTCCTTTATTTTTCGTTAGATTAGAATATGTACCTGAACTTAATCCTCAGTTTCCTTTGCGGCTTCTTTCCGCTTGTTAATATCATATCGGATTTCAAATCAACGGATACGCAGCCAGTTTTTAAGGGTGGCCAGAAAAGCCTTGTCAGCTTTATCGACAACAATTTAATTTATCCGGAATTCTCGAAGGATAATTGTCTTCAGGGAACTATTCAGGTAAGCTTTAAGCTGAATAAACAGGGAAAGATTTTTGATTCTAAAATTCAAAAAGGTTTCGGCGTCGACCTGGATATCGAAGCCCTCAGGATTGTTCGCCTCACATCTGGAAAATGGATTATGCCTGCTGATCACGATACGCTGGTGTCATTGGTTTTGCCCGTAAATTTTACCCTTCGTGATTTCAAGTGCGAGCAACGTTCAAAAGATGAAATCAACGCAGCAATCAACACCTATCACGCAAGGCTTGGACTAAATAGCGCCATTTATAACTTTTACGATAAAAAAGCGCAAGGCTCATATGATCAAGCTGATGAGGCCAGAATAATAGGGCTGAAAGCACAGTTGGGCTACGACGATAAGTATGTAGAAAGGCTTTTGAAACAGGCGCAGCGAAAATTAAAACAAGGGGACAAAGAGGGAGCGTGTGAAGACGCACAGACTGTTCGTCGCCTGGGGAGCGGTATTAGCGAATCAATGATTCTGCAGAACTGCAAATAGCGGATGACTAGCGCATTTCGAAATTCAAGGGATAATAAAGTGCTGTTAGTATTTAGTGGACTTGTGTCGTTTTTTTGGCTTTTAAGCCAGACCGTAAATGTTTACTATTTCGCCTTTACAGGAGCGATTTTTGAGATACTAGCTTTACCAATGGTAGTTCTTCTTTTCGGGTTACCAATATATTCAGGTTTTGCATTTTCGAAAGATCATTTTCATCGCAGATCAATAGCACTTTATTCTGCTTTGCTGTTGATTTCAACCTTATTTTTATTGATATCTCGAGAATAAAACTTGCCCTCGTATAATGTTTTATCAATTATCTGAAACGGAGATCTGGTTTCCCAAACCTGAACTTGCTGAATCCGACGGATTACTCGCTGTGGGAGGTGATCTCTCCCCAGAACGACTGGTACTGGCTTATCATCAGGGGATATTCCCATGGTATTCTGAAGAAACCCCGATCCTTTGGTATTCGCCTCATGAACGTTTTGTACTATTTCCTGATAAGTTAAAGGTTTCCTCATCAATGAGTAAGGTGATGAAAAGCATTAAATTTAACATAACGTATGATGAATCATTTGATGATGTAATTGAAGCCTGTGCAAGCGTAAGGCGTCAGGGTGAGAAAGGAACCTGGATTACATCAGAAATGAAAACTGCATACAATAGTTTACACAAATTAGGCTACGCTCATTCTGTTGAAGTTTGGGAGAATGACACACTTGTAGGCGGTTTGTATGGGGTGGTCATAAATCATGTCTTTTGCGGGGAAAGTATGTTTAGTAAAGTTAGCAATGCTTCTAAAGCTGCACTAATTTGGCTGTGTCGTCATAAAGATTTTATGATGATCGATTGCCAGGTGCACACAGATCATCTCGAAAGTCTTGGTGCTGAACTCATCAGCCGGCAGAAGTATCATACATATTTGAATAAAATTTCTAAATTACCTTAAAGAACATCTAAGTGCAGTTACCTTATTATATAGATCTTTTAGGAACATTGGTTTTTGCGGTGTCAGGTGCCCTGGCAGCGTCAGATAAAAATATGTATAAGGATATTTTTGGGGTTACGTTCACAAGTTTTGTCACAGCAGTTGGTGGGGGTACACTGAGAGACATGATCCTGGGAGTGCGACCAACCTGGGTTGTTGATGGTAATTACCTGATCGCAATTACTATCGGCGTAGTATTCGCCATCACATTCAAATATTATATCATCAAGTATCGTCGGACATTTTTTTTGTTCGACACAATTGGGATTGCTCTTTATACCGTGGTTGGGGTGCAGAAATCACTTGAGCACGGTGTTGCACCCCTTGCCGCGATAATTATGGGTATGTTTTCTGCTGTAATGGGTGGAGTTATCCGGGATACGCTGATCAATGAAATACCTCTGATCTTTAAGAAAGAAATTTATGCAACCGCCTGTTTATCGGGGGCGGCAATATTTGTTGGGCTGAAGCTTTTGGGGGTCGACGATAATATTAACTCATTCGTGAGTGTTTTTGTAATAATCCTTATACGCGTGATATCCGTTAAATATCAATTGACACTGCCGAAGTCGAGGTAGTCAGGATGGAAATCAGTAAACAATAATCAGTTTTACTGGTGCACGTTTACCCGCGGGCCCTGACTGCTGATTCTCATATACTAGCTAAGGATATCTGCAATATCTTTCGGTGTAAGCGATTTAACAAAACTCTCCTCCGTGGTTATAAGGGATTCGGCAACTTTTCGCTTCCGGTTCTGCAGTGCAAGTATTTTTTCTTCGACGGTATCTTTTGTGATGAATTTATAGATGAAGACATTTTTGTTCTGTCCTATTCGGTGGGTTCTGTCAATAGCCTGTTGCTCAACTGCAGGGTTCCACCACGGATCGAGTATGAATACGTAATCCGCCTCAGTTAAATTCAATCCAACGCCGCCTGCTTTTATAGAGATCAGGAAGAGTTTTATATCCTTATTTGCCTGAAATTCTCTGACAACCTCACCCCTTTTTGATGTCGCACCATCCAAATACGCAAACGGAATATTCTGATCCTGGAAATATCTTCTGTAGATGTCAAGCTGTTTAACAAATTGCGAGAACACCAGAACTTTATGGCCGCGCGATAATACGTTTTGAAGTGTGTGGATTACATTCTCGAATTTGCCCGAATCACCTTCATACCCTTCATCGATCATAAGCGGGTGGTTCGCGATCTGCCTTAACTTGGTGAGACCCTGCAAAACCTGGATTTGTGATCTTTTGAATGAACCATCGTCCAGATTTGCAATCAGGGCATTCCTGTATTCAGATTTTATCTTCTCATAATATTCCTTTTGATCTTCACTCATCTGGCAGTAGAAGAGGTTTTCTGTCTTGGCTGGGAGCTCAGTTGCCACCTGTGCTTTTGTGCGTCTCAAAACAAAAGGCTTGATCAGGGCCTGCAGCTTTGCTGCTTTCTCTTCATCCTTTTTCTTCTCGATCGGTACCACAAAATCAGTGTAGAAAAAGTGCTGGTTGCCCAGCAAGCCGGGGTTAATGAATGACATCTGTGTCCAAAGATCGTTAACCGTGTTTTCAACAGGCGTGCCGCTCAGGATGAGCTTGTGTTTTGATTTAAGAGCCTTTACAGCTTTGAACGATTTAGAGGCTGGATTCTTTATGTTTTGACTTTCGTCCAGAATTATATAGTTAAAATATAATGTTTTCAAAAGTTCAACATCAACACGTGTTATCCCATAAGTAGTAATAACAACATCGTAGTTTGAAAACAACTCTACTTCTTTGTTGCGAAAACTTCCCGTATGGGGATGAATTTTCAACTTAGGCGCAAATTTCTTCGCCTCATTCAGCCAATTATAAACAAGTGAGGTAGGCATGATAATCAACGAAGTAGTGTGGACTCCTTCTTCCTGATTCTCTTCTTTTATCTTTTGTAGCAATGCGAGGGTTTGAACCGTTTTACCCAGACCCATGTCGTCAGCAAGGCAACCTCCAAAGTTATATTTGCGTAAAAAATGAAACCAGTTATAACCTGCTTTTTGGTAGGGTCGCAAAACACCGTTGAAAAATTTCGGAATGTCGGAATCTTCAATTTCCTCGAATTCTGTAAGCTTTTGCAGCTTCCTGTCCATGCTGACTGAAGCGAGTTCGCTATTCGCAAAGTCGTTCACCAATCCAACATGGTGTTTTTTCAGTTTAAGATTCTTGCTGCCTTCAGTGAATTGAAGAAGATTACTGTATTGAGCAAACCAATGCTCCGGAATTACGGCTATTTCACCAGAGGGGAGCTTAAATTCTCTGATTTTGTTTAATATATGATTCTTGAGATCGATGAACGGAATTTGATAGGGCCCAAAATGAACAACCGCATGGATATCAAACCAATCGTTATTCTCTCTGATTTCAAGGTCAATTTTACTTTTTCCAATTACAAAGCGTTTTCCGCCGTCGGTTTGCTCAAATGTAAAGCCTTTCGTTTCAAGCTCATCGTGATGTTCATTTAACCAGTTGATGATGCTGAATGGGGAATCTTCTTCTATGCTTCCCTGTTCTGTCGTGAATACGCTCAGGAACAAGGATCCGGTCGACTTTAGTCCAAGCTCCTGAAGAATATTGAGCTTGTTCTTTTCCCAGCTCAACGAACGTTTTATCCGATGAAAAATATAGTCGTTATCTTTTTTTTCAGTCCTTACGGATATACGTCTGTCACTACCAGCAGGAAAGATATAATCCCCATATCTAAAATAGAGTTGTAGTTGCGGTCTTTCACTGTCAGCATATAATAATTTAAGAACCGGTGTGGCATCGAATTTCTCAGTCCGTATCTCAAAACCCTCAGCATATACAGCGTGTTTTTCAATGAGGGGTGCAACAAACTTTTCAAAATATGTTTTCTCTGAGGACTTCGGAATGGAGATAAATCGTTTGTTCAAAAATGGTTGTAGTTTCTTTCCTTCAACTTCTTCTTCAAAATAATACAGAACATCGTCAAGTAATAGCCAGGCTGGTTGATTGCAAATTATTTGAGCATCCTTGAACATGAATTCGATACGCATACCCTGAAATTTTATGGTCGGGAAATATCGGGTTTCAGTCATTCCACGTCGAAAATGGAACAGTACGGATGCCGGCTCTGCAGCAATACTTATTTTGCGTTCTACTGGCCAGCCTTCTTTACTCATTAAGTAAAGTTCTTTGTCAATGAGAAGTTTAAATGCGTCGACAAGCCTCTTCTCGATCTTGGGCCTTATCGCTTCATAAATTTTATCGTTAAAAATGGTACTAAAATACTCGAGTGGCCGGATTGCTTTTTTATGGAAACGTTTGATGATATGTCCCTGTTCCGTTTCTTCGAGCAGCCTTATCAGCTTATGATCGGTATCTTGGAGTATTGAATCGAACTCGCTTGCTGTAGTACTAAAAATTCGCTGATATGTGAGAGAGAAACCACCGTCCGGATTTAATTGCACTATATGCGGCTCAATCAGAAATCCGAGGAAGTCATGCCTACATATGGAGTATACAATTTTACAAGGTTTAGTGCTGTCAACTCTTAACATAGGTATTCGGACAAATTTTAAGCAAGTTGAGCATTAAAAAATTCTAAATCTAAAGAGAATTTTGACCTTTTTCAAGTGAGTGATCCATAAATCTCCCATAATTGATTGAAAAGTTCGAATGTTACAGAAATGTGACGAATAATGTTCGAGCAATAGAAATTAATTAGTCGTTCTTGAGAATTCAGGCACTATTCGAATTTTACACACGCTTAAATTGCAGTCAAATCAAAATAAAATCTCAACATACACACCGGCATTAATTAATATCAATCGAATGAATGTGTAATGATTTAGTAACGTTGGAGTCCCTCTACACCTGCCCTTAAAATACTTCTACAACATAGAGAGGGCGAAACTGAAATTATGTCATATTTTTCTGAGTAACTGCCAGAAAGTTGCTTCACTATAAAAATATTTATGTCGCCATTTTGTTAACTTTTTGGCCCCTTCAAAACCTAGAAATTATTTACAAGTTGTGGGAGAAAACTTGGTGCAATTTATTCCGCACAAATCAGTCGGCAATAAGACCATTCATAAGAAGGCAACATTTAGCTTCATTAATAGCTGTTTTTGCTTACCTGTTTGAATCGATTACATGCTGGTTTATTTTGATCAGTTTGTTTTGATGAATATTTTTAATTTCGGAATGATAGGTGAAGGTATTGGAAGACTTGCGTAAACACCACTGTAACAATGGGATGATTTAACATATTTTAACACATTTTCGATACATTAAATGTTTGAACTCCGTTTAAGTGGTACTAATTTTGACCAAGCTAGTGTAAGGATATAAAGAACATAATAATTAAAAATATGAAGAAGATAGGTGTTACATTTTTGGCGGCATGTCTCGGGGGGGCAGTCGCTGTCGGCTCTTATAAGCTGATAGAGAACAAGTATCAGGACGGGATGTCATTTGAAGAAAAGCAGAAGGTCCATTTTACAAATAACCCCATACCAGCGATTAATTCTTCAACAGGAGATCTTGATTTTACACAGGCAGCAGCTGCGGTTACTCCGGCGGTAGTACATATAAAAACTACGTATAATAACCCGGGTGGTAGCGGTGGTCGTGATCAAATGCAGGATATGTTTGAAGATTTCTTTGGCGGGGGTGGTCGTCGCTCGAGAGGTCCTGCAATGGGTTCTGGTTCGGGCGTGATCATTTCGCCTGACGGATATATTGTTACTAATAATCACGTCGTTGAAAAGGCGGACAAAATCGATGTGATCTTACCCGATAAACGTTCGTTAGTTGCAAAGGTTATTGGACGTGATGCTAATACCGACCTTGCATTAATTAAAATTGAAGGTTCGGGCTACCCGATTGTAAAGTTGGGCAATTCTGATGACGTTCGTATTGGTGAATGGGTATTGGCTGTAGGTTATCCATTTGCTTTAAACACAACTGTAACTGCTGGAATCGTAAGTGCAAAAGGACGACAAATAGGTATTCTGGATAATACCGAACCATCTGAAAATGGGGAGCCTCAGGCCAGAACAGCGATTGAGTCGTTTATTCAGACCGATGCTGCAATTAACAGAGGTAACAGCGGAGGCGCACTTGTTAATACCAGAGGTGAATTGATCGGAGTGAACGCGGCTATCGCCTCGCAAAGTGGTAGTTACGAAGGTTATGGATTTGCAATCCCAATCAATCTGGCCAAAAAGGTTTTGGATGATTTTAAGTCATTTGGATCTGTTCGAAGAGGTTTCATAGGAGTTAACTTCACGGGCCTTGATGCTGAACAGGCAAAGCGCTTTGGAGTAAATGAAATTAATGGACTTTATGTAAATGGCGTGGTATCCGGCGGCGGTGCAGCTCAGGCTGGACTTCAGGAAGGGGATATTATCACGAAGGTTGAAGGCAAACAGATCTATGATCCGTCTGATCTTCAGGAGCGTATTGGCCGACTTGGCCCTGGTGACAAAGTAAATCTTACTTATTTGCGTGATGGCAGAGAATATTCAAAAAGCGTTACGTTAAAAGGCGAGGAGTCTATTAAAAATAATGATGCGAGATCAGCCAGCGTTGTTACGAAGAATCTCGGTGCTAGCTTTGCCCCTGTGAGTGATGTACTAAAGAAAAAATACAGAATTTCTTCTGGTGTTATCGTCACCAATGTCCAACAAGGTGGTTATTTTGACCAGATAGAGGTCCCACAGGGAACTGTTATAACGACAGTTAACGGACAGGCAGTCAATAAAAGTCAAGATATCGAAACTGCGATCACATCGAGCAAGAACAATATGGTTACCATCAATGGCTTTACACCAGACGGTAGCTCAATGAGATATCAATTCCCAATTCGGCGATAAGATTGGAGTAACTGAAATACGAAAGCCTTCCCAATTTTGGGGAGGCTTTTGTATTTTTGTGCTGATGATCTCCGAACCTCTTTCATTTAATTTTCTGGAACAAACTCTTCTTCTTCTTCCAGAAAAAGCCATTTTTTGGATAGAAGAAAAAACGCTGATTATAGCCGATATTCATTTAGGTAAGGTTGGTCATTTCCGGAAGGCGGGTATAGGTATCCCAAAGCAAATGGAACAGGATGATCTTGCACTTATTTCAGATCTTATTCACGAATATAAACCAGGGAAAATTATATTTCTTGGAGATCTTTTTCATAGCGATATGAATAATGACTGGGATTGGCTAGTCATGTGGCGGTCGTTGTTCAAAAAAATTGAAATGGTTTTAGTCTTAGGCAACCATGACATTTTGAACAAAAAATTTTATGCTGACCTGAATTTCGAACTGTATGAATCATTGCCTTTTGGACCATTTCTGTTTTCACATGAACCAATAAAGGCGAAGGACCTTGCAGGCATCGGTGCTTATGTAATTTGCGGCCACATCCATCCAGGCGTAACTCTAAAAGGGGGCGGCAGACAAATTCTTACTTTGCCGTGTTTTCATTTTGGAAAATATCAAGCAATCATTCCCGCATTTGGAAAATTCACGGGTAAGGTGTGTGTGAAGAATGTCAGAGGCGACAAAGTATTTGCAGTTGTTAGGAATAAAGTCATTAGCTTTTGATATTTAAGCCTTTACATCCTAAAATTTAGATCGATTCTAAATAGACAAATTTTGCTAGTATAACTTTGGTTGCAACGGGTTTTTTACCATATAATGATAAATTTGCTCCCAGAATAAAAAATATAATACAAGGTAATGAGCAATTTCGCAAAAACGTTCTCATCCTCATTGGGAAAAAAACTGATAATGGCCGCCACAGGCTTATTCCTCTGCACTTTCCTGATCGTACACTTAGTTGGGAATCTTCAGTTATTTAAAGATGATGCAGGCCAGGCATTTAATGCTTACGCATACTTTATGACACATTTCACGCCCATTAAAGTCGTATCTTATTTATTGTATGCTTCGATTATAATACATGCTGTTTATGCATTGGTAATTACAATGGGCAACAAGAAGGCACGACCAATTGGATATGCAGTTCAGGCTGGAAGTCAGAATAGTCCATGGACATCCCGCAATATGGGGATTCTGGGAACGGTTCTTCTCGTATTCATAGTGATCCACATGAGCAATTTCTGGTGGAAATATCATAATGCAGAATTGCCTTACGCTAAGTATGAAATTAGTCTGGATGACCCGAGTGATATAACGGTTTCAGAACTTCCGTGGGATGCAAAAAGACTCGTCCATTCCGATTATGTTGACACCCAGGCTGGAAAGCAGGTGATCGTATCAAAGGATCTTTATAAAGTAGTTGCGCATTCATTCAAAACAGGCTGGTATGTGCTGCTTTATGTTATTTCTATGGCTGCATTAGCTTTCCATTTGATCCACGGCTTTAGGAGTGCTTTTCAAACCGTTGGTTGGGATAATAGAAAGTATGTGCCCATTATACGATTTTTCGGCGTTTGGATTTTTGGAGTACTGATCCCAGTGCTGTTTGCGGCGATGCCAGTTTACTTTTACTTTTTTAAATAAGATTTACATTCTCTGAGCGATCAGATTAAAATAAATTTCTGAGATGAAATTAGATGCTAAAATTCCGGAAGGCCCATTGGCTCAAAAATGGTCAAAACATAAATTTAACCTCAAACTGGTTAATCCGGCGAACAAGCGTAAGTATACAGTAATTGTTGTTGGTACTGGACTAGCAGGTGCCTCTGCTGCGGCTTCACTCGCAGAACTTGGGTATAATGTAAAAGCATTTTGTTTTCAGGACAGCCCGAGGAGGGCACACTCAATAGCTGCGCAGGGTGGAATAAATGCTGCAAAGAATTACCAGAACGATGGTGATAGCGTTCATCGTCTATTTTACGATACAATTAAAGGTGGAGATTACCGTGCTCGTGAAGGCAATGTTTACAGGCTTGCTGAAGTTTCCGTAAATATAATTGATCAATGTGTAGCTCAAGGTGTTCCTTTCGCAAGAGAATACGGCGGCTTGCTTGATAACCGTTCATTTGGTGGCTCGCAGGTATCACGTACTTTCTATGCACGTGGCCAAACCGGGCAACAATTATTACTGGGTGCTTATTCAGCGCTTAACCGTCAAATCAATCTGGGTAAAGTGAAAATGTACACTCGTCATGAAATGATGGATGTAGTGACAGTTGACGGTGAAGCTAAAGGTATAGTAACCCGTGACCTGATAAACGGAGCAATTGAGACTCATGCCGCACATGCAGTATTATTATGTACTGGTGGATATGGGAATGTTTTCTACCTTTCTACCAACGCTATGGGCTGTAATGTTACGGCGGCATGGAAAGCACACAAACGTGGGGCTTATTTCGCAAACCCATGTTTCACCCAGATCCACCCAACTTGTATTCCTGTCACTGGTGATCATCAGTCGAAACTGACATTAATGTCTGAGTCATTACGGAATGACGGTAGGGTTTGGGCTCCAAAAACGGTCGAGCTTGCTCAGAAGCTTCGCAGGGGCGAGTTGAAAGTAACAGATCTAAAAGAAGAAGACAGAGATTACTTCCTGGAGCGTAAATATCCTGCATTTGGTAATCTTGTTCCGCGCGATGTAGCATCAAGGAACGCCAAAGAAATGGTTGATGAAGGTCGCGGTGTTGGAGCTTCTGGAATCGCCGTATATCTTGACTTCGCAGAGGCAATTGGCCGTTTAGGCGAGGATACCGTTCGCGCAAAATATGGTAACCTGTTTGATATGTATCAGCAGATCACCGACGAAAATCCATACAAACAACCTATGCGGATTTATCCGGCAGTTCACTATACAATGGGCGGCTTATGGGTCGATTATAACTTACAAACAACGGTTAAAGGTCTCTATTGTCTTGGCGAGGCTAACTTCTCTGATCACGGTGCTAACCGTTTAGGTGCTTCTGCGCTAATGCAGGGTCTCGCAGATGGTTATTTTGTGATTCCTTATACTTTAGGGGATTATCTGGCGAATATTGGTCCTAAAGCAGTTGACACCAGTCATCCGGCTTTTGAGGAAACCAAAAGAAGTGTTGTTGAACGAATTAATAAATTATTATCTCTGAAGGGTACCAAGACGGCAAACGAGTATCATCGTGAACTTGGACATATTATGTGGGAATATTGCGGTATGGCCAGAACTGAAGAGGGATTAATCAAAGCGAAAGGACTGATTCAGGCACTTCGGGCAGACTTCTGGCAAAATGCACGTGTTTCCGGCATTAACGAAGAGTTTAATCAAAACCTGGAGAATGCTGGCCGCATAGCCGACTTTTTGGAGTTGGGAGAGTTGATGGTCGATGATGCACTTGACCGCAAGGAATCATGTGGCGGCCACTTCCGACTGGAAAGCCAGACTGACGAGGGGGAAGCGTTACGTGACGACGATAACTATGCTTATGCTGCTGCATGGGAGTATAAAGGAGACAACCAGCCCGAGCAATTGCACAAAGAGGAGCTGGTTTTTGAAAATGTTAAATTATCACAACGGAGTTATAAATAATTAGAAACGAGAAGCGAGAAACGAGACTTTTTCCGATCTCGCTTCTTGTATTTCGCATCTCAAATCTCAAGAAAATGAGTGAAAATATGAATTTGACGTTAAAGGTTTGGCGTCAGAAAAATGCCGACACTAAAGGTAATTTCGTTACCTATAAAGCTGACCATGTGTCCCCGGATATGTCATTCCTCGAGATGCTGGATGTGGTTAATGAGGATCTAGTTAAAAAGGGTGATGATCCGATTCACTTTGACCATGATTGTCGTGAAGGTATTTGTGGATCTTGCTCCCTTCACATTAATGGTAGACCACACGGGCCTAAACAGGGTATAGCAACTTGCCAGCTTCATATGCGCAGTTTCAAAAACAACGATACAGTTGTGATTGAACCATGGCGTGCCGAAGCATTTCCTGTTATAAAGGATCTTGCCACCAACAGATCAGCTTTTGATCGGATTCAAGTTGCCGGAGGCTTTGTTTCCGTGAATACCGGAGGAGTACCTGATGCAAATGTTATTCCGATTCCGAAAGTAATCGCTGATGAGGCGTTTAACTCTGCAACATGTATTGGATGTGGTGCATGTGTAGCCGCTTGTAAAAATGCATCAGCTATGTTATTTGTGTCAGCGAAAGTATCCCAGATGGCATTACTGCCACAGGGCCAGCCGGAACGCTACCGCAGGGTACAGGCAATGGTTGCTCAGATGGATGCCGAAGGATTTGGTAGCTGCACCAACACGGGTGCTTGCGAGGCGGAGTGTCCAAAGGAAATTTCAATAACTAACATCGCAAGGATGAACAGAGATTATTTCACTGCGAAATTATTTAAAGAAGAAGAAGTCTGATTTTGCTTAAAAGTTTTGGAAAGCCCGGGTATTCAAAATGCCCGGGCTTTTTGTGTTTTACAAAAAAAGATTTGACGATGAAATCATGTACATAATATTCTTTAATGGAAAAGAGATCATTTCGTGGATAAATTTCCCCAAGCGGGGAAAGACATCCCGGCCTTGTAAAAACGAAGTTTCTCAAAAATTGTGTTTTAAGCAAGATGACGCTATTTACGGCTTTTGGACTTTGCTTTGTCTATATAAGTCCAAACAAGACTAATCTGAACTTAAATCACAATAACTATACTATGAAAAAGGTATTTCTTTTAATCGCATTCGTTACTATATCAATCATCAGCAACAAATCATTTGCTCAAACTGCAAATGCAAACATCACACTATCTGATGTATTATCATTCTCAGTTAGCCAGCCGGCAGCTCTTGATGTAAACTTCGATACCGAAGCAAAGTATAACAATGGTATCACATCTTTAGCAACCGACCACATCACGGTAATTTCATCAAGGGGTTATGTTGTTAAGGCAATTGCTGGAACAGTAACAGGTACGGCAGCATTGGCACCGGGTTCAGTAAAGTTAACTCCGGCTATCGGTGCAACTAACGCAGGAAACTCTGCAGGTATAACTTACGGATCAGCAGTTACATTACCTGCATCGGGTGGTACAGCTGCAACAGTGATAACTGCTACTAATACTTCATGGAGCGGTGCTAATTCAACAAACAAGTTCAACGTTTCATACCTGATCGGTGCTGGTGGTACGTACGCTGGTAAAGCAACAGGATTGAACGTTATTCCGGTCGTATATACGGTAACTCAACAATAAGGATTTAGATTAAATTAAACTCTCCAATTACGAAAGTCCCGTGAAAGCGGGACTTTTTTTGTTTCACCCATTTGGATTGCCCTTGCGGTTTTTACGGAATTTTGCTGCTTCTTGAGTTTCGGTCTAATTTGGCCGATATGTTGCTATATTCATAAAAAAAAATATGCGCATAAGTTTCCACGGAGCTGCCCGTAATGTTACCGGTAGCAAACATCTTCTTACTTTAGATAACGGAATTCAGATACTTCTTGACTGTGGAATGTTCCAGGGAATGGGTGAACAAACCGATGAATTGAACGAACATTTTGGCTTCGACCCTGCGAAAGTCAGCTATCTTGTACTGAGCCACGCGCACATTGATCATAGCGGCCTAATTCCCAGGTTGGTTTCACAAGGCTTTTCTGGTCCAATATTTTGCACACCGCCAACCATGGAGCTTACGAAAATATTATTGCTGGATTCGGCTAAAATTCAGGAACAGGACGCAGAATATAGTAACAAGAATCGCATTCGCAATGGCGAGCAGCTAGTCAAGCCACTTTATGATGAAGATGACGCGATTCGGGCTATAGGGCAGTTTAAGATCGTTGAATATAATACAGATCATCCGATCACTGATGGTGTAACTATTAATTTTACCGACGCTGGCCATATAATCGGGAGCGCGGCGGTTCATCTTAGTATCCAAGAGAATGGTAAAACTACAAGAATATCCTTTAGCGGGGATGTTGGTCGATATGATGACTTAATCTTGAAGGCTCCTCAACGATTTCCACAAGCTGACTATATCTTACTGGAATCTACATACGGGGATACGTTACACAAAGATGCAGAAGCAGCCGAAGGGCTTCTGAAAGATATTATCAACCAAACATGCGTTATTCGGAAAGGGAAAGTTGTTATCCCGGCATTCAGCGTAGGCCGCACACAAGAATTACTCTACTTGTTAAACGGTCTCGAAGAAAAAGGAATTCTACCCGATGTAAAATATTATGTCGATAGTCCCTTATCCGCAAAAGCTACTCATGTAGTGAAAAATCATTCAGATGAGTTAAACAGGGACGTGCATGAAATTATGAAGACCGATGAAGATCCCTTTCACTTTAAAAATTTAACTTTTATACAGGACTCTTTACAATCAAAAGCGCTCAATACAAATCCAGAGCCCTGCGTAATTATTTCCGCTTCAGGTATGGCTGAGGCTGGTCGCGTTAAACATCACGTTAGAAACAATGTAGGAAATGAAAAAAATACCATACTCATGGTTGGTTACTGTGAACCAGCATCATTAGCTGGCAAATTGCTTAACGGAAATAAGACAGTGCATATATTCGGAGAGGAATATGATGTGAGGGCGGATATAAGATCAATCCGGTCGATGAGTGCCCATGGGGATTACGAGGATCTTTTAAATTTTATTTCCTGTCAGGAAGCAAGTCAGGTGAAGAGAGTCTTTTTGATACATGGGGAATATGATGTACAGGAAGCTTTCCGAGAAAAAGTTATGAATAAAGGTTTTGAAAATGTAGAGATTCCTGATAGGCACCAGGAATTTATTCTTTAATAAAAAAGGGAAGCAAAAGCTTCCCCTTTTTTATTAATTAGTTAGTACCCTGTGCTTTCGGTAATTCTTTTCTTGGAATCTTCGCTTGCCGCTGAGCGGTATTATATACAAGTGCCGCAATGATAGTAGCAGATTGTTTAAGATCATCTGCAATCAGGCGATCGTAAGTGTCCATATTTGAATGATGTGTCCTGGTATTGTAATCAATTCCATCCTGGATAAATTGAAACCCTGGTATTCCAACCGCATCAAATGCCAGGTGATCTGTACCTCCGGTGTTGCGACTCGTGATGGTTGTTGCATCTAAATCTTTAAACGGAGACAACCATGTTTGAAAAATTGGTGCGGCGGCATTATTACCTTGTAAATAAATGCCCCGAATTTTACCTGTTCCGTTGTCAAGGTTATAGTAGGCAGAAACTTTTTCATGTTCGGGTTTTAGTTCCATTGTACGGGGATTGCCGAAATGATTGGCTACATAACCCCTTGAGCCAAATAAACCCTGTTCTTCAGACGACCAAAGGGCTATACGGATTGTTCTCTTTGGATTAAGGTTCTGAGCAGCTATGATTCTCACTGCTTCCATCATCACGGCACAACCAGCAGCATTATCAGTAGCTCCAGTTGCTGCATGCCACGAATCGAGGTGCCCGCCAAGCATGACCAATTCATCTTTTAGATCTTTATCGGTTCCAGGAATTTCAGCAATTACGTTATACCCTTGAAGATCATTATTAAAAAATTGAGTTTTAATATCAGCTTCAAGTTCCACTTTGATTCCTGCTTTTACAAGGCGGACTATACGAAGATAATCTTCGGGTGACATTTCTAGTTCCGGAAGCACTGGAGCCGCGTCTTCTGCGTACGATGCACCGTTGGTGGTAAACAGGGTTCCGTGTGCACCTCGTCCCATACTGAGGAGAAGTCCGGCACCTTCTGCTTTCAGGAATTCGCCAATTTGAGTTCTCATTGCCCGCACCCTGCGTAACTGGGCCATTTGGTTAGCATTTGCGCCTGCGCCGGCACCTTGCCTTGCTGGTTGAGCAGTTTGCGGTTCCGCAATCTTGGAAAGTTCATCTTCTGTGTAACGATTTGCATCGGCTCTAAATGTGGGAGCTAGTGATGCAGGAGAGTCAAATATTACAATCTTGCCTTTCAGTTTACCTTTAAATGGGTCCATTTTAAGGATCGTATCAATTTTAGTGATGTCGATTATGACAACATCAGACTTTACTGCACCATTCGTACCGGGTGTCCACGCTTTTGGTGTAGCGATAATTGCATGATAGTACGGGGCTATCATAGCTACGTAGTTTTTCTCAACCTGCCAACCTTTTCCAAACTTACCCCATGGTTCCAATTTAACATTTTTTAATCCGTATGATTTAAGTGTATTCACCGCCCAATCCTGTGCTCGCTTAAGTCCGGGAGAATTAGAAAGCCTGGGACCGGAAACGTCTGTCAGATAAAATGCCGTTTTCATAACCTGAGAATTGTTTAAACCTTCATTCCGGATTTTTTGCATTATTACAGGATCAACGTTATCCTGCTGCGCGAAGCCGGTGAGAGTTAAGGCTCCAAAAGCCACTAGAATTAGAAAATGTTTTTTCATATATAATTGGTTTTAATTTTTATTTTGAAGGTAACAAACTTAATGTATCATCCGAATTGTAATTATCCTTCAAATCATTAGGTTTGATATTATTTGGTTTTATCTCCAATTGACGAAATATTTATGAAATATTTACTTCTTGTTTTATTTTCTTTCTCAGGATTTTGTGGCTTTTCGCAGGCGATTATTGTCAGACAGGACGAAGTAATTAAAAAGATGGTTGACGAAGTTTCTGACAAGAATATAGAATCAAATGTCAGAAAACTGGTGACTTTTCAGACCCGGCACAGCCTGAGTGACACAACGAGCACAACGACAGGTATAGGAGCTGCAAGAAACTGGATCCGATCGGAAATGGCCCGTTACTCGCGAGAATCGGGAGGACGTCTGAAAGCAGAGTTTGATGTTTTTACGCAGCCTGCTGATGGCCGAAGAGTTCCGGTTCCAACAGTAATGAAAAATGTCCTTGGGATTTTGCCTGGTACCGATCAATTAGATGACCGGGTTTTTATAGTTTCTGGTCATTACGATTCCCGTGCATCTGATGTGAATGACTCTAAGATTTACGCCCCGGGCGCTAACGATGATGCGTCTGGGACTTCTGCTGTTATGGAGTTAGCTAGAGTAATGAGTAAATACAAATTTAACTGCACAATCATTTTTGTGGCTATGGTCGCCGAAGAGCAAGGCTTATACGGTGCAGTAAATCTTGCGAAACGAGCTAAAGAGTCCGGGTGGAATGTTGCTGGGATGATCACCAATGATATCGTTGGTAATACCTACGGAATGGAAACTGGTCTGAAAGATAATAACAGTGTGAGAATTTTTAGCGAAGGGGTTTCGGTGGTTGAAACTCCCGCAGAAGCTACAATACGTACCAGTACAGGGTCTGAAAATGATGGACGAGCCAGGCAGTTTGCTCGTTATATCAAAGAAGTGGGTGAACGATATGTTGACCAGCTTGAGGTGAAACTTATTTATCGTCGCGACAGGTACCTTCGCGGCGGGGACCATACACCCTTTTCACAAGCAGGTTATCCGGGTGTGCGGATCACCGAAATGAACGAGAATTTTGAACGTCAGCACCAGACTGTTCGCAAGGAAAATGGTATTGACTATGGCGACCTGCCAGATTTTGTTGACTATCCATATACCCAAAAAGTCACCCGAATGAACCTCGCATCGCTTGCTAACCTCGCTTTATCCCCTCGTGAGCCGGAAAATGTTGGTGTAATTACCAGCCAGCTAACCAATAAAACTATGTTGAAATGGGAGAAGCCAAACGGAGAGAGCCCTGCTGGATACTATGTCTTAATGAGAGAAACAAGCAGTCCGGTATGGGAACGGAAGTTTTTTACAACAAATACAAATCTGGAGCTGAATTACTCAAAGGATAATTATTTTTTTGGTGTACAATCTGTAGATGCCGAAGGCCATGAGAGCCTTGTAATTATTCCGAAAGCAGTGCGCTAGCTATTTTATATTTCTTTTATTTATTACGAAATACCCAATAACGAAAGTTATAACCGCTACTCCCAGGCTAATATAAATCTCCTTATCCATCAGGTCGAAGACGCGTTGCTTATCTTCACGACCCATTATTTGACCCATTATATTTTGCAAAGCCAGCATAGGGTGTGCAAATGGGATGGTATATGCATATTTCCAACCAAGGTTAGCCGTAATAATACCAAAAACCGTAAAAAGGAACCCGATCCCCATTGGTTTAAGAAAATCTGCCCATAGCAGGCTAAACAAGAATTGAATGGATAAAATGCCGGTAGAGGCAAGGAACAACTTCAGGTGCATTTTAAACAGGAGGCCTGAAATATCGTATTGATTGAATTTAAATTCTGGAACAAAGAAATTCATTATGTATCCGGAGGCGAATATGAATGACGCAAATAAGCTGATACACAAGGCATTTAGAAATAGAGCATAAAAATATTTTGCCGAATAAATGCTCCATTTTGAGATGGGAAGAGAAAATAAGCTTTTCCACATCTCCGACCTGTGCTCGATATTATTGATTGAAAAAGTTTGGAAAATAACCAGCATTGGTATCAACAGACTTCCCATAACACCCAGGAAAGCACCCACAAATCTGAACCATTGGGTTTCTGCCGGAAAGGGAATTATTTTTGCCGAATTATAGTAAAAACCGAATGAGATAAGACAGCATAAAACAAGGGGAAATAAAATAGCAGACCAGAACGCAAGAGTTTTACGTGTCTTATAAAACTCAGATTTTAGAGAAAGTATAAATCCTTTCATGATTGAGTGATAGATAAAAATAGATCTTCCAGATTCTCTCTGCTTTGACTGATGCTGTATACCTGATGTTTGTTACTGACGAGAAAAGCAGTGACATCTGCAACTTCACCGAGGGTTGTAAAGGGGATGCGGATCGTGTCGGAAATAACTTCTGCGTGGTAGCCGTTTCTTAATAATAGATTTGCACTCTCCACTAGATCTGCGGTGACAATGACTATTTGGCTTTTACTTACTCCATGAAGTTCCTCAATTGTTCCCTGAAATAGTAATTTCCCGTGGTTAATGATACCAACATGGGTTATCATTTTTTCTACTTCAGAAAGCAGGTGGCTGGATATAAATACAGTCTTACCCTGTTCCTTAACAAGTTTTTGAAGCAGGTGCCGAACTTCTATGATTCCGTTGGGATCAAGGCCGTTCGTGGGCTCATCCAGGATAAGAAGTGGCGGGTCGGGGAGCAAAGCAAGGCCAATGCCCAGCCGTTGTTTCATCCCAAGAGAGTATTTTCCAGCTTTTTTCTCTGCACTTTCTGTAAGTTCAACAAGATCAAGGATTTCATTTACTCTTGCAGAAGTCAGTTGTAGTAATCTTGCCCTGTTAACCAGGTTTTCACGTCCTGTAAGATGAAAATATATCGCTGGCTGTTCAATCAATGATCCAATCCGTGACAAGACATCGATCCGGTGATCGTTTAGTTCTTGTCCAAACAAGAAAACATTCTTCTCCTTCGAGTGGAGCAAATTAAGTAGTATCTTAATAGTGGTTGTTTTGCCTGCACCATTAGGCCCGAGAAATCCGTAGATAGTGCCTGGAGGAACCCTCAGCGAAATCTGGTCTAAAACTTTTTGATCCCCAAAAACATACGACAGGTCTCTTGTCTCAATTACAAATTCTGCCGGCATATTACTTTACAGCAGCCTGGATAAGAGTTTTGATAGTTGGAACTTGTAAGCCTATGCTAGCCTGCTGTTTTGCAACCGGAATTTCATTATTAACGTTCAATGCCAATATTCCGATTAGCAGAAACAGTGGAACCAATAACATTATAAATGGCGAAGTGATATTAGTAAGCTTTTTCATTGTTGTGAGGTTTGTGTTTGATTTAGTGAAACAAAGAAATACTTAATAAAATTGATCTTAAAAAGTATTAGACCAAGCACCCTTTTATACAGACGAACGGCATTTATAAGACAAAATCTTGCAGATAGCTTTTTAAGGCCAGTTCGCAGATTGATTTCGCCCGTTGGTCGAAACCATCAAGATGTTCATAGGTGGAAACAGTACTTTTAAATTATGAATAAGTTCCAGCAGATATTTCTTCATGTCGCGGTTTGGGCCTTTCTTATTGTACTGTTCATGTTTATGACGACAAGAGGAAGTATTAATCACACTACTATAATTGTTTTTATTTATTTCGGGATTATTAATATTTCCCTGTTCTATATAAATTTCCTCTTAATACTTCCCACATTTCTTGACCGAAAGAGATATTTGTGGTGCGGTCTGGCAATTGTCGTTGTTATACTTGTGTTTGCCTTTATAAAATGTGGCCTGGCATATTATTTCTATGATGTTATTCTAACCAGAGTCGAAGGCGATAAGAAGACTTACATAAATTTTTGGGAGTATTTCCTAATTACTGTTTTAGTTAGCGGTTTCTTCATATTTCTAAGCACCATTCTGAAATTTATTATAGACTGGTTTCGTAATGAGAAAATTAGAAGTAACCTTGAAAATGAAAAACTGATTTCTGAACTGGCTTTTCTAAAGTCCCAGATCAATCCACATTTTCTATTTAATTCCCTAAATAATATCTACTCGCTGGCTTATCAGAAATCCGAAAAAACTCCTGAAGCAGTTTTAAAACTGTCGGAAATTATGAGGTATATGCTTTACGAGAGCAATGAAAATCTGGTTAAACTGGATGACGAAATCAGGTACGTCGAGAATTATATTGAACTTCAAAAGCTGAGATTTAAGGAACAGGTGCATATCAGATTTGAAATTGATGGTGACACACACAGTAAAAAGATAACGCCTTTGGTGCTAATTTCTTTTGTAGAAAATGCCTTTAAACACGGTATTGCCACAGATAAGGATAACCCCTTAACTATCGTTTTGAATGTTAAATCAGATAAGTTATTCTTTCAGGTGATTAATAAAAAAAGCAATCTTAATAAGGATGATACAGGAGGAATCGGATTGCAGAACGTAAAAAGACGACTTGATCTTCTCTATAAGGGGCAGTACCGGCTGCATATTGAGGATAATGAAGCGGTATATAATTGTGAATTATATTTAAATTTATAAAATGATACGCTGCCTTGTTGTAGACGATGAGCCGCTTGCGCTTGATATTCTCGAAGACTATATTAGTAAAGTGCCTTTTTTAACGCTTGTTAAAACTACAACTAGCGCTATTGAAGGATTATCTCTTGTTCAGAGCGATGCCATCGATCTTGTCTTTTTGGATGTGCAAATGCCTGAATTAACAGGAATTCAGTTCTTGAAGATTATCAACGGGAAATGTGATGTCATTCTTACTACGGCATATTCTCAATATGCCCTAGATGGATATGAGCTTGATGTGGTAGATTATCTGCTAAAACCCATTGCTTTTGACAGATTTTATAAGGCCGCTCAAAAGGTGCTTCAAAATAATGGCAATAGTAATGTTGCTCCCCCAGAGCAAGCCCCGGCATCAACCAGTCACGATTTTATCTTTGTGAAAACTGAGCACAAAATTCAGAAGATATACCTGGATGACATTTTATATATCGAAGGACTAAAGGATTACATTTCAATATTCACAAAGACTGAACGGATAATTACCCTTCAAAACATGAAAAAGATGGAGGAATCTTTGCCAGGAAAGTCATTCATTCGCGTCCACAAATCATACATTATTGCCGTTGGAAAAATTGAAAGTATAGAACGTAGTCGAATCCAGATAGGCGATAAAATAATCCCAATCGGTGACACTTATCGGGAGTATTTCTTCAAACAGATTGAGGATAAAAATATTGGATAATATCAGATCAAAGTTTGTTCAACTTCATCCCGGATCTGTTTTTCCACTTTTAACATTAATTCTTCAAGCGGACCTCCTGTGTATTCTATGGGCTCAAGTACACTCCAGGTCATCTTTTCACCAAAGCTTAGAGGAAAGGTTCCATAACGGACAAATTTCCATGATCCCGTTATAGCAACCGGGACAATTAAGGCATTTGGACAGCGTTTTAAAAGAGTAGCCACACCCCCTACCGCGAACTGTTTTATCCTGCCATCACGTGAGCGTGTACCCTCAGGGAAGATAACCGCCGACCAGTTGTTTTGCTTCATCCGTTCTCCTAATTTCAGGATCTCGGCAATTGCCTGCTTACTATCTTTGCGGTCAATATTTGCACCACCGCCATATTTAAGGTTAAACGATATGCTGGGAATACCTTTTGTTAGCTCGATTTTCGAAATAAATTTAGCGTGATGTTTACGGAGGAACCAGATAAGTGGTGGTATATCGTACATGCTCTGGTGATTTGCAGTAAATATGATCGGACGGTTGCCCGGTAGATCAAACCTGTTAGTAAATTTGATGCTGCTGCCCAGAATATAATATGTTCCAAGCAGGAACAAATTCATGATATCTACAGACTTTTTGTGGGCTTCCAATCCGCCCGCCTTTAGCGAGATCCATTGTATTGGGTGGAAAATACAAAGTACCAATCCGAAAAATAAATAATGTATCGGAGTAAACAGGTAGCCGAGGAGCTTGTTCATAACTGCAAAAATATACCCTTATTTTTTATGGAACAATATTTAATACCTTCACCTTGAGAAATGCGGCAACACTCAAAGAATCAGTTATTTCGCCATTGATGACCAGGTTAAAGGCTTCCGTAAATGGCAGCTTTCGTAATGTTAATTGCTCGGATTCTTCAGGGTTGGCCTCACCGAAACTGAGATCTCTTGCCAGATAGATAATTGCCAATTCATCACTTACTGAATTAGACAGATGCATACGTTGAATTTCAGTCCAATTTGCAGCAGTAATGCCGGTCTCCTCCAGTAATTCCCGTTTAGCTGAAATTAGTGGATCTACATGAAGGGATCCCCCGCCTTCTGGTATTTCCCACGTAAAATGATCGGGCGCATATCGATACTGGCCCACGAGCCATGTATTATTCTGTTCATCCAAAACTATTATTCCAATAGCGAGATTCTTAAAATGGACCTTTCCATAAATGCCCTTACCACCCCCAGGATTTATTACCTGATATTCTGTAAGACTGATCCATGGATTGTCGTAGATGCTTTTCTCGGAAAGGGTTTTCCAGGGATTAATCATTTCGTTCATCGCACAATATTAAATAAAAAAGCCCTCCTTCGATTTTGAAAGAGGGCTTCCTTGCTTTTTGTATTACTTAGCTGATTTTGAAAGCTTCTTTTACTTTATCTACAAAATCCAGCTTTTCCCAGGTAAATAGTTCTACCTCAACAGTTTTTTTCTCGCCGTTTGATCCGGTAAAGCTTTTTGATACTGTTTCATTTTTACGACCCATGTGGCCATAAGCAGCTGTTTCAGAATATATCGGGTTTCTTAATTTTAAACGGGTTTCAATTCCATATGGAGTCATGTCGAATATGGCAGAAATCTTTTGCGCAATCTCCCCATCGTTAAAATCTACTTTAGCTGTGCCGTAAGTATCTACGAAAATGCCCATTGGGTCTTTAACCCCGATAGCATAAGAAACTTGTACAAGTATTTCGTCACAAACGCCTGCTGCAACAAGGTTTTTAGCAATATGGCGCGTTGCATATGCAGCTGAACGATCCACTTTCGAAGGATCTTTTCCAGAAAATGCACCACCTCCATGAGCTCCTTTGCCACCATAGGTATCTACAATGATCTTGCGACCAGTTAATCCGGTATCACCGTGGGGTCCACCAATTACAAACTTACCGGTTGGGTTTATATGATATTTGATGGCATCAGTAAATAGTGATTGAAGTTCTGGCTTTAATTGTGCTTTAACACGCGGAATTAATATTGCAATAATATCATCCTGGATTTTCTTCTGCATTGCAGATTCTGAATCGAAATCATCGTGTTGGGTCGAAACAACTATTGCATCGATACGGATTGGTCTGTGATCGTCGCTGTACTCGATAGTAACCTGTGATTTCGCGTCAGGGCGAAGATATTTTATAGAACTATTTTCACGACGAAGCGCAGCAAGTTCCGTTAAGATCTTGTGAGCTAAGTCAAGAGCAAGAGGCATATAATTCTCTGTTTCGCTTGTTGCGTAACCGAACATCATTCCTTGGTCTCCAGCACCCTGGTCTTGTTTTTTTACTCTGTCAACTCCCTGGTTGATATCAGCAGATTGCTCATGTATCGCAGAAATAACCCCACAAGAGTCAGCTTCGAACATATACTCTGATTTTGTATATCCGATTTTGCGAACTACTTCCCGCGCAATTTTTTGTACATCCAGATAGGTTTGTGATTTTACCTCACCGGCCAGAACGACAAGACCTGTCGTAACAAGGGTCTCACAAGCTACCTTTGAATCTGGATCCCAAGCGAGAAAGTTATCAATTAAAGCATCAGATATCTGGTCTGCAACCTTGTCCGGATGTCCTTCTGAAACAGATTCTGAGGTGAATAAATAAGGCATAAAATTTTTTGTTAAAATTCGTTAATATTTGATCCCGAAGAAAGACGAATTGATCGCAGAGAAGGTAAAAATCAGAGTATGTTTTAGCACTTTTTTTTACGTGGTTGCAATCAACGCAAATCGATCCACTTTTTTGCACTGCAAAAGTAGGATAAATTTTAAGTTCTAAAAAAATTAAAAGGTATTTTTGGCTTTTATTGAGACTTTCATTGAAAAAGAATATAACATTTCTTATTAACCCAATTTCAGGTGGTAAAACCAAATTAAATTTTCCGGATTTGGCTGCTAAATTTTTGAATTCTAACATTTTCAGCCCAACTTTTGTATTTACAGACGGACCGGGGCATGCAAATGAAATGGCTCGTGGAATGGTGAATGACCTCACAGATGTTGTGGTAGCTGTGGGTGGCGATGGAACAATCAATGAAGTCGCGTCTGGACTTCAGGATTCTGAAAAAATCATGGGGATTATACCCTGCGGATCGGGCAACGGATTAGCTCGCTCCCTGGGAATTCCTTTAAATGAGAGGAATGCCATTTTAAGGCTCAATAAATTGAATTGTAATAATATTGATTCGGCAGTATTCAATGAGAGAAGTTTTTTCAATATGGCGGGTATCGGGTTTGACGCTCATATCAGTGCTATTTTTGCCAAAAATGTCACCCGTGGATTTAAAGGATATGTGAAAACAGCCGTTAATGAGGTTTCAAACTATAAATGTCAGCATTATATAATTGAGATCGACGGGAAGCGGATTACCAGGGACGCCTTTATGATTAGTATTGCTAATTCTTCTCAGTTTGGAAATAATGCCCACATATCACCATTTGCATCACTGAAAGACGGGTTACTTGACGTTGTTATCACAAAGCCTTTTCCATTATATCAGTTTCCTGTATTAGGCTACCGGATGTTCAGCCGTAGTGCACACCGGTCTAAATACATTGAGATCATAAGAGGGAAAGAAATTAACATTATCAGAGATGGCGGTGGGGCTGTTCATCTCGACGGTGAGCCCTGTGATATGCCCGCTGAACTAAAAATTAACATAAAACCCCTATCATTAACAGTATTAGTTTAGATACATGTCAAAGAAAAACAAAGGATTATCCGGGGTGGTCTATTCCACAGATCCCGATTTTGAATATCAGGAAGAGTTTGCAGAGCTGCAGAACACTCCCACTCCGCGAGAGCAGGATCTTCGTATTCAGCTTGACAGGAAACAAAGAGGAGGGAAAGCCGTCACTCTCATTACTGGATTTAGGGGCACAGCGGATGACCTTGCCTCTCTCGGTAAGAAACTCAAGCAAAAGTGTGGTGTAGGGGGTTCAGCAAAAGATGGCGAAATAATAATCCAGGGCGATTTTAGAGACAAAGTTTTGCTACTGCTACAATCAGAGGGTTATAAAGTAAAAAAGGCCGGAGGCTAGTATTGATTCAAAATATTATTTGTTTTATGCTCAATACGTGATATGATCCATTAAAAACGCTTTAAAACGAATGTTTTGAATGTATCAAATTTTAAACATTACAAGAAAATATCTAAAAATCAACTACTTAAATATGAAGATGACAACTCAATCTTTGTATATTCGCTAAAATCAAAAGGTAAATTTGCATTTACAATAAAAAATAGTTTTCATTGTAAAACGATAGGCCTTAAGGCCTATCTTCTTTTAGAACAGCATATTCTTGCTTAATTCTAGGGATGGATTTAACAGGAACGAATTAATAGGATTAATAAATTCACAAATAATTTTTTATTAAGTCGAAAATTATATTTTTGTTATCCGTTATATCGGCGAACATAATATTGATATTTTATTTCAAAGCATTTAAAACTAATACCCAACACAAAATCAATTAACTCATACATTTAATCAACAACTAAAATCTAAAATTCTAAAAAAATGGCGAACGCACCAAAACCAACAACAGCGAAGAAAGAGAGCTCTGGTTCAAGCATTTTTGCAAGTCTATCTATTGTACTTTGTATTCTTGTAGGAATACTTTTATGGAAATTTGTAATGGGCGATGCGGCTAACTTTGAAGGCGGCGACCCAGAAAATGGCCACCCACTACCAGGTAATTATTTCGGAATGGTGTACAAAGGAGGATATATCGTACCAGTACTGATCGGCTTATTATTAATGGTAGTCGTATTTTCTATCGAGCGTTTCATCGTAATTAATAAAGCAACCGGGAAAGGTAATATAGACGCTTTTGTTAAAAAAATCCAGGGATTCATTGGTGCAGGAAATATCGATTCAGCTATCGCTGAGTGCGATAAACAAGAAGGATCTGTAGCTAACGTGATCAAATCCGGCTTGAAAAAGTACAAAGAAATGGAAACTGAAACTAAAATGGATACTGAGCAAAAATGTCTTGCCATCCAAAAAGATATTGAAGAAGCAACAGCTTTAGAGATGCCAATGCTGGAGCAAAATCTAACAGTTATCGCAACTTTAGTTTCTATCGGTACCTTGATGGGTCTATTAGGAACAGTAACTGGTATGATCAAGGCCTTCGCTGCATTATCAAGTGCAGGTTCTCCAGATCAGGCAGCTCTTGCGAATGGTATTTCTGAAGCTCTTATCAATACAGCAACAGGTATCGCTACATCAGCGTTAGCTATCGTTATGTACAACTTGTTTACATCAAAGATCGATAAGTTAACTTACGCAATCGATGAAGCAGGTTTCTCAATCGTTCAAACGTACGCCAGTACTCATAAATAATATATTTGAAAAAAAAGATTCCGGGTTTTATGGAAAACCCGGAATCTTTTCATCTATATACTAACAGGATCTTTTACAATTATAATATAAACTATGCCTAGAGCTAAAGTTGCCAGAAAAAGTACTGCTATCGATATGACAGCGATGTGCGATGTGGCGTTTTTGTTGCTTACGTTCTTTATCCTTACAGCAACTGCTCGTCAGCCAGAACCACTTCCTGTAGATACCCCGGCTTCAACGGTTAAGTTCAAATTGCCGGATGTCGATATTGCTACGTTAACAGTAGGTCAGAAAAAAGTATTCTTTGGAATTCCGGGTCAACCAATAAGGATACGTACTCTGGAAAAAATGGGAGAAAAGTATAACATGACTTTCACTGAAGATGAGAAATTAAGATTTTCACTTATTGAGAGTTTTGGGGTTCCAATTGGAAATCTTAAGCAAATTATTGCTTTAAAAGGTGATGAGAGAAATAAGGAAGGGTTGCAACCAGGAATTCCAACTGATTCTGTAGGGCAGAATCCCTCAGAACTCCACAACTGGATCCTTTCTGCTCGTTACGCAACCAAGGAACTTCACAATGTTGATATGCGTGTCAGTATTAAGGGCGATTCAAGAGAAGAATATCCTGCGATAAACAAAGTAACAAGTATCCTTCAGGATCAAAATATTAATAAGTTCAGTTTGATTACCTCACTGAGGGCAACTGAGAAATAGTATTCGTACAATTAATTTAATTAAAACGCGATGGCAGAATTAGATACCTCCGGCGGGGGTAAGAATAAAGGCGGGAAGGTTAGAAGTAAAAAGCAGTCCACACGTGTGGATCTAACAGCAATGGTGGATCTTGCTTTCCTTCTGATTACGTTCTTTATGCTTACCACTACATTGGCGAAACCACAAGCGATGGATGTCGCCAAGCCGGATAAGGATAAAACAGAAGAGCAACAATTAACTGTTGCTGACAACAGAACAATGACTATTCTTTTAGGCGCGAATAATCGCCTGGAGTGGTACATGGGATTGGTAGATAATCCACTTACTCCACCTCAGGTTGATAATTATGGCCGAAATGGAATCCGTAAAGCTTTAATCGAGAACTCAAAAAAGGTTATTGCTGCAACTGGAGATCCAAAAAAAGGATTAATCGTTCTTATTAAACCAAGTGATCAATCAAACTACCGTAATTTCGTTGATATTCTCGATGAAATGAAGGTGTCAAATATTACTCAGTACGCAATCGTTGATATTTCCGATCCAGATATCGGTTTGTTAAAGCGTGACGGTCTTTACAAATAATAACACAAATTAATAACCCTCTAAAGAATTAAATTATGTTAGGGTCAAAAATAGATTTATTCAACACGCAATGGCTTGATGTGGTATTCGCAGGTAGGAATAAATCCTATGGTGCGTATGAGTTGAGGAGAGATAACTCCAAGACAACAAGCCGTGCAGTGATTATAGGTTCGATAATATTTATCATATTAGTTTCGATGCCTTTGATCATTCGCTACATTTCCGGAATACTTCCGGAAGAAGAGAAAGAGAAAATTACTGAAGTGGTATTGCAGCCACCTCCTCCAATCAATAAAGAGGAGTTGCCACCTCCTCCTCCGGAACCACCTAAGCCAAAAATTGACCAGATCAAATTTCCACCGCCGGTAGTTGTTCCAGCTGAGGAAGTTAGGGATGAGGAGCCGCCTACAGTTGAAGAACTGAAAGAAGCTGATCCGGGTCAGAAGACTATCGAAGGTAATCCTGATGCAGAGATTGTAATTGACGAACCAGTTGGTGAGGCTCCAAAACAGGCAGAGGTAGTTGAGGATAATAGTATCAAGGATTTCGCAAGCGTTGAGGTTCTTCCTGAATTTGCCGGTGGTATGGCTGGTTGGGGTAAGTATCTTCAGAAGAATCTGAAATATCCACCGATGGCGCGTGAAAACAACATCACAGGTCGTGTAATCATGAGCTTTGTAGTTGAAAAAAACGGTAATCTTACAGATATTAAGGTTTTAAGAGGTATTGGTGGCGGTTGTGATGAAGAAGCAATTCGCGTACTGAAAGCTGCACCAGCATGGAAGCCAGGTATACAAAACGGTCGTCCGGTAAGGGTGGCTTACACGATGCCAATATTCTTCCAGTTATCGGGTCAATAATGGCTTTGGATAAAGAACAGGAAAAAGTACAGAAATCGCCCGCAAAGCGATTTCTGTTTATTTTAGGCCTGGGGATGTTCACCCTCTACTTCGTTTTGGGGGTTATAATTATGTTTTGGAAGGATTTTCCCATCGATATGTCACAAAACTATAGAATTGCTTTTGGCATACTGTTAATTGGATATTCGTTTTTAAGATTTGTGCGTTTGCTTCGCTCTCAATGATAAAGTTTATTAAATCAGGTTCTTTATTTCTTGCCGTTCTTTTTCTTTTGCTGGCTTCCTGCTCGCAGAACAAAACGGAAGTTCAGACTTACACAAGCGGTAATGAAAAGATCCTGGTAGACGAGTCCCTGGCTCCAATTATTGAAGATCAGACTTACGTCTTCGAAAGCTCTTATCCAGATGCCAAGCTTGAGTTAATCAGAAAATCAGAGAATGAATTAATTAATTCATTCCTGGATGATAGCTCACAGATTGCGATCTTGTCGCGTGATTTGACTGCTGCCGAGAGAAAGCATTTTGAAAGTAGAAATATAAAAATCAGAGTTAACCGCTTTGCTATCGATGGCATTGCGCTAATTGCTCATAATTCGGTTAATGATTCTACTGTAACAGTTGAGGATATAATTAAGGTACTTAGGGGTGAAAAGTCTTCCTTAGGTAATTTAATTTTTGATAATGCAAATTCGAGTACAGTAAGATACTTTAAGGAACTTGCATCCGTTAAAGTACTTCCAGCGCAGGGCGTTTATGCTCTTAAGACGAACGCAGAGGTTATTAAATACGTTTTTGATAATCCCGGAACAATAGGAGTGGTTGGAGTTAACTGGATAGTTCAACCACCAGAAGATTTGGAAGAAGAAGTTAGTTCATTGAAAATATTGGGTGTTAAGAACGTAGCAGGTAAGCCTGGTTCTGACGCCTTTTACAAGCCTTTTCAGAACGATATTGCTCTTGAGCAATATCCACTGTTAAGATCATTGTATATAATAAATTGTGAAGGCGGCCCGGGTTTGGGCACAGGTTTTGCATCATTTATAGCAGGAGAACGTGGGCAAAGGATTGTACTAAAATCGGGACTTTTACCTGACAGCATTCCGTCCCGGGAAATAAATATTATTAAGTAAGTAAATTAAATTAAAATCAAACATGATGAACAAGGCAGTTAAGATAACCCTGGGGTTGATGTTAGTAGGTTCAGCAGTTTTTGCACAGAGTTTAGCTGATGCGCGTAAAGCGATTGACGCTGAACAATACCAAAAAGGTAAAGCAATTTTAAAGTCGTTAACGACCTCTCAACCCACAAATGCAGAGAATTTTTTCGTGTTAGGTAACCTTTATCTAACCACTAGTCCGATAAATCAGAGACCTGATTATATTGATTCAGCGAAAGCTGCATTCGATAAAGGTGCTGCAGCAAATGCAGAATATCCCTTAAACTTTGTTGGTCTTGGAGCTGTAGATCTGGCAAAAAAAGGAAACCCTAAAGCAAACTTTGATAAAGCTATTGCTTTGACTAAAAAGAAAGATCATACTACTGATCTTTATATTGGTAAGGCATACACATATGCTCCAGTTCCAAAAATTCCTGAAGCATTAACACACCTTGAGAAAGCTAAAGCTTTGAACGAGAAGGATGCTCAGGTGTACCTGGCTTTAGGTGATGCTTATCGCTCTCAAATGAAGAACAGTGAAGCTTTCAGCGCATACAGAACAGCTTATGACCTTGATAAAACGATGTTAAGATCCAAAGTTGAACTTGGCAAAATCAATAAGCTATCGAAGGCATATCCTGAGGCTATTGAAGAATATAATAAGGTTATAGCATTGGATGCGAATTATGGACCGGCTTATCGCGAATTAGCTGAAGCATATCTGCCATGGGCATTGACCTCTCAGAAAGAATATGATGGCCGCCTAAAACAGGGTTTGACTTTCTATGAGAAATATATGGATCTTACAGATAGGTCTTTGGACTCACGTCTTCGCCATGCGGACTTTTTAATGTGGGCGAAAGATTACAAGGCCCTGGAAGTTGAAGCAAATGAGATGGCAAAATTAGATAAAGTTAACCCAAGGGTACTTCGTTATCTCGCTTACTCTGCTTTTGAGAACGGAAATTATGCTGCAAGTTCACAGGCGTTGAAAGATTTCATGGCAAAAGTTGAGCCTACCCGTATTATTTCACAGGATTACCTTTACCTGGGTAGAGCCCAAATGAAGGATACTACCCAGTTTGCTGAGGGAATGAAGAATATCACGAAAGCAGTGTCAATGGATTCGACAAACGCTGGAGTGATGGCCGAGATTGGGTCAGCATTATTCAAAGCCAAGAAATATGACGAAGCGGCTAAAGCTTACGAGATCGCGGTTAAAAATCCTGAACGCGAGTTGCTTGACTACTTCTATCTGGGATCATCATATTACTTTGATTACGCTGGTAAGAAAAATGCTAATCTGAATCCCCCTAATGATTTGTTAGTAAAAGCTGATAGTGCATTTAGTTATCTGGTTCAGCGCGCTCCAACAACCTTCCAGGGTTGGCAGTATAGGGCTCGTATCAACAGATTGCTTGATGGGGCGGAGGATGCGAAAGGACTAGCAGTTCCATATTTTGAGAAATACGTTAATATTTTAACTGTCGAAAAACCGGAAGAAGCTGCGAAACCAGCTGGGGTAAGAGGTTTGGTTGAGGCATATACTTATCTTGGATCAGTTGCCGCAAGACGTGATGGGGATAATGTGAAGGCAAAGACATACTTCGATAAAGTATTGGCACTAGACCCGAATAATACTACCGCACAGCAGGCCAAGAAGGCAATCGATGGCAGTAAGTAAAAATTTAAATAGATAAATATTGAGGAGCCTCTGAACATTGTTTAGAGGCTCTTTTTTTTTATCTTTGCCCCCACAATTACAGGAATATGGAAGCTCAAAGCACCGCAGTAAACTACCTCCCGATTATTTTTCAAATGTTGGTAGCACTTGGGTTTGTGGTACTGACTATGACGATAACTCATTTGGTTGGACCAAAACGCAAGACTTCAGACAAATTAGTTGCGTTTGAATCAGGTATTAAATCTGTTGGAAATGCAAGACAACCATTTTCAATTAAATATTTTCTGGTTGCAATTTTGTTTGTGTTGTTCGACATCGAAGTAATATTCATGTATCCATGGGCTGTTAACTTTCGAGATTTTGGTGTTAATGGACTAATTGAGATGTTCATTTTTATGGGAACTCTATTGCTGGGATTCATATATATTATTAAGAAAAAGGCTCTCGATTGGGAATAAGCATAGACTGTTTCTAAATAAGGACCCAGGAAATAATAGGCGCTAAAATTCTTAAATTTGCGGCTCAACTCCGAACCTGTCTGAATTAATTTTTGTAGTAGAGATTATGAGTGAAGTAAAAATAGTCGAAGCGCCGCCGGGTATTGAAGGATCTGGATTCTTCGCGACGTCTATGGATAAAGTCGTAGGTCTGGCACGTTCCCATTCTTTGTGGCCATTGCCATTCGCGACGTCTTGTTGCGGTATCGAGTTTATGGCCACGATGGGCTCACACTATGACTTCGCAAGGTTTGGATCTGAGCGACCTAGTTTCTCACCCCGCCAGGCAGATTTGTTAATGGTAATGGGTACGATCGCAAAAAAAATGGGGCCAGTTTTGAAACAGGTTTATCTGCAGATGGCCGAGCCTCGCTGGGTGATTGCAGTTGGAGCTTGTGCTAGCAGTGGCGGAATTTTTGATACCTATTCAGTTATGCAGGGCATCGACGAGATAATACCAGTAGACGTGTATGTCCCAGGATGTCCACCCCGGCCCGAAGCAATTATTGATGGTTTTAATAAGATACAGGAGCTGGTCAAAAATGAATCTCTCCGACGTAGAGAATCTCCAGAATACAAAGAATTATTAAGTAGATACGGAATCCAGTAATGGGTAAAATAAACAACCAGCAGGTAATACAAAGTTTAACCTCCAAATTTGGGGATAGGATAACTGTACCAACTGAACCTTTTGGATTATTGACCTTCGGAACGTCGGCTGATAATATATTGGATGTACTTCGGTTTCTAAAAGAGGACGGAGAGCTTAAATTCAACTATCTTACAGATATCACTGCAATTCATTTCCCTGAACTCGAACTTTCCATCGGAGTAATTTACCACATCCATAGCTTGACTAATAATATTCGGGTTAGAGTTAAGGTTTTTATAGATGGGAATGACCCAAGAATACCAACTGCTACCTCCTTATGGGAGGGTGCAAATTGGATGGAACGCGAAACATATGATTTCTTTGGAGTCAATTTCGAGGGCCATCCCAATCTCGTAAGAATTTTGAATGTTGATGAAATGACGGTTTTCCCAATGAGACGAGAATATCCTCTCGAAGATCCAAACCGTGTTGATAAAAAGGATTATTTCTTCGGAAGATGATAAACCACCCAGTACTCTCAGATAACGATCCTCAAAAGGAGACAATTACCTTAAATCTGGGTCCTACCCACCCGGCAACCCACGGCGTTTTTCAGAATATCCTGGAAATGGATGGTGAGCGCATTGTAAGTGGTGTTTCCACAATAGGTTATATCCACCGGGCATTTGAAAAAATTGCAGAACACCGGCCATTCTATCAGATTACTCCTTTAACCGATCGTATGAATTATTGTTCATCCCCGATAAACAATATGGGATGGCACATGACGGTTGAAAAACTTTTGAATATCAAGACGCCAAAACGTGTCGATTATCTTCGGGTAATCGTTATGGAACTGGCAAGAATCTCTGATCATCTTATTTGTAATGGGATTCTTGGTGTAGATACTGGCGCTTTCTCAGGATTTTTATACCTGATGGAAGAAAGAGAGCATATTTATGAAATTTACGAAGAAATCTGCGGTGCGCGTTTAACAACAAATATTGGGAGAATAGGCGGCTTCGAACGCGATTTCAACGATATCGCATTTGCCAAGATCAAAAAATTCCTTGTAAAATTCCCACCTATATTGAAGGAATTTGAAACGCTTTTTAACCGAAACAGAATTTTCATCGAACGCACTTCAGGTGTTGCAGCGGTAGATCCAGAAGTTGCATTGAATTATAGCTGGAGCGGACCAATTCTGCGTGCTACGGGAGTAGATTATGACGTAAGAGTAAATGAACCGTATTCCTCTTATGAGGATTTCGATTTTGATATCCCGGTAGGAACAACAGGCGATGTTTACGACAGGTATATCGTCCGTAACGAGGAAATGTGGCAGAGTTTGAGAATTATCCAGCAAGCTCTCGACAAAATTGAAAAAGAGCCTAAGGGTGTTTTTCATGCCGACGTACCTGAATTTTATTTGCCTCCAAAGGAGGAAGTATACAATAATATGGAGGCACTGATCTACCATTTTAAAATCGTGATGGGTGAAATAGATACTCCTAAAACTGAAGTTTATCACGCTGTAGAAGGTGGTAATGGCGAATTGGGATTCTATCTGGTAAATGATGGCGGGAGATCACCATATCGTCTTCATTTCCGTCGCCCGAGCTTCATCAATTATCAGATGTATGCGCCTATGAGTGCCGGCATGTTATTGTCAGATGCCATTATTAATATGAGTAGCTTGAACGTAATCGCAGGAGAATTAGATGCTTAGCGTAACTGAACATAAAGACATTAACTTTTCATCAGATCTGGTAAAACAGTTTGATGATATCGTAACCCGTTATCCTGAAGGAAAACAGAAGGCGGGACTTCTTCCCATTCTTCACCTCGTACAGGCTGAATATGGTTGGGTTAGTCCGGAAGCAATGGATAAAGTAGCAGCGTATTTAAACATACAGCCAATAGAGGTGTATGAAGTCGCTACTTTTTACACGATGTTCTTCCTGCGCCCCCAGGGAAAATTTGTACTGGAGGTATGTCGCACCGGACCTTGCTGCCTGGTGGGTGCAGAAAAGATTATGACTCATATCGAGAAGTCGTTAGGAGTTAAGGAGGGTGAAGTGACTTCAGATGGTAAGTTTAGCTGGAGGGGTGTTGAGTGTCTTGCAGCTTGCGGAATGGCTCCGGTATTGCAGATCGGCCCTGAATATACATTTTATGAAAAGCTGACTGAGCAAAGTGTTGATCAGCTAATAGAAGATTTAAAGAATAAGATATGAGAACTGAGACCTGAGATCTGAGCCTGAATTTTTCTCATATCTGCCTGCCGGCAGGCAGGTCTCAAATCTCGCATCTCAAATCAAATTAAAATGGCGCGTAAATTATTATTAGAGCATATTAATGTCCCTGGTATTAACACATTTGATGTTTATCGTCAGAATGGTGGGTACCGGTCTGTGGAGAAAGCTTTAAAAACGATGTCGCCAGATGCGATCGTCGAAGAGGTTAAAACTTCAGGCTTACGCGGAAGAGGTGGTGCTGGTTTTCCTACGGGTATGAAATGGAGTTTCCTTGCTAAACCGGAAGGAAAGGAGCGATATCTTGTTTGTAATGCCGATGAATCTGAGCCTGGAACATTCAAAGACCGTTATTTAATGACTTACATTCCTCATCTGCTAATTGAGGGAATGATTGTTTCAAGTTTCGCACTTGGCGCTAAAACGTCATATATATATGTACGTGGCGAAATGATGCCACAGATCAGAATTTTGGAACGCGCGATCGCGGAAGCTAAAAATGCAGGCTTTCTCGGAAAAAATATTTTAGGATCAGGATATGACCTTGAGTTATATGTTCAGCCGGGAGGTGGTGCTTATATTTGTGGAGAGGAAACAGCATTAATCGAATCACTTGAAGGTAAACGGGGAAATCCAAGGATCAAACCGCCATTTCCTGCCATTTCAGGAGTTTGGGCATGTCCTACAGTGGTCAATAATGTGGAGACGATTGCTGCAGTAGTTCCCATTATCAACGATGGCGGCGAAGAATATGCTAAAATTGGCATAGGAAGAAGTACCGGCACGAAGCTAATTTCTGCCTCAGGAAACCTGAATAAGCCGGGAGTATATGAAATAGACCTGGGAGTACCTGTTGAGGAATTTTTGTATTCCGACGAGTATTGCGGAGGTATTGCCAATGGCAAGCGATTAAAAGCGGTAGTTGCCGGAGGATCATCAGTTCCAATTCTGCCAGCTAATTTGATTCTTAAGACAGTAAATAACGAAGCTCGTTTGATGAGTTATGAATCTCTTTCGGATGGAGGCTTCCAGTCAGGCTCGATGCTTGGTTCTGGAGGTTTGATTGCTTTTGATGAGGATCAATGTATAGTTCGAAATACCTGGAACTTTGCCCGTTTTTATCACCATGAAAGTTGCGGACAATGTTCACCATGTCGCGAGGGTACCGGCTGGATGGAGAAAGTTCTGCACAGATTGGAATACGGTCATGGAAAAATGAGTGATATCGATCTTTTGGTTGATGTGGCTAAAAAAATTGAGGGCAATACCATTTGTCCATTGGGTGATGCTGCTGCCTGGCCAGTTGCCAGTGCAATCAGGCACTTCAGGGATGAATTTGAATGGCATGTAACAAATCCTAAGGAAGCAATGGAGCGGAATTATGGTTTAGCAAAATACGCTGATCCACTGCCTAAGTTAGAGGAGGTAAGTCAATGAGCGAAAAAGTTAAAGTAACAATAGACGGAATAACAGTTGATGTAGAACCAGGTACTAGCATTCTGAATGCTGCGCGCCAGATTGGTGGCGACATTGTTCCACCCGCTATGTGTTACTATTCAAAACTAGAAGGAAGTGGTGGAAAGTGTCGTACCTGCCTTGTTAAGGTAAGCAAAGGTTCTGAAAAAGATCCTCGTCCTATGCCGAAGCTGGTAGCTTCCTGCCGCACAGGCGTTATGGATGGTATGGAGGTTCAGAACATAACTTCTCCAGAAGTAATTGAGGCCCGGAAGGGTGTCGTCGAAATACTTTTAATAAATCACCCCTTAGACTGCCCGGTTTGCGATCAGGCTGGTGAGTGTCATTTGCAGGATCTTTCGTACGAGCACGGCGTTGCCAATACCCGGTACGAATTTGAACGGCGCACTTTTGACAGAATAGATATTGGCGATAAGATCCAGCTTCATATGACCCGCTGTATTTTATGTTACAGATGTGTTTACGTCGCTGATCAACTTACAGACAGCCGCCAACATGGAATTTTGGGTCGCGGAGATGCGTCTGAGATCTCAACATACATAGAAAAGGCGATCGACAATGATTTCTCTGGAAATGTTATCGACGTGTGCCCGGTTGGTGCATTAACCGATCGTACCTTCCGTTTTAAGAATCGTGTTTGGTTTTCTAAACCTGTAGACGCTCATCGTCACTGTCCTACATGTAAGGGAAAAGTAACCCTGTGGTATAAGGGAGAAGAGGTGTTGCGCGTTACTGGTCGTAAAGATGAGTTCGGTGAAGTTGAAGATTTTATCTGTAACACGTGCAGATTTGAAACAAAGAACACCAAAGATTGGGTGATTGAAGGCCCACGTCAGATCTCACATAAATCTGTGATCTCTTCGAATCATTATGAAATGGTACCATTGCCGGTTATTAAGCAGAATCCAGCTTTGATGGAAGCAAATAAAATAGAATTTGACAGAGCAAGCAAGATCTGATGGAATTAGCATTTATAATAGAGAAGTTTATTTTAATCACTGTAATTTTCTCAGTCAGTTTGGGAGTAGCCGCGTATTCAACATTAGCCGAGCGCAAAATTGCCGGTTATCTTCAGGATCGTGTAGGCCCTAGCCGTGCCGGATGGGGAGGAATGTTCCAGCCGCTAGCCGACGGATTGAAAATGTTCTTTAAAGAAGAAATCATTCCGGCGGAGTCTTCTAAAGCGCTTTTTATATTAGGTCCCTCACTGGCTTTACTAACGGCGTGTATAGGAAGTGCTGTTATTCCATGGGGACAGGATGTTCTTATCGCCGATCGGCTGGTGAGTCTTCAAGTAACAGACATAAATGTGGGGATACTTTATATTTTCGGTGTAGTTTCCTTAGGAGTTTACGGAATTATGATTGGCGGCTGGGCATCGAATAACAAGTTCTCATTAATGGGAGCGGTTCGTGCAGCATCTCAAAGCATAAGCTATGAGATCCCAATGGGATTATCAATCATAGCTTTGCTGCTTGCTACCAATACGCTCAGTATGAAAGAGATTGCTGAACAACAGCATGGAGCGAACTGGAATATACTTTATCAGCCTTTAGGCTTTCTTATCTTTTTGGTGTGTTCATTTGCCGAAACCAATCGTACTCCATTCGATCTTCCGGAATGTGAGACGGAGCTTGTGGGAGGATATCATACAGAATATTCAGGATTTAAAATGGGTGCTTTCATGTTCGCTGAATATTTAAACATGTTCCTCGCGTCGGCAGTTATGTCAACCTTATATTTTGGAGGTTATAACTATCCTGGAATGGATTGGGTCAATGAAATGACTGGGCCTACCATTGGACCTTTAATTGGCATGGGAGTTCTCTTTCTAAAAATATTCGTATTCATCTTCTTTTTTATGTGGGTGAGGTGGACAGTTCCTCGTTTCCGTTATGATCAATTGATGAATTTGGGATGGAAGATATTGATCCCGTTAGCGATAGCTAACATCGTAATTACCGGAGTGGTGATCACGTTTGTTGACAAACTATAATTGCCAGCAGCCTGCTGAGGGTGATAAATTAATTTAACTCTGTTTGATAGGATTTAGGGTTTATGGAACCATTAAGTAACAGAAAGAAAGTACTAGAGCAGAAGCCGATGAATTTCTGGGAGAGATTATACCTTCCGGCAATTTTTCAGGGCATGGGCATTACATTCATGCACATGTTTAAAAAGAAGGAGACTATTTTTTATCCTGAAGTTGAGCGTGAGTTTTCCGAAAACTGGCGGGGTTTGCATTCTTTGAAGCGTGATGAGAATGGTGCTGAACGCTGTACAGCCTGCGGACTTTGCGCCCTTTCCTGCCCTGCTGAAGCAATCACAATGATTGCTGGCGAAAGACAAAAAGGGGAAGAACATTTATATCGTGAAGAGAAGTACGCTGCTGTGTACGAAATCAATATGCTTCGCTGTATTTTTTGCGGTTTGTGTGAAGAAGCTTGTCCGAAAGAAGCGATTTATCTTGATGGTCCGATCGTTCCTGCTGACTACTTAAGAAAAGATTTTATTTACGGAAAAGACAAATTGGTTGAAGAGCCAATCGGTTCATTATAAAAATAGCAAAGAGGTTTTTAAGGAACCCGGGATGCTGAAATATTACTAGTTAAACTGCCGTATTTCGGTAGAAATTATACCTTTGCCCCAAAATAGAGCGAAGTTTTAAAGATATTTTTGATGAGTATATCTCTTTTTTATTTTGTTGCCTTTCTGTCGATCTTTTTCGCCTTGCTGGTGATCTTCGCAAAGAATCCAGTGCATAGCGTTCTGTATCTGATCGTAACATTTTTCACCTTTACCATCCATTATATTTTATTGAATGCGCAGTTCCTCGCAATTGTAAATTTCATTGTTTATATGGGTGCTATCATGGTATTATTCCTTTTTGTACTGATGCTCCTTAACTTAAATGAAAGTCAAGGAACTTCAAAATCAGCAATTGTTAAAATGATTGGTGTAATTGCCGGAATGTGCTTGGTTATTACATTAGTTGGATCATTAAAAGCACTTCATGTATCCGATCCATTGGTTTTACAAACACAGGATCTTGGGCTGGTGAAAAATTTAGGTAAAGTTCTCTTTAGTAAATTCCTTTTACCATTTGAGGTTTCGTCCCTTTTACTTTTATCGGCAATGGTCGGGGCAGTTTTATTGGCAAAAAAAGATATTAAACAGGCGTAATGGAAAATGTAACACAAGCACTTCAGGGCGTACCATTAAATCATTATATCCTGCTTAGTGCGATCATATTTGCAATTGGTGTAATAGGTGTGCTCATCCGCAGAAATGCGATCGTCATTTTCATGTCGATAGAGTTAATGCTGAACGCCGTAAACCTATTGCTTACTGCCTTCTCAGTTCATCATAATGACGCTTCCGGACAGATTTTCGTCTTTTTTATTATGGCCCTTGCAGCTGCAGAGGTAGCAGTAGGATTGGCAATAATTGTAATGATCTTCCGGAATACCAACTCGACGGATGTTAATATCTTGAATAAATTAAAGTGGTAAAAAGGAAGACTTACGAAGTCTACAACAAAGCAGAAGTAAACTTCGTAAGTCTGTTCAATATATAAAACAAGAATGATAAATTTAGTTTGGTTAGTTCCATTATTTCCTCTGATAGGTTTTCTTATCAATGGATTAGGCCGTAATACACTCTCAAAAAGCGTTATTGGATTAACAGGTTGTTTAGCTGTTCTTGCATCGTTTATAGTCAGCCTGGGGATATTTATTGAGCTTAACGCCTCAAACACCAAATCGTTTATTGTACCGCTTTTTGACTGGATTAGTGCCGGAACTGTTAAGATACCCTTTTCATTCATGGTAGATCCGCTGAGCGCTTTGATGCTCCTCATCGTAACAGGGATAGGATTTCTTATCCACCTTTATTCCACAGGGTATATGTCGCATGACGCTGGTTTTGGAAAGTTCTTTTCTTACCTGAATCTCTTTATATTTTTCATGCTTCTCTTAGTCCTCGGATCCAATTATGTGATCATGTTTATTGGCTGGGAAGGAGTGGGTTTATGTTCGTATTTGCTGATCGGATTCTGGTACACGAACTCATCGTATGCAAGTGCAGCAAAAAAGGCATTTATAATGAACCGTATTGGCGATCTGGGTTTCCTTATCGCTGTGTTCCTGATCTTCACAACGTTCAATAGTGTTGAGTTCGCCGTAATTTTTCCTCAGGCAGCAAGTATGCTGGCTGGCGACCGTGCATTAATTATAATTACATCTCTACTATTTGTCGGGGCAATTGGTAAATCAGCACAATTACCGCTTTTTACATGGTTGCCTGATGCAATGGCGGGTCCAACTCCGGTTTCGGCTCTGATTCATGCCGCAACCATGGTCACTGCTGGTATTTACATGATCGCCAGATCCAATATCTTATTTACGCTTGCTCCGCAGACTTTGCACGTGATCGCTATAGTTGGGTTAGCAACACTATTACTCGCTGCGACAATTGCCGTAACACAGAACGATATCAAAAAGGTACTCGCTTATTCAACCGTTTCACAGCTCGGCTACATGTTTTTAGGTTTAGGGGTCGGTGCTTACACTGGTGCTTTTTTCCATGTGATTACTCATGCATTCTTCAAAGCTTTATTATTCCTGGGAGCGGGTTCTGTTATTCATGCTATGAGCAATGAACAGGATATGCGAAACATGGGTGGGCTGAAGAAGAAATTACCGGTAACCTTTCTTACGATGATGATTGGAACGATTGCCATTGCTGGATTACCACCTTTTTCCGGATTTTTCTCTAAAGATGAGATACTTGCTCATGTGTATGAACACAACCAGCTGTTTTGGGTACTAGGAGTGATCGGTGCGGTATTCACTTCATTTTATATGTTCAGGATGATGTTTTTAACATTTAACGGATCTTTCCGCGGGACCACTGCACAGGAACACCATTTACATGAATCTCCTTCGTCGATGACCATCCCATTGATCGTGTTGGCAGTATTATCGGTAATTGGTGGATTTATCGGCATACCGGAAATATTTGGTGGTGGTCACTGGCTTCAAAACTTTTTGTCACCTGTTTTTGCCGTGTCAGCAGGCAAAATGCCTCATTTGACTCTTGATCATTCTACAGAATTTATTTTAATGGCGGTTTCGGTTGCTGGGGCATTAGGTGCTATGCTATTTGCCTACCAGAAATATGTAAAGAAAGGTGAAGTTCCCGCTGAGGATAGGATCGAAAGAGGCACACTTGCACGGCTTTCTTATAATAAATATTACATCGATGAAATTTATGCATCCCTCATAACCAGGCCTCTTGATTCCCTCTCAGGCTTCTTTCATAAAGTGGTTGACAAAAAAGGGATTGATGGTCTAGTGAATGGATTTGGAAAAGGTGCTATTGAGGCAAGCAAGAGTTTTAGATTGCTTCAGTCAGGGATGGTAGGCTTCTATATTTTTATGATGGTGTTTGGCATTGTCGCGCTATTGGTTTATAGTATGTACAAAATTTAACAGAGAGTAGAACTAGATAAATGGAAATTTTACTGTTGCAAATTTTTATTCCGCTTATTGCTGCTGCTGTAATGCTTATTGCTGGTAAATCAGCCAGGTCATTAGCAGGTGTGCTGTCATTGTTACCATTGGCCGTTACCGCATACATGTATGTGAATTTCGTACCGGATGCATCAATTCAATATCTTGTTAATTTACCCTGGGTTCCCCAGTTCGGTATAAATTTTAAAGCTGGAGTTGATGGGATAAGCATGATTTTACTTATTCTGACGAATCTCCTGATCCCTATTATTATTCTGTCTAGCTTCAAGCACGAAATAAAGAACCAAAGCGCTTTTTACGCTCTGATCTTTTTCATGCAAAGCGGCTTACTTCTGGTGTTCACTGCGCTGGATGGATTCCTGTTTTATGTGGGATGGGAAATTGCTTTAATTCCGATTTACTTTATTTGTGCGCTTTGGGGTGGACAGAACAGAATTCAAGTCAATTTAAAATTCTTTATCTATACAATAGCGGGCAGCTTGATCATGCTTTTAGCTATAATCTATTTGCATCTTCAAACACCAAATAACAGTTATGATATCGCAGAATTTTATAAACTCAATTTAGATTCATCAACTCAGGGATGGATATTCTGGGCATTCTTCCTGGCATTCGCGATCAAGATGCCAGTATTTCCCTTCCATACCTGGCAGCCTGATACGTATACAGAAGCCCCAACCGCTGGAACAATGTTACTTTCAGGAATCATGTTGAAAATGGGAATATATGGTGTGATTCGCTGGCTTATACCAGTAGCGCCGCTTGGTTTTCACGATTGGGGATTAACTGCACTCGTCCTCTCAATAATCGGTGTCGTATATGCATCAATAATTGCCTTTACTCAGAATGATATAAAAAGGCTGATCGCTTATTCTTCCATTGCTCACGTAGGCTTAATATCAGCAGGAATTTTTGCCTGGAATATGCAGGGTTTGCAGGGTGCGATGATCCAAATGCTGAACCATGGTATTAATGTCGTTGGAATGTTCTTCGTCGCAGATATCATTATTAGGAGGATGGGCACACGTGAACTTGACCAACTTGGTGGAATTGCAAAACCTGCGCCGAAACTTGCTATAGCTTTTTTAATAATCGTATTAGGTACTGTTGCCTTGCCTTTAACCAATGGGTTCATCGGAGAATTTCTTTTGTTAATGGGTGTTTACAACTATAATATTTATTTCGCGGCCTTAGCAGGACTCACCATCATATTAGGGGCGGTTTATATGCTCAGAATGTACCAAAAGGTCATGTTGGGTGTAACAAACGAAAGGACCACAATATTCAGCGATATTGACACCACCGAAAAATCAGTGCTTCTTATTGTTTCAGTACTGATTATAGTAATTGGGATTTATCCACAACCAATACTTCATATATCTGAAGCTGCAATTTCTAATTTGCTCGAACAGGTAAACCAAAAGATTTTAGTACAGTAAGCATGAGCTCATTAATAACCCTATCTATTTTAGCCATTCTGGTTCTCTACCTGGGCCTGTACAAAGCAAAAAATGCTTTGCTGCCAGCTACTCTGCTGGGACTTGCTGGTGCTTTGGTATTAGCGGTTTTGGAATGGAATGGCGGAGCACAGCCGATTTACAGCGGAATGATGCTATTTGACAATTTCGCAATTGCATTCACTACAATATGTATCTTTTCTACTATGTTGATACTATTGATCTCAAAGGATTATTTTGAAAGTATCAGTGAGCATGTTGCTGAATACTATACCCTCATCCTATTTTCCCTTGCGGGGATACTGGTAATGGTTTCGTACCACAATCTTACCATGCTGTTTATCGGCGTGGAAATCATGTCAGTAAGCTTGTATATTCTCGCCGGCATTCGGAAAGATGATTTCAAGTCGAACGAAGCTGCGTTAAAATATTTTTTAATGGGCGCATTTTCAACTGGCTTTTTGCTATTTGGAATCACGCTGCTTTACGGAGCAACAGGCACGTTCGACCTTACCCAAATACGTGATTATGTTATAGCGAACCCAACAGGAATCTCACCATTATTTTATACTGGCATAACTTTACTGATAATTGGATTGTGTTTCAAGGTCGGAGCTGCGCCCTTCCACTTCTGGACACCTGATGTTTATGAGGGCTCGCCAACTTTGATAACCGCATTCATGAGTACAGTTGTTAAGACAGCAGGCTTTGCAGCTTTCCTACGATTGTTCCTAATGTGTTTTGCACCGTTGCATGACTTCTGGATGCCTGCCCTGCTTGTAATCTCTCTCCTGACACTTTTTGTTGGAAACGTTACTGCTTTATATCAACATAGCTTTAAAAGAATGCTTGCATTTTCAAGTATTTCTCACGTGGGTTATATGTTGTTTGCTATCGTTGCATTGGGAGTGAACTCAAGTAATTCAGTTTTTATTTATGCAACTGCTTACTCCATAGCTTCGATTGTCGCATTTGCTGTGCTTATTCTGGTCAAGCGTCAAACTGGTGCAGATAATTTTGACAGTTTTAACGGGCTTGCCAAAAAGAATCCTTTTATAGCCTTTACACTTACAGTGGCAATGTTATCGCTTGCCGGAATACCGCTGACAGCTGGTTTTATTGGAAAGTTCATGATGTTTTCGACTGCCCTTGCAGAATACCATATCTGGCTGGTAATATTAGCTGTGCTGAATGCCGTGATTGGTATTTTCTACTATTTAAGGGTTATTGTTGCCATGTACTTCAAAGGTGCGGAACGGAATGAAATTCAATCGTCCTCATATTTTAATTTTGTTTTGGGCTTCTCCGCATTAATTACCGTTGTGATTGGTGTATATCCAGGCTTCATATCAAGCCTTTTCTAAGCCAAACTATTACATAAATATTGTAGCTTTACGCATATTGATTTTATGCAAGAGATTTGGGACTCCCTGCAACACCTTGTTGATCCGGTAAAACTGCTTCGGGAAGGAGGATTCTATCTTCTTCTATTTGTAGTTTTTGCGGAAACAGGATTGTTTTTTGGGTTTTTTCTGCCAGGTGATTATCTGCTTTTTTTAGCAGGTATGTTTGTGGCAACCAATAAACTGGACGTTTCAATATATGTGCTTATAGGCGGACTTATAGCCGCTGCAGTTGCCGGAAACTTTGTTGGATATTGGTTTGGAAAGAAAACGGGGCCAGTTCTGTATGAGCGAGACGACTCCATTTTTTTCAAGAAAAGATTTTTGCGGGCAGCCGAGAATTATTATAAAAAACAGGGTGCATTTGCTTTGATAATGGGCCGATTTATACCTATAGTACGAACTTTTGCTCCAATCATTGCCGGGATTGTAAGACTTGACTACAGGAGATTTGCATTTTATAACATTTCAGGTGCTTTCCTGTGGATTACATCCTTAACTTTGCTGGGGTTCTTTCTTGGCAGAAGATTTGAGAAGGAAATTGATGATTATCTCTTGTACATAATTGTTGGTTTTATCTTAATAACAACTATTCCTCTGATTGTTACTTATTTGAAGAGGAAGATCGGTGCAGACAGAGAAGATGCAGAGGAGCTAAATCCTGAATAAATATGATTAACGATAACCCCTGGCATACAGTTTCTCCCGGTGAAAATATCCCTGAGATCGTAAACGCGATCATCGAAATTCCAAAAGGTTCAAAAGCAAAATATGAAATTGATAAGGATTCTGGACTGATCAAGCTTGACCGAGTCTTGTTTTCGTCGGTAATGTATCCTGCAAATTATGGCTTTATACCGCAAACGTATTGCGATGACAAAGATCCCCTGGATATTTTAGTTTTATGTTCAGTTGATGTTTATCCATTGTCAATAGTCGAAGCAAAAGTCGTAGGTGTAATGCACATGGTTGATAATGGTGAGCAGGACGATAAGATTATAGCAGTCGCTAAAAACGATATGTCGGTTAACTACATTGAAGATTTGAAAGAATTACCCCCACATACAATGAATGAAATTGTAAGATTTTTCCAGGACTACAAAGCTCTAGAAATGAAGAATGTTACTATTGAACATCTCTTGGGAAAAAATTACGCATATAAAGTCATCAGAGAAAGTTTGGAGTTATATAAATCGACATTCATAAATAACTAAAAGAATATGGGTCTGGCGTTATTTTTCACTTTTTTTCTGGTTTTCTTAAATGGCTTTTTTGTTGCCGCGGAATTTGCGTTGGTAAAAGTTCGTGCTTCCCAAATTGAAATAAAAGCAAAATCGGGCAGCAGAGTTGCAAAAATCGCAAAACACATGACCCAGCACCTTGATGGGTATCTGGCAGCTACTCAGTTAGGTATTACCTTAGCATCCCTTGGGCTTGGTTGGGTAGGTGAGGAAGTTATGACTGATATTGTGACAAGATTTTTCCATCTTGTGAATATTGATACCAGCACGGCTGTTGCTACAAATATTGGACATGTCCTGGCCTTTGCGATAATCACAATACTTCATATTGTGTTTGGTGAATTGGCTCCGAAATCACTGGCCATCCAACGTCCGATTGGAACTACAATGGGCGTGGCTTTGCCTCTTCATTTTTTCTATCTCGTATTCAGGCCTTTCATTTGGCTTTTGAATGGCTTTGCTAATTTCATCTTAAGACTTTTAGGAATAAGTACTATCGGTGGTCATGAAGCTCATCACAGTTCTGAGGAGCTTCAGTATTTGCTTGATCAGGGCAAGGAAAGCGGTGCATTGGAGAACAACGAACACGAACTCATCAAGAACGTGTTTGATTTTAACGAGCGGGTTGTTAAGAATATCATGGTGCCCAGAACCAAAATTTCAGGCATCGAATTAAATACGCCACATCGCGAACTGCTTGATCTTATTATCCACGAAGGTTATTCACGAATCCCTGTTTACGACGAAACCATCGACAAAATCGTGGGTATCGTACATGCAAAAGATACTCTTCCCCTCTTGGCTGATAATAAGGAATGTGTATTGAAAGATATCATCCGTAAACCTTACTTTATCCCTGAAACTAAGAAAATCAATGACCTGTTGAGCGAATTACAGTTGAAGCGCATCCAGATAGCGATTGTTCTGGACGAGTTTGGCGGTACCGCCGGCATGGTTACCCTTGAGGATATCGTGGAAGAGCTTGTAGGTGAAATACAGGATGAATACGATGAGGAAAAGCCTATCGTAGATAAGGTGTCTTCAACAGAGTTTATTATTGATGCGACAGCTTCTATTTATGATGTTAACGAATACCTTCCGCATGATTTGCCTGAAGACGGTGACTACGATACTGTTGCAGGGCTTGTTAGTGAGATTTTTGGAAGAATACCAGAGGTGGGTGAAACCCGCGAGTATAACGGTTATAGCATTACAATTCTCAAGAAGGCAGATCAAAATGTAGAATCTGTTAAGCTTGAACTTGTCATCAATAACGATGACGCTGTTGACCTCCGATAATGAAAATGCTGGATGCATATTTTTTACACACCTGATATTCATTCAGACACTTACATTCTAAGTGAAGAGGAGAGTAAACATTGCATAAAAGTCTTACGCCTTCAAAAGGACAGTTTGGTACAACTGGTTGATGGCAAGGGTGGTTTTTACGAAGCAATAATTAGCGACCCGCACCCTAAGAGAACTTCCTTGAGCGTTATTAAAGTGCAGGAGGAATTTGGTAGGCGCAACCATCATCTGCATATAGCGATAGCTCCAACTAAAAATATTGAACGCGTAGAATGGTTTCTTGAAAAGGCAACTGAGATAGGGATTGATACAATCACACCTTTAATTTGTGAAAGGTCAGAACGTAAAGAATTGAAAACTGATCGTCTCAATAAGGTTATAACATCTGCCGTTAAGCAATCGATCAAAGCTTACCATCCAAAATTAAACGAGGTCGTACGATTTAAGGAGTTTATTGGATCGGTTTCAAGTACTCAAAAATTTATTGCTCATTGTATCGACGGCGAAAAATTTACGTTAAAAGATAAGATCGCGTTGAATTCTGATTATCTTGTAATGATCGGCCCCGAAGGAGATTTCAGTCCGTCAGAGGTATTGGAAGCCCTCGCAGTTAACTTCGTTCCAATTAGCCTGGGCAACTCCAGGTTAAGGACAGAAACCGCGGCTCTTGAGGCCTGTTTTGAGATCAACTATCTTAACAGATGAAAGCTTTAATGAAGATCAACCTTCTTGTTTTATTCGTCCTGTTTGCCGGGATTATTTCGTCTTATACGGCTCCGAGTTACAAAATTGCCAAAATGAAGTATAACGGCGGCGGAGATTGGTATGCAAACCGCACGGCACTACCTGAACTAATCAGCTTTTGCAATAAGAATTTAGGGACTAATTTTGATAAAGACGAAGCGGTTGTTGAGGCCGGAAGTGCTGAAATATTCAATTACCCGTTTGTGTATTTAACTGGCCATGGCAATATTGTTTTCAGCGATCAGGAAGCGGAAAACCTTCGTAAGTACCTAACCGGTGGAGGTTTTTTGCATATTGATGATAATTATGGACTGGATAAGTTTATCAGACCACAAATGAAACGGGTATTCCCCGACCTCGACTTTATCGAGCTGCCATCCAACCATAGTTTATATAATCAGAAGTTTAAATTTCCAGGAGGACTTCCGAAAATCCATGAACATGATGGGAAAAGGCCTCAGGGATTTGCATTGATATACAAGGGTAGAGTGGTTTGTTATTACACTTTTGAATGTGATCTTGGGAATGGTTGGGAAGTGGCAGGAACATATTCAAGCGATTCGGAGGATACGCGTCAAAGAGCCTTGAAAATGGGTGCTAATCTGGTTCAATACGCCCTTACGCAATAAGATGTTTAAGATAAAAGTTAACGAACAATTCGATTTTCAAGTAAGATCAGAGAAAGATCAGACTCTTGTTAACGATCAGCCCATGGATCTGGACATTTATTCCATTAGTAAATCAACGTTTCATATCCTCCATGAAAATCGTTCTTATAATGTAGAGCTTGTCACGTTGGACAAGAATCAAAAAACATGCTCCGTTAGGGTAAATAAGAACATTTATACGATGTCACTTACCGACCAATTTGATGAGTTACTTCATAAACTGGGAATGGATAACCTCAATTCTCTGAAAATCACCGAGCTTAAAGCCCCTATGCCAGGGCTTGTCCTCAAAGTACTTGTTAAGGAAGGTGAAGAAGTTTCTAAAGGGTCTAACCTATTGATCCTCGAAGCTATGAAAATGGAAAACATCATTAAAGCTCCTACAGATGGTGTTATAAAATCAATTAAAGTAAACCCGTCAGATAAAGTTGAAAAAAATCAGGTGATGATTGTTTTCAACTAATTCCCTCCGTTCTATTCTCATTCCAGACTGGTCCTTTCGCGAGATATAATTCTTTGCGTATCTAAATATTGCTTAATTTAATGAAAACTTTGGATCAGAAGTTTTTTAAAAACATGTTGGCTGATGGCTATAGAAATTAAAACCAAAGGAGAGTTATATGACGTTTGTATTGTAGGCTCTGGGGCCGGCGGAGGAATGGCGGCGAAAGTCTTAACGGAAGCAGGCTTAAAAGTGGCGCTGCTAGAGGCCGGACCCGATTACGATCCGGCAAATCCTGAGCAGCAGACACAACTGAAATGGTCTTATGAATCTCCCAGGCGTGGAGCTAATACAACCCGGCCTTTCGGCGATTTCGATGCCGCATATGGTGGCTGGGAAATAGAAGGCGAACCGTATACTAAAGCAAAAGGCACAGAGTTCGATTGGTTTCGATCGAGGATGCTTGGCGGCCGTACAAATCATTGGGGAAGAATTTCATTACGGTTTGGTCCTAACGATTTTAAAAGACATGATTTTGATGGTCTAAGTGATAATTGGCCAATTGGTTACGACGATGTAAAACCTTACTACGACCGGGTAGACAAAATGATCGGTGTTTTTGGCACTAAGGAGGGAATCTATAATGAGCCTGATGGCTACTTTCTTCCACCACCAAAACCACGGCTCCACGAGATGATGATAAAGAAAGCCGCTGGGAAAATCGGGATTCCCGTGATTCCATCAAGGCTGTCCATCTTAACAAGACCAGTAAATAAGGACAGGGGTTCATGTTTTTTTTGCGCCCAATGTAGCCGCGGTTGTACAGTACATGCTGATTTTTCATCATCGACCTGTCTGGTGAAGCCAGCTAGAAAAACAGGCAATGCTGATGTTTATGTTAATGCCATGGCACGTGAGGTATTAACTGATAAAGAAGGACGGGCGACAGGTGTCTCATATGTCGATAAAACCGATATGCAGGAGTACCAGGTGAACGCAAAAATTGTCGTCCTTGCTGCAAGTGCGTGCGAATCTGCACGGCTGCTTCTTAATTCCAAATCATCCGCTCATCCTAACGGATTGGCGAACTCAAGCGGCATGGTCGGCAAGTATCTTCATGATTCGACGGGAGCTTCCAGAGGAGCTTTTATTCCGCAGTTGATGGACCGAAAACGATACAACGAAGATGGTGTCGGTGGTCTGCATCTATATATTCCATGGTGGCTTGAAAATAAAAAACTGGATTTTGCGCGCGGTTACCATATTGAGTTTTGGGGTGGTATGAGTATGCCTTCGTATGGCTTTGGCTTCGGAATGGAAAAAACGAACGGTAAATATCCCACAGTTGAGGGCAAGATGAAGGATGCCGGGGGATATGGAGCTGCTTTAAAAAACGACTACCGACGCTATTATGGATCTACTGTAGGTTTTGCCGGCAGAGGCGAAAGCATACCCAGGGTTGAAAATTATTGTGAAATTGATCCCGGGGCCGTAGATAAATACGGCATACCGGTATTGAGGTTTAATTATAATTGGACAGACCAGGAAGTGAAGCAGGCTAAGCATATGCAGGATACCTTTGAAGAAATAATTCATTCAATGGGTGGTGTGGCTAGTGGCGATAAGCCGGGAGCGGATGAAAAATATGGGCTGTTGGCACCGGGACGAATCATCCACGAAGTGGGTACCACCCGGATGGGTAATAACAAAAACACGTCAGTTCTTAACAAATACAATCAGGCACACGATGTAAATAATCTTTTTGTTGTTGACGGCGGAGCTTTTGTGTCCCAGGCTGATAAAAATCCAACGTGGACCATTCTCGCTTTGGCTATGCGTGCGTCAGAATATATCGTTGATCAGTTAAAAAAGCAAAATATTTAATCACATGAACAGAAGAGATTCACTCAAAGCACTTGCCGTTGGAACGGTTAGCGTCGGTACCTTATTATCGTCATGCGATAAAAAGGAAGGAAAAGACTCTGTAGCTGCTGGCAAAAAAGGGGCTTATGGAAGGACCCCGGAAGAGCAGCTCAATGATGAAAAGTTGATGGCTGAAAAGTTCTTCACTGCAGCTGAATTTTCAACGATCACTATTTTGGCTGATATCATAATTCCCAAAGACGACACATCGGGAAGTGCCAGTGATGCCAAAGTCGCAGACTTCATTGAGTTTATTGTAAAGGATCAGCCGGACCTTCAGCTTCCATTGCGGGGAGGACTTAGATGGCTTGATGTTAAATCATTGAAATTATTCAAAAAAGCATTCTCTGATGCCACTGCCGAACAGCGAATCCAGCTTGTGGATCTAATCGCCTATCCTGAAAAAGCGCTTCCTGAAAATGCAGCGGGGGTAAGTTTTTTTGATACGATGCGCGGGCTCACGGCTACAGGGTTTTTTACGAGTAAGATCGGCATGGAGGACCTGGGCTACAAAGGAAATCAACCAAATGCCTGGGATGGAGTACCTGATGATGTCCTAAAACAATTCGGTCTTGAATACGATGCGAAAACCTTGGAGCAATGTTTAAAAGCAGAAGATAGGGGAAAAATAATGACATGGGATAGCTAACTCGGGACAACAAAAAAGGGGCAGATATAATTTATCTGCCCCCTTTTTTTATTAAAAAATTCGCTTATCTCGCTTTCTTAGGAGCCTTAGATTTAGGCTGATTAAATTGAGGTTTTCCTTTTGAAATTATTTCAGGTGCACCAACCAATGTCATGGCCGACCGAAAACCCATCTCAGCACTGGTTTCGTCTTGTTGCATAAATCTTCTGGTAGCAGGATTTAACCAGTAAGCTCTGTCATTCCATGATCCGCCTTTATAAACTCTTGAACGATCATTAACCAGCGTAGTGATTCCGTAAAGATTAGGATTCACAGAGTCAAGATGACCACGGAAATCCGGATTGTAAGGCTTTCCTGCAATTGAGGAAGTATCCTGAGCAGCTTGAGCGCTTTGCATCTCAGCCCATGTTTGCTTCTTTCCAGCTGGTGCAGGATCTTTAATTGGACGACCGTATTTATCCTTCGCATAAATACCTTTCGTCTTGTCGGCCAACCTCTTGTTTACAAATTCATTTCCCCTGAAAGGATTGAAATCTGCGAAATCCTCAAATGTTAGCTTACGATAAACATCGGCAGTCCATTCATTAACGTTTCCGGCCATATTATACAAACCGAAATCATTCGGAACATATGCTCTAACAGGTGCAGTAATATCGGCCTTGTCGTTAAGATATCCCCCAGTTCCCATATTATCCCCTTCACCTCTTTTAAAGTTGGCCAGGATCATTCCCTGAGTTTTCTTTCTCGGCGAACGCACACCAAGACCATTCCACGGATAGATCTTTCCGTCCGCAATATTCTCGTATTCAGTGTTTCCAGCTAATGCTAACGCAGCGTATTCCCACTCTGCCTCTGTTGGCAAACGATAAGGTTGTTTTAAAACCCCGTCTTCCAAGCGCACCGGGCGCGTAGGACCGCCTTTACCAGTTGTTGTAGCGCCATTCGCAGCGTTTGGATTAAGATCTTTTTCCATCTTTTTCCCATCGATTCCTTCTCCGCGATATTGGCCATTTAAGTAAATATCGGTGTTGAATGGATCGGTTGACGTTGAAACAGTTGTTGCGGTACCTGCTTTTCCTCCCCCAGCCAGAGTCTTGTAGTCAAGTAATCTGCCAGTACTACGTAAAATTTCTTCATTAACTCGGTCTGTACGCCACTCACAATAAGCATTAGCCTGTTCCCAGGTAACCCCCACTACCGGATAATCCTGAAAGGCCGGGTGACGCAGGTAGTTATTAACGTATGGCTCATTATAGGAAAGAGGTTGTCTCCAAACCAGCGTGTCCGGAAGGGCATTGTAATAATATTCAGCGTCGTTAGCGTAATTTCTTCTGATCCAGTATAGGTATTCCAGCCAATCTACATTTGAAACCTCGGTTTCATCCATATAGAACGATGCAACTGTAACCCTCCTGCGGACGTTGTCAAACTCATATCCTAAATCCTGATTTAAGCTTCCCCCCATAACAAACGTACCGCCCTCAATAGCGATAGTGCCAGGACCAGGGCCAGCTTTCACTTTATTATTTACCTGGAATCCACCGTTATACTTATCGTTATAGGCCATCCCTGTTTTTGAGGACGTGCCGCTCTTTTTATTACATGAGGATAATACGCCTGCCAGAAAAACCGCGGCGGTAAAAATTAAGGATATTCTTTTCATTACTAACAATGTAATTGGAGCATTAATTTTATAAAAATACGAAATTTGAATAATATCCCCAACGGATATTTATGGTCATTATTGTAGCTGCTAATGCAGATATTATGTTTAAACGAAAATTCTAATTTAAGGTTACAGGACTTATGTTGTCTAGACGCAAAATATCCCGACTTTTAAAGCTCCTGTTATTACCTATAATTTCATTTACGTATTCTAACGTAAGTTAAGTAAATAAATTGTAATTTATTAATATACAGTTGTTTAACATCAGTGAAATTTTGTTGAGAAGCACTATAAAAAAGTTCTTCTAACTATATTAATTTTGAAAAAGAAACGTTGTATATGAGCCTCAATTAAGCTATATGTTCAAAAATGTGTATATTTAATGCACGTCAGGATATTAATTGGGTTTCAGCTTGATATTTGGTAATGATTAACAAACTCTCACTTTGTTGCTGTTTAATTTTTGTTGTTGCCCGATCTGCTGACCGGGTTATGGCTCAAATTCCGCAAAGTGATGGCAAGAGAACAAACACCATCCAAACTGCTGCTCCATTTTTACTTATTGCCCCTGATGCGAGATCTGGTGCTATGGGTGACGTCGGCGCCGCAACATCTCCGGATGCAAATTCCAGCCATTGGAACCCAGCCAAGCTTGCATTTTTAGAGCAACCAACAGGCATTTCAGCGTCTTATACTCCCTGGTTGAGAAATCTGGTGCCCGATGTTGACCTTGGTTATTTGACGGTATTTCATCGCCTTGACGAACGGAACATTATTGGCGGTTCTCTTCGGTATTTTTCATACGGCTCCATTCAATTAACTGATGACAGCAAGAATGACATTGGAGTTTACAGTCCCAATGAGTTTTCCATTGACGGAACTTTTGCGCGGAAGTTCGGTGAGAATTTTTCGCTTGGAACAGGTATAAGATATATTCGTTCAAGTCTAAGTAATGGTCAGTTCAACGGGCAGGATATTCAGCCTGCAACAGCATTAGCCGCGGATGTTTCGGCTTACATGAAGAAAGGTACGCTAATGTTCGGAAAAGATACGGAGTTAGCCTTTGGGCTGAATATTTCAAATATTGGAACGAAAATGAACTATTCAGATGGAAGCTCAAAGTCTTTTCTGCCCACTAATATGAAATTGGGAGGCGCATCCACGTTTAATTTAGATGAACTTAATCAATTTACGGTAGCGCTCGACCTTAACAAACTTCTTGTTCCAACCAATCCCATCAGAGATTCTAATGGTAATATTGTCAGTGGTAAAGATCCTGACCGCTCCGTTCCAGCTGGCATCTTTGGTTCTTTCGGTGATGCACCAGGCGGATTTTCAGAAGAACTGAGCGAGGTAAGCTATTCACTTGGCACAGAATATTGGTATAATAAACAATTCGCCCTTCGTTCGGGATATTTTTATGAAACTCCAACCAAGGGTGACCGGAGATATTTCACAGTGGGAGCCGGACTTAAATACAATGTTTTTAACCTGGATTTCGCATATCTTCTTGCTAACCAGCAAAAAAGTCCTTTAGCGCAAACGCTGCGCTTCTCGCTGGTATTTAACTTTGCAAATAATTAATGAAGATTAGGGTAGGATTTGGGTTCGATGTTCATCAGCTGGCTGAAAAACATCCTTTTATAATGGGTGGAGTAAATCTCGAGCACCATTCAGGCGCCTTTGGCCATTCGGATGCCGACGTGTTAGTACACGCAATATGCGATGGATTATTGGGTGCTGCGAATCTTCGTGATATCGGTTTTCACTTTTCTAATACTGATGATCGGTGGAAGGGTATCAGCAGCCTTCTGATTTTAAAAGAATGTGTAAGTCTTTTGAAAGAAAAAGGTTGGGAAATTGGCAACATTGACGCCATGTTATGTCTTGAAGCACCTAAAATAAATCCTCATATTCCCCAGATGAAACTAAATATTGCCTGGGCAGCGGGTATTAGCGAAGATGACATTTCCATAAAGGCTACTACTAATGAGACTATGGGATTTATCGGCCGGCAAGAGGGTGTTGTTGCATACGCGGTATGCCTAATCGAGAAAGAAAAATAATCAGACTTTACTCTCCGGAATTTTAATATCAGAAAAATCTGCTGCACATTTACCGCAATTACTTGCACAGGCTTTCTTGCTTGTTAGGCTGCGGTACACCATTCGCCCCAGCCATAAAACCGCCAGAGCAAATAATACAAATACTAATATGGTTTGCACGTCCATAATACAAAATTAGGCAATAGCAGTTGGTTTTTAGTCTTTCCTCTGTAATTTTGTACGCTGGCATTGTGTATAAGAATTAGACTGTCGTTCTTCCTCAAAGCCTTGAAACTTTTTCAATTTCCCTATTTTATTATTCCCATCCTCCATTTCCCATTCTCCATTCTCAACTTTCCATTCTCCACTCTCCATTTCCCATTCTCCTTTATAAACAGTACCTTTGCAAAAAATTTTAGAACAAATTTTTAATGCAAAAAATAAGGAATATAGCGATCATCGCTCACGTTGACCACGGCAAGACTACTTTGGTTGATAAAATTTTACACCAAACTAATTTGTTTCGTGACAATCAGGAAACTGGTGATCTGATACTTGATAACAATGACCTTGAGCGTGAACGAGGAATAACGATCGTTTCTAAAAACGTTTCTGTTAGCTATAAAGGAGTAAAGATCAATATTATTGATACTCCTGGTCACGCGGATTTTGGAGGTGAAGTAGAACGTGTATTGAAGATGGCCGATGGTGTCGTTCTTCTGGTTGACGCATTTGAGGGTGCCATGCCTCAAACAAGATTTGTTACTCAAAAAGCACTCTCTCTTGGTTTAAAGCCAGTAGTTATCGTAAATAAAGTCGATAAGGAAAATTGCCGTCCGGAAGAAGTTTACGAGTCAGTATTTGAGTTGTTTTTCAATCTGGAGGCTACTGAAGATCAGTTAGACTTCCCAGTCTTATATGGCTCTTCCAAACAAGGCTGGATGAACACAGACTGGAAAGTGCAAACGGAAGACATCACTCCGCTTTTGGATACTATCCTTGAGCATATCCCACCTGCACCAAGTTTTGACGGTACATTACAGATGCAGATCACCTCGCTTGACTATTCATCGTTCGTAGGACGAATTGCTATTGGTCGTGTTGCCCGTGGTGTTATAAAGGAAAATCAACCGGTTTCTCTTGTTAAACGCGATGGAACTATTCAAAAATCAAGAATTAAAGAATTATACACGTTTGAGGGTCTTGGAAAAGTAAGAGTCCAGGAAGTTTCTTCAGGTGATATTTGTGCCGTAGTTGGTATCGATGGTTTTGATATTGGTGACACTATCGCTGATTTCGATAAGCCGGAGCAATTGGCTGTTATCAAAATTGATGAGCCGACAATGAACATGTTGTTCACGATAAACAACTCGCCGATGTTCGGTAAGGAGGGTAAGTTCGTAACATCTCAACGTCTTCGTGAGAGGCTTTACAAAGAGATGGAGAAGAATCTTGCGCTTAAAGTGGTAGAAACAGAATCACCTGACTCTTATTTGGTTTATGGCCGTGGTATTCTTCACTTGTCAGTACTGATCGAGACCATGCGTCGTGAGGGTTACGAGCTTCAGGTTGGCCAGCCGCAAGTAATCATCAAAGAAATTGATGGTGTTAAATGTGAGCCAATTGAGACTCTTATTGTAGATGTTCCTGCTGAAGTATCCGGAAAGGTTATTGAATTGGTAACTCAGCGTAAGGGTGATCTTTTAGTAATGGAACCTAAGGGCGATCTACAGCACCTTGAATTCGAAATCCCAGCAAGGGGAATTATTGGCCTGCGTAATAATGTTCTGACAGCCACTGCAGGAGAAGCTATAATGGCTCACCGCTTTAAAGCTTATGAGCCATGGAAGGGGAATATCCCGGGCCGTTTGAACGGAGTATTAGTTTCAATGGAAAAAGGTTCTACTACAGCATACTCAATCGACAAATTACAAGACCGCGGTCGTTTCTTTGTTGAGCCTGGTGTTGAAGTTTACGAAGGTCAGATCATGGGGGAGCACATCCGCGATAATGATCTTGTAGTTAACGTAGTCAAAGGCAAGGCATTAACAAATATGCGTGCATCCGGAACTGACGATAACACACGTATTGCAACCGCAATCAAATTTTCACTTGAAGAGGCTATGGAGTATATCCAGGCTGATGAATACATCGAGATCACACCTAAAAGCATGCGTCTGCGTAAGATTTACTTAAGTGAAAACGAGCGTAAGATCAATGCTAAGAAGTTTGTGAACCAGTAATTATTAAGTTGAGAGTTGAGAGTTGACAGTTGACAGCGAACTAAACGCTGTGCTAATTATCAATTATCAATTTTCAACTTTTCACTCGCCAACTTTCAACTTAATAAGGGTTCAGCAAAAAACTGAGCCCTTACTTTTTTTATATAAGTTTGTACTTGATGAGGATACCTGCCATTCCCGGTTTTGACCCCGAAGCTTTTCAAAAGTATTTTAAGAATACCGGATGGCTGATGTTTGGAAAGGTGCTAAGCTTAATTGTAGGGATCTTCATTGCAAAGTTCCTGGGTCCGCACGATTTTGGAGACCTAAGTGTAGCAACTGCCTTCGCTGCAATCATAGCCGCCGTGGGCACACTCGGTCTTGATAGCTTTGTGATACGCGAGGTTCTTGACGAGCCCGCCAAGCGCGACGAGATTTTAGGTACTGCTTTCTGGATGAGACTTGCGGTTAGTCTGGTTCTAGTGCCCGCGTCTGTTCTTATTTATATTTTCTCCAGAAGTATCGCCGAACAGCAAGGGACAGACCTAACGCTTATAATCACTTTTTGCGCCTCAGCTCTGCTGTTCAAATCATTCAACATAATTGATTCCTATTTTCAATCTCAGGTTCGTTCTAAGTTTGTCGTACAGGTTCAAAATGTCTGCCTGATTCTATCCTCAATAATCAAGATAACCTTCGTTTTATTAAAGCTTCCACTGGTTTATTTTGCATTTGCTTTAGTTATCGACGGCCTGATGCTGGCCATCGGACTTGTTATTATATATCATCGGGATAAGCTTCATATCCGTAACTGGACATTTAAAACACACCGCGCTAAATCACTCCTAAGTAAATCATGGCCCTTGATATTGTCGGCCGTGATGGTCACGCTGTACATGCAGATCGACATTTTGATGCTCAAACACTTTGCCGGGAGCACGGAAGCCGGAATCTATAGTTCAGCTGCCCGGATCAGTGAATCATGGTACTTTATTCCCGTAGCAATTGTCACTTCGGTGTTTCCAGCAATCATTCATGCACGAAAAACAGACCCGCCAAGATATCAGAAGCGTCTACAGAATTTATATGATCTCCTGATAATTATAAGTGTACCGGTTGCATTGGTGGTTAGTGTTGGTGCCGATACATTTATTCACCTGGTTTACGGGGATCAATTTCAGGGAGCAGGAATAATGCTTTCCATTCATATTTGGTCGGGAATATTTGTTTTCCTTGGCAGTGCCAGCGGACAATACCTTCTTGCGGAAGGCTATACTATGATCTCATTCTACCGCACAGCAGTTGGTGCAATCATAAACATACTTCTTAATCTTTGGCTAATACCTCTGTATGGCGGACTTGGGGCATCAATCGCAACCTTAATTGCATACTTTTCAGCCACATTCTTTATTCTTGTATTTGCAAGGACCAGACATCAGGGACTGAAAATGCTTAAATCACTTTTTTTAATTTCACTAATACAAAAAATTCCGAGACGTTGAAAAGAAAGGAATCAATCTTCAGCTTGTTAAGTCCGGCGAAAGTTAAAGCTTTACTATCATTTGGGGTCAAAGGCTATCTGGCAGAGATAGGATGGTTCAAAGCCTTGAGTACACATTCACCAATTGATGATAATGGTGAGCCAATTCCCTGGGTGACCTACTCATTTATTGATTTTATTTCACAGCGAATAAAGGATAGCCATACCGTTTTCGAATTTGGTTCAGGTAATTCAACGCTCTATTATGCAAAAAGGGCGAAGAAGGTCGTTTCGGTAGAACATGATAAAGCATGGTATGAAAAGATCGCTGGATCATCTCCCTCAAATGCAGAAATGATATTTTGTGACCTTCAGAGTAACGGTGATTATAGCAGGATGCCTTCGTCTTTACCCGGAAAATTTGATATTATTATTGTCGATGGTCGTGACAGGGTTAATTGCTGCTACAACTCATTGTCAGCGTTGAGTGAAACAGGTGTAGTTGTTTTGGATGATTCTGAAAGACTAAAATATAATGACGCCCGAGTATTTTTTGAAAAAGAAGGATTCAAAGAAATTTCTTTTTCAGGAATCTCCCCTGGCCTTTTTTATAGAAAATCTACTTCGGTATTTTACAAGGGCAATAATTGTTTGGGTATTTAGGTGATCAACCCGTGGAATGAAAGTAGTTACAATTCAATTTTTACCCCCTATTAATCGTAATGAATAAAGAAGAACTGGTGAGCTCTGGATTGAAGACCGCCTACGACGATTTTTATAAAGGTAAAGACGACGAATGGCGCATGCTTAGTGCAAAGTACAAGGCGCGAAATATAGTTCAGGTTTGTGGAAGTGGTCAGTTCAAAAAGATACTCGAAGTTGGTGCCGGAGATGGAAGTATTTTGAAATATCTGGACGAGTGGCAGTTTGCTCCTGAGCTTTACGCGTTGGAAATTTCCGAAAGCGGAGTTGAACAAATTGTACAAAGAAAACTGAATACTATAAAGTCGGTTCAGGTTTTCGATGGTTATCAGATTCCTTTTGCAGACAATGAATTTGACCTGGTAATTTTATCGCATGTTTTGGAGCACGTTGAATATGAAAGGATGTTGCTCCGTGAGATCAGGCGGGTATCAAAAAATGCAGTTATAGAAGTGCCGATTGATTACAGGTATGATGTCGACAAAAGGATGAAACATTTTCTGGCTTATGGTCACATCAATATGTACACACCAAGTTCGTTAAGATTTTTGGTCCAGACTGAGGGTTTTGAAATCCTGAGCGATAAGATTACCATAATTGAACCGGAGGTTACAAAATTCAATACTTTTGTTAATCAAAAGAAAAGCCGGAATTTCTTCAGCACGCTCAGGATCGACCTCGAATTCTGGGTTAAGGTGTTCTTAATAAAACTTGGCGGCAGAAAAAGGCACGAGAAATTTGCCAGTGCTTATACGATTTTACTGCACAAAACAAAAGAGTCGGAGATTTTAACCTGAGCAAACAAATAAACTTCATGAGAAGCAGAACGTATTTCCTGACCTTTCTAATAATAGGTTTATTCATTCTGATTGGAAGCGGAGCGTTCCGCCAAATTGAAGCAAGCTTTACCCTTGATTCGCTGCGCATTCGTCAGCAATACAATTCATCTCCGGTGTTGTCGGCCGAGGAATCCATAAAAACAATGGAGCTTGAAGATGGATTTGAAGTTAAAATCGTTGCGAAAGAACCCCTGGTTAATTCGCCTGTTGCCTTTGTTTTTGACAAAATTGGACGGATGTGGGTTGTTGAAATGGAAGGCTATATGCCCGACACCGTCGGAACTGACGAAGATAAGCCGAGGGGCCGTATAACAATTCTGAGCGATAAAAATGGTGATGGGATGATGGACGATCGCAAAGTATTCCTGGATTCCCTGCTTCTCCCTCGTGCCATTTGCCTTATTGGAAATGGAATTCTGGTTGCAGAATCACCGCGTTTATGGTTTTATGAAATCCGCGATGATAAGCCTGTCAAAAAAACTTTAGTGGATCCAACTTATGCTGAAGGCGGTAATGTGGAGCATCAACCTAATGGTCTTTTTCGAGCCCTGGATAATTGGATTTACAATGCAAAATCTGACCGTCGCTATCGTAAGCAAGGGGAAAAATGGTTAATTGAAAGAACTCATTTCCGTGGGCAGTGGGGCATCAGCCAGGATGATCAGGGGCGATTATTTTATAATAACAACTCTGAGAATTTACTTGGCGACCTCTTTAGTCCAGGCTTTGGTGCATCGAACGAGAATCAATTGTCCGTCGCAGGATTCAATAAAAAAATGGTCGGCAGCAATAAGGTTTATCCGGCTAGAGCTACAACGGGTGTAAACAGGGGTTATCAGCCAGGTGTACTTGATGATAGCCTTCGACTCGTGAATTTCACTGCGGCATGTGGGCCTGTTATATACAACGGTCACCTGTTTGGCAAGCAATATTATGGTAATGCATTTGTCGCAGAACCCTCAGCCAATTTGATCAAAAGAAACATTCTCGAAAATAACGGCTATTCAGTAACGGGCAGACAAGCCTATCCGAACAAAGAATTTTTGAGAAGCACTGACGAACGATTCCGGCCTACCAATCTGTATAATGGGGCGGATGGGGCATTGTACATTGTTGATATGTACAGAGGTATTATCCAGCACAAAACGTATTTAACCCCATATTTAAAGAACGAGATAAAAGAACGTTCACTTACCGAACCACTGTCATATGGGAGGATATACAAAGTTGTGCCGAAGAACAGAAAATCCCGGCCAGTTAAGTTTTCCGGCGATAAGATCAAGCTCATTAAGCTATTAGGAAATGAAAATGGATGGGTTCGGAGCATGGCTCAGCAGATCTTAATTGATGCCGGGGATAAGAACGTAGCGCCTCTTCTAAGGAAACTTTTAAAAACTTCAACTCAGCCCCTTGCATCAACTCACGCACTCTGGACATTGGAAGGCTTGAGCTTGCTAACCAAAGAAGACTTATGGCCCTTTCTCACAAGTCCGGACCCGAACCTGCGAATGCAGGCATTCGCCCTTTCCCGGTCAGTAATTAACAAGGAAAATTATACTGAGTTCGTCACATACTTCGAAAAATTGATAGCGGCAAAAGATCCACAGGCAGCCCCATACATTGCTTTTCTAAGCCCAGCTATCAAACCTTTTAGTTCTCTTGCTCAGAAATCGCTCCTATTGAACTTGGGCAAAACCTTCGGAACTGATCTATACGTTTCAGATGCGGTTATTAGTGGACTGAAAAACGAAGAAGCTTGGTATTACAAAGACTTCACTGCTTCAAACCCAGATACAGCTCTTACAATTAACCGGAGGCTAAGGAAGGTTTTGGCAGATGCAGACAAAGCCAAAAATAACAAGGTTGATCTTGCGGTGCAGTTTCCACGAGGTGCAACCATATTCAAATCTTTCTGCCAGACCTGCCATGGCCCTGATGGAAATGGTGTGGCTTCTCTGGCACCACCTCTTAACAATTCTGAGTGGGTAACGGGCGACAAGAATAAATTGAGTGCGATCGTTTTGTTTGGGTTAACAGGTCCTATCCAAATTGGGAACAAGCTTTACAAGGCACCGGAAATAAATGGAGAGATGCCGGGCATTGCAGCAAATAAAGAATTTTCCGATGCGGATATTTCACAACTTCTCAACTATATCAGGAATTCCTGGAACAACAAAGGGGATTTGATTCAAAGCGGGGATGTTTATGGAGTGCGAAACAAATTCAAAGGGCGTCAAAAACCTTTCACGATGGATGAATTGCTAAACATGAAATAGTCGCCTGATTTGATTAATATCTGTTAAATGAAAACCATCTTACTAAATATTATTTGCTGCGTCCTGACAATGAATACATTTGCTCAAAGTAAACAGATCATAAAGCTTTGGCCAGGCCCTGTACCCGGTCAAAGCCAAGCAAAGCATCCGGCTGAGCCAGCCGCAGACACCAGCAGAAACGTTAAACGGATTACGAACATTACTGACCCTCAGTTAACGGTTTATCGTCCGCAGGGAAAATCAAATGGAGCCGCCATTATTGTTTGTCCGGGCGGGGGGTACAAAATCCTCGCTTTCAACCTCGAAGGAGAGGAAGTTGGCGAACATTTCGCTGCCAAGGGCTTCACTGTTTTCTTATTGGAATACCGGGTACCTGATAACCGTGAAGGAGCCCTGCAGGATGGTCAGCGTGCCATTCGGCTTGTTCGTGACAGGGCAGACGAATGGAAACTGGATAAGAATAAAATCGGTATGCTGGGTTTTTCAGCAGGGGGGCACATGGCAGTCATGGCTGGTACAAGTTTTAACACGAGGACCTACGAGCCAATTGATAAAACGGATGATATATCCGCTCGTCCGGATTTTCTCGTACTGATTTACCCTGCATACACGGCAAACGGTCCGAATAAGCAAGAGCTTAATCCCCTGATCAAAGTGACAAGTGAGACACCGCCTGTTTTCATATTTTTCACCGCCGACGATCAGAATGATCTTCCTTTGCCTCTAGCAAATGCTTTACGGGTGCAAAAACTTCCGTTTGAATTTCATATTTACCCAAAAGGCGGACATGGTTATGGTTTACGACCTGGAAATAACGCTGCATTAGAATGGCCCCGCCTCGCGGAGAAGTGGCTATCGAATACTTTGGGGATGAACTAAACGTTTTCTGTCGTCATTGGCATTATTAAGGATCACACCTGAGGCCCAATTCATATAGAACTAAATCGCACCGATGCAAACCCTGGCTCCCATAGCTTTATTCGTTTATAACCGTCCTGAGCATACACGGCGTACCATCAAGTTTTTGAAGCAGAATTTACTTGCAGATGAGTCCCGGTTATTTATTTTTTCTGACGCAGCAAAAAATGACCTCCATAACGGCAAAGTTGCAGAGGTGAGGGATATCATCAGATCAGTTGAAGGTTTTAAATCAGTACAGGTAATAGAACGGAAAGCCAATTTAGGACTTGCTAATTCAATCATTGATGGCGTCACCATGCTCACGGAAAAATATGGTAAAGTCATAGTTTTCGAAGACGATCTGATTAGCTCAAAATTCGCCCTGCAGTATTTCAATGATGCATTACAACGTTACGAAAATCAGGATCGGGTTATGCATATTGGGGCGTACATGTATCCTCTAAAAAGTAATAACTTACCCCAGACCTTTTTTTATCGTGCGGCGTCAAGCTGGGGTTGGGCGACTTGGGGAAGGGCATGGAAATACTTCGAACCTGATATCGATAAGATCATCAGTAATTTTGACAGTCACAAGCGATACCAGTTCTCCATTGAAGGCACTATGAACTTCTGGAAACAGGTAAGGGAATTCAAAAGAGGGAAGAATAATTCCTGGGCCATCAGATGGTATGCATCCATATTTTTGAACGACGGACTAACTCTCAATCCCTCGGCTTCTCTAATCAACAATATTGGACATGATGGGACCGGAATTCATTCCGGGAAGAATAATATGTACGATGTTAAAATCAGTGAACGGAGGGTAACGGAGTTTCCGGACGTCATTGAAGAGAACAAGGAAGCATACCAGTCAATTAAGTATTTTCTGGCGAATCGGAAAGGGAGTTTTTTAGAACGTGTTGTCAGATTCATCAAAGAGATATTATAGATGGGATGCTATATCAAGCCAATACCTTTTTTTATGGATTTGATAAATTGCCACCGGCTTTAGCCGGTGGGCAAGATAACGGTGTCACTGGGCTTTAGCCCAAACGCTAATGGTTGGGCTGAAGCCCGTTCACTATGCAATCCAATACCTCCAGCTAAAGCTGGAGGCAATTGATGCGATGGCCCTTTATACTTTCTTGAAATAATACTTCTTGAAGGCACCAGGTGGCTAGCCTTAAGAGCATTTATTTTGTATTTTTGATATTCGTGAAGATACTTCATCTAAATACTTACACTGGAAACGGAGGAGCAGGAAAGGCATGCGACCGTCTGAGTAAAGCGCTTCAAAAGCATGGAATAGATTCACAGGTAGCCGTCAATTTTCTTTTTAAAGACAACCCTGAAGTTCACGATCTTTCAAGCGGCTTTTTTTCTAAATGGTTAACCGCAGCAGCGATTATTCTCGAACGCCTGGCCAATAAAATTTTTGTTAAGCCTCTGCCAATCCCTTTTTCAATACCCTTGTGGGGGAAGGACCTATCGCAACGGAAATTGTTGAAATCAGCCGATATTATTCACATACATTGGGTGAATCACGCATTTCTGCGCCCGGAAGACATTGCGAAGCTTTCCAGTTTAAACAAGCCCCTGGTGTGGACTTTTCACGACAGCAATGCGTTTACCGGAGGTTGCCATGTTCGGTACACGTGTGATCACTACATGAATGAATGTGGCAATTGTCCGGTGCTTAGACGATCGCATCCCCAGGACTTGTCTCATCGAATCTGGATGAGAAAAAACAAATCTTATCAAGGAATAGAGTTGACCATCATCGCGCCAAGTGCATGGATGGCCGAGTCTGTACTGAAGAGTAAGCTGTTAAATTCTAAGTCAATTATAACTATACCAAACACACTTAATATGGAGATTTTCAAGCCGCATACACAAGCTGAGTCCCGCAAAAACCTCGGGCTTTCGTCGGATAAGTTCATTATCATGAGCGGTTTTATGCCATCCCGCAAGGATATGCATAAGGGAACCTCATATCTTGTTGAGGCATTGGAAATTTTTGCCCGGGATCAACAAGTAGATAAAGATAAAATTGAACTAGTCATCTTCGGAAATAGAGACACCAGCAATGTACCTGCATTTCCCGTCAGAACCACATTTCTGGGTACCATTGCATCTGAGGAAAAGCTCTCGATGTGCTATAGTGCTGCCGATGTATTTATGGCACCTTCGCTTGAAGACAATCTTCCATATACTGTTATGGAAAGCCTCGCATGCGGTACGCCTGTGGTCGCATTTACTACGGGCGGAATTCCAGATATGGTTGAGCATAAATCAAATGGCTACCTGGCTGAGTATCGTTCATCAAGCGACCTTGCCGCCGGGATAAGCTGGGTATTTAGTCATGCCGACAGGCTAATGCTTCGATCAAACGCGCGAAACCACATTATGGATAATTTCTCTGAACAGGAGATCGCACAACGACATGTGAAAATGTACAATTCTTTATTAAGTGGCCATGTTTCAGCCTAGATTAAGCGTCATAACAATAGTTTACAATAATGTGCATGATATTGAGCGCACGGTGCTTTCAGTACTTGGACAGACCTATTCAAACATTGAATATATAGTGATTGATGGTGCCTCTACGGATGGCACTTTGGAAGTTTTAAAGAAATACGAGTCGCGCATTAGTAAGTTAGTTTCAGAAAAAGACAAGGGCATTTACGATGCGATGAACAAAGGCCTCGCCCTGGCCGAGGGTGACTACGTCCTGTTCATGAATTCGGGAGATGAGATATATGCTGCAGACACCGTTGAAAAAATATTTGCTTCCGAACCGGACGGAGATATCTACTACGGCGAGACCGAGATGTACGATGAAAATTGGAAGAGCCTCGGACAAAGACGGCATAAAGCTCCTGAGAACTTCACCTGGAGAGACTTTAAATTTGGAATGAGTATCAGTCACCAGGCTATCTACATCCGCAGGTCTCTAACAGAACCATATGATCTCGATTATAAGCTAAGTTCAGATATTGACTGGATTTTAAAAGCTGCGAAGCGTTCGAAAAAGATAGTCAACACCAGAATGTATGTCGCGAAGTATCTTGTTGGAGGAATGTCCAAAAAGCGGCATCGCCAAAGCCTGATCGAGCGCTTCCATATTTTTTCAAAACACTACGGCCTTATCCCAAATCTGTTCAATCATGGGATCATTGCTGCGAAATTAGCTGCGTATTATGTAAAGCATAAGAGGACGAACGATTGAGGTCCTTTTGCTTCTGTTTTGAGATGCTCTCTCGGTGTGTACGCTAGCGCTCCCCTTTTTTCAACCTGCCTGCGGTAGGCAGGGGGAAGCTGTCCGCCCAGGGCGGATCCGATAGCTATCGGATGAGGGGTCAAGTTTACCCCTTCACCACCTTCGCTCCCTCATCCGGCTTCTTAGCCTCCAAGTACATCGCATATCCAAGTGCCAAAACAAGCAAAATAGACGCAATTAACGAGATTATCTCCCCAGTATAATATGATGCAGGCTCGAACTTAAATTCCAGTTTGTGATTACCACCTGGCAGCTGTGCGGCTCTTAACAGATAGTTGGCTCTAAAATATGGAACTTTTTGTCCGTCAACATAGGCATTCCACCCATGTTTATAGTACATTTCAGAAAACACAGCCAGTGCATCTTTGCCTGAGGAATACTCATATGTCATGAGGTCTGGGTGATATGAGGTTAACCTGATAAATCCATTCGCATCAAATCCAATTCGTCTAAGGTCGATCATTGGCTTGAACTCCTCCGAAACAATCATCACCTTTTTAGGATCAAAACTGCTGATCGCAGCCATCTCCTGGTCCGCATTTTTAACATATGTAACACTCGGTACAAACCAGGCATTGCCGGCTGCGCTGTCCCTGTTTTGTACGGTTTGTTTTGAACCGGTTTGATCTGACGTAATTACATACTTAGTGTTCAGCATGTCAAGTACATCTTCATTGATAGAACCATTAAACTGTTTGTCAAGCAGCTCCTGGTACCGTTTCAATTTAGCCGCATGGTATCCGCCAAGACTCTTATGGAAATAGGAAGGACCTGAATCTGAGAAGGGACCTTGTCTGCCGCTTAGATCAAATACTCTGTAATTTGACGTATCGCGCATGATCATCTGATCCACATCCCTAGGTTGAAATTGCTGTGCCAGAACATTTTTCTCAACAAACTTTTCATTGTTCAGGTATCGGCGATCAATATTCCACATATCACCTAAAATCACGGCAGCCAGAAGAATAAATACGATCTGTGGACTAAGTTTCTTATTGATTAAAGTCCAAATGAGTCCGGCACCAATGAGAACGAAAACCAGCGAGCGCAAGGCATCCATTCGCGCCATGCTGATCCGATCCTGGATCAGGGAATTTGCAATGCTGTCAGCGAACGGGCGGTCGCCATTAGTTAATTGGGTTAATTGCTCGACAAATTGATTATGGCCAGTCGCCCTGAAATCCAGTAGTAAAGATGGAACGGCGATTAATATCAGTAAAAGTCCACCAGTTATGTAAAGCGAATACAGCAGATGTTTCTTTAGCTTATTCGGATCTTCTGTGTGGAATGCAACTTCTTTTACTGCAAGAATTGCAAGCACCGGTACCAATAAAGCTGCAATAACCAGGATTGATTCAACTGCACGAAATTTATTGTAAAGCGGGAAGTAATTAAAGAAGATATCGGACAAGAAAGGCATATGTCTTCCAAACGAAAGCAGCAAACACAACAAGGTCGCACTAAGGATCCACCATTTGATTCTGTGTTTTATAATGAATAATCCCAGAACAAACAGGAAGCATATAATAGCCCCAAAATACCACGGACCGGATGTGAATTGCTTGTCGCCCCAGTAGGTGCTTAAGCCGACACCATACAATTGCTGCATCGCAGGCATGATTTGTTCTGCCGGAATTCCCTTTGATCCAAGTGTCTTTGCAACTTCAGAATCTACACCTAAGTCAGATACCCCGGAAGCACCGCCGTAAGCATTCGGTACCAAGAAGGTGAGGCTTTCTCCAACACCCTGGCTCCATGCGTAAGCATAGTCCCTGTCCAGGCCGTTATTCGGTTCAGACTTATCAGTTGTTAAATTCGATGGTCCACGGGTTGATTCTTTTGCGTACTCATAACTTGTCCACAATGCACCTGCATTTACTGCAATTGAAAGAACCGCCGCTGCTGCGAGATAGGCGAAAGACTTAATGAATTCTTTGGTGGTCTTTGCTTTAATTGCGTGATATAATTCTATCCCTATAAGGATCAGAAGTACCAGGAACAGATAGTACGTCATCTGGATATGGTTGGTCCTGATCTCAATAGCGAGAAATAAGGCGGTTATCGCCGCTCCGGCAAGATATTGCCTCCGGAAGGTCATTATTATACCGGCAAGAATAGGGGCAAAAAATGCGATTGCAATTGCTTTGTTGCTATGACCGGCATCTATAATCTGAAAGTTATAGGACGAGAAAGCGAATGCAATCGCACCGGCTGCAGCCAGCCAGGGATTCATTCTCAGCACACAGAACAGAAAATATGCACCCAATAAATAAAGCAGAACAGTATCAATAGGATTTGGGAAAACTGCTTTGAAAAATGAGATGACGTAGGTAGTTATGTTATTAGGATACTGAACCCAAATCTGGTAAGATGGCATACCTCCGAACATGGAATTCGTCCAGAGAGGACCTTTACCATCTTTGGCTTTGTAGTCCATGATCTCTTTTTGCATGCCTTGAGCTTGAATAACATCACTTTGAAACAGGGCTTTTCCCTGCAGCGCAGGACTGAAATACACGAAACATATCGCAATAAAAATTCCTATGATCGCCAGGTGAATGCCATTGCGTTTAAACCAGTTATTCATTATCCTCAAATTAGTTGAATGCCAAAAATAGAAAAAAAGTAATACGTTTTAAGTTGAACGCAATACGTTTCGCAACAGGCATGTCAGATGGAAGGATTTAACGGGCATTCATCTGGCGATTAGAGCACTCTATCTTGAAGAATTTCATTCATAAAAATGGCAATGGCTACTCAGATAGTAGGGACAAAGGGAAATGGCTTTCTTACCGACCCTGAAGGGGTCGAATATTTATAGAAAATGTTGGTCCCGAAATCCCGACCCTGAAGGGGTCGTATGTGTTGTCGTATTATTTAAATGAATTCGCATTCTAAATGCGACCCCTTCAGGGTCGATGAAAATGCCGATTTCGATACTATAAATATGTGACCCCCTCGGGGTCAAAGGAATATTAGAGAAAAATCCGGAATATTAATGGCTGTGGTGGACGTAGTTTTTTCCGTCTGGCCCTAACACCTAATTACTAACAACTAACCACCATCACCGATTGTCCTTCTCCGCCCAGCCTGTCAACCGTCAACCGTCAACCGCAACAACCTACTTCACCTCCTCGTAATCAACAAAATCACCCGCATTATCGCCACGGCTTTTTTCCTTTGGAGGCATGTAGTCAACTCTGATACGACCGTCCGGGTTATGATTATGTTGTTGCTGATATCTTTGGTTTGCCTGGTTTTGCGCTTTCGCCATCATCTTATGGAAAAACATAGGTAATAACAATCTGGCAACCATTTTTAGCAGCCATAAAACGCAAATAGTAATAAATAAAATCTTTAATAATGCCATGAGAATAAATTCTGATCTTCAAATATAGACGATAAAATGTTGAATATGTTTCACTGTTTTGTAAAGTTATACGTTGTACGTAATACGTTATACGTTTTCTTGCCGACGTACCCAACGTGAAGTTATACGGTTTACATTCTTAATAATAACTATTACAACGTACCAGAACGCCAAGTATGTTTTCCGTTTCTTTCTGACGTACCAAACGTTAAACCACACGTTTTATTAAAATCCAACTTCAAAGATCGGATAGGTTCGTTCGCTATCCGCCCAGACGTACAACGTACAACGTATTACGTATAACGTACAAAGTTCAACTCACTATCTCCACCACTCTCCCCACCTGTCCATCCTCCAGCCTGACCTTAATCCCTCTTGAATGAAAAGCAGAGCTTGTGAGAAGGCTTTGAACTATACCTCTTGTTCGTTTACCCGTTCTCTGATCCTTTTTAAGGATTATGTCGACTTCGAGGCCGGGATATATGTCTTTTCTATATTGGCCGTTCATGTTGTTTGCGTTGTGAAATTTTATTAACGTGATCGGTGGCAGCGCCCGGTGATTCGAGAATAGCATTGAAAGTTGTAATCGTGGTGATGGTTCTACGAATAAAAGTGGCTACCGCCGGTAATCAGTAATCAGGTGGCTACGCCCAGTGGTGGTAACCGCCATTGAGATTTGTTTTAGTAATATAGGTACACATGCACTGATTACTGATCACTGATTACTGATACTGATTACTGATCACTGATTACTGATCACCTGATCACTGATCACTCCCTTCATTTACCAGTCCCAGTCCCAAACCTCTCCTCCATAATCTTCTCCAGCGCAAACATTTCATCCCGCAATTTTGCAGCAAGCAGGAAGTCCATGTCTTTAGCGGCGTTAACCATATCTTTTTTCGTTTTGTCGATCGATTTTTGAAGCTCCGGTTTGGTCATATATTGAACAATCGGATCGGCAGCCAAGTCATCTGTCATCTCTTTTTCAATGTATGCCTTTTGAACTCCTCCCTTGAAGTCCATTACCGAGGTCTGTTCGATAATAGCCTCCCACGATTTACCTATTGTCCTCGGTACTATTCCATGTTCCGTATTATACGCAATCTGCTTTTCACGCCTGCGATTGGTTTCATCAATAGTAACCCGCATACTATCCGTGATCTTATCCGCATACATGATAACCCGCCCGCGATCGTTTCGGGCTGCCCGGCCAATAGTCTGGATGAGTGAACGCTCAGAACGAAGAAATCCTTCCTTATCAGCATCGAGAATAGCTACAAGTGAAACTTCAGGAAGATCCAATCCTTCACGCAATAAATTTATCCCCACAAGTACATCGAACACGCCAAGCCTTAAATCTCTAAGTATCTCAACCCTTTCAAGGGTTTTGACCTCGGAGTGAATATACCGGACCTTTATCCCCAGCCGATCCATGTATTTAGTAAGTTCTTCCGACATTCGCTTCGTCAGAGTAGTTACCAACACACGATCTCCCATCTTGACTGTCTTATCGATCTCGTCAAGCAGATCATCGACCTGGTTTATAACCGGCCTGATCTCTATCACCGGATCAAGGAGTCCCGTTGGGCGGATTACCTGTTCAACGAAAACCCCCTCCGTCTGTTCCAGCTCATAATCTCCCGGCGTTGCGCTGACATAAATTGTTTGCGGTGCAAGTTTCTCAAATTCATTAAAATTTAAAGGCCTGTTATCGAGTGCAGCGGGGAGGCGGAAGCCATAATCAACAAGAGAAAGTTTCCTTGAGCGGTCGCCGCCGTACATTGCCCGGATCTGCGGCACTGTAACATGGCTTTCATCGATCACCATAAGATAATCTTCTGGAAAATAATCCAGGAGACAGAAGGGGCGCATTCCCGGAGTTCTGCCGTCAAAGAACCTCGAGTAATTTTCAATACCGCTGCAATAGCCAAGCTCACGCATCATCTCCAGGTCGTAATTTACCCGTTCTTCCAGCCGTTTAGCCTCCAGGAACCGCTTTTCGTCAATAAATTGCTGCTTGCGGCTTTCAAGTTCCTCCTGGATAGACCAAACCGACTTATTGAATCGATCCTTAGGTGTTACGAACAGATTGGCGGGAAAGATGGCCATATGTGTCATTTTCTCCATTGTCTTTCCCGACGCAGGATCTATCGTGGTCAGCTCTTCAATATCATCTCCAAAGAAAGAAACCCGGTAGGCATAATCCATGTACGCAGGATATATATCGACCGTGTCTCCCTTAACCCGGAATGTTCCCCTTCTGAAATCGGCAGTTGTACGTGAGTATAGGATCTCAACAAGGCGATGCAAAAATGCATTCCTGCTGATCTTTGTCCCTACTGCAAATCGAAAAACCGAGTTTGAAAAATCCTCGGGGTTTCCCATACCGTAAATGCAGGAAATTGATGAAACGACGATCACGTCACGCCTGCCGGACATTAATGCCGAAGTGGTACGCAAACGCAACTTTTCAATCTCCTCATTGATCTGGAGGTCTTTCTCAATATAAGTGTTCGATGAAGCGATATAAGCCTCAGGCTGATAGTAGTCGTAGTAGGAAACAAAATAATTAACCGCGTTATCCGGGAAGAACTGTTTAAATTCTCCATAGAGCTGTGCCGCAAGCGTCTTGTTATGGCTGAGGACCAACATCGGCTTTTGCGTCTCCTGCACAACATTCGCTATGGTAAAGGTTTTTCCGGAGCCTGTAACCCCTAAAAGCGTCTGATAATGTTCGCCACTATTAACGCCTTCAACCAATTGACGGATCGCCTCAGGCTGATCGCCGGTTGGCTTATATTCAGATGTTAGCTTAAATTCCATATGCCCTGCAAAGGTAAAAGTTGTAAGTCGTAAGTCGTAAGTTGTAAGTAATAAGTTTTAGGTTTGTGCAGCGATCCGGATAAGCGTAGTTGTCGGTATGTCTGCGCATTTTTGACTTATAACTTACAACTTATAACTCATGTTTGTTCAATGTGACTCGTTTCTATCACTAAACCAGCTATATCTCACATGACCCCCTCCATCTACAAACACCTCTTCTTCGACCTTGATCACACCATTTGGGATTTCGACAAGAATGCTGAAGAGACGCTCCATGAACTATATCATACTTACGGGCTGAAGGACCTGGGTTTGCACTCTCCTGATGCCTTTATCGAGACGTACACTAAAAACAACCATCAGCTTTGGGCAGATTATCATATTGGCAAGATCAGCAAAGAGGTATTGCGTTCAACAAGATTCTCAAAGACTTTTATTGAACTGGGGTTGTCGCCTGATAGAATACCAATCAATTTTGAGAACGATTATGTTACTATCTGTCCTACAAAAACAAACCTTTTTCCGCATGCTCACGATACGCTGGAGTATCTTCGAAGCAAGTACACTCTTCACATCATATCCAACGGGTTCAAAGAATCTACAGAGCTAAAAATCGGGAATACCGACCTTGCAAAATATTTTAGCACCATTTTCATTTCAGAAATAATAGGATTTAACAAACCTGATAAAGCTATATTTGATCATGCCTTAAATACGACCACTGCATCAGTCGCAGAAAGCCTGATGATCGGGGACAGCGTTGAGGCTGATATCAGAGGCGCACAGGCTTACGGGATGAAAGCGATCTTTTTCAACCCCGGACGCAAAGAAAAGCCCGAAGATGTGGTACATGAGATTTATTGCCTTAGTGAATTAGTACAGATACTGTGAGCGTAAACAGCCATTTCAAGTCGATGATTGAAGCCGTAGGCCAATATGAAACCCTTTTACAGGAGGTATCGGAAGAAGTATTTACCCAAAGTCCGGCAGAAGGACAATGGTCATACTCTGAAACCTTTTCTCATATCTTTCAATCAAATTTGGCTTCATTAATAGCTGTTGAGAAGTGTTTTCTCAAAACGGGAATCATTAATAAAAAGGGCACCCCCTGGCAGGTTTTGGCTATACTTTTCTTTGGTAGACTCCCACCAGGGAAATTCAAAGCACCCGAGCGCATCGCCTCAATGGTGAAGATCATAAGCAAAGAAGAAGCATCAAATTTGATTGTTAAATTTCGAAAGCGTCTCTCAGAACTCAAAGATAAAGTGGATAAAGCCGACAGGGATCAAATGATCAAGCACCCCCGCCTGGGACTCTTAAATGCAAAGCAATGGTGGAGGTTTATCGAAATCCATACGAAACACCATACACGGCAGCTTGAGAGAATTTCACGTCAGTTGAAAGGTGAAAGGTGAAAGGTGAAAAGTGCGACACGGATAATCGACCCTTTAACTTTCCTCTTTCACCTTTCCTCTTTCAACTAATCAAAGTTCTTCCTCCTCAAACCCCACATCATACGGACTTAGCCAAATCCCCACGATAACAATTATCAAAAGTAGTATGATCTGAATAATGAATTCTGTGGTCATGTTAAAGATTTTATACTAATTACGTAATCGGGAATGAGGAGATTGTTAAGGAAACGTTAAACTTTAAATCGCTGGGGAGACTTCCGGGGCTTTGTTTCACCTTTCACCTTTCACCTTTCCCCTCTTTTATCTTAATATTGTAGCAAATGCCGATGTATGATCAAGCAGTTCCGCAGTATTAATCCTGTAAATATCCTTTTCCTTGCGGTTATCACGCTTTTGCTGAGAGCCGGTATTTTTATGCATCTTCCTGAGCAGGTCAGTGTTGATTTTATCGAGCCTTTTGCGAGGTTGCTTGTTCCAATTCCGGAAAACTCACTTCCAACACTAACGAATATTTATGTTGCGGCGTTTTTGATTTTTGTACAAGCCTTGCTTTTCAACTGGATCGTAAATTCGTATAACCTTCTGGGGAAATCAACGTATCTGCCAGCCTTACTATACATTTCTGCAGGGAGTTTATTTACCCCATTCCTGATATTAAGTCCTGCCCTGTTTTGTAATTTCCTTTTATTGTGGATGTTGGAGCGTTTCCTCAGTATTTACAAAAGAGATGAAGTTCGATCTGTTATGTATGACCTGGGAATGATCGTTGCATTAGGCACGCTCATATACTTTCCCTTTATTGCAATGCTTCCGCTTCTCTGGATCAGCCTCATTATTTTCCGGCCCTTTAACTGGAGAGAGTGGCTTGCCGTGATCACTGGTTTCATAACAATCTTCTTTTTCCTGGGTGTTTTTTATTATTGGAACGACTCTCTGGACCAGTTCTATAGGATCTGGCTGCCACTGACATCAAAATTTCCCACCAACCTTCGGATTAATTTTTACGATACCCTTGTCCTCCTGCCTGTTGCCGCTATTTTGGTACTGGGATTTTTCCAGCTGCAAAAGAATTTTTTCCGAAGCGTGGTTCACCTTCGCAAATCGTTTCAGCTACTATTTTTTATGTTCATTATCGGTCTGGTGTCATTCTACCTGAAAGAAGACCTCAGATTATACCATTTTCTTTTATGCGCACCCCCCGCAGCAGTATTAATGGCGTATTATTTTGTTCATGCTGGGAAAGTCTGGCTTTATGAAAGTATGTTTTTGGTGTTGGTTGGAGGGATAGTATATTTTCAAATTTTTTAATGTTCCCGCTCATGTCCGCCCAGGCCGGACTAATTCTGTTGCTTTAGGTCAAAATTGATCCCGCCTCGTGCCGGCGGAAGAGCACCTACTTTTTTCTGCAGGCAAAAAAGTAGGCATGCCGACCAACGGGAGACCACGAGTGCCTTAATAAACAATAAACAAAAACGAGTAACAGCCCGCGCCTGCCTAATATTTGTTGTAAATCCACGTTTTAGCCCCATGTCGCAATCCAAGCCGTGTGAATGTTTGTGCAAGAATTGAGTTTGACTGCAACACTTCTGCATTGCTTGAATTGCTGGTAAACTTTAACAGAAACATTTGGGTCTAAAACGCGCCTTTACCGCCAAATCTTAGGAGGGCGTGTTCTGCAACCTGCAGAGATAGAAGAACTATTAATATCAGCTACCCAGCGTACCCACCGATCCTCCATCACGTCATGTACGTTTGCCTGCGTTCGCCTTAGGCGGACGCCTCTCTACACCAGCTAAGCTATGTGTACGCTTCTCTGGCCAAAGCACTGAATCTCCGTTCACCGTCATTCCGCATTGGCTGGTGCGGCAACTTCAGGTGTAGCCTCAGCACAAGCTTTAATAGCGCCAGGCGCAGCGGCGGCTCTTTTGCTTACTTTTCCAGCTGCAGGGAAAAGTAAGTGCCAGTCCGCCGGCACGAGGCGGAAAAAATGCAAACTGTACCCAATACATAAAGTATGTGAACTTCGGCCATGAGGCGAGGATAAATATTATTTGGCGCGCGAAAGCGCCCTTTTAACCTTTTTTAACACTAAAACCCCTCACCAGTCTCAAATTTTGAATAGATTTGTAGCATAAACCGGTTCGATTCGATTCGTGCAGGTCTAAATAAAAATTTATCATAATGAAATTTGGAGTTGTAATTTTCCCTGGATCAAACTGTGACGAAGACATAATCTATGTCCTGGAACAGGTAATGGGACAGGAAGTTATTCGTTTGTGGCATAAGGATCATAATCTGCAAGGTGTGGATTTTGTTGTTTTGCCGGGTGGATTTTCTTTCGGCGACTATCTCCGTTCAGGTGCTATTGCGAAGTATTCTCCTTTAATGCAGGAGATCATTCAATTTGCAAATAAGGGTGGATATGTACTCGGGATTTGCAACGGTTTCCAGATCCTTGCGGAAGCTGGTTTGGTGCCGGGAGCTTTGCTTCACAATACCAGCAGAAAATTCATCTGTAGAAATGTCTTTCTGAAACCGGCAACTTCTAATAGCTTAATGACATCCCTGCTTGATCCTGCGAAAGCATTGAAAATACCGATAGCACACGGCGAGGGTAACTATTTCGCTGATGCGGATTCTCTGAAGAAAATTCAGGATAATGATCAGGTGCTGTTTCATTACTGTGATGAAAATGGAAATGTTTCTGCGGCTTCAAATCCAAATGGTTCCCTGAATAATATAGCCGGTGTATGTAATGTAAACAGGAATGTATTTGGACTGATGCCACATCCTGAGCGTGCTGCTGATGCTATATTGGGCAATCAGGACGGTTTGGGCATCTTTGAGTCTATCCTAAATATCGCACACGCGTAATGTCGCGACTGGTTATTGACATTGGCAATTCACGTACAAAGATTGCCACTTTTGATGATCAGAAACTTGTCAGCCTTAATGTTCTTGAAGAACTCAGCGAGGATAAGCTGCAATCGTATTTAAAAGAAACACCTGTACAACAAAGTATTATTTCATCAGTTAAAGATGGAATAGAGGACTTAGAAAAAGTACTTGTCGGGCAGACCGATTACATCCGCTTTTCAGCCGCAAATGCAGGGATAGATAATCAATACAAAACTCCCCAGACACTTGGTCTTGACCGTCTGGCTGGCGTGGTTGGAGCTAAAGCGTTAAATCCCGGGAAGAATTGTCTGGTGATTGATTTAGGTACCTGTATTACTTATGATGCGATCGACAAAGATAATGTCTATCGTGGTGGGAGTATTTCAGCGGGTTTAAAAATGAGGCTTCGTGCAATGCACGACTTTACCGGGAGACTTCCCTTGGTTCCGCTGAAAGAGTTCGACGGTCTGGAGGGAAATGATACTGAAACTTCTATGCTTTCGGGAGTGGTAAATGGTACCTATTTGGAGATTGCCGGATTTATTGAGCGGTATAGATCTCAATATGCTGAATTGCAGGTTATACTGTGTGGAGGGGATGCGAATTTTTTTGATACCAGGTTTAAAAATAGCATCTTTGCGCACACTTTGAAAACCGAGCCTGATCTGGTACTTATTGGTTTAAACGAAGTTATTAATCAACAATGATAAAGATTTTTAAAAATATATTTTTTGTTACCATTCTTGCTGCCAGTGTATCCGCTGCAGCGCAGACCACTTCAAGCTCGCCGTATTCTCAATTCGGTCTCGGCGATCTTAAAGGTTCACTTTTACCGCAAACCCGGGGTATGGGTGGTATCAGTATGGGTATTCGTAAGCCTGGTGTCTATGATAACATCAACATGGCAAATCCAGCTTCCTATTCAACTTTGTCTCTGACCGCTTTCGAAGTTGGGGCGTCCATGGACCTTCGGAGCCTTAGTAAAGCTGGTGTAACTGGTAAAAGCCAATTCAATTCGACATTAAGCCATATCAACTTTGGTATTCCTGTAAACAGAACTTCAGCAATTAGTTTCGGACTAGTACCATATAGTGACCTGGGCTATCAATTTAAGAATACAGGAGTCCTGGATACCAATGACGTTGAATACGTATATGGCGGTGAAGGAGGTGTGTCTAAAGCTTATGCCGGCTATGGTTTCAAGATCGGGAAAAATCTGAGCTTAGGATTTAACATCGGGTACTTGTTTGGTAGCCTGAAAGAAAATCGCTCCATCGATTTCCTTGACTCAAAACAGGAAGGTGGGTATGATGTAACTACCTTAAATTCACGTACGCAGTTCCAGCATTCAATTGGGGGCTTCAGCTTCGACATAGGACTTCAATATGAGGCGAATATAAGCGATAAGACGAAATTGATCCTGGGCTACGCAAGTAATACGGGAAATAAAATTAATTCACGAAATGATATAGTCACCACCCGATACAGAAGAAATCTGAAAGGCGACGATCAGGGGGTTATTGATAGCACCTACTACCTGAAGGGTGGTAAAACCAAGATCAACATGCCATTAACTCATACTGTTGGTTTTGCTTTTGAAAATAACAATTCCTGGTTGTTCGGTGCGGATGTGTCTTACGGCAAATGGTCGGACTATAGCGAAGGATCGGTAAACGGAGGCTTGAACAATAGTTTAGGTGTCGCTGTTGGTGGTCAGGTAACTCCTGATGCCAGTTCAATCAACAACTACTGGAAGCTGGTTGATTATCGCCTGGGGATGAAGTACGACCGTACCTTTATTAATATAGGTGGAAACGATATTAAGCAATATGGACTGACGTTTGGTTTTGGCTTCCCGCTACCAAGCAGCCGCTCTTCCTTCTACCGTATAAATCTTTCGACCGAAATCGGCAAGAGAGGGACGGAGAAAAATAATCTTGTCAGCGACAAATACGTCAATGTTCATCTCGGGTTTACGCTCAATGACAAGTGGTTCCAGAAAACTTATATTGAATAGATAATGAGGATTCACCGTATTATATCCTGCCCGCCGGCGGGCATAACCGGTGCCATTCTTACAGTGCTTTGCCTCCTGTTAATTACCGGCTGCGAGAATAACCTTAAAGACGTAGAGCAAATTTCTGCTAAAAAGCTTTCTGTGCCAGTGGACAAATCTACAGGAGTAACAGTACTATACAGCGATTCGGCTTTCGTCAAAGCCAAAATGATCACCCCCGAGTATCTTCATTATAAAACGGAGAAGCCCTATATCGAGATGAAGAAGGGAGTGACTGTCATTTTTTATGATACCCGACAGCAGGAGACCAGCCGCGTGACATCGGATTATGCGATCAGACGTGAAAATGAAAAGGTTGTAGAGTTGAGAAAAAACGTTGTTGTTACCAATAATAAAGGTGAGACTTTTAAATCAGAGGAACTTATTTGGGATGAAACTAAAGGAAGGTTTTTCTCCAATCAGCTGGTAAGTGTTACTACTCCCGGAAATATCATGTACGGAAAGAACTTTTGGGCCACCCAGGATTTTTCATACTATGAAATTGAGCAGGCTTCAGGGGATTTGAGCTTAACGGAGAAACAGGGATTTTAGGGAGTTGACAGTTGATGGTTGACAGTTGACGGTTGATGGTTGACAGTTGGAAATCGGATAACACAGCGTTGCCAGTTGAGAGTTAAAAATTGAGAACTGAGAATGTGAAACTATCCCGTGAATTCTCCACTCTCCACTCTCCATTCTCCACTCTTTTAAGCTGTTACATTTTTATTAAACTTTATCCATTTTTTGTATCTTGCGCCCTCTTTTAAAAATTATAATAGAATATTGATATGGGAATAATGAGTTTTTTGCGGAACCGTGCCGGGATTATCATCGTTGGAGCGATTGGTTTTGCAATAGTTGCATTTTTAGTTAGTGATGCGGTTCAGATGGGCGGATCGTTAATGAATTCAAATCAAACGGAAGTTGGTGAGGTTGATGGAGAAGCAATTTCTGTGCTTAAGTTTAATGAGCAGGTCGAATTGAATACCAATAACTTCAAACAGCAGATGGGCCAAAGCAATTTGGATCCTCAAATGACTTCCTATATCATCGAGAATACCTGGAATCAGCAAGTTTCTAAGATCTTGATGGATAAAGAAATAAACCGTCTGGGATTGCAGGTGAGCAAAAATGAGCTGAATGATCTTATTACCGGTAAAAATCCTGATCCGCAGATCCTGCAAAACTTTGGCGATCCGCAAACTGGCCAGCTGAACAGGGTTCAATTAAATTCCTTCCTGGATAATATTAAAACTCAGGATGCAAAAAGCCCGGTGAGCATTCAGTGGACTTCATTTCTGTTAAACATTCGTGAGAACAAGCTTGCCCAGAAATACAATAATCTGGTGAAGAACAGTTTATATGTTACATCACTTGAGGCTAAAGAAGATTACAATCAGCGGAACAGACTGGCCAACTTCAAGTACGTAAATCTTGAATATGCTTCTATCCCGGATAACCAGGCTAAAATCACCGACCAGGATTATAAAGATTACTATAACGAAAACAAATACCGTTTCAAAAACCTGCAGGAAACAAGAACATTTGAATATGTTGTTTTTGATGCTAACCCAACAAAGACAGACACTGCAGACACTAAAGCTATTGTTGACAAAACTGCGGCTGATTTCCGTGCTGCAACAAATGATTCCCTTTTCGTGAGTATCAACTCTGAGACGAAAATGCCTGTTAGTTATGTTCGTAAAGGGCAACTCGAGGCTGCTTTAGATTCGGCGGTTTTCGCATCGTCTAATGGTGCATTCATTGGCCCAATCTTTTCCAACGGCCAGTACAAAATGGTTAAGGTGCTTAACATTAAATCAAGCCCAGACTCGGTAAAGGCAAGTCATATTCTTATAAACCCGGCAACTGAAGGTGGCGTAGATAAAGCGAAGGCAAAAGCTGATTCTATTGCAGGACTTATCGCTAAAGGTGCAAGCTTTTCAGAACTTGCGACTAAATTCGGTACGGACGCTTCTAAAGATAAAGGTGGAGATTTAGGAACTTTCGCACGGGGTGCAATGATCCCGGCGTTCGAAGAGGTTGTTTTCAATGGTAAAACTGGTGATGTTAAAGTAGTAACAACTCAATTTGGAGTGCATGTGATAAAGATCACTGGCCAGGTGGGAAGCTCAAGAGTTGCTAAAATAGCGATGGTAGATAAGTCTCTTGCAAGCAGCAGCAAAACTCAGCAGCTAGCTTATTCGAAAGCGACGTCTTTTTTAAGCACTGCCAAAGATGGTGAGTCTTTCGATGCAAGTGCCCAAAAATCGGGTTATTCTAAGCTGATTGCAGAAAATGTAGTAGCTACCCAGTCCTCTATTCCGGGTCTTGATAATCCTAGAGAAATGATCCGCTGGGCTTTCGGAGCTGATAAAGGCGATGTTTCAGAGCAAGTATTCGAGATGGGCAATAAGTTTGCAGTAGCAAAAGTTGTTGATGTCTTCGAAAAAGGAACACTTCCGCTTGAGCAGGTTAAAAAGCAAATTGAGACAGCAGTTCGCAATAAGGTAAAAGCACGTATGCTAACTGAAAAGTTGACAGCAGCACGTAATGGTGCTTCGTCAATTGAGCAGGTAGCACAAAAAGCAGGCAGACCGGTTACACCAGTTCAAAATATAGTCTTTGCTAACCCGGTAATTCCTGGAATTGCTCAGGAAAATAAGCTCGTAGGAACAATATTTGGGTCACAGCCAGGTAAATTATCTGAAGTGATCGAAGGTGATAACGGCATCTACGTTTTCGTGGTAAATGGCTTTTCAAGTCCTGCACCCCTCACCAATGTGTTTAAACAAAAGGTTCAGGTGTCTCAGGCGCTTGTACAGCGTGCACCAGGCGAAGCATTTAAAGTCCTGCGCGACAAAGCGGACATCAAAGACAATCGCGTGAAGTTCTTTTAAGCAGCTAATTGCTTAACTTTGTAACCGGGAAGGATTGATATCGTTCCCGGTTTTTTGTTTAGAGGTGGTGCCTTACGGCACTCACAAAATTTATTAACTGCAGAGTGCGCAAAGTACACGCCGAGAGCGCAGAGATTGCACGCTTAGACTCTGCGCTCTCGGCGAAAAACTCTGCGTACTCTGCGGTAAAATCTTTTGGTTATGGAAATACAAGAAAACATCATCAACAAAGTCGCCCAAAGCGGCCTTCTAAGCTTCGACCTTGCAGAGCTTTATCCGCAGGGCGAGCGTATTCTATATGATATAAAAGATAACCTTTTCCACGGCCTGATGCTGCGGGAGAAAGATTTCAGGGAATTCATCAAAGAGCACAACTGGGAGCAGTACACCGGTAAGCACGTTGCAATCACATGCAGTGCCGATGCAATAGTTCCCACCTGGGCTTATATGCTTTTGGCGAATCGTCTCGCACCCGTTGCACAGACCGTTGTGTTTGGAAATCTCGAATTGCTGGAAACGATTCTTTTCGAAAGACAGCTGGAGAAACTAGACCTCGAAAAATACCGGGATCAGCGAATTGTGATCAAAGGCTGCGGCGAGATCGCCATACCTGAATCCGCTTTTATTGACCTGACAGTACGCCTCACAGGAGTTTCTAAAAGCATAATGTACGGAGAGCCGTGTTCTACCGTTCCTATTTATAAGAGGAAAGACTGAATAAGTTGACGGTTGACGGTTGACGGTGGAGAGTTGAGAGTGGAGAATTGAGACCCGATAGCTATCGGGTGTAGAGTTGAGAATGGAAAGTCGAAAAGGATCGACGGATTGAAAACATTGCATTACGATAGGTACGCCTGCAAGATGCTGATAGCTGATACCTGTTAGCTCATAGCCCAGCAAAAATGAATTATAAACTACTCATATTTATACTACTAATCTCCGTTGCGAAGGCCTCGTCCCAGGAACTCCGCAGCGTGCAGGAGCCGGTATTCCAGGTGGGGGAGAAATTGCGCTATAAGCTGAGATATGGTTTTATTACGGCTGCTGAGGCTAATATCCGTGTAGAAAGTACCGATACCAAATTTGAAGGTAAACCTGTTTTTCATCTCGTTGCTGAGGGCAAGACGGCCGGTTCATTTGATGTTTTTTACAAGGTTAGGAACCGCTATGATTCTTATATAGATCAGAAGGATCTAAGTCCTTATCTGTATACGGAAAGTATTCGTGAAGCGAATTACCGGCGTTCCGACAGGGCCCGATTTTACCAGGATGAGAAGAAAATTGTTTCTAATAAAGGAACCTTCAAGGGCGACGGCCAAACCTTTGATGTACTTTCGGCATATTATTTTGCCCGAAGCCTGGATATCACCAAACTGAGCGTCGGATCTAAGTTCAGTATGGATTATTTCCTGGATGATGGGGTTACGAAGTTAACCATTCAGTACGTCGGTAAAGAGCGGGTCAAAACCGCTTTAGGTTATTTTAACTGTCTGAAATTCAGCCCGTCAATCCAGCCCGGGAGAATTTTCCGAAAAGACAGCAAGTTATATCTTTGGATAACCGATGATGGGAACCGGATTCCTGTAAAGGCACAAGTAGAGATATTGGTGGGTTCAGTTACTCTGGAGCTTGCTTCGGCGAGTGGCTTGAAGTATCCGTTGACGGCGTTGAAAAAATAGTAATTAGAACCAGGAACCAAGAACCAAGAATCAAGATTTCCACAAAGCGTACCATTAAGATATTTGCCCAGACTTATGTCGTCCAACGCCAAAATATCCATTGTCGGTTCATTAATTTTCGATATAATTTAAATTTTAGTCGCCACATTGAATTAAGATGCATCCAACTGTCAACTGTCCACTGTCAACTGTCCACTCATTGAAATGATCCAGGTACAAAACACCCTAGTTCACGAAGACATAATCAAAGAAAACTTCGTCTGCAACCTCAACAAATGCCAGGGTGCATGTTGCATCGAAGGCGATTCGGGCGCACCGCTTGAACGTTTTGAACTGGCTGTGCTGGATGATATCTATGCGAAGGTCAAGCCCTATATGACGGAAAAAGGCATTGCTGTCATCGAAGAATTCGGAACTTACGTAAAGGACTTTGAAGGTGATTATACGACACCCTGTATAGATACAAACAAAGAATGTGCTTATGTGACCTGGGAAAACGGCATCAGCAAATGTGCAATTGAAAAGGCATACGAACAAGGTGCGATTGCCTGGAAAAAACCCATCTCATGTCACCTTTACCCGATCCGCATAACCAATTATCCCGAGTTTGATGTGCTGCATTATGATCGCTGGAATATCTGCAGCGATGCTTGTTCGTTTGGCAAGGAACTGAAAGTTTCGGTTTATGAATTTTTGAAAGAGCCGCTGATCAGGAAGTATGGTGCAGAGTGGTACGACGAACTTCGCGAGAAGGCAGGTGAGGTTTATTAAAAACTAAACCGGGGCGGGGATTGTTGTAAAGGTGTTTACACCATTCAATAACCTTGTCATGAAAAAATATCTTTTCCTAAGCGCAATTCTTTTTGCCCTCGCTTCCTGCGGTGATCCAAATCACTATTGCTATCACGCCGGCCAGGAACCAGACCATACCACCAACCATGATCAGGAAACCATCCAGGGAAGGGCTCCGGATAGTACGGTAGTGGTTCGTGATTCTACTAATATTGGTGTGGGGGATACGACGATTGAGAGAACACACTAAAAGTTGAGAGTTGAAAGTTGAGATAATTTAGCGTTGATTACGTGCCTTTTTTACAATTGTTTTTAAGCTCTAGGGGCTTGGCTTTACTATTTGGTGCACCACTTCCCCTCTCGAAAACAGGTGAGCCACTTATAGAGCGTATTTCCGCTCATTCCATACATTAAGCAAACGTATTTTAACATTATACCAGATTCGACTAGTCGGACTGCTTCCTGAATTACTTCCCCGGGGATAGCGATCACTCTTGTTTGCGCGCTCATACTTGAGCCCAGTTTCTTGATTTGTTTCCATACACTTTGTTTTTTAGTGTATAGCTACTTAGGAAGTGTCACTTCGTCCAGCAATAGTAGTGCTAAGTATCAGTGGTAGTGTAGCTCACATCGACTTGATCTCCACAGAATTAAATTAATAAAGTATCCTGAATTTTATGGTGTGGTCAATCTGCTTGAGATCTTTCAAAACTCGTTTATCATAATGGTCACTTACATCAGTAATGACATAGCCGATATCTGTATTAGTCATTAGGTATTGTCCAACGATATTAATGTCATGATCTGCGAATACCTGGTTTATGCTCGCCATCACACCCGGAACATTATGGTGAATATGAATCAGCCTGTGAGCACCGGCGATGCGGGGAAGCTGTAGATTAGGGAAATTTAAACTCCTGTACGTATGCCCGTGATTGATGAAATTAATCATGCGCTTGGCAATAAATTCAGTATTACCTGCATTGTTTTTCGGGTCATCAAAAACCACAATACCCATATCAGTACAGATATCTTTCGACAAGATTAACCGACTGTTTCCAAGGTACCCAATGGTCTTAAGTTTTACTGCACGCTTGAGCTTTTCGTCTTCCAGAACTTCTCCATTTGCAAGCAGCATCATCCCAACATCGGGAACATATTTTTCCTCAAAACTTGTTTTATGTCGGATTGAGAAGCCATCTTTTTTCAACGTTTGTATTGCGAGGGCAGGCACGTCTCCAATAACGAGACATAAAATTCTATTTTTTGGATATGAGATTGCCCGCGGCAAATTATTCACATATAAGAACTCATCGAAACTTGGCGTAACATGATCCGCCTTTTCAGCCACAGTTTTACGTTCTATATTCTCAGTAAAGGCGTAAAACTTTCTGATCATACCAAACTCCTTTAGCTGAAAGTCTGAATGACCGTCGCCAATGCCGTAAATATCTCCTTGCAGTTTGAGATCCTTTAGTAGAGTTACTTTACCACCTTCGTTGGATAGCGGATTGGTTTCATCATAACCGATGATCTTTCCCGAATTGTCGAAAACAAACGTATTAGCGTAAATATTCTCTTTTGATATATGATAAGATGAAACAACGGGAATGATAAATTCTTTAAATCCACCCGAAACAATTAGCACGTCGTCGGCATGTTTTTTAAAGAATGTCTTATTCCGCGAGAATGACGCCGACACTTTCGTTTTCAGATGAGAGATTAGTTGCTTTAAATGTTCTTTATCTGCATCGAGTAATTGAACCCGTGCAGTCAGACTCTCACGAAAGGACATCTTTCCTTCCATAGCCGCATTTGTCAGATCTTCGATTTTCTGATAAATGCCTTCACGATTCGGGTGGTCTTTTAAGGAAATTCTTGCCAGTTCGTCGAGCGCTTCTACCTGAGTAAAAGTGCTGTCGAAATCAATAATATAAAACTGCTTCAATCTATTGGTATTAATTCGTGTTGTAATTCTTACAGATCTCTGCAATGGTTTCCCTGACAGATCTGAACTCCAAATTTAGAGCCTTTTTAATTTTTTCATTGGAATAATTCTGCTTTTTGAAGGCAGTACGGACGGTATCCTTATTTAGGCTATTGGGTTTTCCAGACAGAGCCGACAAAATTCCTTTACCATATCTTGCCACATTAAGCATCCAGGGCTGCAAAGCAATAGCAGGCTGTTTCTTGTTTAAGCCGGTTGCTATTTCCGAAAACAAATCCCTGTACGACCAATTTTCAGCACTAATTATGAAACGTTCGTTCGAAATATCACTTTCCATTAATCTTATCATTGCTGATGCCACATCAGTCACATCAACATACCCGAAACTTCCTCCTGGGTAATACGGCAAGCCTTTTCTTATCGCTTCAAATAGCTGCCCGCTACCTTCACTGCCAGCATTCCTGCCAATAATTATTGATGGATTGACGATCACCGTATTTAAACCTTCAGCAGCAGCGCGAAAAACTTCCATCTCACTTTCGTATTTGGACACGGAATAACTGCTTTGTCCTGCTCCGAATTCCCAATGGTTTTTTTCGGTTATCAGGTCGTTATGTTTACTGTCTCCTACGGCGGCGACTGAGCTAACATGCAGCAATTTATCGACATTGTGAGCTACACTAGCATTTAGTAAATTAGACGTCCCTTCCACATTCACCTTCATCATTTGCTTTTTGTCTTTTTGTGCGAAAGACACCAGCGCGGCACAATGGTAAACATTTTTAATTCCCACCAAAGCCTCATCCAGACTGAAGTAATCCAAAAGGTCTGCATCCACCCACTCGATATTATGTTCATTTTTTATGATGAGAGGAATGATTGAAGACGATCGTTTGATGGCACGGACCTTTTCGCCTTTTAACAAGAGCTGACTAACTAGTTCGGAACCTAAAAAACCGGTGGCGCCGGTGACTAATACCATGGAATGTTTTTTTTATTGCTTTCAAAAGTACTTGAATAAACTGATATTTGCTTTTAGTCTGTTGTCACAATCCTGGCGTCCGACTGAATTGTTTAACGGGGCCCATCGATTAATCGATCTCAGAACTAATTTCTTATGTCTTTATCCGATTTTCTTTCCCCTGTTAGCTATGTATCACCGAAAAATGGTTTTTACAACAGTCATTTAGGCTCCAAACTGGAAATTTATACTTCTGATTTTCCCGTTCTTGAAGAAAATACTTACGATATAGCAATTATTGGCGTTCAGGAAGATCGTAATGCGATTAATAACTCAGGTACTGCCCTTGCTGCTGACCATTTTCGCGAGAAATTTTATGCTTTAAACGAAGGTAATTATACAACCAGGATTGTAGACCTGGGGAATATCAAGGCCGGTCATAGTGTTTCTGATACATACGTCGCGGTCAAGCTGGTTGTGTCTGAATTAATGAAAATTAATATTCTTCCGGTGATTATCGGAGGTGGCCAGGATCTGACATATCCGCAGTTCCTTGCTTACGAAGACCTGGAACAGAAAATTGATCTTTTGGTAGTTGACTCACATTTTGATCTGGACGATGATTCAGAAGGTGTAGACGGCACCACATCTCAATCTTATCTAAACAGAATCCTTTTGCACCAGCCCAATTATCTCTTCAATTTTAGCAATATTGGTTACCAGACTTATTTTGTCAATCAAGACAGCCTTAAGGTAATGGATAAGCTTTATTTTGATATCCACCGGCTTGGTGATTTTGCTAACTCCATAACCATTTCAGAACCAATTATTCGCAATGCCAACATGATCAGTTTCGATCTGGCTGCAATTCGCTCATCGGATGCTTGTGCAAATGCCAATGCTACACCAAATGGGTTTTATGGCGAAGAAGCTTGCCAAATCTGCCGATATGCAGGTATGAATGATAAGCTGACGTCTATCGGGTTTTATGAGTTTAATCCCGCATACGACCAGAATGGACAGACGGCATTGCTACTGGCGCAGATGGTCTGGTACTTTGTGGATGGATTTTATAATCGTAAAAAGGAATACCCGCTGCTGCCGAAATCACAGTACATTACATACCGCGCGAGCCTGAAGGACGGTTCTCACGAACTTGTTTTTGTTAAAAGCAAAAAATCTGACCGATGGTGGATGCAGGTACCATATCCTAGTGGTCTGTCAAAGAACGAACGCCACCACCTGGTTCCTTGCAGATATGAGGATTATCAAATGGCGAATGCCGGTGAAATGCCGGATTTGTGGTGGCGGACTTATCAGAAACTTATTTAAGTTGACAGTGAAGAGTTGACAGTTGACAGTTGCTGAACGGACAGGGAACACTCAGCATTGCAATTAGATGAACTTATCACTGATTAACTGCTTTGCTGATCGTAGTGTAAAAAGAATTCTATATCTTCAAAACCAAGCTAGACAACACTGAATGCTCCTACTCGGCATCGACCTTGGTACTTCTTCAATAAAGGTTTCTGTAACGGATTCACAGACCCAGAAATGTATTGCAAGTGCGCAGTATCCGGAAACCGAGTCTGAGATAATTGCGCTTAAGACCGGCTGGGCAGAGCAATCGCCGGAAATATGGTGGGAGCATGTCCAGCAGGCTATTTTGATTTGTAACTCCAAGAAGCTATATGATCCGCGTGATATTAAAGCCGTAGGGATTGCATACCAGATGCATGGATTGGTTGTGGTGGATAAGGATCAGAACGTCCTTCGAAATTCTATCATCTGGTGTGACAGTCGTGCGGTAGAAATTGGCAACAATGCTTTTAAGGCTATCGGCGCTGATAAATGTTTGAAAGAACTGCTTAATTCCCCAGGTAATTTCACCGCATCTAAGCTTGCATGGGTAAAGGCAAATGAGCCTGATATCTACCATAAAATAGATAAGGTCATGCTACCAGGCGATTTTATTGCGATGAAACTTACTGGAGAAATCACAACAAGTATTTCAGCTCTTTCTGAAGGGGTATTTTGGAATTTTAAAGAGGATCAATTATCAGGGGAGGTAAAAAATTATTATGGCTTTGACCCCCATCTCATCCCTGATATCCAACCAGTATTTTCAGAACATGGGAAAGTGAAAGCTGAAATAGCCACTGCGCTCGGACTCAGCCCTAACATAGCGGTCACTTACAAGGCAGGCGACCAGCCAAATAATGCCTTATCACTGAATGTGCTCAAACCGGGCGAAGTTGCTGCTAACGCCGGGACATCCGGAGTTGTTTATGGGGTTTCAGATCAGCTGACATATGATAATCAGTCGCGCATCAACACCTTTGCACACGTTAATTATACCCCTCAACAGAAACATCTCGGTGTTCTTTTATGCATTAACGGAACGGGTATCCTTAACCGCTGGGTTAAAAACACCTTTGCTCCGGAAACAACCTATGACAAGATGAATGCTGAGGCCGCTACAGTTGAATCGGGAAGCAATGGAATCCGCATTATCCCATTTGGCAACGGGGCAGAGCGCATGCTGAATAATAAAACTGTGGGAGCACATTTTCACAACCTTGATCTGAATGTTCACAAGCCAGCTGATATTTTCCGGGCTGTGCAGGAAGGGATTGCTTTCTCTTTTCGTTACGGGCTGGATATCATGCGTGAAAATGGAATGAGCCCTACCGTTATCCGAGCTGGTAAGACTAATATGTTTTCAAGCAAGGTGTTCACTGAATCATTTGTAAATGCCTGCGGCGTACCCGTAGAGCTATACGAGAACGATGGAAGTGTGGGCGCTGCCATCGGAGCGGGAATCGGAGTTGGAGAGCTTACGTTGGAGAATGCCTTTAGTAATGTTAAAGCTCTTAAAATTGTGGAGCCGGATGCAACGCATGACCATGAAGTTTTCTACCAGGAGTGGAAGGAGTTGTTAACCGCCCGGTTGGAAATGATTCATGACGCATAGAGATTGTTTCGCTTCTCTCACAAAGACAGGCTAAGGCTTCTGTTTAAAGTGATAAACAGCAAACCTGAAAAAGTTAGCCCAGTCGAACCCCGTCATATTGTGTACTCCAATACGATTATGATAACCCAACGGCGATTGAATTACCGCCGTATTTGGAACAGGGGCTTCAGCTCCTAAACCTGTCTTCAGACTGTATAAACTATAAACTGGTTCTGCATGCTTTAATGCAAGGAATGTCCCTTTCGGATCTGCCCATAAGTCTTCTGTTGCATTCGTCGCGTATACCGGCCGTGGCGCCACAAGTCCGATCAGCATATGCTGGTCAACAGGAAGGAGGCTTTCCTTATCATTAAATTTTTTATAATTCGTATTGAACCAGTGAGGGAAAGACGTGTTAATTCTTCTGATCCTTTCCCCAAACTCTCTTCGTGCCAGCTTCGCTCCGGTACTTCCCGAACAGTTGCTCACACAAAGTGCAAAACGCTGGTCCTGAGCGGCAGTCCATAAGGAGGCTTTACCGCCGCGTGACTGCCCAACAATGGCTACTTTATCCTTGTCTACCAGCGCTTCATTTTGAAAATAGTCCATCACCCGGCTTGCGCCCCAAGCCCAGGCACCAATAGCTCGCATACCATTATCTGCTGCAAGCTGTTCAGGATACAATTGCAGTACCCCATTCATGAAAAGCTTCGGATCATCCGGAGCCAGATCAGCATTATGAAATGCAGCCATAGTATAACCAGCTGCGATTCCCTCTTCCGCAGGCCAAAAATCACTCTTTACTGTTCTAGTAGGATCAGTTTGATCTTTTGCCCTGTTATTAATGAGAAGAAAAGCCGGCGCAGGCTTCTGAACATGGTTAGGAATAAAGAGAACCAGGTTAATTTTTACACTCTTGTTTTGCCTGAATACTTCAATTAAAACCTCTTTAAGATGTGCCTTCCCATTCATGGCATTCTTATCTTCGTTGCTCAGGGAGTACCGGATACTATCGTAATCTTTGGGAACCTGCCCGTAAATATTATCTTCAAAAAGCCTTAGTATTTCCGGTCTGCGGGATTGCTCCCACTGGGCTTTATTCGTTACCAGTTTGCCGGATTGTGTTTTAAGCATTGCAGGCAAGGTATAGGCCGGCACTTTAGCCTCATCGTAATTGGATTCTTTATGATCCTGCGCTTTTACAGAAAGCGTTGCCAGGAAAAAGATAAGTGCTAATACCGATGCCTTCATACTGATCTGATTTTTACGCAAAATATGAAAACGAAGGCTAATCACCCACTTTCAACTAAATTCTATAAATTAGAAATCTAAATAAAAGCTATGTCATCTATAACCCTGGGCAATAAGGAATTCTTCAAAGGCATCTCTCAAATAAAATATGAAGGCCTGCAATCTGATAATCCATTAGCATTTCGCTGGTACGACGAGGATAAGATCGTCGGTGGTAAGACCATGAAAGAGACCCTACGTTTTGCTTGTGCTTACTGGCATTCCTTTGTCGGAAATGGAGCTGATCCTTTCGGTGAGCCAACCCACATCTTTCCATGGGATGAGAAGTCTGACCCGGTGGAACGTGCGAAAGATAAAATGGATGCGGCTTTCGAATTCATCACAAAAATGAATTTACCTTACTATTGCTTCCATGATGTCGATGTGGTGGATTATGGCAATGACATCGTGGAGAATGAGAGACGCTTGCAAACCATTACAGAGTATGCAAAGCAAAAACAACAGGTTAGTGGGGTAAAGCTTTTATGGGGAACAGCCAACTTATTTTCTCATCGCCGTTATATGAATGGAGCAGCTACTAATCCTGATTTTCACGTGTTAAGTCATGCTGGAGCACAGGTAAAAGCTGCGCTTGACGCGACCATTAGTCTTGGCGGAGAAAACTATGTCTTCTGGGGCGGGCGCGAAGGGTACATGAGCTTGCTGAATACAAATATGAAACGCGAGCAGGAGAACTTCGCCCGGTTCCTTCACATGGCAAAGGACTATGCGCGCAGACAAGGATTTAAAGGAACGTTCTTTATCGAACCTAAACCCTGCGAACCTACAAAGCATCAGTACGATTACGATGCGGCAACGGTTATCAGCTTCCTTCGCCAGTACGATTTGATGGAAGATTTTAAACTGAATATTGAAGTAAACCATGCTACCCTGGCAGGCCATACGTTCCAGCATGAACTGCAGGTGTCGGCTGATGCTGGCCTTCTGGGATCTATTGACGCAAACCGTGGTGATGTACAGAATGGCTGGGACACAGACCAATTCCCTAATAATATAAACGAGCTGACAGAAGCCATGCTGGTTATCGTTGAGGCCGGGGGATTCCAGGGTGGAGGTATCAACTTCGATGCTAAGATCCGCCGAAATTCTACTGACCCGGCTGATCTGTTCTATGCTCACATAGGTGGTATGGATACATTCGCGCGCGCCTTAATAGCCGCTGATAATATTCTTAATAAATCAGACTACAGGAAAATACGCGAAGAGCGCTACGCCTCATTTGATTCCGGTAAGGGAATGGATTATGCTGCCAGGAAGCTTACTTTGGAAGACCTGAGAGCTTATGCTATCGAAAAAGGTGAACCTGAGGTGAGGAGCGGTAAGCAGGAGCTGCTGGAGAATTTGGTGAACAGGTGGTTGTAATTGCCGAAGCTTAAAGTTGATTACACCTGTTAATCTAACTTGACAACTTCAGTTCCATTCTCGACCCCAACCCTGTAAACCAGCATCTCAACACCAGTCTCTTTTTTATACACCTCTGAAACTTTCTTAATAAGGTCGGGTACGGCTTCGTGTTTGATCAGGTTAATAGTACAGCCTCCAAAGCCGCCTCCCATCATTCTGGCGCCTAAAACATTTGGATTGTCTATGACAATGTCGACCAGCAGATCGAGTTCTTTACAACTGACTTCATAAAGCTTGCTCAACCCGTCATGGGTTTCAAACATCTTCATTCCAAATGCAGCAACGTCATTGTTTTCCAGGTCTTTGCATCCCGCAAGAAGCCTGTTGCTTTCGGCAACTACAAAGGAACAGCGCTGGTAAACCAATTCGTTTACCGGTTTCACAAACTCTAACAACATCTCCTCAGTTACGTCCCGCAGACTTCTAACGTCTTGTTTGAGACGTTTTGCTTCAGACCTCCGACCTCCGGTCTCCGACTTCAGTCCTCCGGTCTCCGACTTCAATCCTACCTGAACTAGCCGCACCCCCTCCTCACACTGTTCTCTCCTTTCATTATATGCCGAAGATGCCAGCGAATGCTTAACCCTGGTATCAAACAGGACCGCGGTAACCCCTCCCAAACGAAACGGAATATATACATACTCCAGGCTTTGGCAATCAAGCCTGATCAGGTGATCCTTTTTGCCGAACATACTCGCAAACTGATCCATAATACCGCACTTCATCCCCACAAAGTTATTCTCTGCAGCCTGTGAGATCTTAACGAGATCCGTTTTCTCTATTTCAAGTTCAAAAAGCTCATTGAGCGCATATGCAGTGGCACACTCTAATGCAGCAGATGAGGAAAGGCCTGCTCCGGGAGGAATATCCCCGCCAAACACAATATTAAACCCAGTTTGCGGCCATCGAATCGCACTGAGATCTTCTCCGCCTCGTATCTTATCAATCCCATTCCTCTGTCCTTCTTCCACCTTATGCATCCTATTCCCCTCTCCGTCACGCATTTTATGTATCCTAATAATCCTATGCATCCTAAGCTCATTCACCACTCCTAATATGTAATCAGGCCACAACTTCCCCGATCTCACAATCTCAGCCACGGCCGTCTTATGATCATCATTATAATCCAAAGAATGTATATGTATCTCATCATCCGTCCGTTTTTGAATTCCCAGATATACTGCTTTATCTATAGCTGCCGGCAAGACAAATCCCATATTATAATCTGTGTGCTCGCCGATAAGGTTAATGCGTCCGGGGGAGCGAATAATGAGCGGCTCCTGAGAGAAGACCTCGCGGAACTTTGATCGGATAGCTAAAGGGTAATCTGTGATTTCGGCTGCCATATATAGATATTTCCCCAAACTTGGCTTTTTATTGCGATTTATTCAAACTTGATTAATAATGGTTCGTGATGTGTGGTTTTAAGGGCTCTTTACAGCCCCTGCATTTGCCGTTCATTTGCCGTTCATTTGCCGTTGAAAGGTACTTTATCAAGGCGTTATTTTTAAAGCGTAGAATCATCAACCTATGCATGTTGTTTTCGATCTCCGCTATTTTTGTTTAGGTACGCCCTTTATGAAATAATTCCCAGATTAACGCGTTGGAGTAATTCCGAATTTTCTAGCTAATTTTAGCTCTTACATCTTACAATGAAGCATTTCAATCTTCTACTTTCGTTCTTACTGATCATCAGTATTGTTCCAGCTATTGCCCAGCAGCAGCCCTATACGATCAAAGGAAGTATCGATACATCCCTTAAGATCTCCACTATCTATTTTGGCCAGGGATCATTTGTAAGCAATCAGGCGCCGCAGATAAAAAAGGTGCCGGTTCAAAACGGTCAATTTATAATTACCGGTAATATACCGGAGCCCAGTCCGGGGTTTTTATCGCTGGCTGAAAATCTCAAACCAAAAGATCCGTCAGAGTTTAAGCAGTTCGTACTCGATAAGGGAAATATTTCGATTGTGGTAAAAGGAAAGCTTGCAACTGCGGCTATTTCGGGTTCGAAGGCCAATGACGAAGTTGTCAAATATACTGCCGGCCAGTCGCCATACATGGCAAAGCTAAGTGCACTAAATGAAGCAGCTGAGCGGCAATCCCAAATGGGGGTTCCACTGGATACAATTATCAAAATGTATTCTCCCTCCCTGAAAGAGGCTGGAAAAGAGCTTATTGCTTATCAAATGAATTACATAGAGAAGAATCCATCCGCATTCATTTCTGCTCTGATGCTTCCCGAAGTCACCCGGACTACCAATAATTTCTTTGAAGCGGAGGCTTCCTTTAATAAGCTCGATGCAACGGTAAGACTGAGCCCGACGGGTAAAGCAATCATCGACTACATTACAAAGGAAAAAAAGACCTCTGTGGGAGCCTTTGCTCCCGAATTCGCTGCAGCTGATACCGCCGGTAAAGTAGTTGCGTTGTCATCCCTAAAAGGAAAATATATTCTGCTCGATTTCTGGGCAGCCTGGTGCGGCCCTTGCCGCCAGGAGAACCCGAATGTGGTTCGTGCTTTTCAAAAGTATAAGGACAAAGGATTTACTGTTTTAGGTGTGTCGCTCGACCGCGATCGGAAAGACTGGCTTAAGGGTTTACGGGATGATAAATTAACCTGGACCCACGTTTCTGAACTCAAGCATTTTCAAAGCCCAACGGCTGTGCTTTATGGGATAAACAGCATTCCGAGGAATTTTTTGCTTGATCCAACTGGGAAGATCATTGCGCGGGATCTGAGAGGCCCGGATCTGATTGAGAAACTGGAAGAAGTTTTTAGGGAACAAACAACAAGGAACAAGGAATAAAGACTGCTAAGCGTGAAATATGCGCCTAGGTCTTTGCTCTTTGTTCCTTGCTCTTTACTCTACATGAGATCCGCCCCGATATCAGCCCTGAAATACCTGCCATCGAAATAAATCCGGCCAGCATCGGCAGTAGCTTTCTGCACAGCATCAAATATGTTATCCTGTAGGGAGGTAATCGCAATTACTCTTCCTCCGTTCGATTTAACAATCCCGTTTTCAAGTTCAGTTCCTGCATGGAAAGCAACAGAATGTCTTAGATTTTCGATGCCGGTAATGGTCTTGCCTTTAAGATATTCCCCTGGATAACCGCCGGCAACCAACATGATAGTAGCCGCAATCTTAGAAGATATCTTCAGTTCTTTGTCTGCAAGATTCTCATCAGCAACCCCCTTGAACAATTCTATAAGATCGCTTTCAATTCTCGGGATAACACTCTCCGTTTCCGGATCGCCCATGCGTACGTTATATTCAATCACATATGGATCTTTGCCTTCAGGAGTATGTGAGGCCATCAGACCTATAAATATGAAGCCTTTGTAAGGAATATTATCCTTTTTTAAGCCCTCGATGGTTGGAATGATAATACGTTCTTCTACTTTCTTCATGAACTGTGCGTCAGCAAAAGGAACCGGAGAAACAGATCCCATCCCGCCAGTATTTAAGCCTGTATCACCTTCGCCAATGCGCTTGTAGTCTTTAGCCTCCGGAAGGATCTTATATGATTTCCCATCAGTTAGCACGAAGACAGATAGTTCTATCCCTGTCAGGAACTCCTCAACAACAACCGTGCTGCTCGCTTCGCCAAACTTCGCGTCGGCAAGCATCGCTTTCAGTTCAAGCTTTGCTTCATCAAGGGTTTCACAAATAAGTACGCCTTTACCGGCCGCCAGACCGTCAGCTTTCAGAACGATCGGCAGTTTCTGAGTATCAAGGTAGGCTAAACCTTCTTGTAAAGTTTCTACGGTAAAAGATTTAAACGCAGCTGTTGGAATGCCGTGCCTGATCATAAATTGCTTTGAAAAGTCCTTGCTTCCTTCGAGTTGAGCACCTTCCTGCTGCGGCCCGATAACCGGGATATGGGCCAGATCTGCCCGATCGAGGAAATAATCATGAATGCCTTTAACAAGTGGCTCTTCAGGCCCAACCACTACCATCCCAATGTTATTCTTAAGTACAAATTCGGCCAGAGCGCCGAAATCTGTCGCTTTAAGGTTCACGTTCTTTCCATAAGCGCCCGTTCCGCCGTTACCAGGAGCGATGTATAACTGCGACAATAATGGGCTTTGAGCCATTTTCGATGCGAATGCGCTTTCACGCCCGCCGGAGCCGAGGAGGAGGATGTTCATAATGCGAAGATAGCAAATTAGAGAATTAGGGATTAGCAAAATAGAGAAAACGCGAATCGGCTAGGGTCAGAAGTCGTACTAACTGCGTGAATTTTATTAGCATCTAAGCATTATAAACAAAGGCTATTGTTGCTATATTGCTGTAACAATTTATAAAACCCTCAGAAAGTGAAAAATAATCGCCGGAATTTTCTGAAGGTTGCAGGTATAACAGGGATTGGGGTAGCTGGGGCGGGAATACTTAGCAGCCTTGCAAATGTACCTCAACCTGCTTCTGAACCGGAGCCTGCTGCTGATCCTCAGCCAATAACTGATAATAGTCAAAGTATCATTGGACTGTATGGACCCTGGGCCGCATCTCTGAACGAGAATAAAATACCTGCTTTCTCATTCCGGCATGAGAAGTGGCAAAAAGTAGGCAAATGGAAAAAGGCTGCGAAGCAGCGCTTGCTTGAACAATTAGCGATCCCTGATATTGGCGGTGTGCCCAAAGTGACGCTTAAAAAGACATACACTTATGATGGCTTGCACATTGAAGAACTAAGCTGGCAACTTCCATATGGACGTCCAACTGACGCAATATTGCTAAAGCCAGAAAACGCCAGCGGACGCTTACCTGCAATTCTTGCCTTTCATGATCATGGAGGTAATAAGTATTTCGGAAGGCAAAAAATTACAAGGACTTCAGCCAGCCGTCACCCGGTGATTGAAGACCACCAGAAGGAATACTATGCTGATCTTGCCTGGGCAAATGAGATTGCCAAACGTGGCTATGTGGTTTTGGTTGCTGATGCATTTCTGTTTTCAAGCCGCAGAGTGCTTTTGGAGGATGTGCCGCCTCAATTGAGGAAGGGCCTCGATGATAGTAATCCTGAAGATCCCAACAACATTAAATCCTACAATATCTGGGCTGCCGAACATGAACACGTGATGGCTAAATCACTGTTCAGTGCAGGGACAACATGGCCGGGAGTGTTTCTTGCCGAAGATCAGAAAGCTCTGGATGTTTTGTGCGCCCGCCCTGATGTAGATGCTAGCCGTATCGGGTGTGGCGGGCTATCCGGAGGCGGCATCCGCACGGTGTTCATGGGAGGTGTTGATCCGAGAATTAAGTGCGCCGTTTGTATGGGATTTATGACTACCTGGAAGGATTTAATTCTGCATAAATCATATACTCATACCTGGATGAGCTTTGTTCCGTCAACTCCTAATGACCTGGACTTCCCTGAAATTCTTGGACTGCGGGCACCCTTACCCACTCTTGTATTGAATAATATTGAGGATGGATTGTTCACGCTATCTGAAATGCGGGAGTCGGATGAAATACTCGCTGCAGTATATAAAAAGGCGGGAGCAGAAAAGAACTACAAATGCACCTTTCATCCGGGTATTCACAAGTTTGATAAACCTATGCAGAAGGAAGCATTCGATTGGTTCGATCAATGGCTTAAAGGCTAAGGCAGCTTCAATTTAGCATTAAGACGAATGATATATCTATTTTCAATTAACAAATAAGAATACATGGAGAAGAATCGCAGAGACTTTATAAAACTTGCCGGAATAGCTGGTTTAGGTGTAACCGGAGCGGGGATAGTTCCTGCGTTCGCAGGGTCGGATAATAAGAGCGAGATCTACCCGGGATATAACAAAGGCAAGAGTCATGTTCAAACCTTCAACATGTCAGGCTTTGCTGCCCCAAAGCTGGAAACAGTGCGAATCGGTTTTATTGGAACCGGGAACCGTGGTAGTGCAGCAGTAGTCCGCATGAGTAAGATAGGCGGTGTACAGATAAAAGCAATAGCTGATTTGCGACCTGAAAAGGCCGAGGCGGCTAAAAAGAGTGTGAAGGCTTCAGGCCAGGATCCAATGATCTATAGCGGAAACCCGGAGGAGTGGAAAAAGGTGTGCGAGCGCGAAGATGTGGATCTGATTTACATTGCCACTCCATGGGACCTGCACACACCGATGGCCGTTTATGCAATGAATCATGGTAAGCATGTATGTGTCGAGGTTCCCGCAGCCACGACAGTTGAGGAATGCTGGCAGCTGGTAGAAACTTCTGAACGGACACGCAAGCATTGCATGATGCTGGAAAATTGCTGCTATGATTTTTTTGAGCTGCTTACTCTGAATATGGCCAGACAGGGTTTCTTTGGTGAGATTGTTCATGCTGAGGGGGCGTATATCCACGACCTTCTTGAAGGCGACTTTTCTAGGGAGAAATATTATAATAACTGGCGACTTCGGATGGACGCGAGCAGAAAGGGCAACCTTTACCCAACGCACGGGCTCGGACCAATATGTCAGATCATGGATATCAACCGGGGGGATAAGATGGATTTCCTGGTTTCTGTTTCCTCAAATGATTTCATGATGGCACAGAATGCGAAGAAACTTGCGGCCAATGATAACTTCTATAAGCAATTCGCAGATAAGTCCTTCAATGGTAATATGAATACCACCACCATTCGTACTGCCAAAGGCAAAACAATGATGGTTCAGCATGATGTAACTTCCCCACGGCCATACTCCAGACTTCATTTGGTAAGCGGCACCAAGGGCACGGCGCAGAAATATCCTTTGCCAGGCCGCATCTCTACCAGCCATGAAGGATGGATTTCTGAATTGGAATTCAAGTCCCTTGAGCAAAAGTATACACCGACCATTGTAAAGAAGGTCGGCGAACTCGCCAAGCAGGTGGGCGGTCATGGAGGCATGGATTTTTTGATGGATTGGCGAACAATCGATTGTCTTCGAAACGGTCTGCCGTTCGATCAGGATGTATACGACGCCGCGTCCTGGAGTTCAATATTCCCATTGAGCGAATGGTCTGTTAACAATCGTTCGAATTCTGTTGATATACCTGATTTTACGGGAGGATCATGGAACAAGAACAAGCCCGTAGACATAAGTCTAACAAAAGGTGGAAATACACCTGTAAAGGTTTAAGCAGCGGTGTGGCTTCGCCGGACTTTCATAGACATCCGCTATGTAAGTTAATTTCGAACTGTTGGGATTCAAAAGGATGGTTTGCCCAGATTATGTCATAGGCGTTTAGCATCTTATGAATCCTATCATCCTATGAATCCTATTTCAGACAATCCTTAAATCATAATTAAATCGTAATTTTGCACTCCAATTTATGCCATTCTGACTTTCAAATTGCAATGGCTTAGTTGTTGTGTAACCTTGATTTCAATAGTACAAAATATATGTTAGGTATTTTAAGTAAGCTTTTCGGAAGCAAATCTGATCGTGATATAAAAATAATTCTCCCTATTGTTGAGAAGACAAAGGAAGAGTATGCCAAATTAGCTGCATTGAGCAATGATGAGTTAAGGCAAAAGACAATTGACTTCAAAGCACGTATTGCAGAATACCTTACTACTATTGATAAGGAAATTGCTGAGGTGAAACAAAAAGCTGAAGCTCCGGAACTTCCAATCAACGAGAAAACAGCTATTTATGATGAGCTGGATAAACTGCAAAAGGACAGGGATAAGGAACTTGAGAAAGTGCTAATGGATATCCTTCCAGAGGCTTTCGCCGTAATGAAAGATACTGCCCGCAGGTTTACTGAAAATAAAACACTTGAGGTTACTGCTACGCAAGCCGACAGGGAACTTGCTGCACGCAAGCAGAATGTTGTTATACAAGGCGACAAAGCAATTCACCATAATACATGGCTGGCTGCCGGAACAGAAGTAACCTGGAATATGATCCATTACGATGTTCAGCTGATAGGTGGTATTGTCCTTCACCAGGGTAAAATATCTGAGATGGCTACAGGTGAGGGTAAGACGCTTGTGGGTACTCTTCCTGCATACTTGAATGCACTTTCGGGACAAGGGGTACACATCGTTACGGTGAATGATTACCTGGCACGTCGTGACTCGGAATGGAATGGTCCCTTGTTTGAATTCCATGGCTTAACAGTTGATTGTATTGATAAACACCAGCCCAATTCTGAAGATCGCCGCCGTGCTTATGGCGCTGATATAACCTTTGGTACGAACAACGAATTTGGTTTCGATTACCTGCGTGACAATATGACACTGAACCCGGAAAGTCTGGTTCAGCGCAAACTGCATTTCGCAATGGTGGATGAGGTAGATTCGGTTTTGATCGATGACGCACGTACTCCGCTTATCATATCAGGTCCCATCCCGCGTGGCGATGAGCATGAATTCTATGAGTTGAAACCACGGATCGAAAGGTTGGTAACTGCTCAGAAGAATTTTATTGTCGACGTACTTAATCAGGCAAAACGATCTATCAATGCCGGTCAATCTGGTCCGCAGGATGGAGGTTTAGCCTTACTTCGTGCCTATCGTGGTTTACCTAAAAGCAAGGCCCTGATCAAGTTCCTAAGTGAGCCAGGCATGAAACAGGTGCTCACCAAGTCTGAGCACCACTACATGGAAAACCAGAACAAGGAAATGCCAACCGTTGATGCGGAGCTATTCTTTGTGATCGATGAGAAAAACAATCAGGTTGAATTGACGGAGAAGGGAATTGAGCTGATCACTACTTCAGGCGAAGACCCTAATTTCTTTGTAATGCCGGATGTAGGTACAGAAATAGCCGAGCTGGAAAAGTCAAATCTTTCGACCGAAGAGAAGATTGCTAAGAAAGATGCGCTGATGCGTGATTTCTCGATCAAATCTGAGCGGATCCACTCAATAAATCAATTGCTTAAGGCTTATACCTTATTTGAGATTGATGTTGAATATATTGTAGATGAAGGCAAGATTAAGCTTGTTGATGAGCAGACTGGTCGTATCATGGATGGTCGTCGTTACTCAGACGGACTGCATCAGGCTATCGAGGCGAAGGAGAATGTTAAAGTTGAGGATGCCACTCAAACCTACGCAACAATTACCCTTCAAAACTTCTTCAGAATGTATCATAAGCTGTGCGGTATGACCGGTACAGCAACTACCGAAGCCGGTGAGCTTTGGCAGATCTACAAACTCGACGTTGTTGAGATTCCTACAAACGTTAAGGCACAGCGTAAGGATCACGAGGATATGGTTTACCGTACTGTTCGTGAGAAATACAACGCCGTCGCGGATGAAATTACCAAGTTAACTCAGGCTGGCCGGCCGGTGCTGGTGGGTACAACTTCCGTTGAGATCTCGGAGCTGTTAAGCCGTATGCTGAAATTACGAGGCATTAAACACAATGTATTGAATGCGAAGCTTCACCAAAAAGAAGCAGATATCGTTGCTGAAGCTGGACAGGCGGGCACGGTAACCATTGCTACCAACATGGCAGGTCGTGGTACAGATATTAAACTTGGTGCAGGAGTTAAAGAAGCAGGAGGTTTAGCAATTGTTGGTACGGAACGTCATGAATCCCGACGTGTGGACAGGCAGTTGCGCGGACGTGCTGGTCGCCAGGGTGACCCGGGTTCAAGTCAGTTCTTCGTTTCATTGGAGGATAACTTGATGCGTTTGTTTGGATCTGAAAGGATTTCGAATATCATGCTGAGAATGGGAATCGAAGAAGGGGAAGTGATCCAGCATTCAATGATCACCAAGTCCATCGAACGTGCACAACGTAAAGTAGAGGAAAATAACTTCGGTGTTCGTAAGCGTTTGCTGGAGTACGATGACGTGATGAACTCTCAGCGGTCTGTGATCTACGCCAAGCGTAAGAACGCTTTATTCGGCGAACGTCTGGATGTGGATTTGAACAATACCATTTTTGACGTTGTTGAAGATATCGCTACAGAATACAAGGAAGACAATAATTATGAAGGTTTCCAGATGGAGATCATCAGAATATTCTCGGTAGACCCTGAGGTTTCTGAAAAGCAATTTGCAGAACTGAATGCCCACAAGCTTACCGATACTGTCTTTGCGAAGATCGATGATTTCTATCACCGCAAGCTTGAAGCAGTTGCACAGCAAACTCTTCCGGTGTTAACAGACGTGCTGCGCGAACGGGGTGATCACATCGAAAATATTATCGTTCCATTCTCGGATGGTGTTCGGCAGGTGCAGGTATCAACCAATTTGAAGAAAGCTGTTGATACTGGTGGTTACGAAGTATTTAAAGCGTTTGAAAAAACCGTGGTTCTTGCTCTGATAGATGAGGCCTGGAAAGAGCACTTACGTGAAATGGATGAGTTGAAGCAATCCGTTCAAAATGCTGTTTACGAACAAAAGGATCCATTGATTGTCTATAAAATGGAAGCCTTTAACATGTTTAAGCAGATGCTTGCAACTGTGAACAAGGATATCGTAAACTTCTTGTTCAGAGGAAATATTCCCTCACAGGAACCTGAGCAGGTTCGTGAAGCTCGCCCTCAGCCGCGACAGGACATGAGCAAACTGAAGGTTTCAAAGCCTGAGCTTGCCCAATCTGCCAATGGTGTTCCGGTAGACGATACCCGGGAATTACAAAAAACACAGCCAATTCGTGTAGAGCAAAAGATCGGTAGAAATGATCAATGCCCTTGCGGAAGCGGCAAGAAATATAAGAACTGTCACGGAGTAGGATTGGATTAATTGATGTACAGGAAGCTGGTCATAGGGTTATTTTTGAGTGTCTTTTTAGCGCAAGCTGCTTCAGCTCAGGAGGGCAAAGTGGTTGTGATAAAAGATCCCCAGATAGATAGCTTGATAGCCAAAAGGCTGGCCCTGAGCCGTGCGGGCAGCACAGGTAACAAAGTCACAACTCTTGGTTTCAGGGTTCAGATCTATTCCGGCCTTGGCCGTGATGACGCCTATGCGGAGCAAAGTAAATTCAGAGCCCTTTTCCCGGGAGTTGCAAGCTATGTTAGTTATACCCAGCCCAATTACAGGGTGAGAGTAGGAGATTTTCGAACAAAGCTTGAAGCACAGAAGTTTGTTAACGATCTGAAAAAGAATTACTCTTCCCTCTTCATTTTTGCCGAAAAGATAAATCCCAAATAATGCTTAAAGATAAAATAAGCCAGCTGGCGCACGACATCCATCAGGAAGTTGTCGGAAACCGCAGGCACATGCACGCTAATCCAGAGTTGTCGTTTGAAGAATATGAGACTTCAGCATTTGTAAAGTCTAAACTGGACGAGCTGGGAATAACGTATCAAAACATGGCCGACACGGGGATTGTTGCGTTAATAACAGGCTCTAAGCCGTCAGACGCTGTTGTTGCTCTGCGCGCAGATATGGATGCGTTGCCTATTCTTGAGGCTAATGACGTGCCGTATAAGTCGACCAAACCGGGTGTAATGCATGCGTGCGGGCACGATGTGCATACTTCATCGCTATTAGGCACCGCAAAGATTCTGACCCAGTTAAAAGATGAGTTTGCAGGTACGGTTAAACTAATATTCCAGCCGGCAGAAGAGAGATTACCCGGAGGAGCTAACCTCATGATCAAAGAGGGTGTTCTTGAAAATCCTAAACCTCAAGCCGTAATTGGCCAGCATGTAATGCCGCTGATTGAGTCAGGCAAGGTTGGCTTCCGGGCAGGTAAGTACATGGCGTCAACTGACGAAATTTACGTGACAGTACATGGTAAAGGCGGGCACGGTGCGCAGCCGCAACAAAACATTGATCCAGTTTTAATCACGTCCCATATCATCATCGCTCTGCAGCAAATTGTTAGCCGTGTAGCAGATCCTAAGATGCCGTCAGTGCTGTCTTTCGGGAAAGTGATTGCCAATGGAGCTACGAACGTCATCCCCAACGAGGTAAAACTTGAAGGCACTTTCAGAACTATGGATGAGGAATGGAGAGGTGTCGCTCACGAGAAAATGAAGAAAATGGCCGAGGGTATTGCCGAAGCAATGGGCGGCCGTTGTGAGTTTAATATTATGAGAGGATACCCATTTCTGATCAATGAAGAAAAGCTTACTGCTAATACTCGCGCTCATGCAGAAGAATATTTAGGCAAAGAAAACGTTCTGGATCTTGACATCTGGATGGCCGCAGAAGATTTCGCATATTATTCTCAGGTGTCGGATGCTTGCTTTTACCGGCTCGGGACTGGTAATGAGTCGCGGGGCATCACATCATCAGTTCACACTCCAACGTTTGATGTAGATGAGGACTCGCTAAAGTTAAGCACAGGCCTTATGACCTATATTGCTCTAAAGCAATTGGGCAATTAAATGCAGCATGACTGTAACTAGAACTATGAAGAAGCTTATTCTATTTGTTGCCGTATTACTTTCCAGTATTTTTTCTTTTGCGCAAGATATTCCGCGCTTCAATCCTGATACGGTTTGGACTATTAACATTGATTCAGCAATAACCGTACAGTCAACCCGTCTTACCGTCGAAACATTCATTAATGAAGTAATGAATGATACCAGCTTTTATAAAGCATTTAGGAATATGAAGAAATATTCCTTCACGGCTGAAAACAATGTATATACCTATGACAAAAAGAATAAGGTAGAAGGAAGCATTTACAGAAGGATATTCCATAATAACAATGGTCCGTATAAAATGCAGATCCTTGAAAAGCGAGATAAGGGAAAAGTTTACAAGAAGAATGGCAAGTATTCTTTGTACACGGTAGAGATGTTCGATTATATTTTCATGAATGCTTACAACTCCGATTTCACTCCTTCCGAAGATCTGGGGGGTACCAAAGAGAGCAACGAATCCTATAAGAACAAATTAAAGACACTGATATTTAGTCCTGGGCGACCTGTAAAAGGCATTCCTTTTATTAGCAACAAGACAGCGATCTTCACACCGAACATGCGCCAGTATTATGATTATTCCTTTTTTCGGGGAACTTATCTCGACTCAATTCCGGTATATATTTTCAAAGTAAAAATGAAGCCGGGCTTGTCTAACTGGACCCAAGACGGGATTATGATCAAGGAGCTTGTTACAACTTTCGATATGCGTAACTTTCAGATTCTTGGTCGCTCGGTTGATATGAAGTATGGCAACCTGGCTTTCGATTTTGATGTGAAAATGAACATTGAGTTGAGCTATTTTGGTGAGGATGCAACTTTGCTGCCTACAAAAATTAGTTACCAGGGGAACTGGGATATTCCGCTCAAGAGAGAAGAGCGAGCGAGTTTTCTTATCCTCCATAAGGGATATAAATTGGGTAATTAGGAAATTGTAAATCTTCGTTGTCGACCTTGCCTGTTCGCAGTGCAACACGCCTTTCCATTCCATAAATAATTTCCCCCGATAATCCGGCGAGACAAATTTTTCCTTAATTTTAAATCCCAGCTAAATTAGTCTTGATCCCTAAAGAAACCGTTGATAAAATTATTGAGACATCCAGAATTGAGGATGTAGTAGGTGATTTTGTGTCATTAAAGCGACGGGGAACGAGCATGATCGGGTTATGTCCTTTTCACAATGAAAAGACGCCCTCATTCCACGTTTCAGTTAGCAAGGGGATCTACAAATGTTTTGGATGCGGTAAAGGTGGAGACTCTGTACGGTTCGTTATGGACCATGAAAAGGCTACCTACCCTGAAGCACTTCGATACCTGGCTAATAAATACAGTATTGAAATTGCTGAAGTTGAAAATACACCTGAGGAGCAGGCAATAAATGACCGGCGGGAAAGTCTGTATATTGTTTCAGGATTTGCTTCGAAATTCTTCCAGCAGCAGATGTTTGAAACCGATGAAGGTAAAAGCATAGGGCTCAGTTATTTCAAGGAACGGGGGTTTCGCGATGATATTATAAAGAAATTCGAGCTCGGCTACTCCCCGGATGTTTGGGATTCACTGACAACAGCCGCCACTTCTGAAGGATATAATATTCAATTTCTTGAAGAAACGGGTTTGACTATCCGTAAAGATAATGACAAATTCTACGATCGGTTTCGTGGCCGGGTTATGTTCCCTATTCACAGCTTTACCGGGCGGGTTATAGGCTTTGGCGGCCGAACACTAAAGACAGATAAGGCCGTCCCCAAATATGTAAACTCTCCGGAGAGTGATATTTACCATAAATCTAATGTGCTTTATGGTTTGTCGTTTGCAAAAAAGGCGATCCGGGACCTGGACAATTGTTATTTAGTTGAGGGTTACGCAGATGTTCTATCGGTCCACCAGGCCGGTATAGAGAACGTGGTTGCTTCTTCGGGAACCTCGCTTACTGTTGACCAGATCCGTCTGATCAAACGCTTTACGGAAAACGTTACAATTCTTTATGATGGTGACGACGCCGGAATTAAGGCATCGCTAAGAGGATTAGACATGATCCTGGAGGAGGGCCTTAATGTGAAAGTCGTGCTTTTTCCTGATGGTGATGACCCTGATTCTTATGTCCAGAAGTTCGGAAGTGCTGCATTCAAAACTCATATAGAGCAAAGCAAGAAAGACTTTATACTATTTAAGACCGGTGTCCTGTTAAAGGATGCCGGTAAAGACCCGATTAAACGTGCTGGGATAATCCGGGAAGTGGTGGAAAGCATCGCAAAGATCCCGGATGGTATTAAAGCTTCAGTTTTCGTCAGAGAATGTAGCTCGCTCTTACAGATCGAAGAGCGGGTGTTGATTTCCGAGTTAAATAAAATCCGGGCAGCAAAGAATAAAGGTTCATATCAGCCTCCCGTACCCAGCGAGTATCCGCCCGAGCCTGATTTCGCAGAATTGCAAACAAGTTCTTCAGACACTGACGAAACGCAGGAAAAGGAGATTGTACGTTTGCTGCTTAATTACGGACATGAACTTGTTCACTGGGATGGTATCACCGACACGTATATTGCCCCTTATGTAATTGGAAACCTGACAGATGTTACATTCGAACATCCCTTATGCATCAGGGTCATTGAAGAGTATAAGAAGCAGCTCGAGGAAGGAGAATTGCCTTCTGAGCAGGATTTTATCAAGCATCCGGATCATGAAATAGCCGACCTGGCTATTTCTATGGTTTCTTCACCCTATATACTGAGCGAAAACTGGTACGCCAAGAGGAAGATCTATGTTAAAAATGAAAGTGAGAATCTGAGGTCGACAATTCTGGGCGGCATCTTTCACTTGAAAAAGCGGAAAGTTGACAGGATTCTGAAGAAGATCCGGGACGAGATCCAGACCGAGGACGATACCGACAATCAGGCGATCCTGATGAAAAAATATTTGCAGGTTAAAGAAGTTGAAAAGGGAATCTCTGCTTTTCTGGGATCTGTTATTGTGAAATAATGGCTGCCCATAATGATACCGGCACCAGGGGAGAAGCTATCGCCAGAAAGCATCTCGAAGACAAAGGATATCAAATTCTCGAAGTCAACTGGCGTTACCGGCGGGCAGAAGTTGATCTTATCGCTTCTAAAGATTCAACCTTAATCTTCGCTGAGGTAAAAACCCGAACTGGCAATTTTTATGGGGAGCCTGAAGACTTTGTAACCTACGCAAAGCAGGACTTAATGACCCTGGCCGCCGAGGAATATATTTACAAAACCAGCCATAATGATGAGATCAGATTTGACATTATATCAATACTGTTTGATAAATTTGATCATTACAATGTTAACCATATTGAAGACGCATTTTGGCCAGGGTCATAGCGTCCGCCTTTTAACTTAAATACCATGCGTCTAAAATTGATTTATGTTTCACTCTCTGCGGTTCTGCTGCTATCCCGATGCGTGGATGACGATAAGAAAACTTCCGATACATCGCGTTTTATCAGTCCGGAAGCGGGTAAGAACATTAATATCGGAGACACGGTTAACCTTCAGGTGCAATTAACAGACAAGGCAGATTCCGTGGTGTATTTCGCCGACGGAGAGCGCTTGTCACATTCTGCAGACGAAAAGCCGGTGAGCGTCCCTACCGCTAAATTACAGCTAGGTACGAAGGCAATCACGGCTAAAATCTATAGAAATGGATCGGAGCCGGAAGAGATCACCACAAGTATAGTTTTAAAATCCTCGTTGGTGCCGCAGCGATTAACCTATTCAGTGGTTCAGGAATTTAAGCACGATATAGAATCCTATACACAGGGATTGGAATTCCATAATGGGTTTTTCTATGAAAGCGACGGCCTTGCCGGAGAATCTTCTATTCGGAAGGTAGAACCCTCTACTGGAAAGGTATTACAAGTAACACCCGTCCATGATCTTTTTGCTGAGGGAATGACAATTGTTGGTGACAAAATCCTAATGCTAACTTACACGGAGAATCAGTTGTTGGAATATGACCTAAATACTTTGAAGCTGATTCGCCAATGGACACCGAATTATAACAGGCAGGGCTGGGGATTATGTAATGATGGGAACAAGATCTATAACTCAGATGGGTCGAATGTCATACATATTCTTAATAAAGACACATACCAGGAAGAAGGCTATATAGAAGTTTATGATAACAATGGCCCGGTTGATTCATTGAACGAATTAGAGTTTATCGATGGGATGATTTATGCGAATATTTATGAATCAAACCGGATTGTAGTTATTAATCCTGCAAATGGTCAGGTTATAGCTGATATTGACCTTTCAACCCTTTATCCAGATCCTTCACGAGACTTAGATCTCGTTCTTAACGGTATCGCATGGGATGCGCAGGGGAAAAGACTGTTTGTGACTGGCAAGAAGTGGGATAAATTGTTTCAGATTAAACTAAGTCCTTTAACTGCATTATGATGAGAAGATCCTTGTTGATTGCCGCATTATTCCTTTTCGGATCCTTTGCAATTGCTCAAAATAAGACCAAGAATTTAATTGTTGTAACTCTCGACGGGCTTAGGTGGCAGGAGGTCTTCAGAGGAGGAGACTCGGTTTTGGTTAACATGAAAGAGTATAACTCAGATAGAAAAGGGCTTACTCAAAGGTTTATCCGGGAATCACCCGCAGATCGCAGGAAAATACTAATGCCATTCTTTTGGTCCACGGTTGTTCAGAAAGGTCAGATTTATGGCAATAGGGACTTAGGAAATAAGGCTGAAGTAGCTAATACCTTTAAGTTTTCTTACCCAGGCTACAGTGAATTATTTACGGGGTTTCCTGATCCGAGGGTAAATTCAAATGATAAGGTCGCCAACCCAAATACAAATGTCCTTGAATACATTAACAAGCAAAAGGGCTTCGAAGGAAAGGTTATAGCATTTACTTCCTGGGATGTATTTCCTTCAATCTTGAATGATAAGAGGTCAGGATTTGTAGTCAATTCAGGTTTGATGGATCTAAAGGTTCCAGGAATGAGTGATCGCCTTAAACTTTTGAATGAGCTGCAGCATCAGGCGCCTGGGTTTGTGAGCGAAGAAATGAGGCTTGACGCGATCACCTATCAATTTGGTAAGCAGTATATGATCGATAAGAAGCCAAGGGTGTTATATCTGGGTTTTGATGAGACCGATGATCTGGCACATCAGGGCAACTACAAGGCATATTTGCAGCAGGCAAATAAAACCGACGCCATGCTTGCCGACCTTTGGAAGTACCTGCAATCTGACCCGTTTTATAAAGATCAGACAACTCTCGTTATTACCTGTGATCATGGCAGAGGGACAATTCCCCTGGATACCTGGCGCAGCCATGGCGAAAAGATCGATGGCGCGGAGCAGGTTTGGTTTGCCGTTATGGGACCAGACATCCCTGCAAAGGGGGAAGTAAAAACGCAATCCACTATTTATCATAAACAGCTCGCGCAGACTTTTTCAGAACTACTGGGTTTAGATTTTAGATCTGCAGCAGGGCACGAGGTAGGAACAGCAATTACGCTGAAATAGATTGTCAGCTGCTCGCGTAATGACACAGTGTTAGGCGCATCCCCGTAGTGGTCTTAACATATAACTAATTCATCTTTGCAGTTCAACGTTACTTCCAAGCTTTATACTGATTGATAAGTCCATTCGTCGAAGAGTCGTGGTTATCCACTTTAGCATCAGTCTTCAATTCTGGAAGAATTTGGCCGGCAAGCTGCTTCCCGAGCTCCACACCCCATTGATCGAAACTAAATATATTCCATATTACACCCTGAACAAATATCTTGTGTTCGTAAATCGCGATCAGCGACCCAAAGGTAAAGGGCGTGATCTTTTTAACCAGTATTGAATTTGTAGGCTTATCTCCGTCAAACACCTTAAATGGAGCGAGTTCTACAATCTCCCTGGCTTTTTTGCCGGATGCTTTAAGCTCTGCTTCGACTTCAATTCTCGTTTTTCCATTCATGAGGGCCTCCGTCTGGGCGAAGAAATTAGAAAGTAATAACTGGTGATGATTACCAATTGGATTATGACTTTGTGCAGGTGCGATAAAATCACATGGAATTAGTTTTGTGCCCTGATGTATCAGTTGATAGAATGCATGTTGTCCGTTAGTGCCGGGCTCTCCCCAAATAACCGGACCAGTTTGATAATCTATTACATCTCCGTCGCGATCAGTTGATTTTCCATTACTTTCCATATCGCCTTGCTGGAAGTATGCAGCGAAACGATGCATGTACTGGTCGTAGGGCAAAATCGCCTGACTTTGTGCTTCGAAGAAATTCGTATACCAGATTCCAAGCAAAGCCATTACAACAGGAATATTTTCTTTAAATTCTGTATTCCTGAAATGCTTGTCTGCTTCATGGGCACCGTCTAACAGTAACCTAAAGTTCGTAAATCCTATTCCGCAGGCGATGCTCAAACCTATGGCACTCCATAGCGAATACCGGCCGCCAACCCAATCCCAGAACTCGAACATGTTCTCGGTATCAATTCCGAATTCTGACACCCCTTTTTCATTTGTTGAGATTGCCACAAAATGCTTTGCCACTTCATCTTTAGTCCCTCCATTATTCAGGAACCAGTCGCGGGCAGAATATGCGTTAGCCATCGTTTCCTGTGTGGTAAACGTTTTGGAGGCAATCATAAATAATGTCGTTTCAGGATCAACTTTCTTCAGCGTTTCAGCAATGTGGGAACCATCAACATTGGAAACGAAATGAAGCTTGAGGTGGTTACTGTACGGCTTTAAAGCCTCTGTTACCATAACGGGACCAAGATCAGAGCCTCCAATGCCTATGTTTACGATATGTTCGACAGGCTTCCCGCTATAACCTTTCCAATCGCCGTTGATCACCTTTGCAGAGAAAGATTCCATTTTATCCAAAACCCGATGAATATCTGCTGATATATCTTTCTCATCTACAATAAAACCCTCCCTTTTTGGATCACGCAGCGCGGTGTGCAATACAGCCCTGTCCTCGGTTTCATTAATTCTTTCACCTGTAAACATCGACTCAATCGCTTCTTTCACTCCACATTCCTCTGCTAGTTCCAGAAGTAATTTAAGTGTTTCATCGTTTATCCGGTTTTTGGAATAGTCAAACAGGATATCTTCAAACTTAATTGAGAACTTATCAAACCTTGACTTATCATGAAAAAGATCTCTTAGATGATGTTTCTTAATCTGATCGTAATGTTTTCCTAAGGCTTTGAAGGCATGTGAGGATGTGAATTTCTGGCGTGGAAGCATAGTGAGTTATACGTTTTACGTTGTAAGTAATAAGTTTGAGGCGGGAAACTTAAAATTAAACGGTTTTCAGGCAAATCTGGTGTAAATAATTGTAAAATTAGATATATATCCATTAATTTGAACTTATTCCTGACCAATCAATTATTATTAATGAAGAAATTATTAACCATCTTACTGATGGGCTGCTGCATCCCAATGTTTGCGCAGACCAAAGCCGACGATGTGAAGACCTTCACATTGAAAAACGGTATGAAATTCCTGGTAGTCGAGGATAGTTCTATTCCTAACGCAAACATGTATCTGTTTTACAAAGTTGGATCGAGGAACGAATATCCTGGTATTACAGGTTTATCACATTTCTTCGAACATATGATGTTTAACGGAGCAAAAAAATATGGTCCAAAGATGTTCGACCAGACGATGGAGTTTAACGGTGGGGCGAATAACGCGTATACAACACAGAATGTCACGGTTTACACAAACTGGTTTCCGGTAAGTGCCATGGAAACAATTTTTGATCTGGAAGCCGACAGGATCTCCAGCCTGGCCATCGATCCTAAGATGGTTGAGAGTGAACGTGGAGTGGTTCTGTCTGAAAGAAGTACTTCGCTTGAAAATTCTCCATGGAGTATGCTCGGCGATGCAGTGAATGCCACCGCCTTTCAGGAACATCCTTATCACTGGACCGTCATAGGTTATGAGAACGATATCAAGAATTGGACAAAAGAAGACCTGGAAAGGTATTTTAAGACCTATTATAGTCCGAATAATTGTGTTGTCGTAGTTTCAGGAAATGTCAGAGTTGACCAGGTGAAACAACTTGCTGAAAAATACCTGGCAAATATTCCTAACGGACCGGCTCCTAAACCAGTACATCTGGTAGAACCTCCACAAACCGGAGAGCGCCGCGTTACAGTTCAGAAGGAGGTGCCAACGCCCTACATGATGATTGGATATCATACCCCGGAGGCAAAACACAAAGATTATTATGCATTGAGCATCCTGAACTCAATTCTCAGCAATGGGAATTCCTCACGGTTATATTCCTCCTTAGTGGATAAAAAGCAACTCGCCACCTCCGTTTTCACTGATTTCAGTGAAAGCTTCGATCCAAACCTGTTTCAGTTCTACCTGGAAAGCGCAGAAAATGTGAAAGAGGCTGACCTGGAAAATGCAGTTTATGAAGAGATCGAGAAAATCAAGAAAGATGGTATAACTGCTCAGGAACTTCAAAAGATAAAGAATCAAAAGCTGATGGAATTTTATGCTCAGTTGGAAACTATCAACGGAAAATCTAATAATATAGGAACATATGAGGTCTTCTTCGGAGATTACCGGAAAATGTTCGACGCACCGGCTGAATACTCCAAAGTTACTGCAGACGATGTAAAGCGGGTTGCAAACGAATATTTCAAGAAATCTAACCGTACCGTCGGTGTTTTAAAAACTAATGTTGAGGATTAAGAAGATGAAGAAGATCACTAGCTATATATTTTCTGCATTGGCGCTTTTTGCGCTTTCTCTGTCAGTTAATGCACAAACCAAGCAGGCGGCATTCAAGGTACCAGCTTATGAGAAATTTACCTTGCCGAATGGGTTAACTGTTTATTTGATGGAACAGCATGAAGTGCCGGTTATCAGCGTTTCGGCAATCCTGCCAGCAGGTGCTATCTATGACGGTTCAAAATCCGGACTGGCGTCGCTTACTGCATCAGGTCTTCAATATGGAACGAAGAGTTATTCGAAAACCAAGATAGAAGAAGAACTTGATTTCATCGGTGCCAGCTTGAACACTTATGCAAGCAAAGAGTCGGCGGGCTTATCTTCTAAGTTTGCTGCAAAGGATGTTGATAAGGTTATGCCCATCCTGAAAGAAGTTCTTGTGGATCCGATATTTGATAAAGAGGAATTCGAGAAAGAACGAAAAAGGGTGCTGACCAATTTAGATCAGGCAAAGCAAAGCCCGAGAAATGTAATCTCTTCGTATTGGGATAAGTTTATTTATGGCGATCATGTGTACGGTAATTCCCTAACTGGAAGTCAGGCTACTGTAGGTAAATTCAGTATCGATGACCTGAAAGCTTTTTATGCCGCGAATTACTCCCCTAAAGGCTCAGCAATTGCTGTTGCGGGAGATTTCAATGCCAAAGACATGAAGGCTCGTCTGGAGAAATTGTTTGGTGGGTGGAAGTCTAATGCTTCAGGGCAGCAAAACCTGGCAGCGCAGAACGTTCCGGCACCAACATCAGCACGAATACTGCTGGTTAATAAGGATGATGCACGCGAAACTACTTTTCTGATAGGAGGTTTAGGAATTCGCAGGGATAATCCGGACTTTGTTGCCATAGAAGTTGTTAATACTGTATTCGGCGGGCGTTTTACTTCCTGGCTGAATGACGAGCTTCGTGTCAATTCAGGTTTAACATACGGAGCCAATAGTCGCTTCACTCCTTTAAAAAACGCGGGTACTTTTGCAATTTCAACCTTTACTGCCAATAAAACCACAGAAGCTACCATAGATAAAGCGCTCCAGGTTCTTGATAGTCTTCATAAAAAAGGTTTTGATGATAAGACTCTTGCTTCGGCGAAGAACTATGTGAAAGGCCAGTTCCCACCGAGATATGAAACCGCAGGTCAGCTCGCAGGTTTATTAACTCAAATGTTCTGGTATGGCTTTGATGAGTCGTTCATCAATAACTTTGAAAAGAACGTGGATGGCCTGACTGCAACGAAGTCACGGGAGATAATTAATAAATACTTCCCCAAAGATAAACTTCAGTTTGTAGTAATCGGAAAATCTGAAGAGATCAAGAAGATCGCAGAGAAATACGGCCCGGTGGTTACTAAGGAGATCAAAGCGGACGGGTTTTGAGTTATATATTGTAAGTTAAACACCTTCCTTACGCCAGCCAGTATGTTACAGCAAAATCAGGACTGATCATTAAATTGATCGCCCTTTTTTATTGCACAACCTTTAAATGTAGTTCCGTCAATAATCACTTCAGCAGAGTAGTTATATTCCCTGTCTGACATCCCATCGCTGCACTTTTCTTTGCGGATGATAACGACGATTTTCTTGTTGCCCGGACTTGTTGCTTCATAACGGTAAACTCCTGCAGAGACTGTTGCTGGCTTGTGGATGAATTCAAGTGCTTTTTCCTGACCTACATTCTTGAAAACGATGCGTTTCTCATCAGGAATAATATCCACTGACCAGAATGGCTCATTCCCTAAAGCTATGAATTCATAATTATAACATTCAGTTTTGAAGTTCTTCGGCTCTACTTTGATTATGTCGGTCACCACAAGCACATTCTCATATTCTGATGCGTAGCCCATGGTTGATTTGCCAGTTAAGTATCCCTTCACTTCGGCGTACACACTTTCGTATGGGTAGGCAGGAAAGCGGTTAGTTTTCTCATATCGGGCCTGCAGATTTGCACTGCTGTCTACAACCCAGTATACAGTTTTATTACCACTGCAATCACGAAAGGTTCGTACTTCGTTGCCAAAAGTATACAAACCTTTAAACACTATCGGGCTATTAGTTTTTTCAACAGCGACAGAATCAGCTGGGGTATTTGAATCGACAATTGTTGTTGTGTCTGTCAATTCAACCTTTTGCTGGGGGCTGCTGCACGACTGTAAAATAACTGCGGTAACGACAATCAGAATGTAAGTTTTCATAGGCAGGCATTTTAGTCTCTTCAAAGATGCGAAATTTTATATTTTTGCATTATGACCAAAGAAAACATTACGGATTTAAGGGACAGGATAACGTCCCTGAGGAGGCATCTTTGACATCGACAAGAAGTTAGATGATCTCAAGAACGAGCAGGACATAGCACTCCGGCCCGATTTCTGGGACGACCCCAAAGAGGCCGAGAAGGCTCTTCATTCGATAAATACCAAAAAGAAATGGACTGATGAATTCCAGGAAGCGGAAGCTTCAGTGGAAGATGCTGCCGTCATGCTCGACTTTTTCCAGTCGGGAGATGCGACGGAAGCTGACCTTAAAGAGCAATATGACCTTTCTTTAAAGAAAGTAGAAGAGCTCGAGTTTAAGAACATGCTCAGTTCTGAAGAAGACCAGTTGAACGCGGTTATGCAGATTACTGCAGGTGCCGGTGGTACCGAAAGCTGCGACTGGGCGTCTATGCTATTGCGGATGTATGTGATGTGGGGAGAAAAGCATGGCTTCAAAGTAACCGAACAGGACTACCAGGAAGGTGATGTTGCAGGTATAAAGACTGTAACTATTCAGCTTGAAGGAAACTTTGCATACGGATATCTCAAAGGCGAAAATGGTGTTCACCGTCTTGTAAGGATCTCTCCGTTTGATTCAAACGCTAAACGCCACACGTCGTTTGCTTCCGTGTATGTCTATCCTTTAGTGGATGACACCATTGAGATTGATGTTAATCCATCGGATATAGAATTTGAAACATTCCGTTCAGGCGGGGCTGGGGGACAGAACGTAAATAAGGTAGAAACGGCCGTCAGGTTATATCATAAGCCCTCCGGTATTATTATCAAAAATCAGGAATCACGATCCCAGTTACAGAATAAAGAGAACGCTATCCGCCTTTTGAAGTCGCAGCTTTATGAAATTGAGATGCGCAAGCGCAGGGAGGCTTCGGCGAGTATTGAAGGAAATAAGAAGAAGATAGAATGGGGATCACAGATCCGCAACTATGTTCTTCATCCATATAAGCTGGTAAAGGATTTAAGAACTAATCATGAAACGTCTAATGCGCAGGCCGTATTGGATGGTGATTTAGACGAGTTTTTGAAGTCGTATTTGATGGAATTCTAAAAGGAGAATCAAGTATCAGGTATCAAGAATCAAGACTCAGTCGTGGTAACCGCATGGTATATGCAAGAATGGAATGTCTTGATTCTTATAACCGCTTGAGCTAGGCGCATAGGTACGCTTCCATCTTGATACTTGATACTTCCTTCTTCATACTTACCTCGGTTCCGGAAACAGTGCCAGCAATTCCTCAAGCTCTTTTACTTTATCTAATGCCGACAACTTTTCGTAAGCACTGATAAGGTTGCGCAGGACACGTTGTATGATGTCTACATTCGTGCAGGGTTCATAGAAATGCTCATTTGGTTTGAGGTTAAGCTGTTTTAAGAACGCATCAACATCCTTTCGTCCAAATATGAAGCCTTTATTGAAGGCGTTTATATAGAACAGGATCCTGTCTTCAAAAAGATCACCTGACACCATGATGCTTTCTGCCGGGGTTTCGTCAACATAAGCAAGGATAAAATGTTGAGGAAGATTAACGCCATAAATGGGAATATCCAGCTTTTGTGCGATGATGGAATAGATCACAGCCAGTAAGATCTGATTTCCTTTCCTACTTTCAAGCACCTGACTGATATAGGAGTTTTGCGGGTCCTGGTGATTTGTGGTATTGCCGGTGAAACCATGAGCACCATACAGCACGTGATTTATCAGCTTAACCTTTTCAACCGCACTCATATCATATATCATCTGCATCCAGATATCACGTTTGATATCTTCCAGTTGATTGATCACTTTTTGTTCGTCCAGATCCGGGTATTGATATTTGTTGATTATTAATATTCCCTGTAGCAAATCAAACGAGCCCCCTATGTACCATAGTTCAAGTTCTTTCTTCACATTCTGGAACTGGATCTTATGCACCAGGTTTTCTATTCGCTCCTGTAAGATGGAATCGAGGGATTGACCCCAGGCATTTTCGAGATGATGAATAACGTCATTGCCATATGATAATAACTTTTCTTCTACATGGCTTGCTATTTCCATGTCGGGATCGTCAAGTAGTTTAATTAATGATTCTATTTCCTTTTCGTTCATTGTGCATTCAAATTTACTAAAACGTTATTAAGCGAGATACGGGAAACGAGTTACGAGACGTATTTCTTAATTAACGGAAGTCTGTTATTAAAGTGGTAGTCTCACAGTCAGCCCCATGTTTCTCAATTCCTTTTCTCGCATCTCCTTTTCATATCTCTTTGCCCTTTCTCGCTGCTCGCTTCTCGTTTCTCGCCTCCCGTAACTATCTTTGCTCTATGATAAATCTGCAGTTAGCAGCCGACTACCTTAAACATCGATTCACGTCAAACACCCGCCATGGGGTCCACTCACCATTTGCATATCGGCTGGTTGATAAAGTTATTTACGATTTTCATGCCAAATCTGGCTATGATCGGATTGAAGATTTGCGGTCTGAACTTCTTAGGGATGAGCGTATTATCAATATAACAGACCTTGGTGCAGGATCGCATATTAACAACAATCGGCAAAAGCAGGTAAAGATTCTTGCTAAGAACGCACTGAAGCCCGCAAAACTTGCTCAGCTAATTCACCGGCTTGCAGCCGATCAGGCTCCCGGTAATATTATTGAACTAGGGACTTGTCTCGGCCTAACCACCGCTTACCTTGCAACTGCAGTACCGGATGCTCAGGTTGTCAGCATTGAAGGGTGTCCGGAGACCGCTGCTGTTGCTGAAGAAAATTTGGCTACCCTGGGAATTAAGAATTCAGGAATTCTTGTGGGTAACTTCGACAAGATCTTGCCGGATGTAATTGCCATGTTTCCCAGTCTCGACTTTGTCTTCATTGACGGGAATCATCGAAAGGAGGCAACTCTCAACTATTTCAAATGGTGTTTGCCGAAGCTAAGCGACAACTCCATCATGATATTCGATGATATCTACTGGAGTAAAGGAATGAAAGAAGCCTGGAACGAAATCAAAGCACACCCCGATGTAACGGTCACAATTGACCTTTTCTGGATAGGATTGGTGTATGTGAGGAAAGGGCAGGCGAAGGAGGACTTTAAGATAAAATTTTAATGAGTTGACAGTTGACAGTGGACAGTTGACAGTGAACTAAACGCTGCCACAATAACTTTCCACTGTCAAGCGTCAACCGTCAACCGTCAACTATTTGACGTAGGCCTGTCCATATAAGGCCCTCCCGCTCTTCGTGCCGAGGTGCTTTTCATTTTCAACTACCAGCTCGCCATTAACAACCACATATTTAAAGCCTTTTGAATATGCGTGGGGTTGCTGGAACGTTGAAAGGTCCTGAACTTCTGCTTCACTAAACACAACCAGATCGGCGGCGTAGTTCGGAAGCAAATAGCCACGGTCGTTGAGACCAAACTTCTGTGCCGGAAGCGATGTCATCCGGCGAATAGCTTCCTCAAGAGAGATTACCTTTTCATCTTTTACATATTTTCCCAGAACCCTGGCATTAGTACCATAACCCCGTGGATGCGGCATTCCCTGACCGAAGACCCTGATTCCGGCATCTGCGCCGAACATGCTGAATGGATATTTCATGATGTATTTCACATCGTTCTCATTCATGCTGTTGTACACCATCTGTGCACCACCGGCAAGCACCATATCCATTATAGTTTCCGCCTCATTTGATGCATTTGACTTTTTGCCCAATAGCTTATTTATCTCAGAAATATTCTTTCCGTTATAGGTACTATCAGGGGCATAGCTAGCAACTACTGCGTATGAATAATTCGGAAACGCATAATCTTTTAGCTGCTGAAGCATCTCCTTTTTTATTTTCGAACGAGTTTCAGGATCAGTCAGCCGGATCTTCATCGAATCGTTCCCTCCCTGGAAAGTCCAGTCCGGTAGGCGGATTCCCAGATTAGTACTGCTGGCGGTATATGGATACTGGTCAATAGTTACTTCCCAGCCATCGCTGCGAGCCTTTTCAATCAGTCCCACGGTAACATTTGACCTGCCCCAGTTCGACCTGCCGCCAACTTTAAAGTGCGAGATCTGTACAGGAATATTGGCTTCCTTTCCGATGTTTATAGCTTCGTTAATTGCATCCACAACATTATTTTCCTCGTCACGAATGTGCGATGCATAAACACCATGGTATTTTGCGGCAGCCTTTGCCAGACTTACTACTTCTTCAGTTTTAGCGAATGTGCCGGGTATGTAGATGAGCCCGGTTGAAAGTCCAACCGCACCATCACGCATAGCTTTAGCTACGAGTTCATCCATTTGCTTTTGCTCCTCTGCGCTTGGAGCACGGTTTGCACGCTGCAATACCTGAGCGCGGACAGTATTATGGCCGATAAGTGAGGCAATATTAATTGACGGACGGATGCTGTCTACCAGTCGCAAGTATCCGCGAATATCCTCTTCAGAACCCCCACAATTACCCGTAATAACCGTAGTTACACCATCAAGAATATAATTATCAGCTGTTGGAGTCCGGACAACACCATTTTCTATATGACCATGGACATCGATAAATCCAGGTGCAACAACGAGGCCTTTTCCATCAATCACTTTCGAGGCCCGCAGATCTCCTAGGTAACCGACTTTATAGATCTTGCCGTCTTTGATAGCCACATCTCCATAAAACCAGGAATTGCCTGTGCCATCCAGAATTTTTCCATTCTTAATAATAATGTCTGCTATGGTTTGTGCGGTTTGAGCAGCAGCGACTATAGTAGTAGTTAACAGGGCAATAGATAGTAAAAGTTTCTTCATTGTAATTAAGTTTGCTGTGTGCTGTGTGCTGTGGGCAATGGGCTGTGGGCAATGGGCATTGGGCTTTTAGCATATTGAAACCAAATATATAATTTTGGATGAAATGTTGAAGTAACAATATACCCTCCCAATAGAGCACAAACAAGCTCATTTCTCATTTCTCAATGCTCATTTCTCACTCGCTCAATGCTCCATATGCCATCGCACGGAATTTCTCGATCACCTCGTTATGAGTGCGGGCCTGCATCTGACGATAGATCAGGAGAACCATTTTCTCTTTAGGGTCGACCCAATAGGATGTTCCGAAAGCACCACCCCAGCCAAACGTACCTGCCTGTGCTGGTGTTCGGCCACTGCTTTTATCAGTCACAATCTGGAAACCCAATCCAAACTTATCCTCATTAGAAATTGGAATTTCCCCGACCTGGTTGGTGGTCATCATTCTAACGGAGTTCCTTGAAAGGATACGTTTTCCATTGTACTCCCCATTGTTCAAAAGCATCTGGAGAAAGATTGCATAATCATAAATTGAGGAGCTTAAGCCTGCACCACCGGAAAAGTAAGAGGTTTTGACTAAAGGATAAGCAGCGGTGACCGGACCATTATTGAGCATGTTTGCCTGTGCTTTAGCCAGAGTGCCATCAGGTTTTTCTGTATAGAGGTTAACCAGGCGACTCGCTTTAGCCTGCGGAACGTTAAAGTATGTGTCTTTCATTCCCAGCGGCTCGAAGATGCGGGTTCTGAAGAAATCATCCAGGCTCATCCCCGAAATAACCTCCACAATAGCGCCAAGGACATCATTGTTAAGGCCGTACGTCCAGCGTTCTCCCGGCTGGTGCATAAGAGGAAGGGTTCCCAGGCGGCTCATGGCAGTCTGCAAACTTTCATGGCTCACACCAATACCCGCGGTCAGTTTCGATTTACCATAAATCATATTGGCTTCGCGTGAGCCGATTTGAGCATAGCCTACACCGGACGTGTGTGTAAGGAGATCTTTGATAGTTATCTCCCGCCTGGCAGGAACGGTGGTGTAAGTCGTATCGGCAGCATTTAGCTGGGCAAGTACCGACTGTCCTTTGAAGGATGGGATGTAAAGAGAAACAGGATCACTGAGCAATAATTTGCCTTCTTCGAACAGGATCATTATAGCAACGCTGGTTATCGCTTTGCTTTGAGATGCAATTCTGAAGATGCCATCCTTTGGCAGCGGAGCTTTCGTATCCAGATCATCGTAGCCGGCAGCTTTATAATAAGCTACTTTGCCGTTCCTGATGATCAATGCTGATGCTCCATTCAGATAACCTTTATTTACCCAATCGTTCATCGCCACGTCAATGCGCTTAAGGCGTTCAGAGGAAAATCCCGCTGCTTCAGGGGTGGATGTAGTGATTGTTTGAGCTAAGGCAGTACTTAGAAGCGCTGCAATAAATAACAGGGATAGGAATGTTCTTTTCATGTTTCTAATTCAACAATGTATTCTAATCATATGCGACCACCTTCGGGGTCGTTCGGGAAATGTAAAAGTTCTATAAATATCTGACCCTTTCAGGGTCAACTCTCCACCCGATAGCTATCGGGTCTCCACTCAATCATCACTTAACCCTCACAAACTCCGTCACCGGATCCCCAAACGGCCTGGTACTGATTTTATCGATATTCCCTTTGTCGTTTGTAAGGAAGCTTACCCGCATGTCTGGATAGCCCACAGCGTCATCAATAGTTGTAAACTGATCATAATGCCAGTGATTTAGCGGCGCATTGAGGCTGCGATACATAAGTCTTAACCCGTTGTTTTCAGCTGTAATCTGAATATCACCATAAACCGGATGGTTAAAAGTTCCTATATAAGCGGCCATCTGGTGCGATGGAGCAGTATTCATTACGCGTGACGCGTTTAAAGAATCAATCTGGCGTCTGCTTCTAGCTTCCCCATCCAGGTAGTCTTTTCTGTAGCGGCCGCTCCAGTCTGTAACATCGCGTCCAAGCAAGATATCTATAACAGGGAGGTTCATGACAGAACGGAGGGAACCTGCGGCAGTGGAGTTATGTACTGTAAAGATGGCAAGGCTATCCAATGGCAGATAGGTGAGGTTGGAGTAGAACCCATCAATTGAGCCCGTGTGTCCAATGATCTTTGTTCCCTTGTAAGTTTGAACAATTCGCCCGAGCGCATAAATAGAGTTAGACAGTTCATCATATCGTCCGCGCTTATCTGAAAGGTTTTGCGGAATAGCCGTTTCTGCGATTGCACGTGCAGGAATGGCTTGTTTGCCATTAAACTTACCGCCATTAACGAGTGCGATCATCCAGTTTCCCATATCTTTCATGTTGGAATATATAGTGCCTGCGGGGCCGAGGGTTTCGGATTGTGAACTGAATGTACGCGGAACCAATTTACCCTGTTCATTATCGAAGTATGACTTCGAGTGCTCTGCCGGCTTCTGGCCTACGCCAGCAAATCCGCTGGAATTCATCGCAAGGGGTTTAAAGATCCGTTCACGGACATTCTCTTCCCACGATTTACCGGTTACACTTTCTATCACTAAACCTGATGCCATAAACATCATGTTATTATAGATATAACCTTCACGGAATCCCAGCGATGGCTTCATATAAGCAATCTTGCTCAGCGCTTCCGTTCTGGGGAAAGGGGCATTTACCCAAATTCCATCATAGGTTGGCAGTCCGGTGCGATGACTAAGCATATCCCGTAAGGTTACTTTTGCAGTTAGTTCCTCATTGTAGAAGGTCATTGCCGGAACATACGTGCGAACGGGTTTATCTAAGTTTAACTTTCCTTCAACTGCCAGTTGGGATGCGATAACAGCCGTAAACAATTTAGTATTAGATGCAATTGGAAATAGCGTGGTTTCTGTGGCTGGAAGGTTCTTTTCTATATCACGCAGGCCATACCCCTTACTGTAAATCAGTTTGCCTTTATGCACAATTGATATTCCCATGCCCGGGATGTTCCATTGTTTAAGCAGGCCGTTAGCGTAGGCATCAATTGTTCCGAACTTGGTTGAGTAATCAGTGCTCTGCGCCGAAACACATAGTGGCAGCAGTAGGAGTAATAGTAATCGTTTCATTAGTTGATTTATGGATTGCTTGAAGGGTTATTTTATGAGGTCGCGCGGGCTTACAGGGTTACTCAGCAGATTAGAGAATACATCCCAATGTCCATTGGCTGCCCCCTTCTCTATGTAACTTTTAACCACGTCCTGTCCGTAATTATAATTGATTACGTAGCTGCGGTATTTCTTAATAAAGCTGATGGACTTCAAGGCAGTCTCTTCATTATAAAGACAGTATTTCTTAAGCCAATCCAGAGCCTGTTCATCATTCATGGTAGCATTTACAATACCACGGCCAGCTTCATTACGGGCATAATTGAGCTTGCCGCGGATGGACAATGCTTTGAAGTATAAGCCAATGCCAGCAGTATCAAGTCCTGCCAATGGTAGAATGACTTCTTTCGAGAAGCGTACCTTATCCTGACCAGGGAACGCCAGCTCAATACCATAATTTGCACTGCCCTCAGCAATAAACGACTGTGGGCTGAACAGGGGATAGAGTGATATTTCAACCCAACCTTTGTCACGATAAAGATTTTTTTCCAGCAGCATATTATACACATGATGACCCGGATAGCTTTCGTGACTGCCTACATCAATAGCACGCTCAATAAATATTTGAATGTCAGTATTGATCTGGATCTCACTCGTGTAATTGCCCTTGTACCAGTTATAGCCACTCCATGATTTATTGGTTACATATTCCAGGCTAAACTTTTCTTCCGCTGGTAATTTATAGTGCGCCAGAGTTCGCGCTCTTGCCTCAGCTATCGTGGTTTTAAACACTGTATCCAGTTTAGCTTTAGGGATAATGAAGCGATTAGCCAGTGCCTGAAATCGATCCTGAACACTGCCTGATCCTGGGAGTGTCTTATCCAGGGAATCAATCAGAGCTTCGTAATGAGAAGCAGGATATTCAGGCGCCTTTACACCAAACAGGTCGGTAGATTCTTCATCGAAAGTTCCGTATTCTCCTGTAAAGATCTTCACTCTCCGGGTAAATGCTGTTAACTGACCCGACATCCATTTGGCCCGAACGGAAGTAGAATCATTGCCCCTGGCAATCAGCTGATCCAGTTGTTTCCGCATGCCCGCAATAGCGCTAAGCACGCTGTCTTTAGGAAATAGCTCGGGTTTAGTCTTTGGTTTTAATGAGTCGGGGCCATAATAGGCATCAACAAAGTCAGTATCATATTGACCAATGAATAAACCCAGCCTGACATAGTCCTGTGCGATTGTATTTAGCGAGCTTGCACTGTCTTCTTTATCCTGAGAACAGGAGATAATAAGCGGGATTGACGCGAGGAGTATGAGTTGTTTTAATCTTTTCACTTCAGTAGATTCTATAATGCAAAGCTTAATGGTATGCAAAATAGTAAATTTACCAGTGGAAGATTAAAAGGATTCGCCTAAACTTAAATAAAAGCCCTTCTGCCGTTCTTCTCCTGGTCTCTTTTCACCGTATGCGTAGTCCATGCGGATACTCAACCCTTTCTCAACATCAAAGAAATAGCGAAACCCTGCGCCAACGCTTGGTTTAAGATCAGCAACTCTGAAACTGTTATGGCCGTATACAGTACCTGTACCGGCGAAGCCTACAAAGCCAATTTTCGGATTTAATCTTAAACGAAGTTCTGCCTGCAGGGCCAACAGATTTTCATCGCGAAAGCGGCCGGTGTAATACCCTCGCAACATCTCATCGTTTCCTAACTGAGGCAGGAGGTAGAAAGGTGTGTTTCCATCACCAATGGTTTGAAAAATACCATTGATTCCCAGGACGGCTTTTTTACTCAGGCTCTTAAATGTACGAAGATCGGCTTTGAACATTCCACCGTCAAAATCAGTATCATCAAACAGCTTAGGGGCATATGAATAGTTTAATTTCAGGTACGTCCCTTTGGTTGTGTATGTATTGGAGTTTCGATTATCGAAGATCTGGCTGATGCCCAGGAAGAGCACCTGACCACCATCACGGTCTACCAGGAAAGGATCTGTGGTAAATACCCCAACTTCAGCTTTGTCTGTAAAGCGATATCTGTCATAATTAACATTTAGGCCAGTGTAGGTTATCTTTCCGAATTTCTTTTCTGCTCCGGCGTTGAGTCTGAACAACTTTTGAGTGATGCGGTCTTCATTTGCCTTAAAGGTTTTGTTGCCGACTCCATAGAAGTTGAACGGAAAGTTCTTGTATCTGAACTCCGAAGTATAATGGTATGTATTACCTGGCGCCCAAATATCGCTTTTAAGCTGAAAATTACTCTGGCTTTTGGTGGTGAAGGTAGCGACACCTGTTAAGCGAGATGCACGAGTCAGTGTATCTTTGCGATCGGTATAGAATGAGTAAAGGCTTACTGCACCGAATTCAACACCGGTTTCCTGTGAATATCCGAGCACGGGAAGGGCGAGAAAGCTGCTGGATCGGGTGGTATCAGCTTCATTGGAAAAGAGCTTCTTGATTAGTTTCTTTTGTGCTGAAGCGGGAGCCAGATTGCATATAAAGAGCACTGCAATTAGTCCAGGAAGCAGATAAGAGTTTTTCATGAGCGGCAAATATAGGATTAAGTTCACAGTTGAAGATGATATCACAAGCAGATGAGCCGCTATAAGAATTAAAGACAAATGGTTCAATTTCCTATAGGCCCACAAACTTATTATCCAGACAAAAGTTATACAGGAAAATATATCTATGCCATCTACACTAGTCCTTGAAAGTTGCAAAGCACTTGCTGCAAATAATCTTACCATAACCTTTGCTGAGAGCGCGACTGCCGGCAGTCTTTGTGCCGCGTTCGCGATGGCACCCCAATCAGGTCAGGTGTTAAAAGGCGGGATTGTCTGTTATGATGCAGTGTTAAAAGAACATATTCTGCATATTCCGCCTGGAATTATCAAGAAATATACTCCTGAGTCGGCCGAGGTTACCGAACAATTAAGCAGAAGGCTAAAGAAACTAATAAAAGCTGATGTGTATGTGGCTGTCACCGGACTCACCACATCCGGCGGAAGTGAAACACCAGAAAAGCCAGTAGGCACTATGTTTATGCATATGATTTGGGAAGAAAAAAGCCTCGGGCTTAGGGAAGTGTATAGAGGTAAGCCGGAGGACATTATTGCACAGGCTGTAGACAGAGTGGCAAGGATGGTATTGGACTTAATACGTGATGTGAAGAAAGTTGAGAATTGAGAGTGGAAGGTTGAGAATGGAGAGAGAAGACGCTACTAATTTTAATGCAGCGTTTAATTCATTCTCTACTCTCCACTCTCCCTTTTCAGCTCATTTGCCCTCTCTGATCGCTTTAAACTCCGATCCCTCTTTCCAAACAGGCATTTTTGTTTCGAAAGCAAGGCGTTTACCTACCAGGAAAAGCAATTTAAGATCATCTATACCGCCGGCAAAGGTCCATGTAGTCGGGTCGTATTCGTCTGAAGGTCGGTGATAATGTTTTTCGGTGTAGATCGAATCTGCCTTGGCCCCGTAGCCTGCTTCTTTACCTATAACCTCCATTCCATTGGATGTATATAGTGCCGGAATACCCACCTTCGCGAAATTGAAGTGATCAGAACGGTAGTAGTATCCGGCTTCAGGATGATTTTCATAGGCGAGCACTCTGCCTGCCTTTTCCGCTGCTTCCTTCAGGTAGTCCTCCAACTCAGACTGTCCTTTACCAATGGTTATGATATCCCGGGTGCTTTCATTCGGATTGATGCCATCAATATTGATGTTTGCCACAGTTTTATTTACCGGGTAGATTGGATTCTGGGCGTAGTAGGCCGATCCCCAAAGTCCCTGTTCTTCGGCAGTAACCGACAGCATAATTATAGTTCGTTCCGGTTGCACTTTCAGGCTCTTAAACGCACGGGCCAATTCCAGCAACCCTGCAGTACCTGTCGCGTTATCCAGTGCGCCATTGTAAATGGAATCTCCGGTTTCGTCCGCTTTGCCGATACCCAAATGATCCCAGTGCGAGGAATAAACGATAACCTCATCCGGACGCTTTGTGCCAGTGATTTTCCCAACAACATTATATGATTTGTTGAAGGTGGTAGTCACTTTCATGCTGGTAGAAAGTTTAAGGTTCAGTGGCAGTGCTTTGAAGCCAGGTTTATCAGCCATAGCGAAGAAACTGGTGCTATCCATGCCTGCTGCTGCAACGAGGCGCTTTGCTGCTGGCAGAGAAACCCAACCATTAATATCGGTATATGGCTTTGGTTTAGCGCGATCATCAAGCCGGAGCTTGGATGCATTCCAGTTATTTTGCACTACAGAGAAAGGGTAGCTGGCGCCTTCGGTGGTGTGGACTATTAAGCAGCCTTTTGCACCCTGGCGTGCTGCTTCTTCGAATTTGTAGGTCCAGCGACCGTAATAGGTCATTGTTTTACCTTTGAACAAGCTTGAATCATTAGCAGCAAAACCCGGATCATTTACCATTACGAGCACAACTTTTCCTTTCACATCCAGTCCCGCGTAATCGTTCCAGTTATGTTCCGGTGCAACCACGCCGTAGCCAGCGAACACAACCTCATCATTATTCAGGCTAACCTTATCAGCAATTTTATCTGTCCAGATTACATAATCGTCAAAACCTTTAAGAGAAAGATTGCCTTTAGGGGCGCTTACAGTCATGGAGGGGTCGGCATTGGTCTGAATATTTACCATGGGAACCTCCTGGAGATAACTATCACCATTTCCCGGCTCCAGGCCTGCCTGTTTAAATTGTTTTTGCAGGTACGCTACAGTCTTGGTTTCGCCTTCGGTAAATGGCTTGCGCCCCATGAGCGAATCATCTGCTAGCTGAGCAACATGCAGTCGCATGCTATCTGCGCTGAATGCAGCCAGGCCGTCTTCATCAACGGCGGAAGTATTTTTTGTGTCCTGATTGCAGGCGCCAAGTAATGCGATGGCCGCAAGGGCAAGGGGGTAGAGTTTCATTTTCATAACAGGTTAGGTTTGAATGTATGAAGATAGGAAATTTTGTTGCTGTGTAGCATTAGCAGGGAAACGCCCTTTAATATAACTATTATGAGAATACTGATTATTATTGGGAGGTTCCCGCCTTCGCGGGAATGACAATCAGCAGTGGGGAAATATTGGGAGATTCCAGCCTCCGCTGGAATCCAATAAAATACCGCTCAAAGGCAGTTGATGTTTTTAAACTTCATGGCAAGCGACAAAACTAAAAATCGTGATTAAACTCAGATTCCAGCGGAGGCTGGAATCTCCCAATTGACTTATAACATCTTGTCATTCCAGCGAAAGCTGGAAACCCCCAAGCTTCTTAGAGTTGATCTAACAGTGTTTAAGTAATAAACTGCGTTTAAAACACAATTGAACGTAAAAAGGTGAGGGCATAGACATGGCTTAGCCAGTACTAAGCACTTGCTAAGTGAATAGAGGGTGTTGTCAATTCACTTATTTCACATAATTTCAGTCAAAAAGTGGCTAAATTATTTGGTTAATTCAGAACCATTTATTATCTTGTGTAGTTAATAATCAGTGCATTGGCTATACAAACTTCCCCTCTTTTTGCAGGCTTTCGCGGAAGCGTGAATCGCCAGCTGCTGTTCAGGCAGTGTGGGGGCAGGACCGTAGTGAGTAGTTTCCCCGACCGGAGCAAGGTTATTTACAGTGAGCGGCAGAAACATGCCCAAAAGCGTTTTTCTGAAGCCATTGCGTTTGCCAGAGTGGTGATTAAAGAACCGGGTTTGAAGGATATTTATTCAGTTAAAGCCTCTCTGTTGGGTTTTCGCTCGGCATGGAACCTTGCAATCGCGGAATTTATGAGCGCTGAACCGCTTGGCGTGAAAAAGAAGAAGATCCGTTTTGACCGCTCCATCATCACAAACTCGCTGGGATGGAAAGTGCCGGTCAAGCTGTATAAGTTGGATGAGGAGGCTGTGAAGGTGGTTTTGAAGGTTCCGGAGAGGCTCAAAACGACCTTTTTACGAGACCACGTTCAATTTATTCGTCTGCGCGAATCGGTTCGTGGCAAGCCTCATTTAGTGCCGGTCTAATGTTATAAATCAGTGTTAATGCGGTTTCTGTTTTACTGCTAAGCGTTGTTTTCAGCACTTCTTACCTTGTTTCCTAACCTAAAGAAACCTAATTTTGCGGTCTAAAAATCATAATCATGGCTGCTGAAAGAGGACCGATCTCCCGTTTTATCGAAACAAATTACCTGCATTTCAATTCTGCTGCATTAATGGATGCGGCTAAGGGTTACGAAACTCACCTGGATGAAGGTGGTAAGATGATGATCACTCTTGCCGGCGCTATGAGTACTGCTGAGCTGGGTATTTCCCTTGCGGAGATGATCCGCCAGGATAAGGTTGCCATTATTTCCTGTACGGGAGCTAACCTGGAAGAGGATATTATGAACCTGGTGGCACACTCCCATTATAAGCGTGTTCCAAACTATAGAGATCTTAGTCCGCAGGACGAATGGGACCTGTTAGAGAACCATTACAATCGCGTAACAGATACCTGCATCCCTGAAGAAGAAGCTTTCAGGCGTTTGCAAAAGCATATTCACAAGATCTGGAAAGATGCCGACAGCGCGGGTGAGCGATATTTTCCGCATGAGTTCATGTATAAAATGCTGTTGAGCGGCGACCTGGAGCAATACTATGAGATTGACCCAAAGAACTCGTGGATGCTGGCAGCTGCGGAGAAGAACCTGCCAATTGTAGTTCCCGGATGGGAAGATTCAACGATGGGGAATATTTTCGCTTCTTACGTGATGAAGAGAGAGCTTCAGGCTTCAACAATGAAAAGCGGAATTGAATATATGGGCTGGCTTGCCGAATGGTATATTGCTAATTCAGGTGGCAAAGGTGTGGGCTTTTTCCAGATAGGGGGCGGTATTGCGGGAGATTTCCCAATTTGCGTGGTACCTATGCTTTACCAGGATATGGAGATGGAGAACATTCCTTTCTGGAGCTATTTCTGCCAAATCTCAGACTCAACAACTTCCTTCGGATCGTACTCTGGTGCAGTTCCTAATGAGAAGATTACGTGGGGAAAACTGGATATTCATACACCAAAATTTATAGTCGAATCTGATGCCACTATTGTGGCGCCATTAATTTTCGCGTGGGTTTTAAAGCAGTAGTAATTTGTTTTTATACAAGCAACTATTTTTCCTAAGCTAGCTACTTGTAAACGAAGGTTTCTGTCATAACTAATTGATAGATAACTAATTTAACATCAATTTAGAACGATTATAAATTAGTAATATTAGTCACGTTAATGTCATGGTTAAGTGAATAAAACCTACTTTTGTCATCGAAAATAAGTGCCTCCCTAATACCAGGCGTATTTTCTATCATACATTTCAATTTTTTAGCATTAAATACTCAATATGAGAAGCATCTCATTGTTTTTTAGAAGTGTTACGAAGTCTCTGATACTGGTTTCTTTTCTGGCTGTAGCTGCTGTATCTTCAGCAAGTGCACAGGATGTGGCTGCCGGTGGAGCGATATTCAAGCAAAAGTGTACGGCTTGTCACGCAGTTGGAAAAGTTGTAGTTGGTCCTGATCTAAAGGGAGTAACTGAACGCCGCGAAGAAGCATGGTTGCTTAAGTGGATCAAGAACGCACCTGCTTTAATTGCTTCAGGAGATCCTGTAGCAAAAGAAGTTGAAGCATTTTCACCTGCTGCGATGTCGGCTTTCCCTGAATTGTCGGATGATGATGTCAAAAACATTCTTGCTTACGTAAAAGCCGAAGAGACTAAACCTGCTGCTGATCCAAAGGCTGCTGGCGGTGCCTCTGCAGAAGGCGGTTCTGGCGAGATCAGTAACTTTATGATCTTCGGACTGATCGCTGTGATTATCATTGCTTTCATCGTTATCGTAGTTCTGAACCGTGTGATCCGTACTTTGGAACGCGTGATGCTTCAGAAACAAGGTGTGCTTGTAGAAGACGATGAAGTTGTCCCTGGTGATAGATTAGCTGGTCTGAAAAGGCTTACCAAGAACAAGAAATTCATCTTATTTGTAGTGCTGCTCCTTGTTATTTTCCTTGGATCAGCAGGATGGATGGGCATGTGGGAAACAGGTGTTCACACAGGATACCAGCCAGTGCAGCCAATTAAGTTCTCTCACCAGCTTCACGCAGGTGTTAATAAGATAGATTGTCAGTACTGCCATACCGGTGCATTTACTTCTAAGAATGCGTCAATACCATCATTAAATGTTTGTATGAACTGCCATAACTACGTAACGGCATCAGACAAATACGATGGAAAGACTTCTCCGGAGATTCAGAAGATCTACCATGCATTAGATTATAATGAAACGACCAAGCAATACGGTAATAATACAAAGCCGGTTGAATGGATCCGTATCCATAACCTGCCTGATCTTGCTTACTTCAATCACTCACAACACGTTTCAGTAGCCGGCATTGAGTGCCAGAAATGTCACGGACCGATCCAGACTATGGAAGAGGTTTACCAGTACTCGCCGCTTACAATGAAATGGTGCGTTAACTGCCACAAAGAAACTGAGGTGAACCATAAAGATAATCCATACTACGATAGATTAATTGCTGCTCACGACAAGTTGAAAAAAGGTGAGAAGGTTACAGCGGCAGTATTAGGTGGTTTAGAGTGTAGCAAGTGCCACTACTAAGAATAGAATTTTAAAGAAAACATACGTATACAGTTATATAGCTTAAATGGAAAGCAATAAGAAATACTGGAAAGGTTTAGAAGAGCTGCAGAATACTAAAGACTTCGTTGAGAAAAACAAAAACGAATTCGCTGAGTCGCTTCCTATGGAAGAGGTTCTGAATGAAGCTGGCTTAAGTACCGTAACTCCACGACGCGACTTCTTAAAGGCGCTGGGATTTGGTTTAGGTGCAGTAACCCTGGCTGCTTGTCAGAAAACTCCTGTTCATAAATCAATTCCTTACTTAGTTAAGCCGGAAGAGATCGTACCAGGTATTCCAAATTATTACACCTCAACTTTTAACGGTCACAGCATTCTGGTTAAAACCCGTGAAGGCCGTCCGATCAAGATTGAAGGTAATCCTAATTGTATCCTGAGCAAAGGAGCTTTAGATGCAAAAGGACAGGCATCTGTGCTTGACTTATATGATGTATCAAAACTAAAAGGACCAGTTCTTAATGATGCAGATACTTCATGGGAAAAGATCGACCAGTTTGTAAAAACTGAATTGTCTAAAACAGGTGGTAAGAGCATCCGTATCGTTTCTTCTACTGTCAACAGTCCTTCTACTAAAGCTGTTATTGCTGATTTCATTGCAAAATACCCATCAGCCAAGCATGTACAGGTTGATGCAGTTTCATACACAGGTATAATTAAGGCTAACGAAGCAAGCTTTGGTAAAGCGGTACTTCCGAGATACCGTTTCGACAACGCGGATGTAATCGTCAGCTTCGGTGCCGATTTCCTTGGAAGCTGGATCTCGCCAATTGAATTCAATACACAATACGCTTCTAAAAGAAATGCTGCTGCTCTGAAAGGCGGCAAGATGTCTCGTCACATTCAGTTTGAGACCGGCATGAGCTTAACCGGAACAAATGCTGATGCACGTATTCCGTTGAAGCCATCTGAAGAAGGTATTGCATTACTAAATTTATATGCTGCCCTTGGCGGAGCTGTTTCAGGCGGTAAGAAATTACCTAACCAAAAAGCTGAAACAGGAGTTATGCTTGCTGCCAAGGAACTGGCAGCGGCCAAAGGAAGAAGCCTTGTAGTATCAGGATCTAATGATATCGCAACCCAAACGGTTGTTAATGCTATAAACTCTCTTCTTGGGAATTATGGCACCACTGTCGATCTTGACAATCCATCTTACCAGTACACAGGTAACGATGCAGATTTCGTGACTTTGGTAAGCGAGATGAACAGCGGTTCAGTTGGTGCGGTGTTCTTCCTTAATAGTAACCCGGCTTACGAGTATGCTGATCCGAAGGCATTCACTGATGCACTTGCAAAAGTGGCACTTCGCGTATCGTTTGCTGATCGCAAAGACGAAACCGCTTCACTTTGCCAGGTTATTGCTCCTAACCACCACTACCTGGAATCATGGGGCGACTCGAATCCGGTAGAAGGTTATTATACTATTGCACAACCAACCATCAATCCTGTTTACAATACACGTAATGCAGAACAAGGTCTTTTGATCTGGTCTGATAACGCAGTTCAGGATTACTACCAGTACATCCAGAATAACTGGAGCAAGGCTGGTTTAACTCAGGGTGCAACTGGCTGGAAAGATCTTCTTCAAAAAGGATCTGTAACAATGACTGCTAAAGGTGGAGGTGCTTATTCATCAGCGGGTAATGTAGCTGCAGCAGTATCTGCGATCGTTGCTGAGAGCAATGCACTAGCAAAAGGCGGCGACAATGCTGTTGAGCTACATATTTATGAAAGTACTGGTATTGGAAATGGTAAACTGGCGAATAACCCTTGGTTGCAAGAGTTGCCAGATGCGGTTTCTAAAGTAACCTGGGATAACTATGCTGCTATCGGACCTAAATATGCTGAGAAATTAGGCATTGGCGAGAATGACATGGTTACTGTCAAGACTGATAAATACGAAGTTACTTTACCAGTATTAATCCAGCCGGGTCAGGCTTCAGGTACTGTTTCAATAGCTGTTGGCTACGGACGTACGATGGCAGGAAAAGCAGCAGTTGAGGTTGGTAAAAATGCGTATCCCTTCTTAAGACTGGTTAACGGTACTTTGCAAGGAAATGCTGCTGCAACTATCAGCAAAGCTGGCGGAATATATGAGCTTGCTCAAACGCAGACTCACCACTCGATTGAGGGAAGAAATATCGTCCGCGAAACAACTTTAAAAGATTACTTAAAAGATCCAAACCACGGTACTGGCCACGGTCATGTTAACCATGTTGATCTTTGGAACGAATATGAGATGCCAGGCCACAATTGGGTAATGGCGATCGATTTAAATGCATGTACGGGTTGCGGAGCTTGTATTGTAGCTTGTAATGCAGAGAATAACATCCCTGTTGTAGGACGCGATGAGGTTAGAAAGCGTCGTGAAATGCACTGGCTGCGTATCGACCGTTACTACACTGTTAATGATAATGGCAGTAAAGTAACGAAGGAAGACGAAATGGAAGACATGGAAACCATGGACAACGTTTCAGTGATCCACCAACCAATGCTGTGTCAGCATTGCGATCATGCTCCTTGTGAGACTGTTTGTCCGGTACTTGCTACCGTTCACTCATCAGAAGGTTTGAACCAGATGGCTTACAACCGCTGTATCGGAACAAGATACTGCGCGAATAACTGTCCGTATAAAGTACGTCGTTTCAACTGGTTTAACTACTGGAATGACTCACGTTTCGACAACTACATGAACAATGAGTTTACACAGCTTGTGTTAAACCCTGACGTAAGTACACGTTCACGTGGTGTGATGGAGAAATGTTCAATGTGTGTTCAGCGTATCCAGGCTGGTAAACTTCAGGCTAAATTAGATAAACGCACATTGAAGGATGGCGATATCAAGGTGGCTTGTCAGCAAACTTGTCCTACGAATGCGATCATTTTTGGTGATGGTAATGATCCTAACTCAGAGGTTGCGAAAGCACTGAAGAGCGAGCGTACTTATTATGTACTTGAGGAGATCAATACCAAGCCAGGTGTTGGATATCAAACAAAAGTTAGAAATACTGCAGAGGTTTAATACAAGAAATTCAATAAAGATATGTCATCTCATCACGAGTCTATACTTAGAGAACCCTTAGTAACCGGTGAAAATATCACCTACTCCAAGGTTACTGAAGATATATTGGTTCCGGTAGAAAATAAGCCTAACAAAGCATGGTGGATCGGATTCATCGTTTCGGCACTGGGCGCTGGCCTTTGGGTATTCGCAGTAAGCTGGACATTCTGGTTCGGTATCGGCGAATGGGGATTAAATAAAACTGTAGGCTGGGCATGGGATATCACCGGTTTCGTTTGGTGGGTAGGTATTGGTCACGCGGGAACACTTATTTCTGCCGTACTCTTGCTATTCCGTCAGAACTGGCGTAACTCCATTAACCGTTCAGCAGAGGCGATGACAATCTTCGCCGTTATTTGTGCCGCCACTTACATTATATCGCACATGGGCCGCCCATGGATGTTTTACTGGGCATTACCATTACCGAATCAGTTCGGTTCGCTATGGGTGAACTTTAACTCTCCGCTGGTATGGGACGTATTCGCGATCTCCACTTACTTCTCGGTTTCATTAGTATTCTGGTATACAGGCTTACTTCCTGATATCGCTACTATCCGTGACCGTGCTACTGGCTTACGCCGTCGTATCTACTCTATCCTTTCTTTCGGCTGGAATGGATCGGTTAAAACCTGGCAGCGTTTTGAGCTTGTTTCATTGATCCTTGCAGGTGTATCAACACCACTTGTACTTTCCGTACACACCATTGTATCCATGGACTTTGCAACATCACTGGTTCCGGGATGGCACACAACGATCTTTCCTCCATACTTCGTGGCTGGTGCGATCTTCTCTGGATTTGCGATGGTACAAACCTTATTGCTTGTTGCACGTAAGGTGATGAACTTTGAAAACTACATCACTATGTTCCATATTGAATCGATGAATAAGATTATCATTCTTACTGGTTCAATCGTTGGTGTGGCATACTTAACTGAGCTATTCATTGCTTGGTATTCAGGCGCTGAATACGAGCAATACGCATTCCTTAACCGTGTAAGCGGTCCGTACTGGTGGGCATACTGGAGTATGATGACCTGTAACGTGTTTACACCACAGATATTCTGGATCAAGAAGATCCGTACAAGCATTGCCTGGTCATGGATCCTTTCAATCATTGTGAATATCGGTATGTGGTTCGAGCGTTTCGTAATTATCGTAACCTCTCTGCACCGTGATTACCTGCCATCAAGCTGGGTTATGTTTTACCCAAGCTGGGTTGACGTGTGTGTATTCATCGGATCAATCGGATTGTTCTTTACATTATTTTTGTTGTTCCTGAGAGTATTACCAGCAATTGCAATGGCTGAGGTTAAATTGTTGCTGAAGAGCTCAAGTGACCAGGCTAAACAAAAGCTGATCCGCGAAGGAAAAGTTGATGCAGGAGAAGCAGCATACTACCAGGAATCTCTTGAAAAATACGATAGTGTTTCACCCCGAGTTGCGGAATACGAAAAAGCATAAAGATGAGTAACATAAAATATATTTTAGGGCATTTTGCAGATCCGGATGACCTAATGCATGGGATCGATAAGTTACAGGAAGGCAACGTTAAAATTTACGATGTATTCACCCCGATGCCTATACATGGTATTGAAGATAAATTAGGGATCAAACGTTCACGTTTAGGAAAGGTAGCATTCTGCTTTGGACTGACAGGAACGATCACAGCTATCTCGATGATCTATTATATGCTGGTTTACGACTGGCCTATGAACATCGGTGGTAAGCCTCACTTTGCTTTCCCGGATTTTGTGCCAATCATGTTTGAGTTAACAGTTCTATTCTGTTCGTTCGGTATGGTGGGAACTTATTTCTTTGTTAATCACCTGGCTCCCGGACGTGCTCCAAGAGTTATGGATCTTCGCGCAACTAACGACCGTTTTGTAGTGGCGATTGATGCGAAGGAAAACCCGTATCACGATAAAATTGACAACATTTTAAAAGAAGCTGGTGCTGTTGAAATTAAGCACAACGAAAGGAAATATGTTAGTTATGAATAAGGTCCTGATAATTTGTACCGCTTTTTTAACTGTTGCAACTGCTTCAGTTATAACTTCTTGTTCAAATAATAGAAGCACAGGTATCGAGTATGCCCGTAATATGTATGATCCGATCGCTTATAACCCGGATCAGCCTAATAAGAACTTCAAGGACGGGAAGACAGCTCAAACTCCGCCCGCTGGAACCTCACCAGTAGGATTTGACAAAAATGAAAATTATCCAAATACTCCTGAGGGGTATCAGGCAGCTAGCGCAGGTTTGTCTAACCCGCTTCCAGTAACTGTACCGACTCTTGAGCAGGGGAAAACGCTTTACCTGAATATGTGCTCGCACTGCCACGGTAATGAAGGTAAAGGAGATGGTTCTATTGTGAAGATGGAAAAGTTCCCGGCACCACCGTCATATTCAACTGGTAATTCTTCAAGAGGGGGATCTATGAAAGATCTTACCGACGGAAAAATATACCATACGATAACTTATGGATTGAACCTTATGGGTCCGCACAAATATCAGTTAACTCCGGAGCAACGGTGGAAAATTGTTATGTACGTTCACGAATTACAAAAATTACAATAGTCAATTGCTAAAACCAGATGGGAAATCATAATCATACTCATACTCATAATTTTTCTGAACAATTTGTTTTTTCAGGCAAATTAAAAACCTGGAGCCTTATAGCAATAGTGGTAGGTGTTCTGTCAATTGCCTTTGGCTTTCTGACTGACCATGCTGAGCGTACATACGCAAACTTACTGCTGATGGCATATTATTTCACATGCGTTTGCGCCACAGGTCTATTTTTTATCGCTCTGCAATATGTAGCGCAGGCGGGCTGGGCAACAGGATTGCTACGAATTCCTCAGGCAATGTCAAGGGTACTTCCGATTGCATCCGTTATTTTGTTTGTAGTTTGTGCTGCAGGCCTGATGACTCACAACTTATATCACCATTGGAATGGCGATGGTTTAACAGACCCATCCAGCGCTAATTATGATAAAATCATTGCGGGTAAAGCCGTTTATCTTAATGTGCCATTCTTCCTTGCTCGTTTGGCAATATTTTTAGGAGCTTATAGTTTCTTTGCCTATCTGTTTGCTAAGTATGCACAGCGTGAAGCAGAACAAGGGGGTTTAGTTTTCTACGATAAAAGCATAAAATGGTCAGCTGTATTCCTCATCATCTTCGGATTTACAACACCAATCTGGGCATTTGACACGATTATGTCGCTTGAAGCGCACTGGTTTTCTACCATGTTCGGATGGTATAACTTTGCAGCGATGTGGGTTAGTGGATTATGTGTTATTACTTTAATCGTTATCCTTCTTAAAAAAGGTGGTTATTTATCATGGATTAATGAGAATCACCTTCATGATTTAGGTAAGTTCATCTTCGCATTCTCTATCTTCTGGACATATGTATGGTTTGCGCAGTTCCTACTTATCTACTACGCCAACATGCCGGAGGAAACAGTTTACTTCTACAAAAGATGGGAGCCTGAATACCTTCCTTGGTTTTGGGTAAACATCGTGATAAACTTCGTCGCACCGATACTGATATTGATGGCCCGTGGTTCTAAACGTCAGACAAACACCTTAATGTTTGTTTGTATCATGCTTCTTTGCGGTCACTGGCTGGATTATTATATGATGATCATGCCTGGAACTGTTGAAGCACACCGAGGTTTCGGTATTATCGAAATAGGTATTGCAATTGGATTTGCAGGATTATTTGCATTCCTAACGCTGAATCAATTAAGCAAGAGGTCAATGGTTCCAACCAATCACCCTTTCCTTGAAGAAAGCTTGCATCACCAAATTTAAACAAGAGGTCCAAAAGGTAAATAGTACGAATAAAATGAGGTTAAGAGAAATTTTTAATATCAGGATTGCTGCATCTGTATTAGTTGCTTGCGCTCTTACAGTATCTAGTTATACGGTTTCAGCACAGGTTCAGGATACTGCAGTTAGTTCAATATCGACGGTAGCAGATACTGCTGCGGTGTCAGCTACTCAGGTTTCACCGTCATCGGCACCGCTTATCAGCACTGCCGTAGATACAGCAGCCAGATACAAGAATATGCAGCCGGGATCTACAGAAGTTGATCATTCTGCTGCTTATAAAACTGGAGCGTATTATCTTCTATTGTTTATTCTCTTCTGCGTGTTCATTGCCGTAGTTGGGAAAGTTATGGAAGTGTACGAAGTGAGCAGGGATATTCAGGGACGTAAAGGAGCAAAATTTGATTCAAGGAAGTTCCAGGGTGGCTTGTTCATTGTGTTCTTATTGGCTGGTTTGTACGGTGTATACTGGTCATATTCAGTACAGGGCCCCATGAGTATGCACGAATCGGCGTCAGAGCACGGTATGGATATTGACTTCATGTTCAATATCACCCTTATCATTACGACAATCGTTTTCATTCTTACTCACATTGCTTTATTTGGTTTTTCATATCAATATCGCGGATCAAAAGAAAGAAAAGCATACTTCTACCCACATAACAACGCACTTGAGCGCATCTGGACAATCGTTCCGGCAATCGCTTTAACCGTACTTGTGCTTCTTGGATTTTTCACATGGCGAAGCATCACCAATGTTTCTGAAGAAGATCAGAAAAAGGCAATGAACATTGAAGTGATAGGTGAGCAATTCAAATGGAACTTGCGCTATTCAGGAGAAGACAATTCAATAGGGAAACGTAATTTCAAGCTGACTACCCCTACCAATGGTTTGGGTATAGATTTCAAAGATCAGAAAAGTTGGGATGACAAACTTGTAGGTGAGATTGTAATACCAGTAGGTAAACCAGTCCGGGTTACAATTGGTTCGAAAGATATCCTTCACAGTTTCTATTTGCCAGATTTCAGGGTACAGATTAACGCTGTTCCGGGTATGCCTACATATTTCCAGTTCACCCCGCGCTTAACAACTGCGCAAATGAGAGAGAAACGTAATAACCCTGCTTATGATTATGTGCTGCTATGCGCGAAGATTTGCGGTGCGGGTCATTATAATATGCAAGCAAAAGTTACGGTAGTAACCGAGGCTGAATATGCAGTTTGGATTGCAAAACAGCCTTTATACTACAGTGACGATGTAAAGAAAGAGCTTCAGATGGCGGAGCAAAAGAGTGCAGGAGAGAATAAGAAAATTGCGTTAAATACTAATACAACCACCAAATAATTATGGCAAGCACAGCAATACACGATACAGCCGTACTTCACCACCACGACGATCACGGTCATGATCACGGGCATCATAAAGAAACATTTATAACGAAATATATCTTTAGCCAGGATCATAAAATGATCGCAAAACAGTTCCTGATCACAGGGATTATCATGGCTGTTATTGCAATGATACTTTCAATCTTATTCAGATTACAACTGGCCTGGCCAGAAAAGAGTTTCCCATTATTGGAGACTTTCTTAGGGAGCAAATGGGCTGAGGGAGGTAGAATAAAACCGGACTTCTACCTGGCATTGGTTACAATACATGGCACCATGATGGTATTCTTTGTACTGACTGCGGGGCTTAGCGGAACATTCAGTAATCTACTAATTCCATTGCAACTCGGTGCACGGGATATGGCTTCGCCATTCCTTAACATGCTTTCATATTGGTTCTTCTTCACAGCTTGCTGTATTATGATGGCTTCGTTCTTTGTTGAAAGCGGACCGGCGAGTGCAGGATGGACTGTTTATCCGCCGCTATCGGCATTGCCAAAAGCGATAGCCGGTTCGGGAACGGGTATGACCTTATGGCTGATTAGTATGGTTGCATTCATTGCATCATCGCTAATTGGAGCTCTAAATTATATTTCTACCGTACTGAATATGCGCACAACTGGTATGGACATGTGGAAGATGCCTTTAACGATCTGGGCGTTTTTCTTAACAGCCATCGTTGGGGTACTTTCATTCCCGGTATTAGTTTCAGCAGTTGTTCTTTTGATTTTTGATCGTAGTTTCGGTACAAGTTTCTATCTATCCGATATCGTTGTTGCTGGTCAAATTCTGCCTAATCAAGGTGGAAGTCCGGTACTGTGGCAGCACTTGTTCTGGTTCCTTGGTCACCCGGAGGTTTACATAGTAATTATGCCGGCCCTTGGTATTACATCTGAGGTTATTGCAACAAACTCCCGTAAACCGATCTTTGGTTACCATGCAATGGTTTATTCATTAATTGGTATCACCGTATTATCATTCATCGTTTGGGGTCACCATATGTTCGTAACGGGGATGAATCCATTCCTGGGAGGGGTCTTCATGATCACAACACTAATCATTGCAGTTCCTTCAGCGGTTAAAACATTCAACTATCTTGCTACAATCTGGCGTGGTAATTTGAGATTCACTCCAGCTATGCTTTTTGCAATCGGACTTGTGTCTTTCTTTATCTCAGGTGGTTTGACCGGTATTTTCCTTGGTAATGCGGCCCTTGACATTAATCTTCACGACACGTACTTCGTAGTAGCTCACTTCCACCTTGTAATGGGTGCTGCAGCTATATTTGGAATGCTTTGTGGAGTCTATCACTGGTATCCAAAAATGTTCGGCCGTTTAATGGATGAGAGATTAGGGTATATTCACTTCTGGCTGACATTTATCGGAGCATATCTTGTTTTCTTCCCGATGCACTTTATGGGTATTGATGGTGTACCCCGCCGTTACTACGCCTTTACTGAGTTTGCATTTATGCAGGAATGGTTAACTGTTAACGTATTTATCACATGGGCCGCAATTATAGCGGCACTTGCTCAGGTTGCATTCTTGTGGAATTTCTTTTATTCTATCTGGTACGGTAAAAAGTCAAGTCAGAATCCGTGGGAGTCAAATACTCTTGAGTGGACGGCCCCTGTAGAGCATCTGCATGGTAACTGGCCCGGAGAAATTCCTTCAGTTTACCGCTGGCCGTATGATTACAGCAAGCCAGGTCATCACGAAGATTTTATTCCTCAAACTACCCCTTTCTCTGAAACAATGAGCTCGAATCTTCAGCATGACTTTGAAGATAATCCTGAAGCAGAACTTATTCAGCAAGAATGGGAAAGGCAGCATGCGGTTAAAAGCCCGGCTTCCGAAGAAATTAAATAGAAAGAAGGGACCTCCTGCTGACGGCTGATAGTCGTCAGTAGGGTTTACCAACTCCCCCTTCTTCTGGAAACAGTCCGAATGGACTTTTTATAAACCGAAATGTATCCTTCAAGTGAGAAGAGATTCCTGGCGATAAATTATATCTCTGTAGTAGCTCTTTTTCTGCTTATACTGGCCGGAGGAGTTGTTCGCAGTACCGGTTCGGGGATGGGATGTCCAGATTGGCCTAAATGTTTCGATCAGTATATTCCTCCAACTCACATTTCCCAACTTCCGGCAAATTATCACGAAAAGTATGTTGATAAGCGGATTCGTAAGAACGAGCGATTTGCAAAGACACTAGACCTTTTGGGTTATGGAGATCTCGCTTACCGGATCAGGAATGACAAAAGCATTTTAAAGCCAGATGAATTCAATGCAGCAAAGACATGGACGGAATACGTTAACAGACTCTTGGGTGCTTTAGTTGGCTTATTCTTAATAGCATGTGTTGTTGCATCTATTACGTATTTAAGAACACGTAGTCGCATATTCTTCTGGAGTTTATTTAATCTTTTCCTAGTAGGTTTTCAGGGATGGCTTGGATCCATAGTAGTGTCAACGAATTTACTTGCCTGGGTAGTTACCATACACATGCTCGTAGCTATAGCGATTTTGGCTATTTCAATTTATACCTATTATGAGGCGCGCTCACTTCGGGATAAGAGTGTCCTTACAAACATAGGTTCTGTTTTGGTTACCATTTTAGCTTATACCGGTTTAATCCTGACGGTGGTTCAGATCACATTAGGCACTGAAGTCAGAGAACAGATTGACATGGTATCAACATTAATGAGTGATCTCAACCGGTCGGAATGGGTTTCGCAGGTAGGTGCGAATTTTATATACCATAGGGATCTTGCGATACTTGTGATAATTGTAAACGTAGTATCATTTGTACTAATCAGGAAGCGATATCCTGTGGCTGGATACCAGTATAAATATATATCATACGTATTTTTGCTGATTGTTCTTCAAATAATCACAGGTTTGATACTCTCGTACGTGGGATTACCGCCTGTTGCTCAGGCGATACACATTTTACTGGCGACGCTTGTTTTCGGTGCCCAGTTTTACCTACTGCTCCTGTTAAAGAAAAGCAGGCTGGAGATACTTAATTGAAATAAATATAGTGAAGAAATTCCTCTCCGATTTTAATAAGTTAATTAAATTGAGGTTAACACTGACTGTGGTTTTCTCGGCATCAATCTGTTTTTTGATGGGGAGTAAGCAACAGGGTGATATCAACTGGATTAACTGGGTGATCCTGACAGTTGGAGGATTCTTGGTAACCGGTGCAGCGAATGGTTTTAACGAGATAATTGAAAAAGATCTAGATAAATTGATGAAGCGGACGATGGACCGGCCGATACCTTCCGGGCATATGACAACGGGCCAGGCCCTCGTCTTAAGTTTGATCATGGGAATTGCAGGTACATACCTCTTATTGAGGTTGAATTTTCCTACAGGTGTGCTGGCAGTTTTTTCAATTTTTCTTTATGCTTTTGTTTATACCCCGATGAAGCGTAAATCGCCGATAGCAGTATTCATTGGAGCATTTCCCGGAGCATTACCACCACTTATTGGATATTTCGCCGCCTTTCACGAGCCACGTATTTCGTGGATACCTGTTATTCTTTTTCTTATTCAGTTTGTATGGCAGTTCCCGCATTTCTGGGCAATAGCCTGGGTATTGGATGAAGACTATAAACGTGCAGGTTTTCAACTGTTACCAACCACAAAACAAGATAAAACAAGTGCCTTTATGACCTTGGCGTCTACGATAATTTTGATTCCGGTTAGCCTAATGCCAACCATATATTTAATGCCTTCAGGTCAAGCGTTCGGAGGTAATATTTATGGTGCGATAGCATTGATTGCAGGTTTATACTTCTGTTGGCAGGCGGTTCAACTTTATCAAAATAGGGACGTTACTTCGGCAAAACAACTGATGTATACTTCTTTCTTCTATTTGCCGCTTCTTCAATTAACCCTTTTGTTTGACTTTATAGCAAAATAGATATGGACCAAATACCAGTAGAGGATATGCAAAGCTCTAAAGCCAGAAAATTTCTGATGTGGCTTTTCATTATTTCCTCTTTTATGATGTTCGCCGCATTAACCAGTGGATTTATAGTTTATACTGAAGGTAATGCGGAACGGGGAATTAAGGTGTTACTGCCTAAAGCGTTTATTTATAGTACAATCATAATTATTGTTAGCAGCATCACAATGCACCTGGCGTATATTTCAGGAAAAAAGCTGAATTTCGCCGCGCAGAAACTTTATACACTCGTGACGATCGTACTGGGTATCGCATTCTTTTTCAGCCAGTATAGCGCCTGGGCCGTGTTAACGGAAGCCGGAGCATATTTTGTGAACTATAATGCATCTCAATCGTTCATCTATGTGTTTACCGGCGCACATTTGCTGCATATTTTTGCAGGCATCATAATGCTTATCTACTCGCTAGTTGGAAAAATGAGAAATATCCCCCAGGTACGCAATTTATTCCGGCTTGAGGTGACATCCATTTTTTGGCATTTTATAGATATCCTATGGATTTATCTATATGTTTTCTTACTTTTGAATCAATAACAAACCACTATACCACCCTTTAAATGAGTACTACTGTATCAAAACTTGATGAAATAAAAACTGACGCCTGGAGCGGCGGAAAGTCGCCTTTTGCTGTAGAATATGGTAAACTGATGATGTGGTTCTTCCTATTGTCGGATGCTTTTACATTCTCAGCATTTCTGATCTATTATGGAGCACAACGTTTCAGCAAATTAACATGGCCAGATCCGGATGTTGTATTCCAGTCAATCCCGGGTCTTGCAGATCATGGCTATCCGTTGGTATTCGTAGGTATTATGACATTTATCCTGATCATGAGTTCGGTAACTATGGTTCTTGCTGTTGAAGCAGGACATCGTAATGCGAAAAAAGAGGTGGTTTGGTGGATGATTGCTACAATTATTGGTGGTGCAATGTTCCTTGGATGTCAGGCTTTAGAGTGGTCTCACCTTCATCATGAAGGTTATTGGTGGGGTAGTTTCCCTGCAACTTATACAGGTGTAGACACAGTGGGTGCCCTTCAGTTTTCAAACCTATTCTTTACTATAACAGGTTTCCATGGATTCCACGTTTTTACAGGTGTGATAATTAATATTATCATCACATTGATGGTTGTTTCCGGAGTGTTCCAACGCAGCGGAAGTTACCTGATGGTTGAGAAGGTTGGTCTTTACTGGCACTTTGTAGACCTTGTTTGGGTATTCGTATTTACATTCTTCTATTTAGTTTAATATCAGATAAAACATACAAAATGTCTGCAGAACACACACACGACGAGCATGGTACAGCGCATGCGGAACATGAAGGAATGACCAAAAAGAAGATCTGGCAGGTTTTCTTTTATATGCTTGGAATTACCGCGATTGAATTCTTTATCGCCCTTTACCTTTTGCCAAAAGGAATTTTAGGACACGGTATGGGGAATTTTATCTATGTAATCCTCACCCTTGTTAAAGCATTTTACATCGTTGCATATTTTATGCACCTCAAATATGAAAAATTTGCATTGAAGACAGGGATCATGGTTTCCCTGGTATTCATTGTTTACTTTATAATTCTAATGCTTACTGAAGGTTCTTACCAGTACCTTCACATGAATTAATGAGTCAAACTACCTTTCCGGTAAAAAAGATCCTGGTTCTGCTGATTTTATTAGTCGTGCCGGGATCTGTTTATTATCTGCTCAAGGCGAAGGGTGAAAACAGATATCGTCCCCTTTCTATCTATGGGCCCAAACAACCGGCTTCAACATTTCACACTAAGCGTGGTAAGCAGATCCGCGATACGTTGTATCATGAGATCCGTGAATTCAAACTACTTAATCAAAATGGAGATTCTGTATCGTTCCCGGTTGATAGCGCTCAAATAACCCTGGTTAATTTTTTCTTTTCCCGCTGTCCTACGTTCTGTTCTGATATGAATAGGGAAATGGCAAGGGTAGCCAAGATAAATAATGGTAATCGACTCCTGAGGTTTCTTTCGATAAGTGTTGACCCTGAATATGACCGGCCGGATGTTCTTAAAGCTTACAGCCAAAATTATCGTACGGAGAATCCTAAATGGGACTTTCTAACTGGAGATAGAAAACTTATTTATTCTCTTGCCAAACAAGATTTTCTAGTAGATGCCATTCAGGATACAACCAGGGAGTTGAATTTCATTCATAGTCCTATGATTGTGCTGATTGATTCCAAGAAGAGGATTCGTGGTTATTACGATTCTACGGGTGGTAATGAAAAGATGAACTTGCTGGTTGATGAGATCCGGGTATTGATGACAGAGGAGTTGCGGAATGATAAGGGCCGGTAATAATATTAAAAAAAGGGTATGAATGATAAATCTATATCGAGGCTTATACTGGGAGTATCGATTTTCGTTTTTGCAGTAGTAGTTATATTACAGAGTAAGATCTTTAATATCTTTCCAGACAAAAGTGCTATACCCTCATGGGTATTTGTTCTCCCGAAATTAAATGCAATCATCAACGGTACCTGTAGTGTATTGCTCTTGCTTTCTCTCTACTTCATCCGTAAGAAGGATATATCTACCCACAAGAAGCTGAACATAATCACATTTATTCTGTCATCTCTTTTTCTAGTTTCATACATAATTTTCCACGCCACGGGTATAAAGACCACTTACGGAGGGACTGGCCCCGTTAGGACAGTATATTATTTTATTCTAATTACTCATATTGTTCTTGCGGCAGTTGTATTACCTCTTGTTCTCTTCAGCTTTCAGAAGGGCTTGCAAATGCAGGTTGAGAAACATAAAAGACTGGTTAGATGGAGTTATCCCATCTGGTTATATGTTACCATTACAGGAGTTATTGTTTACTTGATGATAGCCCCATATTATACATTTTAAAGGCGGCATTCCTTTTAAACATCCTCCATTCTCTGTATCTTTGGAAGTATGAAGACGGTCAAGAAATTCCTTTTGCTTTTCATGTTTCTATTTGTCATTTCGAGCGCTACTCAAGTTTCAGCTCAATGTGCAATGTGCACGCTTAACGCTGATAATTCAACTCAAAACGGAAATACTGAAGGTAACGGACTCAATGATGGAATTTTGTACCTTCTCGCTGCTCCCTATCTGGCAGTAGCTGCAGTTGGGTTTATTTGGTATAAGAAGTACAGGCGTAAGAATGTTGCTGTACATATGAGAAGTGGTAAGATAAATCTTAACTAGTTGAAAGTCGACAATTGCGTCGACAGTGTCTTTCCATCGTTCCAAACGCTTAATACCTAGTTCGTAAAATGATCAAACCTGCGACATTCAATTTTTTAAAAGACTTAGCGAAGAATAACAACCGGGAATGGTTTCAGGAAAATAAGGGAAGGCACGATGAGGCGCGAAACAATGTGCTCGAATTTGTTGGCGAACTTATAATGGAGCTGTCAAAAATCGATAAAACAATTTCTGCTGACCTTGATCCAAAAACTTGTGTTATGAGGATCTATCGGGATGTCAGGTTCAGCCTTAACAAAACTCCCTATAAAACAAATTTCGGTGCTGGTATTTCTCAACAGGGAAAGAACTTCAACGGACCCGGATATTACTTACATATCCATCCTGAAGAATCATTTGTGGCCGGCGGATGCTGGATGCCTGAAGCAGAGATGTTGAAGTCGATACGGCAGGAGATAGATTATAGTGGAAACGATTTTCGGGACATTGTCACAGCGCCTGACTTCAAAGAGTATTTTGGAGAGCCTGATCAGGAATATAAACTTAAAACTATGCCCAAAGGCTATTCGGCAGATCATCCTGATATCAAATATTTGAAACTTAAAAGCTTCACCTTTACCCATAGCATGGATCCAAAGGAACTCACCCGAAACGATGCTGTCGAAGCTGTAATCAACGGATTTGAGAGGCTTCATCCATTTATGATCTTTTTAAGAAATGCTATATCCTAATTCCAATCTTATGATGAGAAAAATATCTGTTCCGATTGTTTTTGTCCTTTTCATTACAGCCCTTGCATCTTGTGTGGTTATATCTCCAAAAAAATATAACGCATTGCTAGCTCAAAAAGATTCGCTTTCACTTGGTTGGGAAGCTGCTAGAACGAAAATTGGATCACTTGAAGATGAGATTGCGTCACTTAAATCAGATACGGCTTCGCTGAATTCCCGAATTGCAGGTCTTGAAGGAAAAGTACAGGGTCTTGACGATAATCTGAATTCATTGCGTTCAAACAGTTCATCCGAAATAAGTAAGCTTTCAGCGGATCTTCAGAAAAGAGAAGCCAGATTAAAGGAAGTGGAGGAGATATTGAGAAAACGGGATGAAGCGACTAATGCCCTGAAAAATAAGCTACAGAAGGCTTTGTTAGGATTTCAGCAGAGCGGATTATCGGTCGATATTAGAAATGGTAAGGTTTACGTTTCCTTAACTGACAAGTTGCTTTTCAGCAGCGGAAGTATCGTTATAGATGACAAAGGCAAACTTGCATTACAGGAGCTGGCTAAGGTTTTAAAAACTCAGCCGGAGATCAATATATCCGTGGAAGGTCACACTGATAACCAACGTGTTGTTAATCTGGGGCAGATAAAAGACAACTGGGATCTGAGTGTTCTGCGAGCAACTTCGGTCGTAAGATTCTTAACGGAAGGCGAAAAAATTGAGAACAGCCGTATCACCGCTACTGGAAAAGGTGAGTATCAGCCTCTTGAACCAGGCTCCACGCCAGAAGTAAGAAGCAGGAACAGAAGGATTGAAATAGTACTTTCACCGAAACTGGACGAGCTTTATAATCTTATTAAATAGATGAGAGGTGAGAGGTGAAAGATCTGCCAAACAAATTATGGAATGGTTGCTTCTTACAGCGTTTAGACCTAACAACTAAGTACTAACAACTAACTAAAAAGGACTAACAAAATCTTTAAATAATGGAAGTTCCTTATCTTTTTCGGAAAGTATCACTTCCGATGCGTCGATTCCCCAAATGATGTTTAAGTCTTCGTCGTTCCAGCGAACTCCAATTTCTGACGCTTTATCATAGGGATTAGTCACTTTATATGTGAAGATAGTATTGTCTTCAAGTGTAAGAAACCCGTGTAAAAAGCCGGGGGGTACCCAGAACATTTTATGGTTGTCTTCACTCAGTTCAACTGCAATATGCTGACCGTATGTAGGGGAGCTTTTCCTAATGTCTATGGCTACATCTATCACTCTGCCTCGAATTACTCGAACAAGTTTTCCCTGGGGACTTGGATCTTGCTGAGCATGTAATCCCCTTAAAGCACCTTTTTGAGAGAGGGACTGATTGTCCTGAACGAAATTAGCTTTAATGCCGGCCTTTGAGAACTCCTTTTCATTGTAACTTTCGTAGAAATACCCACGGCCATCCCGCCATACTTTTGGTTCGATGACGAAGAGCCCTTTAATTTTTGTTTCTGTAAGGGTCATCGCGCATCAATAAATTCCATGAGGGTACGGAATGAAACAAATTTGTTGGCAAATTCAGCGGGGAAATCTGCCTGTAAAGCTGAGGAATAATTTTCTTTATATTCATCGTATTTCTCCATGGAGTCAGCGATGTATTGTATGCAGTAAGTTATACCTTCGTTTGGAGAGTCGAGTACCTTCAGCATTCGGTTCGAAGCAAAACAACCTGTTTCCATCACTTGCGCAATATGGATATTTTGCATCCAGGTGAGCCACTTTTGGTGGATACTATCCTCAATGATAATAGTAACGTTATAAAGGATCATGTTGCGAAGGTAGGAAAAATTGTAATCAGTGCCTTCGCAAGGTGATCTGTAATCAGTGCTAGGCCAAGTATTCTATTCCTTACCCCAATTTATCCCCCCTCAACAACCTAAACCTCTTCCTCGCCTCTATAACATACAGGCTCCCTGGAAAATCAGTAATGATCTTTTGATAGAGTTCAAGGGCTTTGGAAGGCTGACTTAATTTATTTTCGTAAAGGTCGGCGAGCGTAAAAAGAGCATCATCACCCCATAAATCTGATGCGTGTTTATCAATGATTTCCTGCAACTGTACCACAGCCTTGTCGATATCATTTCCCTTAAGATAAACTCTTGATTTAGCCATTAAAATATCATCTGCAAGAGAATTTCCGGGATAAAGAATGTTTAAGCTATCGAGCAGGGACAGTGCTTTTTCCGGCTGATTTTTGAATATCAGGAGATCAGCGTAAGAATATTTTTTGAGAGCCGCAGTATCTGTTTCTTTCTGAAGATTATCTGATATAAGTAAACTAAGATTTAGCGCATCATTTGCTATAAGCTGGGTAGTCGAACTTTTTAATACATCTAGTTGAGCCTTTGACCACACATAATCGCCCTGAAAGTAAGAAAGTTTTGCATTCCTGAATTTTGCTTCCTGCCCGTAGGTATCATTAGAAAATTGCTTCTCGACTTGTCCATAAAGCAAAGCTGCCTCCCAGACTTCCCCTGTAAGGATATATATATCACCTAATTCCAGTTTTGCCTGTGCGAGAATAACTGGGCTGGACCCTGGCAAAGCAATTAATTTTGCAAGTTCCTGTGCCGCTTCAGCGGGCTTTTGTAAATAAAATGCCTGAAGGTTAGCGAGTTGCCTTATGGAGTTGGACATTGTAGAAACCCGGCCAAATTCGGATAGTTGAGACATGTAATCTTTCTCTAGGGCAAGAAGATCAGATTGACTGAATTTATTAGCAGTCAGTTGCCGGAATTTCGTATTTAATAGATCAACCTTTGCCGGGATGTAGTATTTTCCTGCTTCCCCTTTTGCCACCAGATAATTTAATGCCTCAACAGCCTGATCGTATGCACGATTTGATAATAGTAGTCGAGACAGGTCAAAAACACGGCTTCCATCTTCTTTCAATCTGCGGTCCAGAGCAAGTGTTTGCCGCAATGCCATGTCAAATTCTTTCTGCTGGATATATTGCCAGGTAAGAAATTCGGTATACGAAACATTCTGAGGATCCTTTTGTAAACGTCGTAATAAAGCTGTTTTCAAAAGGTCGTAGTCTGCTTTATCTTCTAAAATGGAAGCTAAGACATTCTGAGCCTGCGGAAGTATTTCCGGGTTGGTGTTTAGCAGAACCAGGTATTCCTGAATGAGCATCGGCTTATCCTTACGGTAGCGATACAGGCTTAAAAGGTCAAATGAAAATGCATTTTCATCGTTGATTAGCTTTCGGCCGTTTAAAAGAGCCTTAACGGAAAAATCATAACCCTCAGCCCTGTAAAAAGTTATCGCCAAATCCTTAATCGCAAATTCATTAGCAGGAAGATCTCTAATTAATTTATTATACCACTCCACGGCTTTCTCCTGCTCACCTTTCTCCTGGTATACCCGCCCGACATCAACAGCATAGGTATAATTGCCTGGATTAGCCTTTAAAAGTTTTTTAGCTAATTCTTCAGCTTCATCGTATTTTTTGGTCTTTAATAGGCAGGTAAAATAGGGATCGTAATATCCGGCGTTTTTTGTCCGGTTAAATAGCTTTTCGTATATGACAGCCGCCTTATCAAATTCGCCGGTTTGGAAATACTGTACAGCCAGCGCTTCATCTGAATTGACCTGTGCCCTAACAGCCGACGCACTGAAAACGATTAAGATCAGAATAATAATTCTCTTCATGTATATCCTTTACTCTAACACCCTGAATACTAAGATAACGATAATGTATAACCAATAATATGTATTAAAAGCCTTTTAATAAAGTACGGTCATATTTGACTCGGAATGTCACTTGTAGTTTAAATGTTACGCGCTCGTTAATTTCGTTTATAATTCTTTTGCTACCTTGAAAAGTTGAATTCGGAATTTTTCGGTAAATTTTAATTAATAGTAATTTTTCGGTTGCATTGCATTCAATGAAACCGAATTGTAGAATTTTGTACAGAGTTTCTGACTAACCAGGAAATGCACCAGTTTAAAAAATATTTTTTCTTTTTTATTTCCCTGTTGAGCATAGCCTGTACAATGGACAAAAAGGTTGAGAGGATTCCTGTAGAAAACTTTTTCAAAGCAGCTTTCAAGACATCTTTCCTGGTTTCTCCGGATGGGGAATATATCTCATACTTAAAGCCGGATAATAACCGCATCCATATTTATGTTGAAACCTGGGATGGGAAAAATACTACGCAGTTAACTTGTGATTCAAACAGAAGTATTGCTTACCACTTTTGGGCAAATAACGATGAGCTCCTTTATTTAAAGAACGAATCCGAAAATGATGATCCAGGATTGTTTGCAGTAAGGAGGGACGGGTCAAATAAACGGGAGTTGCTTTCTTTTGCAAAGACAAAAATCCGGCTAATTACCTCCGAGCCAGTTAAGGATAATAATGTTCTGGTATCACTGAACCGCCGTGATTCAACGGTATTTGATGCATATAGATTAAATATCCAGACAGGAAAACTCACTCTTCTTGTTAGGAATCCTGGGAATATAACTAAATGGTATGCAGATCGAGATGGTCAGCTTAGGATGGCAATTGCAAGCGATGGAGTTAACGAGACATTGCTTTATCGCGAGTCAGAGAAAAATAATTTCAACGTCGTCCTTACCAACAATTTCAAGGCGAGTATTTCTCCGGTAGGATTTAGCAAGGATAATAGCTGTATATATGCCCTATCAAACACGAATCGGGATAAGATGGCCCTTGTTGAACTTGATTGTGTTACTGGGAAGGAACATCGGGTAATTTACAGTAATTCTGAAGTTGATGTTTCTGAAGCAGTATTTTCTGCGAATAAAGACAAACTGATCTACGCAGGATACGAAACATGGAAGAAAGCCCGCCATTACCTCGATGATTCAGTAAAGGACAGGTATGCCAGGCTGGAAAAACTTCTGCCTAATAATGAGGTTCGAGTCACAAGTGCAGATGCTTCAGAGAATAAATTTATAATACGGACTTATACTGATCGGAATCCAGGCTCTTTTTATCGCTATACCTATAATGACAACAAACTGGTGGAGCTAGGGGATGTTAATCCTTCCATCAACCTTGAGGACATGGCTGAGATGAAACCAATCAGCTATAAAACACGTGATGGTTTAACCGTTGATGGGTATTTAACTTTGCCAAAAGGGCGAGATGAAACCAATTTACCGGTAATAGTTATGCCACATGGCGGACCAGATTCCCGCAACAGCTGGGGTTATAATTCGGAGGTCCAGTTCCTCGCGAACCGCGGATATGCTGTATTCCAGGTCAATTTCCGGGGTTCAAAAGGTTATGGCAAGAAGTTTTGGATCGCAGGATTTAAAGAGTGGGGAGGTAAAATGCAGGATGATATTACCGATGGCGTTCGCTGGCTGATTACGAAGAAAGTAGCTGATCCAAATCGTATAGGCATATATGGTTCAAGCTTTGGGGGATATTCAGCACTCCACGGCCTATGTTTCCAGTCTGAATTATATAAATGCGGAGCGTCTTATTCGGGGTTGACGAACCTGTTCACCTATATGAAAGATATACCACCCTACTACAGGCCATACGTCCAGATGTATTATGAAACAGTAGGGAACCCTGAGGTAGACGCTGATTATTTTAGGGCGGTATCCCCCGTTTTTCATACAGATAAGATCCGTTCGCCTGTTTTAATTGCCCAAGGTGGCAAAGATCCTCGCGTAAACATGAATGAGACTAATCAGTTTGTCCAGGAGCTTAAGAAAAGAAAAGTTCCGGTTACTTATATTCTTAAGGAAAATGAGGGTCACTTTTTCCGGAACGCTGAGAATAAGTTGGAATTTTACAGGGAACTCGAAAAGTTTCTTGATAAGAATCTAAGAATGGAGTAATAAATGAAGGAGTATCAGCAGAACTATCGAAAAAACTTCTCCTTAATAATTACTTTTTTGATCTTGATTACAGCATCCATGGCTGTAGCTTTCTATCTGGCCTATAATCTTACAACCAAATATGTTGAGAATGAGTTTGTTTCGCAAAAGATTGAAGTTCTAGAAGAAACAGTTAAGCCTTACAATAACTTTTTCCAAAAGAAGATTCCCGAAATCTCATTTTATCAGGGCTACCTTGATTCTGCCCAGGCTGTTAAATACGTTGATACGATATTTAGAAAATTTAAATTTGTAGAGAAAATTGTCTTTTATGATGCAGGCATAAGCAATCATAAGATCCCGGACGGTGTCAAAGTAAATAATTTTGCTATGGCACCTAAATCAGTTTATCAGTTCGCCAGGGATATCCATATAGATTCTGTTCTTCTTTTTAAAGACAATCAGCCCAGCAGTTCATTTTCCCTAAAAACCGGAGATGAATTTAATAAGATGGCGATCAAGTTTACCGGATTTATTGAATCATCCGACACAACCAAGACCCTGAGCGATGACGACCGCTTCAATATCTTTTATACGATCACATCCAACAAGATAACTTTCATGAATATCCCCAGGAGGGAAGAGTTAAAAATGTATAAGGATATAATGACGAAAGAATTGCCGTCGTCACCGGTTTATGAGATAGACATGCTCACGTTTTATCTTAATCCTCAAAAGCTAATCATCAGGAATACAAACCCTGAAATCTATCAGCATATCAGTATTAAGCCACTGGTTTATGAATCTTTAGCTAATGATCCAGAATTACTTAGCAATGATTTGCCTTTATCAGGTCCATTTTCAGATTATAAACTCTATTTCAGTTCGGATAAAGGTTATTTGATGAGGGAGATCAATAGACGTTTTCTTCCTATTGCGGGAGGGTTATTCCTAACATATGGGGTACTTGTATTAATCGGGTATTTAATTTATCGTAATCTGAATGTTAACAGCAAAATGTTTAAACTTCAGTACGATTTTGTCAATAATCTCACTCACGAGTTCAAAACGCCGGTTAGTGTTATAAAAATTGCCGGAAATAATATAAGGAGTGCCACTACACTCTCAGACAGAGAGCGACTCCACTATGGTAAAATCCTGGACGAGGAAGCGGACAAGCTTAACGACCTTATGAATAAATTACTTTCGTTTACACAAATCGAAAATAAGGCTATCAAACTTAAAGAAGAAAGTGTTAACCTGGAGGTTTTCAGTCAGAATTTGATAGATGCTTACCAGCTTAAGTATCCGGATTTTGACATTGTATGTAAAATTGATGGGATAGAGTACTTTAAAACAGACCCGGTTTTACTGGGAAGTATCTTTCAAAACCTGATAGATAATGCCCACAAATATTCCAACCCTGGAAAGAAATACCTAAAAATTTCAATCAAAAAGGTCAAGAAGAGCGTTGTAATGAAGTTCAGTGACCGTGGGATTGGAATACCAGCAGGAGACCTCGAGAATATATTTAAGAAATTTTTCCGGGTACAAAACCAATATAACCAGCAGGGAAGTGTTGGTTTAGGTTTGGCATTCTGTAAAGAACTGGTTAATTTTATGAACGGAACTATCACAGTTCAAAGTGTAGAAGGGAAGGGGTCAGAGTTTACAATTGAGTTGCCTTACGAAATATAGTTATGTCAAAAGAAATTAAAGTTGCTGTTATTGAGGACGATGAAAATCTCCGCTTCCTGGTTGTACATCGCCTAAAAACAGAAGGGTATAAAGTTGTTGAGGCGTCTGACGGTGAGGCAGCTGAAGAGCTTATTATGACAGAGCAGCCTGATATTGTTCTACTCGATTGGATGCTTCCCAATAAACAGGGATCTGAGGTTTGCCAGAATGTGCGTAAACTTGGGTTCACTAACATCATTGTAATGATGACTGCCAAAGCTCAGGATGTTGATAAAATTGATGCCTACAGCTTCGGTGTTTCAGATTATGTGACTAAACCGTTCAACATGGATGTTCTTGTGGCACTGATCGATAACAAAGTGAAATTTGTGATCAACAATGAGAAATCTGAAGTATACAGGTTTGGCAATATGGAGCATCATCCGAATACTCACTCTCTGATGCGTGATGGTAAAAAAATCGAGTTAACCATCCTTGAGAACCGAATACTTTTGTATTTCCTTAAAAACGCTAATACTGTAATTAACCGTGATGAGTTGATGATGGTAGTTTGGGGCTACAACTCAGATGTTAATACCCGTACCTTAGATATGCATATCGTACGTCTGCGCAAGAAAATTGAGAATAATCCAGACCGGCCACACTTTATGCAAACGGTAAGGGGAGTTGGTTATAAGTTTGTAGCAGAGTAAGTTATACCTTGTACATTATACGTTTTACGCCTGGGCGGTTATCACAGCGTTTAGTTACTGATAACTTACCACTCAAAAATAAATATCCACGTAATCCGTAGTCGTACCATCACAACTCAGCATATTCTGCAACCTCCAATATTTTCTTGTGCCTGTAGCTTTGAATATTTGTGTTCCTTTTTTAACACAAGGCTCTCCTAAATTTGAATGTACATTGTGTTCGATTATACCGTCAAATTCCAGCTCACGATCATTTAGGGGCTTGATCTTTCCTTCTAACCGAAGATAGACTCCTTCTTTTCCGTTTTGCCTTCCCTTGATAGTATACCAGCCATTTTCTGCTGCAGTAATCATTGCTGATCCCGGAGCGTCCCAACTTATCCAATGAAGTGTCAAAAGGTGTTTTCCGGCTATACCTGGAGCAGGACTTACCGGGACAACTTCAGGTGTTTTTTGAATGGTATCACCTTCGAAGGTTCGTTCAGATTTATCAATTATAGCCTTCAGACTATCGTTCTCTTTTTTTAACTCAAAATTTTCTTGCCTTAAACGCTGATCAGCTGTGTCGCCTGTTTTGGGTTTGCATGAACCAGCAAATAATAGTGCTATAAATATAATTGCGTATGACCTCATAAAATATCTCGTACAAAGACAATACCAAAGGAGTTGCCCATTATGTGTTTTACACCGAGGCGAACAGTATGTCCAAGAGATAAGTTGGTCAGACGTTTGTGCAGCGTGTAGTAACTTAAAACGTAAGACCCCTGCCTGCCGTAAAGGCTGGTAAGACCTACAACTTCGCGAGTTTCTTCTCAAACATCTCGTGCCAATCCGTGCTAAGTTCTTTTAGATTAACAAGCCTTTCGATCCAGGCTTTGTTTTTAGGATCATGGTAACGAACATAGTTTACATCCATCACTGAGATTTTTTCCGGATGGGAGCTAAGGTGTATCAGTTTATCAGTTTTTCTAACGACCCCGGGTTTAATCGTCCTGAGATAATAACCGGTAAAACCGGTTTTTTGGAGAAGCACCGGAAATTGCTTGTAGTTGTATCGGATCCCGATAACGAAACACGGCCCACGTGGCTCCGATACTTCAACAATAGCATCACCCAGCTGATAACGATCTCCAATAAATACATTTTCCTCAAGACCATACTCACCCGTTAAGGTCAGGTTTTCACCAAATGCAGCCGGCCCAAGTTTAAATCCCAGCTCATTCTGCCACTTTGAGAAATGGTCTGAATTATAACAGCAAATAGCTTTATCATTTCCGCCGTGATGTTTCTTATCCTGAACCATATCTCCGGCAAAAGACGTCATTCCCAGCTCAATACTTTCAGATTCTATTGGAATCTTGCAATAAGCCGTTTTAACCGATTGATGATCGGCAACTATAGTGTCAGCTTTACCGAGAACGTTTAATGAAATAATTGAAATATCCTTCATAGAGGCAAATAATTGCAAAGTAATAACATCACGAACTGAACAATCATTGTTCCATCAAGGTAAAAGAAATAATAGTATTCATTTCTCTGCCAGGTAGATTTGAAGATCAGCCAGCCAGACAAAATTATAGTGAGCATCAGCCCAAGAAAATTGCCATCGATATTTTGGGTGAAGAGAAAGAGTAAAATCAGATAAATTACCAGAAGGCCTTGGCAGATGAGTAAAGCTTTCCTCTCACCAAGGATGACGGGTATAGTTTTAAGCTCATTGGTTTTATCCTGGAATAGATCACGGATGTCAAAAGGCACGGTGATAGCAGCTATAAATAAAAATCTTTTTGCGATCAGAATAATACTGTCGTTCATGCTTACTGAGGCTTCAATGGTGCTTTCCAGCTCCAGGATAGGAAGAAGGACACAACTCAATGACCAAACAGCCGCAATAAGAAACAATTTGACCCCTGGAATATTGCGGAGCCCAAAATGCTTGTCGTTAATACTGAATATTGGTAAACTATAAGCTACTGAAATCAGTGCAAGGGACACCAGTAGAATTCTTGATGATGCATTAAGGAAAAAGACCAGCGGCAGTATCGAAAAAACTGCGATCATCGTAATCGTGATCATCAAACGATAGTGTGAGAAGATCCATCGAACCCTTCTGAACGGCGATTTTTCTGGTTTTTCTGGCTTTGATAATAGAATGCTGAAGTTGTAAAGAGCTAATGTGGAACAAAAAAGCAATCCTAAAACGTGACTTTCCGGCTTGGTTCCAAGGAGCTGGTAGGTCACCAGGCCTTGTGCTACAGCACATAATGCAATAAATATATTGCTGAATAACAAACAATCAAGCGCCTGCCTAAGGTATTTGTTCATAATTGGAACCGCCGGTCTGCTTATGCAGGGGTCCGGCGTAATTCAAATATCGTAATTTCAGGTAATATTCCAACGCGGCCCGGATATCCCAAAAAGCCGTATCCCACATTAACATAAAGTTGTTGGTTTTGCTCCTGGTAATGGCCAGCCCATTCTTTATAAACATACTGTGCAGGGCTCCATTGGAAGTTTTCGGTTATTAGTCCAAATTGCATTCCATGAGTATGGCCACTGAACATCGCATCGATTTGAGGATATTCGGGCAAAACCTGAGCACGCCAATGGGAGGGGTCATGAGAAAGGAGAAGTTTTACAGGCAAATCGTCAGTGTCTTTGATGGCAAGATCCAACCTCCCATATTTAGCGAAGCGGCCGGCTCCCCAGTTTTCTATACCGAGAATGCCGATCTCTTCAGTGCCAATCTTAAGTCGCTTATTTTCGTTCAGCAGCAGGTTCCACCCCATGTTTTTGTGGCTAAGTTTCACATCTGCAAGACTTTTCGCCTTTGCCTGAGATGGCCCAGGACCAAAATGGTAATCTCCGTAATCATGATTCCCCAGGACCGAAAAAACACCAAGGGGCGCTTTTACTTTGGAAAAGATGTCCTGATAATCCCTCATCTCTGACGCTACATTATTCACCAGGTCCCCAGTGAAAAATATCATGTCTGGTTTTTCTTTTAATAACATTTCCACTCCACCTAAAACGGCTTTACGGTCATAGAAACTACCGGAATGTATATCTGAGATCTGACCTAAAGTGATACCTTCAAAAGCGGATGGTAGATTGGGGAAATATAGAACCTTTCGCTTCACGCGATAATCGTAGGCACTGGACACCATCCCATAGGTGAAAGAAGCCAACGGAAGGGCAGCCACTAAGGTGCCGGCTTTGATCAAAAATTCGGAACGTGGAATGCTGTCAGTTCCGGAGGAAGTTTTCTTTGAAGACTTTGGTTTACCATTCACCTTCCTCTTTATCCAAACGATACCTCTTCGGATATCATCAGCAAGAACAAAAGGGAGAATGAAAATCTTGGAGATAAATGTCATAAAGAACAACACCAGGATTACGGTCCGCACCATAAACTTGATATTGAAGAAAATCCCAATGAATACTCCAATAATTAACAACAATGAATAGCCCCACCAGATGTATCGAAATGTCAGTAGATTATTATCTTTCCATTTCCAGCTTACTGAGCGAACGGCCCTGTAAATGTAAATGTCAATTATAATCAGCAGGATTGTGATGATGATCAATCCTAGAATACGGTTACCCATTTTTTACTGTCTGTGTTATTAAAGGAGAAGCTCCTTAGGCTGCGCCTGGGAAATCAGTAATCAGTGGCTGGGCCAGGTAATCAGTGATTAGTTTAAGCGGTCTTATCCTGTTGGTACGTTGGCACTGATAACCTGCCTGCCGGCAGGCAGGCTGATTACCAATATTGATAAACTTCCTCAATACCTTCCATTATCTTCATTATAATCCTCATCTTCATCCTCATCAAATTCTGTACTGAACAGACTGTTGAACATGTCCGCAAATGCATACCCTTTGTCCAGGAAGGATTTATTCACAAGCGAAAATTCAGCTAAGCCATGCAACAAAAATTCCATTAGGAGAAGTTGTTGATTTTCATTCAGACTCGGATGGAACTGTTTTATTACAGTCTTTAGTCCAGGTACTGAAATAAGTGCCGCCTTGTACTGGGCGAGTGACAGATCATCTACAAGGTTGATGGTATTACCAGAGCTAAACCAATTGGTTATGTCTGAATATGGATTGACTGCTTTTGACTTCTTTAATTTTTCAGGATCCGGGAAGTACGTGATCATTAAGGTTCTTATTGCCTTTCCTAATAAGATGTTGGCAACCTTGGTCGGGCCTTCTAGTTCACCCTCGTAAACAAGCTCTATTTTCCCAGTGATTGCCGGAATAACTCCGAGAAAGTCGGAAATCCGTACAAAAGTCTGCTCTTCCTCATTGAGCAGCATTCTGCGTTCTGCATTGCTAATTAAGTTCTCATAAGCGGAGATAGTCAGACGAGCCGAAACACCCGATTTCTTATCAATATATTCGGAATCACGGGCCTCAAATGCAATCTGCTCAACAAGTGTTTTTACCAATCCATCAGCCTCTATTTTCGCGCGTTGAGAATCAGTCAGGCGTGCTTCCTGCTGGGTGATTTTCCTGGAAATATCTACAGATTTGGGATAGTGCGTAAGTATCTGACTTTCTATCCGGTCTTTAAGCGGGGTGACAATGGCACCACGGTTTGTATAGTCTTCCGGGTTGGCTGTAAACACAAACTGAAGATCTAAGGGAAGGCGAAGCTTAAAGCCACGAATTTGAATATCCTTTTCTTGCAGAATATTAAACAAGGCCACCTGGATTCTTGCCTGCAGATCGGGAAGCTCATTGATTACGAAAATACCACGATGCGCCCGCGGGATCAATCCGAAATGTATTACACGTTCATCCGAATAGGTAAGTTTTAGAGTAGCTGCTTTTATAGGGTCAACATCACCGATCAGATCGGCAACGGTTACATCGGGTGTTGCCAGTTTTTCTGTATATCTGTCCGACCGATGAAGCCATGAGACAGGTGTATGGTCACCTTTTGTATTTATGATGTCATGCCCGAACCAGGAAATTGGATTCAGAGGATCCTCGAATAGTTCTGAACCCTCAATATATGGAACGTACTCATCGAGCAAATTAATCATCAGCCGCGCGATACGTGTCTTCGCCTGCCCGCGAAGGCCCAGCAAAAGGATGTTATGCTGCGATAGAATAGCTGTATGCAGATCCGGGATAACGGTATCCTCATAACCGATGATGCCCTCCATCACAGCATTCTTGTTTTTCAACTGTTTAATCAGGTTCTCGCGCAGCTCTTGTTTAACTGAGCGCGATACATATCCTGATGCTTTCAGGTCTTTTAATGTCTTTATTTGCAGTTTATCCATCGTCTTATCTAACCGTTCGTCTTCTGTTTTTAATGTAATCTTCAAAAATATATTCACCCAAACCTTTCAGGGAGCTATAAAAAGCTTTTCCTCCGTTGATCTCAGTAAATTGCCGTACAAACTGCTGTAAATACGGATCTTTCGCTATCATGAAGGTTGTGATAGGAATACCAAGCCTCTTACACTGGGCCGCCATATTCAATGTCTTGTTTACAACTTTTCGGTCGAGGCCGATACTGTTCTTATAATATTTTGTGCCTTCTTTTAAACAAGTTGGTTTACCGTCGGTGATCATAAAGATCTGCTTGTTGTGCGTCTTCCGACGGCGAAGCAAATCTACTGCCAGCTCCAGCCCGGCGTATGTGTTAGTATGGTATGGACCAACTTGTAAGTACGGTAGTTCCTTAATTGTAATCGGCCATGCATCATTCCCAAAAACTACTATATCCAGAGTGTCCTTAGGATATTTTGTCCGGATCAGTTCTGCCAGGGCCATGGCTACTTTCTTTGCCGGTGTTATTCTGTCCTCCCCATACAATATCATAGAGTGGGAAATATCTATCATGAGGACCGTCGAGGTGATCGTTTTGTAATCTTTCTCCTCTACTTCCAGGTCGCGCTCGGTCATTGAAAAATCGCCAATACCATGATTGATCTGGGCATTATGGATTGATGCGGTCATATCTATCTGGTCGAGGCTGTCGCCAAATTGATATTCCCTGCGGTCAGCATTCTTTTCCTCCCCTAAGCCTGAGATGTTTGTGTTGTGGCTACCCTTACCCGACTTCTTTAGCTTACCGAATATCTCTTCCAGAGCTGACTGCCTGATGGTCTGTTCGGTTTTTGAAGTTATAACAAAGCCCCCCGGGTTCTGGTTATCATCGCCGAGATATCCTTTTTTCTTGAGATCGTCGATGAAATCACCCATGCCATATTCATCGGTCGTTAGTTTGTATTGTTTATCGAGCTCGTTCATCCAGGCAATTGCTTCGTTGGCATCACCTGAAGTGTAATTAAGAAGCTCCAGAAATAATTTCAATAGCTCTTCAAAACCACCCTTCGGTAGCTCATTTGGTATAAACTTTGAAAATGAATGTCCCCGCATAGTACTGCCCTTCCTGATAATTACGAAGAATCGAAGATAAAGGTTTGAACAAGCAAAAATGTTACTCTGGTGTCAAATAAATGGAAGTAAGCGATCAGCCTTAAGTATTGAAGCAAGCTATCACACATTATTCCAAATGCTAGGCTGCTGCCTTTTGTTTTATAATGCTATTTTTAATTTATGAAGAAACTGTTTTGCTTTTTATTAGTGATTATCGCTCTCTCGTCATGTGCAGTTAAGAATAAATCCGCCCATACTAATATTCTTAAACTTCTCGAAGATCAGCGCCAAGCCTGGAATAAAGGTGATATAGAAGGTTACATGCAGGGCTATGTTCAATCGGACTCCCTTGTTTTTGTTGGCAAAAGCGGCCCGAAGTATGGCTGGCAAACTACTTTGGATAATTATAAAAAAGGATATCCAGACAAAGCCGCTATGGGGTTCTTGACCTTTGATATTAAAAAGGTTAAGCTTATAGGCTCAAATCATGCCTTTGTATTAGGAGGCTGGCATTTGAAGCGGGAAAAGGATGCACCGCAAGGCTACTTTACTCTGTTAATGGAAAAGGTCGATGGTAAGTGGAAGGTTGTAGCCGATCACTCTAGCTAAAATACAGCTCCAATAACTGGCAACCTTACTTTGGTTCTCCCTTAGCGAGTGCTTTTTCTGCCCACTTTACTGCCAGTTTCTCCCTGTATTTTGCATAGGGCGCTTTCAATGCCATTTTGAGAAGACTGTCTACTCCACCGGCTGTTACCACACTGAATAAGCTCTCAGCTTTTTGTACCCATGATTCGTCCCATGCACGTAAGCTCAGAGAGAAAGACCCGTCCAGATACTTCATCCAATGCCACATCGCTCTTGGCATAAATAGGGTGTCGCCATGTTCCAGGAAAAGTTCGTAGCCTTCCACCCCTTTTAATGCTGGAAACTTTTCAAAATCAGGGTTCAATACATCATAATCTTCAAGTGCATAGGTCGCATTTGGAATGCAATACAGACGCCGTTTCCATTTATAATCAAACAGGATGATCTGCTTGCGCCCGCCAAAATGCGTGTGGAACAAATGGGGCATATCTATATCATAATGAAGGAAAGTCACAGAGTTTGATCCTCCAAAAAACATAGCAGGCATGCTTTCGATAAAACCACCCATCAATTCTTTGGGCAACTCAATATCTTTCAGAAGTTCTGGCCTGTGCTTGAATATATTAAATAGAAAAATACGCAGTTCGGTTGGCTCTGTTTTAATCAGGTCGAGGTAGTCGCCCATCTTCATTCTCGCTGCAGCGGAGTTCACTGGCTTGGAAGGATCGGCTTTAGAGTTATCATATAATGGAACTTCGAGATCGCCGGCAATACTTTTAAAATAGTCTATATTCCATTTTTCATAGGCAGGCCAGCTTTTCGTGAGGCCTTTAATAACTAGTGGCTTGCGGGGTAACAGATAATTCTGCCTGAAATCTTCCGGAGAAATGTTTTCAACAGTATCAACTGGTTTTAATATAAAGCTCATAATCGCTTCGATGAGGGTAATACTTGGCGAAAATATAACAAAGGCTATTTATGCGCAAGAAATCCAGACACAGGAATGTAAAAATTGGAAGCATTAGGTGACCTTCGCATTACGGATAATTTTAGAAAACAGTGCGGGAAAGAATCTCTTTAACAGAACTCCGTACTTCTCCTTCCCACCGATGTAAACCTCTTGTTGCCCGGTATTAATCGCCTTAACAATCTCTTCAGCACATTCAGAGGCAGACATGCCATTGGCCTGGGCATCATCCATGGTATTCTGTTTTGACCCATCTGCAGTCAAGGCATTATAGGTGACATTTGTTTTGATAAACCCCGGACAGACTATTGTGATCTTTATTTCAGGGTCGATTTCTGTCCTCAACGAATCGAAGTATCCATGTAAGGCATGCTTAGAGGCAGAGTAAGCCGAACGGAACTTCGTTCCGAATTTGCCTACCAGGCTGCTGATAATAACTATTTGACCTGAGTTTCGTGAGATCATCCCCGGCAGAAGTGCTTGTGTAAGAACAATAGCTCCCCAGAAATTAATATCCATAATGCTTTGTGCAACCTTGATATTTGTTTCAATCGCCAGTGAACGCTGACTTACTCCGCCGGAATGGATAATCATATCAATACGACCGTATATAGCCTCCGCCAAAACCGCTTTATCCGCGAGATCATGGGTTCGTTCGAGATCAAGCGGTAGGACGTGAATATCCATCGGATTGCCTTTGCACTTGGTCTTCACTCTGTAAAGAGCCTCACTGTTGCGTGAAGATATTATCAGCTTCGCGCCAAGCTGATTCATTTTATAAGCAAGTGCTTCACCAATACCACTGGAAGCACCAGTGATCCAAATAACTTTATTATTGAAATTCATATCGCCTAGTGCTATAAAAGTTCTACAAAAAGTTCGGAAGCGATGTGATCAGCAAACAACTTACCTTGCTTGCTTAAAGTTACGGTTTGATTAGTGAGTATAGCCCATTCTTTATCGAGAAATGGTTCAAGGCTGTTGCGGATTTGCAGACTATAATCACTGTGGTATCGTTGGCTAACAAAGGAGAGATCAATTCCTTTGCTCGTTCTCAGCGCAGTCATAATATATTCATTGATCCGGTTTTCAGTTGTAAGATGCTCAATCTCGAACGGCACTTTATTCTGCTCCATTGACTGGATGTATTTCATATTGTCGGCCACATTCCATTGCCTGCTATCGCCGTTGAACGAGTGTGCGGAAGGGCCAATACCCATATAGTTCACTCCTTCCCAATAATTTGAATTATGTTTTGAACGACTGCCAGGCTTAGCGAAGTTGGAAATCTCATAATGTTCGAAATCCGCCCCCTGGAGCTCGTCCATAAGAATCTCAAACTGCCTGGCGCTTTGCCCTTCGTCCATAGCTTTTTGTTTTCCTTTCTGGATGAAGGAGGCCAGTGCAGTTGCTGGCTCAACTGTCATCGAATAGGAAGAAATATGCGGTATCTGCAGGTCAATCAGCTCACGGATGTTGAACATCCATTTCTCGTCTGACAAGAGCGGGTAACCGTAGATCAGATCGGCAGTGATATTCTCAAAACCGGCGTCCTGCACCCGTTTTATCGAACTTAGTCCTTCTGAAGCATTATGCGCGCGGTTCATCCATTTCAGATCCTCCTCAAAGAAAGACTGAATTCCAATGCTGAAACGATTAACTGGGGTTTGGCGAAATTCCTTCACTTTTTGAGGGATTAGGTCGTCCGGGTTGGCTTCAAGGGTAATTTCTGCAGACGCTGATACTTCGTAATTTTCAGTAATAGTATGTATAAGCATACTCAGGTCGTCCACGCTTAGAACCGAGGGTGTGCCGCCGCCAAAGTATATTGTCTCGATTAGCTCATTCCCCAAATAAGGCTTTCTTAGGATCAACTCGCTTCGTAAAGCCTTAACCATCTGATCCTTGTATGCAGGCGATGTGCTAAAGTGAAAATCGCAATAATGGCAAGCTTTTTTACAGAAAGGGATGTGAAGGTAAATTCCAGCCATGTTCCAAAATTACGGTATCTGAATTAATAAATAAGCAGCCGTCTTGTCCCTGATCCTCGATGCTGCATTTGCCGTTCATTTGCCGTTCATTTGCCGTTGATCTGCTTGTTAAATATAGGCCGATAATTAGGGAAAGATTTCCTTCGCACATCTCGTGAATCTGTTTGAAAAATTACTTCAGCAGGTCAACAGAAATCTAAGCCGCCTTACTCATTGCCGCCAGCTTTTCGCGCCTGTATTTAGCCATGTTGATAAGCAATACGCTGCCGAGAATGGTAACGAGTCCCAGAATTTGAATAAGGGTTATTTTTTCATTTGCGAAAATTAGAGCCAGGAGCACAGCAACAACCGGATTGACGTATGCATAAGTACTTACCTGCATAGCCGGACGCACTTTCAATAGCCATACATAGGCACTAAAGCCGGCGATTGAGCCCAGGAAAACCAGGTAAAAAACAGAGAGCCATGCTCCGGTAGAAACGGCACTAAAGTCAAAACCGTTGATTTCACCGCGGACTAGCATACCGGGTAGAAAAGCAATCCCCGCAGCCATCATTTGCCAGGAGGTGTTTACCATCGTCGAACCTTGAGATGATTTATATTTAGAATACAGTGACCCCCCGGCCCAGGCGATGGAGGCCAGGATCAATAAAGCCATTGTGCCAATGCCAACCCCTCCGCTTCCTTTGATGGATGCCGATACCTGTTCACTGAAAAGCATCAGCACACCGGCTAGTCCGATAATCATGCCCAGGATAATTGACCGGCTTCGGAAATTTTCTGCCCATTTTGGCTGGTCTAGCAGCACGAACCACAATGGCGCTGATGATACTGTTATTGATGCAAGTCCGCTGGGGACACTTTGCTCTACCCAAATGATAATACCGTTTCCGAAAAATAAAAGTAAAACTCCGCTGATGATCGCATGCTTAATATTTGGGATTCCAAACAGCTTTTCGCCCTTGATGATACACCATGCCGTAAGACAAATGCCTGCCATAAGGAACCGCATTGCTCCAAGCATGAACGGTGGAAATTCTGCTACCGCCTTTTCGATGAAGAAGTAGGTTGATCCCCAAACAATATAGACGATAGCAAAGGCAATGATCACCATGATTGGCGACGCAGATTTGGTGGTAGAAGCGGTCATTATTTTGTGATTACAAGTTGTTGCTGTTCCTTTACCGTTTCCAGGACAATGGTTGTACGGGTGGATAAAATATTCGGAATCTTACTCAAAGAGTTACGCATCAGATACATCAGTGAGGCAGAATCACTTGTTCGAATTTTAACCAGATAGCAATCTTCACCTGCAACATGATGCACTTCCTGCACTTCAGGAACCTCGGCGAGCAGTTTTGCTGTATCATTGCAACCCATACCATCTGCAGACTTGATGAAAACAAACGCCAGCAAACTCTGATGTAATGCCAAAGGGTTCAGCCGGGTAGTGTACTGGAGAATCACCTCTTTTTGTTCCAGTTTTTTTACTCTTTCAAGAACGCCCGACGGAGCCATTTCAAGTTCACGCGCAATGTCTGCATTGGAAATACGTGCATTATCCTGCATTAGGCGCAGTATGCTCAAATCGGTCTGGTCAAGATGTAATTCCTTTGGGTTTGTCATTCTCCAAAGGTAATAAAATAATGAATAATATTCAACGCAAGATAATTAAATTAGATTATTATTCTAAAATAAAAGACATGTAGCGAATTAATGGCATTAATCCTTGCTTGATTCTTCATCATTACTACTCATTACATGGTTTTGTGAAATTTTATTTCAGGAAGCTTGCTGTCCTGATTTTAGTTTGTTGTTTGAACTATGCTAGGATACCAGCTAAAAAATGCAGAAATTTGCACCACAATAATCCTCTGAAATAAAGCTTTTGGGAAAGTTAAAACGGCTACACGGAGTTCTGCTCGTGTTATTTCTGCTTAATTCGACGGCTTGGGCACAAAACGATACCACAAGTACATTTATAAGGACGCCGCGGGTATACCGGCCGGTCTACAGGGATTCTGCCTTTCTTGCAAGAAGACAATTCATCCGTGATTCGATAAAGAATGTGCAAGACTCATTGGCGATTGTATGGATCAAAAAGCCTGATGTTAATCGTCCAAACCGCTTTATCGACAGTCTTATTAAATTATACAAGGTCGAAAATCTCGATTTTTCAGGCTGGGCCGCAAAATTCCCCAGAAAGGTTAATCGGTATGATGAGGGTACCCCGAGACCGACCGGTGAAAGGTGGATCATGGGTGTGGTGTTGTTCCTTGTCCTATTTTTTGCGGTTATAAAATTCTTTTTTTCGAAAGAGCTAGGCTCGATCGTGCAATCCTTCTACAGTAATCAAATACTCGGGCAAATTAATAAAGAAGATAATCTCTTTAGTTCCTGGCCCTTCATATTCCTTTATTTGTTGTTCGGCCTGATCGTTGGTTTATACTTATATCTAGCTAGTAAATATTTGCAGTTGTCTTACCCGGTAGAGGGTTTCGAGTTGTTTATCCTACTCTCTGCATTGGTTATAGGTTTGTTTACCGTGAAAATCATAGTATTAAGATTGCTGGGTTTTCTATTTGACATCAGCCGTTTGGTGAGAGAGTATGTGTCCATATTATATTTAAGCTATTTCAACAGTGCTTTAATTTTTCTGCCTCTGGTAATCGCGTTCAGTCTCACGCCGAGCCGGTATGCAGGAATCTTTGGATATGCCGGAATAGTTATGTTGGTGCTAATTTTCATTCTCCAATTCCTCCGGGCTGGAACCAATATTTTATCTAACTATAGGTTTCCAAAAGTTTATTTAATTATTTACCTTTGTGCCCTCGAATTTTGCCCATTGATTATTCTTTTTAAAGCACTTAGGTTTTAAGTTTCAATAAATATGCAAGTACCATCAAATGCGAAACACAGAAAAGTCAAAAGTATTCTGGTTACGCTGCCTAAACCTGAATCAGAAAAATCCCCCTATTTCGATCTTGCAAAAAAGTATAATCTAAAAATTGATTTCCGATCATTTATTCATGTTGAAGGTGTTGCTGCGAAAGATTTTCGTAAGGAGAAAATCAACCTCGCCGATTTCACTGCGGTAATATTCACCAGTAAAAATGCTGTTGATCATTTCTTCAGGATAAGTGAAGAAATGAGGTTTGATGTTCCAGCTGACATGAAATATTTCTGTATATCTGAAACCATAGCGTTGTATCTTCAAAAATACATTCAATACCGCAAGCGTAAGATATTCTTCGGCAAGCAAACCGCCGCTGATCTTGCTGACGTGCTAAAGAAACATGCCACCGAGAAATTTCTCTATCCATGTTCTGATGTTGCCGCCGAGGAAACTCAGAAATTTCTTCATGACAACGGATACGACTTTAAGCCTGCAATCTTGTTTCATACCGTTTGCAGCGATCTCTCAGATCTTGCAGAAGTCTTTTATGATGTAATTGCGTTTTTTAGTCCCAGCAGTATTCACTCCTTATATATCAATTTCCCTGACTTTCAGCAAAATAATACCCGTATTGCTGCCTTTGGAGCGAGTACTCACAAAGCTGCGCTGGAGCATGAGCTTGTGCTTGATATACCAGCGCCAACCCCGCAGGCTCCCAGCATGACCATGGCAATAGAACAATACATTAAGCAAGCCAACAAATAGCAAAGCCCTTTTTTTTCGTACATAGTAAGAACGTGAATAAAGTTATTGGGTGATTAATATTTTCAGCAACCTTTATATCTCAAAAACCGTATCAAAGAAATATTTTAGGTAGAACAAAATACGTGATGTATTTTAGCGTTCTATATCGTCTAAAACTGCCGAAGTTCGTACTTTTATGCGTGAGAATGAGGCGGTTAAGGGCTGAGGAATTAGTTTGTGTATCTTTATTGTGTACTTTTTTATTATATTCGGGTTAATTTTTCCCTGTGAAAATTGTGAACCTGGTTGGATGTAAAACTGGTGCACACGGTCTCACGCTTACGGGATTGTTGTGATATATGAGCGTGCGGGCACAATTACCAATAAAAACAATTAGATAAAAAATGAGAAAATTATACTTTATCGCTCTTGCAGCACTGGCGGTTTTAGGCACGGGCTGTGGTAAAGGTGGGGGTGGCGGTGAGCTGGTTGGGGTTTCAAGCAAAAAGTTTAAAAACAACGAAGTTCCTTACGGGATGGTGTATATTCCTGCCGGGACTTTCATTATGGGCCAAACTGACCAGGACGTAACCTACGCTCAAATTTCACAAAATAAGCAAGTAACAGTTCAGGCCTTTTACATGGATGAAACCGAAATCACCAATAGTGAATATCGTCAATTCGTGAATTGGGTTCGGGACTCAATTGCTATCACAACGTACTTATCAGACGATCCTCAATATTTCATACAACCTAAGAAGCAGGACCCAAATGATGCCGGCAAGAAATTCATCAACTGGAAGAAGGTTGGTAATGGCAGTGCACTTTGGGGAGGAAAAGGAAAAGCAAGTGCAAATGCCGCTAAGTTACAGGCGATGTACTATCAGGGTGAAGACCGGGTTTTTGACCGTAATGAGCTTGACGTTCGGCTTTTGAAGTACAATTTTGCAATCATGAGATTGCGTGAAGCTTCGAACAGCAGATTTAATAAGGATGCCAAGAGGTCTGACTTTATTCTTAGAGATACTGTAGGGATTTATCCCGATACACTTGTTTGGTTATCTGACTTTGCTTACGCGCAGAATGAGCCAATGGTTAAGGGATATTTTTCACACCCGGCATTTGCAAATTATCCAGTCGTTGGTGTTAACTGGAGACAAGCCCGGGCATTTACAGTTTGGCGCACACGTTTTAACGAATCATACAAAGAAAGTCGCCGTTTGCCTAAGAGAGCAGACTACGAATTGCCTACTGAAGCCGAATTTGAATACGCAGCACGAGGCGGTCGTGTGGGTACCAGTTACCCATGGGGCGGACCATACATCCGGAACGCTAAAGGTTGTCTGATGGCGAACTTTAAGCCAGGCCGTGGTAACTATATTGATGATGGGGGACCTTTCACTGTAAATGTCAAATCTTATTATCCGAACGACTACGGTTTGTATAACATGGCTGGTAATGTTTCAGAATGGACGTCCTCAGCTTTTGATGAATCAGCTTCTACTTTCACTCATGATATGAACCCAACTTTTAGCTACGAAGCACGCCCGGAAGATCCCGAAGTGTTAAAACGTAAAGTGGTTCGTGGTGGATCGTGGAAAGATATCGGTTACTTCCTGCAAAATTCTGCCCGCCAATTTGAATTCCAGGACACCTCAAAATCTTATGTCGGTTTCCGTTGCATTACAAAATATCAGGGACGCGACATTAAAGACAAAATCTAAAAAAATAACTTCTATTTATAATTCGTATATCCGTTATGGCTCAAAAGAAAAAATTCAAATTTGGTATTAACACTCTGATATCATGGGGTGCTTCAGTTGTAATCGTCGGTCTGATGTTCAAAATCCTTCACTGGAAGGGTGGTGAGATGATGATTGCTGCCGGCTTGATTACAGAAGCATTGCTGTTTTTCGCATTAGGTTTCCAGGCAGAGACTACAGAAACTGACTGGACCAGGGTGTATCCAGAGCTTGATCCGGATTACAAGGGAGAGCTTCCAACATCGTCCTCATTTCAGACGTCTTCATCACCGAATTCTACTGCCGCGTTGGACAAGATGTTGTCGGATGCAAAGATCGGACCTGATCTGATTGAAAGCCTTGGTACAGGACTTCGTACATTTGGGGATAAAGTTTCCGCTATATCCAACGTCGCAGATTCTGCAAGTGCAACCAGCGAATTTACTGCTAAAGTAAAGACTGCTTCAGGTAGTTTTGATAATCTAAATTCTGCTTTCGATAAGGCAACTTCAAGCTTGAGAGAAATGGCAGATACTGGAATTGACTCTAAAGCGTACCACGATCAGGTTAATGCATTGGCTAAAAATATTTCGGCATTAAATGCTGTATATGAGTTGGAGCTTCAGGATTCCAGTGCTCATTTAAAATCAATGAATAAGTTCTATTCAAATCTTTCTCTAACCATGCAAAACTTCAATGAATCAATGGAAGATTCCAAGCAATTCAAGGAAGAAGTTGGGAAATTAGCCAAGAATTTGGCGTCACTGAATTCTATATATGGCAATATGTTGTCAGCTATGAATCAGCCACGCGGCTAATGCTTAATAAATAATTTTATTCGTACAATTTTTAACTAGAAATGCATGGCTGGAGGTAAAGAAACCCCAAGGCAGAAAATGATCGGAATACTGTACCTGGTGCTGCTCGGTTTGGTAGCATTGAATGTCAGTGATTCGATCTTAGAGGCTTTTAAAAACTTAACAGATAGTCTTAACACGTCGACTCAGAATGTTCAGAGTGGTGTTGAAGCGACATATGCCTCTTTTGAGGCAACCAAGTTAAAGGAAGAGCCTGCTAGAGCTAAGCCAATTTACGACAAGGCGAAACAAGCTAGCGGATACCTTAACGAACTCAATACTTATGTTGATGACCTTCAGAAACTTTTTCTTAAAGAAGGAGGTGGTATTAATGAAGCAACTGGTGACATCAGCGCTCGCGATAACCTGGATATTTCTCCTCGTTTGATGATAAATCAAGGGCGGGCTGCGGTGCTTAAGAAAAAAATAAACGATACCCGTACTAAATTGCTTGGGTTACTTGATGAAAAAGAACGTCAAGGTATTAACTTTTCCCTTCAGGCTGTTGATCCCCCGGATCGGGCTGGAGTTAACAGATCATGGGAGCAATCTAACTTTGGTGATGGTATTCCCTTAACTGCGGCCATTACTGCGCTAGCGAAGATCAAGGCCGATACTAAGAATGCAGAATCTGAGATTGTTAAAAGGATTCTTGGAAAGATGGATCAGGCTGTTGTGAACCTTGACCAATTTTCTGCAGTTGCAGTAGCACCTACTTCTTATCTGATTCAGGGACAGCCTTACACAGCAGAAGTATTTTTAACGGCATCTGATTCTAAATCAAGCCCTGATATTACTGTTGGTGGTTCACGACTTGCAATCAAAGATGGAAAAGGGACTTATACTGTTAATACAAGTAAGGAGGGAATTTTCAGCTGGTCTGGTGTAGTTCGTGTTAAGCAAACAGACGGCTCAATAAAAACCTATACTACCCCAATTCAAAAATATCAGGTAGCTCGTCCATCGGCGGTTGTTTCGCCCGATAAGATGAATGTGTTTTACATTGGCGTACCAAATCCTGTTTCTGTTTCAGCACCGGGAATTCCTAAGGAAAGTTTGGCGGTTTCCATGACAGGAGGAAGTATTTCCGGTTCTGCAGGCAAATATACCGTAACTGTAAATAGCCCGGGTTCTGCTACAGTGAACGTATCAGCCAATATTGGAGGTAAAACTCAAAATGTCGGAAGTACACAATTCCGTGTCAAAAGAATTCCTGACCCGATCGCAAAGTTCGCCGGGAAAACTGGCGGAGCATTAAGTTCAGTGGTCATCAAATCACAGAACTCTATATTTGCCATTCTTGAAAACTTTGATTTCGATGCAAAATTCCGTGTAACTCGCTTTAGCATGGTTATAGCTAAACCTCGTGCAGATGCGGTTGTTTTACAGGCTAATGGTGGTTCATTCAGTAGTCAGATGCAGGCAGCTGTTGCTGCGGTAACGCCGGGTACAAGGGTGATATTTGATGATATAGTTGCGGTAGGACCTGATGGAACTCAGCGAGCCATTCCTGGAATGGTATTTAAAGCAAATTAATTGGTTATGAAGAAGATAATTTTAGCTCTTATTCTTTTTGCCGGCAGTGTTCAGGCTTTTGCCCAGTTGCCGAATTTGAATAATGACACAGTGCCGCAGAGAGCTCAAAAACCACTTGATGGGTATTATGAGAAAAAGAACATTTTAAGTGCAAAGGTATCGCCATATGCTAGTCTTCGTGAGTCGGATGTAATGTTCAGCAAGCGTGTTTGGCGTGAAATTGACCTAAGGGAAAAGGTTAATATGATTTTTGCTTCGCCGAAGGCCAGGTTGATAACCATCTTAACAGATGCAATTGCGGAAGGTGAGCTTACTGCATACAGTGCAACTGCGACCAAGGATGATGTAAACGGAGATGAATTTTCATCAGTACTCACTCCTGAACAAGCAATGGGAACATTCGCTGATAGCGTGCTGGTACCGGTATTCGACACAGATGGTAATCAAACAGGAACAACTGTAAAGCCTGGCGAATTTAATCCTGACAGTATCATCAAGTTCAGAATAAAAGAGGATTGGATCTTTGATAAACAACGTTCAGTTTTTGAACCGAGGATTATCGGTATAGCACCGATGATTAAAATTCAGGCAGCAGGGCAATCATTCGATGAGCAGCCGGCATTCTGGATCTATTTCCCGGAAGCCCGTCACTTACTGGTAACGAAAGCTGTAATGAACAGAGACAACGATGCCACCGGGTTAAGTTATGACGATGTATTTATGAAGCGAATTTTCTCCAGTTACATTGTAAAAGAATCAAATCCTGAAGATCTGCGAATTAAAGATTATGCAATCGGTATCGATAAGCTACATGAATCGGATAGGGTAAAAAAGGAATTAATGAACTTCGAACACGACCTTTGGTCGTATTAGCGGTCTGACAACAGATTCTGAGTTCGAAACGATATAATATTAAGCCCCGGATTAGATCCGGGGCTTTTCGTTTTTGAAGTAATTCTTTAAGGCTGACAGTTGGCTTTTATTCACCACCTCGCTCAACTCTTCCTGGCTCGCTTCTTTAATCTTCTTTACAGACTTAAAATGCCGCAACAATTTGTCAGCAGTAGTCCGCCCGACACCCGGGATATTTTCCAATTCTGTAGCCAGTGTAGCTTTATTTCTTTTGCTTCTGTGGAACGTAATTCCAAAACGATGGGCTTCATCCCTGAGCTGCTGTATGATCTTCAGCGTCTCTGATTTTTTATCCAGATACATGGGATATTGATCACCGGGATAATAAATTTCTTCCAGCTTTTTGGCGATACCTATAATCGTTACCTGCGTTTCAATTCCAAGTGTTTTTAGACTTTTCATCGCTGAGGATAGCTGGCCCTTTCCTCCATCTATTACAATAAGCTGTGGAAGGGGCTGTTCTTCTTCCAGCATTCTTCGATATCTCCTAAAGACCGCTTCTTCCATCGTTGCAAAGTCATCAGGGCCTTCTACGGTTTTTACGTTGAAATGCCGGTAATCTTTTTTGGATGGCTTAGCATCTTTAAACACCACGATAGCGGAAACCGGAAACTTCCCCTGAAAGTTGGAATTATCGAAGCATTCGATATGCCGTGGTAGTTGGTTTAATCGTAGGTCTTTCATCATCTGGGTGAGAAGCCTGTCCGTTCGTAACTCCGGATTAAGCTTTTCATACTGTTCGAGTTTTTCACGTTTAAAGAACATCACATTCTTTTGCGAAAGATCCAGCAACTTCCTTTTCTCTCCAAGTTTTGGAACGTTAACACGCATCCCAGATTCGCTTAGGTCGAGGTCGAATGGAACTATGATTTCCCTGGATGTACTGTTGAATCGGGTTCTGAACTCAAAAATTGCGATTGTTAAGAGCTCTTCATCCGTCTCGTCCAATCGCTTTTTCATTTCCAGAGTTTGAGTCTGGATGACCGTTCCATTCATAACTTTCAGGTAGTTCACGAATGCATGTTTTTCATCTGTCGCGATGCTGAAAACATCAACATCTGTAATGGACGAGTTTACAATCGTGGATTTACTTTGATAGCGATCCAGAAGATCATACTTTCGCTTTAGACGGTGCGAAAGCTCGAAATTAAGTTCAGCAACAGAGGTGTCCAGCTGACCTTTTAGTCTTTTAATTACAGCACTTGTTTTCCCATTGAGAATATCTTTGATCTCAGATATGTTCTGGTCGTAATCGTCATCTGTCTGAAACGCCTGGCAGGGTCCTTTGCAATTTCCTATCTGATATTCCAGGCATACGCGGAATTTTCCTGCGAGTATGTTAGACTGGGTAAGGGGAAGATTACAGGTCCGCAAGGGATAGATTTCCTTAATCATTCCCAATATCGTATGCATCATGCTGATAGACGCATATGGGCCGAAGTAGGTAGAGCCATCCTTGATGATTTTCCGCGTCCAGAAGATTCTTGGAAATGGCTCATTTTTAATGATAATCCATGGGTAGGTCTTATCATCTTTAAGAAGAATGTTGTATTTAGGCTGATGCTTTTTTATCAGGCTATTCTCAAGCAGCCAGGCATCAATCTCGGTATCAACTATAGTGAACGTTACACGCCGGATTTTGCTTACAAGTACACGCGTTTTAGCGTTGATACGATAATTGTCTTTATTGAAATAGGAAGTAACCCGATTTTTTAAATTCTTCGCCTTACCGATATAAATCAATTCATCGCTTTCTGACCAGAATTGGTAGATCCCTGGTTTATGGGGGATATTTTTTATAGCCGCACGGTGATCAAACTTTTCCATTTATAGTAATAATCAGATTGCCTGCCTGCCGCAGGCAGGCTTCGTCGTACCTTCCTTACCGTCCGGTAGGGCGTTCACGCAAGGACAAGTTAAATGAAAATTTACGATTTCTGTTCTTTGCGAGCCGCCTGTCAATGCGAGCGAAGCGCGGCAATCCCTTCAGCTACACTTTTAAAATCCAAGCTTCTTGTCTAGTTCAGTCTCTACAGATTGTTGTTTAGAATATGCTCCACAATCCAAAGTTGTAGTTACACCTCCTTTTGGAAGAGGGAAATCACCTTTGGTATACCTGAGGGTTTGGTCGGCATAAACTTTCTGCATATATATACCGAAAATCGGAAGCGCTGTATTTGCACCCTCCCCAAAGTCGGTTGAAGAAAAATGTATTGCTCTATCTTCAGCACCTGTCCAGACACCCGTTACCAGCTGTGGGGTGATACCCATAAACCATCCATCAGAGTTATTATTAGTAGTACCAGTTTTTCCTCCTATCGGGTTAGTTAATTTGTATTTCCACCCCAATCTTACACCAGTTCCTTCCCTTACAACAGCTTTTAACATATCGGTCATTACATAAGCTGTTTGCTCATCCAAGACCACTTTAATTCTCGGTTTACGCTCATAAATCACGTTACCATTTTTATCCTCGATGCGAAGCAGATAAATAGGTTCAGTCCATATTCCATGATTCACAAACACAGAGTACGCCCCAACCATATCATATACCGAGGCCTCGAAAGAACCAAGTGCAATGGACGGGACAGCGGGCACGTTTGGAACGCCCATATTTTTAGCAAGAGTTGAAACTGCCGTGGCACCGACTTGTTTCATCAGGAACATTGTTGAATTATTCTGAGAATGTGCGAGTGCCTTTTTCAAAGTTAGTGGCCCGGGCAGTGATCTGTATGCTCTTGGCGTATAAGAAGTGCCATCACCTGCATCAATACTCACCGGAAGATTATCAACCATAAAGCAAGGAGAGAACCCTCCGTTTCCAATTGCCACAGCGTATGTAAACGGTTTAGCTGTCGATCCAACCTGTCGTGTTCCGACTTTGACCTGATCATATTTAAAATGGTTGAAATCAATGCCTCCAACCCAAGCTCTCACGTAACCCGTTTGAGGTTCCATTGACATCACTGCATTGCGCAGTAATAATTTATAATACTTGATGGAGTCGATGGGCTTCATCATGGTATCGATTTCTCCCCGCCAGCTGAAAATAGTCATCTTGGCTGGTGTCCTGAAATCTTCAAGAATCTCTTCTTCAGTTTTTCCTTCATCCTTCAGAGCTTTATACCGGTCAGATCGTTTCATTCCCTGGTCGATCAGTCCTTTAGCCTCTTTAAAATTAAAAGGATCGCGTCCTTTCCAAGAGTTCTTAAAGCTCACCTGCAGGGTTTTCATGTATTCTTTCTGTGCTTCCTCAGCATAATGCTGCATGCGTGAATTCAGCGTGGTATATATTTTCAAACCATCCCGGTCAAGGTCATAAGGTGTATTGTCTGCTTTGTAAATACTATTTTCTTCGAGTGTTTGCTGAACATCTTTTTTCAGTACTGCGCGAAAATATGCAGCTGAGCCGTCTGCATGATCCGTAGGATTAAAGGCAAGCCCCAATGGCAACTGCTTAAGTTTTTCAGAATCTTCGTCACTGATGTAGCTGGCTTTATTCATATTCTCAAGTACTGTGTTCCGGCGGGCCAGTGCACGTTCCGGATTCCGATGTGGATTATAATAGGATGGCCCTTTAAGCATCCCTATCAATATTGCAGCCTGGTGAGGTTTTAACTTGTCGGGCGTGGTGCTGAAATAGGTTCTTGCAGCAGACTTGATACCATATGTATTATAAGATCCAAAGTCGACTGTGTTCAGATACATGGTCAGAATTTCTTCCTTGGTATACTGACGTTCCAGTTTTACTGCGACGATGAGCTCCTGTGATTTTTGGATCAGCCGTTTAAGAAAGCTTTTGGATCTTCCTTCCTCAGAAAACATATTTAGTGCGAGCTGTTGTGTTATCGTGCTTGCTCCTTGTCGTTTCCCGATAAGGTTGTAGAATATAATGGTAAATGTACGTTTGAAGTCAATTCCGGAGTGGTTGTAAAAACGTATATCCTCCGTGGCAATTAAAGCATTGATCACATTTGGTGAAATCTCATCATATCGCACATTCGACCTGTTTTGTACGTAATATGTTCCAAGCACTACATTATCGTCAGAAATAACTTCCGATGCCTGATTGCTTTTGGGATTTTCAAGGGTGCGAAGATCTGGAAGGCTGCCAAATAGTCCAAGTCCAATACTGAAGATCAAAATAGCTCCAAATGCAATTATTCCGATGATCCATTTCCAGAATCGGATAGTGTAGCGATTTATGTCTTGCTGGGTTAATTGGGATTTCATGTTTGGGCTCATTAGTAGGTGCTTTTGTAAAACTCAACATATTGGTCGAGAGTTGCCCTATCAGTAATCTTATCCAGGTTTTGCTGGTTTATATAAAATGTGCTGTATTTGGCTGCTGGAATTTTCATTATTTCTTTCATCATCGGATTTATGCTATTGTAGTAGTCCTGAGCAGCTCCCCGGCCTTCAAACGGACCTACAAATATAAGCTGGTTTTGCTTATTCACATTTTTTAACTGATGTTTAAGTCCTGCTCGTGGTAAGTTGATCCTGTTAAATTGGCCAATTCCAAACCGCGAAGAGCTTAGGTTAACTACCGGATCGAAAACATTAATAACGAAATAAAATAGGGCAGACTCTTCTTTTACAAAAAGAGAATTTACTTCCGCAGGAACAGAAACTGGCGCCTTTCTATTTTCTGTGACAGTGACCGGTTTGACTTCCGGACTTCTGGTCGAAATTACAGTTGCCACAGGTTCGTTTACTGGTTCCTGAACAAAACGGTCTCCGTTTGGATCATTGTCTATCAATACGACTAAACGTTCACTCAATAACGCCCTGTTTGCATTGATGAATTCCAGGTGTTCTTTCACCAGCGGGACAATTATCTTGTCGTCCGGATATGCGGTTATCAGTTCTTTAAATGCAGTTTCCAACTGCGGAAGTCTCTGGGTACGGCCGATAGCAAGGGCGCGTAAGTAATCTAACTGAGCTGGCATCGGTCTGCCTGTGAATGACTGACCATACTTGTCAACTTGTGAAAGTACCTGATCATATTTTTTGACAGAATAAAGGTCATAAGCTTCATTATAGAACTTATTGTAAGCTATTTCCTGCTCATCGGACCTTTGATTGTACTGTGGATCCAAAATGATCTTCGCGAATGGGGAATCAGGAAAATCATTGAGCAGTAGTTGTTTAAATTCTTCCGCACGTTTCGGATTCACAGTTAAGTTAAGGCGATATAAGTTATAATATATGGCAAGCTTATTCGGGTTCTCCGGAAAACGGCTAAGCAGTTTTTCATAGGTATTTACAGCCTCGGCGGTATCCAGCGACACTTCGCGGTAATAATTTGCTATATCAAAGTATGCAGAAGCAATCTTTTGGTCTGAAGCCAGTTTCTGTTCGGGAGTCAGGGGCATGCCTTCAATGAAGGTACGCCTTATCGTTTCAATATTAGATGCGGTAGGGTCAGGAACTGACTGCTGAAAAGGATTAGCAATGGCTTGATCCGGTGATATAGTTGAGCTGATATCACTTGCCGATTTTTGACTTCGCCTCCAGTTATCTTCAAGCTTTCTATTACCCCATCGCTTTTTAAAATCTAATAAGCCCTGTTTTAATGCGATAGAGTTATTAAAGTAGAATTTGCCTTCCTTCACGCTGTTTGCAAGAGCTTGTGTCGGCCCAGGCAGACTTGAACTGGCAAACGCTTCTGCCGATTTCAGCGCTTTTAACGTTTGCTCCCTAACCAGTGCACCAATGCGTAAATCTCTATCGGCTTCAGGCAGACTTGCGAGCATTTGTAGTGTATCCTGCTGTGAAATTGTCGTAAGTCTGTCGGCTAATAATTCTATGTTCGCTGCTTTAGTATTTATTAGCGCATAATCCGGATACGTCTTTGGCAATGCAGCCAGGGTGCTGTCGTAATAGGCTTTAGATCGTATAAAATCAGATTGATCGAAATAAATTTGAGCAAGCTTTTGATAAGACAGGCCTTTTTGAATGAGATTTTTTGTGCTATTTTTTACAGAAAGGTTATAATTCTCAATCGCTTTTTCCATGTCATTTTCTGCAGCATAACTGTTGCCTATTTGAAAATAGATCTGGTCGACAAAGTCTTTGTTTTTATCGTCTTTTAGGAGCGACCTAAGTTGCTGTGATCTGCTTACTTTATTTCCGTTTTGCTCGTCGCGAATACTAATTCTATTGAGATTCGCATTAAAAGCCATATCAAATGGAGCATTACTCTTGACAACTTCGGTATAATTGTCATATGCTGCTTCAGGCTTTTTTGTTATTTGTTGTAGTTGGGCTACTAGATAGGTCCACCGAATCTTGTGCTGGCGGTTCCGGGCATTTTTAATTGCCTGCTCAAGCATGTTTATCGCCTCTTCATCCTGGTTGGCATATAAATGAAGCTGTGCCTTGGTCGCATATATATCGCCCACAGATTCTTTTTCCGTTTTGATATATTTAAGTGCCGTATCCAAGGTTGCCTCAGCCTCCTCAAATCGCTCAGATTCTATCAGTGACCGGGCTTTCCACGCTAAGGCCGCCTGCCTCAACTCTTTCTCTTCAGGATAAGAGTTATAAACATAAGTGAAAAATTCCGATGCATTGTAGAAGTTCGCTTTGAGATGATTTGCTTTCGCGATCAGGAAATAGGCATCATCAACATAATTACTCAGCGACTTTTCATTAGCAATAACATTAGCCTTAAGGATTGCCTGGTCAAGGTTTTTGATTTCTCCTTGTGCTGTTGCTTCTTTCGGTTCTTTGTATACAGATATGAGCCTTTCATAATCATCGGTCGTGATTAGTTCAATGTTACGCTCGCTATCGTCGACCAGCAGATTCGCATTATACATGATATTATAATGCGCAGTTAGATTCTGCATTCCACGGCTTGCAACAGTCTGTTTTTGAGAATCGCATGCAGAGAACCCTAAACAAATAATGCAAAAATATAATAGGCTGAAAAAGCTAAGTGGATTGTTTGATCTCAATTGATTAATGCTTGACTTTTATAAAACAAAATCTACGCAAAGATATTTTATTCATGCTGGAATTTCCCATGTAAATATAATGTTTCGCTACAAAGAAACCGTCAATTGATCCCGAAGGCGGTCACATGTTTATAGAAAACAAGCATATCCCATATCGAATATTGTCTCAATGTTATTTCTATAACATACCACCCTCATGAGGACCTTAGAAGCAAGATATTATTGATAATTTTGCGCTCTTAAGAATTGCAATGGAAAACCACCAAGAGAAATCAGAAAGCCCCCAGGAAGAAGGTTTGGCGGATGAGAAAAAAGCGCTGAGCGGTTACGCAAAGTATACGGGCGTGGCGTTTCAAATGATGGCGATCATTGGAGCTTTCGCATTCATCGGATATAAAATCGATCAATATTATGCTCATAAAACTCAATGGGTAACGGCGATTGCCTGTGTTATTGGAGTTTGTTTTTCTATCTATCAAACCATAAGGTCGCTGAAGTCATGAGTATTACCAGATTCCTTATCTATTTTGTTCTTTTCAATATATTACTGGCAATACCACCCTTTGTAATTCATCATCACTTTAAGGAACTTGATCTATTGATTCCCCGATTTGATAAGATGTTCATAGTGTTCAGCATTATAACCTTTGTAATCTATTTATTCGCCTCCTGGAGAATGAGCGTAAGCGTAAAATCATCCGGGCAAGCCCTTCTTGCCAGCATCGCAGTAAAGCTGCTTTTGTACATGGTAATAGCCTTTGTTTACATCAGTCAAAACACTGTGAATCCGGCTAAATTTATGATCTGTTTTTTTTATCTATATTTCTTTCATACAGTGTTTGAAATATATTGTTTGTTGTGTAACTTGCGCAACCAAAAAATTAAGTAAATTCCTTATAATAAATGGATTTGAGCCATATTTTCAATTCAAAAAAATTCTTCAGCAAATCATTTTGTGCGGTTTTATTTTCATTGCTGAGCTTTACGGCCTTTTCACAAGAGCATACTTCTGCAGACACGGCGCACGCTGAAACTTCGGTTGCGCATGCTGAAGGCGAGGAAAAAGAAGAAGATATTTCTCAGATGATCCTGCATCACATTGCTGACTCTCATGAGTGGCATTTCTTTGGTGATGTTTCTGTCCCATTGCCCGTTATATTGTATACGGAAAATGGCCTGGTGACATTCCTTTCGAATAAGTTTGGGCATAACGACCACGGTACAGAGGTTATTAACGCAGACGGTGTCAATCTTGTAAATTACCACGGAAAATATTATTATCCTTCAGCAGTTAAAGGCGCGGATGGGACTTACATTACTCACGACTCGAAAGGAGATATCTTAAATACCAAACCTCTTGATATTTCAATTACCAAAAACGTAGTATCCTTATTGATATCGGTGATTGTTCTTCTTGTAGTATTTATTGGAATAGCTAACGCATACAAGAAACGTGAAGGTAAAGCTCCAAAAGGCTTGCAATCTATTCTTGAGCCTATTATTCTTTTTGTTCGTGATGATATTGCGAAACCTCAATTAGGTTACAGATATAAAGGCTTTATGCCTTATTTATTGACAGTGTTCTTTTTCGTGTGGTTAAACAACCTGATGGGATTGATTCCTTTCTTTCCTGGTGGTGCTAACCTTACCGGTAATATTGCGGTAACGATGATGCTTGCCCTTTGTACATTTGTCCTTACTACTATAAATGGTAATAAGAATTACTGGGGTCACGTCTTCACTCCGCACGTTCCATGGTGGTTGTATCCATTGATGATCCCTGTCGAAATCATCGGTTTATTCACCAAGCCTATTGCTTTGATGATACGTTTGTTTGCAAACATTACGGCAGGGCACATCTTGATCCTGAGTTTAATCTCGTTGATCTTTATTATTAAGAGCGTTCTGGTTGCTGGTGTAGCAATTCCGTTTGTACTATTTATCAGTGTAATTGAGCTGGTAGTAGGGTTTATTCAGGCATTTATTTTCACAATTCTGTCAGCCTTGTTTATCGGGATGGCTGTCGAAGAGCATGCTGAGCACTAATATGAATTTATTTTTTGTTTAATATATATTTAAAAATCAGATTATGATCGTTGGAAGTATCGCTGGTATTGGTGCAGGTTTAGCTGCTATCGGAGCTGGCATTGGTATCGGAAGCATTGGTGGTAAAGCTATGGAAGGTATGGCTCGCCAACCGGAAGCAGCATCTAAAATTCAAACAGCTATGTTGATCGCAGCGGCATTCGTTGAGGCGGTTGCTCTATTTGCTGTAGTTGTTGCGTTCTTAGGAACCGGACAAGTAAACTAATTAAAATAAGGCTTGTGCGATTGGCACCGGCCTTATTTTATTATTTTGATTGATTTATTAAATAATATACGATAATGACATTACTGGCATTAAATCCCCTGGTATCACCGGATCCGGGATTATTCATCTGGTCGACAGTAGCCTTTTTAATACTGTTCTTCCTTTTGAGCAAATTCGCATGGAAGCCCATCGTTCAGGCTCTTGATGAGCGGGAGCGTTCAATTGAAGATGCTTTGTCAAAAGCTGAAATGGCTAAAGCTGAAATGGCTAAGCTTATCAGTGAAAATGAAGATCTTTTAAGAGAAGCACGTTTGGAGCGTGACAATATCTTAAAGGAAGCTAAAGAAATTAAAGATCAGATCATCAATGATGCTAAGGACTCAGCGAAAACTGAAGGTGCTAAGCTTATTGAGAAAGCAAAAGACGAGATAAATAATCAAAAGCTTGCCGCAATGGCTGAGATCAAAAACCAGGTTTCAACCTTGTCTCTTGATATTGCTGAAAAAGTGTTGCGTAAGCAATTTGAAGATCAGGATAAACAACAGGCATTAGTTAACGACCTTCTAAAAGAGGTTAAACTTAATTGAGTTGAGAATGGAGAGTTGAGAGTTGAGAATGGAAGTGGGTTTAACGATTGGAAGGCCTCACAACTAACAACTAACAACTAACAACTAAAATATATGTCAGAAATACAAGTTGCAACGCGTTACGCAAAATCTTTAATTGACCTGGCTGGCGAGCAAAACGCTGTCGAGACAATAAAAAAAGATATTGAGCTGTTTCTTGAAACCTGCAGAGCGAATCCGGAGCTACAGGCGATATTAAAAAATCCTATCATTAGTCTCGATAAGAAGGCTAATATTCTGGACGGCTTATTCTCCGGTAAAGTGCATGAAATGATCCTTTCCTTTTTCAAGATCGTGATCAGAAAAGGGCGGTCTGAAATATTATTTGCCACTGCAAAAGAGTTTATCAGCCAGTATAATATTCTTAAAAATGTAGTTAAAGCAACTGTTACTTCAGCGTCTCCTTTGAGCCAGGAAAATATCAAGCAGATTGAGGATGTGGTTAAGCAGTCTACTAAAGGAGAAGTTATCCTTACATCGATCGTAGATCCTAAGCTTATTGGTGGATTTATCCTGAAAGTTGGCGATAAACAATTTGATACTAGTATCTCAAGCAAGCTCAATAAACTGAGAAAAGAGTTTACACAAAATTAATAGCCCCAGCCCTTTACGGGGATTTTTAAACTTCCTAATGGGGACAGGAAGTATAGATTAACAACATTAAAAACAAAAAATACTACTATGGTAGAGGTAAGACCAGATGAAGTTTCGGCGATTTTAAGACAACAATTGTCGGGCTTTAAGTCGGAAGCCGAACTCGAAGAGGTTGGTACCGTGTTACAAGTGGGTGACGGTATTGCCCGCGTATACGGTTTAACAAAAGTTCAATCAGGCGAGCTTGTTGAATTTGATAACGGTTTACAGGGTATCGTTTTGAACCTTGAGGAAGACAATGTGGGTGTTGTATTACTTGGAGCTTTCGATGAGATCAAAGAAGGTGACACTGTAAAAAGGACAAACAAGATTGCTTCTATCAAAGTTGGTGAAGGTATGCTTGGCCGCGTTGTTAACACACTTGGCCAACCACTCGATGGTAAAGGTCCCATTCTTGGTGAAACATACGAAATGCCACTGGAGCGTAAGGCGCCAGGGGTAATTTACAGACAGCCGGTTACCGAGCCCCTTCAAACTGGTATCAAAGCTATTGATGCGATGATTCCTATCGGTCGTGGACAACGTGAGCTTGTTATCGGTGACCGTCAGACTGGAAAAACAGCTGTTTGTATCGATACCATTATTAATCAAAAGGAATTCTACGAAGCAGGTCAGCCTGTTTTCTGTATATATGTTGCAATCGGGCAGAAAAACTCTACTGTTGCTCAAATCCTTAAAGTTCTGGAAGAAAATGGTGCATTGCCATATACTGTAATTGTTGCCGCTTCGGCATCTGATCCGGCTCCAATGCAGTTCTACGCTCCGTTTGCTGGTGCTGCTATCGGTGAGTTCTTCCGTGATACTGGTAAACCAGCGCTGATTGTTTATGATGATTTATCTAAACAAGCGGTGTCATACCGTGAGGTTTCTTTGCTTCTTCGTCGTCCTCCGGGCCGTGAGGCGTATCCAGGTGACGTATTCTATCTGCACAGCCGTTTGCTGGAGCGTGCAGCTAAGATCAACTCGAACGATGAGATTGCAAAATCTATGAATGATCTTCCTGAATCGATCAAACATATCGTTAAAGGTGGTGGTTCATTAACCGCATTGCCGATTATCGAAACACAAGCGGGTGACGTTTCTGCATACATCCCAACAAACGTAATTTCAATTACGGATGGTCAGATCTTCCTTGAGTCAAATTTATTCAACGCAGGTGTTCGTCCGGCGATTAACGTAGGTATCTCGGTATCACGTGTGGGTGGTAACGCTCAGATCAAGTCGATGAAGAAAGTTGCAGGTACATTAAAGCTTGATCAGGCACAATACCGTGAACTTGAGGCTTTCTCAAAGTTCGGTTCTGACCTTGATGCAGCTACTAAATCAGTACTTGACAAAGGTGCCCGTAACGTGGAGTTGTTAAAGCAAGCACAGTTCTCTCCTGAAACGGTTGAGAAACAAGTTGCAATTCTTTATGTAGGTACAAAGAACTTAATGCGTAATGTTCCGGTAAACAAGGTTAAAGCTTTTGAAGCAGAATTTATTCAGCAGTTAGAGCAACGTTATCCAGAAGTTTTACAAGGACTGAAAGCAGGAAAACTTGACGACAGCATTACAGGTGCACTGGAAACTGTAGCAAAAGAATTAGGAGATAAATACTAAGGAGTTGAAGTTGAAAGTTGAGAGTTGAAAGTGTTAGGAAACGGTATCTTGTCACTTGCAACTTTTACCTTAAGACCCATAACTTAAAAATAGAATAAAGAAGAGTTATAAGTTTTGAGTAGTAAGTTTTAGATCAGTTTTTAAAACTTTCCACTTTCCACTTTCCACTCTTAACTGAAGAAAATGGCTAATTTAAAAGAAGTACGAAACCGGATCGCATCAGTTACCTCAACGCAGCAGATCACTAAAGCCATGAAAATGGTTTCAGCGGCGAAGTTGAAAAGGGCAACAAGTGCTATTATCCAGTTAAGGCCTTACGCTAATAAGATGAGAGACATCTTGGCTAACCTTTCAGCTAGCCTCGAAGAATCTAATTCTCCTTTTATTCAGGAACGTGAGCCAAATAAAGTATTGATCGTTACAGTATCGTCAAATCGTGGTTTAGCAGGGGCGTTTAATATGAACGTCATTAAGACTGCAAATAACCTGATCTCTGAAAAGTACTCAGAGCAATACCGTAAAGGCAATGTTCACATTGTGGCGATCGGAAAAAAGGTTCAGGATTTCTACGAAAAACGCAAGTACAACGTTATTGGAAATAACAATGACTTGTATAGCGAGCTGACTTTCGAAAACGCATCTAAAATAACTGATGCCATCATGGTTGGCTTTGCAAAGGGTGAGTTCGATCGCGTTGAACTAGTATACAATCAGTTCAGAAACGCCGCCGTGCAGATTCTTACTACTGAGCAGTTACTGCCTGTTCCTAAAGCTCAGGCTGTGGCCGATACGGCAACGCAAACCGATTATATCCTTGAGCCTTCACAGGAAGAAATCGTTGAGCAATTAATTCCTAAATCTATCAAAACACAGGTTTACAAAGCTATACTGGATTCACATGCATCAGAGCATGGTGCGCGTATGACAGCCATGGATAAGGCTACTGAAAATGCTGGGGACCTTTTAAAAGCCTTAAAGCTTTCATATAACCAGGCAAGACAAGCAGCAATTACGACCGAGCTTACCGAAATTGTGAGTGGGGCAGCAGCGTTGTCAAACGGATAATAAAAGATTGAATTGTATACTGTAAATTAGATTAGTAATTTCGTAGATCTCAAACACAGAAAAATGGAAGAAACATATAAAAACAAACGCACCGAAGAATCAAATGATCCGGCACATTATAATCTTATTGTTATCGGGATTGTAATTGGAATGATTGGTGTGTTACTGCGCTTTACCGGAAGCTGGATGTTTATCGATGCAATTTCCAACATTCTGTTTGTTGTTGGTATTATCCTTTGCTTGAAGGCTGTATTGAGAATTCTGAAATAGATTAGATTTAAAAGATATGGAGCTCATAACAGTTTGTTATGGGCTTTTTTATTTTGAGACCGATTTTCACTTGGTCTGAAACTGCGATATTAACGATTGCAATTTTTCATCAGAATTTAGCTTCTTTAAAGCCTCATTATAAGACAGCCAATAGATTTCTTCGGTTTTTTGTACGTCAAACACACTAGTAGCACCCATCCCTTCGGGTTCAATAAGCACATCCAGGAATTGGCATTTATTTTCCATATCCGAGTTGATTGACATGATTGCCGCGCGCTGAAATAATTTACGGAAATTGGCAATGGTTTTCACAACAGGCAGATGATTACATGATGAACCTATAATAAAATCACAATCTTTTCTGATCGGCTCTATTGGAAAGTTGTCCAGCACACCTCCATCCACGTACATATTCCCTTCAATAATCACGGGCTTGAATACTCCAGGAATTGAACACGACGCAAGCACTACATCAATCAGTTTACCCGATGAGAAATACCGCAACTTTCCTTCGCTGAAGTTCGTGGCAGCAATAACAAGGGGGATTTTTAAGCCTTCAAAGGAATCGTGGGGGAGATGTTCTAAAAACAACGACCTGGTCTGGTCAAGTGACAATAGGCCAGGATGGGTAAATGCTGGTCTCAGAAACTTATATAATTTTGTTTTCAGGAAGATTTGTAAGATATCATAAGGCAACATCCCCTGAGCATAAAGCGAGCCGACGATTGAGCCCGCACTGGTGCCGCTAATCTTGCAGAACTTGATACCCGCTTCGGTGAGTGCCTGCAGAACACCAAGATGAGCTATCCCACGTATTCCACCTCCGGAAAGAACCAGACCGACTTTCATATTTTTATAATTAATTAGGGAGCTCTCTGCCCAGCACTTAAAACTTTTAACTTACAACGTACTACTACATCTTAGGTTTGTATTTTGATGCAGTTAATATTTTTTGCGGGTCTTTTTCCTGGATCAGTTGTGGTAAAGTCACATCAGGATTCTTTTCCATATACTTCCGTACTATTTGCCATCCCGTCCAAACCGCCAGTTTAGGTGCTGACTCAGAGTTTTCTCCCAGGCCCGGGGTAAAAGGGGCCTCTGCAAGATATTTTTGAATTTTCATGTAATCTGAATTGTACAGCAATTCATTTTCGAGAAGATAAGCCCAGATCCCACCTTCATTCTCCTGACACCATGCCAGCTGAGCACCGGTATATCCTATTTTGAGAGTATCTGCAACTTCAGGCATGAAAGAGTCCATCGCGTAAAGCACTTTCCCGTTATAAATCATTTTTGCAAGTAAGCTCCTGTCCTGATCTTGTTCCGGGTAGAGCTCTTCACGGGTAAAAGCTTCGATAACCCGAGGCGTAATGTTTTCGGGCGTAAAACGACGGGCAATATAATGAGGAATACTTTGCCTTAAAGCCGGATAAAATCTATCACCCTCCTTACCTAAGAACATGTCAAGCCCAATTCCCACATAATCATTACCAATCGGAGTTTGTACTGCAAAGCCTGAAATGAAACTAATTACACGGGGAATTTTCTGCTTCGGATAGTAATACCGGACATGCTTAAAGGCTTCCATCAATTCTGCTTCTGTTTTTCCCAAATCAGGAAAAGCTCGGTCTACGGAAGATTTTAGCTCTAAATAATCCGGATTTTGTAATACTGTAACAAGCGAATTCAAATAAGAAGAGCCGGCATTAGGAGCCCCAACTCCTAACATTTCGCCCATGTAGTCGTCGTAAAACCAGGTGTACTTCTTTCTTAAGCCCTCCGCCTTTTTTTCCAGTTCGGTTTCAGTAGAGCTGAGAGCTCCGATCTCCTTATCAAATCGCTCGATGGAAAGTTTCAATTTTATTTCAGACACATCGGGTCCTTTTTTGTTATTACAGGACACTGCGGCAAAGCAAGTGAGAAAAAACAAGTAAATTTGAAGGTTCCTCATGGGTACAGATATCCGCTAAATTAAACACAAATTATTATATGAAGATTGCGTTAGCACAGTTAAATTATATAATCGGAGATTTTAATTTTAATACACAAAAGATCATTTCCACAGTTCATGAGGCAAAACGCAAAGGAGCCGATCTTGTAGTGTTTGCAGAATTGTGCGTCTGCGGATATCCGCCAAGGGACTTCCTGGAATTTTCAGAATTTATAGAACTTTGCGAAAACGCAGCCCAGCAGATTGCTAAAGAATGTCAGGATATTGCGTGTATAATCGGCCTTCCAACTAGAAATCCTAAAATACAGGGCAAGGACCTTTTCAACTCGGCTTATTTTATCGAACAAGGGTCAGTTAAGGCTGTGGTGAACAAAGCCCTTCTCCCAAATTACGATGTTTTTGATGAATACCGGTATTTCGAGCCCGCCGTTGACTTCAAGTGCGTTGAGTTCATGGGTTATAAAATTGCACTGACCGTATGCGAAGACTTGTGGAATATCAACGATAACCCGATGTATGTTACCTGCCCGATGGATGTTCTTTCGCTAGAAAAGCCTGACCTGATGATCAACATCGCAGCTTCTCCATTTGCCTATAATCATGATGAGGAAAGGGTGTTGATCCTGGGTGATAACTGCAGGAAATATCAACTTCCTCTATTCTATGTGAACCAGGTTGGTGCGCAGACAGAGATAATATTTGACGGTGGATCCCTTGTATTTGGTAAGGAGGGGCAACTGCTCGATGAGATGACCTATTTTACCGAAGAATTAAAGATTTATGAATTCGATAAGGGGCAGGTGAAGGGTTTGAAACCTATTGTTCATGACCCGCAAAGTGACATTGCTCAAATCCATGATGCCATAATCCTTGGTATTAAAGATTATTTTCAGAAATCCGGCTTTACAAAGGCTGTACTAGGCTTATCCGGCGGAATTGATTCAGCGTTGGTTTGTGCACTTGCCGCGGAAGCTCTTGGTGCCGAAAATATAATGGCAGTGTTGATGCCGTCTGAATATTCATCAGATCATTCTATTCAGGATGCGCTTGACCTGGTAATGAACCTGGGGTGTAAGCATGAGGTGATAGCTATAAAAGAGGCAACTGCTGCTTTTCAGAACATGATGAAACCGGTATTCAAAGATCTTCCATTTAGTGTGGCTGAAGAAAACATGCAGGCAAGAAGCAGGGCAATCGTTTTAATGGCAATGTCGAATAAGTTTGGGTATATCTTACTCAATACTTCCAATAAGAGCGAGTGTTCAGTGGGCTATGGCACCCTTTACGGAGACATGGCCGGAGCCATCGGGGTATTAGGTGATATTTATAAGACTCAGGTTTACAAACTCGCTAACTATATTAATCGTGAACGTGATATTATTCCTCAAAACAGCATTATTAAGCCGCCATCTGCCGAATTACGACCGGGTCAGAAAGATTCTGATTCATTGCCGGAATATGACGTGCTGGATGCGATTTTATTTCAGTATATCGAACTCAAACAAAGCTCAGCTTCAATTATTAACATGGGTTTCGACGAAGCACTGGTGAGGAAAGTACTCAAAATGGTTAATGTCGCAGAATTCAAAAGGAATCAGGCTCCGCCAATATTAAGAGTATCGCCAAAAGCTTTTGGGATGGGAAGACGGATGCCCATAGTTGGGAAATATCTTAGTTAGTTGGCAGTTGCCAGTGGTTAAATGCCAGTTGACAGTACAGTTTACAAACTAAGCTAACCTTACGGTAAGTTAGTATAACAACCAACATCCAATTATCACCCCTTCGTCACCAATCTGTAACAAAACTGTATGTTACAACAGTTAATCTGATAATTTGCGTTACTTTATAGAGATGATTATCAGGACTTGATCAAAGGTCTTGTTCTTAAGGTATCCCGGGTTCATGCCGGGAGTTTAGTTTGGTTTAGTTTTAGTTTAGTAGAATCCGTTCCTGATCCAGGGACGGATTTTTTATTTCTTTTACCGGCAAAAATGGAGAAGAGCATGAATATCCCGAATAGGCCGCTTCCTGCCGAACCAGCGATCGCAACGTAATCCCCATGTTTTACATAGAAAGTGAGATCTTCATTCAGGTTTATGTCCGCTTTTAAAGCAGCAGGCACCCACCATTTAGTTTGCTGGGTAATGTCCCCACGTTGGTTTATGAATGCCGATATACCTGTGTTTGCTGAACGTGCTACCCATCTCCTCGTCTCAATAGCACGAAGTTTTGCATATTGAAGATGTTGGTCTTTTCCGGAGGTATTACCCCACCAGCCATCGTTTGTAATGATGGCGATAAACTGCGCGTCCTTCTTAACGTATTTGCCAACGTACTCACCCCAGATTGATTCATAGCAAATAACAGGCGCTGCACCTATTCCACTCTGCGAATAGAAAACTGATGGTTCATCTTGTTTTCCGTAACTCCCTGCCGACCCGCCAAATGCAGCGAAAGCCGGTTTTAAGAAGCCCATAGAATTTGAAAAGGGAGTTTGCTCTACACCAGGTACCAACTTGGACTTATGATAGAATTGAACCCTTGGCGAATTCTCGATCAGAACAGCAGCATTAAAAACGTCATAATAGTTCCGCTGAAGCTCGTTAAATCTTGCTGTTTCCGTTTTCTGGCTGTCATACATCGTAAAGCTCTCGATTCCAGACAGCACATTTCCGTTTTTATATTTACTAAGAAAAGCCTGAATTGCAATAAAGTTGGGTTCCATCCTGATATTCTTCTCCTCAGTATCCTGCGATATAGCTGTCTCCGGCCAGATAAAATATTCGGTGTTAGACTGGCCAAGAGAATCTGACAAATGAATCATTCTGGCAATTTGAGCAGAAGTGTTAAGGCTGCCAAATTTTTCATAGGGGTCAATATTAGGCTGAACAACAACTATGTTGGCGGGGTTAGATTTTTCGGTGTATCCAAAGTACATTATTAGTGAAATAACAATTGGAGTAAGTATCATTCCTGCCGAAAGGAACTTCAGCTTCAGTTTTCCGGGATCGCCGGGCCTTAATGCCTGGTACAATTCAAAGATCAATATATTAGATAGCAGCACCCATAGAGTACCTCCATATACCCCCGTAAACTCATACCATTGAATCAAATAGTGGGATTGGGCAAAGCCGTTGCCTAAATTCATCCAGGGAAATGCAAGATCCCAGGTCTGATGTAAATATTCGTAGCCTATCCAGAAGCAGATCAGGCCTGTATAGCTTATGAATTTTGTAGTTACCAATCTCAGCCTGTAATAGAGCCAGAAGGCAATTGTCATCAATAATGACCCTAAACCAAATGGAATGATGGCAACAAACAGTGCCATCCAGGTGGGCATTACTGCGGTGAGGGAATTGATAACCCAATAGATGCTCGCGGTGTTCCAAACGACGAAGCATAAAAATGCAGTTCTGAATATCAGCCTTCCTTTCCGGGTGCTTTCTAAAGTGAGAATGTTCTCCACAGCAAGAAGTATCGGCACCAATGCAATCAGTAGAATGATCGCGGTAAATGGGATGGGCGGCCATGCGAGCCACAAAAGAAATGCACTGCCCAGTGCTAACAAGTAGTTTTGCTTCACGTCAGAGTTGAGATAAGATATCTGCCTTTTTTCTTTCGTATTCTTCAGACGTGATCAATTGTTTTTCGAACAGAGTTTTTAACTTTTTAAGTTTTAACGTCACCTCATCCTCTGGTTCCTCCATTGAAACAGGAGCTTGAGCTTGCATAAACGGTTTTTCTTCCTCCTCAATTTCTACATATGAAGTGTAATCTTCAGAGGCATTTGAATTCCCCAGATGAGTTCTGCGATCATCACTTTCCTGAGTTGTCGAAATGCTTTTATTCTTTTCCAGCTGCTCGTTAGAAAATTGATAAAGTTTGCGCGCTTGAACTTTAGGGATATAGTCGATGGCGACATTCTCGCCTCTCTGAGGTACAGTAATAAACTTAGAGCCGAAGAATTCTTCTTTAAAAGAGACTTCTTTGATATCTTCCCATGGAAACGTAATGAAGTTAGTTGTTAACCCCAGATTTTCAGGAATACAGAATATGATCCGCTTGTTCGTTATCGCGATACAGTCAGGAATTAATGTGACCGCCGGCTTCTTTTGAATAGCAAGGTAAACTACCACCTCACCAGAAGTAAGCATGTCGCGTAGTTTCCCCAAAATCTTCTCAGCGGTTTTAGGATCCTGGTCGTCAGTTAAGTATTGTTCCATTTTTATTTTTTTAATGTGGCTTCACCATTTTTTTTACCCCAGAGGTCACGAAGTTTTACGCAGAGAGCGCAGAGGCGTGTTGCCACTCTGCGTTCTCTGCGTCTACTCTGCGCACTTTGCGGTTAATTTTAACATACTGCCGAAGGCAGTATTGATTTTATTTCCCCGCAACGCAAATCACTATTTCTCCCTTTAACGTATGCGTCTCGAAATGTATTTTAATCTCCGCTAAAGTTCCTCTTACAGTTTCTTCAAACATCTTTGTAAGCTCGCGTGACACAGAAGCTTGCCTTTCTGCTCCAAAATATTGGCCAAACTCTTCCAGGGTCTTAAGAAGGCGGTGTGGAGATTCATAAAATATCATGGTCCGTTCCTCATTTGCAAGTTCTTTCATGCGTGTTTGTCTTCCTTTCTTTACAGGTAGAAAACCTTCAAAGGTAAACCGGTCGGCAGCCAGGCCTGAATTAACTAATGCTGGAACAAATGCTGTTGCACCCGGAAGACATTCCAGCGGGAGCTCATTTTTTATCGTTTCTCTAACAAGTAGAAAGCCAGGATCAGAAATTGCCGGAGTTCCCGCATCGGAAATCAGGGCAATCTGTTTACCTTCTTTTAGAAAGCGAATAATTTCCGTAACCGATTTATGTTCGTTGTGCTGGTGATGGGAGAAAACTTTCTTATCAATGCCAAAATGCTTGAGCAAGGGGGCACTGGTTCGAGTATCCTCTGCAAGGATCAGATCCACCTCTTTAAGAATACGAATAGCCCTGAAGCTCATATCCTCAAGATTGCCGATCGGCGTTGGTACCAGGTAGAGTTTACCGCTCATATTTAGAAGTATGAGTTCAAGTTCGTTCAGGAATTAGTCCAAAACAGCCATCAAACTCCAAACTGTTTATATCTTTGCTTAAAATTATAAAGATGCTGCAAGTTAGTTATATCCGTGAAAATAGAGATGAAGTTTTAAATCGTTTAACCGTCAGGAATTTCAAACAACCTGAGTTGGTTGATCAGATCATACAGCTTGATGATGATCGTCGTCAAACTCAAACGCTTTTGGATTCTATTTCGGCGGAAGCGAATGCTGCAGCTAAGAAAATAGGCGATTTGATGCGCCAGGGTTTAAAGGAAGAGGCTGAAGGGCTCAAGCAGCAAACCAACACTTTCAAAGAGCAAACGAAGACTCTTGGAGATAAGTTAACAGCCATTGAACTACTTCTCCAAAACGAACTGGTACTTCTTCCGAATCTCCCGCACACTTCCGTCCCTAAAGGTGCAGGCCCCGACGAAAATGTAGTTGCATTAGAGCATGGTGTGGTGCCGCAATTGCCCGAAACTGCTTTGCCGCATTGGGAGCTTGCTGCCAAATATGATATTATAGATTTCGAGCTTGGAAATAAGATTGCAGGAGCAGGATTTCCTGTTTATAAGGGTAAAGGGGCCAAGTTGCAGCGTGCACTTATTAATTTTTTCCTGGATAATGCTGAAACCGCCGGTTACAGGGAAATGCAGCCACCAATTGTGGTAAATGAAGCTTCCGGATTTGGTACCGGACAGCTCCCCGACAAGGAAGGCCAAATGTATCATATCGGCATCGATAATCTGTATCTCATTCCAACAGCTGAAGTTCCGGTTACTAACCTCTATCGGGATGTAATTGTAAGGGAAGAGGAGCTGCCTATCAAAAATTGTGCTTACACCCCATGTTTCCGTCGTGAAGCTGGATCTTACGGAGCACACGTTCGTGGACTAAACCGTTTGCACCAATTCGATAAAGTTGAGATCGTGCAGGTTGTGCATCCTGATACATCATATAATGTTCTTGAAGAAATGAGCAGTTATGTTCAATCTTTGTTACAAAAGCTCGAGCTGCCTTACCGAGTGCTCAGCCTATGTGGTGGGGATATGGGTTTTACCTCTGCCAAAACATATGATATGGAGGTATGGTGTGCAGCCCAGGCTCGCTGGCTGGAAGTTTCATCGGTTTCTAACTTTGAAACATATCAGAGTAACAGGCTAAAACTCCGGTTTAAAGGTAAGGAGGGAAAGCCTCAGCTAGCCCATACATTGAATGGTAGTGCACTCGCTTTGCCGCGTATTGTTGCTTCATTACTGGAAAATAATCAAACTGAAAAGGGCATCCGTATCCCGGAAGCCTTAGTGAAATACACTGGGTTTGAATATATAGACTAGTTGTAATTTAAAAGGCGAATCCTTAAAATTTCAAGTATTATCAGTTCATTTTTTGATCTTCTTTTGTTAGTCCGGCAGGCAATTGTTACGTAAAACGTACAACCTATAACTCTTCTGCCGCAACAAAATACCGTTTTAGGCGTATTATTAATACGTTCTACCAATACGTGTGCTATGGAAAATCGAATTTTAGTGCTGGATGATGATCCCGGAATTTTAGAAGTAATTGATCTTTCCCTGACTTATTGCGGATTCCAGGTACGACCGATGCTATCGGGCGACAACGTCTTCAGGATGATTGATGACTTTGAACCTAATCTGATTATTCTCGATTATTTATTAAGAGGAAAGAATGGTGGTGAGATTTGTCAGGATTTAAAAAATGACCCTGCAAAAAAAGATATTCCGGTAATTATGCTTTCGGCTCACCTGGAAGCTGCGAGTAAGAAATCAGAATTTGGCTGCGATTCTTTTCTTGCGAAGCCATTCGATCTGGACTTATTGGTTAATGAGATCAAAATGTTTATTAACCCAGACCCTATTATCTTTACAACATCCCAGCAAGCCAACTAATCGTCGCCCACAGCACATACACAATCAGGGCAAAAGACAAAATCAGAGTTATAATTATCCACGCGATAATGCCTTTGCCACTGCCCTGGTGTTTGCCTTCTTCGTAATGCTCCTTTAACAGCTTGATATTTCTGCTATTGGATTTGTAAGCAAAGTCGAATATGTTACCAAGAATTGGGATTGCACCAATTGTCGAGTCCAGAATAATGTTCAGCGTCATCAATAAAAGTACTTTTCTGCTCACTCCATGTTTTGCCATGGTTAAGAGAAGGGCTGTGGAGACTGCAAAGCCACCTAAATCACCAGCTATCGGGATAAAATTCATTATTGGGTCAAGTCCAAAGCGGAAATTAGTTCCCGGAATTTTGAATTGCTCGTCCATTAGGTGCGAAACCCGCTCCACCCATTTTAGCCTGGTACTTAATGCTTTTTCCATCGTATAACAATGATATCAAAGCATGTGCCGTTTTCCTTGCTTTTTATTTCTGAGCTAAGCAAGGAAATATATGGTCTTTGCTAATTCCCTCTCTTGCCAACAACCTGGGCTAAGCACTCAAAAACCAGCTGTCCCATAGTCTCACAGCTTTTGAATACTGGATTCTTGTAATGCTCTGATAACTCTCTGCGGAGCTGCTCTACCTTTTCCGGATGGGAAATAGTATCAATATTCATGATCTTAAAAAGATCTTCAAGCCGGTAGTATCCGGAGCGAAAGCGATTTGCAATAAGCGTGCGCTCTTCCTCCTGATATTGGCGCATAGTGGTTTCATCCATATGCTTCATGCCCAATTGGACAAGATTCACATTTTCCTTGAAATAATGCGGCAGGTACATCTTGAGCCTGCCCTCATAGGATTGCTGATCGAAATCAATGGCTCTTAGTCGATATTGATTGCCTTCTATATCGGGAGTGATGTCGACTACGAAATTATACGAGCGCATATCACCCAGCAGCCGCACAAAACAGCGTTCATTAAACTTAACGAACTCTTTGCATATTCTTATCTGGTTAAACTTAAGCGTGTCCAAACGGTGTGCGATGAACTCGTCGCCGGGCAAACCGGGGATATGCTCTTCAATTAGCGTATTACCATCAGTCATGTAGATGATCCGGTTGGGGGATAGCACATGTTCTAGTTCAAGTCCGTAAACACGTGAGGCATCTGCTATTTTGATGTAGAAATGATCATAGTTATCATTCAGCCGGTTTATAATCCTGATGCGGAAGGGTCGGGTGTTTGCAAATGTACAGTAGTCGATGCGCGCGACAGAAAGATGTTCCATGACGCCGGTATCACCATCCGTGTTCATCAGCGCGTAGATATAGGTTAGATTGGGGAAAAGTTCCTTCATCTCACTTTCATCATAATATACGGTGTGCCATAAAGTGTCCCGTCCCTCTTTATCCCTCAACGGAGTGGAAAGATTGAATCGCAAGAGGTCAGAATACTGAACCGGGAGCTTCACTTCGCGGTCGTACTTCAGGAGATACTCCCTCAGTTCCGGTCGGATGGAGTAGAGTGTCTTCTTCTTAGAAGGGACGTCGTTTCGGGGTTCCTGGAGGGTGTCCATGCGGGTTAAGTGATCAGTAATCAGTAATCAGTAATCGGTAATCAGTAATCATTAATCAGTAATCAGTGATCAGTGATCAGTGATCAGTGATCAGTGATCAGTAATCAATCTGAACGCCCAAGATAGGGGTTATTAATTATAAAAGCCTCTCCGTGCGGAAAGGCTTTTATATTGTTTTAAGAGCGTTAGTCTCCGACACCAGACTTCTGACATCTGACCTCTTTTTCTACTTAATCTCAAACACAGCCCTCATCTGGTACGTCAGCTTAATTTTCTTAAAATCAATGTCAGGCATAGGGGCTGCTGCGTCCATCGCTTCAGCTTTCATCATGGTATTTGCACGATATATGGGCTGTGGGTAATATTCATTGTTTATTTCCTGTATATCCAGCGGACTTCCAACAGAGCTGCCAATTGAAGTGAGTAGATAGGTGGCTTTATCTTTGGCTGCCTGCAGCGCCTTAATCTTTAGATCTCTTTTCAAGGTCTCAATCTTTGAGTAATCATAGCTTTCAATATTGCTATATTCTATTCCTTTAGGATCTACTGCGCTCATGATCTGGTTGAACTTGCTCAGATCCGTAACCTTAATACGATATTGTTTTCGCGCTAGAAATTCAGGACTTTTTTTCTTTTCCCACCAGGTAGTGTAACTTGAAATATTGTTAATGGTGAAGTTTTCTTGCGGTATCCCTGCGGCAAGGACAGCAGTCTGCAGCTGTCTCTCAAGCTCTTCAATTTCTACCTTCTTCTTATTGGCAGAATCCTTGAAATATTCTTTTAGAGACATGCCAATGTAAAGGATGTCCGGCGTCACTTCTGCCTCGGCAGTTCCCTGCACTTCTATCTTTTTTCGGGTATCAATATTCTGCGAATATGCAGTCAGACTAAAAATGCTGACCAGGGCTGCGGCTATTATGGTTTTCATGTTATTCATCATTTCTATATTATTTAAACTTTCTATTGGGATGTAAAATTCGTGCCAATTCCACAATTAATAATTTGTAAAAGGGTTAATTTGTCTATTGGTCAATCGGTTAGAGTGAGCAATAGAAAACTATTAACCGGTGTTATACGCCAATTATAATGTGAGTTGGCATTACCTTAACAAGACGAGAAAAAGGAGAGAAATGTGACACCATTTAATGGGTGGAACCTTATTAATTTTTGAATAATAGCTATTTCAATAGTACCGATACCCTCATAAACTGAAAAAGGCAGTTCGTTAAAACTGCCTTTCCGTTATGCTGATCCTGTTCGCATGCTACGTATCGTTGAATGCCCCGCTAGGTTCGCGATGAGAAATCTTGATGGTGGATGTACCTTGGACATCCTTATTCTTTGCTCTTTACTCAGTTTATTCTATTCTTCGATCATCTCGCTATGAGTATAGATCTCTTCCTTTTTCTCTTCCTTAAAATATCTTTTTTGATAAATAAGTATCATTACAACGCCTATTGAAATCGCAGAATCGGCGACATTAAACACCGGGCGAAAGAAAATGAACTCATCACCACCCCAGAATGGGAACCAGGCAGGATACGTGCCTTGTAATATAGGAAGGTAGAACATGTCTACAACCTTGCCATGAAATAAACCTGCATAACCGCCTCCGGCTGGCAAGAACTTGGCAGCTTCATAGTACGTGCTTTCGCCAAACAGCAATCCGTAAAATGTTGAATCGATAATATTTCCCATTGCCCCTGCAAAGATCAGGGCCAGGTTCATAATCAATCCGCGATGGTATTTCTTTTTGATCAGGTATACAACGCCGTACCCTATGCCGCAGACTGCGGCGATACGAAACAGCGTTAATGCAAGCTTGCCAGCTTCACCGCCAAACTCCATTCCGAATGCCATCCCATTGTTTTCGGTGAAATGGATCATGGCATAGTCGCCAATAATTTTGAATTCCTGCCCTAGGGACATATTTAGCTTAATCCAGAATTTTAATATCTGGTCTACAAGCAGAATTATTACTATCGCAAGAAAAGGCTTAAAGTAAGCTTTCATTTAGGCCTGCTTCAGTTTCGCTTCCATACTAAGCGTTGCATGTGGTACTGCACGTAAACGCTCCTTAGGGATAAGCTTTCCGGTTTCACGGCAAACGCCATACGTTTTGTTCTCAATGCGCACCAAAGCACTTTCCAGGTTGTCAATAAACTTCTTCTGGCGTGCAGCAAGTTGATTTATAGACTCTTTCTCCAAAGTTGCTGATCCATCCTCCAGGGTTTTATAAGTCCCGGCGGTATCATCAGTTCCATTCATATTCGGGCTGCTTAACGATTGAGTTAAAGCACTTAATTCTTCTTTTGAACTGCGTAATTTCTCTAATATAAGTTCTTTAAACTCAACTAATTCTGCGTCAGAATATCTAGTTTTTTCGTTCTTCTCCATGTCTATACTTTATTTATTAATATCATTAATTCATTCTCATCAATACCCACAACCTCACCTTTATCCAGTTCATCCACAAGCTTTAAGGAGTCTGCTAAAATTTCGGCGCAAATATAAGCTAAATTATTTTTTACGGCCTCCGAAATATAGGGGTGGTCTTTTATCACAACTTCGATCTTGTCTGTTACTTCAAATCCCACATCTTTTCTCATATTCTGGATGCGGTTCACAAGCTCCCTTGATATTCCTTCCTGCTTAAGTTCACTGGTAAGTGTAACATCTAAGGCCACAGTTAGTTTTCCAAGATTTGCAACCTGCCATCCCGGAACATCTTCTGCTACAATTTCTACGTCCTCAATATCTATCGAATATTCGGTACCAGATATTTTAAAGGATCCATCAAGCTCAAATTTGCTGATTTCCGGCTGTGTAAGATTGCTTAACATAGCGGCAACAACCTTCATATCTTTGCCAACTTTTGGCCCAAGTGCTTTAAAGTTCGGCTTGATTTTCTTGCTGATGAAACCGGTGGTGTCTGTGATATACTCGATGTCCTTAATATTAGTTTCAGAAAGAATCAGGTCTTTAACACGCTCAACTTTTGCTTTGAAGTTTTTATCCAGCAATGGAATCAGGATTTTGCTCAATGGCTGGCGGACATTTATGTTCACCTTTTTGCGCAATGAAAGCACCAGCGATGAAACATCCTGAGCTATACTCATGCGCTCCTCAAGCGCCTGATCAACATGGGCCTCATCATATGCCGGGAAGTCTGACAAGTGCACAGATTCTGCAGTTTCTTTCCCCGTAACTTTATTCAGGTCGTTGAACAGCCTGTCGCTAAAGAAAGGAGCTACTGGTGCCATAAGTTTGGCAATAGTATTCAGACAATTGTACAATGTCTGGTAAGCTGAAATTTTATCCTCTGTGTAATCCCCTTTCCAGAAACGGCGGCGGCACAGGCGAACATACCAGTTACTCAGATTCTCATCCACGAAATTCTGTATTGCACGCGTGGCCCGGGTAGGCTCGAAATCAGCATAGTGTTTATCGACTTCAAGTGTCAAAGAATTGAGTAGTGAGATTATCCACCGGTCAATTTCAGGGCGGTTCTCTATATCCTCTTCTTTGTAACTGAACTTGTCAATGTTGGCATACAAAGCAAAAAATGCATAGGTATTGTGAAGCGTTCCGAAGAATTTCCGTCGGACCTCATCAATTCCTTCGATATTGAATTTCAGATTATCCCAGGGTGAGGCATTACTGATCATGTACCAGCGGGTTGCATCAGCGCCATACTGGTTTATCGTTTCAAACGGATCAGTTGCATTACCCAAACGTTTCGACATTTTATTGCCGTTCTTGTCTAATACAAGTCCGTTTGATACCACATTTTTGAACGAAACACTGTCATTCAGCATCACTGCGATGGCATGCAGGGTAAAAAACCAGCCCCGTGTCTGGTCAACACCTTCGGCGATAAAATCTGCAGGATAAATCGATCCCGCTTCTTTGCCATCACCTGAGTGATTATTCCAGTATTCTATAAATTCTTTCGGAGTGATTTCACCTTTCTTGCCTGCCTCAGTTGGTGGTAAACCCCATTGAGCATACGGCATTGCACCCGAGTCAAACCAAACGTCAATCAGGTCGAGCTCGCGGAACATCTTTTTGCCTTTCGGCGATACCAGCACTACGTCATCCACGTATGGACGGTGCATATCAGTAATCTCAAATGAAGCATCCATAAAACCCGCTTCAACAGATTTTGCGATACCGGCCCGGAGCTCGGAGATCGATCCAATACATAATTCTTCGTCGCCATCCTCGGTTCTCCAAATTGGAAGGGGTGTGCCCCAATACCGCGAGCGTGAAAGATTCCAGTCGACCAAATTCTCCAGCCAGTTGCCAAAGCGGCCTGTACCTGTCGATTCTGGTTTCCAGTTAATGGTTTTATTCAGCTCCACCAGGCGTTCTTTAACTGCGGTTGTTTTTATGAACCAGCTATCAAGTGGATAGTAAAGAACAGGTTTATCAGTCCTCCAGCAATGCGGGTAACTGTGCTCATACTTCTTAACGTCAAAAGCCTTGTTATCTTCTTTTAATTTTATCGCGATGAGTACATCTGTAGGCTTGAAATCCGGATCATTACGCTCCTCATCGCTGTAATATTCCTCTTTCACATAGCGGCCGGCAAAGTCAGTTACCTCATCTACAAAAGCACCGTGTTTATCTACCAGTGGAAGTTCATTGCCCTTGTCATCAGTGATCATTACCGAAGGCACATTGTTTTCACGCGCGGCCCTGAAATCGTCTGCCCCAAAAACTGAAGCGGTATGAACTATCCCTGTACCATCTTCCGTAGTCACGAAATCAGCAGGAATTACCCGGAACGCATTTTTCTCGAGGTTATCATTCGTTACGTAAGGCATCAGCTGATGGTATTTCAAGCCTACCAGGTCGGCACCTTTAAATTCAGCTGCAATTTTCCATGGGATAAGTTTGTCGCCGGCTTTGTAATCCCCGAAAGGAAGGCCTTTAGCTTCTTCCTTAAAATATTTTGAAACCAGATCGCGGGCTAAAACCACGCTAACCGGTTTAAACGTATACTGATTGAAAGTCTTGACTTTCACATAGTCGATTGAAGAGCCTACCGCTAGAGCACAATTTGAAGGGAGTGTCCATGGCGTAGTAGTCCAGGCAATGATTGCTGTATCCTCTTCCTGTTCTTCGAAAAGTACCGGCGTCAATTTATGTGCCTGTTCCTTCTTCACACGAAACTCAGCAACTATGGAAGTATCCTTCAGCATTTTGTAGGTGCCCGGCTGATTCAGCTCATGTGAACTTAGTCCGGTTCCGGCCGCAGGTGAATATGGTTGTACAGTGTAGCCCTTATACAAAAGCCCCTTTTGATGAAACTGCTTAAGTATCCACCACAAGGTTTCTATATATTCATTCTCGTAGGTAACATAGGGGTTGTTAAGGTCGACCCAATAGCCCATCTTTTCCGTCAGGTCATTCCATACATCCGTGTATTTCATAACCTCCGTACGGCATGCTTCATTATAAGCTTCGACGGTAATTGTTTTACCGATGTCGTCTTTGGTAATTCCGAGTTTCTTTTCAACCGCCAGTTCTATAGGAAGACCATGGGTATCCCATCCGCCCTTGCGCTTTACGCGATATCCCTTCAGCGTTTTATAACGGCAAAAGATATCTTTAATTGAACGCGACATGACGTGATGTATCCCCGGCATGCCGTTCGCCGAAGGAGGTCCTTCATAGAAAATATAAGATTTCGAAGCAGGTCTGTTTGAAATACTTTTTTCAAATATTCGGTTGCTTTTCCAATATTCTAATATCTCCTTGCCGGTTTTCGAAAGATCAAGCTGCTTATATTCTTTGTACATCAGTATTTTAACCCCAAATTTAAGGATGCAAAGTTAAGGATTTTAAGGGTGAAAAACCAGTTTTCGCCATTTAAATCGACAGCAGGATGACGCTTCAGATCAAACCATAAAGCAGATTAACTGTATATTTGGTAGATATAAAAATTATGATGAATAAATACATGCGCCGCGGCATCTGGCTGATCCTTATAGGAGTGGCTTTCGTGATGTTGGGATATTACCTGATGGAAGAAGATAAATTTAAATATGGCTGGTCGATGATTATCGGTACAATCGCTTTTGGCGTCGGATTCCTAAACATCATTTATAGTCTGATACGTAAAATGGACCGTAAAGCTATCCTAGAAGACAGGGCAGGGGAGTCGAATGAGACTGTTACTGAGAAGAAGTAATCGGGTAATCGATGATCAGCCTGCCTGCTGAAGATAGGTGATCGGTAATTAGTAATCAGTGATCAGTGATCAGTAGTTAGTAATCAGTAATCGGTAATCAGTAATCGGTAATCAGTAATCAGTAATCAGTAATCAGTAATCGGTAATCAGTAATCAGTAATCAGTAGTTAGTAATCAGTAATTAAGAAGGACCGTCAAGTTAGGAATTATCTGAATAAAGTACGGCTCAACCGTCAACCGTCCACTGTCCACCGTCAACCGTTCACCGTCAACCCTCAACCGTCAACCGTCCACTCTCCACTCTCCACTCTCCACTTTCAACTTCCAACCCAACTTACATATCCCAAGTCTCTTCCTTCGCCTTCGCCGTTCTCTTCAATTTCCTTTTATCGAGCAATACCAGCAGCGCCGGCAGCAGCGTCAGGTTGGATACCAGGGCGATGATCAGGGTGATTGAAAGCAGCAGCCCTAAGATCATAGTACCTCCGAATGTCGATGCGGTGAAGATGCCGAAGCCAAAAAATAATACCAGCGCAATATAGGTCATACTTACACCGGTTTCCCGGATTGTATCTGAAATAACCTGAGCCGGTGTGAGGTTCGTAGACTGTAATTCCTGCTGGTAACGAGTGAGGAAGTATATCGTCTGGTCGGACGCCAAACCGAAGGCGATCGTAAATATTAATATCGTCGACGGCTTGAGCGGGATGTTGAAAAAGCCCATCAACCCTGCAGTGATAATCAGTGGAATAATATTGGGAAGCAGGGAAATAAACATGATCCGCAAATCTTTGAACTGGGCAAGCCGGAGCAATGAGATTAGTACAATAGCGAGTATTATACTTTCCATTAAATGCGTCAGCATATAATCCGTACCCTTCGAGAAGATGATGCTTGATCCCGTAAGCAGCACATTAAAACGTTCGGGATTAAGAATGGAATCGATTCTTGGTTTCAGTTCTTCCAGCAACGCATTCATCCGTTTAGAACCAACGTCAGCCATCTGGAAACTCACCCGGGCCACCTGCTTATTGCTGTCAACAAAACCATTAAGCATATTGCTGTTGCCGCCGGAATTGCCAAGGTAGCTGAGCACGAAGTTCTTCTCCATGTCGTTCGGGATGCGGTAGAATTGCGGATCCCCGTTGTAAAATGCCTGCGAGGCATATTTCAAGGCTTTATTCAGCGAAACAGATCGTGAGAATTCAGGATACGCCGAGATCATATCTTCAACCTTGTCAACTTTCTTAATCGTAGACAAATTCAATATCCCATTCTTCTTTTTCGTATCAATACTTAACTCCAGGGGAAGAATGCCCTCAAAGTTTTTCTCAAAGAATTTCAGGTCGCGATTAATAGGCGAGTTCTGGGGCAGATCGTCCACCACATATCCGTTTACATTGATCTGCATGACGCCGATCAGCGATACGACAGTAATTAGTGCCGTAACAATATATATGAGTTTGCTTCTGTCATGTACCAGAACATCGGTCTTTGCAAGCAGCCTGTGAAGCAGATCCTTATCGTGTTCTTCCTGTGGCTTAAGCTTTGGAGCTGGCAGATAGCTGAAGATGATTGGAATAAGGCAAAGACAAATGAACCATGTGATCATGACATTGATTGCAGCAACCAGGCCGAATTCAACAAGCAATGCACTGCCGGTGAAGTAAAGAACACCGAATCCAATGGCCGCCGTAATGTTTGCGATCAGTGTGGTTTCGGAGATCCTTAAGATCGTGACGTGCAGTGCTTTCGCTTTGTCACCATGTTTTCTTAGCTCGTTGTGATATTTATTGAGCAGCAGGATACTGTTCGGGATACCAATGATCACAATCAGCGGCGGTATCAGACCGGTTAGCATCGTGATCTCATAACCAAACATCACCAGTGTCCCCAGGCTCCAAATTACGCCGGCAATCACCAGAAGAATTGGAAAAAGAACGGGATAAAATCTTCTGAAAAATATAAACAGGATAATTGCCGCTACCAGGATAGAAAGCCCGAGGAAGAGTACAAATTCGCGCGAAACAAGCTGGCTGACAGCCGTCCGGATAAAAGGAAGTCCTGAGTAATGAACCTCAATATTATTCTTTTTACTGAACGCATCAGCCTTTGCACGAATTGTTTTGATGATAGGTGCACGGCGGCTGGAGTTCAATATCTTGTGATCAAAGTTGATCGCCATTAATGTGGCGTGGCTTTCTTTATTGTAAAGCAGTCCTTCGTAAAACGGCAGGTTATAGATTTGAGTTTTCAGGCTGTCCATTGCAGCATCACTCCCAAGTGGCTGCGGGCTTAACTGTTTTAGCACGAACCTTTGATTGGTGGTATCTTTTTCAAGATTGAACAGGTTCCCGATAGTCAGTACGTTTTTAATCCCCTGCAATTTACCCAGCTCGTTGCCGAGTTGCTGCCAGTCGTTGAACTGATCTTTTTTCATAAGATCCGGTGAGCTGACACCCAAAACCATCATATTTCCGTCTTCGCCAAACTTACTTTTAAAGTTGTTGTACTTGATGAAAGCCGAATCTGTCATCGGTAATATTTTGCTCCCTGTGTAGGAAAGCTTTACAAAACTTGCTTTCCATGCCATAAAGGCGGTTAGTACGAAGAAAAACAATAAGATTAAAATGCGGTTGGATAGTATGAACTTAGAAAAGTTATTCCACATGTTTTGGGGATTAGATGACCGCAAAAGTACGAAAATTCTTAATTTGGACGGGAGTAAAAGAGCCAGGAATCAAGAACCAAGAATCGAGACTCCCACAAAGCGTAACAACGCGATCTAAATATCATTCAGCAAAAACTGTAAAAAGAAAGAATCTATAAAGAATCAAGAGCCGGGGACAGGTAGAATAAGAGCCACCCCATAATCCCTAATCCCTAACACCCGATCCTAATGAGCAAATTTATCAAAGGCTTTTACTTCGCATGGCAGGGAATCGCATACTCTTTCCGTACCCAGCTCAACTTCAAGGTAGAAGTGTTTTCTGCACTGTGTGTTATCGCTGTGTCGTACTATCTGGGTCTTAGCACTGCGGAGTGGCTGTGGATAGCATTGGCCATAACGCTGGTGCTGGTGAGCGAACTCGCAAATACTGCGATCGAAACTCTTGTTGATTTGGTTTCTCCTGATTATAACCCTAAAGCCGGTATCGTGAAGGATATCAGCGCTGCAGTAGTGCTGCTAACAGGTTTGTTTGCTTTAGTAACGGGTATTTTGATTCTTCTTCCAAAAATTCTCCATGCTCTATAAAACCCGAGGTATTGTTTTTAAGGTGACTGACTACTCCGAAACAAGTGTGGTGGTCCAGATCTTTACGGAAAAATTTGGCTTGCAATCCTACCTCATCAATGGAGTTAAGAAGCCGAAAGCGAAGATCAGACTAAATAGCCTGCAACCTCTCCACCTGCTGGAGATGATTGTTTATCATAAAACTACGGGAACTATCCAGCGGGTCTCAGAACTCAGGCATCAACCGGTATTCCAGAGCATACCCTATGATATTATTAAGAGCTCGATCACCATGTTCCTTAACGAGGTTCTCTATAAATCGCTCCGTCAGCATGAACCCGACGAAATTCTTTTTGAATTCCTCTTTCATGCTATAGAGATCCTCGACAGCCTAAACGCTGGTCTGGCTAATTTTCACTTATACTTTTTATTGCGCTTAACGCGATTCCTTGGGTTTTACCCCGATAAAACTCTCGCATCTCCAAGCGCATGGTTCGACCTTAAAGACGGCCATTACTCCAAAACCCAGCCGCCGCATTCTTATATCATCGAACCACCCCTCACAGCAATCTGGATCAATATCCTCAACTGTAATTTTGATAATCTTCAAAGCCTGCAGATCTCCCCAGCTGAACGTAAAGCCCTCCTTGAAAAAATCCTGACCTACTACCAACTGCATGTCGAAGGGTTTGGGCAAGTGAAAGCGCATGAAGTGTTGGAGGAAGTACTGGGTTAGGTTGACGGTTGACGGTTGACAGTTGAGAGTTGAGAGTTGAGAGTTGAGAGTTGACAGTTGAAAGTTGAAAGTTGAAAGTTGACAGTTGACAGTTGACAGTTGAAAGTTGAAAGTTGAAAGTTGAAAGTTGAAAGTTGAAAGTTGAAAGTTGAAATTGGGGCGGGCAAGGTAACCAATGAAGGGGATATAAGAAGGATGTGTATGATTGACGTACAACGAATTAATCCAACGTAAAATTCTCATTGTCATGACTCCAAAGCAGCAATCATTTCTATATTTATAATCACATTATCCAAGCAACATCCTTCAGCAATGAAAAAACTCATTACCCTGATCCTTTGTACCGTGTCAATCATGACTAATCAGCTGGCATCCGCGGAAAAAATTCCAGCGAACGCAAAAAAGCTGATCAAACATTACAAAGAACGCATCTCAGGGTTTGAGGATAACCACATCGTTTTTACCGACGGAACCCGCATGAAATGGGATGATGGTATCAAAAACAAGTCGTACCAGCAATTACTGGATGAGCCTGACCTGGAAGACATGTTTCACGATACGTACCGCAAGCGTACAGCCAAGATACCTTTACCGGTAAACTATGATCCGGGACGAATTCGTGTGGAGCCCTTTTTCATGAAGTTGTATGGCGAATCGCCCGATAAAGTGCGGGAAAATCTACGCGAGATTGTTTGGTGCCCTAAGCTGGTCGGGCAAAAGATAAAGGTGAGTACCTTGTTTGGTGCTGACAAGCAATTTGAAAAGATTTCCAAAGAACTTGATGAGTATCCTGAATTCGCACCCTATGTAGCAAAGATCGCCGGTACCTTCAACTGGCGCAAAATTGCAGGCACCGACCGGCTAAGCATGCATAGTTTCGGCATGACTATGGACATCAACACCAAGTTTACCCACTACTGGCAATGGGACTGCAAATGCAAAAATGAGGATGCAGTTCTTGGATACAACAATAACATTCCGCTAAAACTTGTGAAGATCTTTGAAAAACATGGTTTCGTTTGGGGCGGTAAATGGTACCATTATGATACGATGCATTTTGAGTATCGACCGGAACTGATGTAGGAAGAAGAATCAAGTATCAAGTATCAAGTATCAAGACTGGTGGTTGGTAATCAGACGGTCTAAGCAATATTAACGGCTACACAACCAATTATCCAAGGTTCCATTTTTTTGTCAAGAGCCCCAGGTCTTGGTTCTTGGCTCTTGGTTCTTGGCTCTTGATTCTTGGCTCCTGATGCTTTTCAAGCTTTTTACCAATATCATACCTGGGCATAATTTCCCGCTCCAAGCCCCAGGTCTTGGTTCTTGGCTCTTGATTCTTGGCTCCATCCTGCTCATTTCTCACATCTCACATCTCACATCTCATTTCTCACATCTCATTTCTCGCATCTCGCATCTCCTAGCTCATATCTCATCCCAATTTAGTATTATTGTATACCTACGAAAGCATAACATTTACATTATGGATGAAAACAGTCCATGGTTTGAAAGCCTCTTTTTAAATAATCCTATACCAAGGTTCATTTTCAACAGTCAAACTTTGAAAATTGAACGGGTGAATCCAGCCGCTACTGAACTATATGGATATACCGAGGAGGAATTCCTTACCAAGACCCTCTACGATCTCCGTTCGATCGATGGATATCAGGAACTAAGTGATGTCACGTCCGGGCTTAGTCACGGAGATATTTACAGCGGTGATGTCAGGCATCTTACAAAAGACGGCCGCGAGATTTGGGTACAGATTTCTGCACATCCAATAGAATATAATGGATCACCATCCCGGGTGGTGCAGGCTTTGGATATCACGGAAAAGAAAGATCACGAAGATAAAATCAACCAGATTCAGCGGCGCTGTGAAGCCCTGATCGAACATTCCCAGGATATTATCACAGTTACCGATATCGAAGATAGAGTAGTATATGCAAGTCCGGCTTTTCTGAAGGCCACCGGGTATACCTCCGAAGAAGTGGTAAATGCACCCGGTACCCGCTTTATTCACCCGGACGATTTTAAGCTGCTCCCGGCAATTCACAAAGAACTCCTGGCCAATCCCGGCAAGGCCCTGCCCATGGTAAATCGCATCAGGCGCAAGGATGGGGTATTTGTGAGGGTCGAAGGAACGATTGCCAACCTATTCCATGAAGACGCGGTACAAGGCATTGTGGCTAATTACCATGAAATTACTCAACGCCTGGAAGACCAGGAGAAGATCAAAAAGTCAGAGGCAATTCTAAGAGCGGTATTCGACAGCGCCATTGAAGGTTTTGTGATAACCGATCTAAATCTGAACATCCAAACATTTAATAATGTAGCCCGTGACCACATTTTTTCCGGCACTAAAAGAAGCGAGCTGGTAAGCGGTGCAAATTTGCTGGATTACGTCAGTCCCGACCGGATCGATTTCTTCAGGGGAATCATACCTCGTGTAGTTTCAGGAGAAAGCCTCGAGTACAAAACCATGGATCAGCATGACGGGAAACGCTGGATCAATTACTGCCTGTATCCCGTCCAGAATGCAAGCAGGGAAATAATAGGGATTTGCATTGCAGGCAAGGATGTTACCGAAAAAATTGTTTTTGAAGAACAGTTGAAATTGAGCGAGCAGCGTTATAAAGCGCTTGTTAAGGAGGGATCGGATCTTATTAACATCATTGATTTTGATGGCAATTATAAATTAATTTCTTCGGCGGCAAAGTCTATTCTCGACACAGCGGTAATCGGGGAGAATGCATTCCAGTTTGTCCATGAAGATGACCGCGAAAAATTGAGACAGGAATTTGACTTGCTGCGTAAGGTAAAGCGCGTAAAATCAAGCCCATACCGGTTCAGGGTTGGTAAAGACAAATATATTTGGATGGAAACCGTCGGGACAAACCTCATGGATGAACCATCAGTAGAAGGCATTGTGATAAATTCTCATGAAATAACTGATACCATCAACCACATCAAAGCAATTGAGGAAAGGAACAAGCGTCTGGAAGAAATTGCCTGGATCCATGCGCATCTCGTCAGGGCCCCCCTGGCCAGCATCCTCGGGATTATCGAAATCTTGCGTACTTCTGAATCAGAGTTCAAGGAGTTGATGCCTTATCTCGAACAGTCAGCGGTGCAGCTTGATAAAGTGATCGGGGAGATCACAACAAAGGCTAACGACCTTTCGACTTAGTGGTGAGTTGAAAGCCTGCCTGCCGGCAGGCAGGTTGAAAGTGGGCAAACGTAAACAAGTTGACAGTTGACAGTTGACAGTTGACAATGACAAGCGTACCCACCGACTGATCAGTTGTTTCTTAAATTGCGGGATAATGTATATTTTTCGGTAGATATTCCCGGCATGAGAAATAATAAACGATTAGTCAATCTGGCAGTACTTGCTACAGGTTTAATATTATTGTACCACACCAGTTTAGGTAACAGGATGGAGAAGGCCATTCGCACATCAGGCAAAGGTCACACTGGCGTCCTGGACGAGGCTGTGGTAAACAGTAGCAAACCATTTATTCATGCCGACACAACGAAGTGGCAGTTCCCCTGCGATGAGAAGTCAATAAAAAAATATACCGCCCGGCATATTTCAAAAGCACCAGTCATCGACGGAAAGCTGGATGAAGAAGTCTGGCAGAAGATTGAGCGCTCGCCCCGTTTTGTAGACCTGATCTCAGGAGGCGAGACACTTTACGATACCCGCGCCGCCGTTTGCTGGGATGATCAGAATCTTTACATCGCATTTTGGATGGAAGAGCCTTTTACACAAGGAACTTTTAAAAACCATAATGATCTGATCTACCGTGAGAACGACGCCGAAGTATTTATCGCACTAAAAGACGCCTATTATGAATTTGAGATCAATGCCTTAAATACCAGATACGAAGCCTTTTTTATGTGGAAAGACGCTTATGAGAAAAATGGATTTGGCGCTATCCCTAATTTAAGTCTTGCAAATCCGCTAGTCCGAAATTTCAATGGCGTAGGACTCAAGAACCACCCTCGTGGTTTGCGCTATGGCTCGTGGGACTTTAAATTCCCGGGTATGCAAAGCGGGGTGTTTGTCGACGGTACCTTAAACGATCACAAGGACCGCGACCGGAAATGGACCGTAGAGCTGGCATTTCCCTGGAAAGGAATGGAGTGGCTGGCCAAAGGCGATCAGCGTCCGATCCCTCCAAAAAATAATGACGTGTGGCGTATCGACTTCACCCGCTTCAACCCCTATAAAGAAGCTGCACCTGCAAAAGATTCCGGCGGCTGGGCATGGAGCTCGCATGGCGTCTGGGATTCCCACGTCCCTGAATGTTTTCCAAAGATTACTTTTTCGAGAAAGGGGATATGAGGTCGGAGCTTTGAAGTCGGAAGTCTGAAGCACCCTCCACTTTCAACTCTCCACTTTCCACTGTCAACTCTCCACTGTCAACCGTCAACCGTCAACTGTCAACCTTCAACTCTCAACCTTCAACTCTCAACTCCCCACTTTCAACTCTCCACTGTCAACTCTCCACTGTCAACCGTCAACCGTCAACTGTCAACTCTCCACTCTCCACTCTCAACTCTCAACTAATTTGAGTATCCCCTTCCCCAAATGGGGAATTCTATCCCAATAATTTTTCTGGCATTCCCCATAAAAACGTCGTTTTAGGCTATTTCTGGCGTGTTTTCCGTTTTGGACTCTCCTTTGTCTATCTATATTCAAATACCGAAACCGGAAAACACAACAAATAAAAAAAAGACATGAAAAAGATATTCGCACTAATAGCATTCGTTACTTTAATCAGCTCGGCGTCATTTGCACAAACAGCCAACTTAAACATCACCTTATCTGATGTTCTTTCATTCTCAGTAACGCAGCCCGCTGCTCTTACAGTAAACTTTGATACCGAAGCAAAATATACCAATGGTATCACTGCTTTAGCAAATGACCACATCAGCGTTGTAAGTTCGAAAGGATTTGTAGTAAAAGCGATCGCTGGAGCAGTTACCGGATCGGCAGCATTGACTCCGGGTTCTGTAACCCTGACCTCTGCAATCGGAACAACAAACGCTGGTAATACAGCTGGTATTACTTACGGATCAGGAGTAACATTACCAGCATCAGGTGGTACAGCAGCAACAATAGTTACAGCAACTTCATCTTCTTGGAATGGCTCTAACTCAACAAATAAATTCAACGTTTCTTACCTGATCGGTGCTAATGGTGCTTATGCTGGCAAGACGACTGGTGCGAATGTGATACCGGTAGTTTATACGGTTACACAACCTTGATAAGTTGAGAGTTGAGAGTTGAGAGTTGAGAGTTCCTGGGCGGAGATGCACAGCGAAAGAGACAAAAAACATTATTGAGGAATTTTCATAGGTTAATAGGTTTAGTTTAAAGGGTTCCTGGGGAGGAGCCCTTTTTTATTGGTAATGTCTGAAGCCGGAGGTATGAGGTATGAAACCTGACGCCCAACTCTCCACCTGCCATTTTCCACCTTCCACTCTCCACTCTCAACCTTCCACCCTCCACTCTCCACTCTCAACTCTCAACTGTTGAGGTCTTCAACCGCCTCCAATAAAATTTAAAATAAATTGAAATGTTAAGGGCGTAAAGTCGTCTACTATAAAAACCCCGTTTACTTTGACGACAGTCGTAATGCCCAAAGAGAAGAACCAGCGTATTTTACAAACGATAAGATCGTATGGTAAAGGCTTGATGGGCTTTATCCGGAGCAGGGTTAAGAGTGATGAGGATGCGGAAGATATCATGCAGGATGTATGGTACCAGCTAACTGCAATTGTGAATTCTGAACCAATTGAGCAAACCGGCGCCTGGCTGTACCGGGTAGCGCGCAACAGGATCATCGACAAACATCGCAAGAAGACAGAATCATTATTTGAAGATAGCCTCGCCGATACTGATGATGAAGATGCTCCCGACTTCAGAGCAATGCTGCTGACCGAAGCAAAAACTCCAGAAACGGAATACATCCGCAACATGTTTTGGGAGCAATTATTCCGTGCTCTGGAAGAACTTCCGCAGGAGCAGCGGCAGGTCTTTGTGTCGCACGAACTGGATAGTATCCCCTTTCAGCAAATCGCAGATTCAACAGGGGAGAATATCCAGACACTCATAACACGAAAACGATATGCAGTGCTGCATCTGCGCAAGCGCTTAAAGCAGCTATATGAAGAAATTAATGAATACTAAAATTAATAATATGAAAAAGATATTCTACAAAGGACGGTTTGTGTTCTTTCCCCTTATTGCAATTGCTTTCCTGTCACTGGTAAGCTATGTCGTAATGATATTATGGAACAATCTTCTGCCGGAGATCCTGGGCGTTAAGACCATAACTTTTTGGCAGGCCATGGGAATATTTATCCTTTCCAAGATCCTTTTTGGTTTTGGCAAAGGAGGGGGCCGAATGGGATCTTCCTGGAAACGCCGGAGAATGGAAGAACGAGTTAAACGTATGACTCCTGAGGAACGCGAACAGTTTAAAGAGAAAATGCAGAATTGGCGTTGCTCATCCTATCATCCTATGCATCCTAATTCAGTCTCCGCCCAGCATCCTAAAATCCTATGATCCTATGAATCCTATTCCAATTTCGCTCGCATCTTATGCATCCTATCATCCTATGCATCCTAACTCAGTCTCCGCCCAGCATCCTAAAATCCTATGATCCTATGAATCCTATTCCAATTTCGCTCACATCTTATGCATCCTATCATCCCATGCATCCTAACTCAGTCTCCGCCCAGCATCCTAAAATCCTATGATCCTATGAATCCTATTCCAATTTCGCTCTCATCTTATGCATCCTATCATCCCATGCATCCTAACTCACTCCCCGCCCAGCATCCTAAAATCCTAATCCAATCCTAATTATGGAAGTACTAGTATTTAAAACCAACGTTTCCGAACAATCCGATGTCAGCAGAGTACACTCTCTTCTAACCAGTTTTACGAATATTAAACAAGTCAGCGTTGATCTGGACGACTGCGATAAAGTGCTGAGGATTGTAGGTATTAAACCTTCACCTGCCCAGATCGCCGCATTGCTGGCATCACTTGGGCTGGCATGTTCGGAACTGGAGGATTAGGATAGGGTCATAATCCCTGGTCTGATCTGCCATTCAAATCGTATCTTGGTGAAAACCGCGGTACCAATCAGCCCCAATTTATATTAACAATAAATTACTATGGAAATCAAGCGCATCACTTTCCCAGATCGGCACCTGGTGACCGACCTGTTCAACAAATACCGCATCTTCTACAAAAAACCGTCAGACATGAAGCTTGCTGAATCTTTCATAGCCGACAGGTTAAGGAACGACGAGTCAGTAATTTTTCTGGCTTTTGAAGGAGAGGAGGGTGCCGAAATCCCAATAGGCTTTACCCAGCTTTATCCGAAATTTTCATCTGGCCGGGCAATCAAAATCTGGGTATTGAACGACCTGTATGTAGAGGAAGGCCATCGCAAAAAGAGCGTTGGAAATAGTCTCATAAAAGCTGCCCTTAACTACGCTAAATCAGACGGGGTGTCACTGGTTGAATTGCAGACCGCAGTTGATAACTACACCGCGCAAAGTTTATATGAGAGTATGGGATTTGTCAAGCAAGATGCGGATAGTGAGTTTTTAGGGTATCAGATTGAGGTTTAATAGATTAGTTCATAGATATTAGCTCAATAAAAACAGGTGACCTGGCTCCGTTGTGGTAGCCAGAAATTTCATTTTCAGTTTTCAATTTTCAACTTTCCACTTTCAACTTTCCACTTTCAACTTTCAGTTTTCAACTTTCAACTTTCCACTTTCAGCTGTCTCTACCAAAAAGCCGGCTTAATATTGTTCCCTTTTGTCCGGCAATCCACACATTCCGCCTTGACCACATTATATCCCAATATCACTTCTGCACCATTGGGAGCTGGAGTATCAGAAATAAGGGCAGTCGAGATCAGTGTATTATCGTTTGGTAATGCCGCTCGGAGGTCGACAGGGTTATTAGCCACATAACTCGTCTGGCAAACTATAGCATGTTTCCAGTTCTTTGCTTCCTGGCTGGTAATAAATATGCGCTGGCTGGACGGAACTGAGCAATCCACAAAACCCACTACAAGTTCGTTAGGATCTGAAATACTTGAAATATTACCTCTCGCAAACGTGGGCTGCGGATCAAACACACTTCCCATTTTCTCACTATTCTTTTTCATCACTTCAAAAAACTCAAAGGCCTCCCGGCTCACCGAGTACTGCCACACCAGCACACTGTATCGTATGTCTAGTTTTTCGGAACCATTAGGAATATCTATCAGTGAGAAATCACTTATCGTATTGTTACTTTGAATGACCGTGGCTGAAAGGATATTGGCCGACCTTACAGTATTCCAGCAATGTCTTGCACCTTGCTGATCCTCGGCACTGCGGTTGCCGACGGAAAAGGTATTGTTTGTACGAACAGTAACTCGGTAGCGGGTTATCAGGGGCGACATGATCTCCCAGGTTTCTTCGGTTAACCAGTGGTAATAAAGGCTCGAACCCGATGGATCTTTTGTATTAGCAAATACCTTCACACCTTCAGCATCCTGCTTCCAGGTAACAGCAACGGGAGGAGTGGTTTTTACCGAAGCATAATCCGACAAATATTCCCTCCCGGCGGCGGTCTTTATTCGGAGTCTGTACTTACGGTCGCGAGGCAGCGAATTTGCGGCTGATGCATATACGCCATCTCCTTTGTCTGTCAAGGCAAATTTCGAGTTATTATCTCCTTCAATTTCAACTTTCGCCCCGGCTTCAAATTTCCTGACGCTTTTCTCAACCAGACGTTGTGTGCGACTGATGTTGATCGTGGTTATTCCCTCAGCATTGATCATACCCTCAACTACCAGAGAACTAATTATATTGTTATCCAGGGCCGGATCGTAAGGTTCGCGGCAGCCCATCAAATGGCTTATGATCAGGAATAAAAAAAAGGCAGACTTTTTCACAGCTATTTTATATAAGGTATTAAGTTAGCTTTAATTATTTAAAATCAAAGTCTCTGGCTTATAATAGGGCCTGACCTATGACGGCGCGCCGCTGTGATAACTAGAGATTGCATAATTCCTATTAAATCTATACCTTAAACCGACTTTCTGCATCCACCTGATCGCCTTTGAAAACACATCATGAACAAATTTAGAAAGCTAATTACAATCACGGTGACTCTGGTTACCACGGTATTACTTCTCAATTTCCTCGCACTATTTTATATCCGCGAAAAATCTAAAGTAAAGGCTTCATGGGAGGATGTCGTCAATATCTCATGGAATCAGCAAGCTGCAGGGCAGCAGATGCTGAAGGATATCATGCTGTTAAAAAGTCCGAAAGCGAGTGCCGAAGCTAAGTTTAAAACTGAGTTTAAGGATAATGTCGAATCTTTTTCGATACGGCAGGAGAGCCTGCAAACAATCCTTAACACTGACCTTGCAAAAGAACCTGGCCTTGGCGATGTTCAGGGATTAGTCACAGCAGCCAAGCCATTACATAGTCAGCTTTTGGGCCTGGCAAATCAAGCATTGAACGGTACATCGCCGATATCTCCCGCAGAAAATGCGTTTTCCGATATTGCAAACCAAACGGATTACTTTGAGAAGATGGCCAGCATCCGCTACCAGGCGGCTAAGCATAAGAATCTTGTCGATACCCGGATATTTCAAATAAGTCTGCTAATCCCGATTTCCCTTAGTCTCGCGCTGATCATTCTGGCTTTGCTGGTAATTACTCCTGTTTTCCGCAGAGGAATTAAAGACTATCAGCAGCTGATGATCGCGAAAGATGAGCTGGAAGAGAAAAGCAATGCTAAAAGCGATTTCCTGTCAAACATCAGCCATGAGCTGCGTACACCAATGAACGGTATCATCGGATTTACCGACCTGGTTTTGACAACAGAGCTTAAAAATAGCCAGCGCGAGCATCTCACCTATGTCCGTAAATCTGCCGACGCCCTTCTGAACATCATGAATAATATTCTTGATTTTTCCAAGATTGAGTCGGGAAAGCTTGTTATTGAGCGTCATCCCCTTAAGCTTGAAGAAATTATCAAAGAGACGGTCAGTATTCTGATGGTTAAAGCTATGGAGAAGAACCTTCAGGTAACGTTAAACTTCGACCCGGCATTACGTTCTCAGTTCTCGGGCGATCCGGTCCGCATTAAACAGGTTATCATCAATTTACTGGGCAACGCCATCAAGTTCACCCATGAGGGCAGGATCACTATCGATGTGAGGCCAAAAGGCGAGCCATATACTAAGGGTCAGAAGAAGTTTACGGATGCCGAAATCTCCATCACCGACACCGGCATTGGTATCGCCCCTGAACAATTGAAAAAGATTTTTGAGGGTTTCACACAGGGCGATTCTACTGCGGGGCGTGCGTACAATGGTACCGGACTCGGACTCAGTATCTCAAGGAAACTTGTGGAGTTAATGTCAGGGAAAATGGATGTACAAAGCGAGGCCGGTAAAGGCAGTACTTTTAAATTCTTTTTGCCCCTTGAAGTAATTGACGAGGTCGTGACGGTAGGTAACACGTCCAGGCTTTCACTTGGTACCGCTTTAATTGTCGACGACAACGTGACCAATTGCAACCTCATGAAAGGAATTTTCGAATTTCTCAACATCCCTTGTGAGATTTGTTACAGCGGCTACGAAGCCATCGAGGCCGTGATCGAGGCACAGGAAAACAACCGGATGTTCGACCTGATCATCACTGATCACAAAATGCCGGAAATGGATGGCATCACCCTGGCGAAGGAGATCCAGCAGGTATTGAGGGGAACAGCCGAACCCTATATCATTCTGCTATCATCCCTGGAACGCGATCAGTATGGCAATCTCGAAGAAGCAGGAATCAACAAATTTTTGTCTAAGCCGGTGAAACTGCAGGAGTTAAGTGAGGTCTTATCAACTATTTTCGAAACTCCGGAAACAAAGGTCGCTCCAGATCCTGAACCGATAAAACCCATTCCCACCGTAGCGGAGCCCCTGAAAATCTTAGTAGCAGAAGATAATCCCATGAACATGATGCTGATTGCCGAGGTTCTGCGGAAAATGGGACTCACCATTACCAAAGCAAGCAGTGGAGAAGAGGCACTTGATCTCGCAGCACAGCAGAAACCCGACCTTATCTTCATGGATATCCACATGCCGGGTATGGATGGCTATACTGCGGCAAGAACGATCCGCAGCTGGCCCTCACCGGATGGTACTATCCCGATCATCGCCCTGACGGCCAACGCCATGAAAGAAGACCGCGAACGCGCCCTGGCAGCAGGAATGAATGGATTCATCACCAAGCCTTTCCGCGTATCAGATATTGAGCTCGTTATAGAAACCCACCTTAAAGAACAATTGCTAGACAGGACGCTTGACCAGCTGGGAGATATTAAATTGTAAGATTGTCACATCCGGTTCTCTTCTACGATACTCCTCCCATCACTCAAAATATAAAGTGTCTTACTGCCATGCAATTGAAAAAGCTCATTTGGCCTAACTTTCACTTTTGATGTACCTCCTACCGCTGCATTTGGCATTTCCATCCAGGTCTTTTTTTCCAGGTATGGTTCAACGATCTTCTGAAAAGCCTTTTTACTTTTAGTCTTAACCTGGTAGCAAATGCTTTCATAAATTTCCATATCCCTGATGGTTACGAGTTTGTTATTCACGAAAGTATAGAAAGGGGGGAAATCTGCTTTATCAATTCCTGGTCCCTTAATGTAATTTTCTGGACCTCCAGCTTGTCTTTCTCAGCAATTTGAATTGTACAAGGTGGAGTAGGAATTATTTCGACGGCTGTTTGTGGGAAAGCTTTAAATGAGCCGAGCGCAAATATGAGCGTCCAGACGACAAGCCAGCTTTTGGAATTGATTTTCATTGATTAGTAATATTTCGAATAACAACCCTACCTCTCCAACCAGTTCTGACCTCTGACCTCTGACTTCAGACCTCAGACCTCAGACTTCAGACCTCTGACTTCAGACTTCAGACCTCGAAATTCAAACTTCTAACCTCCAACCTCAGTCCCATCTCACTTCAACCCCCGCTCCTTCAACAACCCATCCAACTCCTGAGTATTTGCTTTCGAACTATTCACCAGCTTATAAATAAAAAACAAAGGGATCAGTGTTAACATCCCCCAGGTATTTTTAACGACGCTGTAAAAGATGATTCCAAACAAGAAACCGATTAAGACCGCATTAATTATAGCTGCGTTTTTCTGTTTTTTTGCTTCAAGTAATAATTCTTCGTTGGTGAGATCAGTTAAGTTTTTTTGAGCCATGCGCTGTGTTGGTATGGGTTTTCGTAATGATGTAGCACTTAATTTTTCGATGCTAAGCTTCCTTCGGCGGAATATCTGAAAGTGCCAGATAAACCATGCAAATTACAAACAGGATAATTAATATGAGAATGATTTGTAATGTCCATGTTATAATTTTCCTGGCGGTCATAGTTCAGGCTGGCAAAATATTAATAAGTTCCTTTGTCCTGCAAGCGAGTAATTTATCATATCATCAGCACATGATTACGAACTTTCGTAAGGAGATCTTCAATTTGGAAAGGCTTAGATACAAAATTGTCGGGGCGGCAATGTTTTTCAAAGCTGTCAACAAAGTCGTGAGCGCCTGAAATAATTATTATTGGAATATGCCGGGTTTGATGAGATGTTTTCAGGTCTTTACACAATAACCTGCCGTCAGAACCCGCCAGTACGATGTCAAGTATTACCAGGTCGGGAGCCCCCTCTACAATTTTATCGAAAACATCCTCAGCGCTATCAAAGCATTCAACCACGAACTTCTCTTCTTCCAGAATTATTCTGATAGCATCCAGGATATCTGGGTTATCGTCAATGACAAATACTTTCTTCATTTTGTCCATTAGGAGGTAAGGGTTAGGTATCAGGTATTAGGTATTAGGTATTAGGTGTTAGGTGTTAGGTGTTAGGTATTAGGTATTAGGTATTACGTATTACGTATTACGTATTACGTATTACGTATCAGGTCTGTCAAGTTACGAAATTTCCGAGCAGGTACGTTGTCCACTTTCCACTTTCCACTTTCCACTTTCCACTTTCCACTTTCCACTCTCAACTCTCCACTCTCAACTCTCAACTCTCAACTGTCAACCGTCACCTGTCCCCCCGTTCCCACTTCCAAATAATCCCATCCTCCGGATCCTCAATTACCTCAGTCTTAAGAAACCCCGACTTACTCAGCACTTTCGTCGAGGCATTGTCTTCACCCAGAGTGTGCGCAATCACTTTCTTTACCCTGCCATCTTTAAAAGCATGTTCTACCAAAGCTCTACAGAATTCCGTCGCCAGGCCTTGATTCCGGTAATCCGCTGCAATTTCATAACCAATCTCCACAACCCCCTCCTCATTTGGTTTGCCCTTATATCCACCACTTCCAATAAGCGTATTGGATGCTTGATGGATGGGAAAATACGTCCACCAACCCGCCTGGTCAGCATCAGCTAACCTTTCTCTCGAATATTCGAGCGCCAGAGGACCAAACTCTGTCCATGCTTCTGGAACGGTTATGTTCAGCCGGGAGGCGAGTTCGTGGTTTCCCTTAAGAGCAGTAGTCAGAATTTCGACGTCGCAGGGGAGGAGGGTGAGGTTGGGTGTTTCGGGCATTGGTATGGGTTCGGTGATCGGTAATCGGTAATCGGTAAACTGTAAACAGTAATCAGTAATCAGTAATCGGTAATCAGTAAACAGTAATCGGTAATCAGTAATCAGTAATCGGTAATCAGTAAACAGTAATCGGTAATCAGTAATCGGTAATCAGTAATCAGTAATCGGTAATCGGTAATCAGTAATCGGTAATCAGTAATCGGTAATCAGTAATCGGTAATCAGTAATCGGTAATCAGTAATCGGTAATCAGTAATCGGTAATCAGTAAACCGGACTGCCAATTTACGAAATCTCCGATCGGGTACCTTATCCAATCTCACCTTTCCACTTTCACCTTTCCCCTTTCCTCTTTCACCTCTCAACTCTCCACTCTCAACTCTCAACTCTCCACTCTCCACTCTCAACCCTCAACTCAATTATGACACCTCCCTGTCAAATTTATTTCAACTATTTAGGAACTTTGAACTTGAAAGGTAAACATGAAAAAGATAGGTTTTTTATCATTTGGTCACTGGGCTAACCACCCGTCTTACAGTACCAGAACTGCTGGTGATACACTATTGCAGTCCATCGATCTGGCAGTTGCTGCGGAGGAGCTCGGACTTGACGGAGCATATTTCAGGGTGCATCACTTTGCTGCCCAGCTTGCTTCTCCATTTCCATTGCTGTCGGCTATTGGTGCTAAGACCAGCAAGATTGAGATAGGCACCGGGGTAATCGACATGCGTTATGAGAACCCCTTGTATATGGTCGAAGATGCGGGCGCTGCCGATTTGATTTCGGGAGGTCGCTTACAGTTAGGGATCAGCCGAGGGTCGCCGGAGCAAGTGATTGATGGCTGGCGTTATTTCGGATATGAGCCTGCAGCAGGCGAGACAGATGCCGAAATGGGCCGTACCAAGGCTATGGAATTTTTAGATAAGCTGAACGGTAAGGGTTTCGCACGACCGAATCCAAATCCTATGTTCCCAAATCCTCCGGGATTGCTGCGGCTCGAACCGCACTCGGAAGGACTGCGTGAGCGCATCTGGTGGGGAGCTGCATCCAATGCAACCGCCGTGTGGGCTGCTGAGAATGCCATGCACTTACAAAGCTCTACGTTGAAATTTGATGAAAACGGAAAGCCTTTCCATATTCAGCAGGCCGAGCAGATCCGGCTTTACAAAGAAGCCTGGAAGAAAGCGGGGCACGACCGCGAAGCCAGGGTATCCGTAAGCCGGTCAATTTTCGCTATCATGAATGATCAGGACCGGGCATACTTTGGTCAGCAAGGCGGCGGTGCTGATAAGTTCGGCTACATTGAACCCGAGAAGCGGGCAGTCTTTGGTAGGGGGTATGCCGCTGAACCGGATAAACTCATCGCACAACTGGCCGAAGACGAAGCCATACAGGAGGCAGATACCATATTATTGACAATACCGAACACGCTGGGCGTGGAATACAATGTCCATATCCTGGAATCCATTTTGAAGCATGTAGCTCCGGGGCTGGGCTGGAAGTAGGGGATTAGGGGATTAGGGAATTAGGAATTAGGTGTTAGGAGTCAGGGATGGGAGCTGCGATAGGGCTTCATCAGCCGGGATAATGGCACAACACACCTGTAATTATGTTCTGCACCAAAGATCATAACTCTCATTTTTGTTCCAATTCCACAAAAAACGTCGCTCCTGCCCCCTCACTATTATTCTCAAACCACAGCCTTCCATTATGGGCCTTCACAATTTCATTACTGATATAAAGCCCGAGGCCAAAGGGTTTCTCGCCTGAAGTACCCGGCCGCTTGGCAGCAGTGAACATATCAAATAAGCTCTCTTTAAGTTTATCCGGAATCCCGATACCCTGGTCGATTACAGCAAGTATCGTTTTATCTCCCGACAGGTAAGCCTTGAGGGTAATCGTTGCACCCTCCGGACTGAATTTTATCGCATTGCTGATCAGGTTGCCGATAACCCGGTTCATTTTCTCCCGGTTAATAAATACCTGCAGATCCTCGTCGGTTAAAAGAGTTTCTATCCGCTGCTTCTTTTCCGAAGCCTTGAACTGCAGCAGATCGGCAGCATCACGGAGCAGGGATGATACGCTCGTCCATTGCTGACCGGCAAGCACGATATGCGAGCCTTCGGCAGCTTCCAGGAGTTCATTTATGAGGGTCAGAGTGTCATTTGATGTACGCTGAATAAGGTTAAGCATTTCCTGCTGGTCCGCATTGTTACCATCCGAGTCAAGCATAATCCCGCTTACAGATGCTATTCCTCCTATCGGATTTCTCAGGTCATGCGCCACCGCATGCAAGATCCGGTCTTTTTCACGGCTGTTATGCTCCAGGCTGGCCAGGGTAGTTTCCAGGGCAGCGTTCTGCTGGCTGACCTGATCGTTCAGCTCTTCGAGCTTTTTAATGCTTTGTTTTGCACGCCGTGCATTATTGTAAACCAGGAAGAAGATAACCAGCACCAGCAGCGCAAATACAATCGCAATTACAAGATACCACTGCTGCAGCCTGCTGTTCTTCCTCAGCAAGTCAAACTCATATTCCGTCTCAAGCCGAAGGAGCTGTGTATTCGCATCCTCCCGCAACAGCGCCTTATTGCTTTCCTGAATCGAATCCCGCAGGCGGTTGTAGGCCAGCAGGTGATCCAGGCCCTTTGTCGGCTGACCAACAGCACGGTAATACCCGCTCATCAATTCATTCCAGTTCATGGTCACCTCTGCATTGTTGATGGTATCCATACCACCCTCTACACTGCGAAGAACCTGGCGGAAATCGTCGTCCCGCTGTTGCTGCCTGTATAATCGAGCCAGCTTTATCCGTGTAAGCTGACCGTCGGCCAGTTCAGTTCTTGGCGCGGAATTATTGCCTATCGATTTCTTAAATAGTTCCTCAGCTTTGGCCAGCTCCTTTTTCTGGACATACAGGTCTCCCATATTGCCGTACACCACCCCCCGGGCCGTCCGGAACACTGCAGGATCAACTTTCTGTATGGGTTCATTCTGATCAAGGAATTGCAGGGCCTGGTTGTAATAGCTTAAGGCACTGTCGGGCATATTGGCTTTCGAATAGCTCAACGCGGTATTGCTCAGCAGCTCCTGGCGTCGCCAGAAATTGGCGAAGTCCGTTTTGCACACCGCAGCCTCGGTGAAGCCAGCTTTAAAATACCCCGCCGCACTGCGGAATCGCCGCTGCTTATACAGCACCATTCCCAGGCGGTAATTATACTCGCTGGAAGTACATTTATCCAGTTCCCGCGCAATGATCTTGGTCTTGAAATAGGCCTGGTAGGCTTCCTGGTAATTTCCGGTAATGAAATAGACATCGCCTTTGCAGTAATACGCCTGGGCATATTGCTTCACCATCTTATCCTGGTTGTTGCTCTGCTCAATTACCCATGCCATGCTGTCGGCATAAGCCATTGCCTTTAAGTAATCTTTGGTTGCATGGAAGTTATAGCCGCAATTAAAGTCGTAGAATTTGAACCGCTCCATCACGCTTAATTTGCCGCTGTTGCGATAAACCGAATCAATATAAGCGGCTGCCTTAGGCTCGTAAAATCCGCCGTAGCGTTTGGTAGCTGTCTCCAGCGCCGTATCGAAAGTATCTGCTGCGCCGTCGTGTTTATTATTCTTTTTCTGGCACGAAAATGCCATTAGCCCGGTCATAACTAAAATTAACAGGGAAATCCGGCGACTGCTATCGGAAGGGGCGTAAGTAGACGACATTAAAAGTTAATGCAAAGATAAGGGTTTGTTGAAAAAGGGGAAATTTGAATTCGTTTAATGATAGAGGTTTTACATGGTAGGTCAAAGTGAATGTTTGGTCCCGCTTGTGCAGCGGGAGGGGCACTTACTTTTCCCAGCAGCTGGAAAAGTAAGCATGCGACCGCAGGGAGACCACGAGTGCCAAAAAAAACAATAATAAAAAACGAGTAACAGCCGCCGCTGCGCCTGGTGCTACTAAAGTCAGTGCTTTGGCCTGGCCTGTAGGTGCCGCACTCCCGCAATTGCGGGACGGATTGACGGTGAACGGGGATTCAGTGCCTGGGCTCAAGAAGCGTACACAGCGGCTAGCTAGTGTAGTGAAGCTGGCCTTCGGCCCGCGGTGTGTACGTCTGCCGCTCCCCTTTTTTCAAGGGGAGCTGTCCCGCTTATTGCGGGACTGAGGGGTCTTTAACCCCGTAAGTTGGCGGCGGTCTTGCTGTGGAAGCTTGTCAGAATAGCAAGCGCTATCAGTATTGCTACTTTTATATCGCTCCTCGATCCACCTCTTTTTGATACAATTCCGGCAGAAAGAACTCGAAGTTTCCGACTTCTTCGATGTTATGCTTTAGCCAGGCATTCGCCATTTCTTTGGTAAAAAGGAAAGGCCTGATTAGATGGTTGAAGATTTTACCCAGAGTACGGTCGGTGCCGATGGTCATTTTTGACTTGTAGATCGTATTGTTACCCGCGGCCAGGAAATAGTGCTGAAGCGAAAACACTTCGATGCGGCCGATCTTTTTGACCAGGCGGATTCCGGTTTCATCCAGCTTCTCTACACGCTCTGTGCTGTCGACCAGCCAATTCATATTACGGTCGAACGCTTCAACGATCCTGAACGTGGAACCTGGTCCTGCTTTGGTATTGGCTGACTGATCTGATGAGCTCCAGTGAATGTGATCCTTCGGGTGCCAGACTAAATATTTAGGATAGGTCTGTCCCTGGTAAACCATATCACCACCGATATTCTGGAACCACCAAAGCAGCATTTTCGGCCTCACCCCAGCGATGATATCATGTTCAATCGTTAAATGGAAAACGCCGTTCCTATCAATAGTAAAATTTGTTTTAGCGGAGTCCAGCGACTTCATCTTCCAGCCAAAGTTGCGTTCCGGTGGGAGTGTCCAGTTATTAAGAAGCTTAGTGAGTATCGGCATACTTATTTTGTTTGAATCTAATCATTGTAAGCAACCCTATACTAGTCGGACTAACGTATTAAGTGATTTTAGCACCTGTGATTTTACCTCTCGTTTAAAAACAATTTTTCAACAAAGAACCATACAGCCATTACCAAACTGCCAAATATCAGCACGCCATCGCGCAAGGAAATTTTCTGATGATGTTTAAGTACTTCGTAGAGTTTGCTCCCAGCTGCCAGAAATATAAACAGCCAGAAAAAAGCGAGAACGATGGATATAAAATACATCTCTAATTATTTTTTACCTCGTGATATATTCTGAAAAATACGGATTGTTTATCAATTATTCTATCTCATTAGAATGCCTATGATTTCTCCGATTCGCTAGCTTTGCAGCAGATCCGATAATTGCGATATGAACAACCTTGAACAAATCAAAGAACGCGAAGTAGAGCTGAGGCTTGCCATGCTTGCCGGCGATGTGGATAAGCTCGATGAGCTGATTTCCGACAAGCTTATTTTCACGGACCACTCCGGCCTGGTATATACCAAGGAAATGGACCTGCACGCGCATCGCTCAGGCGTGCTGAAACTCCATACTCTCAACCCGGATGAGCAGCAAATTCAAGTCTTTGAACAGACCGCCATAGTTTCCGTCCTGATGCGTATGGAAGGCACTGCCCAGGGACAGGCATTTCAGGGGAACGGCCGTTATACCCGGGTTTGGCTCAAGGAAAATCAACAATGGAAGATTGTTGCCGGGCATATGAGTTTTTTGCGCAAATAGGTTAATATCTCAGTCTATTACAGACTTACTTTCCGGGCGGGGCGAAATGTAAATACCGACTGATCTGTCTACCGCAGTGTCCCCCGCTGGCGGGGGTTGGGGGTGGATTGCGTCGTGTACGCTCGGGCGGAGCCAATACCTATCGGCTGAGGGGTAGGGGTGGATGCCTTGTGTTCACCAGGAGGGTGCCCTTTTACCTACGCGGTGACGGTGATTGCATCGAATCGGCATACCCCGGCTGCCTGGAACTAATATATTTCCCGAAGACCACTCTCTGATCATTGTCAAGCACCAGGTTTATCTTTTTATCAGTTTCAAGTTCCTGCTTGTTAAACTCAGTTGTGATGGCGGCATTTATCGCCTGTTGATTTTTATACCGTTTTACTATGACGACAAAAAGGCTATCCCTGGTTTTAAATTGATCCACGTAGATCTGCATCACTTTGTCGGTTTGTTGAGGAGTAAAGTTCAGCCTTTCGTGTAAGGTCACGACCTTTTCCTTTGCACGTTTTTCAGGAGAAGGACCATACTGCGCCTTCAGGACAAAGCTGCTTAACACGATAAAAAGAGCTAGGATTGATGTTTTCATGTAGAGTGATGTAGGTTTTTGTTTAGCTACTACAAGTTAGGGTTTTCCTTTAAAAATTGAAACATGAGCTTAGTTCTTTGCTTCAGGTCAAAGAACCAAACCCCGCCGCTGCGCCTCGTGCTATTGACGATTCTGCTGTGGCTTAACGTGTAATTGCCGCACCAGCCAATGCGGAATGACAGTGCGACATTCGGGTGTCAAGTCAAGGTACCGGACCCGAACCAATAGACAATCTTATTTTTATCCTGTAAGTTTACAGTTAGTGAAAAACAAAGACCTGCTTTTAGGACTGGCGTCCCTTGCCATGCTTTTTTCTTGCCAGAATATACCTGGGCAACACTATCAATTTGGGGCCCGCAAAACCCCGGGAGATAGTCCAGCGCAACACGTTCCGCTTGCAGACGGTGTGGCGCTTAAAAACATGTTCGGGGTTAACACATATGAATGGAACTTCCTCGAGGACCCAAATAAACCGGGTAATGGCATGACCATTTATGAGCCCAAAATGGCCCTCATTAAAAACTTTAGTGGGGTTCGTCATTATATGGACTGGGAAAAGCTGGAAGATTCACCCGGCCAATACACCTTCAATCCCACACGTAGGGGAGGCTGGAATTATGATGCCATATATCAGAGGTGCAAACAAGACGGGATCCTCGTTGTAAGTTGCCTGAAAGAAACTCCCGATTGGCTTTACAACACCTACCCCGAAGGCCAGAGAGATGCTAATAATGTACCCGCACCTTATGGTTCAAATCTGGAAGACCCAGCCTCCTATATCGCGCAAGCTAAGGTCGCGTTTCAATTCGCAGCACGTTATGGCGCGAACAGAAATGTAGATCCAAGGCTTGTCACCGTTAACGGTACACCGCGGTGGACTTCCGATCCGCTTAATGAAGTAAAAATAGGCATGGATCTGATCAAATACATCGAAGCCGGCAATGAGCGCGACAGGTGGTGGGTAGGACCAAGAGCATTCCAGTCCGGTCGGCAGTATGCTGCGCACTTATCCGCTTTTTATGACGGCCATAAAGGGAAATTGGGCAAAAACGCAGGCGTCAAAACTGCCGATCCGACAATGAAGGTCGTTATGGCAGGTCTCTCGAAAGCGGATGTGAATTACGTTAAGGAAATGATTGAATGGTGCCGGGAAAACCGTGGGTACCGGGCGGATGGATCCGTCGACCTTTGCTTTGATATAATTAATTATCACCTGTATTCCAATGATGCTCAGTCTACGTTCCGTGGAGTTGCGACGCGCGGAGTTGCACCGGAATTAAGTGAAACAGGCCGGGTTGCTGATGAATTTGTTGCCCTCTCAAAAGATTACGCCAAAGGCATGGACGTTTGGGTAACCGAAGCCGGCTTTGATATCAATCCAGGCAGCCCGCAACGGGCCATTGCCATCGGAGGGAAGAGCGCTTTGGTCACCCAGGCGGACTGGATTCTGAGATCGTCTTTATTATATGCCAGGCATGGTATCAGGAAGTTGTTTTTCTATCAATTATTTGATGATAATTCCAGTAGCTCAATGCAATATGGTACTTCGGGCCTGGCTGAAGGACTTAGACGCAGGCCTGCTGCAGATTACATACTGCAAACCTCCAACCTGATGGGCAACTATGCCTATCAGCAAACAATCAGTCAGGATCCACTGGTAGATGTATATACCTTCAAAGGCAAGAAAATGTATGTCCTCGTAATCCCGGATGAAAAAGGCCGGACCGGTACCTTTCAACTGGATCTGGGGAAAGCTGCTACGGCTACCATTTACAGTTTAAAAGCAGGGTCCTCTGCAATGGTTCAAAAAAAGGTGAATACCAAGGCGGGTAAAGTAATAGTGGATGTTTCGGAGACGCCTGTTTTTGTGCAGGGGGATTAAGAGGTATTATCCCCACTCGTGGCCGTGGTCAGTAGTTAGTAATCAGTAGTTAGTAATCAGTAAACAGTAATTATTATTCAGTAAGCAGTGATCAGTAATCAGTAACCGGTAATCAGTAATCGGTCAAGTGTTTTAACCCGCCTTGTGGAAAGTCTTGATTCCTGGCTCTTGATACTTGATACTAATTAAATCCAGATAAGAAACTCAGGACTCCGTCCGGCAAACATGTACAACATCTCGATTCGAGTATCCATTACAATTATTCTACTTATCATCCGGACAGAGTCCTCATTGTATGAATGAGTTACGAGCACTGCGCTGAACTCGTAAGCCAAAGGGGTCTATTGGAGGTCCCCGCTTCCGTTTGGTTTAAGTGTTCAGTAGGATCCCTTAAATCCAGATAAGAAACTCAGGACTCCGTCTGGCACTACATTACAACATCTCAATCGGAAGTATTCTTTACCTCCCCGAGTCTACTAAGAGTCCGGTTCCGATAACATCGGGAAAGTCTTCATTTTTTAGGATATGATCTAAGAGCACTGCGCTGAACTCATAAAACAAGCGGTCTATCGGAGGTCCCCGCCTCCGCGGGGATGACAAACCGGGGTAATTAATTGGGAGATTCCAGCCTCCGCTGGAATCGTAGTAATAGTAGTCGCATATGCGGTGTGTACGGCAGTTTCCCCCGCTGGCGGAGGTTGGGGGTGGATGGCGATTTGCACGCCAGAAATAAAGTTCACGCGTTGGCCAGTAAAGATTATTCCGCTCTGAGGTTTTTGACCGGACTAGCTAATGCCGCTTTCACCGCCTGGAAGCTAATCGTACCCAGGGCCACTAGCAGAGCCATTCCGCCGGAGACCGGAAACACCAGCCAACTGATCGTTACACGGTATTGGTAGTCCAGCAGCCAGTTGTTCATCATCCACCAGGACAGGGGGAAGGCGATCAGGCAGGATATGCCTACGAGTTTTACGAAGTCCCTGGACAGCAACGCAGTGATCCCCGAGGCGGTCGAGCCCAGGACTTTGCGTATTCCGATTTCCTTTTTGCGGCGCTCCGCGGTATATGCCGCCAGTCCGAACAAGCCAAGGCAGGAGATCAGGATAGCCAGCGCTGCAAACACTTTCGAAAGCTTGCTGATCAGCATCTCGCTGCCAAACATCTGGTTGAACATGTCATCTACGAACTGGTAATTGAAGGGATAAGCCGGGTTAGCAGCTTTCATAAGCCCGCCAATTTGAGTCAGCGCCTGGTCCGTGTCGCTATTGTCCTTGAGCCGGAAATACATGACACGGGCATTTTCAGGGCTGGTACACATAAATACTACCGGATCAGGCTTGGCGTACATATTGCCGTAAACATAGTCATCCACAATGCCTACAACCTCCAGCATATTCCGTTCTTCATTCTTATCGCCACTGTTCCAAAGTTTCTTGCCTATCGCGCTTCCACTGCCCATAAGCTTTTCGAGTGAGCGGGTAATGACCACCTTGCGGTTTCCTGAAACCACCGAATCCGTATGGATCAGGTCGCGGCCCGAAAGCAGCTTCATTCCCGAAGTCTCGAAGAATCCTGGTGTAACATTTCTTCCCGAAACCAAAACCTGTGCATTGGAAGTTTTACCTGCCCAGGTGAGTCCGCCAGTATTATTTCCGCCGTAAAGGGTTACATAATCCGATAATGCTACATGGCTCACCGTTCCCGACGCCAGCAGTTTCTGCCTAATCGCCCCGTAGTTTCGCGCCAGGTCGCCAACTACATCCGTCTGGACGAGGTTGTCCTTGTTGAAGCCCAGGTTCCTGCTTTTCACATGCTGGATCTGCTGGTAAATAATTACCGTGCTCACGATCAGTACAATCGAAGTGGTAAACTGCATCACCACCAGTCCTTCCCGGATGAAAGCCGCACTGCCACCCTTCATCCGCATACTTTTCAGGGTAAGCAATGGATTAAAGGAAGAAAGGTATAATGAAGGATAGCTCCCGGCAACGAGTCCGCATACCAGCGTAATAGCGAGCAAGCTGAACAAGTGCGCGGGTTTAAAAAGGTCGACGGTTAGTTCCCGCTGGACAAGCTGGTTAAAGTAGGGCAGGGCCAGGTAGATAATGACCAGGGCAAAGATTGCCGCCAGCGAAGCCATCACCAGGGATTCGCCTATAAACTGAAAGACGAGGTTTTTCTTTACCGCGCCCAGTACTTTCTTCACCCCTACCTCTTTGGCCCTTTTTTCGCTGCGCGCAGTAGCCAGATTCATAAAGTTGATGCAGGCAATCAGCAACAAGATCCAGGCGATTGCAGAAAACAGCCGCACGTAGCGGATCTGTCCGCTGCCCGTGGCCTTCCCATCTTCAAAATGGGTGTACAGATGCCATTTATTCATATTCCAAAGAAAAGGCCGGGCAATCGACTTTGGTTCACGCTTTTGAATAAAGCCGAAGAGAGCCTGGTCGATAGCTGCCGGGTTAACCCCATCCTTCAGCTCCACATAAGTGCTCAGGCAATTATTGCCCCAGTAAGAGGCCCATGGCTGGGATGCATTATACCAAACCTGGAATGGCGCTACCCATTCAAAATTGATCGACGAGTTTGCGGGCAGGTCCTCCAGCAGCCCTGTGACAACATATTCCTGGGAATTCGACATGCGCACGGTTTTACCCAAAACATTGGTGTCCGAGCCGAAAAACTTCTTCGCCGTCTTTTGAGTCAGCACAATAGAATAGAGCTCTTTCAGTGCGTTCTCGGCCTGCCCTTCCACAAAGTGTAAAGTAAACATGCTAAAGAAAGCTGGCTCTGCAAATTTACCCGCGGCATAGACCGATTTATCGCCGATGCTGAAGAGCTTATTGTCGTTCCCCTCGCTCGTACGGCATACATTGGCTATGCCCGGAATCTCAGCAAGCATGGCCGGGCCAAGCGGTGCCGGGGTGGAGCTGAACGTGCCGGTATAGGTATCGTATTTCTGGTTCTCGTAGAGGTAATAGATATTGTCTTTCTTAGCATGCACGCTATCCCATTTCACCTCATCCTCCACCCAAAGAAAGATCAGTGCCGCGCAGGCAATCCCGACCGCCAGGCCAAATATATTCAGGAAGCTATACGCACCGTTTTTAATCAGGTGCCGGGTAGTGGTTTTTAAAAAGCTGCTCATGAGAAATGAAAATTACTAAAACTCCGGGGCTTAGATACATTTTCATGCCAATGGGGTAAAGGATAGATTATCAGTTACTTGTATATGGAAAGGGTAATTTGGATGTTCGGATACGGACGGTGGGTGTTCGGAAGTATGCAGCGATATGACCCGGCCTATGGTGAATTATACAGACCAGTAGGCAGTGATCAGTAATCAGTAACCGGTAATCAGTAGACAGTAATCAGTAACCGGTAATCAGTAATCAGTCTGGGCGTTTTAACCCGCCTTGTGGAAAGTCTTGAAAACCCTAAACTCTTAACCTTTCTTGCAGCGTCTAGTAACTGTCAACTGTCAACTGACAACTCTCAACCTTTCTTGCAGCGTCTAGTAACTCTCAACCCTCAACTTTCAACTCTCAACTTAATAATAATTTTTAGCAGAGTCCTCATACTTACCACCTATTTCCCTCCTTCGCTACGCTTCGGCGGGCGCGGCGCCTTCTCGCAGCGTCTGGTAACTGTCAACCGTCAACCCTCAACTGTCAACCTTTCTTGCAGCGTCTAGTAACTGTCAACTCTCAACTCTCAACTTAATAATAACTTTTAGCAGAGTCCTCATACTTACCACCTATTTCGCCTTCGATGGACAGATTCATCTACTAACGGCACCATTGGGGACTTGAACCCTGACTGTAATGCACCAGCCTTATTAAGTTGAAAGTGGAAAGTGGAAAGTTGAAAGTGAGCATGATGCATAGCCAGTCGGATAAGTAGCGCTCCACTCCGTATAGCCGCTGTCAACCCTCAACTGTGCCCGCGGTGTGTACGCTAGCGCTCCCCTTTTTTCAAGGGGAGCTGTCCCGCTTATTGCGGGACTGAGGGGTTATCCTCTCCGCCCAGCCGCTGTCAACCGTCAACTGTCAACTGTCAACTATGAGGGTGGTCCCCGTCCACTTAACCACCCCAATCCTTGCTCTTTGCTCCCTGCCTTGCCGGCAGGCAGGTTTGTTCCTTGCTCCATCACTCCACGTACCTGGCTACTTTATAAATCGATCGTACCAGCCGCCTCTTCCGGTAAACGCCATCCCCATCCCGACTTCCAAGAACATTGGTATTTCCCTCGACAGTTATCACCCAGCCGTCCTTCCACTCATCGACGAAACCGACGTGGGCTATCCTGCCTTTCTCGGGAAAGTAAAGGCCGAAGACATCGCCAGCGCCGGGAGTTTGAGGGTTGTGAGGACAGAATCCACCCCCAACCCCCGCCGGCGGGGGACATGCACAGCGACTCGCCGCCTTATTCCCAACGACAGCATTCAGGGAAAATCCATCCAGTTTACCACCCCCAAGTCTTGATTCCCTGCCTAGCCGGCAGGCAGGTTGATACTTGATTCTTGATACTGGCAAAGCACTCGAAGGCCAGATTACTCTCTTAACGGCAAAAAGATCTGGAGACCACCCGCTTCGAGGATTATCCACCCCTGCTTTGCCGAGTGTCCAGCACACAAACGCCGCACACCAGGGATTTCCTTTCGGGAGATTGACATACCGCAGATACTTCTCCACCTCTGGGCCGGAGTTAGGCTGCTTTTCGCGGACGCCGATTTGGGAGGTGTAGATCTCGCGAACAAGGTTGCGCTTCGTAACTGAATGCGAACTTGTTTGTCCACCCCCAACCCCCGCCAGCGGGGGACATGCAGAGCGTACCGAAGTCGGATTCCTATCGATAGGATTTCGGGCGGATACACCCGGTTTACCACCCCCAAGTCTTGATTCCTGGTTCTTGATTCCTGGTTCTGGAAATAGTCTTTGCTCTTTGTTCCCTGCCTTGCCGGCAGGCAGGTTTATTCCTTGCTCCTTATCACCCTCAAACGCGGTATTTCCCAATGGTCGCCCCTTCACATCCATCGCCCACAACAGCAGATGCAGGAGCAGCACCCCGATGTAAATTATCCTCAGCACTTTGCCGAAGACAGCGATGCGGCTGCTAGTACTCTCCATCTTCTTCTAGTCTAATGAGCACTTCTCCCATGTACGAGCTGTTGGAGTTTTCGCGACCGTCGGCGGTGCGGTAGGCGAGCCAGACATGCACCTGTTTGTTGTCGAATTCCATGGGAACATCCAGGGTGCAGAACCGATCGCCCCGCGTGATGCCCAGGTTCTGCTCGCACCAGAACTCGTGGCGTTCCGGACAATAGATCATCGCCATCAGCTCGTCACTTTCATTGCTGTTGCACTGGGTGCATCTCGACCAGCTAAAGCTCAGCTTGCTTGATCCGTAGTTCTGGTGCATCGTCGCACAGGGGGAGGCGAGACTGCCCCCGAGAATATTCACTTTCGAAAAGTCGAGACTCACATCCGGGAACTTACCCGTCAGCGCATTCGCCAGGTTCTCGATTGCGGCACGTCCAGCATTCTTGCGTTTTTTAAGTAGCTGGTAACACGCATCGATCAGGTAAAATACTATATCAAAGAAATCAATGATCTTCCGCAGTCTGTCCCGCTGAGGGAGCTGCAGGGTTGAGGTACCGGAGTAGGTTCCGTTGTCGAGGAATTTGAGGAAGGATATGTCCCTCCGCGTTAAGGGGGTTTGACCCTTGGTGTTTGTATTTTTCATGTTGGTTTGAATTTGTTTTTTAAGGAGCGCGAGGTATTAGGTATTAGGCATTAGGGACTCTCAAAGCGGAGAGAATACCTGGCAACCTTCGTATTGTACGCTTGGTTAACCCGGTGGACCCTAACGCCTAAAGCCTACAGCCCAATCCATCTTCTTAATACCATTTATATTAACTGAGCGAGGACCATTATAAACGCGTAGAGCAGCGCCAAATAAAACCCCAGGTATACCACCACCTTTTGCCTCCCCGGCAGTCGTTTAAAGCTCCCTTCAAACTGATCCCGCGAATAAATTGCAAACGCCGGCCAGATCGCCTTGATCACCCACCAGGTTGTGGCCTGGAAAAAAAGTACCGCAGCGATAGATAAAAGGATACCACTTAGTATGCCCGGATCAATTGCAGCTGCCGACGCATCCACAAAGCGGATCAGGTATGGGAAAAGAATAAAAGAAAGCGCACTTACGATCAGCCCTTTGAACTCTAAGTTCAGGGGGATCCGGCGGAATTGTTGGATTGATTGTATAAGTTCCATTTTCGTTGGTTTTTTATCCCCGTTATTAGAAAAGGCTTTTACGGGGGACGTGTAAATTTTAAATTATTAGTGGGGGGCCTTAGGGATTAGGCCTTAGGCCCGGCTGGCGTACCTACCTGATAGGAAGGATATGCGACAGCACGAACCTAAAGCCTAAAGCCTTGCCCAGGTTGCGAGGACATTAGGGATTAGGCCTTAGGCCCGGCTGGCGTACCTACCTGATAGGAAGGATATGCGATAGCACGGACCTAAAGCCTAAAGCCTTACCCAGGTTGCGAGGGTATTAGGGATTAGGTATTAGGCCCGTCTGGTGTACCCACTGAAGCAGGAAGTATAATCACCAGCCGTAGACCTTGCACCTAAAGCCTAAAGCCTTAACCCTAGATCAGGATCTTCTCCAGCACCGTCTCGTTACCCGGAAGGTCCTTCGCCGTGAAGGTGATCCTGGTGCCCGGGACTTCGGCGTTTACTGCTGTAGTGGTGTAAACCCAATCCAGGCCGTTTGGAGACTGGACCGCATCGCCTTGCTCAATGAGGGTACCGGAGGATGTTTTGATTTCCACAGAAACACTCTCTACACGGAAGTCGTCGATTACGCTGACTTCGATTTCCTCACCGATAGCGCCGGTGTAGACCGAGAGGTTAATATCCTCGTAGATCTCGGGTGCTTTCTGGTAATCGCTAAAAGCCATGTTGTATGCCGATTGTCCGGGTTTGGCGGTTAGCTGGTACTCGTCCTTCAGAGTTAAATTGCTCATGACTGAGGCAGCATAGGATGCCGCTCGTTTAAAGCGATCTCTGATTGTCAGAGCGATGGCCTTGAGGGGTTTGGTGGAAGGTTTAGGTCTTCCTGATACGAACGTTTTGCCAGCCTTCTGACGAAATACCAGCATGTCGCCCACAAGCCCGCTCAGGCCGTGGGTAAGTACATTAAATTTTGATCTTGCCATTTTAGTAAATTTTAAAAGTTTAAAAAATCAGCGCCTTTTGTGTATCGATACGTGGTGCATGGTTCAAACTTAGGGTGGGGTGCTGAGGGCACGAAATTTTGGCACTACTTGGCACGGTTTGGCACGATTTGGCACTCCAGCCAGCATAAACCGGCAGAAAAGATTATGCTTTGAAAAAACCTGCAGGTTGAAAAGGGTATTCGAATGGCCTGATCTCAGTGTGATCTCTGTGTGATCTCAGTGTTAAGAGTATGGTTAGGATGTGGCTGAGACGTGGATGGAGATTGGTTTTTTTTTGCGGGTTTTGTGCAGGAATGTTGCACGTTGAATTGGCGATGGGTGCGCTGTGCATGTCCCCCGCTGGCGGGGGGTTGGGGGTGGATCAAACAGTTAAGGTTGCGGCCAATTAAACAATAGGAGTCACATTATAGAAAACGTATGAGTTTCCTCCCTCTGGTCGGAATGACAACGGTGAGTGTGTGAGAATGAAGATTTCTCCTCTGGTAAAGTGAAGCTTAAAAAGGATTGGACCAAGTTCGTCGAAATTAGTCCTCGAAGACGGTTGTTATATGGTTGAAGCATCTCCCTACTAATATGGTGGACAGGCGTAACACATCGCAGTAATAATTGAGTCTCTACTTCAGATACCTATCCCGCAATTTTAGAATATCCTGCTTATAATAATAGAAGCGGCCGCCGATTGGAAAACCTTTAAAGGTATTGTCTTTCCGACGGCGCTTAACCGTGCGGAGACTAATCCGAAGATATTTCATCAGGTCGTTGTCATCCCATAGTTCACCGAAGACTCCGGTTAGTGCAGGAGTGTCAACAGGATGCCCATCAACCACCTGTTGTAGCTGGTCGATGAGCTGCTTGATTTCCTGTATGTTGACTTGCTTGTCCAATGCGATACTTTCGTATCACAAATTTCCTGACGACCCAGGTTATATCCTAGTTATAAATGGTTATATCTAGTTATAAATGGTTATAATTTAGTTATATCTGGTTATATGAGCAATGCATAAATGCGTAAGCACAAAAAAAGGGAGTTTCCTCCCTTTAAAATTTTCACCTGGATTAGCTTAGACTAACTCCAACCCAGGAGCTTCAATTTTAGATTTTTTACCATTTCTTTTTGAATACCAACCACCAAATTGTTGGTACACCGATCGCAAAATAAATCACAGCTATCAAAGCAGTCGTATCCTTATTTACCTCGGTTTGGGTAAAACCTCGATAGAAATCTACGCCTATCTGAAACACCATGTCAAGACAAAAAGCCCCCACCAAAAACACCATCAAATACAACCAAAATTTACCCCACCTCCACCTGTTAGACAGCGTTTGAGTACTACTGGGCTCCGCAGTTTGATTTTGATCGATAGCGTCAAAGTGCTCAAAATTTTTAATTGACTTTATTTCGCCGAGGAGTTTCGGCGTAAATCTGACTTTGCCACTTTCGATCTTTGAATAAGCTGGCTGGGTGATACCCAGAAACCTGCCCATGTCGAATTGATCAAGGTCGAGCTCCTCGCGCTTTTCGCGCAAATAATCTCCTAAGCTTTTCTTTTTTTCCATAATTGCTCATTGTTTAGGTTAAAATTTTAAACTGGTTTTTTGAGCGTTAAGAAGATGCTGTTTGAACAGGGGCGGCGGGAGCGATAAAGCCTAGGTAGCCAGATATTGTGGATCAATAACATACCTTGCCATCGGGGAGCTTTCTCCAAAATAATCCAGGATCTCCCGCCCGGCCAATGGGATATTATCTAAAACCGAACCCTCCCCATTACCTGGAATCACTTCCACTAAAGCTTGCACCGGGTTTCCCGAATCTTTCAATTCAAACTGGATGTGTGTAAAGCCTTTGGCTTTAAGTGCCTGGATTGTTTCCATGCTAACGTCTTTGTGTTGTATCATGATCTCATGGATTTGCAGGAGGAGCAGGTTCAATAATGTCCCAGGTTTCCGTGCATTTGCGGCATTCAATGGGATTGGCTTTCAGGTCGGGTTGGGTGGGGGTGATTTCTTCTTTTTGGCAGGATGTCATTGCTATGAATAACACCGCAGCCAATGCAATGAAAATTCTTTTCATGGTAGATGATTCAGAAGGTTGATAAAATGTTTTTCTGAACTGAATTTAGGGGAGGGAGAAAAAATTATTCGGGTCTAGTTAGACCCATTTTCATTTTTTTGGCTCTGATCTTCAAGTGGAGCTTTGAGGAGCTCGGTAATATCAATATTGAGCCCTCTCGCAAGTGCAATAAGAGTAGTTAACCGGGGATCTATGCGCTTATTCTCCATTTTTCCGATTTTAGACCTTTCGACATTGCATAAGGTCGCCATATCTTCCTGGCTAAGGTTTCGTTCCTTTCTTATCCGCAAAAGATTGTACGACAAATTGGTGAAATATAGGTCTTCGTGTTGCTGCACAGCGATAGCAAGTTGCAACAATGAGCTAGTTGGAATCGGGTCTAATTAGACCCAATTTAAAATTTTCACAGACTAAGAAAACGCTTAATGGATAAGGGCGCGGACTTCCTGGCGTTTAACAAAAAGATTTCCCGGAACGGAGCTGACGCGCACCGTTACGATTTCAATTCACACGAATTTCGCTATGATCTCGTTGTAGATTTAATGGAATACACTTACCTGGGTGATAAGCTTACAGATCCAAAATTGAAAAAAGCAATATGCTGTGCGGTTAAGCGTGCGGATGGGAAATGTATAAGGGGGAGGAATGGGAGTATGCTGGTTGAGTTTGATAGGGGTGAGAAGGTTGTGGTGATGGGGAGGTTGTTGAGAAAGGTTAAATGAGGACCTGAAACTCTAGAAGCAAGAAACCCCTCAGAAGTTAATCTGAAGGGTTTCGTTTCCGATGATCGCCTTCCCTGAAGCTATGGCGATCGATGTGGGAGATACTGGGTTCGAACCAGTGACCCCCTGCTTGTAAGGCAGGTGCTCTGAACCAGCTGAGCTAATCTCCCGCTTTGGGACTGCAAATATAGAGGTCTATGTGGAGTTTGCAAAACTAATTTAAAAATAGTGTTTAAAGACCTTTAAATAAGGTATTTGTAGGCCTGTAGCGGGCGCAATTCCCATTCTCAGTTCTGTTATTGTTTTGAAATCAATCTGGAATTATCCGAACTAATCGGTTCGGATAGTGCATAGATAGTGCAATGATAGTACATCAGGTGATAATAAAACTTCAATTATGGCCTATTACAAGCTTATTTTTGACACCAAAACTACAATTTCAACGGGAACGAGAATTAGACAGTAACATTGGGATAGTGCGTCTCAATTGATAATGAACTCTAATCCTAACTTCCAGAAACTTAATCAGTCCGTCTCCGATTTAAAGGTAGGTGAGAAAGTATTCTTTGAAGAACTTATTGAAGATATCGTTGGTCACACTTGGAATCAGGGTGACAGCTAAGGGTTTCAAGCTCAGAAGCTGTTTGGGATGGAAAGGATTTTGAACTTCCAGAAGGATTACCTGAAGGTGTTGATACATTCATTGGATAGTTCGGGCCAGCTCACAACTGGCCTTTAAAATAAACATATGAAGGCATTTATTAAATACTGAAGCGAGGCGAATTAATTACCATTCTCAGAAATATCTCTATTTCATCCTTGGAGAAAATACTGATAGTTTGATGAGGTTCTCTACAACATTTTCTATATTTCAAGCTACTACCACAGAAACATTTATCGACCCGACTGGGTTTATAATTGCGAGATATATGAAAAAGTGCTTTTGCAATTCTATTCAAATTATTTGTTTTGAACACATCTTCAAAAAATTCGATATGTCCTTGTGACCCATGAGATCTTTCCTTTAAATAGTAACCAAAGAGTTCTCTATGCTTCTGATTAAAAAAATAAGGCACTACTTGCTCCTCAATAAATTGACTTATATTGAGCTCAGTTTTACATATTAGTATCTCTTCAGGCAAAGACTTTATACAGCAACGGCCGTCCTCGAAAACGTGCCAATCGATGTTGAATGGCAAACGTCCTTCTAGTTCAAAAACAAAAGGAAATCTTAGAGGATAGAATTCAGAGGGAGTGATTCTTATTGAGTAGGCATCAATATAATTGTTAGCTGAGTCTCTTAAAACTAACCTCCCCTCAATAAATGGGTTTACGTCTGAATCTTCGTGATAGTTCAGCGTTGGATATAAACTTTGGATATTTCTTGCTTGTATCTTGAAAAGATCAACCCCGCTCATCACTCAGACCATGGATTTGATGTAGCTGCGCCTAGAGTAACTGCAGCAGCAATTGCATCCTCCTTATCCTTTTTATCTTCTCCCTTAGGAAACCTATCACCTAGGTGTTTTCGCCAATGCTTACTAGCTGCTAATTGGTTGTCTTCTCTAATTGCTTTATCTGCATCCTCGATGAAGTTTTCAAGCGATGTCAGAAAATTGCTTTTTCTAGTTTCGTCATAGCTTTCAAAAAGATCGTCGTTAGGCAATGCAGGAACTACGCATTCAAATTTAATTTCCAAAGCTTTTTTAATCTCCTTCAGGATATCTCTTAACGTAATGTCCTCTCGGTCATTCAAGACAATTCTTGATTTGGCATTCGATGCTAGAATTGTCATTGCCAGGCCGCTGGGCATCTTATTCCTAATATTGTCGCACCAGCCTTTAAGGTCTTTTACAATCCGTACCAGAATTCCTTTCGGATCCTTTTTATTGTTAAACCATTTAACAACAGCCTTTGGATCACTATCTTCAAAGCCGATATTCTTAACCGCTATTTGATATTCTTTGCCATCTTCCTTACAATAAACTGGATAATCTATCTCATAATCAGCTGAAAATAGCTTCCGTATGCATTTTTTTCTATGTTCTGGGTCTGTGGATGTATATCCTTGTACAGCATCCCAGACCCAACCCTGTAGTGTAGTCGCAGTTACATCCGGCTCCCGGAAAAAATAAATCCCATCATCTAAATCGCAGATATCATCCTTTGTACGGATAACAGTACCCATCTTATAAGATCCTTGAATGTAAAATTTCGGGTCGTATTCAGGATGGTTATCCTTGAAAAATTTTCTAATTCTCTCTCTCAGAGCGCTTTTGGAAGTTGTCATTCTCGACTTCTTTCCTGATGGTAGAGAAATTTCATCTTGGAATTCCTCGAATAATTTGTGACAATCTGCCATTTATTTGTTGTTTAAAAGGTTACTAATGCGATAGACATGCTTTTTTGCGAGCTCACCCCCAATTGCTTCTAGCTTATTCATATCGCTTGGCTTTGAAGCATTGAGGTCTATTAAATCATCCCCAAATTCATACTGAACCCGTTCGTAATGAAAAGCATTATTGTGTTTTTTCAGTACACGATTTATAAAAAGTATATATTGCTCAGTGATCTGTGACTGACTATCCAGTGTGATATCGAGTAACCTGGGCTTTGGAAGAAACCAATACCAGAAGTTTTTAGGTAACCAATTCTTTTTTATTATTTGCTTTCCTCTCCCGGTTCCTAAAGAAACGAGCTCTATATTTTTGAATTCGATACTTAATTTTTCTGTTGCTTCTAGCAAACCTATTAATGACGGATTATTTGCGAAAATGCCCCCGTCGATCATATTGATATTAAAGCCGCTGCCTAACTCGTTATCATATGTGAATGAATTAGGAGGGAAATAAACTGGAGCTGACGCGCTAGAAAGCGCGACCTCATAAGCTGGTAGTTTATAGTCCCGGGTATAATCTTTATGATGCTTAGTTTTTAAGATATTTATCTCCCCGGTATTTCCATTGAAAGAAGGTATGCAAACCTTGGTTTTCATATCATTTAATAGAGGATCACGCCCATTATTCGTCCGGCTATATGTGTCCTTTAATAGCCTTCTGAGCTGCTTATTGCTATATATCGGGGAAATTAAGGCTTTGGCCTGTCGCGAAAAAAAATACCATTTCGGAAAAATTGCTTTGGCGTGTTCTTTATAAAACTTTACCAAATCTTTAGCCGGTATACCCAAAGCGACTCCGATAGCCAAGATAGCCCCGGTTGATGTACCACAAATAAGATCGAAATAGTCGTACAGTTTCTTATTAGGATCAGCTATAGAGAGTTGGCTTTCTAATTCTGCCAGGATTTTGGCAGGAATAAGCCCCCTGATACCACCACCGTCTATAGATAAAATCCTAAATTTCTTATCTTGTTCCATAACGTCTTCTATATGTTGAGGCATTGTTCTTATAGTATAGTCCAATCATGAAAAGTATAAACAACACTGCGAAATTTGTCACTTGATTACTGCTTGGCTTACCTTTTTGTACTTCTGTAGCAAAGTGCTCGCAGTTGTAAGTAATTAAGTTATAGGGTTTTCCAGCAAGATTAAAGGCCCGTTGTAGCGCCTTAGTTCTTTCCAACTCTGACCCAGAAAATCTTTCTATTCGAACAATTCGTTTCACTGATGAAAAATAACGCGTAGCAAGGGTAATAGTCACCCCGTTAATCCAGTGGTTTTCTGCTACAAATTCATTTCCCTGAGAATCCTTTCCTAAGTAAATAGCAAAGTGCTTAGAAAATCCTGTTCGGAACAAAGGCTCGATTATGCTGTCACCTGGCTTTAAATTATATAGTACTGCGTAATTCATTTAATTCTAATTTTAATCTCTGATTCGACTCATTTATTTTACCTATTGACAATTTGATCTTAATATATTATCTTTGTTTCATATATAAAACAATTATCGCTCTTGTTTCACCAAAGATACAACGAAATAAATGTTTCACAAGTGATACAATAATTTTTTTATAATTATTTTTCCACATGCAATCAACACTCAATACAGAGCTGCTCGCTAGTATGCTCAAAAGTAAAAGAGGTAAAAAAGGATTGAGAGCAGTCTCCGACGAAATTGGAGATGTAAGCGCACCTACTCTATCAAGAATAGAACAAGGCAAAATTCCAGACGTAGATACGTTTATTAAAATTTGTAAATGGCTTGACGTGTCAACCGATACTTTCATTGCTAGTGATTCAAGGGCAAATCCTCTCTCAAATCATCAGCACGTGGTAGCTCATCTTCGAGCTGATCGAGAATTACCCCCCGATACGCTCAATATGCTAGTAACGATGATCGATTTAGCATATAAAAATAAATGATTAGGACGTGGCGGCTGGAGGTATACTTAAAAGAGGCTTCAAAGCTAAAGCCGATCGCATATCGTCGGGATATCGGACCAATTTAGGACTGGCCGATTACTCACCACTCTGTGCTTTTGCACTAGCTGAGCACCTTTCTATTCCTGTGTTCAAAGCGAGTGAATTTTTTACGCAGTCAGATCAACTATTGCGTATGCAGGCCGAGGATTTTGGATGGAGTGCGTTGACAATGAAAACATTATCAGGAAAGACGATAATCATTCATAACCCTTACAGCAGTATTGCCCGACAACAAAGCGACGTAATGCATGAGTTAGCACATATAATTTGTGAGCATTCATTTGAGACTTCAGAAGTGGGGTTCTCAATACCAATAGGAATGAGAACTTTTAACGAGGTTTATGAAGAAGAAGCTAAATGTTTGGGTGCATGTTTACAAATAACCAGATCTGGATTGTTGTGGGGGTTAAAAAAAAATATGAGTAATCTTCAACTCGCTAATCATTTTAATGCGAGTGTGGAAATGGTTAACTACCGAATTCGCATGACAGGGGTACTAAAACAATTATCTTATCATAACTAGAATCCCTCAATTGCGGCTTAACGAGGGTTAGGCTGAGCTTTGGTCTTTCGTTTATAAGGTTATGTTGTTCCTGTGCAATCTTTGAAGCAAGTGCCGCAATATCCCTACCGCACAACCTAAAAGCAGGAAGATCGGAACAAAAAGTTACTCAGCTTGCAATGCTCTGCCAGACCACGCTTCTCACTAGTGCTTCGCGACAAATGAGTGCGCTATGCTCCAACACTGTTGCCTAGGACTGTCCGTCCTGGACAAACCCACCCAAGCAGTCTGTCATTCACTTTGCTTTCGGCAAGCGACGCAGTTCGTAAATGTTTTCTGATCTCCAACATGATTGCTTCGCTAATCACATTGCATCTCACCACATTTTTAGTATAGCGAACCTGCGAGTCGCAACCACTTCACAACTGTCATAACTATTGAGACCGACACAATGCCTTATTAATCAATAGTTCCGCCAGCTGCTCATGTGAACATACTAAGGATCGCACTCCGTGCTTCTTTCCTTAGATGGTTGCTCCGTTCGCGGTTGGTTCGCAAAATGAAAGCTTATAGCAATTATAAGAAGTTTTCGATATTTCGAGTTAAGTTAGGGTATCTTAATGCAGAGGATACTGGTAGATATGATAATTGCAAGGTTTGATTTCGTGGCTTTTCCTGCTTTCACATAGTAAATACTTTAGGTGCAATTTTTAATATGGAAATGAATCGAGAACCGAAATGCTACGTACTTGGAAATGGAGTTAAATTTCACACAGATGAAATTGAGTTTCTTTCATACTTAAAAATCCGGAAGGTCGAAAGATTATCCGTGTTTGAATTAGCCGGACTTGGAGCAAAAGGTTTTAAGCAATGGGCACTTATTGAACCTTTCTGTTATAAAAGTGATTTATTCGAAATAGCTAGCTATGCAAATGAGTCACAAATTGGGTATGATGCTCTAAATAGAGCTTGGTTATTAAACACTTTACTTGTTGTTAGAAATCATACACAAATTACGTCCATAGCCTCATTAAACCGTTCTTGGAACGATATTAAAGACTTAGACAAAAGTATAGTTGTACAAGCTACCTTATGCGACTATCATGTTTCAATGATAGATTCAAGTGCTCTAACGAATCCAACTATTGATCAAGAAGATATTCGCTGGATATCAACTTACTTTGAAATAGCCAATGTTTTGGCAAATAAGAATGAAAAATTCAGGTATGCCTTAAATGTTATAAACTCGTGGAGATATTGCGTTGACTTGAGGAGTGCGATTGCTATTGTTTGGGCCGCCTTAGAAAGCATTGTGGATGTCTCTTCTGAAATCACTTATCGCCTCTCATTAAGCTTATCGTCATTATTGAAGGAAAGAGGTGAATCAAGAATTACAAAATTCAAAGAAATTAAATCTTTGTATACTCTGAGATCTAAAGTTGTGCACGGTTCAGATATTAAAATTGCCGAATCAGAAATTGCATTGGCAGGATCATTAAAATTGCTTTTTGAATTAATCACTTATATTATTGAAAGCAACAAAATGGTAACCCAGACGGATTTTACAAATGCAATCTTTCTTTAAGCGGAACTAATGGTCAAACCTTACTCCTGTGACGCTCACTCCGTCGCAGACGGTCGCGGAAAAAACTTTTGTGACAAACTAGTTATATATTATATTTATACATAACATTTTATCTACTTACCTAAAAAATTAACTTCTCAGTTATGAAACTAATTAATGTTAAAATCCATAAATATAAAAGCTTCGAGAAGGAGCAATCTTTTGAGATAAAAGATGATGTAACCATCTTGGTGGGGATGAACGAGTCTGGCAAAACCTCTGTATTAGAAGCTATAGCAAAGACGAATTATTTTCAGGATGACAAGAAGTTTCAGTTCAGCTTAACACATGATTACCCAAGACGTGAGAAGAAAAATGTTGATAAAGCTCAAGCTGATCCGTCAGCTATCACCTGCACATACAGGTTGGATAGTAGTCTCTTAAAATTAATTGATGAGAAAGTGGGTGCTGGCGTCTTTACGGAAGGCCTGATCTCTATCACCACAAATTATAACAACCGAAACACCTATTCAAATGTAAACGCTGATTTTAAAAAGTTCATAGCATTGAAAACCTCTGATTTGGGTATTTCTAGCAAGGCTCTGAATGATAAGCTTGAAAAGATCACTAGTTCAAAAGATTTAGATGTGATAATAGCTGAGTATAAGGATGATGCACTCAAAGCAAACCTTGAAAAGATCAAACCCTTTATCACAAACGTCTGGAAGTGGTCTAACCCGATAGAAGAGTTTATAGCGAGGACTATCCTAAAACCCAACATACCGAAGTTTCTATATTACGATGAGTATTACTCTCTACCGTCAAGAATAGTTATTGAAAAGTTGGATAATGAGGAGTTAGAAGATGAAGAAATGAAGACTGCAAAAGCCTTGCTTGAGCTTGCAGATCTCAACGCGTCCGACATATTGAAATCTGAAGATTTTGAGGACTATATAGCCGAGCTAGAAGCTACCGAAGCAATAATTAGTGATGAATTGTTCAAATACTGGTCCACCAATTCAAATTTAAGTATTGAATTTAAAATTGAGGCGAAAGAAGAAAAGGTAAAACGAACAATTCGTAATGACTATAATAATGAAGAAGTTATCGACATTAATATCGTAGAACACATATTAGATATAAGAGTCAAGAATCAACGCACTAGAGTTTCGTTACCATTAAAAAATAGGAGTAAGGGTTTCAACTGGTTTTTTTCATTTCTTGTCTGGTTTAAAAAAATTCAGGAAGATAAAGATTCAAAATACGTCTTGCTGTTAGATGAGCCTGGACTTAACCTTCACGCAGCAGCCCAGGCAGATTTACTAAAATTTATTGAAGACCTGGCTCAAGAGTATCAGATCATATACACAACACATTCACCATTCTCTATACCTACGGGTAATCTTGATCGTGTCAGGACAGTACTCGAGACGGCTGAAGGTTCCGTGATTACTGACAGTATTCAGCAGAAAGATCCAAATACACTTTTCCCTTTACAAGCGGCACTTGGTTATGACATTGCTCAGAACCTTTTCATAGGTAAGAAAAACTTACTGGTAGAAGGGGTATCTGACATGATGTATCTTTTCTCAATGTCAAATATGTTAGAACAAGCTGGCAAAACACCTTTACGCGATGACATTGTTATCGTACCTACTGGTGGATTGGAAAAGGTGGCCACATTCATTTCATTGATGAGAGGAAACAATCTTGATATAGTTTGCCTTCTGGACACTTTCACCGATCAGAAAGGTAAAACCAAATTTGAGAACTTGATTAGTCAAAAGCTCATCGCAAAGAGTAAAGTCAGATTCTTTGACTCATATCTAATCGATTACAACCAAGCAGACATTGAAGATCTCTTTCATAAAGAAGACTATTTAAAGCTGTTTAATGCCTCCTTCACGGAACACAAGGACATCAAGATTGGAGAATTAGACAATGCGATAACGCCAATAATATCACAAATTAATGATTATTTAAAGATCAGTCGCTTCAATCATTTTAGACCAGCAAATCATCTGGTGAAAAGTGGCTTAACATCGAAAGACTTTGACAAAACCACCATTAATAACTTTGAAAATTTGATTATCGATCTCAATAAATTATTTTAAGTAATCTAGCATCCTATGTATCCAATATTCGAAGAAGGAAAGGGTGAAGGACTTGGCCATTCAGAGCGAGATTTTTACAAACGCTTCATAGCTATTTGTCAGGAACACTTAGATAACGGTAGAGCGAAGTCGTTTGCGATCATCCTGTATGATATTCATCACACTGCTATCCAGGAAATTTATAGGACTCCAGGAAGCTTTGCTCAATTACATCTGAAATCAGGCAATGATATCACAATCTTTTTCTTGGATTCTCAAAATAGACGTTTATTGAAAAAATTCAACACAGCCTTTTTACATGCTTTTGATATAAAGAATAAACATAGTTTGCCTTTTATATTATTTTTCAAAATTGTTGAAGGAGACGTATCTGATATCGCGGTTGTAGAGTTGCAACAATCAAAATCAATGTTTGCGTTCAAAGAAATTGTCGACGTAGTACAATTGTACTTAGATAAGAATTCTGCGTCCAATGAGACATCAAAAGATAATCTAAAGTGGCTTAAAGGTATTAAAAAAGTCACAAATATCACTTTAGAAAAGCTCATAGAGTCTGTAGTATCCGAAGGTTTAAATAAACTTGACAAACTTTTTTAAGTCAATCCTCTTTAGAAACTTAAGCTTTTAAAATAAGTGCTAAAACCATTCAGATTGCTATACTTAATACAACCCGTTTTAAAAATGCACAGGTTACCAATTAATAAATCATCGAAGCAAATGAATACCTCACGTGCTTGACTAATATGCCATCTTTATGCTCAAACTCAAACCTCGAAGTGTACGGTTCAATCTCACAAGCAATACTATTGAATACACATGGTTCAATTGCACGCAGAAGCTTAACACAATAATCTTCAACGTCTGGAGCAACGAATTTGGCATAGTAACGATAGGATAAGCTGTTCAGAAACACCAGAACTAACCTGTCATTTTTCTTTACATACATCTCAAATAAGAACTTTCCATTAGGTACAGCTTTGCCCAAAGAACGCTGTTCTTTGACCCAAGCAGCTAATTCTCTTGTTAAAGTAATTCCAAAGTCTACTTGTTCCCGGATTGACATTTGGCTAATTTACTAATATATTTAGCAAAAATTTGGAATTTAAGTGTTGTGAGTGAAAAGTTTATTAACTTGTCTCAATACTTAACCGAGGTCGCAATGAGCATCCAAAGCATTACAAGCTCTATTTCAAGCGTAGATCGTGAGATCCATAGTTTAGAAACTCAAGTTCAAAGTGTAAATAGTACTATAAGTCGAAAAGAGAAGGAAGCTAATAGCTATTTAGATAAAATTCATCGCGAAAAGGATTTAAAAAGAATTATTACGTATCAAAAGGAGTTAGGGAGAAAACAAGACGAGATAAATAGATTAAATAAAGACCGAGCAAATAAAATCAAAACGTTATCTGATAAACAAACAAAACGTTTGACACTTATTCAGTCGTTAAATAAAGAAGAACAAAGGGAACGAGATAAAATTAAACGCGAGCAGAAAGACATCCTTTCAGTTCAGCAGAGCATCACGAGAGAGATGGAAAGGCAAAAGGCATTGTCATCTGCTAGCTTACAACTCCCTTATTCAACTTCAGCAGTACAAGTGTCTAAATCTTATGACGTTTTTGTTTCCCATGCTTCTGAAGATAAAGATGATTTTGTGAGACCATTTGTTGAATTGTTGCAGAAAATGCAGGTCGCTGTCTGGTATGATGAATTCGAGTTGCAGATCGGTGATAGCTTGAGGCGTTCAATAGAGAACGGTCTTAAAAATTCTACGTATGGTATCGTCGTGCTGTCTGAGGCATTTTTCAAGAAGGAGTGGCCGCAAAGAGAATTAGACGGCTTATTTGCCAAAGAAATAGAAGGTGAGAAAGTTATTTTACCTATTTGGCACAAGATATCGAAAAGTGAGGTTATTAAGTTCAGTCCAATCATTGCTGATTTAATGGCGATTAACACTACGATGTTTACTATAGAGGAAGTTGCTGCTCAAATAGCAAAGCGTGTAAAGCAGTAAAGCCGAATCTCTTTTAACACCCAAGAAAACCTTAGTAACTTATAAGTTGAAGTGATAAATAAATTAATTGTCGACTGCTACGAAAACAACTATGGCATCGATTTAAGAACCATTCACAGACAGTCGTCAAATTCAAAAGCGCCGCGAATACTGACTGATCCAAAGATTCAGCGTGATCTATTAATCTTTTCTGATGGAATAAGTACTAGTTTTGAATTAGTGCATTATGGTCATCTTATATTCTTATTAGGAGACCATTCATGCTATCCTTGCGGTGGCATTGTTGAGAGCGTTTATGGTATCAATTGGGTTCCGATCTTCGTTTTACCCACAGGTAAAATGATTAAAACTTCCAGCAACATCGGTAAAACCTGTTGTGTAAACTTAAACCCAATTCACGAGTACCTACCATTCATTAGACCGGAGGATTTTGAAGGTTTTGTTATTAATTTCGAAAATAGCTTTTCGGAGAACGATTGGTATGATAGAAACAGTTTAAGGATCTTAATAACTAGTTATGATTCAATCTCCGTTGAAGCTATATATAAAGAGTTGCGGGTGAGAAATCTCCTTAACCCTTTTGAATTAGCCTTGGGTTCTATTGTGTATGATTTTGGAATCACTGCAGTTGAGTTATTTAACTGTCTAAACTACTCGAAAGATATAGCGCCTCAGTTCACATATCTAAATTATTTTAAAACTAGATTTTCTCTCGCAGATAGTACCAATACTCTAATTCAAACGTCTGAATTCCGCCATCTTATCGACTCTTTTAATTTAAACCAGATTGAACAGTTTTTTGAAATACAATATCTTATCGACACAATCGATATGGACAATTATTATCCTGATCTATTTGCAGATGTACTTCATATAAAACTTTACCGACAAACGTATTCAATGGACTACAGAAATTCAACAGACGTTTTACAGGAAAAATTGGAGCCATTGAACATAGGTAAAAAGACTGTTGGTGAGTATTATCGCAGAATTAAAAGCAATATTCGAAATCTAGAAAATTTAGTTAGAAAAAGACATGGATACAATGAAGTGGGTAGCTTTTATAATGAGCGAGCAATATTCGAAAGATTGAAGCAACATTTTGAGGACGAAGATGTGATGACACAATTCAGTCCGATTTGGCTAGGACGTCAAAGATTTGACATCTACATTAAATCGCTAAACGTGGCAATAGAATATAACGGTAAGCAACATTATGAACCCATTTCGTTTTTCGGAGGAGTCGAAGGTTTTCAGAAGACTTTAGCTCGTGATGAATTGAAAAGAAAAAAATGTAATGAGAATGGTTGTAGTTTGATAGAAATTAAATATAATGAAGATATAGAAACCGCTCTCATAACCATACAGAAGGAATTAGGAATTATAAAATGAGAAGCAAAGGACTGGTGGGTAGATGTAAGCTTTGTGGTGAAGAAAGGACTTTAACATATGAGCATATACCACCACGTCAGTCAGGAAATAAAGGTGGTTTCGTAATTGTGCCTTCAGATGTTTTTTTAAATGATCCTTTCCTAGAAAACACCAAAGGAAAAAAATTTCAAGGTGGCATAGGTTATTATTCCCTTTGTAAGGATTGTAACAGCTTTTGCGGAAGAATGTATTCCAATGCATATATAGATTTTGCAAATCAGGCGCACTATAGGCATTTTCTTAGTGATTGCAATTATACTAAAGGTGATCCATTTATAATCCACCCACTGAAGATTATTAAACAAGTTATTTCGAACTTTATTTGCATTTCGACTATTCAATACCTAGATACTTATCCGGATTTGGTAGAATTTGTGAGAAATAAGGAAAGTAATATGCTACCCGATAAATATCAGATATATGCGTATTACGATTTAACACCTAAAATATATCGTTTTATTAGTGACAATATCTCATACAACCAAGGAGTGATCCATAAAATTAGCGAAATTGCTTTTCCTCCTTTCGGCTTTGTTCTGATCGTTGATGATCCCGGAGTTCCTGTTGATGCCCGACTATTGAATATTACAAATTTCAAAAACTTCCCATATTACAAACGTGATATTTGGATAAGTTTGAGGCTAAATATATTACCTATCGCTTTAGCTGCATTGCCTGGTGACTATCGTCCCAAAGAGGAAATTCAAAAAGTTATAAGGAACTCGAAATTGCAATATCCAGAAACCGATGGTACTTAACAATTCCTATTTTATTTTTTATAAGCCAACAAGCGATTATACCTTTTAAAATAATAAGTAAAAGTTCGATCCTCAATCTAACTCAGAAAACCTACACTTGAGAAACAGGGTGTAATAACCCGGTAGAAAAGTAAAAGTGTAGGTAACTTTTAATGATGAAGAAGGAGATTATAATGTTCTTATTGGCATTGCTTGTTATTTTCATCATAATCATACTCTGCTGCATATGAATATATTTTCAGCTTTATCAGTTAAGAACACGTAACCGTTCATACAACTCAGCATATCTAACTACACTTCAAAAAACTGGGTGATAACCTAATATCTTGTTTGTATAATTGTAATGGATATAAAGGGAAGAAATATTATGAAAATCAGGGCACTTAAATACGTCGCTTACACTTTTCTATTTAGTTTTATGTGCTTAAACGCAATAGGACAGCCAAGCAAAACAAGTACTTTTTATGAATATGATAAAGCGAGGAATTTTAAGGGTATAAAGTTTGGTACAATTATAACTCAAGCCGACGCTATTTTAAAATTAGAACCGTATTCGGGCAATGCGTATAGTACTTCAAACGCAAATTACAAGGTATTTAACGATATTCGATTTCAAAACAGTTGTTGCATATTTTAATCGAGATAATCGAATGTATCAAGTATCGCTATTGAAGAGCAAGCAAACTATTAGCGAGTATTTGAGACTTAAAAGTACTCTAAGAGGATTGTTTGGTAATAATGACGCCGAATATTACATCAATGATAAAACGGCAATGAATATGACTTGGGAAGGTAATAATATGTCAATTTATATAAGATATGATCCTGAGAGCGGGTCCATGGGTTTAACGATTCAAGATAAAAAAACGCCAAATACATATCCGTTAAGAAGGGACAATTCAGGTGTACCTAAAATTTAAGTGCTCGGAAAACTGATGTCAACGAAATATTAAACTCCAATCAAGTCCAAAAAACAACTTAACTTTGACTTAAAAAGTATGGGTGAAACAAATTTCAGGATGACGCCCTTATTTAAAATCGGTGAAGCTCTAGAAGTGTATTTTAGTACTCTGGTTGAGGATGATGAGTTAATACTAAAGCAAATATTGGATTTTGATCCAATATTAAAAACGAATTAGGTGATTATCGGTTTTTCCATATCCTTAGTTTTTAATCTATCAACGATGCTTTTCAACTGAAGAATAAGATCTGAGCGCTGCTTGTTGGGACTTTTATAATCATTCTCTAAATGATAAAGAGCATCTTGATAATGATCAATGGCTTTCGCGATATTTCCTTTATAATTTGCTTTCTTAGCTAACTCGATATAATGTTTATATCTATGTTCTTCTATTTGAGAGTTAGTTGGAGACAACAAAACTATAATCAGTCCAATAATTGGTGATAACAAGATGGACCAGAGTAGTGCCATACCGAAGCCTATTTTTCTGCTGTTACCAACCAAGCCAACAAGTACTGCAAAAAATATCCAACCGTGAGCGATTTCCATGTCAAGTCATTTTGACTAATCTATGAATATTAGTTTTTAGATTATAACTATGTCGTATTATGCTGCCCTTTTTCAGTATTTATTTTATAAGCCAACAAGCGATCATACCTTTTAAAATAAAAAGTAAAGTTCGATCTACAACTAACACAGAAACCTACACTTTGAGAACGGGGTGTAGTGACCTTTTGAAAAAGGAAAAGTGTAGGTAGCTTTATAGACTGGAAATAGATAGAACTATTTTTTTCTTAATGACTACACAAATTTATGCTTGTAAGCTCAACACGCTACAAGAAATTCCGGCATAAACGCACTTTGTCCTAACCCTTTCCTATTTATTCCCTTGCTTCTCGTGCTTAGTTGCTCTTAAAGCATGACTGAGTTCCATATTAATCAAATTAGATATGGAAACAAAAAACATGAAAGTGGCTGAAGTACAAATTAGCTACAAGACAACAATTAAGTCATCTGAAAGGCCACAGATTAACACGTCGATTGATGCGTACAGGGTTCTGCAAGAAAACTGGAATTATGAAATCATCGAGTTTATCGAAGAGTTCAAGATAATCCTTCTCAATCGAGCTAATAGAGTATTAGCAATTGCACCAATAAGTACTGGAGGTACAGCGGGAACGATAGCAGATCCGAAAGTGATCTTTGTATCAGCACTCAAATGTAATGCTGCTAGTATCTTCTTGGTACATAATCATCCAAGCGGTAACTTAAAACCGAGCCATGCAGATATTGAGCTGACAAAGAAGTTGAAGAATGCAGGGCATTTTTTAGACTTACCAGTTATTGAACATATCATCTTTACGAAAGATAGTTATCTGAGTTTCGCGGATGAAGGAATGATGTAGATATTAGAAAAAACAGAATAAATAACAATTAAATCAATTAACCAGGTCACCTGATAGTACATAGATAGTACAAGAGACTGAGAGTACGATAGAAACGGGATTTTGAGTTTGGGAGCGATGATTTGTCCCCTGCTTGTAAGGCAGGTGCTCTTATTCTTCATAATCCTACTTGCAGGAACTGACTTATTGGTTAAGAATTACGAAGTATTCCAGCAGAATTATAAAGATTATACCACCCGGACAATACCCAAGAGACGTAAACTAGCATCCCGAAACATTGGCTTTGCTGTAGGACGCGCCGAGTGGTACATTAGTGAACATGAAGGGTGTAAGTTACTGTTAGACGATTATCTCGCTACCAAATCCTACGGCAGGGAGGAAACTTATCCAACCATTGCCGGTCAGAGTCCTGAACTTTACAGTTTGATTCATTGATCCCGCGGAACACTTACACCACGAGTGGATGTCAAATATCACATCAAATGATCTATTCAAAAATTTATTATCTCAATTATAAACAGACCATTCATCAAAACGTACTTTGCCTTCCCTGTAATCACCATCAGGTACCAGCAAGGATTTAGGTATATCTAAATGCATGTATTTGTCATCGTCATTCGCGACAACAGTTCTGGTGGAATCTTGCCTGATAGCTAAATACCTGCTTACTATCTCATTCATTGGCGCTCGCTCCGGACCTGCTATTTCCACGGTTCCATTCAATGGCTGTTCCAGTGCAATTTGAGATATTAATTCCGCTACATCCTCAGCCGCTATCGGTTGATAATCCACTGTAGAAACATGAACTTCTGCACCTTGAGATTGTACAGCTATTATGGTATTGACATGCTCGTGAAACTGCGTAGACCTAATGATGGTGTACGGTATTCCGGATTGCCTGACATTATCCTCTTGACCTTTCTTTGCCCGAAGGTAGCCGATATTCAGGGCCTTGTCTATACCTACAATAGATAACACGACATGATGCCTGATATTCCCTTGCTTTTCGGCAGCAATTAATGTTTTACCGGCCTGACTAAAAAAGCTGATGGCAGTTTCATCATCCGGAGATGAGGAGTTTGAGAGATCGATCACTATTTCTGTACCTTTCAAGGCCTCTGTTAAACCTTCTCCGGTAATAATATCTATACCCGCTCCTGGTGATCCCGCAACTACATCATGACCTAAAGCTGTTAACTTCTTTGCCACATTCTTGCCGATCAAGCCTGTAGCTCCAATTACTAGAATTCTCATTGCTTATATTATATTTACGATTGATGCGATAAGCACCTATTTAGTAAAAGCAAAGGTACAGACAGTTCGGATGGTCATGACCATCCAGCTTTTAAATTCATGGCAGTCCAGACGTTACCCTACAACAATCTGATTCATATCGATAGGAGGTTAGATATTCCTGTATTTAAACAAGTGGCTGATGGATTTATTAAGCTCATTGAAAACAAGAAGCTAAAACCAGGGGTTGAATTACCTTCTACACGACAACTCGCCCAAATGTTGAAGCTCAATCGCAGCACAACTGTCGCCGCTTATGATCAGCTGAATATAATGGGATGGATTGTAACATCTCCCCGAAAAGCAGTTTTAGTAGCACATAAGCTTCCCATAATAACACCGCAGTCTTTTAATGAGAATGTCAATAAGAATGATTCAAATCCGTTCTACAATCAGATTAACACAGTAAAGTCTGACATTCTGTCCAGGCCATACCATTTGGTAATTAATGATGGTTACCCTGATGCCCGTATCGCACCACTACAAATCCTGGCAGATACCTACAAATCCCTGCAGGGTAAATATTACAAGCATATTGGGATCATAAGCGAACCTTCAATTGGTTCCACTTTGTTAAGGACTGAGCTGGCAAGTTTCTTAACACAAACCCGGGGACTAGACATCACAGAAGACCATATTCTAACTACCAGAGGTGCGCAAGGAGCAATCTTTATAGCGGCTCAGATGATAGTAAAGCCTGGAAGTAAGGTCATCGTGGGTGATCTTAACTACCGGATGGCGAATAAGGTCTTTGAGCAACTTGGCGGAGATCTTATAAAAGTTAAAGTTGATGAAAATGGGATAGACGTCGATCAAATTGAGGAGCTGTGCAGAACGGAACGTCCGGATCTAATTTATCTAATTCCTCATCATCACCACCCAACTACGGTTACATTGAGTGCTGAGCGCAGGAGAAAGCTTTTAATGTTAATTAAAGAGTACACGATTCCTTTAATAGAAGATGACTACGATTATGATTACCATTACGAAAGTAGTCCCATTTTGCCTTTAGCGAGTTCGGATCACGATGGCCTGGTGATATACATAGGTTCCATATCCAAGGTATTATCTTTAACTATTCGCTCAGGTTTTTTAATCTCACAACCTGACTTTATTTGGCAGGCCGGCAAGTATAAAGAGCTGATGGAAACTCGTGGCGATCTGCTTTTGGAAGAATCTATTGGACACCTCTTTCAATCGGGAGAGATGCAGAAGCACATTAATAAATCTTTGAAGCTATATAAAAGCAGACGGGACAGCATTAGTCAAATGCTTTCAACAAGATTGAATGGCTTAGTGCATTTTACCATCCCTTTGGGAGGAATGGCTATCTGGAGCATATTCGATGCAAGCGTCAGCTTATCGAAGATATCAAAGCGACTATCAAGTCAGGGTATCTACTTAAACGACGGTAGTTTCTATAACCAGGGCAACGATTCGCTTAATGGTGTACGTATTGGATTTGCGTCAATGGATGAATCAGAAACAGATGAGTTTATCGATGCAGTAGTAGGATGTATTGACTCTGGCAAAGTTTAGCTGCACATTTTAAAGCCAACCTTGTTAAAGAAAGCCGAAGCTGGCTCCCCCAAAGTGATTAGAAGCCTTGATCATGAAAATATGGCCTGTTTTTCCAACCATATTCTGTGATACAGTTCTTTCTGGTCCTGAGATAAAAATGAAGAATTTATAAATAAATCTACTTCTTTATTTGCTGATGCCAATTTTTTAAAACTATTTTCAATAGCTCGTTCAGGAATTTCGAGGCTAGCCCCTAGAATTCTAAAGTCTTTCAGCCCTAGTCTTTTCTTTTTGCCGTTCAATGTCAACGCCAATTCTTCATCATCGGCAGGATTCACCAAATTCACATTCAGCAAATCATAAGCGGGACTTAAATAAATGCCATCGTCCTGATGCAGCACTGCAAAATTTTTAAGATGCATATCGTTGTTACCCGTGAGATATGAAAACAAAACAAGCTCGAAATAATTTAATGCATCCAGTCCTGTATTTGTACAATATTTCAGGATAAGCTTTCCTATTTTTTCATATGAACCCTTGTATTTACCTTCCGTTAAAAATTCTGAAAGTTGGCAGAAATCTTCCATGTGAACTTTTCTCCCATTAACGCGGTCAAAGCGCTTTGCCAGATATACCAGGCTGCCGTCTGAAGCCCTGAGCAGTGTGTGCTCACAAACCGGAATTCTGAATAAGGATGCCAGGTGCATGGTCAGATCTTCTGTTTCTGGCATCATTTGAAATCGTTCGTGTTGAGGCTTTAAAATATATTCCCCCCACAGACCTACAATCGTCAGGCGGCTGTTTTCCTTGCTTTTTTCTAAGGTTACCGAAAGCTTTGGCTGGACGCCTGTAATGGCTATTCTTTCATTTATTGTTTGATCAGCCAGATCTTTTAATAGCTGATTGTCTAATTCCAACTTAGGAGGAGTGGCCGTTCCGAAGAATCTTTTAGAACATTTTTCGTGATACTCCTTATCCCCTGAACCCTGATAACAAAAACAACAATTTGCCATATCTAATCTTTTTCAGGAATAATAGTTACTGCCCCGATCGTATCTCTGCAGGCGAGTAATAGCAATTCAAAACGGTCATTCTGCTTAACCTTCCAATGCTCAGTAGCCAGGTTGAGCAGCCAGCCTTCCGGGATCAGACCATCAAAAAAAGCAAATAAAACTTTACTGGTATACTTTTCGGAAGTAAGAGGCAGGGTCAGGCTAACAGGCTTAGCGTTCTTAATTTCCAGGTACTCTGTAGCATATGTGAACTCGTAACCTTCGTCTGTTTCTTCTATAAGGCCGGCAAAATGTTCCTGGTAGAAAACTGATCCTTTTTTACTCATGATCTTTTGGTTTTTGCACAACGCCTAATTCGGCGCCGAATAAAGCTAATACCTGGTTAACCTTATCCATACGAAGTGTAGTTTTTCCTTGCTCCAGTTCCCGGACAAAGCGAAGGCCCACGCCGGCCTTTACTGCAAGATCTTCCTGCGTAAAATTGAAAGCTTTCCGCTTTTTCTTTAAGTAATCGTAAAGCATAGTTTATACCCTTTAGGGTACAAATATAATAAAATATCTTTAATTATACCCTATCGGGGCTAATTTTTGCAATTATATAGGTTTTATACCCGATCGGTTGCTATTACAGCCAATTATTTAATTTATTAGCCGGGCGCTTCGTTAAATTTCATCTTAGGTCTGATTTCTTACCGCTATTTAAAAACCAAAAATTAATCCACCTGACAATCAACCATTACCAAATTTCTCCATAAACCCCCTTCTCCTGAATCATTAATATTGCTAATTTTATTAGCAAATATTACGGCGATGACAAAAGAACACTGGATCAGGTTGAATGACTTATTGGTTAAGAATTACGAAGTATTCCAACAGAATTACAAAGATTCAAATACAGGGACAACACCGAAGAGACGCAGATTAGCATCTCGTAACGCTGGCTTTGCTGTAGGACGCGCCGAGTGGTACATTAGTGAGCATGAAGGGTGTAAGTTACTGTTAGCCGATTACCTGGCTACTAAATCCTACGGCAGGGAGGAATTTTTTCAGCCTAATTATTTCGTAACGGATATGAGGGAGTTCTTAAAAATAGTTGAGAATACGATTATATCAGTTGAGCAGCGGTCGGCTTGAGATTTTAGGGTCTGCCTAAGCCTTAAACCAAGCGGGAAACTTAAACAGTTTCCTTAGGTGCAACTTCTTTTGTTTTGTCTTCCAGGTTCATTAAAATGATTAAGGAAATGATGGGTATTAAAAAGGAGATCCAAAACCAGAACCAAAAACTTCTGCCGATATGCCGGGCATAGAATGCCGCTAATAGCTGGGGTGCGATTATTGCAAACACAACTGGTGCCAGTATAATTTCGAAGAAAAGTAAAATGGTAGTTATAATCATGCTCCCTGAAAGGCATCTGCCAATTTTTGCAAGCGGATTTTATCGCCACGACAAATATCGGGATTATCCTTAAATTTTTGATCTTGTAGGCGGATAATTAAACGCAAAGGCGCCCGCCCGGCTAAATGCCATTCGGACGGGCAAAGTTTCGCAAAGTGAAAACGGAGCCGTGATTTCTACAGTAAGTTTTATTGCTCCGGCGTATCACTTAAAACCCAGTAATTAAAAACACTCCCATTGAACTAAACACCAAGACCTGACATCCCGGCGGTAGAAAATACTAACTTTATTGACAACAATTTCACATGGCTTCAGTCTTCGCTAATCTCAATATCCGGGGTCTTACCGATGAACAGGTATTAAAGGCCCGTGCCGGGAGCGGCGACAATAAATTCCGTGCGAAAAAAGAAAACCCGGTTCTGAAGGCGCTTAAGGCTATCGTGCAGGAGCCAATGGTGGTGCTGCTTTTAGTCGCCTCAACCATATACCTGGTGGTAGGAAACACCTCCGATGCACTGTTTCTGGCTGCGGCTATACTGCTGGTGGCCGCCATTTCAATCTTCCAGGACTCGAGGAGCCGCGATGCCCTGGAAAAATTAAAGCAATTTACCCTGCCCGTTGCAAAGGTGATACGCAATGGGGAAGTCGTTGAGATCCACAGCGACGAACTGGTTCCAGGAGATAGCCTGATTCTGGAGGAAGGCACCCTGGTTGCCGCCGATGGCTTTATTATTCATTCCAATGACTTTTCTGTCAATGAATCGGTCCTCACGGGCGAATCTATGGCAGTATTCAAAAATCAGCGGGAAGAAAACAGGCAGGTTTACCAGGGAAGCACTATTGCTAGCGGAATGGCTGTGGCACAGGTTACCGCAACAGGGAACAACAGCAGGCTGGGACAGATTGGCAAAAGCTTGTCGGAAATCCAAGACGAAAAGACACCCCTGGAAATACAGATTGGAAATTTTGTGACGAAGATGGTCATTGGCGGCGTTGTGGTCTTCGCTTTCGTTTGGCTGATCAATTATCTAAAATCCGGCGACTTTCCAGACAGCCTGCTTAAGGCACTTACGCTGGCGATGAGCATCCTTCCGGAAGAGATCCCGGTGGCATTTACCACCTTCATGGCTCTCGGTGCCTGGCGGCTGATGAAGATGGGTATCGTGGTAAAGCAAATGAAAACTGTGGAAACACTGGGCAGTGCCTCGGTAATCTGTACCGACAAAACGGGCACGATTACACAAAACAAAATGGCACTGGCCAAGGTGTATGTCCATGCAGAAAGTCAAATCTTTGTTGGCGCTGACCCCGCTCCTGCTGTCCGCTCCCTGATCCGCGACGCCATGTGGGCAAGCGAGCCTATCCCGTTTGATCCGATGGAAATCGCCCTGCACGAATCCTACACAAAAAATACAACTCAGGATGAGCGGCCCGACTTCCGCATGATCCATGAATATCCCCTCGGAGGGAAACCGCCGATGATGACGCATATTTTTGAAAACAACAAGGCCGAACGCATCATCGCTGCGAAGGGCGCTCCGGAGGCCCTGTTAAAAGTTTCGAATCTGGCGGAAGCCGGGAAAAGTCGCATCTCTGAGGCTATTCACGCGCTTGCCGCGGAAGGTTACCGGGTGCTGGGAGTGGGTACAAGCACCTGGGCCGGTACTGACTTCCCCGCGCAGCAACAGGATCTCGTATTTAATTTTACAGGGCTGATCGCATTTTATGATCCGCCGAAAGATAATATTCCGGAGGTACTGGCAGCTTTCTATAAAGCCGGGATCGATGTCAAGATCATCACCGGCGACAATCCGGTAACGACGGCAGCGATTGCCAACAGCGTGGGCTTCCGCGGAAGCGAAAAAAGCATGACCGGAGAAGAGCTGATGAAGCTTGACGAAGCCGGGCTCGGCAAGATCGTTTCGGACACCAACATCTTTACCCGCATGTTCCCTGAGGCCAAGCTCCGCATCGTAAATGCCCTGAAAGCCCATGGAGAAGTTGTTGCCATGACGGGCGACGGCGTAAACGACGGCCCCGCCCTGAAAGCAGCGCATATTGGCATTGCCATGGGAAAAAAGGGAACGGAAATAGCAAAGCAGGCGGCGTCGATGATCCTGGCTGACGATGACCTCGCCAAAATGGTAGAGGCTATCCGCATGGGGCGCAGGATTTATTCCAATCTTAAAAAAGCGATACAATACATCATTTCTATCCATATCCCCATCATACTGATTGTGTTTATTCCCCTGGTATTGGGATGGATCTACCCTGCTATCTTTTCGCCGGTGCATGTGATCTTCCTGGAGCTGATCATGGGCCCGACCTGCTCCATCATTTATGAGAACGAGCCTGCCGAACGGAATATCATGATCCAGCCGCCCCGCCCGTTTACAGCAACTTTTTTCCGGATTAATGAACTGGCAACCAGCGTGGTTCAGGGTTTTGCCATCACCGCGGGTTTACTTTTTGTTTATCAATACTCCGTTTACGGAAATGCCGGTGAGAGCGTGACACGCACCATGGTTTTTGTAACGCTGATAGCAGCTAATATTTTCCTGACGCTGGTAAACCGGTCCTTCTATTACTCCTTTATCACCACCCTGGCCTATCGTAATAATATGGTCTTTTACATGATCGGGATTACGGTACTGACAACCGGATCGTTGATTTTTGTGGGGCCATTTGCACAATTTTTTGAACTGAGCCCGCTCTCCCTTGAACAATTAGCCTTGAGTACAGGCATCGGCTTCCTGTCCGTTACCTGGTTTGAGGCCGGTAAATGGTATACGCGTAAGCGGTTCCGGAGAACAATAGCGGAATATCAGCCGGAAACACCTTCAGGGACAAATAAAGTCACATCCTGATTTTGCTGCATAATGCTTACAGGCAGGTGAAAGGTGTCCTGTATCTTAACGCGAAGCGCCTCCTGTGCGCAGGGTTCGCCATGAACCAGCATCACCAGGGCTGGTTTTTGATTGAACTTACTCAGCCAGTGCAGCAGTTCAGACTGGTCTGCATGGGCAGACAAACTGCCGATTTCTTTGACGCGTGCCTTGACAGGATAATATTGTCCGTGGATCTTGATGTCGGGCGACTGATTCTGCAGTGCCCTGCCCCGGGTGCCCTCGGCCTGGTATCCCATCAGCAGGATCACATTCCGGCGATCGCCGACGTAATGCTTCATGTATTCAAGCACCCTGCCGCCGGATAGCATTCCACTGGCCGCGACAATAATCTTCGAACCTTTCTTTTCGATGATGTCCCGGGTATTCCTGAAATCCCGGTTAATGGTCACATGCTGTTTCACATCAAGCCAGGCCTTCCGGTCAATCTTGCTAAACTCAGGATATTGCAGGGTGATATCAGTGGCTTGCGCCGCCATGGGGCTGTCCAGGAACACCGGTATATTCACAGGGATCTTACCTGTATCTTTTAGTTTTGTAATCAGGTATAGCAGCTCCTGCGCCCTTCCGACCGCGAAACTCGGTATCAGAATATTACCCTTAAGCTGGATGGTTTCATTGATCACCTCAGCCAGCTCTTCGGTGGCATCTTCCGCGCCATGCAGTTTATCCCCGTAGGTAGATTCCATAATCACGTAGTCGGCTGATGTGAAGTAATCGGGCGTTTCCAGCACCGGGCTGCTGACCCGGCCGATATCACCTGAAAAGACAATGGTTTTGCCGTAGCAGTTTAATTCAACCGAGCAGGCGCCGAGGATGTGCCCGCTTAGTTTAAACCGGAAATTAATAGCGTCGCTCAGTTGTATCCGCTCATCGCTGCCAACCGTTACAAACTGTTCGAAGGAGCGCTCCGCATCCCTTACAGTGTACAGTGGCAATGCGGGTTTATGCCTGGTATAGCGAAAGCGGTTCGCCCGTTCAGAATCTTCTTCCTGTATTTTGGCACTGTCAAGCAGGATCAGTTTAGTTAGTGAGGAAGTAGGCTGGCTCATAAAGATCTTGCCCCGGAACCCGGATTTCACCAGCAGTGGAATATAACCGCTATGATCCAGGTGGGCATGGGTCAGGATAAGGACATCAATATCTCCGGCAGCCAGGGGCAGCAATTGCCAATTCTGTTCGCGGAGTGATTTTATTCCCTGGAAGAGCCCGCAGTCGACTAATATATTCAGGCCCGGGGTTTTTAGCAGGTGTTTGGAACCGGTAACTGTTCCGGCGGCTCCGAGAGATTGCAGTATAATGGAATGATTCATAGGATAAGCTTTATTAACAAAAATGCTTAAGTCGAGGGTATTACAAAATGATTAGATGCAGTCTGTTTTGTGATAACGATCACTTTCTTCGGTAAGAAGGGTCATGGTAAAACAGTACAGGGGCGAGTATTTTTACTGATATCAAAACAGAATCCGATGAAACTTATTCGACTGATACCCCAAAGCCCTTTCTTTTGTCTGCTAACCATCTTTTTGCTTCAGTCTCTGGCAGCTACTTCCCAGACGTTTCATGTCAGCAAAGCAGACATCTCAGTTACTGGAACGGCACGTGAAAAGAGCTGGTCAATGAAGACTAATACCGCACAAGGAAGTGCAAATCTCCTGTTCAAGGATGGAAAACTGGCGCAAGTACGGTCATTAAATTTATCTATCCCTGTAGGCGAACTGAAGAGCGATAATCCGCGAATGGACGCGCGGGCGTACAAAGGCCTCAAAATGTATCCCTACGACCGGATCCGGTTCGCCGGGAAGACCATGAAGCTTAGCGGTTCCGGAACTGGCAGCTACCGGCTTTTTACTGAGGGCAACCTCCAAATTGCAGGCATCACTCAGGTTGCTATATTGCTTGTAGATATACAGGTAAACAACGACGGCACACTCACCGGCAGAGGCACAACCGAAATTAAACGCAGTGATTTCGACATCAGGCTGCTGGCAGCCGAAGAAGCCGTGATGAGCTTGAGTGATGTGATCCGGGTTGACTTCCAGCTTACTCTCAGCCGTATCGGCAATTGATTTATTGATCGATCGGAAAACTGAAACCAGGTAAGAGGAGGTCGGAAGACTGCGTTAACATAACACATCGTTTAATCTGCAGCAGTCAGGCGGACAATTTAACCGCAGAGAGCGCAAAGTTTTCGCAAAAAACTCTTAAACCAAATGAGCTTAGATATAATTCAAGAGCGCTTAGCTGACTCTTAAACCGAGTGGGGAAAACGAGCTGATCGCAGTCTAAAATTATTACAGCAGCATTAATTTCTGTCCGTCCTTTTTTAGAGATCTTTTTTCATAATTACGATGTCTTTTCCTCCTAAAGAAAGTCGTTCCAATTTTTGCCAGGCAAGTCGTTTATATAGATTTTCAGCCGTATGGGTGAATAAGTAAATATCTTTCAGTCCAAGGTCTTTTGCATGGCTTTGGATGCGTTTACAAATTAACGCTCCTAAACCATTTCCCCTATTGTCGGGCTTTGTGTAAACTAATGCTAGCCAGTTTTTGTAAATTTTAAATCGTGATTCTCTATCAAGCAGACCTACATGGTTGTAAAGTCCACCAGTCGCAATTGGTATGCTGTTAACTGTCATTAGAATTTGAAATTCATGATTTGCTGGCGAGAGCATCTTAGTCTTATTTATTGTTGTTTGAACAGGGATGTTCCATTCACTTAAATACCAATCTGCAATGAGTTTTATATTTTCGTTGTCGTCAGGTGTAATTATTTGATATTTAATTTCTGCCATATTCCGAAGTGTATTCAAGTTTGATTATCCTCAATTTATAAGACGAAATAGTGCTGGCTTAAGTTACACCCCCTTGGTGCTCATCTGCTGCTAACCACCAGTTGTTGAATACACTTTGCGGATAATAATAAATACAAAATACAAGGCCAGTATAAGTCTTCCCTTTGGAACATCGCGTAAGTTTGTATGCTGATAGATTTTGTAAAGCAAATAGCTATCAAAACTCAATAGCATAAACCCACTTACCCAAACAAGTGGTTTACTTGTTACGAAATTAAATGCAGCGAAAAGGGCGAGGAAGGTAAAGATGATTTGAAACTTATACTTTTCAAGAATGGGCGCGGTGGAAAAAGGTTTTATCTCTGAAAATAAGCGCTCAAGCTTGTCGGACTGTTCCATCTGAGGAGGAATATTTATTGGATCAGATCCGCCGACTCCGTTTATAACAATCCCGCCATTTGAGGTTTTATATATTTCCCTCACCTCATCTTTGCCCACTGTTAATACATTCGCATTGTATTGTTCTCGCGTGATCCCATTCTCATCGATTGTGAGCAGGAAGTCCTCATAGATATGCCTCCTTTCAGTAAGAATATTTAGCAGTAATACCGCGAGAATAACCAGTACTACCAGTAACACCGCACCTATAAAAGACCAATCAATTGATCTGTCAGGTTTCCCAATTGCCGCAGCAAGCAGGCCAGTACTTAAAGACAGAAAAAGTAAAGGGAATTCGCAAAAAATAATGGACCTTCTGATTTGTCGAAAGCCGTCGGGTTTGGTTTTAAATGTATGCATAGGTGGTACTCAGGGAAATTGCTGAATTAAATATAATATTCTTTCCCCTACAATTTAAGGAGCGACACATAGAACTACCATGGTTTGAATCTCCCGCCGGATCACTTAATCTGACTATCATCCCGGCAGATACCAGGATCACGATCAGCGGGGATCCGCAGGAAAAGAGGCGGCCCAGCTAATTAATCATAAAATTTTGTCAGGATATAATCTCGTACGCGACTGGCCGAAATGATCTCCAGGACAAAGCCGGAAATGGTTGCTGCATTTGGATCCATCTATCAGCACCTGGAAGTAGTTGAAGCCTGCGCACCTGCCGGCATTCATGTGATGGTTGAAAAGCCATTAGCCGTAAGCGTTGACCATGCTCAAAAGATGAAAGCTCTTGCGGATAAACATAAAATACTGGTATTGACGAACTATGAAACTACCTGGTATCCTTCAAACCAAAAAGCGTACGAGGTAGCCATTAAAAATAAGGACCTGGGCGACTTGAGAAAAGTAGTAATACACGACGGTCATGAAGGACCGCAGGAAATTGGTGTAAATAAAGAATTTTTAGAGTGGCTGACCGATCCGGTTCTGAATGGGGGAGGTGCCGTCATGGATTTTGGCTGCTATGGTGCAAATCTGCTCACCTGGCTCAATGGTGGAGCTAAGCCAGAATCTGTATTAGCCCTAACTCAGCAGATCAAACCAGACATCTATCCAAAGGTTGACGATGAAGCCACCATCCTCCTGAAATATCCAAAAATGCAGGGCATCATCCAGGCATCCTGGAACTGGCCGTTCAGCAGAAAAGATATGGAGGTTTATGGCAAGACCGGCTACATTATCGCCGATAACGGCACAGATATCAGGACGCGTCTGAAGGATGACAAGACGGAGCGAAAAGAGAGCTTAAAAAGACTTGCAGCCCCCTACAACGATCCATTTTCTCTTTTTGCCGCGCTGGTCAGAAAAGAGATCGAACTTCCAGAGTACGACCTGTCGTCCTTAGAAAATAATATGATCGTGGTTGAAATTCTGGAAGCAGCAAAAAAGAGCGCTAAAACCGGAAAGGCGGTGAAACTTAAGTAGAAAGGCTTAGCGGATAATTTACAGCGTAGATGGCGGATTTTCTACCAACAAATCCTTGTTCATCAGCACCCAGTCCGGAACCTGAGCCTGAAATTCTGCGCGCTGAAAGCTCAGGTGCCTGATAGCAGCCAGCAGCATAAAAAGGGCGCACAAGCGGAATTTACCCTATTTAATCCGTAGTCCCTTCACCGCTTTCACCCATTCAGTATGCTCACATTTTTCGCACTTATGCTCCTTTACAGGTTTCAGCTTTTCTACATTACCGCATAGCCGGCAGGCATAGGTGCCGGCTTTTGGGATTTCCAGCAGGGCATCTTCGAAAAGCGCGGGAAGAATGGGCAGGCCCTCTTTCACTTTTGCATCTTCGTAAAAGTAAATGCTCAAATTACCGGATGTTTCCAGGATCGCGGTGTCTACCTGTCCGAGGTGACTAACCCCCTGTTGTCGCAGCTCAGAGAAAAACTCATCCTTAGCCAGACCTTCCTTCCCGAAACCGGTGATGTTAAATTCGCCGTCTTCGATTAAGTATACAGCTTTACCTTCCACCAGGTCGTCAATTTTCTCACTTTTGGCCATAAGAAAGGTGGTAAATCTATAAGCGACAACAACCACTGTAAATACGCATACTGGCACCATTAATCCTACTTCCTTGTAGAACATCGGGTCGCCCGCCGCTGAACCGAGACTAATAATTACCACCAGCTCGAATACCGATAACTGCGCCACCCCGCGCTTACCTAACAGCCTCAGGCCAATCAGGATGATAAAAAACATGACAAGCGTACGGAAGGAGACCTCGAGCATAAAGATCCAGTTCTCTTCGCCTAAGAGTAGTTTTTCCCAGTCTAGTTTCATTGTTGCAAATTTTACATACAAGGGATGAATAGAGGAAAAAGTTTTAAGAAGGGTTGATTGTGATGAATATATAATCAATTAAGTTCCATCCCGCCCGTACCAACGGAAGCGCCAGGGGCAGCGGCGGCTCTTGCTTAATTTCCAGCTGCAGGGAAAAGTAAGTGCCGGTCCGCCGGCATGAGGCTTATTTGTCGCATTCACCCCCAAACTAGTCAATTTTGCCCCCTGTCAATTCCCACAATCCCCCTTACCTTTACATAAATCAACCCTCAACCCTATATCCCTAATGAAAAAAATTAGACCCTGCCTCTGGCTAAACCACAATGTAGCCGAAGCCCTTGAATTTTATACCTCCGTATTTAAGGATTCAAAAGTTTTAAGCACCAACTACTACCCCAAAGAAGTACCCGGCTTCGGAGGTGAGATACTGGTTGCAGAAATCTCGATCCTGGACCAGGAATTTATGTTGCTGAATGGCGGCGCTAATTTCACCTTTAACGAATCCGTATCCTTCTCAATCGCAGCGGAGACACAAGAAGAGATCGACTATTACTGGGAAAATCTCATTTCAGGTGGCGGACAAGAATCCCAGTGCGGCTGGCTGAAAGACCGCTTCGGTTTATCCTGGCAGGTTACTCCGCCTTTCCTTGGCCGTTTACTACAAAACCCGGATAAAGACAAAGCCAAACGGGTAATGGATACCATGATGAAAATGAAAAAGATTGTGATCAAAGATTTGGAGGATGCGGCGAAAGGCTAGGCTGCCCTACCGGTGCTTGCTGCATGGTGCTATTTTTACGATCTAAGTTCTTGCCTAAAAGTTTACTATTCACGAAATTTGTATAACATCTACGAAAAAGGTAATTGGCAATGCAATTTTCATCTCATGATAAACATAGTATTACTGGCGGGCAGGAATATTGTTTGCGAAGGCATCTCCCGCATCTTAAACAGTGATCCTGAATTTCGCGTTATTGCCGAAATCAGCAATTTTCGGGAACTGGATCCAGTACAAAAACAAAATAAGGCCGACGTATTGATCATCGATCAGGATGAGGCCGAACGTTCAGGAATCGAACCCGCTGAAATGGTGAAGCTGTGTCCAGGGCTAAAAACCTTGCTGCTCACGGAAGCTGACGATACTACCTTTTTTAAATACTACAAAACCGGTATAACTGCATTTGTGTGCAAGGATTCTGCGATTGAGGAGCTTGCTTTTGCCATCAGGCAGATCGTCAGCGGAAGCCGCTTTGTTTGTACCAATTTGGTAGTTCCAATTTTAAATCAATATGTCCGGACCACACCGGTATTACTGGATCAGGAGCAAATGGCGCTTTCGGCCAGGGAAAGGGAAATACTGGATTTGATAGCCGAAGGATATACCAATCAGGAAATTGCGGATAAGATTTTCACGAGCAAGCGCACCGTGGAAGGCCATCGCCTGAGCCTCCTTCATAAAACTGGCAGCCGTAATACAGCCTCCTTAATCTGTTACGCGGTAAGTAACAGGCTCATTAATATACGTGATTAGACGCTTTCCCCGGCTTACCGTACTTCTACTCTTTTTCTTATTTCGCTAAACAATAATTTTTGCGATCGGTTAGACTTTTAAACCCTCTGGACATCTAGGGAGGCATATTGTTTATCAATGCTTAACGGATTATGATAGATCTAAATGATTTTTGGAAAGACAGGATTTCTGGTAAAAAGGTTTTGATAACAGGGGGAACTACCGGTATTGGTCGCGAGATCACGATCCTGCTGGCTCGGTTAGGGGCACATTGCTTCATCTGCGGGCGAAACCAAGCTCCGCTGGACGAAACAATTGCTGCCGTGAAAATACTGACGACCGCCAACCATTGCAACGGTTTGGTGGCTGATCTGGCTAATGAAGAAGATATCAAACGGATTTTTGTTTCTGTTGAAAAGGAGTTGGGGGGCCTCGACATATTGGTAAACAATGCGGCGCTTCCTTTTGGTGGAATTACGGAAGGTACTTATGCGGATTGGGATTACCTCCTGCGATCGAACCTCCTGTCATATATCGCATGCAGTAATTATGCTCTAAATATGGGGAATCTTAGTCATATTGTGAATATCGGGTCAATGAGTGCTGATGTGCGGGAAACTGGCAGCTCCCTATACGTGGCCAGCAAAAGTGGTATTCAAGGATTTTCTGAAGCTCTGCGCAAAGAACTCAATCCAAAAGGGATTAAGGTGATATTGATTGAGCCTGGAGCAACTGATACCGATATGCAGGAATTTACAAAAGAAGAAAAAGAAGAAAAGATCAGGAATCTCGAAATGCTAAAGGCTGAAGATGTTGCAATAAGTGTGGCATTTGCCCTGGCGCAGCCGGAGCGCTCCGATATAGTTAATTTGCAGATCCGGCCCCATCTCCAGTTAATTTGATATGCTTATTGCGGTTGGCACATATTCGCTTCCTACAAACCCTGGTATATTTGTTTACCGGCTGGAAGGAGATACGCTCGCCGCCATTCAGCTGAGTATGGTCGCAGGGATAGAGAACCCTTCTTTTTTAGCGCTATCACGTGATTGCCGGCGGATCTTAGCCATTAGTGAGCAGATGACCAACGACCACGGGCAGCTGCTAACGTTTGGGATTCATGAGGGCGCGCTTACCCTGATAGATAAATTAAATTACCGCGGGGGCGGTTCCTGCTTTGTTTCAGCAGATCAGGATTGCCGATTTGCTTTTATAGCTAATTATGGAGCGGGGACTTTATTACTTGTGCGGTTACGGAATGATTCCAGTTCAGAACTTGTACAGGCGATTACTTTCGATGGGCATGGACCGGTGCAAGGACGGCAGGAGAAATCACATATACATGCAGCTCAGCTCTCACCGGATGGTAGGTTTTTAATCTGTACTGATCTCGGCAGTGACCGCCTTTACCAGTTTCATTTCGATCCGGAACAGGATGGTCCTTTATCGCCATTCGATCCGCCATACCTGCAGCTTCCGCCCGGTAGTGGACCCCGTCATCTTGTGTTTGCACAGGATGCTATGCATATATACCTGCTCACTGAATTAAGCGGTGAAATCTTTACCATTTCAGCGCCCGGGTCAGGCCTGGAGGTGATTTCAAAACAGTCCCTGGTTCCGAATGATTACTCTAGTGTGGTTGAAGCCGCCGATCTCAAAATTCACCCCCATGCAGATATCCTTTACGCCTCGGTCAGGGGTGAAATCAATGAACTCGTCGTCTTTAAAATGGATCCCATCAGTGGGAATCTTAGTTTTCTGCAGCGGATAAGCTCTGAAGGGAAAAGTCCCAGGAGCATTCTGATCACCCCTGACGGGCGATTGCTCCTTGCAGCGAATGAAAAAAGTGATGGAGTTACGATTTTCCGCATAGCTGAGAATGGAAGCCTCACTTACACGCAACGGGAAATTAAAGTCAATTCTCCGGCTTCTCTTATCTGTTTGTCCTGAACTTTAAATGAGACAGTTTGGTGGAAAAGCTCAACAAAGAAATTAGCGTTTTCAAGTCTCAGCCGCATGCCATGCAGATTCTGCTTTTAACGAATCTCATCTACTCGTTGGTGATTCCGGTAATTGAATTATTCATTGGTGCCTATATAATACGTAATTCTGCTGATTTCAGCCTGGTCATGGTCTTTCAGCTGGCCCAGGCAACGGGTATCCCGGTTACCTTTTTTCTTAATGGCTTATTCCTGAAAAAATTTCCGATCAGGAAGATGTATTCCACAGGCATGATATTAAGCAGCATCTCTATGGCTTTGATGATGCTGATGAAGGATCCAACAGTAATGAATGTGCTGGTCGCGGGCTTGATTATGGGCTTCTCATATGGTTTTTTCTGGTCAAACCGAACTTTTCTTGCTCTCACCAGCACTACAAATGCCAATCGCAACTATTATTATGGTCTGGAAACTTTCTTTTCCGCGATGGCTGTTGTTATTGTACCGGCAGCGGCGGGGGCATTTATTGCCACCGGCCGTGAACTGGACTGGTTCCCCGGGCGTAACACGGCATACCATATCCTTACCGGCGGTGTTTTTCTGCTAACAGTAGCTGCCTCGGTGCTGCTCCATCGGGCGCAGTTTAAAAATCCGGCACCGGCACCGCTCTTATTTTTCACCTTTCACAGGTTGTGGAAGAAAATGCTTGGCCTCGCCCTCCTCAAGGGTATTGCTAATGGTTATATTATCACCGCACCGGTAATGCTGATCATGAACCTGGTTGGTTCCGAAGGTTCTCTGGGTCTCATCCAATCCTTAGGTGCAAGTATTACGGCCGTTCTGTTATACATCCTGGGGCGCAAAACTGGTCCACAACATCGCCTGCGGATCTTTGCACTGGGTTTGTTTTTATTTCTGGCCGGTTCGGCAATCAATGCATTATTATACTCTGCTGCTGGGGTACTGGTGTTTGTTGCCTGTCTGGTTTTCGCCAGGCCCTTACTCGACCTGGCTTATTTCCCTATTCAGCTCGGCGTAACGGAGCGAGTTGCAGAAATTGAAAAGCGCAATAAATTTACCTATATATTCAGGCATGAATTAGGATTGTATGCCGGCCGCCTCATAGGTTGCAGCCTGTTCATTGTTTTATATCACACGGCCGGCAACGATTGGGCTTTGCGCTATGCTTTGCTCATTGTATCCGGCATGTATCTCCTTTCACTCGTAGTTGCGCGCTCGATACTTAATGACCCTGCCTGGGATGAGCCAGCTAAGCCCGCCACGGTTTCAGTCAACGAGTTTAAAGAACCCATTGAGCTTTAAATCACTTTACGGTGCATTCTTTTCCAGACCTGTTTCGGTTATACCTATCATCTCACCCGGCCAAACCATTATAATCCAAACAAAATCCTACCCAATACTTAAAATCTTCCTCTGACCGGTAGCCTTCTTCCCGTACGTAACAGTATCCCCGTAATTCCTTTCCACGCATGATCATGGGCTCATAGCCGGCTTTGGCCCGTATCTCAGCTTCCAGCTTTGGGTCGAAGCGGCACATCAGTCTGTCGCCGCTAACGTTAATGCACATTCTATCACTGACCATAAAGGCCAGTCCCCCAAACATTTTCTTTTCCTTCACTCGCAATCGGGGCACTTTCCCGAGATATTCCCTGAGGCGATTAGCCAGTTCGATATTGTACGGCATACTCAATTCTTAACTATGTAAACATCGTGATAATTTTAATGTATTGAAAATCAGCTAATACCGAATAAGTTAGTAACGTTCCTAATCAATTAGTTGAACTACTAATAAATTAGTAGTATCATTGCAGAATAAATTAGAATACTGATGAAGTTAGCAACAAGAGAAGAACAAATCATGCAGGTTATCTGGGATCTGGAAAAAGCATTTATCCGTGATGTGATTCCTTTGCTTCCCGACCCGAAGCCGCATTATAACAGCGTAGCCACGATGATAAAGATTCTGGAAGAAAAAGGTTTCCTCGGTCATGAGGCAGTAGGTAATATGCATTACTATTTCCCAAAAATCTCCCGTGAAGATTATCAGAAGCATAGTATGAAAGATATTGTCCGCCAGTATTTCGATAACTCCTATCCGCGCATGCTTGCCTTTTTTGCAAAGGAGCAAAACCTGACCGAAGCAGAATTCAACGAGATCTTGAAGGATATCAAATCTAAAAAGCCATGAGCTACATCGTAAATGTCACACTCCTGCTTGCCATAGGTGCGATCTTCTACCGCCTGCTGCTTGTTAAGGAAACATTTTTCAGATTGAACCGCTACGTGCTGCTTGCCTGCCTGGCGCTCTCATTCCTGCTGCCACTGATCCGGGTGCCGGCGGAATTGTCTTTAAGGAAGCCGGATGTTGAGGGCTATTGGTGGGTAGGAAAACCTGAAAATGGAACTGATGTTAGCATCGGCTCCGCTGAGATTGCCAGCAAACCATCGACTCCACCAAAACCGGCAGTAACTTTCGGGCAGGTCGTACAAGTAGCTGCCTGGATCTATTGGGCCGGCGTTGCCGCCTTCGGGATCACTTTCCTGGTGCAGCTTATCACCCTGCTGTATCGCTCGGCTACACGGCCGTTTATCCAGGACGGTCCTTACCGCATCGTGGAGATGAGCGGCGACACGGCTCCGTGCTCGTTTGGCAACAGCATTTATATTAATCCTGAAAAATACGACTGGGAGACTTACAACCAGATCCTCCTGCATGAAAAGATCCATATCCGCGACGGCCACTCTTACGACCTGCTGATTTCGGAGCTGGTGCTGGTATTTCATTGGTTTAATCCTTTTGCCTGGCTTTATCGCAAGGAACTGGAAAATAACCTGGAGTTCCTCACAGATCAGCAACTGTTAGAGCAGAATGAGGTCGACCAGGAGAGCTACCAGCTAAGCCTGCTGAAGGTATCGGCACCGCACTTCCCCCTGAACCTGACAACCAATTATAATCAGTCATTACTAAAAAAGAGATTTAACATGATGAATGCAAAACGTTCAAGTATGGGCACAGCCTGGAAATACTTTTTCCTGCTGCCCCTTTTTGCCGGCTCGGTCTTTATACTAAATGAGCCGCTTGCCAGTGCCGGTCCGCTAATGTCCCGTCCGGTATCTACAGATACCGAATGGATCGAAACGGAAGGGCCGTGGACCGCCGAATTATCTGGAAGCGACCTGGTTGTGATCTTTAAAAGCCGGGATGACCAGGGGCAAAATAACAGTGTCTTCGCTCTCAGTGAGCTTAAAGGATTTTCTGAAGACAAAGGCAGTTTTTCCCTGGTTCGCGAGGCTGGAACAATTCTGTTCAAGGGCGAATTTGAAGCAGAACAGGGTTCTGGTAATTATTTCTTTACCCCCGACGTAAACTTTGCTGCTTTCCTGAAGACAGAGGGTGTTCAGGAAGTCAGTGATCTGGATATGCTGGCTTACTTTCTTTCCGGGGTCGACCGCGACCTGATCAGTATGCTTAAGGCAAATGGATATACCCAACGGGCAAAAGACCAGCTCATTGTCCTGGCAGCTCTCCGCGTTGACAGTGACTACCTTAGTATGCTCAAAGAAAATGGCTTCCGGAATGTACCCTTAAATGATCTGGGTATTGCCCGCTCCCTGGGCATCGATGCTGATTATATCAGGGCAATGAAAGCCGCGGGGTATACCAACCTGACGCTCTCGCAACTCATTAACTCGAAAGGTAAAGGTATCGACCCGCGCAGCAATGAACCGGTTTCTTCTGTCAGAGGTGCTGCAACTCTGCAGCAGCAGGGAGGAGCAGGCGATACTATCAAGCCCGTCTCACGGCCAGCAGACACCGGGAACTCCGGTAACAAGAGCTATAATGATGCTCTGACCGGAATTACCCGTAATGTCGGCGTGATCTTATCTAAAGTTGAAGGTGATTTAGACCGGGTGAATAAGCCTGACACCAAGATCCTGACCAAGGAAGACTACCTAACCCAGCTTAAAGACATGGGATATGCCAAACCTGAGGACGAGACTATCACGAGCCTGATGGTAGCCGGGGTAACACCGGGCTTTATTAAAAGCTTCTACAGCATCGGCTTCGAAAATCAGGAGCTTCGGAATTTCATTACGCTCAAAAAGTTGCGCATAACGCCGGCCACGGTCAGGGATTACCGCGCACTGGGTTTCCCTGATGTTACACTTAAAGAAGTGATCGGTGCAACGGCCGCCGGTGCTACTGCGTCGTATGTTAAGGAAATGAAAGCAAAGGGCCATAACTACCCGGTCCTTCAGAAATATATAAGTTTAAAAGCCGAACAGCGCTAACCAATTAATCCGCGGTTACACCGCCTAATTTATTATCATGAAAAAATTAACTGTTTTAACAGTCCTGCCACTGCTTTGCCTTTTTTCCGGCATGCTGTACGCGCAAAAACCGACGATCACGGGCAGGCTGGTCACTACGCAGCAGGCCCCTCTGACCTATGCCACCATTACCCTTCAAAAGGCTGCTGATTCATCTTTTGTATCTGCCATTTTGAGCGATACGACCGGCAGGTTCGCCATAACAGCCCCTGCGGCGGGTTCTTATGTTTTGAAAGTGTCGACCATGGGCTATAAAACTCACAAGACCGCCCCGTTCACAGTCAGCCCGGAAAAGCCCGGACATGATCATGGCGACATACTTATCTCCCAGGATTCAAGATCTTTAGGGGAGGTCAGCGTAACAGCTATGAGGCCAACGCTTATCCAGAAAGCCGACCGGATGGTGCTGAATGTGGAAGGTACAGCAATGGCTTCGGGCAACTCGGCTTATACGGTGCTTGGCCGCGCCCCGGGTGTATTTATCGACCAGCAGGGAAATATCCAGCTTAATGGCCGGCCAGGGGTAACTGTGATGCTTGATGGTAAACTGACTTACCTCTCGGCTGCAGACTTGCGGAACTTACTGGAGAGCATGCCTGCTGAGAACATTAAGAACATCGAGATCATTACCAATCCATCGGCAAAGTATGATGCGGAAGGTGCTTCCGGGATACTCAATATCAATCTCAAGAAGAACGACCTGCAGGGGATAAATGGAAGTATCAGTGCCGGCTATATCTATAATGGCAGGCAGCATGCCTGGAATACCGGCGCTACGCTCAATTTCAAGAAAGGCCGCTTTAATTCATTTGCCAACCTGGATGCGGCACGCCGCGTGGGTGGGAGAGAGGCTACCTTCACCCGTATATTTTATAGTCCGCTCAACACCACGTATTTCGACCAGACAGCGGTGGGTAACTTTGCATCAGTCGGCCCGCCGCGGGTGCGACTGGGCTCTGATTATAGTATCGATAAAAACCACCTGATCGGCTTTGTTGCCGGCTATAACCGGAATAGTGCAAAATCAGATTTCCTCACGGAAACCTTGATAGGGGCTGCTCCCAACAATCCGGGTCAGTTTATCGATGCGGATAATGTGTTGGAGAATACCTACAGGAATTTTACCACGAACCTGCATTATGCTGGCAAGCTGGACACTGCAGGCAGCAGTTTATCGGCAGATCTTGATTATGTTTCGATCGCCAATCGCGGAGCCTCGTGGACGAGCAACTATTTTACTAACCTCCTGGTGCCGGAGCCGGTTATTACTGAGTTCCTGTATTCCGACACCCCGAACGACTTTGATATCTATTCAGGAAAAATTGATTATACCCGCGCCCTGTCCAAATCTGCGAAATTTGAAACAGGTGGCCGGATCAGCAGTGTGGTTACAGCCGCCGATTCGAAATTCTATTTCAACAACGGCGGACTTACCCCTGACCCGAAGCGATCCAATGAATTCAATTACCGGGAGAACATCTATGCGGCCTACATCAACTTCCAGGGCACCCTTTCACCGAAGCTAAACGTACAGGCTGGACTTCGCGCTGAGCAGACCGATTCCAGAGGGGAGTCGCCGACAACAGGGCAGGTTACCGACCGTAGCTACCTGAATTTATTTCCAAGTGTCTTTCTCCAGCATAAGGTGACGCCGAATTATGATATTAACTACAGTTACAGCCGCCGACTGCAGCGCCCGAACTATGGTAACCTGAATCCCTTTATATTCTATCGGGATCCCTATACCTATATTGAAGGGAATCCTTATTTGAGGCCTCAATATGCGCACTCGCTTAGCGTGACCCAGGTGTTCAAAAAAACCTATAACCTGGTACTCAGCTACCAGCTCACCAACGATATCATTTCCGAGCTGCTGCGCATAGATCCTACAACCAACACAACTATTTATTATAATGGTAACGTGAATACCGGGCATGATGTAAGCCTTTCGGGGAACGGCCCCATTAAAATAGCGAAGAACTGGGATACCAGTAATACCCTCTATTTCGCATATACTGATCTAAATCTCGAAAATGGGAATGGTCCGCAGCGAAACAGGCAGTTTACATACATGGCACAGTCTAACCATACAGTCGGTTTGCTGAAAGACATCAGGATGGAACTAAACCTGCTGTACCGGGGACCAGGAGTCTCAGGCCTCTACCGCGTAAAGGCAATGAACCGTGTCGATCTTGGATTCAAGAAAAGCTTTTTAAATAAGAAGCTTGACCTGAGCGTAAACGCGCCGGATATATTCAAAAGCTATCGCCTCCGTTTCGACTCCACAATAAACGGCAACATCAATAATTTCGATCAATACTTCCGCAGCCGGACCATCGGCGCCAGCCTGCGCTATAACTTCAGCAAAGGCCAGAAAGTAGATATCCGGAAAAGCAGCGCTGTCGAGGAAGTTAACCGGACTTAACAATTAATTCATTCTCCCTCACTGTTCCAATCAGCAAATAAAAGCCGTCCTCACCGACGGTTTTTTTATTTCCACCCAACCCGTCTTCGTTAAAGCAAGTGTAAACAAGTTCCTCTTTCACCCTTCCTCTTTCACCTTTCGCAATTCCACTTTCAACTTTCCACTTTCCACTTTCAACTGTCCACCGTCAACCGTCAACCGTCCACTCTTCCTCTTTCACCTTTCCACTTTCCACTGTCCACTTTCAACTTTCCACTTTCAACTGTCCACCCTCAACTGTCAACTGTCAACCGTAAACTGTCAACCGTCCACCGTCATTTTGACATTTCTCACCTTCAAAATAATTACATTTTGACATTTGGATGCGTCTTGCACAGATTTTGTAATATGCCAGATACCGTTATGGTAAATTTTAATGATTTATGGTTGAACCTTTAAAAAAGTACAATTATGAAAAAACTAATCTTTATTATGGCGCTAAGCGTGGCAGCATTCACCTGCAGCGCCCAAATTGCAAAAGTAGCTCTGCGGCCTGCCGATAAAGGCACCGCCCCACAGGTTGTTCTGGATTCCATAAAGAAAGCCTTTCCGGAGCCGATCAGCCAGACCTTAACCAGTATCACTGCCGCACATTATGGCAAGCAGTGGAACGTTGAGATCAGTCCGGCCTCAGAACAGGAGCAGCCTTATTACTATCAGGTGGCTATTAAAAATGAAGATGGCAGGTACCTGGCCATTTACGACAAAAATGGCAACCTCTTAAAGGTCAGACAAGTTCTGAAAAACACACCGCTCCCGGAAGAAGTAAGCCGTACCCTGAGTACTAAATACCAGGGCTGGTCTGTACTCGATAAAGAAGAGCGGATAAGCAGCGGTAAGAAGTTCTCGAATGATTACAAAGTTCTGCTCAAGAAGGGTATCCTCAAAAAAGCAGTATACTTTGATGAGGGGGGAAATATCAAACGTGTGCTGCCTGCAGTCTGATAGTTAAGCAATTCAATACAAATCATATAAATCGACAATCATGACACTAGTTAAATTCAACAATCAGAAAGGAACTAACTCATTATTGCCAGGCTATAATGAAGTGTTCGACTCTATTTTCAATGACACCTTTTTTACTAACCGCACCAGCTTTGTGCCTGCTGTGAACATCAGTGAAAGTGCCGATGCCTTCCACATTGAGATGGCTGCTCCGGGATTGCGCAAGGAACATTTTAAGCTGCATGTGGAAAACAACATGCTGACTGTCTCTGCTGAAGTGAGCGCGGAGAATAGTCAAAATGAGAAGCGGTACGCCAAACGCGAGTTCAACTACACCTCATTTGTAAGGTCGTTTAACTTGCCGGACACTGCCGATGACAGCCGTATTGAAGCACTTTACGAAAACGGGGTGCTGAGGATCGATATCGGCAAACGGGAAGAGGCCAAGACCGTCTCCCGCCAGATTGAGATCAGATAATAAAAAGCCGTCCTAAGCGACGGCTTTTTTATTTCAGCTTTATTGGTGTCTGAGTATTTATACGCATACGCCCATTCGTATACCCGTATCAATACTTAAATCCACTTACACCCAGAACAATTTACCCTCACCTAAGTTAAACTTCAAGGCTGACCGTTGACGGCCAGCCTGATACATCGCACCAAACTAAAGCACCAGCATATGAAAAAGAACATCTTAATCACTTTAATGATCGCGGGCTCCCTGTCGATCTTTGCCTGCAACAATGCGGCTAAAACCGAAACAGACAGTGTAGAAGCAGCGGAAGATTCCAATGAAAACGTTAACAACGATGTAAAGGAAGACGATTCTGACTTTATGATTGCAGCAGCCAATGGAGGTATGATGGAAGTAGAGGCCGGCAAAATCGCCCAGTCAAATGCTGCCGCGTCGAATGTAAAGACTTTCGGTTCCCAGATGATCGCCGACCATAATAAAGCCGGGGAAGAGTTGAAAGCATTGGCAGCATCTAAAAATGTCGTCCTGCCTGAAACTCCGGGGGAAGATGTACAAGGCCATTTGAATGAAATGAAAGGATTAAAAGGTATAGAATTCGATAAGCATTATGTTGATATGATGGTCAGTGACCATGATAAAACAGTCAGCATGTTCGAAGAAGCAGCAAAAGACGCTAAGGATGCCGATGTCAGGACCTGGGCCGCAAAGACCCTCCCAACCTTAAAAGGACATCAGGCCGCCGCAAAAGCAATGAAGGAAAGGATGTAAGTGTGTTTTTGATGTTAAGCCAGTCCTTTTCCGGGGCTGGCTTTTTCCTACCTCATAATTCATGCTTCATGCCTCCTGCCTCTTACTTCCTGCCTCCAACGTCCTGCTTCCCATCTCCCTCTCAATTCTCCACTCTCCACTCTCCACTCTCCACTCTCCGTTCCCCTCTTCCTTACTCCCCCGTCTCCCTATACGGAGCATCCACAGGTTTTGATTCTGGCGAGCCTTTCTGCCTCAGGTAAATGGAAAGAAATACTATCGATGCGACTGACAAAAACTCACTTTGCCAGTTTTGGAAAGTTTCAAACCAAAATGAAGGTTCCATAAGATATTGAGCTGCTGTGAAAACCGGTTTACCATTTAGCATTTGCCCCTCATTATGGTCGAGTAAGCTACCGTAAAAATGAAGTCCCCATGAAATAGCAAACAGTAGTACAAATGCAATTGAAAGCGACATACTATAAAGCTTTAGCATCCAGCCCCCCTTTCGAACAGGGTAGGGCGCATTTTTCGAGGCTTTGGGTTCCCGGTCCACTTCCTCCTTGCCATCCAGCTTTTTGGATTCTGAAGAGCCTTCCTGTCTTAAGTAAATAGTTAATACAACGTATAGTGCCATCTGCAGAAACTCGCTCTGAAAATTTTCAAAGGTTGAGGAAATGAAATGCCCGGTATCCAGGTAAGCCATGAAACTGAGACTAGAAGTTCCGGCGTCGTTTAGCGTGTTATTATGGTCTTTCCAGCCGGCAAGCACCTGCGCGGCAAGGGTAATGATAAACAGGAGCAGGAAAACAATGCTCAGACCGTTGCGATAAAAGAAGGAATGATTTTTCATGCTTTTGCAGTTTGATTAGCTAACACGTGGTTGGGCGGTTTGTTGGTATTTGCGTATTATACATTCAAATTCAGGTAGAAGCACGATTTAATACCTAATTTGCATGAATGTGAAACAAGGGCTCCGCTCAGGGGTTAATATTTCCTAAACCCCTGAACTATGAACCCTATATCGCCCTGGGCAGCTGTCGCAGGTGAGAAATTCAAAGCTTCAGCAACTGTAAGCATATATAAATGCAAACTGGGAACGATGGATGTTTCTGTCCAGCTCCACGATGATTCCTTTTGGATCCTTACTAAGAATGAATTTGGAGGCCGGATTGCATTTCGTGCAGCCTATTGTGCTGGCGGTACATTCGGCCTGAGCGGGGTGATCGAAAAGGGGGAACAAATCGTGTTTACTCTATCAAGCGTCATCGGCAGATTTACAGTCAATTTGTCCTTGATTGATGGGGTTGAGCCGATAATGCAGTACCAGACAAAATTCCGCCCCGTGGCCGATACCTTTATACCTTTCTGGCCATGGGATATCCTTATTACCAGCAAACACGGAAGTCCTGAAAATACCAGTGGACAGATCCATGTCGCCCAGGAAGGAACACGTTCCGGGCTGTTATATTTTAGCCTTACCCGTCCCAGGGCTGGTTCGGTGATGTATATGCAGAACCTGACCGAACTGGCTGAATATAACGAGCAGACAAAAACTTCATCTGGTGGAGTGGTTGGGGGACAGTGGCCGGAAATGGGGCTGGCCCTGCCACCTGCAATAGAGGTGCCATTGAAGGCCAATAAAGAGCTTGTCATATCGGATGCTTACATCGTTTTCTCCAGCGATTCCCCGACTGACGAAGCTGCTGTTACACATCAATATCTCAACTTGCTGGCACGGCTGTATACACGGATGCCCAAACCTGAAACCGAGTACAACAATTGGCCGCATATCCTTCAAAATGGTCTGCGGGATTTACTGGAGAATCCCGGTTGTATGTCGCAGGTAAAGGGTAATCAGTATTTTAATGCGTATGTGAGCGATCATGAAACGCCACCCGAGATCATGGTTCAGCTGGCGGTATTACTGCCTTTGATTGATTATGTAGAATGGAGCGGCGAAAAAATCGAGGTCATAAAACGAATCAGGGAAGGACTACCTTCTTTCTATGACGAACAGCTGGGTACCATTCGGCGCTGGCTGCCTGCAGCTCAGGGCAAATTGAAAGGAGAAGAGGAGCAGAAAAAGCCGGATGTGATGGATTCGTGGTACCTGCACCATCCACTTTTAAACCTTTCACGAATGGCGCTGAAAGGGGATAAAATTGCTCATAAATTGTTCATGGATTCTATTCCTTTCGCGATGAAAGTTGCGAGACACTTCCAGTACAAATGGCCTGTATTCTATGACCTTAAAACCCTGGAAGTAATCAAGGGTGAAACACAGCCTGGCAAGGGTGGTGAAAAGGATGTGGCCGGATTATACGCTCACATTATGTTGCAGGCTTTTGAGCTGACCAAAGAGGATAAATATCTCCGTGAAGCCGAAACCGCAGCAATGACCCTCTCTGGACTGGGCTTTGAACTATTTTATCAGGCAAACAATACCGCTTTTTCATCGGGAGCGCTTTTGCGACTTTATAAAATAACCGGCAAAGAGATATATAAGAACCTCAGTTACCTGTGCATAGCCAATGTGTTAAAGAATGTGCAGTTATGGGATTGTAATTATGGCTTCGGAAAGAATTTCCCGTCCTTTTTTGCATTATTCCCCTTAAATGATGCTCCTTATACCGCGGTATATGAGGAACAGGAGGTATTTTGTGCCCTCCATGATTATTTGAATCATGCGGAAGGCGTTGACATTCTCCCATCCGTTTCGTTGCTGCTGGCAGAATACATTAAGTATCTAACTTATCGCGCAGTATATTACTACCCACCTAAATTACCGGCCGATATGCTTTGTGAGGAGGCCAAAATCGGCGAGATAGATAATAAATTATGGATAGCCTTAGAGGACCTGCATGATGGTTGGGAACAAAGCGGGCAGGTCGGACAAGAAGTCTATGGTGCGGGCAATGCTTTTGGGATACTTCCCCGCCATTACATACGAATACCGGGAGAGGATTTTATGATTTTCGTGGAATATCCTAAAACGAAAGTCCGGAGAAGTAAGAACGAAGTGACTTTACATATTCAGGGAAATCATCAGCTGGCGTGTAAGGTGAGGGTGGTAGCAAATGGCAGTAAATGCCCTGATATGACGATCTCCGCAAGCAGGCAAGGCAGGATAAAGGAATCGAAAGCAAGCGACGGTGCGATTGAATATGTAGTTTACGGTGATCAGAAACTAGTCATCAGCTGGGCTTGAGGTCGTTCCATTAACTTAATGCTTCAAAGATTTCTTTAATAGAGAACCTCGCTCCGCAAACAAATTCATCTGCTGCTCCATAATAGAAGGTGATAGTGTCTCCGTCGGGTTCAACTATATGGCCGTTTGTAAATACAACATGACCGAAGAACCCGCTAAGTTCATACGGTTCTTTAGGGATCATAATCGGCTCAGCGGTGCGGGCCAGCACGATAAATGGGTTGTTCAAATCCAGCAGCACTGCCCCCAGGCAATACTGATGTTTAGCGTTTGCTCCGTGGTAAATCTCGAGCCAGCCCCGTTCAGTCTTGATTGGAGCCGCGCCTGCTCCCACGCGGGCACTGTCCCAGCTATCTTCCCGGGTTTTTAAAATGCATTTATGATTGCCCCAATGTAACCCGTCGGGCGACTGGGCAAGCCAGATATAATTGCCACCCAGATCAACGCTGCTGGGGCGGTGAAGGGCATAATACAGGCCATTGATTTTCTCTTCGAATAGTGCGCAATCCTTGTTATGCGGCGGCAGGATCATCCCCATCGATTCAAATGTTTTCCAGTCGGTGCTTGTTCTCATACCCACGCCAACTCCGCTTTCGGAAACTGCTGTAAAGGTTAAATAGAACTTGTTTTCCAGGAAAGTCACCCGGCAATCTTCGATTCCAAAAGTCTCCAGGCTGCCCGCGCCGTGAAGATATGGGTAGCCCTCAGGTTCGTAAAAATCGTATCCGTTGTCGCTGCAGAGCAAGCGTAAATGCGATAAGGTTGTGAGGTAATCAATGCCCTTGTATTTCACTACACGGGTATCCGTAGCAATAAGATCAGCATCATCCAGCGCAATCTGCATGATCTGCGTAGTGCCGTCTTCATTCAGGATTGGGAATGATATATGAATATCGTTTTGCTGCGGTCGTTCAGCCACTCTCACCAGCAGCCAGGTTTTCCCCTGGAAGCTGAAGACACCCGGATTTAACAGGCAGGCAATGTGCAGGCCCGGACTGCTTGGCTGGAGGTCGGATGGAGAAAGGAGTGGGTTTTGTGGGAAACGTCTGGCAATATCAGTCATCACTTTAGAACAGCGTATCCAGAAAGGTGTTTTGAAGTTTTTGAAATGAATAGTATGAGTATAAATACTTTGGTCATGGTGTTACTACTCGATTCGTGGCCCCCGGCAAACTGATTCTGAATAAAGGGTGTTGCTTTTTTATACACCAAATTCAGAATCTATGAAAGCAGCAGTATTCCATAAACCCGGCGACATCCGTGTAGACAATGTCCCGGATCCGAAGCTTGAGGAATCAGGCGACGTAATCTTGAGAGTGACTTCCACCGCAATCTGCGGGTCGGATCTCCATATTTTAAGCGGCGGAGTGCCGCAGCTAAATCCCATGGTCCTGGGCCATGAGTTCATGGGAATCGTAGAAGAGGTAGGCAGCGGGGTAACCAAATTAAAAAAGGGCGACCGGGTAGTAGTACCTTTTCCTATAGCCTGCGGACAATGTTTTTTCTGTACCCACGCAGCATCGCCTTCCTGTGAGAATTCGAACTACAAGCACTATGGTCCCAATGGTGATCTGCTCGATCAGAAAGGCGCCGGATTGTTTGGCTACACTGATCTCTACGGCGGATATTCAGGCGGCCAGGCAGAATATGTACGGGTGCCCTATGCGGATATCAGTCCGCGGATTGTTCCGGATAATTTAACGGATGAGCAGGTTCTGTTCTTAACGGATATCTTCCCAACGGGATGGTCGGCAATCGACTGGGCTCAATTGAAAGGCGGTGAAGTGGTGGCCATATTTGGATCCGGCCCGGTAGGATTAATGGCGCAAAAGGCAGCCTGGATAAATGGTGCCAGCCGCGTTATTGCGATTGATCCATTAAACTACAGGCTGGAAAAAGCCCGTACCGTAAACAAGGTGGAGACCTTAAACCCGCACGAGGTGGATGTAGTAGAAGCAATCCGCAACATGACTCAGGGTCGTGGTGCTGACGTATGTGTGGATGCTGTGGGTTTCGAGCCTGAACGTAATTTGCTGGACCGCTTGAAAGCGACCATCAACTTCGAAAAGGGCAGCATGAAGGTTCTTGATATGGCTTTCCAGGCTGTTAGAAGAAGTGGTACCGTGACTATTGTGGGTGTGTACGGCACACCTTTCGATAATTTCCCGCTTCACAGGATGTTTGACAAAGGACTCACCATCCGGCAGGGTCAGGCTCCTGTGCTCAATTATATTGATAAGCTTATTGAGCTCGTAAAAGAAGAAAAGGTTGTGCTGGATGATATTATCAGCCATACGCTTCCGCTAAGTGAAGCGAGCAAAGGATACGAGATATTTGATAAGAAAGAGGACGATTGTGTGAAAGTGGTGTTAAAGCCATAGGCATCGGCGTATTACTCAGTAACTACTCAGCTATGAGCCGTCCAACCAGGGCGGCTCATCTGACCTTGCCAGGATGCATTATCACCTTATACATCAGACGGTATGCTCAAAAAATTATATGACTAAGAAGAAGCTTTTTCAAATCCTGCTCCCTTTATATAATAAGGAAGGGGAGCCAATCCCGGTTGAGAACTATAAGGAACTGAAAGTGGAGCTCACTGAGCATTTCGGTGGCCTTACAAGCTATTCCCGATCGCCCGCAACCGGTGTTTGGAAGGATCCTAAGGATGAAATTGCGGTGGATACGATCATTGTTTACGAAGTTGTTTCAGACAGCAGGGAAGTAAATTATTGGCAAAATCTGAAAGTAGCTCTCGAAAAGAAATTTGATCAGGACGAGATCATGATCCGCTGCCAGACTATCGAAACTGTGTAAGCTAATGCGTTAGCCGAAGCAGATGATCTTAGCAATAGCCAGGTTCATGAGGTATGGATAACTGATGGAATTAAAGAAATCTTTCGAACCGTGACCAATCCGGGACAGCAGAATTAATACGCTGATGCAGGGTCGAAGTACCCGCTCCGGGGTGGGTGAATACCCGATTATCCCTGCATTAAAACAATTAAAGCTATTGAAAGTTAAACCTTTACAAACCCAAAATGAAAAACTATGGCGGATAAAAAAGAAAGCAAGAGTGGACAAGGTTCCAGCTCGGCAAAAGCGAAATCAACTGGATCAGAAAAGACTGCTTCAGCTGCAAAAGGATCAACTGCTAAGAAAGCAAGCGGTTCAAACGGAAAATAGTAATATTAGTTTTTGATGGAAAGCGGGCATGCCCGCTTTCCTTTTTGAAGATCAATTATGGCACCAGGAGCGGCAATTATACCAAAACAAATATCCGGAGGGCAAAGCAATACCGTTGCATCGATCGAACTTCCATCGGTTAACGAGGCCTGTGATCATTATGCTACGGTAAAAACTCGTTTAATGGACATCAATAACTGGGGCCAGATCAGTAATAACCTCGCCGAATTTAAGCTTACCGATGCAGAAGGTAATCTAAAGATGTCACGCCCTGAAGAAGGAGATCACATCCGGATCAACCTGCCTGCCCCTGGTACCGCTGGCAGCGGGGCCTATGAGTGGGTGATGATTGAGTATATCGTTTCTAAAAGCAGTATTATGGCGGACTATGAATCTGCTGCTTTACTCGTCAGGCCTGCACCTAACCCTGTCCGGGGTGGTGGTGAAATCGCACATTTCTTTAAAGACGATGCAACTACTACTTTCCTGGTGCGACGGGATGGTAATACCATTATTGCTGGCGTGCATGGCAGGAACGAAACGCCCAATACAGACGTATACACACTTCTCGACAGCATCAGAAATATCATAGTTGGCATCGGCGCGATATTGGGATTCTCAAAAGTACAATGGAAATCTCTCGTGAACGGGCTGATCAGCCTGCCGGAGTATAAGAAGCCCTAGACTAATCCCGGGCACCTTCTTCAGCCTACCAAACTAAAATTGCCCACACCTGTTTAATCGTACAAACCAGTAATACGATGAGTTCAGCATTTATCCGCGAAGGCGAATACCAGCCCCTTGGTGATGTCGCCCCTAACACCGACGCCCTGCGCTTTTACCTGCGCCGCGAAAACGGGGGCGTGCCGGTACGTGAGCTAAAAGCCTATTACAGCGATAAACATCAGCGTGAAGTTTATGAAATGAGCGACGGCCTTACCTATGCCTTGAATGATGAGGGCCGGTGGTATGTGGTATGGGAGTGAGGATGAAGGTTTCTGGCCGGGAATTTTGCTTAAGAATAATGGAGACTGGGTAGAGAAAGTACTGGAGGCGTATAAAAAATAGACACGGATAGTGTTTAGTTTTAACCTCAGGGTATTGAACCGAAGCTCGGGAAAGGAAGTGGTTCGCCATTGAGGTGTGGAAATTCGTAGAACTCTTTTCACAATATGTGAAATAGTGCCGGGAAGTATTGGGGAATCAAGTATAACCCTTGTGAATATAGGCCCTGACTATCCCCGTTAATTGTGATTTAACCGCAAATTAACGCAAGTGGCATTATTATTGCCTTAATACAGCAATCTACTATGAAAAATATAGGGGAGCTGTTTTTAGACGGCTCCTCTTTATTAAACTTAAATTAAATGCTCTGATGTTCTCATAAATGAAGAAAGTACTAGTTGTGGACGATAATGAGGATATACTCAACGTCATAAGTATTGTGTTGGATATGGAGGGGTTTGAAGTAAAGTGCTGCGACAGCGGCCGCGGAATTGAAGATACTATTTCAGCTTTTTCTCCGGATGTTATTCTCCTTGATATTATGCTCGGCGACCTTGACGGGCGTGAGGTATGTAAAGCGCTTAAAAGTGACCCAAAAAGCGGTCACATTCCTGTCATTATGATTTCTGCTTCACACAACTTATTCGACAGAGACGATAAGCTTGGTATGGCTGATGATTTTATTGCAAAGCCATTTGATATTGACGACCTTGCCGGGAAAGTTAGACAGTATACCCACTGAGGTCAAATGTTTACCTTTCACCTATCACCTTTGCGTTTCAAATTCTCCACTGCCACTTTTCCCTAACTTACCAGTCCCTCAATCTTCCCATACTGCAGCAACATAATTGTTTTCGCATCTTTTATTTCGCCACTGCCTACCATAGCATACGCCTTATCAAAGCCCATTTCCAGAACCTCAATATTCTCCTGCTCATGTTCGAGTCCCCCTCCATCACTAACTTTCATTCCCTTATCATATTCCGCAATAAAGAAGTAAAGGATCTCTGTTACTGATCCCGGCGACATATACGATTCGAATACCTTTTTTACTGCACTGATTTTATATCCTGTTTCCTCTTGTGTTTCTTTTCGGATACAATCTTCAGGATTGTCTTTGTCCAGCAAGCCGGCGCAGGTCTCGATTAACATTCCGCTTTGGTTACCATTTAGAAAGGTTGGGAGGCGGAACTGCCTGGTTAGAATGACTGTTTTCGATTCCCGATTATATAATAGTATTGTTGCACCGTTTCCGCGGTCGTATGCTTCGCGGGTATGACTTAACGTTTCCCCGTTCTTTTGCTTGATGTCGTATGTGACTTTGTAGAGCTTATACCAGTTATTAGAAAGGAGCTCTTTGGATTTGATGCTGATGTCTTTGTTGTTCATACCCCGATTTTAGGAATTGGTCCTAAAGATAGGGATTTGTGGGCCTCAATTCCCCACCTCAATTCTCAGCTCCCTTTGCGGGCTCCTTGTCATCTCTCTGATCATTTCCTTAATTTCCCAGCGCGCTTTTTCGCTCCTGATCAGGTCCAGGTTTAAGGAGTGGACATTATTTGCGGTATGAACATTCAGTTCACAGAAGCGGGTACTAATGTGGGTGATATCATTCACCGGCAGAGAGATCAGTTCTCCTTTCACCGTATCGAAGTAGGTCATGGTTCCATTGCTGATTTCCACGAAGGGGATTTTCTGTCGTCTGCTTAAAACAAGCGCACCGGCAGCGAATAAAACGATACACGTTAAGGCGATAAGTAAATTTTCCTCGCTCGTGTTGTAGTAGGTTATTACCAGTGTGGTTAAGAGCAACAGCGATAAAAAGATCCTGTCAGTCAATAAGCGGGCACCCTTTGATGCACGGTTCTTCGTGATGTTGTAGTGGTAAGTCATGTTTTCCCCAGTTTAGGCATGCTTACGGGAAGAGAACAAAAAGGTTTCACCGGTCTCAATATCTCGATAGCAGGACATCTCATGCCAATGTAAATGTCTCTATGCCAAGCAAAAAGGTAATTTATGCACATACCTATTACAGCTTAATTCAGACGTTTGCTTCTTGATCTCAAATAGATTACCTCTAAGTCATGAAAAAGGCTCTACTTCTGATTACTCTGCTGGCGAGTGTCAGCACGGCGCTTGCTCAGTATACCATTACTTATAAGCCTGGAGATTCACCTCTGGAGTTTAAAACAAAATATGTGTACCGCAATCCTACCTTCCTGCCCTCCAGAGTATACTTCAAGGACGGCAGCAGTACTAGGGCAACTCTAAATTATAACACTTTAAGTGATCGCATGGAGTTCATCGGCCCTAAAGGCGATACCCTTGAACTGGTGGATAACCATCTCATTAAAGAGGTGGTGATCGATAAAAGCCGGTTCCGGTTCCATGATGGTTTCTTTGAGTTAATAAAAGATAGCCCGGAGTTTAGTCTTGCACTGAAGCGGCCCCTTCGTATGGTGAACCAAAAAAAGCTTGGCGCGATGGGCATAGCTAGTCCGACAGCAGGTATTGAGACCTACGCCAGCCTCGGGGATGTTTCAGGCATTCTGAAGCTGAGTCCTAAAATAGAACACATATTCTCTAACGCACCGATCTACTATTTCGGTGATAAAAATTCATTCTTCATCCCGGCTTCGCAAAAAAGCCTGGCAAAGATATTCCCGGCTAAGAAAGATCAGATCAGTGCTTATATGAAAAACCATTCCGTTAATTTCACCAGAATCGAAGATATCCTGAGCCTGATTTCTGCTATTGAAAAATAGGTAAAATTAGGCGAAATCAGAGAAGTGTACGTTCCCGCAGGAAGTAGTTGCACCAAATAACATCCTGTTTATTCTTTAGATAGGGCTCTCTGAAAAATAAATATTGCTCTTGGCGGCTATTGACATTATATAATTAGCTTAATAAAATTATTAAAAAGTTTGGCGTTCTTTTATTTTCTTTTATTAAGTTTGTTTTACGAGGAAATTAAATGTCTGTTAAAGTTGAAAATACTCAGCGCTTAAGAGCTGATATTATTAAATATCTTTATTACAAGAAAACGCTTTCATTGGCGGATCTTAGTAAGCTTACTCAGCGCAGCGTTCCCCTGGTCACCGCGACAGTGAATTCCTTAATTGCTGATAAATATGTGACTAAACAGGGCCTTGCTCCATCCACTGGCGGTCGCCGGCCGCTCATGTTTTTATTGAATCCTGACAAGCAGAAATTTATTGTAGCCGTAGCCATGGATCAGCGGATCACCCGTCTGGTTATCTTCAACCTTGCGAATGAAGTTGTTCTTCAGCTGCAGCTGCTCAACCTGAACATAAAGGATGATGATCAGGCAGTTGATGGTCTGTTAAGCTTTATTAATTCAAGCATAGAATCTTCAGGTCTAGATCGCGGCTCGTTGATTGGTGTAGGCATCGGTATGCCGGGCCTGGTTAATGCCGAGAAAGGGATCAATAATTCATATTTTCCAACACCCGACGGCAGTCATTTAGGCGACTACCTAAGCGCTGAACTGGCACTTCCTGTTTATATTGATAATGACTCAAGTCTTATTACCCTGGCCGAGCTCCATTTTGGAGAGGCTGTAGGAATGCAGGATGCTTTAGTAGTTAACGTGGGCTGGGGTACTGGCCTGGGAGTAATTATTAAAGGTGGATTATACCGTGGTAGTACCGGCTATGCAGGGGAGTTCAGTCATATTCCCCTTTCAAAAACAGATAATCTGTGTTCATGCGGTAAGAAGGGATGCCTTGAGGTGGATACTTCACTATGGGTAATGGTGGAGAAAGCTAAAGAGGCCCTGGCCCAAGGTGCGGGATCCAGCATGCACAAATTATTTCAGGACGAATCCAAGCACCCGGGTGAGCATTTCCTGGATGCGGTAATTCAGCAGGACCCCCTGGCTGTATCTATATTAGCTGAAGGCTGCTTCCAGTTAGGGAAGGGCTTATCCACTTTAATTCATATCCTGAACCCCGAATGCATCGTACTCAGTGGCCGCGGTGCCCGGGCAGGTAAAATGCTTCTTCCCGCAATACAGCAGGCGATCAATGAATTTTGTATACCGCGCATTGCGGATCAGACATCGATAGTCTTATCAAACCTGGCCGATAATGCCGAACTGCTGGCTGCGGCCAGTCTGGTCGTGGAAAACAGTCAGTTTGATGAAGTCTTAACAGGAAATTTCTCCTTTCAAAGTAACTAAAACCAGAAAAACAATAATTACTAACCAGAACAATTAACTTAAAATCAACAACATGAAAAAAAACTACCTAAGGTGTTTAAGTGTGCTTCTGCTCGTAATGATGAGCATTAGTGCGTTTGCACAAAGAACCATTACCGGAACGGTGGTGGAAAATGCGGCACCGGTGCCCGGTGTTACCGTGACCGTAAAAGGCACGAACAGAGCAACCCAGACGGATGCTGCTGGAAAGTACTCGATCACTGCGAGTCCGGCGGATGTTCTGGTATTCACTATGATTGGTTCCGGCCGCCAGGAGATCACGGTTGGTTCCCAGCAATCAATCAACGTTACCCTTGCACCGGGCGAAAGTGAGCTTGGTGAAGTAGTAATTACTGCACTTGGAATTAAGCGGGAGAAAAAATCGCTTGGTTATGGTGTACAGGAGGTTAAAGGTGAGACCCTGGTTTCAGCGAAAGAACCTAACCTTGCAAATACCCTGACAGGTAAAGTTGCCGGCTTACAGGTAATCAGATCAAGTGATGGTCCTGCAGGATCTTCAAAGATCTTACTTCGCGGAAGCAATTCACTTACCGGCAGCAACCAGCCTCTGATCGTTGTTGACGGTGTGCCAATTGATAACTTTACCGGTGCTCCGGATAATGGTTACTGGAACCGTTCACTGGATATGGGTAATGGTATTGCGGATATCAATCCAGATGATATTGAAACTCTTTCAGTGTTGAAAGGCCCATCAGCTGCGGCACTATACGGTTCCAGAGCTGGTAACGGGGTCATTTTGATCACTACAAAATCAGGCCGCTCACAACCAGGTTTAGGAATTCAGGTGTCATCTTCATTCGGTATGTCGAACATCTTCACCAATCCTGAACTGCAAAATTCTTTTGGTCAGGGTCGTACAGGCGTTTATAATGCAACTGAAACTGCAAGCTGGGGGCCAGCTGCAACAGGTCAGATGGTAACCGGCTGGAATGGTCAGCAAATGCCGCTGAACATCTACGATAACGTAGATAACTACATGCAGCAGGGTACTAACATGAACAACAGTATCTCATTCCAGCAGAATTACAAGAACGTATCTGTGTACAGTTCTTATAACCGTCTGGAAGATGAAGGTATCGTTCCGGGAACAAAACTTAAGCGTAACAACTTAACTGCAAGGGCTGTGAGTAAATTTGGTGCTGGCGACCGCTGGTCAACTGATACTAAAATTCAGTACAGCAATACTCTGGCTAACAACCGTCCGATTGGTGGACGTGATAACAGCAGTGCATATACGCTATACATGCTGCCTCGCTCAATGGATATTACCGGATTTGAAAGTGCTGTAAACCCTTCAGGTAACATGCTTTGGTTTGCGGGCGCAGGAAGCCAGGTTAACCCATACTGGGGCCGTCAGTACAACCTGAACCAGGATGCCAGAGATCGTTTTATCGTTAACGGCTCGGTTAAGTACAATTTCAATAGCTGGTTAAATGCTGAGGTGAAAGGTGGTGCCGATATGTATACTACCAATACCCAGTCGAACGTATATGCTGGTAGCCCAATTGCAGCTAGTGGCCGTTATGGCATGGGAAAACAAACATTCTCAGAAACTAACTTCAGCACCCTGATCTCAGCCAGAAAGGATAATCTTTTCGGTAAGTTCGGCGGTATGCTTTCTGTAGGAGGTAACTTAATGGCATCAAACTTCAGCTCATTAAGCTCAAGTGTTGGATTGCTTGTGGTACCAAACCTGTTCTCTTTAAATAATGGTGTTACTCCGGCGGGAGTTAGCGAAGGCATTTCAAGGCGCCGTATCAACTCGCTTTACAGCAGTGCTCAGATTAGCTTTGATGATTATTTATTCCTTGACGCTACAGCAAGAAATGACTGGTCTTCATCTTTGAGCCCTGAGAATCGCTCGTTCTTCTACCCATCTGTTAGTTTATCATATGTATTCTCTGATATGCTGACTTCTATGGGTTCTACCTTGCCAAGCTGGTTCAGCTTTGGTAAGTTAAGAGCATCCTATGCCCAGGTTGGTAATGACCTTGCTCCATACCAGTTGTACAACACCTTCAACATTGGTAAAGATCCTAACGGAAACACTACTGCGGGTCGTAATAGTGTGCTATACGATCCAAGCGTACGCAGTGAGCTGATCAAGTCTCTTGAATTAGGAACTGAAATGAGATTCCTGCAAGGCCGTATTGGCTTAGACTTCTCTTTCTACAAAACAAATGCAACTCGTCAGCTGATTGATCTTCCTATGGATCCTTTGAGTGGTTATACCGCTAAGAAGATAAATGCAGGTGATATCCAAAATACAGGATTTGAATTTGTTGTAGACGGCAGAGTATTTGGCAAACCAAATGGTTTCAACTGGAATACCTCATTCAATTTCTCACGTAATAATAATACTGTTGAAGCCTTGGCTGAAGGTGTTACAAGATATAATCTTGGTGGTTTTGATGACGTAGCTGTTGTTGCGGTAGTTGGCCAGAAATATGGTGAGATCTACGGTACCAGGTTCTCGAGAGTTAAAGATCAGGCAAGTCCTTACTTCGGTCAGGTTATCCTGAACGCGAACGGAGCACCAACCCGTGATCCGGAAATTGTAAGATTGGGTAACCAACAAGCGAAAGCACTTCTGGGCTTTACCAACACGTTTGATTACAAAGGTATTGGCCTTTCATTCCTTGTTGATGCGAGAATTGGCGGCGAGATCTTCTCTGCAACTCACGTTGCATTGCAATCAAGCGGTACTGGTGCTGTTACTGCTCCAGGTGGCAAAAGAGATCCTTTTGTTGCTGAGGGTGTAGTAAGTAATGGTTCTGGTGGTTACGCCGTGAATACTAAAACAATTACTCCACAGGATTACTGGTTGGCAGTAGCAACAGCGAATAACTTAGGGGTTACTGAGGCTAACATTTACGATGCAAGTAATGTGCGTTTGAGAAATGTTCAGTTGAGCTACACCTTATCGCCAAAACTATTAGCTAAGAGCCCGATTAAAAATGCGAAATTTGGTGTATCAGCTAACAACGTTTGGATGATAAAGAGCCATATGGGCGGTATTGACCCTGAGTCAGTGTACGCGACTAATAGCAACGCAACAGGTTTCGAAAACGCAGGTTTGCCAACTATGCGTACATTCTTAATTAACCTGGCTTTAGGATTTTAATATTTAAAAAGTAAACGATGAAAACGAGATATTTAGGAATGAGCTTGCTGATCACAACGTTGGTTGCAGCTTCATCATGTAAAAAATTCGACGAAATAAATACCAATCCACTGGCAGCTAGTGCCGATCAGGTGCAGGTAGACTATTTCATCAATAATAGTATCATATCAACACAAATGGATCCACACATCGCGGAACGTGTGTTTGTATTATACTGGAAAACTGCGGGCCGCCAGCAAATGGGCGGTGGAATTTCCAGTGGTGGTTATGATGATGGATGGTCATCAGATTACTACAATGGCTACATCGCCAGCTGGTTGAATGCTGCTAACTCAGCAATCCAGGTTGGTAATGAGCAGGTAACAAAGGGTACCAGTAAACTGTACACCAAGAACCTGATCCAGGTTGCCCGTATCTGGCGTGCATATCTGATGAGCGAGTTGTCTGATAACTTCGGACCTATTCCAATCAATAGCTTCCAGGGAACAAATCCGGAATTCGCTAGTGTGAAAGACGTTTACTATCACTTACTTGATGAATTAAAGGATGCCAGCTCTAAATTAGATATGGCTGTGGTTAACCCTGATGTGGTTAAAAAACAAGATCCTGCATTTGGCTATGATTATAACAAATGGAGAAGATATGCAAACTCTTTGCGCCTAAGATTAGCTATGCGTTTATCGGAAGTTGATGCTGCTAAAGCTAAGACTGCTTTTGAAGAAGCTGCGGCAGGCGAGTTATTGCTGACTTCTGACCAGATGTTTAAAGTTGCAGAAAAAGGTGGTTGGGATGCGTTGACCGGAGTTATGAGCCGTGAGTGGAATGCTCAGATCATGAGTGCAGCTTACCGTAACACTACATATAACCTGGGCGGTATTACAACTGCGAGCCAGGTGAGTGCCGATAAAACAGCAGCTGTTAAACCGGATAATTACATCGGTATGCGTCTTCAGGATCATTTTACGATGAAGACTAACGATCCGTTTGCAGGTTACTGGTTAGATGGTCTTCCAAACAAAGTTGACCCTAGAGCTTTAAAAACGTTTATCATCCCGGGTGATGTTGCTAATGCAAATTTCAACTCGTACCCATCATGGGATAATACGGCGAAAACTACAACTCAGACGTTAACTAACGGTACAACCGCGATTAAAACAATTGATGCTAAAAATACCTGGAATGCTTACACGAGCGGCGACTGGGGAGTTCCTGGTTCAAGGAATAACGTAAGAGCGTTCAACGGTACGATGCCGAGACTTTCAAACGAGTTCAGAACAAGTGCTAGCTCACGTATTTTCTTTGCGAACTGGGAAACTTACTTCCTTTTAGCTGAAGGCGCTGTGAGAGGATGGGCAACACCAATGTCAGCGAAAGCTGCATACGAAGCTGGTGTAAAAGCTAACCTGGATCATTGGGGTGTTGGGGCTACAAGCACTGCTTATTTAGCTTCAACTGAGTTTAACAACAACGGAACTTCGGCGAGCTGGGATCACGTAGCTGAGCCACCTGCATCACGTACCATGAATTATGTTGATGGTTACACCAATGCTGCTGGAACTGCACAGATCCTTTACCCTGTTAACACGATCTACAAAAATGGTACTGTGAAAAATGACCAGTTAACCAAGATCATTACTCAGAAATTTATTGCGCAAACCCCATGGTTGCCACTAGAAACCTGGAGTGATCACCGCAGACTTGGGCTTCCATTCTTTGAGAACCCGGCGGTTGAAAACCCATTGGTTAACCTGCCTAACCTAACCTCAGCTAATTTCATGACCAATAGTGTGAAAAACTTCCCGCAAAGGTTGAGATATCCATCTGGTTTGAAAAACAGCAATGCTAAAGGCTACGCTCAGGCTGTCGGATTCCTGGCAGGAGAGGACGCGGTGCTTACACCATTGTGGTGGGCTAAAAAATAATTGTTAACCTTTACCTATAAAAGAGGGCTGCTGAATTAAGTTTTAGCAGCCTTTTTTTTTGTTATTTTCCGCCTCGTGCCGGAAGGGCACCTACTTTTGCTTTAGGCCAAAAGTAGGCAAAACCCCACCGCTGCGTCTGCTGCTTCGAAAGGTACTGCTGGGGCCTAGCTTTTGCAACCCGCACCAGCCGAGGCAGAGAAAAAACGTTAACGGAGATTCGGTGGTTTGGCCTAAGAAACGTACACATAGTCTAGCTGGTGTAGAGGTGCGCGCCTGCGGCTCGCGGTGTGTACGCTAGTGCTCCTCTTTTTTAAAGGGGAGCTGTCCCGCTTATTGCGGGGCTGAGGGGTCGATTCTCGTACGAGTACATTAGCGTATTTTCGTGCTCGTCGTTGGTTAGCTGACATTAATAGGACATCTGTCTCTGCAAGTCGCAGAACTCGACCTCCTGAGATTTGGCAGTAAAGGCGCGTTTTCGCCCCAAATGTGTCTGTCAAAGTTTACCAGCCATTTAAGCAATGCAGAAGTGTTGCAGACACATTCATTTCTTGCAGTAATATACGCACGGCTTGGATTGCGCCCAGGGGGCTAAAATGTGGATTTACAACAAATATCAGGCAGGCGCGGCTCTTTGCCTACTTTCCAGCTGAAGGGAAAGTAAGTGCTAGTCCGCCGGCACGAGGCGGTTGGGAAATTCAATAATATTTATTCTACATTATTACCCGATATCCTTCCTTTTTTCTTAAATTGTCTATTTAATCCCCGGCTCCTAACACCGATAAAAACCGATTATGAAATACACTTCCTGCATAATATCAGCTATAGTGATTATGAGTCAATCTACGGGCTTGAGCGCACAAACAGTTGCGACTTTGGACAAATCAAATCCATTCTATGCACCCAGCACCCTCCCGTTTCATGCCCCGGCTTTTGACAAAATCAAAAACAGCGATTTCAAACCGGCAATAGAGGAAGGGATGAGGCGGCAGATGGCGGAGATCCGCAGAATTACGGATAATACTGCCGCTCCGACATTTGAAAATACCCTGGTTGCGATGGAGAAAAGCGGAAGGTTGCTTAGCAGGGTGAACGCGGTACTCAATGTACTTACCGGTGCTTATACAAATGCGGAACTGCAGAAGGTCGAGCAGGAGATGGCACCCCGCCTTTCAGCAAATAACGATGCCATCTATCTTAATACAAAGCTTTTTAAACGGGTAGAGGCAATCTACAATCAGCGGGAGAAGTTAAAGCTGGATGCAGAATCAGCACGTCTGATTGAATACTATTATAAGAATTTTGTAACCGCCGGCGCGAAGCTGTCTGAGGCGGATAAAGAGGTATTAAAGAAATTAAACCAGGAAGAAGCGAGCCTTCGTACCAAATTCGGGGCGCAGCTCTTGGCAGGATCGAAAGCAGCCGCATTGGTTGTGAATACTAAAGAGGAATTAGCCGGATTAACAGATGCTGCTATTGAGGTCGCTGCCAGAAATGCAAAGACCGCCGGATATGACGGGAAATACCTGCTGAGCTTACAGAACACAACACAGCAGCCCGACCTGGCATCACTAAAGAATCGTGCAACCCGCCAGAAGCTTTTTGAAGCAGCCTGGAGCCGTACAGAAAAGGACGATGCGAACGATAACCGTCCTGTGATTGCACGCCTGGCCCAGATCAGGGCTCAGAAAGCCAGCCTGATCGGATTCCCAAGCTTTGCAGCCTGGAAGCTGCAGAACCAGATGGCTAAGACACCGGAAACGGTTGAGAAATTCCTTGCGCAGTTGGTTCCGGCCGCTACAGCCAAAGTAAAAGAAGAAGCTGCCGCTTTACAGCAGGTTATTGATAAACAGAACGGTGGATTCAAATTGGAGGCCTGGGATTGGAACTATTACGCTGAACAGCTGAGAAAATCCAAGTATGATCTCGATGAAAATGAAATCAAGCCTTACCTGGAAATTGATAATGTGCTTCAGAAAGGTGTGTTTTACGCAGCAAATTTACTTTACGGGCTGACATTTAAGGAACGTAAAGACTTACCTGTTTACCAGGAGGATGTCCGTGTGTTTGATGTATACGACAAAGACGGCACCCACATGGCCTTGTTCTATGGGGATTATTACAAGCGCGATAATAAAAGGGGCGGAGCCTGGATGAGTAATATGGTTGGCCAGTCGAAGCTTCTGGGAACCAAGCCTGTAATTTATAATGTTTGTAATTTCACGAAGCCGGCACCGGGGCAACCTGCGTTGATCAGCTATTCGGATATGCGCACAATGTTCCATGAATTCGGTCATGCGCTCCACGGACTTTTCGCCAGTCAGCAATATCCAAGCCTTTCCGGGACAGCTACGGCACGCGATTTCGTTGAGTTCCCGTCGCAGGTAAATGAAAATTGGGCGATGGATCCAAAGGTGATCAAGAACTATGCGGTGCACTATAAAACTGGTGAGCCAATGCCGCCGAGCTTGTTGGAGAAGATCAAAAAAGCAGCAGCATTCAACCAGGGATATGCATTTACAGAAGTGCTTGCCGCACATAATCTTGATCTGCAATGGCATAGCCTTAAACCGGGTCTGCCTTTACAGGACGTCCTGAAGTTTGAGCAGGAAGCTTTGACTAAAACGGGATTAAATATACCGCAGGTGCCGCCGCGTTACCGCTCCACATATTTCAACCATATTTGGAATAGCGGATATTCTGCCGGTTACTACGCTTATTCATGGACCGAAATGCTCGCCGATGACGCGTACTCATGGTTCGAGGAAAATGGCGGACTGACCCGTGAGAATGGACAGCGTTTCCGCGATATGGTTCTCTCAAGGGGGAATACGATTGAGCTTGGCAAAATGTACCGCGACTTCCGCGGACATGATCCGGATATTAAGCCGTTATTGAAGAGTAGGGGACTTAATTAATTGAGAGGGAGAATGGAGAATGGAGAGTTGAAAGTGGAAAGGTGAAAGTGGAGAGTTGAAAGGTGAAAGTAAGAGGTACTGCGGTGCAATGTAAGAGTGTGATTTGGGATTGCTTCGCTGCGCAATGACAGATTTACGATACTAATTACCTGCCACTGATTACTGACTACTGATTACTGACTACTGATTACCGGGCACTGATTACTGATCTCTGATTACCGATCACCTGATTACTGTTTACTCGATTACCATATATTATAAAGTTTGCCGTACCTAAAACCTTAAACCTAACTCCCAAACGATGAACAAAAGCCTCACAACGAGCGCTGATTCATACTTGAAAACGCTCAAAATCATTTACTCTGCATTTCTGTCTTCACAAATCCTGTTTATTGTGGCCGTGCTTGTTGCTCGGGAAAACCCATATTTTAGTCTGCAGGACGAAGGAAATGTGTACCTCTATGTCGCACCTTTTCTTGCTGTGGCTGGGTTCCTGGGCGGGCGGACTATCTTTCAAAACCAGCTCGCTGATATAGCAGCAAAATCTAACTTAAAAGAAAAACTATCGACGTATTCGTCGGCATTCCTTGTTCGGGTAGCTTTTATGGAAGCACCAACCTTGTTCGCTGCGATCGCCTTCTTCCTGACTGGTAATCTGGCGTGTTTGTCAGTAGCAGGTTTAATGATCCTTTACTTTTTAACGCTGAGCCCTGGCCGGGCTAAAGTTGAAGAAGATCTCGAGTTGAGTTTTCAGGAAAAGGCGGTTTGGGACGGCAACCAGGTCATAAGTTAATTGCTGAGATTTTCCCTATAAATCGGGGAACGACACCCACGCGCAACGGCAAAATCATCATTAACTATCCACCAAGAACTGTATATTGGAGATAGAACTACCAAATATTTATGAAAACCACAAACCACACGTCAAAAGCTTTGAAAACCTGTCTATTTTCTTTATTTCTCATATTTCCACTGTTTGCCAGATCTCAGGATATCCACACCTTTAATACAGGTCTCATGGTTAATGCTGGTGCACGTTATGGCAGAGAGGCACTATACACTGATAATCTTGCTTACAAACTTTACACAGGAATGCTTACCAGGCCTGCAGCAGGCGCTATTTTCGGTAAGAACGACCAGGGGCAGGAAGTAAAATGGACATCTGTTTCGGCTGACACTTCCGGAAGATTCAACGGACGCGGCGCAAATAGTTATGTGTATTTGACCTATTCTTCACCAAAAGCCCAGCCAGCGATTCTGAATATTCGGGGTAACAGTGCAGTCTACGTTAACGGGGAATTGCATGCCGGCGATCCCTATGCTTCCGGCTGGATGAATGTCCCTGTGCGATTGCTTAAAGGGCAAAATGAATTCTACGTTCGCGGTGCTGGAATTGTAGCGTCGCTGTCGTTTCCTGTCAAGCCGGTTTCGCTCGATATCGGAGATCCTACCTTACCATTTATTGTTCCGGGTGAAGACGCTAGCAATCTGAAGGCGGCAATAGTGGTGATTAATACTTCAGGCTCAGAGCTTAGGGGCCTGCAGATAAAAAGCCGGATTGAAGGAAAGGAGTCGATCAGCGTAATTGGCGTTGTACCACCTGTTTCTACCCGAAAGGTGATTTTCAGCTTGAACGGTGAAGGAGCTACCTCAAAGGGAATGCATGATTGCGAAGTCACTCTGATTCAAAATGGAAAGATTGTAGACACGAAGATCGTTAAGATCCAAAGTGTGGATTCTACAGAAAAATACGCTACCACCTTCATCAGCGGGATTGACGGTAGTCTGCAGTACTATGCGGTAGTGCCGAAGACGGGACAAAGGACAGCAGGATCCGCTCTTTTTCTTTCTGTACATGGGGCGGGAGTAGAAGCAATCGGCCAGGCGAGGGCTTATGAGTCGAAGGACTGGGGAAACCTTGTTGCTGCCACAAACAGGAGACCGAGAGGCTTTAACTGGGAAGACTGGGGCAGGATAGATGCTCTTGAGGTTCTGGCACTTGCCATGAAAAAATTTGCTCCTCATCCCCAGCATATTTACCTGACAGGGCATTCGATGGGAGGGCACGGTACCTGGTTTCTTGGAGCAACCTATCCCGATAAATGGGCTGCTATTGCCCCGGCTGCGGGATACCCGACTTTAAAAGGGTACGGATCTGCAGATGGTCTGATACCAGACAGCAGTGCAAGTCCGATTGGACGGGTATTGCTTAGGGCGAGCAATCAGAGCGATGTGCCGAAACTGGCCACGAATTACAAGCAGCTGGGAGTATATATAATGCATGGTGATGATGATCGCACCGTGTCAGTGAATTATGCACGCCAGATGCGCCAGCAACTTTCTACCTTTCATCCTGATTTTAGCTACTACGAGCATCCGGGTGGATCGCACTGGTACGGAAGTGAAAGTGTAGACTGGAAGCCTATGTTTGATTTCCTTAAATGGCATAAGCTTGCAGCGGATACTGCAGTCAATACGATAGATTTTATGACTGCCAGCCCCGGAATCTCCCCGAGCTATCGCTGGGCATCCATACACCAGCAGAATATGCCACTTCAATACAGTAAACTAAAGCTTAACCGTAATTTGAAAGCTGGCACAATATCTGGGTCGACAGACAATATCAGTTTGCTGAAACTCAATCTTAAAGATTTCTCAATGAATTCTAATATTACGATCAGCTTAGATAAATCCGCAATTAATTACAAAATCCGGAGTGCTTCTGATAGTGTGTTCCTTCGAAAGGCATCCGACAGTTGGACCTTAGTTTCGGCTCCATCTGATCAGCAGAAAGGGCCACACCGATATGGAACTTTCAAAGACGGATTCAATAAGAACATGGTGTTTGTCTACGGCACTTCAGGAAATAAGGAAGAGAAAAACTGGAGTCGCGAAAAGGCAGTGTTTGATGCTGAAACCTGGTACTATCGCGGGAACGGCGCAGTCGACATTATTCCCGATAAGGAATATTCCCGTTTAAAGTTTGCAGGCAGGAACGTGGTGTTGATCGGGAATTCCTCAACAAATTCAGCATGGAATAGCTTGCTCAGCGACTGCCCGATCAAAGTAAGCAGTGGAAATATAAAAGCTGGTGAAAAGATTTTTACAGGTGACGACCTTGCGGCCTATTTTGTGTGGCCCATAGCAGGCACCACCGATAATTCTGTCTCAGTAATATCAGGAAGCGGCATTAAAGGTATGAAGGCAGCTAATGGAAATCAGTATTTCGCTGGTGCCAGCGGATTCCCGGATCTGATGATTTTTAGACTAGGCATGCTTAATTCGGGCGTAAGCGGCGTAGAAATGGCGGGTTTCTTTGATCATGAATGGAAACTTGGGGAAGCAAACGTGGAGACCGCTCCAGGTGCGGGCAAATGATTTTATGCCTGGCCGTCTGAAACGGAATGTTTCTAAATAGCAATCATTTTGTGTCTGCGATGGGTATTATTTTAGTTTTGCCAGAAACCAATTAAAGATGTCAAAGACAAAACTTACGATCAATAATAACGGGTCAGTTAAAATTGAGGGCGATTTCGAAATCGTCGACCGAAACGGGAATGCATATGGGCTGCAGGGAAGAACGGTTCTTTCTATTTGCAGATGCGGTCTTTCAAAGAATAAGCCATTTTGTGACGGATCGCATAACGGGCACTTTGAGCATGAGGCGGTAGCGTTCGATCTACCTCCAAAGAAAGTTTAAATAAGTTGAGGGTTGGGAGTTGACAGTTGGCAGTTCACAAATGCTGCTCTATTACCACGTCCACTGTCACTTGTCTATTCTCAATTCTCCATTGTCAATTAATTTGTGGTACCGTAATTGTTGAATTGTTGTCTTAACAAAAGTCAACGTTATGAAGATTACCACTTTAATACCAGCCATGCTGATAACCGGCGTGCTGGCACAGGGTTGTGTAAGTAAGAAAGATTATGCCGCCCTTCAATCAAGTTACAATCAGTTACAGGAAAGCAACCGCGAGCTGAACGAGAGGTATCAGACAGGCCAGCAAGGCTTGTCAGGAACAACCGCAAGGGTAAAAAGCTTGGAAGAGCAGATCGCTGCAGAAAAGGCCAATGCAACCCAGCTACAGGAAGCCCTCAATAAATGCCTGACATCCAGTAACCAGGGAAATGTGAACATATCCAAGCTGGTTGATGAGATCAACAGTTCCAACAAGTATATCAAGCAATTAGTTAACGCAAAGAATAAGAGTGATTCTCTTAACATGGTGCTTACTAATAACCTCACCCGATCATTAAGCCGCGAAGAGCTGGGCGATGTGGATGTCCAGGTGCTGAAGGGGGTTGTTTATATTTCCCTTTCAGATAATATGTTGTACAAATCAGGAAGCTATGAAATTTCCGATCAGGCTGGAACAACGCTGGGCAAGATTGCCAAAATCATTAAAGATTATCAGGGTTATGATGTGCTCATTGAAGGTAACACGGATAATGTGCCTATCACTAAAACGAACATTCGTAACAACTGGGATTTAAGTGCATTGCGTGCTTCGTCGGTAGTTCAGGCCCTTCAAAACACGTATGGCGTTGACCCGAAAAGGCTTACAGCCGGTGGCCGTGGAGAATATAATCCGATTGCCGGTAATGATAGCGAGTCCGGAAAAACAAGAAACAGACGCACCCAGATCATCATTACACCAAAACTTGATCAGTTCATGGAGCTTATCGGAAAAGCACCTGAAGGCTCTCCAACTAATTAATTCCACACGAGCTTTAAGCCCGGCAATCTATTTTTGCCGGGCTTTTTTTAGGGCACATAGGCCTATATAATTTCCCAATTGGACCTTTATTTACTTACAATTATAATTTTTATCCAACTTGCTAGGCATTTGATAATCAGGCTCTAAAACTTAAATGTTTAACCTTTCGTCCTCGGTTACGGGGATGAAGTTTCATTGAGGCACACCAATTGCGTTAAGGGTATTACATAGCATAAAAACTTATAAGGGAATAAGACAGCTATCGAAAGGATAAGAGGGTATTATGAAAAATAAAGTTTTAATAGTAGATCATGAATTATTAATAAACAAATTATTAGAATCAAGATTAACGAAAGAGGGATTTAAAGTTGATAAGGCGCTGGACGGTATCAGTGCATTAAGGAAGGCTCAATTAAAAAAATACGATATAATTCTAGCCGATATAATGGTCCCCAATATTGCAGGGCTTGAATTGATCGCAGAGTTAAAGAAAACTAGGCATAACAGTGAAACACCCATTTTTGTCCTTACAGCCCTGGCATCAGATGAATTGGTTGTGGATGTACTGGAAGCTGGGGTTAAAGATTATATAGTTAAACCATTCTCATTGAATGTCGTTGTTGCCAAACTAAAGCAATTCATTCTATCGGACCTCACCGCGGCTTAAGGTAACCGAAAAAGCTCTCAAATGAACCAATTAAATGCCGTAGTTAATCATAATTATCCTGAGATTATCCGTTTCGCCGCATTCGTGGCAATTATCTCAGCAATATTGACATTTTGCACAATCGCTGTCATATTTGTCAACCGGGTGATTAAAAAAAGACGGCAGAAAATTCAGAAGATGGCCGATGAGGCAATTCTTGAAACCTTAGGCGAACGGATTTTTATATACGATTCTGTATCAGACATTTCAGAAAAAGAGTTGAGTAAAACTTTGTCGATTCTGGATGTTCTAAAAAACAAGAACAAGATTTTCCGGAAATCCATGATCAGACTGCTGGTCTATTTTCAAACGAATCTAACAGGATCGGTAGGTCGAATCGTGAATGCAACCTATTCCCGGCTTAAACTTCGGCAATTCAGTCTTAAGAAGCTTCAAAGCCCCTTATGGTTTTTGAAAACGCAGGGACTAACGGAAGTGCAGCGAATGAAGGACGTAATGTCACTTTTAGAGGTGTATAAATTGGTTAATGATAAAAATCAGGATGTCAGGGTGGCTTCCTATATAGCATTAGTCAGGTTGCGTGCGCGTGATTGTTTCGAGGTGATGTCGAAAGAAAGGGAAGAGCTGAGCGAATGGCAGCAAATGATGCTGGTCGAGGGGATCTTTAATACAATTGGTTTAACAATTCCAAGCTTCAAAACCTTTCTGAGGTCGGAAAATCGCAGTCTGGTGCTCTTGGGTATCAAACTCATTGTTGATTACAGGCAATTGGACGCTATCCAGGAATTGCTGGCGGTTATTAACGCCCAGGATGATTTTATAAGGCTCCGAATTATTGAAGCCCTGGGGGCATTAAATGCAGAAGAAGCCGAATCCAGTTTACGTAATCGTTACCAACTTGAGCCAGTTAAAAACAAGGCGGCAATTTTGATTTCGCTTGGTTTAATTGCAAGTGGGAATTCTGTTGACTTTATCAGGCAGAAATTCATGGAGGCCGAAGATTTCCTGATCATAAAAAGTGCAGCAGCAGCCATCACTTCACACCCACCCGTTGTGGCGTATGAGGTAAAAAATGAACTCCAGGAGGAGCATGCCGTCCAAAAAGGCCTTATCAATCATTTTACTGAAGCGCTAAATTAACATGGACACTCTAAGCATTTGGATAAGCCTTATTTTTGAACAGGCTATATTTTACTATAGTGTCCTTATAATGTTCAGCTACCTCACGCTTGTAATACTGAGCGTAATTGAGATAAGAAAGTATAACCTTCGCTGCTGGTACATTAATCATTCAGCTTTGCTGAACTCTCAGCACGTACCTGGCATTTCGGTGATAGCACCCGCATTTAATGAATCTGGAACTGTAATCAATGGCGTCCACACCTTGCTGTCGCTTAATTACCCTAAGTATGAAGTTATTATTGTTAACGATGGAAGTACTGACGATACGCTTCAAAAGCTGATAGACGAGTATGAACTTGCCGAGAGTAGCTACTACTATCATGAAGAAATTAAGACACAGCCTGTCAAAGGTATCTACAAATCAAAGAACCCGGTTTATTCAAAACTCATAGTTATTGATAAACACAATGGAAAAAGCAAGGCTGATGCGTCCAATGCAGGGATCAATGCTTCGTCATATCCGTTGTTCCTCTGCACAGATATGGATTGTATTCTTCATAAAGATACGCTTATCAAGATGGTGAGGCCATTCGTGGAGGAGAAAACCCGGGTTATTGCAACTGGTTCGGTAATCCGTATTTCTAACTCATGCGAAGTCGAAAATGGATATCTCAAAAAGGTAAAGGTCCCTAATAAGTTTCTCCCACTGTTCCAGGAGCTGGAATACATTCGCGCCTTCTTACTCGGAAGAATGGCGTGGAGCAAAATCAATGGCTTAATGCTGGTTTCGGGAGGAATTGGCTTGTTTGACAAAGAAGTTGTATTATCTGCTGGAGGGTATGATCATAAATCATTTGGTGAGGATATGGAGCTAATTGGCAGGATGAGAGTGTGGATGGAAGATCATAAGGAAAAATACCTTGTTACCTATATCCCAGAGTCGCTGTGCTGGACAGAAGTCCCTTCTTCGTTAAGAATATTCGCCAGGCAAAGGACCCGCTGGACTAAGGGGCTGGCTCAAACCCTATGGATTCATCGAAAGGTATTTTTTAACCCGAAATATAAAGTTTTTGGTCTGCTTACATTTCCCTATTGGGTATTCTTTGAGTGGCTTGCACCATTAATTGAAGCCGGTGGGATAATATTTTATATATACCTGGCAATTACAGGACAGATCACATGGATTTATGCGTTGATCCTGCTTGCATTTGTTTATTCTTTTTCTGTGATGATCACAATAATGGCCATTCTTTGGGACGAAGTGGCAGGAATGAAGTATGAAAAGAAAAGGGAGGTATTTAAGCTATGCCTTGCAGCAATTGTAGAGCCATTTGTTTATCACCCCCTTGTACTTTTTTTCTCCCTGCGCGGTAACTTTTACTTCTTTTCCAACCGGAAGCTTAACTGGGGTGAGATGACAAGAATTGGATTTAAAAAGAAAAAAGTTGCTATAGATTAAGAAAAGATGCGTCAACGATTGTTATACATACTCACCATAGGCTTCTGCCTTATTATAAATTTTTCATCATTTGCGCAGGCAATATCTTCCGATGAACTTTTTAAACAGGCCCTCGATGAAACAAACATTAACAAAAATTATCCCCGCGCAATAGCTCTGGCGCAATCAGCCCTGGCAATTAGTCCGGATTACACAGATATTCGTCTTCTATTGGGAAGGATTTATGTATTAAGTGGTAGGGATGAAGAAGGCATCGCTGAGTATAGCAAGGTGCTGGCAAAACACGCAGGCAACATGGAAGCGTTAAACGCTCTTTTCAACCTGAGCGTTCGTTTAGGCAGAAATGACGATGCCCTAAAGTATGCAGACGCGATTGAGCGAGCAGGTTCGTCAGGGGAGATAAGGGTAAAAAAAGCAGATCTGCTAAAAACAATGGGAAGGTATGATGAAGCTGTCTGGATTGCGGGTTCTCTTCTGACAAATAATCCCGTCGATACAAATTTTATTTACTTATATAAGGATATCAGATTTTCAGAGGGTAAATATCTGATGAGCAAAGGAGACACTGCAAAGGCACTGCTCAGCTATGAAGATATATTACGAGTTGACCCGGCAGACACTGTGGCCAGAAATCTTGCAATAAACATTAACCTGGAAAGGAAAGATTATCACTCGGCTGGAAAATTGATTGATTCTGGTCTGAATTTTTACACGAATAATGCTTCAATTTTTACCAAAAAACTTTCTCTTTTACAATTAGAAGGAGATATGAGGGAAGCATATTTGCTGGCAGATTCATTAGTGAAAGCAAATACATCTACTAGTCAAATTGTCGCGATACGCGATGAAACTTTTCTGCTCAGCCGTCAGAATAGGATAGGGTTGAGTACTTCAGTCACGATGTTTGATCAGCCCGAACGAAACCCCTGGGCATTGTATAGTTTGTTTTATATGCGCCAGGAAAAAGGAATCTCAATGCTGGGACGAATTAACTATGCCGACAGGGTTAATCGTAAGGGGTACCAATTCGAATTGGAGGCTTATCCGAAGCATGGAAAAACCTATTCCTTCGTTAACCTGGCCTTTTCAGATTCATTTGTTTTCCCCAAAATAAAATTCTCATATTCTTATTTCTTCCCATTAAGCAAAAGTTGGGAATCAGAAATTGGTATCAGGTATTTGAATGCAGATTCAGACTTCAAAGGTTTTACCGGTGCGGTGGGAAAGTATTTTAATAAATATTGGGCAAACATAAAGACATTTCAAACGGCCAGCAACGGAAAATTGGTAGGGTCTTACATCTTCACAAACCGATATTACTTTAACGATAATTCTGACGACTATCTAACCGCTATTGCGGGATATGGTTTTTCTCCCGAAGATGTAGCCCGAAACTTTGACTTTCTGGACCGGGTCACTCTCGAATCCTTGCGATTTACTCTGGGTTATCAGAAGACTGTGCTCCGCCGAGGTATTTTGGGCCTATTCGGGACATGGAATAAACAGGAATATACACCAGGAAAGACGCGTAACGAATTCGATGTTTCCGTATCTTTCCAGCACAAATTCTAATGCAACTTGAAATATTTTTTAACGATTGTATTTCTTATTACAATGAGGCTTACTGCCAGTTCACAGCTTGTTCTTGTATCAGATGCACGATCATCTTATAAGATTGTAATTCCTGAAAGCGCAACTAGCTTTGAGCAAAAAGCATCGAGAGTACTTCAATCCTATATTAAAGATATTTCTGGTGCCAGCCTTCCGATTGTTACTGATGGTAATGCACGCGCAGACAACGAGCTCTGTATTGGAAAAACAAATCGCGGCTCAGGTACTGAGAAGTTAACAAACGAAGGATTTGTCATCAAGACCCGAAATACGAAATTACTTATATATGGCGGGGATGGTAAAAGCGTTTTGTATGGCGTCTACCATTTTCTGGAGAATTATCTGGATTGCCGGAAGTTTACAGCAGTTCTCAAATTTGTACCTAAAAAGTCGTCGATAAGTCTTCCCGCGATATCCGATATCCAAAATCCTGTATTATCATTTCGGTCAGTTTATTATCCGGATCAATATGATGAAGAGTTCCGTGATTGGCATAAATTACACACACTTGAGGATGAGTTCGGCTTATGGGGTCATACCTTTTTTAAGCTGGTTTCTCCTAACCAGTATTTTAAAACTAAGCCCGAATACTTTGCCCTTGTAAACGGGCAGCGAACTGATACACAGTTATGTTTAAGTAATCCTGAGGTACTTAGTATTCTAACCGGAAATCTGCGTAAACTTATCCTGGAGGAGCCCGACAAAAAGCTCTGGTCGGTAAGCCAGAATGATGGTTTGGGGTATTGTACCTGTTCTAAATGCGAAGCTATCGATAAGAGGTACGGCGGACCGCAGGGATCTGTCATAAATTTTGCAAACAAGGTTGCGGCAAAATTTCCTGATAAAACTATCTCCACACTGGCATATCTCTACAGTGCCCTGCCACCGGTTAATTTAAAGCCTGCGGCAAATGTCAGTGTGATGCTCTCATCAATAAGCTTGGATCGGGCAAAGCCGATTTCCAGTAATCCGCGCGCAGCGTTATTTAGAAACAGTGTCAGGAGCTGGTCGGCAATCACAGGAACATTAATGGTGTGGGATTATGTGGTTCAATACACAAATTATCAGAGCCCATTTCCCAATCTGCATTATCTGGATGAAAACATGAAATTTTTTGCTGATAATAATGTCAGGGGGATATTTGTGCAAGGAACGGAGGGCAGCCGAGGGGAATTTTCCGCCCTGAAGACTTATCTTCTTGCGAAGGCTTCTTGGGCGCCCAAAGTTGACAATAAGGTTCATTTTGAGGATTTTATTAAGGCATATTACGGTGAGGCCGGGCAACACATTTTGCGTTACATCGACGAATTGAATAAGGAGCTTACAAAAAGTGGTCGTTTGCTGGATATTTATGGCGACCCCGTCATAGAATGGAATAGCTGGCTTTCACCGGAACGAATCGATCGATATTCTGACATCCTGGACGACGCATCAAAAGCAGCTGGTAGCAGAACTCCATTTGCTGAAAATGTGGAAGCAGAAAGGCTTGCGCTGGAGTATGCTGTGATACAACAAGCAAGGTTTTACGGTTTGGAAAGGCACGGCCTATTTATCCGTTCGGGGGATGAGTGGTCGGTTAGACCGGGCTTTAAAAATAAAGTGCAGCGTTTCCTGGAAGCTGCCGGGAGGGCGGGAGTCAAAGTTCTTGCAGAGGGGGGGCACACCCTGGATACATACGCTAAAGAATGGGATGGTATTTTTCGTCAGGGACCAATTATCCATGAAGCACTCGGTGCTGATGTCAAAGCGGTTATTCCATTTAGTGTGGAATATCCCGGCAAGGGAACAAAGGGATTAACAGACGGAAGCCCGGGTTATAATAGTTTCCAATATAATTACCTTGGCTGGTATGGTACCGATATGGAGGTTATTATTGACTTGGGCAAGGTGATGGAAGTCGGTTCGCTTTCAGCAGGCTTTCTTGAAGATCAAAGACACTGGTCTTTCCTGCCATTGAATCTGAGTGTAGAAATTTCCGTTGACGATACTAACTATCACCAGGCAGGGAGTTTAAATCTCGCTGCCCCTGAAGAGGTGTACAGCACAGAAACCCATCGCTACACTATCAATTTCTCTAAGAAGTTGCAGGGCCGGTACGTTAAATTACGAGCCAGAAACCTTGAGGAACTTCCGAAATGGCGTGCATTTCCAAACCGTAAAAGTTGGCTGTTCTGCGACGAAATTGCTGTTTATAAATAACTCCTGTCAGATTTTTTCTTAAAAATTAATAAGGTTAATAAGCTTGTCTGTTTCGGTTGAGATGAGATCTGCAGGATTCACTTCCAGAACGGCAGAAATGATAAACAATCTTTCGAGGGTTATTCTGCTGTATCCAAGTTCGATCTTGCTGTATGCATTTTGAGATATTGCTAGTTTCGCTGCCAGGTAATCCTGGGTATAATCACGGTATTCCCTAAGCTTTCTAATATTTGCCGCTATCGCCTTCGCCTTTGCTGATGCTGTTTCTTTCATAAAATTATCTACAGTTTCCTAGACAGGTACTAACGAATTTTTTTGAGACACGGTTTCCAAATAAAATCTTTTTTATAGGTATATTTGCGGGAATATTAATTTGTTTTCATGCGCTCTATTGTATTGATATTCTTATTCTTAGTAATTTCTTTATCCGGTCGGGCGCAAAATCCTGTGCTTGCAGTTAACAGAGTCGACAAATTCACTAAAGAGCTCATCAAGCAAACTTCACTGTACTCTTTTAAAGAAGGGGACATTGTAAAGCTTCACTTTAATGTGAGAAGCGTTGACGAAAACTATTTCCTCCAACTCAATGTTCAGCAACCTGTAACTGTTAAAAAGGGAACAGAAATTATTCTGACCATGGAAGATGGTAAACAGCTGAAATTGATTTCTGATAATGATATTATCTCACTCAGCGAATCGGACGTCAGTAAAAGGATGATTGTTTGCCCACTTGATTTTGCTGAAATTACCGCATTGATGAAGCTGCAGGTGAATGCAATCAGAGTGCCGACAAGTAATAAGGGTGTGGTTAATGTAGTATTGGCCGCAAAAGATAAGCCGATGATCCGGACGGCTATGGCTTTGGTTAGTCCGAAACTGGTGCCGAAAAAGATTTAGAGGAGTTGAGAATTAAAATCAAAAATTGAGAATTCCTGTCCATTCTTACAAACTGCTAACAACCAGTAACTAACACCCACCAAAAACTCTCCAACTGAAACTGATTACCCAATCATTTACACTTTTCCGCTATAGTTTAATGCGCAGTAACTGATTACTTATTGCCCGTTTCCCGATTGATGATTACATTCCCGGAAAGTTTTGCCTTCAACCGGGTATCCAGTTTAAAAACAAAAACGAGAGTTAGAAGGGTTATGAAGATGCTTAAATAGCCTGTGAGCTCGTAGTGCTGTATGCTGTTATCAGGGTTTTTTACAACGATCAGACCTGAAATAACAGAAGCTAAGCCTACAAATATTTGCTGAACAGAGGAGTTGAAACTCATGAAACTGCCGCGTCGCTCTGGGGAAACGACATTACTGACCATTGCCTGGGCGGGGATAGATCTACCTGAGGAGAAAATAAACCATAAACCTGAAATGCAAAGAACCATATAAAAAGGCATTGGCGGAAGGTTAGTCAATATCGCTACAGGAAAGATTGAAACGACTGCCATGATAATATAAACTTTGTGCTTCCCCACTGAATCTGCAAATTTTCCGATGAAGGGAGATGTAATTAAAGTTGCTAGCCCGCCCGCCATGTATAACATGGGGGTTTGCAATTTGCTGTAACCCATGTTGAATTCCATAAAAGGGTTAAAGAATGGGATGATCATAAAATGCCCAAGCATAAGTGAGGCTGTCAGGCCCAAAGCGAGCATTTGATCGGTATCTCTCCAAACTTCTTTAATCAATAAAACAGGGCTGATCCTTGATTCCTTGCTGGTTAAATGCTTGTCCATTTTTGGTAAATAACGCATGAGAAAAGGCACCAGTAGTGCGCCAAATCCGGCAACGAAGAAAAACGGTCCATGCCAGTTAAACAAATTGGCCATATATAAACCAAAGGGTACGCCAAACACGGAAGCAACGGAAAACGCGGCCATGATAATTCCCATTGCCATTCCACGGCGTTCATACGGTACCAGATCAGCAACAATTGATAATACCTGTGCCCCGATTAATCCGCCAAAAATTCCTGCAACTATTCTTGCGAGCAATAGAAAAGTGTATGTAGGTGCGAGAGCACAAAATAATGTGCCTAATAAAAAGCCTATATACCCGAATAATAGTACTCTCTTCCGATCGAAATTATCAACAAAGAATGCTGCGAGGAAACCGGCAATACCAGCGCTAAAGGTATATGAAGCAACGAGCATTGAAAATTGCTGAGGGGAGATCTTGAAATAAGGCATCAGATAGTTACCCAATGGCATCATGATCATAAAGTCCAATATGTGCGTGAAGTTCAGCGCAGCCAAAAGGAGAAGGACAATTTTTTCTTTGGAACTCATATAGAGGCCGCAATATTACTCAATATTTAACTTTTGAAGGTTAATGGAGTGTCATTAATGGGAAAAGATCAATGCATTACGCACAGAAGCACATCCATTCAAGTATACATGTAAAGTCTGAAGGAATGGTCCTAAAAGATGGAACAAAGCAAAAAAATATATAACGTTTTTAAGAATGGCGGTCCGAAATAGTATAAAAGGCTGGAAATAAGATTTAGAAATGCTGTTTTCTTTCTCTTATTTCCGTCCTCTCAAAATCTTCACGGGCTTCAAGCTGCTGAATTAATTCAGAGATATCCCGTTTAATGAAAAATCCGACCATTCTTTTGAGCTTCCGTAACATGGCTACAGCGGCTTTGATCTTTTCCTTATCATCCATAGAGCAAATCTATGCTAATAATATTAGTATTCAAATATCCTTTTCTGATTAAAAGAAATTGAAAGCTATCTTTGAAGGATGAGAATGGCGTTAGTAGTTACTTTAATTATAGCGGTATTAATGATTATTAGATACCGTAACATTCGAAAGTATTAGCAATGGCCTAGTGCATACCAGATAATTACAAATACAACTACGGTTCCAAGACAACCGCCTCCAAGTTTTGATGCTCCCCATCCGGCGATTAAGCCACGAAATATATTGTTCATATTAAAAAAGTTTAGTTGTTATTAGAATAGTTGTATTGTTAACCTTAAATGGAATGAAAAGTTTTGCGTCAAATACGCATTTTGAAACGAGTATGTCTTCATAGAGTAATTTAGAATGATTCCGGCTTGGTATTTATAGATTATTACATAATTTTAATCCGCATTTATTTAGGCTTAATGCGCAGCCGTAATTGCTTTTAGGTTAATTTATTATATATGGATAAGAAGATATTAATTTGTGATGATGATGAGGATATACTGTCCATCTGTACGTATATACTTGAAGAAAATGGATGGAATGTCCATACCCGAAACCATTGCAAAAATATAGTCGAAACGGTTGAAGAAATTATGCCGGACATTATCCTGATGGATAACTGGATTCCGGATATGGGAGGTATAAAAGCTACTCAAGCAATTAAAAGCACTCCTTCTTTAAGCAAAATTCCAATCATTTATTTCTCTGCAAACAATGATGTTAAAGCATTGGCGCGGGTTGCGGGTGCCGATAACTTTCTTGCCAAGCCATTTGATATCGAAGAGTTGGAAAAGATTGTAGCGAGCGTTTTAAATAAATAAATTTAAGGGATAAGGTTTAGGTTGTAAGTATTAAATCTTCGCTTTACTTCTGTTTTACTTTTATTTTTGGCGTTACGTAATTTATGTTAATAACGTAGCCTATTGATAGACAGCTAATTATTTTAATTCCCCCCACTATTTTTTCCGCTTATTCACAATTGAGCGTATATTAGTTGGTATTCAAACTAACTAATTATGTCAACAGAAGTGAACATCCCGCGCCTGGATCTTAACGATTATGTTAAGGGGACACCAGAACAGAAAAAGCAATTTTCTGATAATATCGGTAAAGCATTTAATGAAACAGGTTTTGTAACCATCGCCAATCATGGGATGACTAAAGAACTGATGGACGAACTTTACTCTGAAGTTAAGAAGTTTTTCAGTATGCCTGATGATCAGAAATTAAAATATGAGAAAGCAGAGCTGGCTGGTCAGCGCGGTTATACAAGCAAGGGCAGAGAAAAGGCAAAGGATTCTAAAACTCCGGATTTAAAGGAATTCTGGCAAAGTGGTCAGGTTGTTAGCGATGGCGACCCGATAAAAGACGAATATCCTGATAATGTTGAGGTGGAAGAGCTTCCGCGCTTTAATGAGATCACTCGTGAAGTGTATCAGCGTCTTGAAACAGCAGGTAAGCATTTATTACATGCTATTGCGGTATACCTTAATCTGCCTGAAAATTATTTTGATGATAAAGTTCATAACGGCAACTCAATATTAAGGGGTATTCATTATTTTCCGATAGAGGATCCGGAAAGTTTGCCTACAGATGCAGTACGTGCAGGAGCTCATGAAGACATTAACCTGATTACGCTTTTAATTGGTGCAAGCGCCGACGGACTTGAAGTGCTGACACGCGATGGTACTTGGTATCCTGTAAAAGCCAATGTAGAAGATATTGTGGTGAATGTTGGAGATATGCTGCAGCGACTAACAAATAACAAACTGAAATCCACTACACATCGGGTTGTAAATCCCCCGCGCGAACTAATGAAAACTTCCCGGTTCTCTGTGCCATTCTTCCTTCATCCGAAAGCGGATATGGATTTGACAGCACTAGATTCTTGTATCGATAGTGAGCATCCTAAAGCTTATGATGATATCACTGCTGGTGAATATCTGGATGAGAGGCTGAGGGAGATTGGGTTGAAGAAATAAATATTGAGTTGGGAGTAGAGAGTTGAAAGTTGACAGCTATTTTCCGAGTTGGTAACCATATCAGAATCAGCAAAGCGTCAAATAGGGTCTAGACAAGTTTATAGGGCGCTAAGCCGGGCAACTGTCAACTTTCAATTGTCAACTTTTCTTCATCTGCTCTTTAATACTTTGCTCCAGTTCTGTCGGACACTGGGTGCCAATCACGTATAAAAGTCCATCACGGTCGGTAAGCTTGACAGCGTCCTTGCCGCCGGCGTAAAAGCGGACTGTTCCTTTTTGGTGCAGATTATAAACCGGGTTATTGATGATGTATGAGCTATATGCGGTCCGTTCAACTTTAACGATACCGTTGAGATCTATCTTTACCATTTTAGTTGTCCACAAACCATCCAGCACAATGCTTTTATTTTGTACTGTGGTTTTGAAATGAAGCAGGAACATCATGATCACTGAAACAATGAGAATGCCGCATCCTACAACAAGGAAAAGAGCAGCATTTTGTTCCCTTCTTTCAGTTATAAAATAGGCTGCAAAACAGAAAAGAGCAAGCACAAGCCTGACACTTATCCGGCTGTAATCACGGCCGAGATACTGCTTTTCAATAAAGACAGGCGAATTCTGCATGTTCAGGTGTATTGTTCGAAGATAAAAACTTTTTTGGTCTTAGCTGTAATTTTATACCGCTCATCAATACGCAAACCGGCAATCCAAACGATGTCGCCATTGCCATTCTGAAGTATGCCAATTTCCTTTTTACGGCTCAACGGAATTTTTTGTTCAATGAAGAAATCACTAAGTTTCTTCTTGCCATTCACCCCAAGTGGCTGGAAGCGATCACCATCCTGCCAATTACGAAAAGCGAGGGGAAATTGCAGGAGTTCGAAATCCAGTTGCGCGACAAGAGGATCCATTCTTAATGAATAATTTTCTGATAACATTGAACTGCCTTTGTAATTTTTGTCGCCCCATTGAAATGAAACATCAGTGTGTGTTATTAATATCTGATTCTGAATCCGGGTTTTCGCTTTAGTCAGAAGAACTCTATTCCTGTCCAGGTTTAGATCATACGACCCTGAACTGAATATTTTCCCTGGTACTCCATTCCATGAATTTTTGAAATCAGTGAGTACTGGTTGCGTAAACCCGTAGGAGTGGAAGAGCCCGTAGAGAAGGGTATCGACGGGATCGAGAGCCTTTAAGCCTGGCAGGCTAATTTCATATTCATTTTTGCTGCTCTCTTTAAACAGATCAGCTTTGATTTCATTAATTCGTTTTTCGAAAATAATCTCCAATTCTTCAAATCGCTTCCTGTTGGCTTCGAAAGTTTGCTCCAGTGAGGGATTTAGTTCTTTGAGAACAGGAATGACATTCAGGCGTATCTTGTTTCGGGCATATTTAGTGGAGCTGTTCGAACTGTCCTCCCGAAATTTTAGGTTTTGCTCCTGAACTATCTGATCTATCTCATCTCTGGAAAGGAAAAGTAGGGGCCTGATGATCCTGACTTTTTTGGGCAGGATACCATGCATACCGGCGATGCCTGTTCCACGGGTGAGGTTAAGCAACATGGTCTCGATCACGTCATTCTGATGCTGAGCGATGGCAATATAATTAAAACCAAATTCCTCCCTGATCTCTTCCAGCCATTGGTAACGCAGATCTCGTGCTGCCATCTGGATAGAAATGTGATTTTGCTTTGCATATTCAGCAGTGTCAAAAGTTGTGGAGAAAAATGGCACATTTAGCGTGGACGCCAGGTCGAAAGTAAATTGTTCATCTTTGCTGGACTCCTTTCCCCTTAAATTGAAATTGCAATGTGCAATACCAAACTTGAAGCCCGCTTCGTTAAACAAATGTGCCATGACTATAGAGTCGCGGCCGCTGCTTACAGCAAGCAAAATGCGGTCTTCAGGAAGGAAAAGGGCATGTTGTTTGATAAAAAGAATGAGGCGGTTAAGGGCATCCATCAGCTCAAAATTATTTAATTAAAATCCTTAGCCAAAAAACTATTTTTGTAAGGTGAGGAAAATCATTTTTTCTGTGTTGCTTTCTGTTTTATCCTTAGCTGCAGTAGCGCAAGGTACTAAGATTCAACTTCGCAGTTCTTTAAAAACAAAAGGCTTTCAGAAAGAGGGTTTCGCCAGGGTTATTGGTCCTGTTTTCGAACATGACGGCTCAACTCTGGCGGCGGATAGCGCTGACGTAAATTTTGAATCAAATGTATTCGACGCATTTGGGCATGTTGTTATCACCCAACCATCAGGTACAGTCATTTATGCGGACCTGCTCAATTATAATGGCGGTACGAAGCTGGCAATACTGACCAATAATGTTCGCATGATTGACAAAGACGCTGTCCTAACTACGCCTTTGTTAACGTATAATATGGGCACCAAGGTTGGCACTTATACTGGCGGAGGTAAGATTGTTAACGGTAACAACGTACTGACAAGCAAAAACGGATATTATTTTGAGTCAACACGCGATGCTTACTTTAGGTATAATGTTGTGCTGACTTCCCCGGATGCGCTTATTAAAACCGATACATTACGCTATAATGCCAGTTCTAAGATTGCATATTTTTACGGGCCAACGAATATCTATGGTAAAGACGACACCCTTTACACGGAAAATGGAACGTACAATACCTCGAATGATCAGGCCCGTTTTGGCAAGAAAAATCTTTATACACAAGGAAGCAAGTCGCTAAAAGGCGACAGTTTGTTTTACGACCGGAAAGCCGGCTTTGGCAGGGCCATTGGAAATATTACATTCATTGATACCGCAGAAAAGGCGGAGTTGAGAGGAGGAGTCGGTCTTTACCGAAAGTCGGATGAAAGTATACTTGTCACAAAAAATCCGTATGTGGTGATAATTACACAATCGGATTCGTCAAAGGTAGATTCGATCTGGTATACCGCGGATACTCTTTTTAGCAAGGTCGTTTTTACGCGGGACGTCCTACCCTATAAAAAGGATGAGCTTAAAACTGACACCGAACTTTCGGCTCCAGACCCGGTTGCGGTGGTCAAACCGCCCGCGACAAATTTACCCTCGTCAACTGATACACTTGCAAGACCGCCTGCTTTGCAGGATACTTCGAAGCGTGTTGTTCCTGTAGGTGTTGACAAAAAAGCAGCGCCCCCACCTGATGCTAAAAATAAAACTACAACGCTAACATCAAAGAATAACAACTCTAAATCCGCGCCGGCTAAGAAAACTCCAGTTCCGCCAATTAAGGGGGGTAAAGTAGCGGCAGAACCAGTCCAGACGGCAAAGGCTGATTCTATTCCAGGTGATACGGCAAGAAACAGGATTGTGATAGCCTATCATAATGCCAAGATATTCAAGTCGGATTTGCAAGCTAGGGCGGACTCTATGTTTTTCAGTTACTCAGATTCGACCGTACGATGCTATTTTAACCCAATTTTATGGGCCCAGGGTTCACAGCTGACCGGTGATACAATCTATCTTCAAATGAAGAACAAGAAACTGAATAATATGCTGCTACAGCATAATAGTTTCATTGTGAATTCTGAGGATGCAGATTCAACAACCTTTAATCAAATTAAGGGCAAGGTGATTACAGGCTATTTCAAAGACAATAAGCTTAACCAATTATTTGTTGATGGGAACGCTGAAAGTGTATACTATGTTAAGGACGATTCAGCTTATGTTGGCTTAAATCATCAGGTCAGTAGCCGGATAAAAATGAATTTTGCAGATGGTAAACTCCAGGGAATAAATTTTATCCGGGCTGTTCAGGCCTCAACGAAACCTATGGACAAGCTTACCGAAGAGGATAAAATTCTAAAAGGATTTATCTGGAAACCGAAAGATCGGCCGAAGTCGAAAGAGGAAATCATACCTCAATTGGCTAAGAAGGAAAGCAGTCCGAAGAGCCCCGTAAAAACTCAGCCTGTTAAAACTGCGCCGTCAAAGACAGTTCCAGCTAAGACAGTGCCGGTAAAGAAGCCGGTTCCTGTAGCTTCTGCTACTAAAAACAAGAGCAACTAAATTGCCCGCTTCGCTATTCTGCAGAGTTGCAGCCTCGCAATTGTATCGTGTGTAATTTTTGTTGTATGAAATTCCTACGACGCATTCTTCGAGGGAATTGCCGCGGTTCATTCACAATGACAATTTGCCCGCATGTGATTGCGAAATGCTTTGATGAAGCAATCTCGGCATTTAGCTGCTCAGAAAATCAATCATCTTCTTCACTGCTATCGCCCGATGGCTTATACGATTCTTCTCTGCAGCATCCATTTCTGCAAATGTGACATCATAATTATTAGGGATAAAAATGGGGTCATAACCAAATCCCTTCGATCCGGAAATTGAGGTAGTGATATGGCCTTCGATTGCACCTTCAAAAAGATGTTCTTTGCCATTCAGAATCAGTGATATTACTGTCCTGAATCTTGCGCTTCGATTGGGGGTATTCCCTAGCTTTGAAAGTACCAGATCCATGTTTTTACCGAAATCCCGGCTTCCTGAATAGTGTGCTGAGTCCACACCAGGTTCGCCATTAAGTTTGTCTATTTCCAGTCCCGAGTCATCGCCAAAACAATTCACATGGTAACGATTATAAATAAAGCGGCTCTTTTGCCCGGCATTAGCTTCAAATGTCCGCCCTGTTTCGGGGATATCGTCGAAGCAAGAAATATCGTTCAGGCTTTTTAGAATAAATTGATTCCCGGCAATTGCCTGGATCTCATCCACTTTATGCTGATTATTACTTGCAAACACCAATTCCATCAAAAATCTTTCATTACGTTCCAGAATTCTCTTTTCTTATCCGTATTACTGCTCATCTCTTCAAGTCCGAAGGTCGCCAAGACTTTAACATCCTCATGCCTAGCGGGTTGGTTTGCGCCAATTGCTGGTAATCCTAGCCTTTGAGGATCTATTCCAAAAAGAGTAATTCTGTTACAGCTGAAAAAATCTTTGAGGTCGCTGAATGTTGAATTCGGGTACTTCGCGAAGTTAAGTATAGCAAGATCCCTAAGTTCAAGCTTTTTAGCCGCCATGATCTTCATGAGCATCTCTTTGTGTGTTGAGTTGAGGCTTGGATGAGTTTTATCATCAACGATAACGAGGAAATACCTGTTGTTCTCGCCCAGATAATCGAAGCTTAAAGGCTTCATTTCTGCCGGGATATCTTCCACCAAAGGTAACTTTCTATCTTCATTGGTTAAAATTGTGATAGGAGCCGGCTGTGGAGTAGCAGAATCTAAAGCATCGCCGAGATCATAAATATCTTCGGTCATCAGAAATCGCAGCGCATTTGCGTTATGAGTGATCAGCTTTCCCATCTTTCTATAGCGTATTTCAGGTCTGCTGCAAACTTAACAAAGCATCTGTTAAAATTAGTTAAATGGGACACGCTTATTTTTGAAAAGGTTACCTTAGAGGCGATTCAGTAAAATGATAAACAATCGGTGACCGTTGCATAGTAACAATTCCGTTCTGGTACTAAAAAACCCTTTCTGATTATTTATATTGGGATATCATCTCGACAGAATTAAACGTTAGCTATGAAATCAAATACGCCGGAAATTGGCCTATTTTTTTAAATCATTGATTAATGAATATTATCTGATAATTTTGCGGAATTGATCCGTGAGCTGGTCCCCTGGGCTGGCTATTGTTTTTGAACGGGTTAACAAGGGCAGCACCTTGTCAGTTAATAGTTTTCAGGCTAATCGATTAGTCTTTCAGACTTTGAACTGGCAACGGAAAACTGGCAACCTAACGAATAAATACGCAGAATAACTCTGCTTTAAGAGAATGAGAATACTAGAAATGAGAAAGACCTTAGGGATAATAGTTGGATTACTGTTTATTAGCCTCGCGCAGGTTGACGCGCAAACCACCTCGCCGAGTACCAAAAAATCATTAGATAAAGTTGTAGCTGTTATCGGTAGCTCAATTATTTTGCAGTCAGAAATTGATATGCAATATGCCCAATACCTGTCACAGGGAAATCCGGACAATCCAAATGTGCGATGTGAAATTCTGCAGGGATTAATTTCGCAGAAAATCCTTGGTCAGCAGGCAATCATTGACTCGATCGCCGTTACTGAAGATGATGTAGATAATGAGATTGATCGCCGTTTGCGTAGCAGCATCGCCCGGGCTGGTGGACAGGAGCGCTTGGAGCAATTCCTGAACCGTTCGCTTATTCAATATAAAGATGAGATTAGGCCGGATATTAAGGAGATGCTTATTGCAAACAAAATGCAGGCAAAGATCACAGAAAACGTGGCTGTAACGCCATTGGAGGTTAAGCGCTATTTTGATGCGATTCCTAAAGACAGTCTTCCCTTTTTCAATACCGAGGTTGAGATTGGTGAAGTTGTTGTGTATCCAAAAATGAATAAACTGGAGAAGGAAGCCTTTCGCGATAAAGCAGAAGCTTTGAGGCTTCGAGTGAAGGGTGGTGAAGATTTTTCAACGCTCGCCCGTTTGTATTCTCAAGACCCGGGATCAGCAGCAGAAGGCGGCGACCTTGGATTTATGGATAGGGGCAGTTTGGTAAAGGAATTTGCAGCGACAGCTTTCAAATTAAAACCTGGAGAACTATCGCAGGTTATTGAAACTGAATTTGGGTTCCATGTTCTGCAATTAATCGAACGACGTGGAGAGCAGGTGCGCGTACGTCATATCCTGATCAAAACTGAACCGGTTCAGGCAAGTCTCGACCGTGCTAAAGTTCATATCGATAGTGTTTACAATAGTGTAGTTAAAAAGGCCGTGGATTTCGGTACTGCTGCATCATTGTATTCAGACAATAACGATACAAAATATAATGGGGGAATGATGCTGAACGCAGAAAATGTTCAGAGTCGTACAACTTTTATACCTACAGATAAACTGGATCCTGCAATTTTTCTGACAATTGATACAATGAAAGCCGGGTCAATTTCTCAACCCGTATTATTTACGGCCGCTGATGGAAGGCAAGGATATCGGTTTCTTTTACTAAAATCGAAAACGGGTCCGCATCAGGCAAACCTTGACCAGGATTTCCCGAAAATTAAAGAGGTGGCTTTTGAAGACAAAACAAATCGTACAATAAGCGAGTGGTTCGAAAAGCGGAGAAAGATCACATATATTAAAATAGATTCCGAGTTTCAAACCTGCCCCGAAATATCCACATGGACCACAGCTCAAAATTGACAGAATGAAGACTTACGCAACCGATGTAGAAGCCGTAGATGCATTACATAGTTCCTATAAAGAAATCAGAGACGAAATCGCACAGGTTATTGTCGGACAGGACGAGGTTGTTAAGTCAGTACTAATTTCGATATTTAGCAATGGACACTGCCTGCTTGTAGGTGTGCCGGGGTTGGCAAAGACACTCCTGGTGCAAACAGTTGCCCAGGTGCTTGATTTAAGCTACAATCGAATTCAGTTTACACCCGATCTGATGCCATCAGACATTATCGGATCTGAGATACTCGGTGAAGACAGGTCTTTCAAATTTATTAAAGGCCCGGTGTTTTCAAACATTATTCTTGCTGATGAGATAAACCGTACACCACCTAAAACGCAGGCAGCTTTACTTGAAGCCATGCAGGAGAAAGTAGTAACTGTAGGCGGTAAAACTCATAAACTTCCACAGCCATTTTTCGTCCTCGCAACACAAAACCCAATTGAACAGGAAGGAACATATCCCCTGCCTGAGGCACAACTGGACCGTTTTATGTTTAATGTATCGCTAACATATCCTACATTTGAGCAGGAGTTACAGGTTGTCAAAAATACGACAGCAAACCGTGATGTATCATTGAAGAAAGTATTGAATTCGTCGGAGATAAGCTATTTCCAGCAATTGGTGAGGAATATCCCAATCACTGATCATGTCCTTGAATACGCGGTCTCGCTAGCTGCAAAAACACGGCCCGGAACAAGCTCAGCTACCGATGATGTAAATAAGTTTTTAAGCTGGGGCGCAGGTCCCAGAGCGTCTCAGTTCCTGGTTCTTGGTGCAAAATGTCATGCAGCGATCACTGGTAAATATTCCCCGGACAAAGAGGATGTAAAGGCAGTTGCAGAGTCCATTCTACGGCACAGGATAGTCCGTAATTATAAAGCTGAAGCTGAAGGGATAAGTACAGAAAAGCTTATTAGTAACCTTCTTTAGTTATACGTAGTGTGTGTTACCTTACGCCCGAATAAAGACCGGATAAGCTTAGGATGCGATAGGCGGTGTGCAAACGCATATCAAAACTCCATTAGTTTTCTACGACTTCTATATTCGAAATAAAAGCGTTTTTATGTTCGTCGGCATAAGGACCGTACGCATCGATCATAATACCCTTGTGCCCATCCTTGCTTTCAATTGCATAGATGACTGAGTTATCTTCCGGATCGCTCATTCCCTCGAAGCGGTAATATTCGGTTATTTTAAGATCGCTGGCAGTAAATTTCTCGCCAATCTTATCGCAGAAAAGGCAGGCATTCTCATAGTTAAAATCGTAATCGTATCCTCTGCTGCGTAATCCGTCGACGGCTTCAAGGAGGTTTCGGTAGTTTTTGGGGCTGCTCATAGGAGTTTCAAATTGTAAGTTGAGAATTGAGATGTACTAATGTAACACTTCTGGCGCAATGAAAGAGACTTACAACCTACGACTTAAAACTTAGTTTCATTCAGCCGGTGAAAATAACTCCAATATAATATTCCATTTAAATCCTTCCTGCGACTCCCACACTCTTACATAGTTATATTTAGAAGTTTTATCATTCTGGGTAACCTGCGCAGACCCATAGCTATAAGCGAGGTCACTTCCAATAGAGCGGTCGGCATCAATTGGCTCACTAAAAATATTTACGTTTTTTTCTATCAAAAACTTGGTGATATTTTCTTTTCCAACGATCGGTTCGACACCCGGGAAAATTAGACGGGCATCATCGCCAAGGAAGGTATCATAGCCCAGGACAGTGCTTTTTTTAAGGGCACTTGCGAGGAGTTTATCGGATGCCATAATCATATCCTCACGCTGTTTTAACCTGGTTGGTGAAATTTGACGGAAAAATCTCACATTCTCCGGGTCAGTGAAATCGAGATTTGGCTCTTTGGAAGGTTTGGAATGTGGGGTTCCAATGTCCAGTGCAAGTTTCCACACGCCTTTGTTATTAGCACGCCAGACTGAGAAATATTGCCCGTATGATTTTGACCCATCAGTATTGGTCGTATACACATATGGCCCTGTGGTAAATCCCCAGGTACCACTTCTGGAAATTCTGGCAAAAGCAGGTTCCCAGCTAAGTACTCCCGGGTCGATCTGTTTTTTATCGTAGAACTCTTCGGCTTTTACAGGACTGGGTCTGAAGACGACTGTTTCTCTATCTGATACTTTAAGAAACCCTTCGCGCAGGCCTTCTTCCTTTACTATTGCTGCAAAATAATTCTCTGCCGCCACCAGTGAGCTGACCTTGCCATTAGTGGTTTGTCCAAAACAATTGGTAGTAATTATAACCGCCAGGGTAATTATAATATTGAACGATTTCATTTATTCCAAAATTTTATTCTCATAGACATTAATGATGCCATAATATTACGTCATCTTTTGGGTTTAAGTCTTTGTGGGTGTATATTTATCTACTTACCTTTTTAAACAAAATTCGATGTTAAAATTATTTTATTCGTCCATTATTTTCTGTTTCCTCTTCGCGACAAATATAAATTTCGCGTCTGCACAGTATACTGAAGATTTCAGAGCAAAGACGGTTCTCGAAAAAACTTATACTGATGTAAAAGGCAGCCCATATCTGTTGGATAATTGGTCGCTGGGAATTGTAAAAATGGCTTCAGGATCCAGCTACAAGGATATGTCTTTAAAATATGATCAAGTTACCGGGGAATTGATCTTCCAGGATAAATCCGGGAAAAGTCTCGGTTTTGCCGACCCGATCGCTGAGTTTAAAATTATAGGCAACAACAATGCTTTTAGAATATTCAGAAGCGGTTTTAAAGCTACTGATAATAATTCTGACAAATATTTTTATGAGGTACTTTATGATGGAGGTACAATACTATTAAAAGATCCCAAAAAGAATATCGTGGAACACCGAGCGTATAACTCTTCAACTGCAGTCAAATCCATTGTAGAAACCCCTGCCTATTATGTAGTGGTTAACGGACAGTTGATAAAATTCAAGAAAGACAAAAAAGCATTACTAGCGGCCCTGCCAAACTCCGACAAGCTTGAGTCATATATTCAGGATAATAAACTTAATGTTAAGGACGACACAGATCTGGCAAAGGTGGTTCTTTATTATGATAGCATTAAGTAAATGAAAGGTGAAAGGAGATATTTCACCTTTCATCCTTCCTCTTTCACCTAAATTTTATTCCAGGTCGTCACGTTCTCCTTATTATCCTTTAATTGAATTCCAAGAGAATTCAAACCAATCCGGATCTTATCAGATGTAGTGTAGTCCTTATTTGACTTAGCTTCAGAGCGCAGGCCGATAATAAAATCCATGAGCTTGCCCAGATCATCCGTCTGGTGATTTTCCTCTTTTAAGCCAAGCACGTCCAGCACAAAATCATTCATCAGTTTTTTCAGGCCATCAATGTCAGAGCTTGTTGCCGAAGCTTTACCATCATAAATGCTATTAATTAAATGGACGGCTTCAAATAGTTCTGCAATAAGTACCGGACTGTTGAAATCGTCATCCATAGCAGCATAACAACGTTTAGAAAGCTCACCGATCTCAATACTCGAATGGCTTGACGGAATCAATTTATCCAGAAGCCCATATGCATTCATAAGCCGCTTAAAACCCTTATCAGATGCCTCAAGAGCTTCATTGGAAAAATCCAAAGTACTCCTGTAGTGAGCCTGAAGCATAAAGAACCTGACCGACATTGGCGAGAATCCGCGGCTGAGCAACTCGTGGTTGCCGGAAAATAACTCGCCTGGTAAAAAGCCGTTGCCTTTCGATTTCGACATTCTGGCACCATTTACGGTAAGCATGTTTGTATGCATCCAATATTTTGCCGGCTGTACATGATTACAGGCTTGAGACTGTGCAATTTCATTCGTGTGGTGCGTAGCTGCCAGATCCATTCCTCCGCCGTGGATATCGAAGCTATCACCAAGATATTTACTGCTCATTGCAGAACATTCGATATGCCATCCCGGGAAGCCAACTCCCCAGGGCGAAGGCCATCTCATAATATGTTCGGGTTTAGCTTTAATCCAAAGGGCAAAATCCAGCCTGCCGCGTTTCTCATTCTGCCCGCCAAGTTCACGGGTGTTTTCAAGCAGATCATCAAGTTGCCTGTTAGTCAGAATTGTATAATTATATTCTTTGCAATATTTCTCGACATCAAAATAAACCGTGCCGTTTACTTCGTAAGCGTATCCATTTGCAAGAATTTGTTTTATCATCTCAATCTGCTCGATGATATGACCAGTAGCGGTGGGTTCAATTCCCGGAGGTAAAGAATTGAAAAGCCGCATCACATCATGAAAACCGATGGTGTATTTTTGTACAATTTCCATGGGTTCCAACTGCTCAAGTTTCGCTTTCTTAGCAAATTTATCATCACCCTCATCCATATCACCCTCAAGGTGACCGGCATCGGTAATGTTTCTTACATAACGAACTTTATAGCCCGAATGCATCAGGTAGCGGTAGATTAGGTCAAACGAAACAAAGGTCCGGCAATTACCCAAATGGACATCACTATAAACGGTTGGCCCGCAAACATACAAGCCAACTAAGGGCGGGTTTACGGGCTCGAACTTTTCTTTAGTTCGTGTGAGGGTATTATAAATGACCAGATTGCTATCCATGGTGCAAACTTAAATATTGAAAATCGATTTTTGAGATACTGATGGCTTATTTTAATTCCAAATCAGTTCTGACCGGATAGTGATCAGATAATTTTTTCTTTACGATCAAGTAGTTCTTGACTGTAAATTCGGGGGATGCGACGATATAATCAATTTGGAAGTTTGGGAATGCGCCATTGTAGGTTATTCCGAATCCGCTGCCCTTTTTGTCGAATCCGTTTTGTAAGCCTTTGAAAATAGTTCGTGCAGTATATGATATCGGGGTGTCGTTGAAGTCACCTGCAATTACGAATGGCGTTTTACAGCTGTCGGCATGTGAACGAAGTAATTTTACCTGATTAGCGCGTTTTATAAAAGCGTGTTTTAAACGGCTTCCAATCTTGACGGAAGATTCAACATCCGTGTCAATATCCTTTTTTACCTTTTTCAGATACTGATAATCTTCCGGCTGGAAACTTATGGATTGAAAGTGCACATTGTAAACCCGTATAATATTTTCTCCAACTCGTATATCTGCATAAACCGCTTCATTGCCCGTCATGGTTTTTGAAAACAGAACTTTTCCGGTATTTACGATTGGATATTTAGAGAATATGGCTGTGCCTATTGCTTCATAGCCATTATCGATGGTTGGTTTGAAAAAAAAATGTCTGCTTTGTAAAATCTCAGGTATAAGCTTCTTGAAATTGTATTCGCCACGTTGTCGGGTAAAGAATTCCTGAAAGCACAGCACGTCAGGCTGCTCTTTCCGGATAATATCCAGGATCTGGTCCTTAGTGAATTTATCGTTCTTGTCGCCGAATTGCTTGAAGTTGTGAACGTTGTACGTTAAAACGCGAATAAAGCTTTGCGACGACTTCGGTACCATGATGGCAGAACTTTCGCGGAAGCCAATGTAATTCGTCAAAACATTCCATCCGATAACAATACTCATGAATGAAAGGAGGGCATACATCGGGCGACTTACGAGCCAATAAATAATGAAAAGAATATTTACCAGTAAAATCGCCGGATACGCGAGGCCGAAAAATGCCACCGGCCAAAAGGTATTGGGATTGATATACGACGAAAGGTATGCGATCAGCAGGCAAATCACAGCTACAATATTTGCAGCAAGTATGAGTTTGTTAAATACGTTCAGGCCTGGTCGCTTCTTTATTTTGCGCATTATTTTTTGCTTGCTTTAAATAATTGCTCCTTCTCCAATTTTGTTAAACTATCATAACCGGACTGGGAAATCTTATCTAGGATACCATCAATAATTTCCTGATTTGGCATGTTGGCTGGTGCTGGCGGCGTGTTTTTATTTTTCACAACCTTAAGCTTGCTCCTGCGCTTAAGCACATTGCTAAGATCTCTGCCGCCCTTTAATTGCCGAATATAAATGAAACCCATAAAAGCACCGCCGATATGAGCAATGCTGCCTCCTGCATCCTGGGAGCTAATACCGATGATGTTAAGCACAAAGTATGCTAGCGCAAGGTATTTTAATTTTACACCCCCTAAGAACAGTAATCGGATGGTAAAATCCGGGACAAGTGTTGCTGCCGCAAATACAACCGCCATTACGCTGGCTGATGATCCCAGAAGGATTGATCGCTCAGCCGCTCCGCTAAATACAGGTATAAAATTGTAGGCAAGCAGATAGAATATGGCCCCCATAATACCGCCTGCGAGATAGGTGAAGATGAATTGCCGCTTGTTAAGAAAATCCAGAAAGATAATGCCCAACCAGTAAAGCCAAAGCATATTGAATAGCAAATGGAAAAATCCACTTTGCGTAAACATGTAAGTAATAATCGTCCAGAATTTATAAAGCAGCAATTCAAATGTTGCGGGCATTGAAAGCTGTAATTGCAGCCAGTTTGCTGCTGACCCGCTTCCATTAGTTAAGAACTCGCCGACCGCCAGCAGATTAATGGCCAGGAAAATAATAACATTCAGCCCAATAAAAAGATACAGAGGGCTTCCCGATTGGAATACTTTGTAATATAGTTCATTAAATACGGATCTATTCATAAAAACGATCGTTGCGGCGCAGGCCCCATAATTTTACTAAGATAAAACCAAATAAAGCTCCCCCCAAATGCGCGTAGTGCGCTACTGAGTCGCCTTCGATTTGCTTTACCCCCAGGAAAAGCTCCAATAATATATACGCTGGAACAATGTATTTAGCTTTAACAGGAACCGGAATAAACATGATCATTAACTCAACGTTCGGGAAAAGCATAACAAAAGCAATCAGTAGGCCAAATACTGCTCCCGATGCGCCAACCATAGACGAGAGGTATATCCCCAAAAGTTTGGTTGCCTGCTGAGGGTCCATTGAGTCAGGGAAACTGATCGTTCTTTTTGCACTATCGATTATGAAAGATCCGTCATTGACAATACTGCCGGTAATGCTATAAACCTCAAAAGCCTGCACAACCATCTGTAAAGCAAGCGCACCAAGGCCCGTAAGAAGGTAGAAGTTCAGGAACCGTTTCGAACCCATTACATACTCCAGAGCAGTTCCAAAGGAGTACAGTGCGAACATGTTGAACATAATGTGAAACAGCGATTCGTAACTATGCATAAACATATACGTCACCACTTGCCAGATTCGAAAGTCGGGGCTGTCAAAATAGTGCACTCCAAGCAGTGTGGTCATACCCTGGGCACCAAACATCATCATAGCGATATAGAAGATGACGTTTATTATAAGCAGGTTTTTGACGACCGGCGGGATATTAGCTAATGGATTCATAACTCAGCTTCAGGCTATTTCTCAAATCTTTGTATTAATTCTTCTAGTGTAAATGTACTTATTATGGGCCGTCCGCTAAGTGATATATTTGGCATTTCACATGCAAAAAGTTCGTCAATCAGCGTGTTCATTTCGTCAGAAGAAAGTGCAACACCTGATTTTATCGATGTGTTCCTGGCCAATGCACGGGCAAGACTGTCCCGCTTATTTAACTTTAATGCACTCTGATTATTTTTGAAACCTTCAATCAGGTGTTCCAGCATCGCCAGTTCACTAATATTGGGCCCGATATCGGCGGGAATACCTTCAATGATCAGCGTATTTTTGCCAAACTCCCTGATCTGGAATCCTAGCGACTGTATATCGGGTAAAAGATCTTTCACCAGTTCAAAGTCTGATCCATTTAAAGTTACCGTCTGCGGAAATAAGCTCTGCTGGCTGGCGCCCTGCCTGCTTTCCAGTTGCTGTGCAAAGCGTTCATAAAGAATGCGTTCGTGCGCCGACTGCTGGTCTATCAGCATAAATCCAGATTTGATCTGAGATATAATAAAACGATTATGCAGTTGAAATATTTGTTTGCTTGTCGCTTGGATATTCTGATCGCCAATTTCAATGTTACGATTTCCCGGAAGTTCAAAGGTCTTCTGTTTTGGATCAGGCTGAACGATCTCATATAAAGATCCCCAATTTTTGGTGACGCTTTTTCGTTCCTCTCCTGAATTTCTTAGAAAGGGTAACTCCCGTTCGTTTTTCGCTGCCGTGAAGGGGTTAAAATCAGGATTAAAGGCAATCTGCGGCGGAATGATATCCTCATGTGCTTTTTGTGTGATCATTTGACTAAACCCAGTCTCCTGATTAAAATCCAGGGTTGGACTGATATTATATTTGCCTAATGAACGCTTTACAGCAGAACGAATAATTGCATAAATAGCCTTCTCATCCTGGTATTTAATTTCTGTTTTTGTAGGATGAACATTGATATCTATTTTGGAAGGATCTATATCAATGAAAAGTACATATAGGGGAAAACTGTCGGGTGATAAAACTTCCTCATATGCATTGAGCACGGCGTGGTTAAGGTAGGGATCTCGGATATACCGGTTATTGACGAAGAAGAATTGTTCTCCGCGTGTTTTCTTCGCGAATTCGGGTTTACCAATGTACCCCTTTAATCCTATAATGCTCGTGGTCTCCTCAACGGGCACCAGCTTCTGGTTATAAGCATTTCCAAACAGATGAATCAGACGTTGTTTTAAACTTCCTGCAGGTAAATGATAGACTTCGTTACCATCGTGGTGAAGAGTAAAGAACACTTCAGGATTTGCTAATGCGACGCGCTGAAACTCGTCGTTAATATGGCGCATTTCCACGGGATTTCCTTTCAGGAAATTCCTCCTGGCTGGTGTATTATAAAATAAATTTTTGACACTTATACTGGTTCCAGGCATAGCAGAGACAGGCTCCTGGCTAATGATCTCGGATCCTTCTATTCTTATGCAGGTTCCAAGCTCATCTTCATACCGCCGGCTTTTCAGTTCTACTTGTGCAATAGCAGCGATCGACGCCATTGCTTCACCCCGGAATCCCATTGTCCTGATAGCAAAGAGGTCTTCTGCCTTACGGATCTTTGAAGTTGCGTGTCGTTCGAAGCACATGCGTGCATCAGTCATGCTCATCCCACAACCATTGTCAATTACCTGGATGAGAGATTTGCCGGCATCTTTGATGATGATCTGTATCTTATCAGCACCCGAATCAATTGCATTTTCAATCAGCTCCTTCAAAGCCGACGCTGGTCTTTGAACTACTTCTCCGGCAGCGATCTGATTCGCTACTGAATCAGGTAAAAGCTGTATAATATCAGACAAACTGTTCCTTTTCTTTATGATTGATCAATGAAAACTAAGCATATTGATGTAGGCCAGGCCCCGATTTCTCAATCACCAATTGCTTACATTTTTTCAAAGTCTAAAGATAAGGTGTTTTAATCTTTCGTACGGTGTAACTGGACAGGGATTTTCAACAATTATCACTCCCCACTAAACTTTGTAACCTGGTTTTTTACTGGTTTTACAGTTCTCAAATAAGCATAGATTGCTTTCAGATCCTCAGTTTTCATTGTTGTATAACGGGTCCAGGGCATTATAGTATTGAACTCTCCATCCTTAACTTCTATAGGTTTGTAAGCACTGTCAGAGTATATTTTAAACCGTTGCACGAAAGCTTCTTCGGTCCAGCTTCCAATGCCGGTTTCTTTATCCGGTGTGATGTTGGCTGAGCGGGCTGTTCCGCCACGAGGCATTTGAAATTCAAAACCTCCTGCTAAGTGCATTCCTTCAACGGGTGTCCCATCTATCTTTTTTGTATGACAGTCTCCGCACGATGCTGCCGTGAACATATAAGCACCATACTTAACCTGGTCTGCCGGGTCAGGAATTTTCGTAAATGCTGGTTTCTGAGGGATGGTATTTATAATGAAATTCATCGGGAAATCCGGATCCGATTCAGGTACCACATTTTCTATTGGGACAAGGGTTCTCAAGTAAGCGATGATAGAATACAGATCTTCACGGTCCAGCTTACCGAAATTTGGATGCGGCATCAAAGGGAATAAAGCTTTACCGTCTTTATTTACACCTGCGGCAACAGCTCGTAATATCTCACCGTCAGTCCAATTCTTCAATGCAAACGGAGTTATGTTTTTAGCATAGAATTTTCCGGGAAATCCAAATTCCTGATTAAATTCCTCGCCACCTTTGCCAATAGAACCCTCCACCAGCGGACCTGCAAATTTATTCCAATCTCTTTCTGAATGACAATCAGTGCAACTTGCCACACTGTTCGCGAGGTATGATCCCCGTTCAATTCGCGTTGGGGTGATTTCAACTTTTATATCTTCTGGTTCTCCTACATCAGGAAGCGCAAAACTTACATAGCTTAGAATACCTATAATTGCTACAATCAGGAATAAAACAAAGCATTTAACCCCGGATTTTATTTTCTGTTTAATCATAATTAGTTAATAAATTATTTTTTGACGCAATATTAGATTGGTTATTCGTTTAAATGTTACTGCCTAAGCAAAAAACATGGTAATAAATATAAATAATAAGCTTTGAATTAACTACTTCCGATTTTCTGTTTTTCTAATCTATATTTACATTTTATAACAGTCTATTGTCCCGTCCCTATGAAAAAAGCTTTAATATTTATTCTGCTTCCCTTGTTGTTTTCTTGTGCATCTCAGCAGAAAGCTGATCTGATTGTTCACAATGCGCTGGTCTATACCGTTGACGATAGCTTTTCCGTTGCCGAAGCTTTCGCGATCAAGGACGGGAAGATCATAGAAGTAGGAACTTCAGCTGAGTTGCTAAAGAAGTATTCTGGGGAAAAGATTGATGCTGAAGGTAAAGCGGTATATCCCGGATTTATCGATGGGCATGCTCATTTCTATAATTACGGGAGCGGGCTGCAAAATGCGGACCTTACAGGTACAAAAAGCTGGGAAGATATTTTAGTTAAACTCCAGGATTTTGCAAAGAATAATAAGAGTGAATGGATCGTTGGGAGAGGGTGGGATCAAAATGATTGGAAAGTTAAGGAGTTTCCGGATAACGAAAGACTTAACGAGCTTTTCCCTACCACACCTGTAATTTTATCACGTGTAGACGGCCATGCTGCGATAGCGAATAAGGCAGCATTAGATTTGGCCGGTATTAAACCCGGACAACTCGTGAGCGGAGGTGAGGTGGAAACTATTGGAGGGAAACTGACAGGGATACTGGTCGATAATGCAGTAGGATTAGTTTATTCTAAAATACCTGATCCAAATCAAAAGCAAGTGGAGGAATCACTTCTGGATGCCCAGAAAAACTGTTTCGCAGTCGGTTTGACAACCGTCACAGATTGCGGCATTGATCACCGGCTTATCCCGGTAATCGACACATTGCAGAAATCGGACCAGCTAAAAATGCGCATATATGGGATGCTGCATGATAATGAAGCGAATTTTGATTATTTGTTCAAGAATGGAGCCTTTAAATCTGAACGGTTAAATGTCAGTTCATTTAAGGTTTATGCTGATGGTGCACTCGGATCTCGTGGGGCCCGCCTACTGCAACCTTACAGTGATAAGCCGAATTCTTCAGGATTTCTTTTAAGTGATAAACAACACTATGCAGAGATAGCTCAAAAAATAGCTGATCAGGGTTTCCAAATGAATACACACGCTATTGGAGATTCTGCCAACCGTGAAATATTGAAGGTCTATGCAAAAGTTCTAAAAGGAAAGAACGACCGCCGTTGGAGGATCGAACACGCACAGGTTATAGATCAGGCAGATTTTAAGCTTTTCGGCGAGAATAATATTATTCCGTCAGTGCAAACTACTCATGCCACATCAGATATGTATTGGGCAGGCGATAGGTTGGGCCCGGACCGAGTAAAAGGTGCCTATGCATTTAAGCAATTGCTTGATCAGAACGGTTGGATCGTTTTAGGGACGGATTTCCCCGTGGAGGATATTAACCCGATGTATACGTTTTATGCTGCGGTAGTTAGGAAAGACATGAAGGGATTTCCTGCAAAAGGCTATCAGGTTGAAAATGCTCTCAGCCGGGAGGAAGCTTTGCGTGGAATGACCATTTGGGCAGCAAAAGGAAATTTTGAAGAAAAGGAAAAGGGCAGCATTGAAAAAGGAAAGTTTGCAGATTTTGTAATCCTCGATGAGGATATTATGAAGACAAACGCCGAAAAACTTTTCAACGTGAAGGTCCTTAAAACCTTTGTTAATGGTGAAGGGGTTTACTCCAGGAAATGAAGACCATTCTATTTCTTTTCAAGGTTAGCCTGTTGATCCTATTATTTGGTTCATCTTGTGTTCAGCCTTTTAAAAGCTCCGAAACTAGTCCAGTAAATAACGATCAGGCGCTGGATGGAAGAGGGCCTGAACCAGAAGCTGCAAGATTGAAAAGTTCACAGCCCGAGGAGGCCGGGGTAAACAGTACCGTTCTTAAGCAAATCGACAAAATAGCCAACGAAGCAATAAGAAAGAAAGCTGCCCCGAGTATTACAATAATGGTCATAAAGGATGCCCGGGTGGTCTTTGATAAAGCCTATGGCACGCATACCTACTCCGATCGAACTCCTACACAAACATCAGATATTTATGATCTTGCTTCGCTAACCAAAATCTCTGCAACCACTCTTGCAGCAATGCGCCTTTATGAATTGGGGAAGTTAGATCTTGACGCCAACGTCGGTCTATACCTCACCGAGGCACGAAATACGAACAAGAACCGTATACGTGTACGGGACCTTTTGCTGCATGAGGCTGGATTAGTACCACAAATTCCATTTCATTTGAGGATGTCACCCAGGGATTATAGCAGAGATTCTAGCTCGGCATATCCAACTAAGGTTTCTGATAATTATTTTCTTCGTAAAGGGTATTTCAGGGAAGTTATGTGGCCGGGGATGCTTAATTCACCCATTTCCGACCAGGGAAAATATGCTTACAGCGACCTAAGCATGTATATCCTTAAAGAAATTGTTGAAAGACAATCTGGGCAGAAACTTGAGAATTATGTTCAGGAGCATTTTTACCAGCCTTTGGGAATGTTGCACACAGGTTTTAATCCATTGAATCGTTTTACTGTGGGTCAGATCATCCCAACCGAGAATGATGTTGTCTTTCGGAAAAGTTTACTGAGGGGATATGTTCATGATGAAGGAGCAGCCCTGGCAGGAGGGGTTTCGGGCCATGCAGGCTTATTTTCAAATGCGGGTGATCTGGGAGTTCTGTTTCAAATGCTGATCAATCGTGGCAATTATAATGGTAAAAATTATTTTAAGCCAGAGACAGTGGATTTATTTACGACAAAACAATCACCCCTTAGCAGACGAGGTCTTGGGTTTGATCGCTGGGACCCTAATAGTAAATCAGGATTCCCATCAAAATTAGCCTCTCCCCAAACTTATGGGCATACTGGATTTACAGGGACTTGTGTCTGGGTAGATCCGAAATATAATCTTATTTACATATTTCTTTCCAACAGGGTACATCCAAACCGGTCCGACAAACTAATCCAGATGAATATTCGTGGGAGGATCCAGGATGTGATCTATGAAGCTATCGCTAAGAACAAGCAATAGTTAACCCTTTATCCTCCCTCCCGGTATTCTTACAAAAGAATAACATTTATATCCTTTTAATCAATTTACTTTGCATCACTGAAATTTGTTTTCCATAGAATTACTAACCAGCCGAAAACATATCTCAATGCAAAGACTTATACGGAAATGAAGATAGGAATTGTATGTTACCCCACCTTTGGAGGCAGCGGGGTTGTGGCTACCGAGTTAGGTAAAGCGCTTGCAGATAATGGGCATCAGGTTCACTTCATAACATACAGACAACCCGCGCGTCTCGATTTTTTCTCTGCTAACCTCTTTTATCACGAGGTTTCGGTATCTAACTATCCGCTCTTTGACTATCCGCCCTATGAGCTGGCCCTGGCTAGTAAGCTGGTAGATGTGGTGAGATTTGAAAAGCTGGATTTGCTGCATGTGCATTACGCAATCCCTCACGCTTCTGCGGCCTTTATGGCGAAGCAGATCCTTGCTACTTACGGAATTCACGTTCCTGTTGTTACAACCTTGCACGGAACTGATATAACGCTTGTAGGAAAAGATCCAACATACAAGCCAGTAGTTACTTTTTCTATTAATCAATCTGACGGTGTAACAGCTGTTTCCGAGAATCTGAAAGAAGATACCTACAAGCATTTCGATATATGTAAGGATATTAAAGTTATCCCAAACTTTATTGATATGAGCAGGTTCAGCCTGAAGGCGAAGGACCATTTTAAAATAGCAATAGCTCCAAACAACGAGCGTATCATTATCCATACTTCGAATTTTAGAAAGGTAAAGAGAACACAGGACGTCATCCATATTTTCAAAAAGATCCAGCAGGAAATACCTTCCAAATTATTAATGGTGGGCGACGGACCTGACAGGGTTTATTGTGAGCAGTTATGCCGTGATCTCGAGATCTCAGAAAACGTCCGCTTCCTTGGCAAGCAGGATGCGGTTGAAGAGATTCTTTCCGTCTCCGACTTGTTCATAATGCCTTCTGAATCAGAGAGCTTTGGTCTGGCGGCGCTGGAAGCTATGGCCTGCAAAGTGCCAGTTATCACTTCTAACGCTGGTGGATTGCCGGAATTGAATGTAAACGGCGTTACCGGCTATATGGATAATGTTGGCGATATAGACGCGATGGCAGAGCATTCCATTTACATCCTGAAAGATGATGAGCGTCTGGCTCAGTTCAAGGAAGGCGCTTTAAAACGGGCGCATGAATTCGATTTAGGTCTTATCTTACCAATTTACGAGGAATATTACCGTGAAGTGATTGACGGTTCCAAAGTCCAGCCTTAACTGCTGGTCAATCCCGGTTTTAAAACCACCTTTAATAAAAAAGCCCTCTCGATTTTCGAGAGGGCTTATTTTATTAAGATTATCGCAACTTATCTCGGCGCTACCGGTGGCGGCGGCGGAGCTACAACCGATCCTGCTTTGGCAGGGATGATATTGATCATTTCCAGTTCAAATACCAGCGGTGTGAATGGCGGAATTCCCTGGTTTCCTTGTTCTCCATAAGCTAAGCTTGATGGAAGAACGACTGTGGCTTTTGCACCTTTTGGAAGCAGGAATAAGGCTTCTTCAAATCCAGGAATAGAACCCTGCATACCTACAGGCATTTTTAGAGGCTCATACTTGCGGCCAGGATTGAATGTTCCGTTCTTTTTAGCTACATCAGGCAGACTGCTGTCAAACACTTTTCCGCTAAGGAATGATCCGGTGTAATGCACCATGATGGTATCGCCAGGGTTTGCTTTAGGACCGCTTCCTTCCTTGGAAATTACATAGTTCAATCCAGATGGTGTAACTGTTGGTTTAAGGCTTTTAGAAGCAACATAGCTTTTGATTTTCGCAGTCTCACCAGATTTAGCCAGATCCATTTCAGCTTTCAGAAACTCGTCGATCTTGCCACGGAATAAGCTGTCAGTGAGCTTTCCTTTCGGGATAACTTTATCAATCTTGATAGTATAGACCAGGTATTTTGCTGTAGTATCAGCTGGCTGCGGACGGCCCATCTTCATCACCATTGAATCAATATTGATTTTAAAGGTTGCGCTGTCGCCTTCGCTAAGAAGTCCTAATGCAGCGAAAAGGTCGCCCTTGAATACAGATTTTTCCTTCACAAGCAAAGAAGGACGATCGTAATCGTAAGAACTGTATAAAACAGAATCACCTTCAGTTTTTTCAATTGCTTTAAATGCCACAAAATCACCCTCTTTGATGGTTTCACCATCTTTGTCGGTGTGGATCTTGTACATCATATCCCCTTCACCCTTTTCAAACTTGTTACATCCGGTAAATGCTGTTACTGCAATACCTAACACGATTACTAATTTCTTCATTGTCTTTTTATTCGTTATTGATTATTTCTGGTTTTAATTGCTGCTTGCAGCGGATATATTATTGTATTAATAATGCTTTATACTCGGGTAAGATAGCGTTAAATTTTTCTCTTACAACATCAATGGGATCATCGGATGCGCCACCTGCTGCATTTCTATGACCGCCGCCATTAAAATATTTTTTACAGATCTCATTCGCGGGAAATTCACCGGTCGAGCGAAGTGACAATTTAACTTTGTCTTTGCGTTCAATAATTAAAGCCGCCAGCCGGATTCCGTTAATTGAAAGGGCGTAGTTCACAATTCCTTCAGTGTCGCCGGTAGTGATTTCGAATTTTTCCAGCTCTTCTTTATGTATAACTATAATGGCAGCGTTGTATTCTGGAAAAACTTCAAGTTTATTTAAAAGCACATGGCCCAGGAAACGAAGCCGGTTCTCAGCAAAATTATCATAAACAAGCTGATGAATTTTTGAGTTTTCAGCACCATGGTCGATAAGATCAGCTACAATATGGTGAACTTCTGAAGTAGTTGTCGGAAAGCGGAACGAACCTGAATCGGTCATGATGCCTGTATAGAGACATGTGGCAACATCCTTGTTGATTAAATGTTTCTCACCCATAACCGTCACGATAAAATCGTAAATCAGTTGCGCAGTTGCGCAGGCGTTTATTGTCCAGTGACGAAAATCATCAAAACCCTCGGGTTCCAGATGATGATCGATCATTACTTTTTTGCCTTTTGCTTCACGTACAAATTCACCTAATTCGTTAATCCGTGATAAGGCATTAAAGTCCAGACAAAATATTATGTCAGCATTGGCGACCAACTCTTTCGACTCCTCCGGTTTTTCAGTATAAATGATAACCTCCGGGTTATTCGGCAGCCATTGTAGAAAAAATGGATAGTCAGTCGGAGTAATCACACGTACATGATGGCCCTTTTGGATCAGGTAGTTGAATAATCCAAGCGACGACCCCATAGCATCGCCATCAGGCTTGTGATGTGTTGTGATCACAATGTGCTTTGGCTCAACCAGTAACTCTTTAAGGGGCGCTAAATCTGACATGTAAATAAAAAGAAATGCAAAGCTATCAAAATTACTGATTCACAGGATGTCATTTTTTGAAAATCCTTTACCCTTTGATTTATTAGCCGTACTTTTGCACCAAATTTGAAATACCAACATGGCAACGAACAGAACTTTTACAATGATTAAGCCCGATGCTGTAGCCAATGGCCACACCGGAGCTATTTTAGATGATATTATCAAAGGGGGTTTCAAGGTGATAGCTTTGAAATACACACGCTTAAGCGAAGATATTGCAGGTCAATTTTATGGTATCCACAGAGAGCGTCCTTTCTTTAAAGATCTGGTTAGCTTCATGTCTTCAGGGCCAATAGTAGCTGCAATTCTTGAAAAAGACAATGCGGTTGAAGATTTCCGTAAGTTAATTGGCGCTACTGATCCTTCAAAAGCAGAGCCCGGAACTATCCGTAACAAGTATGCGAAGTCAATCGACGCCAATGCTGTTCACGGATCTGATTCTGATGAGAACGCAGAGATCGAAGGAAGCTTTTTCTTTACTGCATTCGAGCGTTTCTAAACATTACCAGTTGAATCGCCCTGGAATAATCAATTTACTCCAGGGCGATTTGTATTTTCGACCTTATGAAGATCTATCAAACCCGATTCCTGATTTTTTTTATCGTGATGCTGATTGTACCCGGTGCAATTTCATATGCAGGCGGGTGGGACACAAAACTCGACGGACTCTTCGTTCTTAAAGCTTTCTCTATTGCATGCTTTATGACAGTTTTGTATTATCTGTTGCTGAAGAATGGATTGGGGAGGAGTAAGTAATTAGTGGCCAGTATCGGTAATTAGTAATCGGTGATCAGGTCTAGACCCATAAAAGGCCTTTTGCTTTCAAGATCCACCTCCGACTTCAGTCCTCATAAAAAGATAATCTCATCAATAACACTGCTTCCTGCCATCTCATTCATCTTCTCAATAATATTAGACCTCATCATCATCAGGTCGTTTTTTATCACAGCGGATTCGAGTCGAATGAATAATTTCCGGTCCCGGATAAAAATATCCTTCGTGCGATTTGCCACAGCCGTGCCCATCATCTCCGGCCAGGCTACAATTAATGCCGTTTCATCAAACTTCCGCCTCAGTTTGTAGACGTGAAGCATTTGTTCTATCGCTTCTTTTAGCGGTTTATCGTTTGTACGGCCCATGTGAAAGAGAATAACGAATTAGAAGTTTAGAACTACGAATGGACAAATCATAAATATACAGCGTGTATTGGGTAATCGGTGTTCGGTAATCAGTAATCAGTTATCAGTAATCGGTAATCAGTGATCGGTAATCAGTGATCAGTAATCAGTGATCGGTAATCAGTGATCGGTAATCAGTGTCAGTAATCAGTAATCAGTAATCAGTAATCAGTGATCGGTAATCAGTGATCAGTAATCAGTGATCGGTAATCAGTGATCGGTAATCAGTGATCGGTAATCAGTGATCGGTAATCAGTGTCAGTAATCAGAAATCAGAAATCAGTAATCAGTTATCAGTTATCAGTAATCAGTAATCAGTAATCAGTAATCAGTAATCAGTAATCAGTAATCAGTAATCAGTAATCAGTAATCAGTGGGGTATTAAGTTACGAATATTTCCAATAAGGTACGTCTCCAACTGTCAACTGTCAACTGTCAACTGTCAACTGTCAACTGTCAACTGTCCACTGTCAACTCTCCACTCTCAACTAACCTGCCCTTTCTCCACTTCAAACACTTTTATCTCCACTCCTAATTCATTAAAAATACTCTCAACCCGGTCTCTGCTCGTATCCGTTATGAAAATCTGACCGAAATCTTTGTCAGAAACCATTTTCATCAATTTAGTAGTCCTTTTATTATCAAGCTTATCGAAAATGTCGTCGAGCAGCAGAAGGGGCTCAAATCCTTTTTGCTGATGCAAGAATGAGTATTGTGCTAGTTTAAGTGCAATCAAAAAGGATTTTTGCTGGCCCTGGGAGCCGAATTTTTTCATCGGCATGCCATGAATCGTGAAACTAAGCTCATCCTTATGTATACCTGCTGTGGTTCTCTCCAGCAGCCGGTCGCGCTCCAGATTTCTTTTCAGCAAACTTGCGAAGTCATTTTGCAGAAGCGGCGAATCATAAACAAGTTCAACTTCTTCGGCTTCCTCACTCAGGTAACGGTAGTGCTTGTTGAAAATATCCCTGAACTCAAGCATAAAAGATTTTCGCTTTTCGAAGATATTGGTGCCTGAAAGTATCAGTTGCTGATCATAAATATCCATTAGAGCTGGATCGTACCTTCCAGAGACTGCTATCTGCCTTAACAATGCATTCCTGTTAAGCAAATTTTTATTGTAAACGATCAGTTCATCCAGGTAGGAACTATCAGTTTGCGAAATTACATTGTCGACGAACTTCCTTCTTTCTTCGCTTCCTTCGATGATGAGGCTGATGTCGTTCGGGGAAATCATCACCAGCGGAAAGGAACCGATATGATCAGCCAGGCGCTGGTATTCTTTTTTATTTCGCTTAAATACCTTTTTCTGTGCCTTTTTTAAACCGCAATAGATTGTTTCATTTTTCTCTTCCTTTTTGAACGTTCCCTGGATCATGAAAAGATCCTCGCCCTGCCTGATCTGCTGGCTATCAATTGGGTTAAAATAACTTTTACAGAGGGACAGATAATGTATCGCGTCTAAAAGGTTGGTTTTCCCAGCCCCATTGTTGCCCGTAAACGCATTTACTGTCTCAGAAAAGCCAAGTTCAGCTTCAGAGTAATTTTTGAAATTTATAACGGATAATTTTTGGAGCCACATAGATTCGCAAGCTGAAGGCGATTCCGCAAATTTACTCTTTTCGGTGTGTTTTAATCCGGCCAGCAAAAAAAATAGAATCTCTCTGATTTAAAAGTTGATACTTACTGCGAAAAATGTATTTTTGCGGATAATTCGTTTCGGTGGGACGGATTTTTATTTTTAAAGGCAAATGTCAAAAACTCAAAAAGAAGATTTACCAGAAGTTGAAAACCCGCTTGGGAATACCGGTAAGTTTGTTCAGGAAAACTCAAAAAGCTTAGCCGTAATAGGAATAGCCATAGTTGCACTAATATTATTGTATGTTGGATATCAGAATTTCTATCTTAAACCTAGGGCAGAAAAAGCAGCTAACGAGATGTTTAGGGCTGAAGAATATGTAGCTGTCGATTCGCTGAGTGACAAGGCAATTTCTGGTGACGGTTCATATCCGGGTTTTGAAAAAATTGCTGAAGAGTATTCAAATACAAAATCCGCTAACATTGCTAACGCCTACCTCGGTGGCTTGTACCTTAAAAAAGGTGAATTCCAAAAAGCAGTTGATGCGCTTGGAAAATACAGCAGCACTGGCAGCCCAATAGTTGATCCATTAGTTTTAGGGATGCTTGGAGATGCTTACAGCGAATTGAAAGATTACGACAGGGCAGTTACTTATTACAAGAAAGCTGCCGATAAAAGCAAAAATGCATTTACCAGCCCCTTATTTCTTAAAAAGCTAGGCTTGGTTTACGAGGAACAAAAGGATTTCAGTGCTGCAGCTGATGCTTACAATAAGATCAAAACTGATTTTCCTGAGAGCTTTGAAGCTTCAACGATTGATTCTTATATCGCACGTGCTGAAACGCAAGTGAAGTAGTTAAATAATATATATGTAAAATGGTTGTTAGCTCGGCTGACAACCATTTCTTTTTTCAGGGCATGGCAACACACTTAAAAGGACTTTCAGATTTCTCTCATATTGAAATACCATCGGCAAAAGCTTACCGGTTCGGAATAGTAGTATCTCAATGGAATGCAGAAGTTACCGGGGCTTTGTATAATGGGGCGTATACGGCTTTAATAAAGCACGGCGCATTGTCTGAAAATATTACAGAGTTGCAGGTGCCTGGAAGCTTCGAGTTGACTTCAGGCGCGGACATTTTACTGGCAGCTAAGGATCTCGATGCAGTTATTTGCCTGGGCTGTGTTATTCAGGGAGAAACACGACACTTTGACTTTATATGCAACGCTGTGGCAAATGGCGTTACTAATGTTTCTATTAAGCACAATAAGCCTGTTATATTTGGTGTTCTTACAACCGACAATCTGGAGCAGGCGAAAGACCGGGCTGGTGGAAAGCACGGGAATAAAGGAGAAGAGGCCGCAGTTACGGCTATCATGATGGCGCAGATCAAGTCGTCACTGGTTTAAAAAATTTATTTACAACTTATTGAACTGAATTTCGTATATTCATAAAACCGTACGTTTCAAAAAGATGAAACCTGCAGGAGCTCCATAAAATTACTGAAATAAGCACGTGCAAGATTCATAGCAGATAAAATACAAACTATAATTAATGAAAAAATTAGTCGTTGGCGTTCTCGCTTTATTTTTAGCCACAACCCTTTTGCAGGCATGTTCTTCTAAACTTTGTCCTGCCTACGGCACCTACCCGAAATCCAGGCGCTAAAACAAATTCCTACTACTTTCCTTTATTTGACATCCGCGTTATATCCTTTCGAATAGCGGTTCGTAAATTTGTATCCTCAATTTAGCTTATTATTTAGGATAAAAATGTTTGTATTATAATGAATTGGATTCAACTAACCACCCTTGATCAATTGCAGGAAATTAAGGCTGCTTCCGGATATTCAGCAATTTTTAAACACAGCACCCGCTGCTCAATCAGCATGATGGCGAGAAAGAGGTTTGAAATCGACTGGTCAGCTATTCCTGAAGGAACACCACTGTACTTCCTGGATTTGATCGCTCATCGTGAAGTATCTAATACCATAGCAGAAATATTTCAGGTGCATCACGAATCTCCCCAGCTATTGCTGATTAAGGACGGTGAATGTATCTATGAGACTTCTCACGGGGAAATTTCTGCGGAAGAGATGGCGGAGCAGATCAATTGAGAATTGAGAATGGAGAATGAATTACCTAGGCCTCACTCTCAATTCTCCATTCTCCACCTGTAACTCAATAATTAAACGTAACATTCTGCACCAAATCCGGATGCAAACTTTTCGCTACCGGGCATGTCAGGGCTGATCTCTCCAGAATAGCTTTTTCTTTTTCAGTGTAATTTCCTTTCGGAAAATTCAATACCACCTGTATTTCACTAACCCGACGCGGGTCGGATGCCATAACTTTTGTAAGAGAACAGGTCGTGCCGTCTATATTTATACCGTGCTCACGTGCAGCGATTCCCATGATTGTCATCATGCAACTGCCCAGCGACGCGGTTAAAAGATCTGTAGGAGAGAAAGACTCCGCTTTTCCCTTATTGTCTAAAGGAGCGTCAGTGATGGTCTTATTTCCTGAATAAACATGAGTTGCTTCAGTTCTAAGTTCGCCGAGATACGTTGTTTCGATAGTTGCCATTTTGTGGTTGTTATTTATCAGAATCAAATTTATAAAAAAGGACTTAAACGTTGTAGGTTTTACGTTATACGTCTGGACGGAGAACAATTACTTTTTTTAAAGATTAAAGAAACCTAATACCCGCAATCATAACTTATGACTTACAACTTACAACTAAAACATACAACGTAGCACGTATAACATTCAACTTTTCCTTAACTTTGTATCATGATCGATCTGCCGGTTATTCCCGCCAATCAAATGCAGCGCAAGCCAAACTGGCTGCGTGTTAAGCTTCCTGTGGGGAAGGAATATGCACACGTAAGAAGCCTGGTTGATACCCATAAACTACATACTATCTGCGAAAGCGGAAACTGTCCGAATATGGGTGAATGCTGGGGTGCCGGAACTGCCACTTTTATGATCCTGGGTAATATCTGCACCCGATCATGCTCCTTCTGTGCTGTAGCAACTGGTAGGCCCCTGGCTGTCGATGTTGATGAACCAAACCGTGTTGCCAACTCCGTCAAGCTGATGCAGGTTAAACATTGCGTGATCACTTCCGTCGACCGCGATGATTTGAAGGACGGGGGATCAACGATTTGGGCTGAAACGATCAATGCTATTCGACGCGAAAGTCCTGATACAACACTTGAAACTTTACTTCCCGATTTCAGAGGTATTTGGGATAATCTTGACCGCATACTTGCTGTCCGTCCGGAGGTCGTCTCTCATAATCTGGAAACTGTTCGTCGTCTTACCAAAGAAGTTCGGATCCAGGCCAAATATGATAGAAGCCTTGAATGCCTGCGCAGAATAAATCAAGCTGGATTGAGAACTAAATCTGGCATTATGTTGGGTCTTGGAGAAACAGAAGAGGATGTGCTTGAGGCGATGACTGACTTGCTCGCAGCCGGAGTCCATATTTTAACCCTCGGTCAATATTTGCAGCCTACAAGAAACCATCATCCCGTTATAGACTGGATAACACCAGAGCAATTTGACAAATATAAGGCAGTTGGATTGGAGATGGGATTCAAGTATGTAGAAAGCGGTCCCCTTGTCCGTTCTTCATATCACGCGGAAAAACACCTTTTTTAGTCAATTACGAATTACGAACATGCCTGCCTGCCGGCAGGTAAAAATTACGAATGTCTTCCGGACTATCAAGGTTTATGCCTTCTTGAGGATGGCCGCTGGCAGGGTGATGGATCTAATTAGCTGATTACAAGAGCAATTGGGTTGCGCAGATGCAAGTGCGTCCCGTTTATTAAACTAAGACATCATTAATTACAAAAGGTAATTTCTCAATTAAATACCTCGGGGGAATGCTATTCATCCCAGCATTTTTTAAATCGTCACCGGCTTTGCCGTGTAAGTAACAGCCGACTACTGCGGCATCTGATGGGCTATATCCCTGAGCCATGAAACCGGTTATCATCCCCGTCAGCACGTCGCCCGTCCCACCTACTGCCATTGCCGGATTGCCGGTCGGGTTGACGAACACTGCTCCATCAGGCATCACAATAAAAGAATATTGGTTTTTCAGAACAATGATGACGTTTAGTACCGTTGCTTTTTGTCGTGCAGTTTCGATTCGATCCCACCAGGATTTATGATCGCCAAACATGCGGTCAAATTCTTTCATATGGGGTGTAAGTATACTTAATGCAGGAAGTTTTTCTAATAGATCAGGCAGCGTTGAAAGAAGGGTTAATGCATCGGCGTCAAATACCATTGGAGCGTGATAGTTGGCAAGAACTGCCTTTAGTATCAGCACCGTTTCTTCCTGAGTGCCAATTCCTGGGCCCAGTGCAATCGACGAATAATTGTTAAGCTCTTCCGTCTTAAAGTTTTCACCCCGGGCACGTGCCATGATTTCGGGAGATCGGGTATTTAATGCTGTGAGGCCGCTCTCAGGAATACAGGCAGTAATTAAGCCGATTCCGGAATGCAGGCAGGCGTCTGCACAAAGCAACGCTGCACCCATGGTTTCCTGGCTTCCTGCGATTATAAGGGCATGTCCGTAGGTGCCTTTATGGCTGAACGCCTTCCGTTCTTTTATTATGTTTCTTATATCCTGCTCTTCAACAAATTTCCAATTACTTTTAAGTGCTTGGATGTAATCTTCATCAAGCCCTATAGGCACAACTCTAAAAGCGCCAATAGCTTCATTCGATTCAGGGAAAAAGAAATTGATCTTAGGGCGCTCGAAGGATATTACCAGGTCAGCTTTTATTACTGCAGACTTGATATTAAAAATGCCTTCGGACGGGAAGCCACTTGGAACGTCAATAGAAATTACCAGCTTATTGGAAGCATTAATGTGAGCAATTAATTCACCTAGTTTTCCGTCAATTGGCCTGTTTAGCCCGGAGCCGGAAGACCGTCAATGATAAGGTCAGATTTTTCTTCGGGGAATTGACTAGCTTCTGAAAGATCCGTTAAGCTGATCCCGGAGTCTATCAGTCGTGCACGATTTGCCTCAAAATCAGCTGTAGATTTTTTAGCGAAACGGAAAACTTTCACAGCTATATTCTTATAACCTTTTCCGCTAAGAATGCGGGCGATTGCTAATCCGTCGCCACCATTATTTCCATTTCCACAATATATACTAATTAGTATGTTCTTGTCTCGAATGTGTTGTTCAAATTCTTTAACAAATGCAAGAGAGGCCGATTCCATGAGGTCAAGGGAGCTGATGGATTTGATGGAGATGGTGTGAGCGTCTGCATCTCGAATCTGAGCGGAAGTGAGAAGGTTCTGCATATAACTAATATAGCAAACTGCTTGCCTTCGGCAAGTTGTTTTTACCGAAAAGGACACAAAGAAATACGCGAAGAACGCAGAGCTGAACGACTATGCTTTGGGTGCTTTGTATTTCTTTTCGATTATCACTCTGCGCTCTCTGCGAAAGAAATTTCCTTTCTCTGCGTTAGAATCGATGAGCTGTAATTACTTAATACCCATTTCAATTCCCAGATACTTCCCGGTATGGCTCTTCTTCACTTTAACTAGGTCCTCTGGTAATCCTTCAAAAAGAATTTCTCCTCCACCTGAGCCGCCCTCAGGTCCAAGGTCAATTACCCAATCCGCAACCTTGATAACATCCAGGTTATGTTCTATTACAAGGATCGTATTTCCGTGATCCACCAGTCTGTTCATAACTCCAAGAAGAACGCTGATGTCTTCGAAGTGCAGACCTGTTGTTGGCTCATCAAGAATATAAAAAGTGTTCCCAGTGTCTTTTTTGGAAAGCTCGGTAGCCAGCTTAACCCGCTGCGCCTCACCACCGGATAGGGTGGTAGATGATTGTCCGAGACGAATATACCCCAAGCCAACTTCGGCAAGCGTTTTAATCTTACGATAAATTGATGGGATAGGCTCGAAAAACGCGACTGCATCCTCTATACTCATATCAAGTACATCGCTGATCGACTTCCCGCGATAGCGGACTTCCAGTGTCTCGCGATTGTACCGTTTTCCTCCGCACTCCTCACAGGGAACTTGCACATCCGGCAGGAAATTCATTTCTATCAATTTCATACCTGCCCCCTGGCATGTCTCGCAGCGCCCGCCCTTTACATTAAATGAAAAACGCCCGGGCTTATATCCTCGTATCTTCGCTTCAGGCAGCATGACATACAAATTTCGGATATCAGAAAAAACCCCGGTGTAAGTCGATGGATTCGAACGCGGCGTTCTTCCTATAGGAGTTTGATCGATCTCGATTACCTTGTCGATGTGCTCCAGACCTTCTATCTTTTTAAAGGGCATCGGTTTTTTCTTTGCCCTGAAGAAATGATGATTTAAAATTGGATATAGGGTCTCGGCAATCAGTGTTGATTTACCGCTTCCTGAAACCCCACTTACACATATTAGCTTTCCTAAAGGAAACTCGACTGATACATTCTTTAGATTATTGCCGCTCACATTTTTGAGGACCAGAGATTTTCCATTACCCTGTCTGCGTGTCTTAGGTACAGCGATCTCTTTTTTACCGCTTATATAGTCATTGGTTAATGTCTTCGCTTTAGAGAATTGCTGCGGGGTACCCTCACCAACTACTTCACCACCATGTTCGCCGGCCGCCGGTCCCATATCAATGACATGGTCGGCTTCCATAATCATGTCTTTGTCGTGTTCCACTACAAGAACAGTATTGCCAATATCCCGCAGATTTTTCAATGCTGATATAAGACGGGCATTATCTCGCTGATGTAAGCCAATACTTGGCTCATCCAATATATACAGTACGTTTACAAGCTGCGATCCAATCTGAGTGGCCAGCCTGATCCGTTGGGCTTCTCCTCCCGATAAGGTTTTGGCAGTCCGGTCTAAGGTCAAATAGTTTAATCCTACGTCGAGCAGGAAGCCAATCCTTGAGCGAATTTCCTTTAGGATTTCTTTGGCAATAGTATTTTGTCGTTCACTGAGTCTTGCCTCCAGATGCTCAAACCAGTTATAAAGGTTTGCAATATCCATACAGGCAAGCTCATAAATATTCTTCTGATCTACTTTGATATGGAGCGATTCCTTTTTGAGCCTTGCGCCGCCGCACTCAGGGCATTTTTTTAAAGCCCGGTAATTTTCAAGATCTTCACCAACATCATCGCCACGTCGCTCAGTTTGCTCTTCGAGCATTTTAATTATGCCGTCAAAAGAGATCTGGTAATTTTGAACATTCCATTTGTTGTATTCGACGGGAACGGTTACGATATCATGCGACCCATTCAAGATGATGTCAATCAGGTCTTCCGGGATCTTCTCAAGGGGAGTCGAAAGGGAGAAGTTGTATTTTTTAGCAAGTGCCTTTAAGATTTGGAATACCCAGGTTTCCCGATATTCTCCTAAAGGTGCAAGGCCTCCCTGCATGATGCTCAGTTTGGGATTCGGGATTACGGAATTGCGGTCAACCTCAAAAATATAGCCTAGCCCGCTGCAACGTTCACATGCTCCATAGGGCGAGTTAAATGAAAATGTATTTGGCTGCGGCTCGTCGTAAGAGATCCCGGAGATCGGGTCCATTAAATACTTGCTGTAGAAATATTCTTTGTTCTCTTTATCACTGATCTTGATAATACCTTTTGAAACTTTAAGAGCCGACTGGATGGAATCGTATAAGCGTTTCTTGTCGTTTTCACTAACCAGCAGCCGATCGATGACCATTTCTATATCATGTATCTTATAGCGGTCAAGCTGCATTTTTGGAGTGATATCCAAGATTTCTCCGTCAACACGCACTTTCAGATAACCCTGTTTGCGGATCTGTTCGAATAATTCACGATAATGACCTTTCCGGCCTTTAACAACCGGCGCAAGAATATTTATTGCCTGACCATCAAATTTATCCTGAATACTTCTCAGGATCTGATCTTCAGTCATTCGCTCCATTTTTTCCCCGCTTACATATGAATATGCTTCGCCTGTTCTTGCAAAAAGCAGGCGCATGAAATCATAAATTTCAGTGATGGTACCTACCGTAGAACGGGGATTTTTGCTGGTTGTCTTTTGCTCGATCGCGATAACAGGGCTCAGACCAGATATTTTATCGACGTCGGGACGCTCCATACCGCCAAGGAACTGACGTGAATAAGCACTAAATGTTTCCATGTAACGGCGTTGTCCCTCCGCATAAATAGTATCAAAAGCGAGAGATGATTTTCCGCTGCCGCTTAGCCCGGTTATTACAACGAGTTTATTGCGTGGAAACGAAACGTCTATGTTTTTTAGATTGTGAACCCTGGCACCAAAAACTTCAACTTCACTTTGCTCACCAAGGTCTGGGTTAGATTTATTCATAAAAGAAATACTCGCTCAAAATTTATGCAAAGATGCGATTTTTTCCGCCATCAATTATTTACTGAAGGTCAGAAACCATCATGGGCAGCCGCTATAGATTGAAATAAATTTGCCCATGATAGCATCATAGCGATAAAAAATAATTATACACGGAAACTTAGATATCAGCTGGATATATTTCGAGCAAAGAATCAAATGCCAGAAGGCAGGCGAGGTATCAGGAACTCCCAGAAAATGACAAAGAATGTGGGAAAACCAGTTACACGTTGGAAATCACAATTGCTTTAATGGCAGGCAAAAAAACAAAAAAAGGACCGAATTACCCCGGTCCTTTCTGTTGAGTCTATAAAAAGGTTAGTTGATAAGCATTGCGCTATTCCCTAGTGGTTTTCCCTTTGCAACCGGGTAAGGAAAGCCGGGTTGCTGGCGGTTCCCGCTTTTGGCAAGAAGCCTGTTCACACGACCGCTATATCCATAGCGGGTTGGGTTTTCAATAATTTCCTTCATGGAAATCAATTTGTAAACATAGGAAGCAGTTTCTCTGTTCAGGTCCATTTTAAAGTAATTGTCCTGATTCTGACGATTTATTTGTCTCTTCAATCGTCCTTCGCCAACATTATATGCAGCGGCCGCAAGGGTCCAGCTGTTAAATTCTTTATACAATGATTTGATGTATTTCGCGGCTGCAACGGTCGACTTTTGGATGTTGTTGCGATCATCAATATCACCATTCACACGCAAGCCGAAATCACGGGCCGTTTGTGGCATGAACTGCCAGAAGCCAGCTGCACCCTTAGGCGATATCCCAGCTTTCAATCCACTTTCAACAAGCGGCATGTATTTAAAGTCTTCTGGTATACCATATTTTGCCAGAATTGGTTCGATAATAGGGAACCATTTCGAGGCTTGGGTATGTAACCGAGATGTCTGAAGCTTTTTATGAGAATGCGCATTGAGCGATTTCTTCATTTTTGATGTTATACGCGAATCTCCCAGTGGGATTATTTCGTCGGCAAAACTCAAAGAATTAAAGTAGGGATCAACTGAATTTTCAACTTTTTTAGGCTCTTCGCTACCGTGGATCAATGTCGCGAATGAAGATGGAGCACTGTAAATAAACATCTTGGCGGTCAGAAATATACCTAACATCACTGAACACATTATCAAGTGTTTTTTTATCATTTTTACCTCTCTTTTTAGTTCCAAATACGAATATTTCCGACAAAGGTACAAAATATATATCTAATTATCAAATAGTTATAATTTTGCCCTTGTGAAACACTACTTTTAATCCTAGTTTTCCTAGTCCTTTTGCCGCCCTTATTTTTTGCCTTCCACGCTCTGATTCCGTATTTTTACCTATCTTTGTGGTCCTCTTTTAAGAGCTAAAATTTAACCATGCCATTCAAAAACAAAAGGAACAGTCGTGACGACAAGTCCGAAAAATCTAACCGGTCGTTTAAATCTTCACCGGGTTCCGCCTCGAAAAGTAATTCTTACAAACCAGACAGAACCGAAGGTAGCAACAGTACCAAGAAGAAATTGTTTGGGGATGACGTAAAAAAGCCTTTTAAAGGGGGTACGGGAAAACCTGGCGATAAATCTGGAACAGGCTTTACAGGCGATAGAAGAAGTCCGAAAAGCTTCAGCAAATCTCCCGGCAGCGATCGTTCCGAAAGAAAGCCGTATTCTGATAGAAATGAGGGCGACCGGAAATCATTCGGCGATAAAAAGCCTTATGGCGACAGGTCTTTCAGCGACAGAAAAGCATACGGCGACAGGTCACAAACAGAGAGGAAGCCCAATTCAGATAGAAGCGGATCTGCTGGGAAACCATTTGCCGGCCGTGAAAAGTTTGATAAGAATGCTCCCGTCAAGAGATTCAGCGATAAACCCTTCAGATCACGTTCTACCGAGCCATCAGCACCCTTTGAGCGCCCTAAATTTAGAAGCGACGAGAAGAAATGGAGTTCAGAGGAGCGGTTTGACAATAAAAGAAGTAAAAAGCCGACCGTAGTAAAAGACGACGGACTGATCCGATTGAACCGTTTCATTGCTAATGCTGGGATTTGTTCCCGGCGTAAGGCAGATGAGCTTATAGCGGCTGGAGTTGTTTCGGTTAATGGCGTTCCGGTAACTGAACTTGGCTTCAAGGTAGATCCTGCCAAGGATCAGATCCGTTATAACGGAGAAAGCCTGAGACGTGAAAAAATGGTCTATGTGCTCCTTAATAAACCGAAAGATTATATCACCACAACCGAGGATCCGCAGGAACGCAAGACCGTGATGAGTCTGGTGGAAAAAGCTTCGAAAGAACGTATTTATCCAGTAGGGCGTTTGGACCGGAATACGACGGGGCTATTGCTGATGACGAATGATGGTGATCTTGCCGACAAGCTGTCGCATCCGAAAAATAATATTACAAAGCTTTATAATGTTGAGCTAAACAAAAGCCTTTCTCAAGGTGATTTGAATAAGATATCTTTCGGACTTGAGCTTGAGGACGGCCTGATCAAACCTGATCAGGTAAGTTATGTTGCCGGCGGTAGCAAGAAAGAAGTTGGGATTCAAATCCATAGCGGAAAGAACAGGATCGTTCGCCGAATATTTGAAAGCCTGGGCTACGAAGTGGTAAAGCTTGATCGCGTAGTCTATTCAAATCTCACAAAGAAAGACCTTCCAAGAGGTCGCTGGAGATATCTGGAAGAGAAGGAAATTATTCAGTTGAAACATCTGATCAAATAGGGAGCCAAGAATCAAGAGTCAGGAATCAAGACTTTGGCACCTCGCTTTTAAATTTCTTTTAATAGTTTGAAGTACACAATATGATGCTCCACCCTGGGAAGATTAAGAGCTCACGGGTATGTTATATAGTGAAGTTTCGATATTGATTTAAGATCTTCTGTTTCTTGGCTCCTGGGTCCTGACTCTTTGATCTTTGTTCTTGGTTCTTTGTTCCTGGCTCTTGGTTCTTGACTCTTGCTTCCTTCCTCCTGCCACCTGCTTCTTGCCTCCTATCAACCCTTTTCGTATTTTGCCCCATGATCCTTACTGATACCCACACTCACTTATATTACGAAGCCGATCCTGAAAAACTTACTCAGTTGATGCAGCGATGCTTTGATAACGAGATAAGCCGTTTATTTCTCCCCAATGTAGACTCATCTTCGGTCCCTCAAGTATTTAACCTGGTTAGCCGTTATCCAGATAACTGCTTTCCCATGCTGGGCTTACATCCATGCGATGTGAAGGAAAACTACCAGGAGGAGCTGGACCTTATCAAGCAAGCATCTGGTCAGGCGAAAATATATGCAATTGGGGAGATTGGAATTGACCTTTACTGGGATAAAGCCACATTGCCTTTCCAGCAGCAGGCGTTCCGGAAGCAGATAGCCTGGGCTAAGGAACTAAGCCTTCCTATAGTGATACACTGCAGGGAAGCATTCGATGAAATATTTGAAATTCTTGACGAAGTAAAAGATGATAAATTGCGGGGGATATTTCATTGTTTTACAGGAACTGCCGAACAAGCCGAGCGGGCAATCGAACTGGATTTTTATCTGGGCATTGGCGGAGTACTAACATATAAAAATTCAGGGCTGGACAAAGCTTTGGCTGACGTCAGCCTTGACCACCTGGTCCTTGAAACAGACTCGCCATACCTCACACCGGTACCGTTTCGGGGTAAGCCTAACGAAAGCAGTTATTTGGTCTATATTGCTCAGAAGCTTGCTGACCTCAAGCAGGTTTCAATTGAAGAAGTGGCAAGAGTAACCACACTAAATTCGAAGACAATATTCGGCGTCTAGGTGTCCTGTTCTCGATTCTCGCTTCTCGTCACCCGGCACTCGATTCTCGCTTCTCGTTTCTCGATCCTCGCTTCTCGATCCTCGCTGCTGTTATCAATTCCCCACTCGCAATTCTCAATTATCTGTTATATTTACAATCCCTCAACCAATTAAATGACCAACGTACTGATTATATACACCGGCGGAACGATCGGCATGGTCACCGACCCTAAAACTGGCGTGCTAGTTCCATTCAATTTCGATCAGATAACTGACAATGTTCCGGAACTTAAAAGGCTGGATTACAATTTCACGGTACATTCGTTTGACCCGCTTATAGATTCTTCGAATATGAGCCCGGAGATTTATAAGGAACTGGTTTCATTAATTGAAAAAAATTACGAGAGGTACGATGGGTTTGTGATACTACATGGATCGGATACAATGTCATTTACAGCATCGGCTTTAAGTTTTATGATTGAAAGCCTGGATAAGCCGATCATCCTAACCGGGTCGCAGCTTCCCGTAAACGGAATCAGGACCGATGCAAAGGAGAACCTGATAACTTCACTGGAAATCGCAGCGGCGAAAAACCGGGGGAAAGCCATGGTTCCGGAAGTATGTATCTATTTTGATTATAAATTATTTCGAGGTAACCGATCATTCAAATATAACTCAGATAAATTTGAAGCCTTCCGCTCACCTAATTACCCGGTGCTTGCCGAAGCGGGAGTTTATCTTGAATTCGACCGTCATAACATTCTGAAGCCTGGGGAAGGACCTGTGAAATTCCATAAGAAACTGGATAGTGCAATTGGTGTATTGAAGTTATACCCGGGAATTAGTCCGCATATTGTGAAGGCAGCTTTATGCGCTGACTGCAAGGCTATTATCATGGAAACCTTCGGCTCAGGAAATACGTCTACACAAAAATGGTTTCTCGACCTGCTCCGGCAGTCAATAAAAGATGGCATGCTGATCCTTAACATTTCTCAGTGTAAGGTTGGTACAGTTGAGCTCGGCCGATATGAAACCAGTCGCGAACTGAAGGAAATGGGAGTCGTAAGCGGTTATGATATGACCTTCGAAGCAGCCGTGACTAAGCTGATGTACCTTTTCGGAACGGTTAAAAGCAAGAAAAAGATTGCGGAACTGCTGGAGACGAATTTAAGAGGCGAGATGACACTCTCCTAGGTGGGAGTAAGGAGCAAAGAGCAAGGAACAAAGAACAAGGGCTGGAAGCACAACGAATGCTCAAGCTTGCTCGAATACACTCTTCTTTAGGCTCAATCTTTGTTCTGTGCTCTTTATTCTTTGCTCCTCTTTTATTCCATCTTTTTTATTAGGTTTATCTAACCAACCTAATAAAAAAAAATGCAAACACCTGATTACATCGTCTTCCTTATCTACTTTATCATTGTGAGCGCGTACGGCCTTTATGTTTATAATCGCAAAAAGCACGAAGACTCCAAAGATTACTTTCTTGCAAAAGATTCGCTAACCTGGTGGGCCATCGGAGCCTCTCTGATTGCATCTAATATTTCTGCCGAGCAATTTATTGGTATGAGCGGTTCTGGCTTCACTATGGGGCTTGCAATTGCTGCTTACGAGTGGCTGGCTGCAGCAACCCTAATTATCGTCGCTGTTTTCTTCATTCCTATTTATCTAAAGAACAAAATTTATACAATGCCTCAGTTTTTGAAAACGAGGTATAACGAAACTGTAGCCATGATCATGGCGGTATTCTGGTTGTTACTTTATGTGGTGGTCAACCTGACTTCCATCTTATACCTGGGTGCCCTGGCTATCAGCAGTATTTCCGGCCTCGATCTGGGTTTATGTATGGTCGCGCTGGCTGTTTTTGCCATTGTTATTACCCTTGGCGGGATGAACGTGATCGGCTATACCGATGTGATACAAGTAGTATTTCTGATCCTGGGAGGATTGGTAACTACTTACCTTGCATTGGATCTTGTGGCGCAGCACTACGGCTCAAGCGGTCCGATCAATGGCTTTAATCTGATGACTGAAAATTCCGCAGACCATTTTAAGATGATCTTCAAAAAAGAAGACCCTCACTTTATCGACCTTCCGGGACTCGCCATTTTAGTCGGCGGTATGTGGATCGTGAACCTTAACTACTGGGGTTGTAATCAGTATATCACCCAGAGGGCGCTAGGAGCGGATCTCAAAACTGCCAGAAGCGGGATCCTGTTTGCTGCATTCTTAAAATTGCTGATGCCAGTTATCGTCGTCTTGCCGGGTATCGCAGCATTCGTTCTTTACAAAGAAGGTGTGTTCGAATCAGAAATGATGCTCAACGGGGAAGTGGTTGCTGACAGGGCCTATCCTGTACTTCTTAATTTGTTACCTGTAGGTCTAAAAGGTTTATCCTTTGCTGCCCTTACAGCTGCTGTAGTTGCATCACTCGCCGGAAAGGCAAACAGTATTGCTACGATATTTACTCTGGATATTTATAAAAAGAAACTGAATCCTGAAGCTGACGAAAAGAAACAGGTGCAGGTTGGACGTTGGGTTATTATCATTTCTATGATCCTGGCAGTAGCTATCGCGCCATATCTGGGAATAGATAAAAAGGGAGGATTTCAATATATCCAGGAATATACAGGATTCGTATCACCCGGAATTTTTGCCATGTTCATCCTTGGTTTCTTTTGGAAGAAAACTACTTCTAATGCTGCCTTATTCGCTACAATAGGTGGCTTTATCCTGTCCTGCCTGTTTAAGGTCTCTCCGGATTATATAAATCTTGAATTCCTGCATTCATCCGGATTCGCGGTATTAAATGCCGATGGTGTGTATGAGATTCCTTTTATTGACCGTATGGGATTTGTATTCCTGATCTGCGTGATCGTGATGTACTTCATCAGTATGTATGAAACCCGAAATGGAGTTAAACCTAACGGCCTGGAAGTTGATAGCAGCATGTTTAAAACAGCGCCATCCTTTACAGTTGGGGCGCTTATCGTGATCGGAATAATTGTGGCGCTATATAGTATCTACTGGTAATCATTGTCGGAATAAATTAAAAAACCTAATAACCCCAAACCATGAGAAAAATAACATTATCAATTGCTTCACTCTTCCTGTTCGTTTTAGTGTGCCTTGCGGCAGATCTTACCGGCACTTACAAAGGCTCTGTGTCTTTCCAGGACCGGAAACTCGATTTAACTTATAAGCTTAAAGCTGACGGCGAAAAGCTTACTGGCTCAATCATTTCTGAATACGGCGAACTACCTTTGAGTGACGGCAAGATCGCAGGGACAGATTTCAGCTATAAAATCGACGTTGGCAACGGTCCAATGGAATCTAAAGGAAAATTTATGGGCGACTCAATTGTGATCACTTCGAACTTTGGCGGGATGGAAGTGAAGAATACATTTAAGAGAGTTGCAGAGTAAAAGCTTTTCAGCCCTGGGTACTTACCGTATTATTTAACGATAAGTATCCAGCCTGAAAATTTCTCCCCCATTTTTGTATCTATAACATAGTAATAGGTTCCCGCTGGTACCTCTACTCCCTGATAGGTGCCGTCCCAGGGTTGTTCATAGCCCTGTGAGTAAAAAAGCTTCACCCCATACCGGTTGTAAACAAAGACTGTTGCTTCGGTGTAGTTCTTCAACTGCGCGATATTCCAAAGATCGTTCGAGCCATCGCCATTAGGCGTGAATGTATTCGGTATAACAATAGGTTCCAGTACTTTCACGAAAACCTGATCGCTTGATACACAACCCCGTTTGTTTGTTACAGTTAGCGTATAAGTCTGGCTAGCCGTGCCGCTAAACACTGGATTCTTAATAGAATAATCGTTGAGGCCAATGGCGGGCGACCATTGATATTGTACATCCGGATCAGTGTCAACGTCGTTCAAAGTAATAGACTCGTCCAGCCTGATAACTTTGTCTTTACCTGCTGATACTCTCGGAAGCGGGTTTATGGTAATCAAAACATCATCGGATACTGAGCTACACAACCCATTCCCCGTTGATGAGAGTGTCAGCATTGCCCAACCAATTTTTACATCCTTCGGACCCGGAATATAGGTAGCCTTGAGAGCGGTGTTTGATGGCAGAAACTGACCATCGCCTTCACTTACCCAAATGCCGCCTGAAGCCCCAACTACCGCTCCGGATAAATTAATTTCTGTTGCATCTGCACAAACGGCCTGATCAGTTCCAGCGTTAACAACAGGTAGCGGCACTAATGTTACTGCCATAGACGACGTGGCGGGTGCGCAGCTAATATTATTTGTCGATGTTAACGTTAAAACTACTTTAAGTGCTGCCTTGTCTGCCGCTGATGGAATATATGTTGCATTCAAACTTGTGTTTGATGGAGAAAAAGTTCCTGTGCCGCTGCTGCTCCAGATTCCGGTGGTGCTTAAACCTTTAACTGAGCCTTTGAGGTTTACAGCATTAGTACTTACACATAAGGTTTGATCCTGGCCAGCTTCAGAAATAGGGACTTCATTAACTTTAACGTCCACTGAAGACACCGCGCTTACACAACCGTTTACTGTGACGAATACGGTGTACTTTCCAGCATGACTGGCAGTAGCTCCATTTATAATTGGGTTTTGAAGATTTGAACTGAAATTGTTGGGTCCCTCCCAGGTGTAGATTGCTCCTGGAATATAGGTTGCTCCCATAACGATCGAGTTACCCGCACACACCGGGGAATTTGAAATAACAACAGGCGCTGCAGGAATCGCATTAACAGTAACGATGATCTCCTTTCGGGGGCTGACACAGTTATTGCTAATTGCTTGCACGTAATATCTCGTAGTGGAATTTAGAATTGGTGTGGTGAAATTTGTACCGGTACCTAACATTGTGCCTCCCGTTGCCTGGTCAAACCATTGATAAACTCCTGAATCGTCACCAACTGCTAGTACAGTGCTGGTTCCCCTGCAAATCGAAGCGTTCCGGGCATCGGGGGTTAATGGAATTGGATTGATCGTAACAGTCGATGTAAATGTTGCTGTTGCGCAACCGCCATTTGCAGAGATCGTATTAGTGATAATGTATATACCTGGACTGCTTGCTTTTAGGTCTATTTCGCCCGTTCTTGTGCTTACAAAGACAAGGGCCGGCGAGGATGAGGTAAAAATGCCCGCACTGGCTCCCGCAGGGAAAATAGGAAGCGGGTTTGTGTCCCCAGGGCAAAATGGCCCGCTATATGAGAAACTTGCATTTGGAAAATTGGTGATTGTCACCTTTGCATACGTAACTCGCGGACATGGCGAGTTATTTGTGAAACTAACAGTGTACGTTCCAATGGTACTGGCCAGCACATCAATTTCTCCCGTATTCTTATTTACAAAAACAAGTCCGCTGCTCGAACTAAAAACGCCTCCACCAACAGTGTAAATCCCTGGAGGAGGTGTTACAGATATTCCCGATTTACAATAGGTTCCCGAGGAATACTCGAATTCTGGGTCGACTACAGGTACAACCTGGACAGTGACAGCAGCCCTTGGGCCAGTACACCCATTCGAAGTGGCTTGAACGTAGTAGGAAGTAGTCGTCTTCAAAATTCCAGTGCTAAATACTGATCCCGTAGCTAGAAGTCGCCCCCCTACAGCCGCATCATACCATTCGTATGTACCGCTCGATCCGGTAGCACTCAGTGTGGTACTGTTGTCAGCACAGATCGTGGCTCCTGACACTGAAGGTGCCGCCGGTGCAGCGTTAATTTGAACAGTGACGGTATGACTGGCAGCAGCACAACCCCCAGTTGCAGCAATTGTGTTAGTTACCTGATAAACGCCTGGAACACTTGCGCTTAAATTGATTTCGCCAGTTGAAATACTTCTGAAAACCAGGCCTCCAGGAGTAGCGCTGAATATTCCCGCACTTGCTCCAGGAACGAATATAGCCGGCGAGTCGTCTGATCCCGTACAAAATGAAGTGGCAGCATAGCTAAACCGGGCATCAGGTGCATTGGTAATCGTTATGTTTACTGTGCTGCTTCTCGGACATTGCGAGGCATTCGTGAACGTGATAGTGTATGTACCAATCGGGGTGGCCGCCACATTGATCTCGCCGGTGCTTGTGTTGGCGAATATAAGACCTGGAGTTGCGGTGAAGGTTCCTCCCCCCGGTGTATGAATTACCGGAGCTGGACTTACTGCTGGCCCCGACTTGCAGTACGTTCCTGATGAATATTCGAACTCCGGATTTATAATCGGAATTGTAGTTACTCTCACTGCTGTTCTGGGGCTGGTACATCCGTTTATAGTTGTTTGTACATAATAGGTGGTGGTTAAGGTTAATGCTGGTGTTGTGAAACTGTTTCCAGATTGGAGCAGATTGCCCCCAGACGCAGCATCGAACCATTGATAATTTCCTCCCGGAGCACTTGCTGTCAGCGTAGTGCTGTTTCCCACACATATTGCCGGTGCGTTAACTGTCGGCGCAGCCGGGATCGGGGTGATGGTAACGGTAACCGGAGTCCGGGGTCCTGCGCAACCATCTACGGTTGTCTGTACATAAAATGTCGTATTTGCTGTTAAAACTCCGGTTGTATAAGATGGAGATGTAGCAAGAAGGCTTCCTCCTGTGGCCGCATCATACCATTGATATACTCCTCCCGGTGCAGTAGCTGTTAATGTGGTGGTAGTTCCCGAACAAATGGTCGTACCAGCGGCGGTTGGTGCAGGTGGAATAGAAGTAAGGGTTACGTTGACTGATCTTCTGGGCCCCGCGCAACCATTGACAACAGACTGCACATAATATGTGGTATTTGTCGTCAAAGCGGGGGTGGAATAGGTAGCACCAGTAGCCAGCAGGTTTCCCCCGGATGGTGCATCAAACCATTGATAAACACCTCCCGGAGCGGTTGCCGTGAGCAGTGCAGAGTTGCCGGAACAAACTATCACGCCTGGAGCGGTAGGGGCAACGGGCAGAGGCGTAACGGTTACTGTAACACCAGTTCGTGGTCCCGGGCAGCCGTTAACGGTAGTTTGAACGTAGTAAATGGTGTTTGCCGTCAAAACTGGTGTGGTATAGGTCTGGCTATTTGCAAGCAACGTTCCTCCGGTTGGCGAATCGTACCATTGAAAAGTTCCAGCCGGTGCGGTGGCGCTCAGAATCGCGTTTGTACCAAAGCATATTGTTGGATTAATGGCAGTTGGTGCAGCGGGAAGGGGTGTAACTGTGACTGTTACTGCTGCACGGGCACCTGTGCAACCATTTACGATAGATTGTACATAATAGGTTGTATTGGTAAACAGGGCCGGGGTATTATAGCTTGCACCAGTGAAAAGCAGTGAGCCTCCAGCTGGAGAATCGTACCATTGGTAAGTCCCACCAGGGGCAGTTGCGGTTAGTGTTGCACCAGACCCAGCACATATTGTGAGTGGTGCCACTGTTGGAGCCACCGGACGAGGGGTGACCGTAACTTCAACGGTTGTCCTCGGGCCAGGGCATCCTCCTGCCGAGGCCTGTACGTAATAAATCCTGTTAGAGGTTAATACCGGGGTTGTAAAACTTGCACCTGTCATAACCAGGTTGCCGCCAACAGGGGCATCAAACCAATCGTAAGTGCCTCCCGAACCGCTCGCTAAAAGAGTTGCAGCTTCACCCACACAAATATTCGCGCCCGTAACAGTGGGAGCCGGTGGGAGGGCTGTAACAGTTACGGTTACAGGCGTACGCAGACTTTCGCAACCATTCACTCTGGTGGTAACATAATACGTAGTGGTTGCTGATAATGCTGGGGTTGTGTAGGCAATCCCTGTTCCCAGGGGTACTCCCCCGCTTGGATCGGTGTACCAGGTGTATGTTCCTCCGGGTGCCGTTGCCACTAAGGTAGCGGTATTCCCAGCGCATATTGTAACTCCTGAAATGGTTGGAGAAACAGGTATGGGGTTAACAAAAACAGTAACTGCAGTTCGGGGGCTTGTACAACCTCCAACTGTAGTTTCTACATAAAAGGTTGTGGTGGTACTTAATGATGCGGTTGTGTAAAACGCTCCGGACCCGAGTGAAGTCCCCCCACTTGGGCTATTGAACCAAGCGTATGTTCCAGTTGATCCCGAAGCAGTAAGAGTGGCGCTGTTATTAGCACAGATAGTCATACCTGCAGCAGTCGGAGCCGAGGGGGAAGCAGTGATCGTTACTACAAAACTTTTGGCATCGGAGCAGCCGACGCCCCCGGAAATTGTATTGGTAATTGTATAATCCCCTGGAGTACTTGTGGCCAGATTAATTTCCCCGGTGCTTGTGTTTACAAAATTGAGCCCTGAGGTAGAACTGAAAATACCCGCACTTCCTGTAGCTCCGAAGTTAGGGAGTGGATTGGGTCCACCAACGCAAAAAGGGCCGCTGTATGTGAAAGTAGCATTTGGGGTGTCGGTAATGGTAATTGTAGTAGACGTTGTGCGTGGACACTGTGAAGTACTGGTATAGGAAACAGTGTAAACGCCCAGACCACTCGCGAGCACATCAATTTCACCAGTGGTAGGGTTTATTACCAATCCCCCGGAACCGCTGAAAGTCCCCGGGCCGTTGAAGATTTGGGGTGCCTGTTTAGGAGCACCTGTTAAGCAAAACGTTCCTGATGCATACTTGAATTCAGGATTAACCTGTGGAATAACTGTTACTTCAACCGCTGTTCTTGCACTTGTGCAGCCATTATCTGTAGTCTGTACATAAAAAGTAGTCGTTGCATTCAACGCTGGCGTGTTATACGATGCGCCTGTCCCAAGCAAAGCACCACCTGACGCGGCACTATACCACTGGTAAGATCCACCAGGCCCTGTCGCAGTGAGTGTTGCTGAGCTACCTGCACAAATAGTAGACACTGCAGCAAAAGAAGGTGCGGCAGGGATGGGTGTAACAGTTACGGTTGCCGCGGTTCGTGGACCAGGGCAGCCATTTACGGTAGTCTGAACGTAATAGGTTGTCGTACTAATTAATGCGGGCGTTGTAAAAGTCACTCCTGTACCAAGCAACGTTCCACCCGAAGCAGCAGTATACCATTCGTAAATTCCTCCGGGTGCACTTGCCGCCAGGGTTGCTGTGCTGCCCGAACAAATCGTAGTGCCTGCAACGGTAGGTGCGGCAGGTAAGGGAGTAACGCTAACTGTCACTGCAGTCCTTGGACTTACACATCCCAACAAGGTTTCCACATAATACGTGGTGGTTGCAGTTAATACCGGAGTAGTGAAATTTGCTCCCGTTCCAACTGCTGTCCCTCCGGAAGCAGTCGTGTACCAGCTATACGTCCCTCCCGGGGCGGTTGCACTCAATGTAGCTGTACTTCCGGAACAAATAGTTGTCCCTGAGGCCGTTGGTGCTGCTGGCGGCGGATTTACGGTTACAACGACCGCTGTCCTGGGTCCGGTACATCCATTAACAGTGGTCTGTACATAATATGGTGTAGTAGCATTCAGTACAGGAGTGTTGTACGAAGCAGAACTAGCCAGCAGGTTGCCGCCGCTCGCTGCGTCAAACCATTGATAAGTTCCTCCGGGACCGGTTGCGGTGAGTGTTGCGGTGCTGCCGGTGCAAATTGTCACTCCCGGTGCGGTTGGTGCAGCGGGTAATGGAGTAACCGTTACGATAACAGCTGTTCTGGGCCCAGGACAGCCGTTCACAGTCGTCTGTACATAGTATGTCGTATTAGCGGATAATGCAGGACTTGTATACGATGACCCAGTAAATAAAGATGTTCCTCCTACTGCAACGTCATACCATTGATAAGTTCCTCCCGGTGCCGTTGCTGTCAGTGTAGCAGTATTTCCCGCACAAATTGTCGTTCCTGCAGCAGTGGGTGCAGCAGGAAGTGCCGTCACACTTACTGTTACGGGGGTCCGTGCACTGACACAGCCGAGCAGCGTTTCCACATAGTAGGTGGTGGTGGCTGTTAAAGCGGGTGTAGTAAAGCTGGCTCCTGTTCCGAGCAGTGTTCCTCCCGTCGATGCCGTATACCAGCTGTAGGTCCCTCCGGGGCCTGTTGCCGTCAACGTTGCTGTTGCCCCCGAACAGATGGTCGTTCCTGATGCGGTGGGGGCCGTGGGCGTGGGAGATGCTCCCACAATAACCTGCTGGGTTGAAGGAGGGCAACCACTCAACTGGTCCATCACTGAGACAGTGTACGTGCCTGGAGTGGAAACGGTTATTGAGGGCGTTGTTGCGCCAGTATTCCAAGCATACGTATAGCCCGGCAATCCTCCCGATGGTGTGGCAGTAATGGTTACACTTGCACCTGAGCAAATCATGGGACTTGAGGGGCTTATCGCCACGGTAAGTGGCGGTGACGTGTAGACGCGTACTGTATCACTTAAGCCACTTGGGCAATTTGTAGTTGGAGCACCGGAAACACGATAATCAATGTAGGTTGGCGCTCCTACTGCAGGTGTTACTGATGTAGTCAAGGATCCGCTAGGGTTGCTCAAGTAAGAGTTGTAAGTCCCTGCAGCACCTGGGAAGATCGATGTCCAGGTAACAGAAGATGCCTGTAATCCTGTAACGCTCATCGAACCGGAACAGGTCTGTCTGAGATTAAGATCACCTGATGCTTTCACAGTTCGGGTTGCCGTAATAAAATAATCTACCCCGTTATTCCCTGGTTTACAAAATGAAATTGAAACTGTACTCAATCCTGTTATACAGGCAGGGGTTCCAATTGGTATTTGAGGGCCGCAATTCACAGTATAGAAACTCGCACCAGTAATCTGGTTCGCAGTAAAATTTATTAAATCGGAGCCAGGGTTAACTTTGATGTTGAAAACGATACAATTATTATCGCCGCACCAGTTTCCATCACGCTTTTTGTTTAGGACCGTAACCGTTGTGTCGGTAGAGCCAGATAAGTCGACATTGAAAGTTGGAGGCGTCTGCCCAAACGCTGAATAAGTAGCGCTCAAAAGAGTTATGACAAGAAAAAAGAGGCGTAAATTCTTTGGCATTTTACAGGTATACGCAGGAGAAGAAATAAAGCTACATAAATTCTCTTTTTTTTTAAACGAGAAATGGCCGCGTGCATCAGCAGCGGCCATTTAATCTTAAAACCCACAACCTTTTAAAGGTCGTAGGCACCATCTATTCTTACAGATTAATATTAATATTCAACCCCGCCGTCCTTTGTCTGCTAATAGCCAACTGATTCTCCAATGAATTTACGTTGTTCTGCAGATCCATGATCAGCATCTCACGTCGCTGGATCTCATCCGGAGCCAAAGTAGCCCTTTGCGTTTGGAACGTGCTTTTTATGCCTAACAACTTTTCGGCAGCGAAGCGAAGCAGAGCTTCACTATATGACATAGTTTCCCAGGTTGTCTGGTAGTTGTTATATACATTCTCACGGGTTCTGATAAAGTTTGCCGGCCAGCGATCAGAATAATCCACTGTACAATCACCAACCTGATCTCCGTGATTTAAGTGGGCCTTTAACGCATTCTCCGAAACCGTAATCGTAACCGGGTAATTACTATCACCGGTATTATGACATACAGTAACCTTTTTGAAATCCTTCGGACGTTTGCGGCTTGAATAGTTGTCAAAACCCCATAGTACATTCTCATCTCTGTCCCAGGAAATGTTCTCTTTACGCCATTTTCCTTTGCCATTCGCACCTTTTCCGTTGTCGTTGTTGCCGTTCCCGTTATTGGCGTTCATGTTTTTGTTGTCATTCCCTCTGCCTTTGTCGTTATCAAATTTTCCGTTATCGTCCGACCGGCCCTGGGAATTTCCTTTGTTTTTGCCTTCATTACCGTTTCCCCGATCTGACTGATCATCGTTCCTGCCGTTGCCCTGATCACTCCTGCCTTTAGGTTGACCATTATCCGCCTTCCCTTGCCAGTTCTGGTTTCCCCTGCCGGAATTGTCGGAACCACTGTTCCCTTTATTAGATTGCCCACGATCCTGATTGCCTTTTTGCTCCGGACCTTTATTTCCATTACCCTTATTTTCTTTACCTGGCTGAAACTCTGTTAATGTTAGTCCCGCTACCACTATCAGTGGGAAAATGCTGACCTTTAAAATATTTGTTTTCATCTGAATTATTTTTTCGCGTTAAATTCCTTGTCTATTTTATCGAGAGACTCTTCAACCTTCTTTGCCTCATCTTCAAGTTCTTTATTTGTTTTCTCCAGATCTTTTGATACAGAGTCCATTGCAGTTACTTCCTGCTTGCTCTCGTCTGTCGTGCTGCTGGATGTGCAGCTGGTCGTGATTCCGATGATAGTCATTATGACTACATAAGAGTACAATTTTAAACGTTTCATAAAATTTTAATGGGTTTAGTTTATAAGTTCATAATGAGCATTATACGTGCCAAACAAAAGATAGCATGTATATCCCGAAGAAAGGCAAGGTTTTTGGACAATGCAGGTACATCCTTAAAAAAACATGAAATGAAAAAATTACTAATTGTAGCATTTTTAGGTCTGGGAATCGGACTTAGTGCTTGCAACAAGAATGAAGACGGAAGTGGAATGACTAAAGTAAGTGTTAAGCTTACTGATGGCCCGGGCGCTTATGATGCACTTTTTTTGAGTGTGAAAGAAGTTCAGATTATCTCATCCGAAGGGCAGTCAACGTTAGCTGTTAATGCTAACCCATTTAATGTACTAAAATTTAGAATGGGAAAGGATACTCTAATAGCTTCCCAGGATATTCCTTCCGGCCAGTTAAAGGAAGTAAGACTTGTTCTAAACGATACCGGAAATAGCGTCGTGGTTAATGGGGTGAGTTATCCTCTAACAACTCCCAGTGGCCAGTCATCAGGTGTAAAGCTGAAGGTTAACGAGACACTGGAAGCAGGCGTTGCGTACACCATGCTGCTTGATTTTGACGCAGCCAAGTCAATCGTTCAAACAGGTAATGGAAAATATATCTTAAAACCTGTTATCCGTGCGATACCGAATGCTGTATCAGGATCAATCACCGGAACAATAAGCCCCGCTGCATCCAGTCCGAAAATTTATGCTATCGCTGGAACGGATACACTTGGTACGATTTCAGACGCAACCGGAAAATTCTGGTTTCCGGGAGTTGCTGCCGGAAGCTACAAAGTGGAAATTATGCCGGTTAGCCCGTATGTTCCAAAAACGATTAATGATGTCGTTGTGGTCACTGGTTCTACCAAAGATCTTGGTACAATTACGATCAACTAATTTCCTTTCACAGTATTTAAAAGGGAGCAGAATTAATTTTCTGCTCCTTTTTTTTATTCCCTGAATGTTACCTCGCCCAGGTAAACACTGTCCGACCATTCTCTGGCCTGAAATATTGATGAGGTAACCAGGTACATATACACGTGCATCGTTTCGCCCTTATAGTGTTGGCTTAGCTCAAACACCAGTTCGCCTTTGTTTCGTGCGGTTCCGGGTGGTATATATAATTCTCTCGTTCCATGCTGGTAGAGAAGAAGTTCTAAAGCATCGTCTGGAGAGGAGTATTTCCCCGTTTTCACGTCCCAGCTCACCTTTAAATGCATCCCTGCTGTTTCCATTTTAATATTTTCAGGAATCACAAGCTTACCCTTTGTGCAAAAAAGGATTGAGGCATAATCCATCTCGTAATTTGGGTCTGCTCCCTTAATGCAATGCTGAACTGTATGACTAATGGCCATATTATATCCCGTAGCTCCGCCCGGGTTAATCCTGCTGAATCCCATATCCAGAAGAAGCTTAACAGGCTTTAAGAAATTAACTGCAAATGCAAACTTATTCTGCTGGGCGATCTGGAGCGGGCTTCGTGCTTTCTTAATCTTTTTCTGCAACCCTTTGATGTAGTAGATTCCTCTCCAGCTGCTGCCAATAACGCTTCCGAACTTGCCGGATACAGGGCCGTTTGGGCCTCGGTTTAGTCGTCCCATATCTTATACTTTTTTTGGTGAAAAAATAAAAAATGCCTATTTTCACTTTAACGAAAGTCCCGCCAAAAAAGTTACATTTCCCCTTATCAAACTTCTTCATGCCACAACCGACTATCGGCCTAAAGTCGTAGGGAAATAGTATATACCTGCTTCGTACCAGATGGGAGAAAGATGCGGCAAACATCCGGGACGCATTCGGGAATTTCCCGAAGCTGTCCCGAAGCTGTCTCGGAACCATCCCGGAACTGTACCGGAAGTGTATCGAACCATCTACGAACAATTCTCCTATCGTTCCCGAACCCGGGCTTGTTAGTTTAAGAATTTTAAAAGGGGAGAAATAGGGGCAAGGGATCTATTTCTTTAAAGTTAAATTACTTCAAGAAATCTTCAAAAAATCAAGAGAGAAATCCTGTGTTTTTGGATCATAACGAACAGCTGGGTAGGATCATGCTTTATGCTTATCCATAGCTGTTGTAATGCTTAATACAATATAGGTTTTTGGATTGTAAGATCCAAATCAAACCTATTTTTTTAGGCGGAATTTGTCACCATTACTGTAGATCCCCAACCTTAGGTCCTCCATTTCTATCAGACCTTTTGAAGTTGTATTAAGCTTCTTAGGATTTGAAAATTTCAGCACCTGGCTTACTCCGGATACGGTGGCGATGTTATTATGAACAACAATTGCCGTTCCTTCATCAATTCCGATACAATCGAAGCTGGGGTAGGCGTTGAGGGCTGAGAACAGCCTGTTGTAGCGGCTGCGTTTTATAAAGTGCTGATCGATTATGACGGAATTAAGAAGCCCTAAACCTTCCTCGAAAACAATATTTTTATCCCACAGCTTATCAAAAGTTTCTTTATATACAGTGTCGCCAAGCGCTTGTTGTCCCGTGATCATATAGCGGCTCATAACAGCTGCTCCCGCACTGGTGCCGGCAATTGTGCTCCCATTCTGGTAGGCTTCATGAATTACTTGATAGACGGGTGTATTGAGCACACTTTTCATAAAACGATTTTGATCACCACCGGTGATGAATATCAGTTTCGCTGTCCGCAAAGAATCCAGCCATTTTGAGTTGTTGACGGTACTTTTATCAAAATTTAGATTCCCAATGGGATTTCCTGAAGCTTTTGAGAGCTGAACAGCAATGTATTTAAAGGATGTGTCGGGTTCGGCACTCGACATTGGCAGAACTATAATGTGGTCTTTCGGGCCAAGGTTTGCGGTTTTAATCAGATCTGCTATAAGTGCTTCAGATCTTGTACCTCCGCCAATTATAAAAAGACTACCCTTTGGCGTTTTCGATTGCGAATATGCACCTGTTATAAAAAGAAAGCCTGTTATGAAGCAGACAAGAGACTTACGAAATAGCATTATTTATAAATTTGAACATCAATTTTCCCATCAGCTGTGATGGTTCCCCGGTACATTCCTTCTGTGTTAAACGGCATTGCTATATTTCCCTTTTTGTCGAGTGCGATTAGCCCGCCATCACCACCAAGCTTAGCCATTTTATCAAGCACCATTTTGGAGGCTTCGGCTACGCCAAGGCCTTTGTATTCCATAAGTGCCGAGATGTCATGGGCAACAACCGAGCGTATATAGAATTCACCCCATCCTGTACATGAAATTGCTGCAGTAGCGTTGTTGGCATATGTTCCGGATCCTATAATGGGAGCATCGCCGATACGGCCAAACTTTTTATTCGTCATTCCTCCGGTGGAGGTACCGGCAGCAAGATTCCCTTTATTATCAAGTGCCACGCATCCAACAGTACCAAACTTATAGTCTTTGTTTTCTGTACCCAGCTTATATGTTTTCTTATTGCCATGGTCCAGTACACTCTTGGTAGAATCTTCTTTGATCGCCTTTTGTAGGCCATCCCATCTTTCCTGAGTGAAGAAATACGAAGGGTCAACTATTTCAAGGCCCGCCTGCTTTGCAAATTTATCAGCACCCGCACCAGCCATCATCACGTGTTCAGACTTTTCCATTACCGCGCGGGCAGCGCTAATAGGATTTTTAATCACGGTGACACCAGCAACCGATCCGGCTTTGAGATTACTGCCATCCATTATGGCTGCATCCATTTCATTCTTGCCATCGTGCGTAAAAACAGCACCTTTTCCGGCATTGAAAAGAGGAGAATCTTCCAGCACATGGATTGTTGCTTCTACAGCATCCAGGCTGGTTTTTCCATTCTTTATCGCAGCATAGCCGGTTTCCAATGCCTTGGTAAGCGCTGCTTTGTAGGCTGCTTCTTTCTCAGGTGTCATGGTGCTTTTTAGAATGGTACCCGCTCCGCCGTGAATCACCATTACGTATTTCGTGCCGGAGTCGGCTGAGCTTGTATTTGATGAGTCTGTTTGCGAACATGAGGCTAACATTGCACAGAGCAAAGTCAGGCCGAGGATGTGAAGGTTTTTGAACATATAGCTATTTTTCTTTTTTATTTAATTTTCCATTCTCCGTCCACCACCAATACCATTTGCCACCGGTAGCGTCAGGTGAATTAAAATTACTTACATTATAATAACCGGCACCACTTAGGGAAGCTTGAATTTCATAAACACTTAGTGCCTGTTCATTTTGTTTCCAGATGACTGGCTTCCCCGCAATGAATTGCTCTGGCAACTTAGCGCCATCGGGCATTATGAAATATGCCTTACTTAAACCAAAGACCTGAGCTTTACCATCTTTGTCGATACAAACCGCAGTCTTTTCGTCTGCGGCAATGCCTAATGCAGGTGTTTTATAATCATTCAATATTCTTCCGATAAATGCGACATGCCTCCCCTCGCGTGTGCGGGTTAAATAGTGCTGATCAGTAATCGTGTTTTGAAGGAAAGGGGCATGCAGGAAATCGTTATTGTAAACCGTGACTTTGCCTGTGTACGGATCGCTTAAAGCTTCCTCAGATACGACACTGCCATTTTCTCCACTGAAATAAAATCCACTAAGGATTGCACATCCAGCGCTCGTGCCGCCTACCGGAACCTTTTTCACGGTCAACAGGTAATTTAACGCATCATTAACCTTCGTGTTTCTCCAAAATTTCATGTAATTGGACTGATCGCCTCCAGCTATAAATAACATCTCGGCATTCCGGATTATGTTTGCTACCGTGTCATTATTCGCGAGTTCACGATTGTCGATTTTTAGGGTTTCAACCGAATTAACCTTGCCAATTTCATTTATAAATGGATTGTAAGCATCTGTTCCGCTTGCTCTGATTACAACGACATCACCTCCGCCGCTTCGTTCGATCATCCATTTGAATGCAGCTTCAACATCTTTTCCACCGCCCATGAGGACAGTTCCCCCATTCACTGGTGTTATCACGTTACTGGAATCTCCAATCAGTCCAATTGAAGCTGGCCTTCCTGCGATTCTAGTGACACCTCCAGCATCATCGTCGATTTCTACGGTTTTTATCGGTGCGGCTGTTGATGGAGAGGCAACAGATGATTTTTTACATCCGAGGATAAAGAAGCATAATAGGAAACATAGATGGATATTTAGTCTCTTCATAAATCGGAATACTGAGGTCGGAAGTCTGAATTTGCGTACCTAATGTTGAAAATAAAGATCCCGGCATGCCTGTGGTATGCAGGTTTTCGCCGGGATATCTTTAATAATTTGGATTCTGAACTGCGTTCTTGTTTACGGTGATCTCAACGGCTGGCAATGGGTAATTGTATTGTGCCTTGGTTGGTGCAAGAGTCACCGCGCCTGAAGTATTAACAGCATCGGCAGGAATCCTGTCTATGGTTAAGTTTCTCCTTTTCAAATCAAAAAACCGATGCCCTTCAAATGCCAGTTCTTTGTAACGCTCAGTGTAAATAGCATTAATCAAGTCTGCTTTGCTTGCAAAAGTTTGATTCACATAGCCAGTTATCCGGTTTGTACGTAAAGTGTTTAAGTCTGATGCACCGTCAGCAACAGCAGCTGAACTTTCGGCTTTGGCTTCTGCGCGAATCAGATACATTTCACCAGTTCTGAATAGTTTAATATCAGCAAGCCCCGGTTGTGACGCTGTTCCGCCAATATATTTATTTATCAGGTATTGTGATTTTCCGGCACCGCGGGTTGCATCGAATTTAATGTACGGAGCAAAGCGAACGTCATTTACTGCGTCGAACGTGTTAATTAACTTGAATGCCGGAGCATAAAGAACGATACCACCTGTTTGCCTGAAAAAGAAGCTTCCAATCAGTGAGCCATCGGCTACACCGCTAACATTCCTTTTTAGTTTCCAAGCTACTTCACTTTCATTCGCGTCGGTCCATATACCTGGAAATTGTGCGCGTGAAGCGAGAGGAAGAGCACTGATCACTTCGGTAGAATAGGTAATAGCGTCTGCCCAGTTTTTCTCATATAATGCAAGCCGTGCCTGTATTGCTGCAATAGCTGTTCTTGTAATGCGGGACTTATCCGTAAACGTTGTTGGGATCAAAGCCTTAGCGGCGGTAAGATCAGCCTTAACGTTTGCTACGACACTTTCGAAAGGATCCCTGGCAGGGTAGCTAACTTCTGCAGATTTCATATATGCTATTCCAAGGCCGCCATTCTGATAGGCAGAAGCATACCCGCGCAGGAGTTCGAAGTGAGCATAAGCTCTGATTGCCAGGGCTTCTCCACGATAACGTTCTTTTAAAGACGCCTCAGCTGGAGTTGCTGTAACCACATCTACTTTCGCTAGAACACGATTAGCGCGATCGATCGAACGGTAATATTCAAGATATGCACCAGTTACAGATCCACTTGTTGCATTGTAAAGCCAGCGGTAAGCATCATTATTACTCACGGTATTTTCCGTTGGCATATTTACTTCGTCTGAAGTAATAGCAGAGGTAGTCATCAGGGTGTAGTCCAAAACTGCATAGGCACCAATTAATCCCTGATTAAGATCGCTCACCGTCCGGAAGGCCTTTTCAGGGTCAATACTGTCGGTTGGCTTCAGGTCTAATTTATCGCACGATGCCATTATTATTGCAAAGGACAGTAGGAGAAAATATTTTATATGTTTGAATTTCATCTCATTTGATATTAAAAGTTAACATTTAGACCTGCGGTGTAAGTCCTTGCTGCAGGATACTGGAAACGGCCATAAACATTATTGTTTTCAGGATCCAGTCCACGCCAGTTGGTTAGGGTGAAGAGGTTCTGAGCCTGAACAAATAATTTTACGCCACTGGTTACACGTAGTTTCTGAACCAGTGCTTCCGGTAATGAATAGCTAAGGTTTACATTCCTCAATCGCAGGAATGAAGCATCCTGAATATCTTTAGAAGTAAAGTTTCTTGGGACATCGAATCGCTGCAAAGTTGTAACATCTCCTGGTTTTTTCCAGCGGTCTTCAAGCATTCGCAAGGTTTGGTTGCTGCTTGCAAACCTCTGGTTTTCGTTGTAGAAATCCTCATTATTCCAACGTTTAACATCAGAAACAAATGAAACCAGAGCGCCAAGCGATAATCCTTTATAGCGCAGATTGGTTGTAAGTCCACCAGTCAGTTTAGGATACAGGCTTCCCGAATTGGTATTGCTCTGTGTATTTACATTGTACACTGTGGTAATGCTACCATCCAAATTATAATACTGCGCATCTCCGTTTGTTGGGTTTACTCCAGCCCAATCCGGTGCATAGTAAGTACCTATAGGCATACCAACTTTTAAAACCCTGGTATCACCATCAAGAACCATGTCTGAAATGTCAGTAAGAAAGAGGATCTTGTTACTGTTGTAAGCACCATTGATCCCCATAGACCATGAGAAGTTTTGATTTGCAATGATATCACCGTTGATATCAAGCTCAATTCCCCTGTTTCTCATTTTCCCGGTACTAAGAGGTAATGAAGTGTAAGCTGATTGAGGAGATAGTGGCTGATCTATAAATAAGTTCCTGGTGATCTTATTATAATAATCAGCAACTATGCGAAGCCTTCCGCTCTTGAATAATGATAGGTCGATACCTGTATTAAATTCATCGCTGTATTCCCAATCATATTCAGAGTTACCTGGGGTTAAGGGCCTGATACCGGTTACACCACCATAAGTCGTACTTCCAAATGTTGGCAGGTAGGTGAAGTCTCCGCTAAAAGGACTTGCAGTTGTTCCGTAACTTGCACGGACAATGAATTGTGAGATCAGATCTGAGTTCTGCAGGAATTCTTCTTTTTTAGCATTCCAGCTGGCTCCTGCAGAATAGAAACCATGATATCTGTTCTTCTCTGCAACTTTTGTCGAACCGTCATGACGATAACTTCCTGTAAGGGTATACTTATCATTAAAAGTATATCGGGCAACTCCCATTAATGAAAGAAATGCATTCCGTGTTTTAGATCCAGAAATGGAAGGCAGGAAGGTTGCGTTTGATGTTACCCCTGCAGGTGTTTCTGGTAATCGTCCATCAATTCCGAAACCGGTAAAACCGAATGAATTAAAGTTGTTGTATAAATATTCAAAGAATCCTGACACTTCAAAATCATGGTTTGTTGCTACAGTTTTGTTAAACGTTAAGCCAGAGGTGGAAATAAAATTGAAGTTTCTTCTGGTCCCTTCTTCGAACCGGCCTTTGCCCCCCAATGTGTTGGCATTGCTTCTTGACCCGTAATAAGAATCAGGGTTAATAAAGGCCTGATCTGTCGAATTTCTGTAGTCTACTCCGAAGCGAGTGGTTGCTTTAAGTTCAGGGATGATCTGGTACGCAAATGATGCCCCCATTATGCTTTTTAGCTGATCGGTTTTATTTGAGGAGTTTAAAAGCCTTTCCAAGCCCTGGCTACCTTCGCGAAGGTCGAAAATTGAGTACTGAGATCTGTTCCCCGGGTGAATAAGAGTTCCATCCGGAGCATATGGATATTCGTAAGGAAGGGCATAATACACGGATGCCATGGATGATCCTACGGCAGTCGCCTCGACACCTTCGGTAAAGCTTGAGTTGGAATAACCCAGATTAAGATTTACACTGCCGGATAACTTTCCTGATTTATAATCGACATTACTTCTTAACGCATACCTATCCAGGCCGGTACGTTTTGCAACACCTTCCTGGTAATAGTAATTTAAAGAGTTGTAAAATCTGATATTTTCATTACCACCGCTTACGCTGACCTGCTGTTCCATAAACTGGCTTTTCTGAAAAAAGATATCGCGCCAATCGGTATTGATCCTGCCTATACTGTCGATAATAAAATCTGCACGTGCTTTATCAGCAGCTGTTTTACCGGCATATGCGGGATTTTTCTTAGAGTATGTCCATCCGGGGCCCATCGTTCTGCCGGTTTCAAGTCCAATCTCTTCTTCAAAACGCAGGCGTTGCTCCGTATTCATCATTTCAAACTGTGGACGGGTGAGATCTGAAAATCCGTATTGGGAATTATAGTCAACTTTTACTCTGCCCGCGGCGCCCTTCTTTGTTGTGATTACGATCACTCCATTTGATCCGCGCGAACCATAAAGCGCTTTTGCTGATGCATCTTTTAAAACAGTAACGGTTTCAACATCGTTAGGGTTAATGGTTTGGAAATAGTTAGACTCAATTGGTACGCCATCCATTACAAAAAGAGGGGCTGAGCTGCCATTAATTGTTCCAAGGCCCCGGATCGTAACGCTGGCGCTCGAACCCGGTTGCCCTGAGCTTGCCACGACATTCATTCCCGGGACCCGGCCCTGAAGAATCTGATCAAGCGAAGCATTAGGCACCTGTGCGACTTTATCGCCAGTTACTACACTTGCCGCACTTGTTGATTTTTCGCGGCTATAGTTTGTGTATCCGGTTACCGTGATTTCTTCCAGAGCACGAGTGTCCGACCGAAGCGAGATATCAACAACAGATCGGCCACTTATCGAAGCTACCTGCTTAGTAAAGCCAAGGAACGAAAATTCAAGAGTCTGTATTCCATCAGGTACATTGATACTGTACATTCCATTTGCATCAGTAACGGCACCAATGTTTGTTCCGCTTGCTTTTACAGAAACACCTGGTAGAGGTACTCCGGTTTCGTCAATTACCCTTCCCCGAATCACCTGATCTTTGTATTCGCCTTTGGTCGAATAAATCACCACTAAATTATCTTCTTTAAGAGCGTAGGTTAGACTCGTCTCCTTCAGAACAGATTTCATAGCTTCATCCAGATACGCATCGTTGAGGCTCACAGAGAGCTTCTTGTCCGCAGGCAGGGCATTGTTGCTGTATACGAATCGATATTCAGTTTGCTGTTCTATCTGCTTTAACAAGTGTTTTATACTTGTGTCTGTACCTTTAAGACTTATCTTTTGCTGGGCAAAACCGCTTGCAAAGCTCTGTATGCAGATAAGTAGTGTGAGTAATGTGGTTAATTTCATGGCCAACAATAATCTACCGGGCAGATATTTGCCCAGGTGTTCTAAAAACACATTTTTTCTCATAATTTTGATTTGGTTTGGTTGATTAACTATTCGATTGCTTTTAATTTTTAATTGATTCGAGCCTTTGAGGGAGTGTTGCCGCACTTCCTCTTTTTTATTTGCTGCTTATACTAATTCTATTTTGTTCTACTTTGAATTGAAATGGGTAGGAAAGTTGTAAGGCTTCCAATGATTTGATAACCGTTTCACTTTCAAAAAGTCCGGAATATCTCAGGTTTTTAACTTCCTCATCCTGGAAAACGATTTCGATACCATACCAGTCTTCCAATTTTTCTGCGATATCGGACAAGGGTTCATTCTCAATATTCAGTCGGTTCCTAACCCATTTAACTTCTTCGATTACTTGTTTACGCTCGCTAATTGTGACCACCTGGTTTTGGAGTTCCTGATTTGAAAGGGCACTTTTACCGGTGATTAGTGAGGTTATCAGCTTCTGGTTTGGACTGAGAATAATTGATTTGTAACGTGTATCGTGGGGTATCACTTCAACTCTTCCGTGAATTAGGAAGGTTTCACTGGAATTTTCTCCAGGATAAGCCTTTATATTAAAAACAGTTCCGAGGACCTTGATGTCGTTATTTAGTGAATGCACAATAAAAGGATGTTTTTTGTCTGGCTTTACATCAAAATAGGCCTCTCCGATTAACCAAACTTCCCGGTTGGACGCATTGAAATTCTTTTTGAATTTAAGGGAACTGTTCTTGCTTAACGTAATTAGCGAACCGTCAGCAAGAATACTGGTTTTTCTGATGTCTAGTCCAGATTGAATGTTGGTTTCCTGTTCAGGCGGGATTGCTGCTATTGCTTCGATTTCATTTTTCGGCACATTCATGTAAACAGTTATTGCAATTAGTACTGAGGCAGCAACTGCACCTATGATTCTGTACAAAGTCCTTGAGCTGCTTTTTGGGTGGTCTGGTAAAGACCCCGGAACGGCGACCGTGGTAATAAGTTTTTTGAAGCTTTCGGATTGGTTGATACCCGCCCGAAGTTGCTTTAGTTGCTCAGAGCGATTTCCTTGTTTTGCTGCTAGAATATAAATGACATCACGCGCTTCTTTGACATCAGATGCGCGATGCGAATTTTTTTGAATCCACTCTTCCCAGTATACCTGGCTGGAAAGGTTACTTCCCAGACAAAATTCCTGGAAGGTGGCATCGCAAATAAGTTCTTCAATAGAAATTTTTTCAGAATGAGGTGTCATTTCCGGGACTTTAGTATAGAGACTGAGAATTGAAGTGGTTTTCCTAAGAGAAATTGAGAATTTATTAAAATGGTTTTTTAGAACGTCTTTTGTTGGCTTAGGATGAGCGCATCACTTTGACATATTCGCCCGCTCATGCCGCGGGCGGCAGGTTGCTTATTTTTTGACCTAAAGCAAAAAGTAAGTGCGGTTCCGCCTGCTCAAGGCGGGAAACTTCAATAGAATTAGCGATGTTCGCTGATATAAAAACCTTTATTTTAACAACTTCCTTAACATTTTCACAGCATCATAAATCGTATTATACGCTGTCTTTACTGATTGTGATGTAGTATTTGCGATCTGTTCATATGACATTCCTTCAAAGAAACGAAGCTGAATTAATTCGATCTGCCGCGGCGTGAGCTTTTTGATCGCTAATTGTAATTTTGCCTTCAGTTCTTCATCATTTTGAACTCGGATGATTATCTCTTCATAGGGCAGTTCATCAAGCTCTTCTTCTAGTAATCTTCGACGAATCGCTTCATCGACTTTCCCGGAATGTTTTAGTTCATCGATTATGGTATTTCTTAATACAGAAAATAGGTATGACCTTACATTACTGACGTCTGTTAACTTGTCTTTTTTATCCCAAAGATTTAGAAAAAGCTGATTTATACTGTCCTTGACGAGTTCATCGTCGCCCGTGAGTTTCAGCCCAAACCTGATGAGATGGAAATACATGTCGTTGTACAGGTTAAACAAAGCCTGCTTATCACCCCGGCGCAGCCCTTCCCAATACAAGCTATAATCTTCGTTACCCGACATTAGTCAATTATAGTTAAAAGGATTATAAAAATTCTGAATAAAAGAAGAGAATATATTGATGTGCCACTGTTGGAAAGGCTCCCCCTGGCATAGAAAAAAACCATGATTTAATTGTGTCATGGAATTCTATGTTGGTGTGCCGGATTTCCTGATTTTTTAATACTTTTGCACCTCTTCAAAGGCTATTCACGGAGAGGTGTCAGAGTGGCCGAACGAGCGAGCTTGGAAAGTTCGTGTACTAGCAATGGTACCGTGGGTTCGAATCCCACCCTCTCCGCAACAAAATGCTGTTCGCCTCAGGCGGACAGCATTTTTTGTTTCGAACGTTTCAAACTTGCTCGATGAGTGAGAAACAAAAAATGATGAGACCTGAGTGCAACTAAGCGTCAGGAGCATTTCTTTGCAGCCCGCCACTGAGGACCAATACAATTATTCCTTTCCGCAAAAAAGCTTTCCATTGGAGGGCATTTATTTTATATATTTATTATACCCATGCGAAACACTTTTACCAGCAAGTTAAAATGGAGCAGCATCCATTTAAAAAAAGGGAGGAACCGAAAATCCAAAAGAGTAGGATCTTAAAAAACCAAACAATGGAACTAAACCTGAACATGGCTGCAATATTGGTTGCCGTAGTTGTCAACTTTTTTATTGGATTTATCTGGTATACGCCGCTTTTTGGGAAAGTGTGGGGGAGAGAGATGGGTTATGATTCTAATACCAAGCCGGATCCTAAAGTGATGGTGAAAGGAATGATCTTTATGGTTATTGGGAACTTCTTTTTTGCGTGGGTTCTGGCGCACAATATTGCAGCATGGAACTTTGTGCCTGGGGTGGCTGAAATGGGCCCAATAAGCAATGCGCTTAGTTCTGCATTCTTCCTTTGGCTGGGTTTCTATTTTCCGGGACATCTTGGCGCGACTGTATGGGAGCAAAAGTCGTGGAAGCTTTTTTTCATTGATGCTGGTTACAGCCTCCTCTCTTTGATCGTAGTATCTCTAATTCTTACTCACTGGAAATAGATCCTGCTTGGTTCTGACAGATTCGATTAAAGTGGCGAGAAAAAGGATGAATTTTGATTTTCGCCACTTCATAACCGTGATTTCTTTCCCCGTCCTGAGGTATAATCTCTCGGCATTTGTTTGAATTAATGGAAAAAAACGGTTTGAAGGCACCAAATTGCACTTGGCCTCTTGTTTGATTAATTGGGAGAAGAAATAAATCTCACAAATTATCACAACATGAAAAGACTTAACTACAATCATTTAATTGCCCTTATCCCTTTAGGTTTTATAGTTGCAGCGTTATATGTATTTATAGTACAGCAATTTTAAATTCACCTACCGTCACATCTACACGACGTTAATACACCGCAAAGGTCGCAAAAAAATTACTTCAACAACTTCGCGCTCTTCGTGTCAAGGTTGCGCTCTTTGCGGTTAAAACTCGTCCTTCCCCCGAGCACCAGTACTTCTTTTAGTATTGAAAAATGCTGCATTTTCGATATGTTTGCATGAACAATTACATACTAACAGGTCCACATATTAATGCTGAATCTCGACGAGATCAAAAAGCCGATCGCCGCAGAACTTGATACTTTTGAAGGGAAGTTCAAAGCTTCGATGCAGAGTTCTGTTCCGCTTTTGGACCGCATTACTCATTACATAGTTAAACGCAAAGGAAAACAGATACGCCCTATGTTCGTGTTTTTCTCGGCAAGCCTTTGCGGCGGAATCACTGAGGCTACGCATCGTGGTGCTGCACTGGTGGAACTATTACATACAGCTACTCTCGTCCATGATGACGTAGTAGATAACTCTTATGAAAGAAGGGGTTTTTTTTCCATCAACGCATTGTGGAAGAATAAAATTGCTGTTCTGGTTGGAGATTTTCTGCTCTCGAAAGGGCTCCTGCTGTCGATAAATAATAATGATTTTGAATTACTCAAAATTGTTTCTGAAGCAGTAAAGCAGATGAGTGAGGGCGAACTTTTGCAAATCGAAAAGGCACGTCGTCTTGATATTGATGAGGAAATCTATTACGAGGTTATTCGTCAGAAGACCGCCTCACTTATAGCTTCTTGTTGCGCGTGCGGGGCTGCATCTGCAGGAGCGGATGCGGAAACAGTCGAAAAAATGCGGCTTTTTGGCGAAAAAGTTGGAATTGCATTTCAAATAAAAGATGATCTGTTTGACTTTGGTACTGATGCAATTGGGAAGCCACTTGGAATCGACATTAAGGAAAAGAAAATCACTCTTCCATTAATCTATGCGTTAAATAAGTCCAGCCGGTCTGAAAGGAGAAGAATCATTAATCTTGTAAAGAATCATAATGAAGAAGCAGACAAAGTTTCAGAAATTATTGATTTCGTAAGGCAGAGTGGTGGTATGGATTATGCTACAAAACAAATGGAGTCATATCAGGACCAGGCTTTCAATATACTAAAGGATTTACCAGCACAAAGCTCACGTGATGCATTAGAGCAGCTTGTGCGATTTACTACAGAACGGAAAAAATAATGTCTAACGAAACGATATTTTTCGGCAGTTTCCTGCTATTTATTATTCTGATGCTTTCCATCGATCTTGGCGTTTTTAACAAGACGGATAAGAAGGTTGGTATGAAGGAAGCTGCTGTGATGAGCTTTATCTGGGTGACCTTTGCTATCGGCTTTTACTTTATACTGTTAAGTGAGGGGGAAGTACTCCATGACATCAATAACTACCCTCAATTACAGGAAGTAACAAAAAAGCATCTGCATAACATTACCCTGATTCCAGGCAACTATGCGGAAAGTCTGGCTCATTATAAGCAGAACCTGGCGCTCGAGTTCCTTACCGGATACGTGATCGAGTATGCTCTTTCTGTGGATAATATTTTCGTGATGGTGCTGATATTCTCCGCCTTCAAGGTGAATGAAAAGTATTATCACCGGGTGCTCTTCTGGGGAATTATTGGTGCGGTAATCATGCGTTTCCTATTCATATTTGTAGGGTCTACGCTGATCAATGAGTTCGGATGGATATTGTATGTTTTCGGCGCCTTCCTGATCTACACGGGTATTATGATGTTTATTAACCGGAGCGAAGAGGAAACAATAGATACAGAGAATCATAAGGTTGTCAGGTTTGCCTCGAGATATTTCTCAGTTCATCCCGAGTATGTGGGCAACAGGTTCTTCGTAAAGATAGACGGTAAAAAGATGATCACGCCGTTGTTTATAGTACTCTTGATTGTTGAGTTCACTGACCTTATTTTCGCGGTAGACTCAATCCCGGCCATATTTGCCGTAACCAAAGATCCATACATTGTTTTTTTCTCGAATATATTTGCCATCCTTGGCCTTAGATCGATGTTTTTCCTGCTGGTCAACGTAATCCATAAATTCCATTACCTGAAGACAGGATTATCCTTTCTGCTTGTATTCATTGGGGTTAAGATGCTCGGGCATCACTGGCTGAGCGAATGGGGCTTTAAAACAAGCCATTCACTTTTTATAATTCTCTTTATTTTAACGGCGAGTATTGTGGCGTCGTTGGCGTTTCCTAAGAAGAAAGAGAGGTAGTATCAGGTATCAAGTAGCAGGTATCAAGATACGTTCTTGGTTAAATTGATATTCGGTTCCCGATTGGTGGAGTTATACTTGGACTGTAGGGCTTGCTTATAAAAATTACCTGCCCCAACTCTTGATACTTGATACTTGGCTCTTGATACTTCTTCCTAAAGCATTTTCAAGATTTCATCCACATACGTCCTGTCATTAGCCAGCCGCGGCACTTTATGTTGGCCGCCCAGCTTACCCCGGTTTTTCATCCAGTGATAGAAAACGCCATCTTCAGCAACATGGATCCTTGGTCTGCGGAGTGCCATATCCTTGAATCGTTTGGCATCGTAATCTGAATTAATACTTCTCAGAGTCTCGTCGAGGACATCAGTAAATCGTTCGATATCATTCGGCTTTTGTTCAAACTCAATGATCCACTCATGACCTCCGGCTTCATTTCCTTTAAAGTAAATGGGGCAGGCTGTGTAGTCGCGGATAACGGCGTTTGTCTCGCTGCAAGCTTTAGAAAGACCTTTCTCCGCATTATCTATGATTAATTCTTCTCCAAATGCATTAATAAAATGTTTTGTCCGCCCGGTAATTTGAATGCGATGCGGAGAAAGGGAGGTGAATTTAATTGTATCTCCGATCATGTATCGCCACAAGCCGGCATTGGTAGAGATGATCAGAGCATAATTCTTATTCAGCTGCACCTCATCCAGGCCGAGGGTTTTAGGATTCTCTGCATGAATGTCTTCCATAGGAAGAAACTCATAATAAATGCCGTAATCAAGCATCAGCAGCATTTCTTCCGAATTGGGCTGATCCTGAATACCAAAAAACCCCTCGGACGCATTATATGTTTCCATATAATACATATTATCCGAAGGAATGAGCTTTTTAAATTGCTCTCTGTAGGGTTTGAAATTTACAGCGCCGTGGAAGTAAAATTCCAGATTGGGCCATACTTCAAGCAAATTATCTTTACCCGTTATTTCGAGGACGCGTTTTGCAAGCACTATATTCCAGGTGGGAACACCTGATATGTTTGTGACATTGACGCCGATTGTTGCCTGAGCCATTTTCTCAACTTTAGCTTCAAAGTCATCCATCAGTGCGATCGACATGTCCGGTGTACGATAAAACTCTGCCCAGAAAGGAAGGTTCTTTATTAACACAGCGGAAAGGTCTCCATAGCATGAATCCGAATTCAGCTGATTTATCTGATGACTACCACCGAGCACAAGGCATTTTCCCGTAAATATTTTGGTGTCCGGTCGATTGTCACAGTACATGCTGAGCAAATCCTTACCGCCTTTGAAGTGACACTCTTCAAGGGATTCTTCACTTACCGGAATGAATTTACTGCGATCGTTGGTTGTGCCTGAGGATTTTGCAAACCACTTTATTTCTGATGGCCAAAGGACATTTTGCTCGCCGGCAAGCATCCGTTCAATATATGGCTTGAGAGTATCATAATTTTGAATAGGTACCCGCTCTTTAAATTGATCCTGAGTGTATATGGTGGAATATCCATGGGTCTTTCCCCATTCAGTATGCTGAGCAGATGATATTAGATTTTGGAACCATTCATCCTGGACATCATATGGATATTTAATGAAAAGCTCGATCTGATGCATCCGCTTTTTCATTATCCAGGTAAAAATGGAATTTACTATTGTCATAGAGAGATAGGACTATACCCGGTTTAGAGTTTCTTTTTACGTAACTCGAAATTCTGGCCAAGGTAGAATTTTTTGGCCATTTCATTGTTTGCGATTTCCACAGGTGTTCCTGTAAGCATTATTTTCCCTTCGGCCAGCAGATAAGCCCTGTCGGTTATCGACAGCGTTTCCTGCACATTGTGGTCGGTTATCAAGATCCCTATATTTCTCAGCTTAAGTTTGGCCACGATGCTTTGAATTTCTTCTACCGCTATCGGATCGACACCAGCAAAGGGCTCATCGAGGAGTATGAAATTAGGGTCGGCAGCTAGTGCGCGGGCTATCTCAGTCCTTCTGCGTTCTCCTCCCGAAAGCAGGTCGCCGCGATTTTTACGAACCTTATGAAGACTAAACTCATCGATCAGCTGCTCGAGTTTTTCACGTTGCTCTTCTTTGCTAAGCCTGCCCATTTCAAGAACGGCTTTTATATTATCCTCAACAGTTAGTTTTCTAAAAACGGAAGCTTCCTGGGCAAGGTAGCCGATACCTTTCTGTGCCCTTCGATACATAGCATCTTCTGTGATGTTTGCGTCATCCAGGAAAACGTTTCCCTCATTTGGTCTGATCAGACCTACGATCATATAGAATGAGGTGGTTTTACCAGCACCGTTCGGGCCCAGCAAACCGACGATTTCACCTTGCGAAACGTGAAACGAAACATCGTTGACTACGGTGCGTTGTTTGTATTTTTTTACGAGATTCTCAGCTCTTAGGATCATTTTTTTCGTCGTCTAAGCTGGTTGCGATGTGCGAATTCCTTTGATATTCAATTGTAACGATGTTCTATCCATCCATTTATTTTCCTCAATGGTGTAGCAAATATCAAATGGCATACCATTGTTGACTTGAGGAAGATAATCGGCCAGTCCGAATCCTATGCAGTTATAAATTGTATTGTTGTTTTGACGCACGCTCATTTTTAAATGCTTCCCCCCAACAGTTGAAGCGGAACCGTAAGTATAGACATTTCTGCTCATAAATACAGGCGCCATATTTTGAGGACCGAAGGGTTCGAATTGCTTCAAAATTCGATAGAACTTAGGATCTATTTTGTGAAGTTCCATTTCGGCATCAATCGTTATCGTCTGAATTAACAATTCCGGTGGTATCGTACGACCTACAACTTCTTCAAATTTTGCCTGAAATGCCGGAATGTTTTCTGTTTTCATGGTGAGGCCGGCAGCATATTTATGTCCCCCAAATTGCTCAAGCAAATCGCTGCATTCCAGCAAAGCTTCATACAGGTCAAAGCCGAGTACCGACCTGGCTGAGCCTGCAGCGTAACCGTTGGAATGAGTCATAACAATGGTAGGACGATAGTATTTCTCAGTCAGCCTGGATGCAACAATTCCGATGACACCTTTATGCCACTGCTCATTGTATACGACAGTGGTTTTTCGGGAAATTAATTCCGGGTCAGCATCAATAAATGCTAATGCCTGTTCGGTAATATTGCTATCGTGCTCCCTCCGTTCAGTATTTTTTATGTTAATAACCTCACCTTTTTCAAATGCGATGGCATCTGTTTCAGCGATCAGCAGATTTACAGCATGTTTTGCATCATCGATTCTTCCTGCCGCATTGATACGAGGTCCGATTGTAAAGACGACATCGGTAATTGTCAGATTGTCTTTCCTGCCGGATAAATTCATAAGCGCAGTTATACCTTTGCACGGTTCAGTATTTATCCGTTGCAGGCCATACCAGGCCAGGACCCGATTTTCTCCAGTAATTGGTACAATATCCGACGCAATACTGACAGCCACCAGATCGAGATAACAAGAGATGTCGCTGAATGCGATATTGTTTTTTTGACAATATGCCTGAACAAGCTTAAATCCAATGCCGCAGCCTGATAATTCTTTGTAGGGATAAAGGCAATCAATCCGCTTCGGATCTAGAACCGCAATTGCATCTGGAAGTTCTTCTCCAGGAAGATGGTGATCACATATAATAAAATCTACCTTTTTTCCATTTGCGTAATCGATCTTATCAATGGACTTTATGCCGCAGTCCAATGCAATCACGAGCGAAAATCCATTTTCTGCAGCAAAATTTATGCCCTGTGAGGATATTCCATAGCCTTCTTTATACCGGTCTGGAATATAGAAATCGATCTGGGAATGATATTTCTTAAAAAAGCTATAGACCAGGGCAACCGAAGTTGTGCCGTCCACATCGTAATCGCCGTAGACAAGGATCTTTTCACCGGAACTTAATGCCTGTTCGATGCGCACAATCGCCAGATCCATATCTTTCATCAAAAATGGATCATGAAGGTCTGAAAGGTCAGGGCGGAAAAAATGCCGGGCTTTTTCGAAGGTGTCAATCCCCCTTCCAACGAGCAGGCTCGCCAAAACAGGATCTACATTAAGTAATTGTTGCAGCTCCTCTATTTGCGCAGGGTTTTTGACCTCCTGTTCCACCCACCTTTTTTGCATATCTTTGCCCTATTAAGCCGTAAAAATAGAATTTAACCTCATAATAAACAAAGACATTGAAAGCTTTAGCCTTATACGAAGGGTCCTATTCAGTGGATAGTACGAAGACTTTTTTGCCCTTCGATCCAGCTATCCATAGTACTAAAGATCGACCTGGATCACTCTTTATTTATGTACAGCCTTTCCTGCTAAAGACCGAAAATGATCTGATAGTTTTCGACGCAGGATTAGGATTTCGGAACGACAAGAATGAGTTGATTATACACGAGAATATCCGTAAAGCTGGTTTTGAGCCCGATGACGTCAGTCTTGTTTTAATGTCTCACCTCCATTTCGATCATTCAGGTGGAATGATCAATAAGACCGATGATAACATTAGTTTAAGTTTTCCAAATGCAGAATATGTGATACAGAGGGGGGAGTGGGAGGCTGCTTACAGTAAGCCTTCGCGGTCCTATAAAACGGAGATTTTTGACTTTCTTCAGCGAAGCGGTTCTGTACACTTTGTGGAAGGGAACGGTAAATTGAATGATTCAATATCTTATGAACTAACTGGCGGGCACTGTGAATATCATCAGGTATTTCTCGTAAAAGAAGGTGATGAAACTGTATTCTTCGGAGGCGATATCCTCCCCGAACCCGAACAACTTTTACGGAAGTTTATGGCTAAATATGATTTTGATGGAAGGAGAGCTATGGAGTTACGGCAGGAGTTTGGAGCGAGAGCAGCAGAAGGCAATTGGGATTGCTTGTTCTACCATGCGAAATCGAAGGCTATAGCGAAGGTGGGGCGAGAAGGTGAAGGGTTTCGGATACTGTAATTTTTGAATCAAGAATCAAGAGCCAAGAATCAAGACACATGAACAGTCTTGATTCTTGGTTCCTGGCTCTTGGTTCTATTTTTTGGCTACCAAATTAATATTCAATTCAAATTCATCATCAACAGCACGGTCGCCGATATCAAGGAAGAACGTTTTTGAACGGAACTTGATATCATATTTAGTACGATCTACACGGATTCCGTTTGCCACAGCGACAATTATACCTTTCTGTGTTTTAACGGTCGCCGGAAAAGAGATTGGCTGAGTTATGCCTTTTATAGTAAGATTTCCCGCAATATTTACGCGGTCAGTGCCGGCAGGGGTAACTTTAGTAATTTCAAATTTCGAATTTGGATTTTTTTCAGCTGCAAAAAAATCGTCTGATTTCAAGTGGGTGGTAACACGTGCATTGTCAGAGGTAATGCTCGCCATGTTAATCAGGAAAGTGCCTTTTGTTAAAGATTTCCCATTGTGTACTAGATTTCCAGAGGTGATTTTGATTGTTCCGGTATGTCCGCCGCCAACCTTCTTTGCAGTCCAGTCAATTGTAGAGCGTTCCGTATCTACAGTATAGATCGTATCCTTTACCGGTTTATCGAATGACATAAAAACTGCCATCCCTGTTAGAATGCTGAGAGTTAAAAAGATTTTCTTCATTTTCATTTGTTTGAGTTTTTTGATGGTTATGAACCTGCCCGCGGTATGCAGGGTTGTCATGATCTGATCATCATACCGCTATGGTTTCGAGCAAATCATGAGGATTTTTAAAAGTGTAATTAAATTTAGTGCAAACATATTGTATAAATATATCCGAAAATTTCATAGATATTCAGACAAGTGTTTTCTGTCACCAGGATATTACGGGTAATAATGATTAAGGGATTACCGCATTCTTGAAAGAAATTTTAAAAGTGGTACCCACGTCAGGCATGCTGTCTACTTCAATTTTACCATCAAGCGACTCAATTTGCGATTTAATGATATATAAACCAAGTCCCTTGCCGTCTATTTTGCTATGGAAACGTTGATAAAGTCCAAATATTTTATTTCCAAACTTATTCATATTCATCCCCATGCCGTTGTCGCTGAAATATAATACGGTATGTTCTTTTCTGATTCGTGTTTTCAAACTGATAATAAGCTTGCGTTTATCCGAACGGTATTTTATCGCATTTGTTAGCAGGTTGAGAAGAATGCTATGAAGGAATCTTTTTGGGAAGAAAACTGTTTTGATCTCCGAGAAATTTATATCTATTTGAGCTCCTGATTCATTGACCTGGTTTTCAATACTTCTGATGATCAAATTTAATTCGGTTTCGATATCTAAAGTTTCTTTGTGGACATCTTTGCCGGATTTACTCGCAACAATTTCTATCAGGTCACTTAAAGTGGAATCAAGCTGTTTTACGCAATAGTGGATCTTTTGGGTAATTTCTTCGTTGAGTTCGGGGCTTAGGCTTTGTTCAGATTGCATTTCTGTCAAGCTTCTCAGATTTACAACCGGTGCACGAAGGTTGTGGGAAGTGATGTAGGCGAACTTCTCAAGTTCCGAATTAGTCTTTCTTAACTCACTGGTGATGTCTTGTAACTCAATTTCTTTTTCCTTTATAAAATCGATATCCAGGTGTGTTCCGATCATTGTGGCTGCTTTACCATCATCCTGCAGGCTGACTACCTTGCTGAAGGAAAGGATCCATTTCCATGCACCTTCTTTGGTTTTTATTCGATACGCGAGACTGTTTGAGGGATATTTTCCTTCTACAAGCCCGCTGATAATTTCCTGAACGGTATCACGGTCTTCTTCATGGACGAGCTCAAGCCATGAAGAATTTCTTAGGAACTCATCAGGATCATAACCCAATGATCTTACCCAAACGCTGTCGTAGGTGGTTTTATTTGTCAAAAGGTCCCATTCCCAAATTCCAAGGCCAGCCGCTTGTATCGCTAATTCGAGTCTTTGCTCTGCCCCTTTTCTGAAAGTAATTTCTTTTTGAAGGGCCAGAGTCTTTTTTGAAACGATTTTCCTCAACTGCCAATTCCAGATAATTGCTATAACGAACAGGGATGCAGCTATTCCAAGGACATAAATTAAAATGTCGAAATAAATTACCTTCCGGGCACTCGCATTTTCGAACAGAAATCCATCAATAGAATCGTTTTTACCAGCAATCCCAAGTTGTTTATAAATGCTTAGCATGCTTTGCCATCTGCCGGGATTCATATGACCCATCTCTACCAGATCCGGAAGGATTAGCTTATGCATTTCCTGCGCTTCGTTCAGAAGATCTGCCTTTGCTATACCGCGTGCTTTTACCCCCGGCAAGGTTAAAATATAGTCTGCCATCTCAGAAGGGTGCGACATGGCATAAATCCAGCCTTTGAGGCACGCGGCATTGAATTTTTCTACTTTTTCCGGTGAATTAGTTGCTATTCCCCGGGTTGTAAACAGTACGTCCCCATAAAAATCTATTCCGTAATCAATTGGGCGGATCATTGTTACGTTATGCCCCTTTTTTCTGATCAGGTTTGGTTCAACAGTACTGTAAGCAGTCATGGCGTCGACCTTTCCGCTGATCAAATCCTGACTATTCCAAGTATGGTCGACCATGACAATCTTATTTTCCGGGATACCTTCCCGAATAAATAATGCTCTTAATAATAACCAACCCTGATCCTTCGAGACCATAATCCTTTTACCCGCAAGATCTGTTGCCGAGTTAATTTTACGGTCGGTCATTGTCAGAAACACATAGGGAGAATGCTGGAATATCGCAGAAATGACAACAACTGGTTTTTTGGCGATATGAAAATTTATTATGTCCGAACCTGTCACACCGAAATCAGCTCGCCCTTCGAGCACTGCTGCCACCGGCGGATTTCTGGCATTTCCCTCCAGCAACTCTACATTTAATCCAACTTCTTTAAAAAATCCTTGTTGTTCTGCTGCATAGTACCCCGCAAATTGAAACTGATGCTGCCACTTTAACTGGAGCCTGATTTTCTCAGGTTGCTGGGCATTCAGGTACGTGCAGGGAAAAACGCCCAGGCAGAATATCCCTGAAATGATTATGAAAAGGTAAAGGTTGTTTTTTGCTTGCTTGACCAGGATCATTGTCCACCCAAATTTACCTAAGGTACAAATTTGTTACAAGGAAATAAATGTATGAAAACTAAGATAATAAGATTGATTTCCATTGAAAGTATCAAATCTGGGAACAAAAAAGCCGGATTCACTTCTTCGTGGTGAATCCGGCTTTTAGGATGTAGAAGGCGGTTGTTTAAACCAACTCTTCCGTATAACTTTCAATAGGAGGGCAAGCACAGATTAGGGTACGGTCGCCGTGCGTGTCGTTAACCCGGCCAACTGATGGCCAGAATTTGAAAGCGGCTACATAAGGAAGAGGAAATGCTGCTTTTTGTCTGCTATATGAACGATCCCATTCATCGGCAGTCACTACAGCCGATGTATGTGGTGCGTTTTTCAATGGGTTGTCAATTTTATCAGACGTTCCGGCTTCTACTTCCTTTATTTCAGAACGGATCGAGATCATGGCATCGCAGAATCGATCAAGTTCATGTTTAGGCTCAGATTCTGTCGGTTCGATCATCACTGTGCCCGCAACAGGAAAGGATACCGTAGGTGCATGGAAACCGTAATCCATTAATCTTTTGGCTATGTCAGTTACTTCGATTCCGAAGTTTTTAAAAGAACGGCAGTCGAGGATCATCTCATGAGCACAGCGGCCCTGGCTACCAGAATAGAGCACCGGGTAATGTTTTTCCAGCCTTGATTTTATATAATTCGCATTAAGTATTGCGTATTTTGTTGCATTTGTGAGACCTTCAGAACCCATCATTGCAATGTATGCATGAGAGATCAAAAGAATTGATGCCGACCCCCATGGTGCGGATGAAACTGCAGGAATAGATTTTTCATTTCCAATTGCAACAACCGGATGGCCAGGAAGATAGGGTACAAGATGTTTTGCTACACCGATTGGCCCCATTCCCGGACCGCCACCACCGTGAGGGATACAGAATGTTTTATGAAGGTTCAAGTGACAAACATCCGCTCCAATCGTCGCCGGACTCGTAAGTCCTACCTGCGCATTCATATTGGCACCATCCATATATACCTGTCCACCGTATTTGTGAATGGTTTCGCAGACCTCTATAATTGATTCTTCAAATACTCCATGAGTTGAGGGGTATGTAACCATTAAACAAGAGAGATTTTCAGCATGCTCTTCAGCTTTCGCTTTAAGATCAGCCACATCAATATTCCCTTTTTCATCGCATTTCACGATCACGATCTTCATGCCGGCCATAGCTGCAGATGCAGGATTAGTTCCGTGGGCAGAAGATGGAATCAGGGCGACAGTGCGCTGGAAATCACCGCGATCCTGGTGGTAAGCACGAATTACCATTAGACCGGCATATTCGCCCTGAGCACCGGCATTAGGTTGCAGGCTCATCGCGGCAAAACCTGTGATCTCACTCAGCCATTTGTTTAGCTCATCAAAGATCTGCATGTATCCACCGACCTGATCTGAAGGCGCAAATGGATGCATCTTGCCGAACTCAGCCCAGGTAACAGGAACCATTTCTGTGGTAGCATTCAGCTTCATAGTACACGAGCCAAGCGCTATCATTGAATGACATAGTGATAAATCCTTAGCCTCAAGCGATTTTATGTACCTCAGCATTTCATGTTCTGAATGATGCGAATTAAATATTGGATGGCTGAGGTAAGCAGAAGTTCGTTCTAATTCTGAAGGAATATGAAGTTTAATCGCATCTTTTAGATTATCAGTATCGACGTCATGCAGGTTTTTACCTTTCACTTTTGCAAACAAGCGAACTAAGGTTTGCACGTCATCAAAAGATGTTGTTTCATCTAATGATATGGTAACTATAGATCCTTTATAGTTTAGATTAACCTCATTATTTAATGCTTCTGCGTGAATAGAGTTGACAAGATCACCGAGATCAAATCGTAGGGTGTCAAAAAATGATTCGTTCTCCTGTTTATAACCGAGGCTCTGAAGTGAATCTTTAAGTAATACAGCAAGACCGTGAATTCGCTCTGCTATTAATTTAATGCCAGTTGGCCCGTGATAGATCGCGTACATCCCAGCCATAATAGCCAGAAGCGCCTGTGCAGTACAGATATTAGATGTTGCTTTATCTCTGCGGATATGCTGTTCACGAGTTTGAAGCGCCATACGGAGGGCATAATTTCCGGCGCTGTCGATGGTAACACCAATTATCCTTCCAGGCATTGAGCGCTTGTATTCGTCTTTCGTAGCGAAAAATGCTGCGTGCGGACCACCGAAGCCCATTGGAACACCAAAGCGCTGGCTTGAACCAACAACAATATCAGCTCCCCATTCGCCCGGCGGCGTCAATAAACTTAGCGACATAATATCGACAACTACGGTCAGCTTAATGCCCTTTTCATGGCCTTTAGCTGCAAAGTCTTTGTAATTATAAACTTCACCGTTGCCTGCAGGATACTGAACTATTGCACCGAACATCGAATCATTGAGTTCGACCGTGCGGTGATCGCCAATCATTATTTCAATCCCGTATGGGGCTGAGCGGGTTTTTAAAATGTCAATGGTTTGCGGCAGAACTTCTTCAGAAACAAAGAAAATATTTGCATTGGTATTCTTTCGAAGGCTGTATTGCATAAACATTGCTTCACCGGCAGCTGTACCTTCGTCAAGAAGAGAAGCGTTTGCTATTTCCATACCAGTAAGGTCGACAACCATTGTCTGGAAATTAAGCAATGCTTGCAAGCGCCCCTGAGCAATCTCAGCCTGGTAAGGGGTATATTGGGTATACCATCCCGGATTTTCGAGAATGTTACGCTGGATAACTCCTGGAACAATCACATCGTTGTATCCCTGGCCGATATAAGATTTAAAGACCTTGTTTTTTGACGCCGTAACTTTGAGATCATTCAGGTAATCGAACTCACTCTTGGCATTAGGAAGATTCAGGGAACTCTTCAAACGGATGTTGGAAGGCACAGTTTGTGCGATCAGTTCGTCTAAAGAATTGATGCCGATAGTTTCGAGCATGCCGGCAGTATCCTGCTCATTAGGAGCAATATGACGCTGCTCAAATTTTTCCTGGTAATCTATATTAAGCTTCATTAAAGAGGGGGAATATTGGTGGGGCAAAAGTAAGAAAATTCCCCTTATTTATGGCTCAACGGACGTTATAAAAAACTTGAGAAGCAGCGAACTATTCTACCTCCCAGCCCTTATCCTTCTTAAGCCTCAACTTATAGGTTTTGGTAATAAAATCACTGTTTGAGTCTTTGTTCAGAAATGGATAGAATTCGGTTTCTGCTTTTTTTAACGATACAGTAGCTTTAGCAGTTTTATTATTTGATTTTACAAAATTAACCGGCTTGTCTTCGTCAAGGATGTAGTTCAGAGCTTTAACGGTAGCCCGATCTTTTCCCTGTTCAAGAACAAGGGGTGCTGCTTTTTCTGTAAGCCTGATCTGATAAACGAACGTTGTATCCTTTGATAGGAACACTTTTTTCTGCTCGTCAAGAGTCATCTCGATAAGACCCTGGGATTCGAGCTGTCTATATTTATTCAGGACCTGTCGATCCTTGTTCGCCCTTAATTTTATCTCGCCGAAACGGAAAATTGTGGTTTCGTATTCAGGCTCTAACTCAAGATGTTGTTCGATCACTTCAGAAGCGTCATCTTCATTTATGGAAGTTTCATTGCTGCACGCAGATGCGAGAGCCATTAAAGCAAGAAGTATGGAACTATATATTTTGTTCATGGTCTTTAATTTAATTGTCTGAGATACATTTGAATTGTATTTTCCAAGCCTAAATATAAAGCATCTGAAATCAATGCATGGCCTATACTAACCTCGAGCAGATCAGGTATTTGCTGTGAGAAATATTTTAGGTTATGGAGATCAAGATCATGTCCGGCATTTATTCCTAGTCCAAGCTGGGTGGCCAGGTTCGCGGCTTCTACATAAGGCTTAATTGCAGATTCCTTATCTACATGATATTGCGATGCATATGCTTCGGTATAGAGCTCGATGCGATCAGTTCCGGTGGTAGCTGCCGCTTCAATCATTCTATTTTCAGGATCTACGAAGATGGATACCCTGATCCCGGCAGATTGAAATTTGGCAATGATATCTTTAAGATAATCCTGATGCTTTATGGTATCCCAGCCGTGGTTGGAGGTGAGTTGGCCTTCAGCGTCGGGCACAAGCGTTACCTGTGCAGGTTTATTTGCCAGAACTAATTCTACAAATTTCTGTTCGGTTGGATTACCTTCAATGTTGAATTCGGTTGCAATTACTGCTTTGAGGTCGAATACGTCCTGGTAGCGAATATGCCTTTCATCGGGGCGGGGGTGAACGGTAATTCCCTGGGCGCCGAAACGCTCGCAATCGAGGGCGACTTTCACGAGATCCGGATTGTTGCCGCCCCTTGAATTCCTTAAAGTGGCGATTTTATTAATATTTACCGATAGGTGTGCCATAGTATTATAGGAGTGCTAAGATTGAATTTAGCAGGTATTTCAAAGATAGAGAAAATGTGATGAACTGTTATTCCCGTCCAGTACAGGCTTTTGTTAAATAAACGGGGGCGGCAGCAGTAGCTTGTGCTGGAAGCGATTTCGTTGTTTAAGAGGGACGTGAAGCAAAACTACTGCAGAGCAACCGACTGGGGGACCGAAGGGTGGAAGGTATGCCAGCGGGGGACACTTGACGCATAACCTATCGCCTAATTTTCGTCAACAAAAAAACCCTTCCGAAAAATCGAAAGGGTTTAATATTTAGTCGCCGGTAAGATCAGACTTCAGACCTCCGACTTCAGACCTCTTAGTATCTGTAAGTATCCGCTTTGAACGGACCTTCAACCGGCACACCGATATAATCTGCTTGATGCTGATCTAGTTCTTCAAGCTCAACACCAATTTTAGCAAGGTGAAGGCGTGCTACTTTCTCATCTAAGTACTTAGGCAAAACGTAAACTTTGTTTTCATACTTATCAGTGTTAGTCCAAAGTTCTAACTGAGCCAAAGTTTGGTTCGTGAACGAGTTAGACATAACGAAAGATGGGTGACCTGTTGCACAACCTAAGTTCACAAGACGGCCTTCTGCAAGAACGATCACATCTTTTCCATTAAGTGTGTACTTGTCAACCTGAGGCTTGATCTCAACTTTGGTATTACCATAGTTTTCGTTCAACCATGCCATGTCGATCTCGTTATCGAAGTGACCGATGTTACAAACGATAGCTTTGTCTTTTAATGCAAGGAAGTGTTCTCCGCGAACGATGTCACAGTTACCAGTAGTGGTAACAACGATGTCAGCTTCTTTAATGGCAGTCGCTAATTTCTTCACTTCATAACCTTCCATTGCAGCTTGTAAAGCACAAATCGGGTCGATTTCAGTTACAATTACACGCACACCTTGTGAGCTCAAAGATTCAGCAGAACCTTTACCAACATCACCGTATCCGCAGACCACAGCTACTTTACCAGCCATCATTACGTCAGTTGCACGACGGATCGCATCAACTAACGACTCACGACATCCGTATTTGTTATCGAATTTGGATTTAGTAACTGAATCATTAACGTTGATTGCAGGTAAGTGCAATGTGCCGTTTTTCATACGCTCATATAAGCGGTGAACTCCGGTGGTAGTTTCTTCAGAAAGACCTTTGATCTCAGCGATAAGTTCAGGGAACCTGTCGAATACCATATTAGTTAAATCGCCTCCATCGTCAAGGATCATGTTCAATGGCTTGCGATCTGGTCCGAAATGCAAAGTCTGCTCGATACACCAGTCAAATTCTTCTTCGTTGAGACCTTTCCATGCATAAACCTGGATACCAGCAGCAGCAATTGCAGCAGCAGCGTGATCCTGCGTGGAGAAAATGTTACATGATGACCAGGTAACTTCAGCACCCAGGGCAGTCAATGTTTCAATTAAAACTGCAGTTTGGATAGTCATGTGCAGACATCCTGCGATGCGTGCACCTTTCAAAGGCTGTGACGGACCGTACTCCTCGCGAAGTGACATTAGGCCCGGCATCTCTGCTTCAGCTAATCCGATTTCTTTGCGTCCCCATTCTGCAAGGGAGATGTCCTTAACTTTGTAAGGTACATAAGTTGTCTCTACTGATGACATAGTTTGTTTTTTAAATGCGCCTTAACGCATTGATTAATAAATGAATTTGTTATTTCTTACCAGCACGTAAGAAATAGTTCGCAAAGGTAAGGGATTGGGTTGTTAATTCAAAGATAGATGGTTAAGTTGACGGTTGACAGTTGACGGTTGACAATGGAATGACGTATCTAACTGGAATATGAGCTAGGGTTGAAAGGTGACAGTTTAGAGGTGATAATGGAAAATTGAGAGTGGAGAGCTGAGAATTTCGAGTGGAAATGGGAAAGTAAAGTTGAGAGAGATTATTGCCTAAAACGACTGTATAACATTCGTTGAAAAGCCGGGCTTGTTGTTCTTTGGTTAGGGTAGTCCGGCTCTTCGCTTTAGTTTTGGCCGTTGAAATTCATGTTATTGATAAAGAGCGCGTTGGTTAAAAGTTGCCGCTGCGATCCGGTTTATTAAACTCTGGCTTGATTCTTTTCGGTTATGACAGTAAAAGCAAATCCACAGGGCTCATCATTGAAGAACAGTAGTTGCTAGTTATAAGTTATGCAAAACTGTCAACCGTCAACTGTCCACTGTCAACTCCTTCCGTAATCTAAACGTCAAATACGTTTCTTTATCCACTACTATCATCAGCATTCCTTAACTTTGTACAAAGTTTAGAAAACGTTAATAATTAAGATATGTATCCAGAATATTTAGTAGCACCAATGCGCCAGGAGTTGGTTAATGCAGGTTTCCAGGATTTAAGAACGCCCGAAGAAGTAGATCAGGCGATAAAATCTGAAGGAACGGTGCTTGTAATGGTTAATTCTGTTTGTGGATGTGCTGCTGCAAATGCTCGTCCTGCCGCTAAAATGTCCACAGAGTTTGAAAAACATCCAGATAAGTTTGTGACTGTGTTTGCAGGAATGGAAAAGGAAGCTGTTGATAAGGCAAGAGCTCACATGCTGCCATTTCCTCCATCATCACCGGCAATTGCTTTATTCAAAGACGGCAAGCTTGTTCATATGATTGAGCGTCATCAAATTGAAGGCCGTCCGGCTCAAATGATCGCAGACAATTTGAATCAGGCATTTGATCAGCACTGCTAATCTAGGCAACCTCATTTAAATTAAAATCCGGCTCAGCCCGGATTTTTTGTTTTGTACCCTTTTTTGGATAGCTTAGGTTAACCAAAACCTCGGTATGAAATATCCTACGATTCTTTTTTCTGCATTTTTTACTCTGCCTGCATTTGCCCAGCAAACTTTTATACAGTGCGGGCGATTAATCGACGGGAAGTCCAATTCCGTTCAAACGGAGATGACGATCGTCATAGAATCAAATAAAATTATTGATGTCAGAAAGGGTTATCAGTCTGGTTCTGCAAACGATAAACTTATTGACAAGAGAAACCAGACAGTAATGCCGGGCTTTATCGACTCTCATGTTCATTTATCTGGTGAGACCAGTAAGAATCAGTACATGGAAGAATTTACTCTGAATGAAGATGATTATGCGTTGAAGGCTGTTAAATTTTCTGAACGAACGTTGATGGCAGGGTTTACGACGGTAAGAGATTTGGGTGGAATTGTTGCCATATCGCTCAGAAACGCAATTAATCAGGGAGATATCAAAGGGCCGAGAATTTTAGCTGCGGGTAAAAGTATAGCGACCACTGGTGGACATGCGGATCCCTCGAATGGTTATAGCAGAGCATTAGTCGGAGATCCTGAGGCCAAAGACGGGGTAATTAACAGTCCGGAGGAAGCCAGGAAAGCCGTGAGACAACGTTACAAAGAAAGCTCTGACGTTATTAAAATTACCGCTACGGGTGGCGTTTTAAGTAATGCAAAGGATGGGGCGGGAGCACAATTTACAGAAGATGAAATTAGGGCAGTTGTTAATACCGCCAAAGACTATGGATACCGTGTTGCGGCCCACGCTCATGGTGCTGAGGGAATGAAAAGAGCTATCCGGGCAGGAGTGGCTTCAATTGAACATGGAACTTTTATGGATGATGAAGTCATTGCTCTAATGAAGCAATACGGTACCTATTATGTTCCCACGATAACAGCCGGGAAATCAGTTGCCGATTCTGCCAAAATACCTGGGTACTACCCGCCATTGGTAGTCCCAAAAGCCATAGCAACCGGACCGAAAATTCAAAGCACTTTTGCGACTGCCTTTAAATCGGGAGTTAAAATTGCCTTTGGTACGGATGCAGGTGTATTCGCCCACGGTAAAAACTATAAGGAATTTGAATATATGGTTGAAGCAGGAATGCCGGCAATGGAAGCTATCAAATCGGCCACGGTGAATGCTGCAGATCTTTTAGGCATTTCCGACCGTGTTGGGTCTATTGAAAAGGGAAAATCTGCAGATATAATCGCTGTAAACGGCGACCCCCTAAAGGATATTAAAATTCTAAGTTCTATGAATTTTGTGATGAAAGAAGGGGTAGTTTATAAGCAATAGCCCGAGTGTGGATTAAAACCTTAGGACTTCGAGGGGTGGTTTCGAATTGAGGATTCACGCTGGGAAGGAATTATTGCGTTTCCGATAGCAACATGTTAAATCCAGTCAAAAAACTAAAAATCCTTGTTCAACAATTTTTCCAATTCTCCTAAGGTTACTTTCATCTTTACCCTACCTTGCTTTGCGTAAGAAATCTCAGATGTTTCTTCGGAAACGATCACCGCAACGGCATCGCTGGTTTCTGAAATTCCAATGCCGGCACGGTGTCGAAGGCCGAATTGAGGCGGAAGTTTATCATTTTCTGTTAAAGGCAGAATACTGCTTGCACATTTGATCTTGTTTTCTGAAATGATTACGGCTCCGTCGTGCAGGGGACTATTCTTTTGAAAAATGCTCTCGAGTAAGCGTTTTGATACCCGTGCGTCAATAATTTCACCGCTGTTTTGGTAGAACTGTTCGTCATAATACTTTGCCAGAATTATAAGCGCTCCTGTGCGGCTTTTCTGCATGCTTTTGCAGGCGTCAATAATTGGTTTGACTCGTGCTGAGTTATTTTTCTCAATTTCTTTACGGCCAAATAAAAATGACCACCATGCTTTGTTTTTCTGCAAGGACGCGTTTCTACCAATAAGCAACAAGAATCGCCTGATTTCCTGCTGGAAAACTACGATAAGGGCTATAAATCCAATTTGAACGAATCCATCGAGAATCTCAGTAAGTAGCTGCATGTGGGCCTGGCGCACAACCAGGTAGACTGCATATATAATAACCAGACCAAGTAGGATATTTAAGGCGATTGTTCCCCTGATCAGGCTGTATACATAGTAGATGATGAGCGCTACAAGGATGATGTCGATCATATCCAGCAAGCGCAAATTCAGGAAACTAAAGTCAAATCCTTCCATGTTTTAAAAGTAAAGATAAATTATGATTTGAGGATTGTCATGACTAGGATTCATAGGATTATAGGATGCAGGTCGGAGAGGCAGGTGTCATCCGATAGCTATCGGATGCGTGCGCGGCGCGGCAAAGGATTCATAGTCCCGCACGTGCGGGATGGGAGGAGAAGAAGATATGCTTCAGTGCAATGTCGAGGCGTGCCTACCGCGGGCAGCGAATCTTATTACCTCACCTTTTCAAAAATAGTAATAGCCTCCTTTGCTGCCCTCACATCATGTACCCTTAATAGATTTGCACCTTTCATGAGAGCGATGGTATTGGCAGCAATTGTGCCGGTCAGTGCATTTTCAGCATCAGTACCGAGTGTTTTATAAATCATTGATTTACGTGAAAGACCCGCCAGGACGGGGTGTCCAGTAATTTTTAACAAATCGAGATTTTTCAAGAGCTCATAACTTTGCTCAGGAGTTTTTGCGAAACCGAATCCCGGATCGATGATTATGTCTATGACCCCCAAATGTTTCAAGTCTGCAATCTTTTCGGCGAAATAGAAGCATACCTCTGACGTTATATCCTGATATTTGGTTTGGGAGGCCATAGTTTGTGGCGTACCTCTCATATGCATGAGAATATAGGGAACCCTAAGTGCGGCAACGGCAGCAAACATCGCTTTGTCCAATTCTCCTCCAGAGATATCGTTAATAACATGTGCCCCTGCATCTATGGCTGCTCTGGCTACACCAGAACGGAACGTGTCGATGGAAAGGCCAGCGTCAGGAAACTCTTTGACAATTGCATTAACCACCGGCAATAGGCGTTCAAGTTCTTCCAGTTCAGAAATATGCTCAGCGCCAGGCCTTGAGGAGTAAGCTCCCAGATCCAATATATCGGCGCCTTCTGCCAAAAGTTGTTCTGCTTTCTTTGTAGCTTTTGACGGATTATTATTACGGCCGCCATCATAAAAAGAATCTGGAGTAAGGTTCACAATCCCCATTATTTTGGGTGTGGAAAGATCCATCAGATTGCCCCCAATATTTACCGATAATTTTTGCTGAAAAACTGTATTTTTATCCGCCATCGCGAGGCAAAATACCGATAAATTCATCGTTGTAACAAATAAAATCACAATCTTGGCCAGGAATACATCTTCAGAATACGATGCTGTTATAAGAGTTTGCAGGGAGCTTTTTATTAAAAAGACAAATGATTACGGGACTGCATGGCGCATACTCAGAATTTCGTCAATAACCGATCAGATCTTTATTAAGGCACAGCGCATCAGGACACTTGAAGAGAAGAGGATCTCCAAGGTCGGAGAAGACATCACTTCAGAATATATTGGCATTGTGAATTACTGCGTAATCGCAATGATGCAGCTGGAACTTGCTGATGATTCGCGTACTGAACTTCCGGCGGCTGAGGTTGAAACTTATTTTGACAAAATGGTCAACGAGACTAAAGAGCTGATGTTTGCCAAGAATCATGATTACGGTGAAGCCTGGCGGGATATGCGGATAAGCTCACTCACGGATCTCATACTAATGAAAATATTGCGTGTGAAACAGATCGAAGATAACTCGGGTCAGACTCTGGCTTCGGAAGGCGTAAGGGCTAATTACCAGGATATGTTGAATTATTCGGTATTTGCGCTGATAAAGCTTGGGTGACGTTGGTAGAGGTTTCAGTCATTAGCGCTGAGCTCTCTGGGATTTTAGACTTAAATTGAGGTTTCTAAAAAAATAATTTACTGCCTGTGAAGAATATTTTATTAAGTGTTAGCCGCGTTTTTGTCGGACTTCTTTTTATTTTTTCGGGTCTTATAAAGGCCAATGATCCGCTGGGCTTTGGATACAAGCTGCAGGAGTATTTTGAAGTCTTCCATATTAGCTTTCTTAATGATTATGCCCCTGCAATAGCAATTTTGTTGTGCACGCTCGAAATTGTATTGGGCGCTTTGCTTCTATTAGGTTTTTGGGCCAATCTGGTAGCCTGGGGGCTACTCCTCTTAATTGTTTTCTTTACTTTCCTGACATTTTATTCAGCATTCTTTGAAGTGGTCACTTCCTGCGGATGTTTCGGTGATGCAATTCCTTTAACTCCATGGCAGTCTTTCAGTAAGGACTTAATTCTCCTGGCATTCATTATTGTAATTTTCAGGCAAAGGCACAATCTCAAGCCACTAATAGCAAACAGCAAGAACCAGGATCTAATTGCAGGCCTTGTTTTGGTAGTAGCCCTGGGCTTTGGCATCTACACCTATAATTTCCAACCCATACTGGATTTTTTGCCTTACAAGATCGGGAATAATATTCCTTCGCTCATGGTCGCCCCACCCGGTGCTCCACAGGATGTATATGAGATCACGTATAACCTAAAAAATAAGAAGTCGGGGGAAGAAAAGAAAATGACCGACAAGGAATACATTAAAACTCAGATCTGGAAAGATACAAACTGGGCGATTGTCGGCGACCCTGTTAATAAACTGATCAAAAAAGGTTACGATGTAAAGATAAAAGATCTTAAGATTACAGACAGCCAGGGGACTGATTATAACAAAGAGCTACTCGAGAATCCTTACTATAACCTGGTTGTTGTGGCCTACGATCTTTCCAAGGCAAATAAAAATGGGATTGGCGATTTAAACGCATTAGCTATTAATGCTGCCGAAAATTATAATGTACGAACAGTGCTGCTCACGTCGAATTCTGCGCAGAGTGCTGAGGAATTTAGTGACGAAAACAAGCTTGTTATGGAGATATTTTATGCGGATGGTATCCCACTTAAAAGTATGGTAAGGGCTAATCCTGGCTTATTGCTTTTGAAAAATGGTACCGTCATAAATAAATGGCATTTTCATAATCTGCCATCATATGATGAGCTAGCGAATAAATATTTTCGAAACAATTAGAGAATTTAAACATTTATAGAATTGTTAAAGGGGATAAAATTCCTGAACAAAAAACGGTGAAGAGAAATTTATGAAGGTCTTTCTTATAGGATTTATGGGTAGCGGTAAAACTACCATAGGGAAAAAGCTCGCAAACTATTTGAAGTATGAATTTATAGACCTTGATAAATTTATTGAAGCCAGGGCCGGTATGACTATAGTGGATTATTTTGCTGCTCATGGTGAAGAAGAATTTCGTAAAATGGAGCGAGATGTCTTACAAACTACCCATTATCCTGATAATGTGATAATAGCTACCGGAGGTGGTACGCCTACATATGATGACAATATGGAGTGGATGAATGAAAATGGCAAAGTAGCCTATCTTTCACTTCCTCCCAAAGCATTGGCTTCCCGATTGGAGCATTCAACAACCGATCGGCCATTGATTCGGGGACTTAAAGGTGAGGCACTTGTCGATTTTATTGCCGCAAAGCTAAAAGAGAGGGAGCCGTTTTATAACCAGTCAAAGTGTGTGATCAGCGCCAGCGATCTCACTGCAGAGAGGCTTGCTTTTTATTTGAATTTGAGTTACTCCGGCTGAGGTGACTGTAATTATTAACCGGTAATCAGTGATCAGTACTAAGTAATTAGGTAATCAGTGATCGGGTAATTGGGTGATCGGGTAATTGGGTGATCGGGTAATTGGGTAAAGGGCTGGTCAAGGTAAGAATATCTGACTAGGTACGGTGCCAACTCACAACTCACAACTCACAACTCTCAATTCTCCACTCTCCACTTTCAACTTAAGTAAACTGCGTCTGCTTCGGATTTGACGCCCATTACCACATCTACATGTTCTTTCAGAATGGTAGCCAGTTCGAGCCCTGTATAGTCAGGCGATACGGGGAAATTGCGGTGACTGCGATCAATCAAAACAAGGGTTCTAAGCTTTTTAAGCGGGATATCCAGGAATACACCAAGTCCGTAGGCAAGTGTTCTTCCGCTGTTGAGGACATCATCAACAAGAATTACTACTTTATTTGAGGCTTTTGCGACTTCAATATCAGTGACAGCCTGCAGATGGGTGCTATTCTTATCCAATTCGATCTTCATCAGAGTTACCTTGATTTCGGAAATTGCTTCAAGCGCTTTCTTGATCTGTTTTGCAATGGTATATCCTTTATCAACAATTCCAGCCATAATGATCTCCTTCTCGTTCAGATTATCTTCGAGAATCTCATAAGCCATTCGCTCAATCTTCTGCTGGATTTGTTTTTTGTCAAGTATCAATAATTTCTTTGCAGTCATTGTCCTTCAAATTTCGCTTGAAAATACATATTCTCTCAGATATGCTGGTTTACTATTAAATAATTTCACCTGCTCATGCAACGCAGGATAACATCAAATCGTCTGTTAGGTAAATAAGAAGCGTGCATGAGCATACTGCACACACAACGAAATGAAAATAAGCTCATGCAAGCTTCATAGCATTAAAAAACAATTATTCATTGATGAAAATTATGAAAAGAAATTTGACAATTGGCCTGATCGTATTATTTATCCTATCGGGCATCAGATTATTTGCTCAGGATGTATTAATAAAAGAGAATCGTCCTGTTAGTAGCTTCTCAGCTATAAAGGTGGGAGGTATTGCCCACGTATATCTTACAAGGGGTGAGACTGAAAAGGTTGACGTAGAGGTTAATAACAAAGATTTCAACGATCGCCTGATTGTAGAGGTCGTTAACAATGTGCTGGTTATCAGAATGAAACAAAGTGAAAACGGCAAAGGACAGAACTATGGAAATGCCAAAGTCAGGATTAATGTTTCGTATAAAAATCTCAACAAGATCGACGCCAGCGGCGTAACTCACGTATACGGTGAAAGCCTGATTGAATCAGATAAAGTGGATATTGGTATGTCAGGTGTCAGTACAGTAAAGCTGAACGTCAAGTCCAATGAACTGAACATTGACGGAAGCGGAACTTCCAATATCACATTAACTGGCAGTACAAAGAGATTGACTGCAAAAACCTCAGGTGTATCAAATATTAAAGCTTACGATCTTTCAGCAGAAGATGTTATTTCTGAATCAAGCGGTGCATCAAACATCTATGTAAGTGCTTCTAAAACGCTTTCTGCAAAGGCAAGCGGCGCCTCCAATGTCAATTATAAAGGGGATGCAAAGGTTGATAATAACGAGTCTTCTATAGCTTCGCGGGTTCGAAAGATGTAAATTATTCTCCTCTTACTGGTACGGGAAGAATACAAAGTTTGCCCCTTCGGGCACAATCACAAAGACGCACATGAAATGATATGCGTCTTTGTATTGTTTAAGGAATTTCTCCTGTTTCTCAGGAAGAATAAGGCCTTTTTCCATAAACTCCTCGAGGGTGGATGCATGGATACTCCACTCTGTATTCAGATCGTTCTTGTCTAAAATAACCTCGCCTAATTTAACTTCATGCTGGTGAGCTACGAAGATTGGGTATGAAGATATGCCCTCAGCCATTATTTCGACAGCAACTTCCTTTAGCGATTCATTATAAAACTTGAGATCGCCCTCAAGACTTTTAAGCGGGCTCTCTTTTTTAGCTTCCCCGCTGCTTTCCTCCGGGTTTAACAGGTCTTTGATATCCATGCTAGTAGGTTATGATTGTAAAAGTTGGTTCTTGCTAAGCTGTAGCAAAACAACATTTTCTACGTGCTGCGTATGAGGGAACATATCAACAGGACGTATCTTTGTAACTTCATATTTTTCTTTCAATAAAGCGATATCTCGGGCTTGTGTAGCAGCATTGCAGCTTACGTAAACTATTTTCTCAGCTTCCATTTCAAGCAGGCGATTTACCACATCCTGGTGCATTCCTGCCCTGGGAGGATCGGTGATTACCACGTCAGGTTTTCCGTGTTCGGAGATGAATTCGGCATTCAGAATATCTTTCATGTCGCCGGCATAAAAGCTGGTGTTCCCGATGTTATTTATTTCAGAGTTGATCTTTGCGTCTTCAATGGCCGTTGGGACATATTCGATACCGATAACTTTCCTCACATCCGAAGCAACGAAATTTGCAATTGTTCCGGCTCCGGTGTACAGATCATACACTAATTCATCGCCTTTGAAGCCTGCAAAATCTTTTGTTATTTTATATAATTCAAATGCTTGCTCGGAATTTGTTTGGTAAAACGATTTTGGACCGATTTTAAATTTAAGACCATCCATATTTTCGAAAATGTGATCTCGACCATTATAAACATTAATTTCCTGGTCAAAAATCGTATCGTTTTTCTTTTGATTGATTATATATAACAGCGATGTTATAGCTGGAAAAGCGTTTTTTAGAAATTCCATCATTCCGGTCACCTGCTCATCTGACGGGTAAGCAAACACGACAATAACCATCAACTCGCCTATGCTTGAGGTCCTGATGATCAGATTTCTCAGAGCCCCTTCATGGTTGCGCAGGTTATAAAATGAAATTTCATTTGCAAGGGCATATTCTCTTACCTGGTTGCGTATATCATTAGAAGGATCGGCTTGCAGATGACAGTGTTCTATATCCAGTATCTTGTCGAACCTGCCGGGAATATGGTAACCGAGGGCATTCATTTCCATGGTTTCTTCAGACCTCATATCGCCATCAGTAAGCCAGCGTTTATCTGAAAAAGTATATTCAAGCTTGTTACGATAGTATCGTGAAGCTTTTGAGCCGAGGATAGTTTCCATTCCGGAGATATCCACCTTTGCGAGGCGTTGGAGTGCATCGCCAACACTTTTTTGCTTGAATTTTAGCTGCGACTCATAAGTTAAAGTCTGCCATTTACACCCGCCGCATACACCAAAGTGCTGACAAAATGGATCAGTGCGATGTTCTGATGGTCTGACCAGGTTCTGAATCCGGCCTTCAAAGAATTTTTTCTTTCGGCGTACCAGCTCCACATCGACCAGGTCACCCGGAACTGCTTTGTCAATAAATATTACAAGGTCATCCGATTTACCTACACCCTTGCCTTCTTCAGCAATATCTATTACTTCGATGTTCTGCAAGAACTTTTTATCTGCCGGCACTTTTTTCATGAGCGGCAAAATTAGGGAAATTATTTGAGCCAGGGGGTATGAGGTATGAGTTAGGATGTAGGAAGTAGGAAGTAGGAAGTAGGAAGTAGGAAGTAGGAAGTAGGAAGTAGGTAGGAAGTAATTTGTTAAGTTAGGAATAAGCATAGCAATTTCGCAATCGTCAATTGAGAGTTATCAATTGTCAATTATTGAAAATGCAGTTTAGTTGAAAAGGCTCGATTTTTTCAAATGCTCCTTAAAAATCAAATTGCTCATCGATCAAAATAGAAATTTCCAGAATCTCCTTGCTCATGGCTTTTGCTTGCTTAATGTAACAAAGATAATATAAATATACTGAAAACCAAATTAGTATAGTGAGGAAGGTGGAAGGTGGAAAGTGGAAAGTGGAAGGTGGAGAGTGGAGAGTGGAGAGTGGAAAGTGGAAAGTGGAAAGTGGAAAGTGGAAGGTGGAAGGTGGAAGGTGGAAGGTGAAAAGTGGAGGTATTAAGTTACGGATTTTTAGATAGGGTTAGGGTTCCAGTGTCAACCGTAAACTCTCAACTCTCAAAGTATACTATTTAACCGCCGCCTTAACCAAATAGGGTAGGATCTCCTTTTGAAAAGATATGAAATTTTTGCGTACGTCTGAATCGCTTACCGAAGTAAATGCGAATGAGAAAACAATACTTTTGCTGGCCTTGATAAGAAACCGAAGCCTTGCTATATAGTCATCAGCTTTAAAAAGCTGTGTCTCGTTGAATGATCGGATTAGAAGATCTTCCAGATCATCTGAAAGAGATTTCAAAAACTCCTGGGAGTTTGCGGATTCACGAATGAATTCCCAGCCAATAAATTCATTACAAACAGTGTAAGAAAGGCGGCTTGTTTTGAGAATAATACTGCTCAAATAGGCTTCTTCGTCCAGGTCTTCCGATGGATTATGGATGATTTCATGAACGCTATGCTGTATATATTCCATCAAAATTGCCTGCAATAACAATTCTTTGCTCTCAAAGTATTTGTAAATTGTTGCTTTGGCGATCTTTGCCCGTTTGGCAATTTCGTTCACACTGGTTTTATGGTAACCGTATTTTCTGAACAGGTCCTGCGCCGCTTTCTTTATACTTTCCTTTATTTTATCGACTTCCATTCTAATTGGTTACAGCGAGCGTAAAATTAGTAATTATTACATGATATTCTTTCAGCCCCCTTTTTGCCGGCGCTTTAACCGGAGAGCCATCGTACATGGAGAATTTGGCCCCGCTGCACGGATCGGTTGCGGTCAAGTTAGGATCATCAGGGACCACTGCGCATTGCTGCTGAGGATTAACAGAGCTGCAACGGTCAAATGCGACGTATTCGTTGTTTGGTTTCTTATATATGATCAAGCCAGCAACACCGGTATTACTTGCCTTGTTAACCACAAGTAGCCCATTGTTGCTTTTTATTGCAAATTCTTGCAGCGTGACCTGGTAATTCACGTACACGTTCGGTATGCGGTCTTCGTCGTCTTTCGAACACGCTGCCAGTACAAAAAAAAGCAGTATAAAACCCAGCCTTATTTTCATTAGATCATCTCTGATTGAAATTGCTTTAAAAAGCGAACATCGTTTTCTGAGAATAAGCGCAGGTCTTTGATCTGGTACTTTAGATTAGTGATTCTTTCAATCCCCATTCCAAATGCGTAACCTGTATATTTTTTACTGTCTATCTCACAATTCTCCAAAACATTCGGGTCGACCATGCCGCAGCCCAGGATTTCCACCCAGCCGCTGTACTTGCAAAACTGGCATCCGTCACCCTTGCATATCGTACAGGAAATATCCATTTCTGCAGACGGCTCGGTAAAAGGAAAGTACGACGGGCGGAACCTTACTTTTGTGCCCTCACCGAATAATTCCTGTACAAAATAGAAAAGGGTCTGCTTTAGGTCAGCAAAAGAAACGTTTTCATCAATGTACAAGCCCTCTACCTGATGGAAGAAGCAGTGAGCGCGTGCAGATATTGCCTCATTTCGGTACACACGTCCTGGCATAATCGCCCTGAATGGTGGCTTGCCTGCCTCCATCATCCTAACCTGTACGGATGAAGTGTGAGTACGCAAGGCGATGTCACCCTTTTCACCACCCTTTTTAATGAAGAATGTATCCTGCATATCACGCGCCGGATGCTCTTCCGGGAAATTCAAGGCAGAGAAATTATGCCAGTCATCTTCAATTTCAGGGCCTTCAGCAACATGAAATCCAAGCTTATTAAATATACCAATGATCTCTTTTCTCACCAGTGATAGTGGATGGCGAGATCCAAGTTGAAACCCCTGCCCAGGCAAAGTGAGATCCTGATCTGATCCTGCGCTGTCGTCCAAGGCTTCTGAACCCTCTTTAACCTCCTGATACTTGCTCTCTGCAGCCTGCTTGAACTCATTCAGAACTTTACCCAAGCCTCGTTTTTCTTCAGGAGAAACGGTTTTAAACTCTTCAAAAAGGTCCTTAATAATACCTTTTGTGCCCAGGAATTTTATCCTGAATGCTTCCAGCTCATCGGCATTTTTTGTTTGGAAAGAATTTATCTCGCTAAGGTATTGATCGATCTTTTGCTGCATGTTGGATTGTTGATATGATATACGGATATTCTCTACGAATCGATTTTTGTTATTATTTCAGCACAGCCAGTTCTTTGCCGATCTTTGTAAATGCGGCGATCGCTTTATCCAGATGCTCCCGTTCATGCGCTGCAGAAAGCTGAACCCGTATCCGCGCTTTTCCCTTTGGAACGACAGGGAAGTAAAATCCAATAACATAGATACCTTCCTTAAGTAATTTCGCTGCAAATTCCTGTGCCAATGTTGCTTCATAAAGCATGATTGGGACAATTGGGTGAACCCCTGGCTTGATGTCAAAGCCGGCTGCAGTCATCTTTTCCCGGAAGTATTTAGTGTTCTCCTCCAGTTTATCACGAAGATCGGTTGTCTCACTCAGCATATCGAGCACGGCGATAGAAGCACCAACAATTGATGGGGCAAGCGTGTTTGAGAACAAATATGGTCTTGAGCGCTGGCGCAGCATGCTGATCACTTCTTTGGGTCCTGAGGTAAATCCTCCCGAGGCGCCGCCTAAAGCTTTGCCAAGAGTGCCGGTGATGATGTCAACCCGACCCATTACATTATGATGTTCATGTGTGCCACGGCCGGTTTTTCCCAGAAATCCCGATGAATGGCACTCGTCTATCATAACCAATGCTTTGTACTTATCAGCCAGGTCGCAGATTTTGTCCAGTTGCGCTATGGTTCCATCCATGGAAAAAGATCCATCCGTAACTATGATGCGGTGGCGCAAACTTTGGGTTTCCTGAAGCTTTGCTTCGAGGTCTGCCATGTTATCGTGTTCATAGCGGTAGCGTTGTGCTTTGCATAAACGTACCCCGTCAATAATAGATGCGTGGTTCAGCGTATCAGAAATGATCGCATCCTCCTCGTTGAATAGAGGTTCAAACACACCGCCGTTAGCATCAAATGCTGCTGCGTAAAGTATGGTGTCTTCTGTTCCGAGGAATTTGGAGATCTTTTCCTCCAGCTCTTTATGAATATCCTGTGTTCCGCAGATAAAGCGTACAGACGACATGCCAAATCCATGCGAGTCGATTGCTTTCTTTGCAGCTTCAATAACCTTAGGATGAGATGAAAGCCCCAGGTAATTATTCGCGCAGAAATTTATTACATCCTGGCCGCCTTCAACCTGGATGTCCGCCCCCTGGGGTGATATAATTATTCTTTCGCGTTTATATAAGCCTGCTTTTTCAATTTCTTCAAGCTCTTTTTCCAATACAGGCTGCAATGTTTTATACATAGAAGGTTGCTTTTGAGTCTGCAAAATTACGAATTCTGCAGACTTTAACCTTCCTTAACATAACATCTCTACGTATATATGTAATTTGCGTCACCTTTAACATTAATATTCGTCTTTATTCCATGAAGTTTTTCCTTGCATGCGCCTTTTCTATTCTTTCTCTAACCTTGTCAGCACAATCATTGACCGTACGCGGCAAGATCACCGATCAACAGGGCAAGGGTATCCCATTTGCAAGCATTTATGAGAAAAATACAACAATCGGGACTTCCGCCAATAGCGAAGGCGAATATTCGTTAAGGCTAAATGCAGGGAAGCATGATCTTTATTATCGAGCGATCGGATATCGCCAGGTGACGAGGCAGATTGACCTGAAAACTAATTACAATCTTGACGTGCGCCTCGCAGAAGCTGTATTTGAACTGGGAGATGTTATTGTCAAATCCGACGGCGAAGATCCAGCATATGAAGTTATCAGGAACGCCATAAAGAAAAGAAAAGCGCACTTACGTGAAGCAGATGAGTACAGCACCGATGTTTATATCAAAGGCATGCAAAAAATGCTTGCAGCACCGAAAAAGTTTCTTGGTAAAAACATTGATGACCTTGGTAAAGAAATCGGGTTGGATTCGAACCGGACTGGTATCTTTTATCTTTCTGAATCCGAGTCAAAGTTGAGTTACAAGCAGCCTGACAGCTATCACGAAGAAATGATTGCTTCCAAAGTGTCGGGAAGCAACCGTGCGTTTAGCTTCAATCGTGCTTCAGACATCAATATAAACTTCTATGAGAATATCATAAATATGGAAGGAATTAGTAACCGACCTTTTATATCTCCAATAGCTGAAAATGCTTTATTCTATTACAATTATAAGCTCATTGGTACCAGTATGGAAAATGGCGAACTGGTTAACAAAATCGAGCTGATCCCTAAAAGAGGCGGCGACCCGGTATTCAGAGGGTTTATATATATTATCGAAGACAGCTGGAGGATCCACAGCTCAGATCTCTATATGACGAAACAGGCAAACATCAACTTCGTTGATACGCTCAGCATCAGACAGCAATATATTCCTGTCAGCTCCAGGGTATGGCTGCCGTCGTCGATCAGGTATGATTTCACCGGTGGCCTTTTTGGGTTTCGCTTCGGCGGATATTACCTGGCGCTTTATAAAAATTATGATCTAAGTCCTGGCTTAACCAAGAAGGATTTCGTAGAAGTATTAAAGATCACCCGGGAGGTAAATAAGAAAGACAGCATATACTGGACGCAGGCAAGGCCGGTGCCTCTTACTGAAGAGGAGAAAAACGATTATGAAAAGAAAGCGGTGCTGGCTGCGAAGCGGGAGTCTAAACCTTACCTTGATTCCCTGGATAAGGTTCATAATAAGTTTAAACCTGTCCAGTTTGTTATTGGTTCGGGATATAACCCAAGGTATAGATTTAGGAAGGAAGCGTATAGCTTTGGCTCGCTCATTAATTCCGCATTTTACAATACCGTTGAAGGCTTTGGGATTAATTATCAGGCCAGTTATTCAAAGCGACTCGATTCTCTCACCAATAAGTTTGTGAATTTTACCGGTAAGGTACGCTATGGCTTTTCCAGCGACAAATTATATGGAAGCGTTTCAGGGAATATCCCGGTGAAAGCTGCAAACCTGTTTTTTAACCTTGGGTCTGATGTGCTTGACCTGAATAGTCAGGGTAGTATCAGCCAGCTGGGAAATTCCATCAATTCTTTGTTCTATGAACGAAACCTGCTAAAGCTTTATGAAAAGAAATTTTTCTTGCTTGGAGTGTCGCAGCGTTTCGGTGGCTTGCTTGGAAGCTTGAATGCTGAATGGGCAAACCGTATCAGTTTGGAAAACACTTCTGATTACACCGTCCGTGATCTCAAGAGCCGTTCATTTACACCTAACAATCCATTTCATTCCGGCATTGGGAATTTACCGCTCTTTCCTGAGAACCAATCGTTCAAAATATCCTTAAGGGGAACTTACGATTTTAGCAATAAGTACGCGACATATCCAACGGGTAGGGTTCATCAACAATCTAAATACCCCAGGCTCGGTGTTACCTATACCAGAGCGTTTCCCGGTGTTTTTAGTTCCGACGCTGACTATTCTCTATTAGCGTTTGACCTAACCAAGTCAGACATAAAGCTGGGGATGTACGGGCAGTTTAAATTCTGGCTTGGGGGAGGTGCATTCCTGAACCAAACGAAGATATTCTTCCCTGATGCAAAACATTTCGTAGGCAACATGAGCTTGAGTTATATTCCAAAGATCAACAGCTTCCTTTTTCTTGATTTTTATAAGTTGAGTACCACAGATAAGTATGTGGAAGCACATTTAGAGCAAAATTTCTCTGGCTTCATAACTAACAAACTTCCTTTGATACGCAAACTCAAATTGAAAGAGGTAGCTGGCATAAATTATCTGGCCCAACCCAATGTAAAGCAATACAGCGAGGTTTATTTTGGTCTTGAATATCTTACATTCCGTGTGATGTACGGCTTCGCTTATGAAAGGGCGACTAAAGTGGATAAGGGGATTAGGATAGCATACGGGTTTTGAAGGCCATGAAATGATCTTTTGTTTTTAGATCTTCTTCATCTAGGTAGCTTTGCACCACGCCAATAATAGACTCGGTTTCGAGATCAAACTCCAGGATGCTCGCCCAGAATCCTTGATTGTTAATTGACATTTTTAGGAGACAACTCTTATCCAGCATTTCAAATTCCGCAGGATCAGGTTTTTCCGTTCCGTTTATAATTGAGATGGTTACTACGTCATCAAGATCGGGGTGCTTCATTTCGGATGGATCCAAACACAATTCAGGTTCTTCCAGAATCTCAGTTTTATATTGTCGCCATAACCCCCGGAGCCGGATCATCATTCCATCTATCTCGGTGTCACTATAATCTTTAAAACTGTCAATCTCATCAACTAAAACAAGCGTCTCAGGATCTGGCTCATAGTCGATAAGAAATAAGGCTCTCGGTTTATGGGTATGGTAGATGTAGCGTATGAAACCGAACTCATCAAGCGTATTTTCGGCAAACAGGGATTCGGTTATATTCTCCATGGAATAAATATAAGGAGAGCCCGACGACTGGGCAAGATCGGCTGCCTAATTAATAATCTCGCCTTGATTTTTGGCCAGCTTATCGCGCCATTGCTGAAGGTCTTCTGGAGATATCCTGTCCCACTCTTTTAACTCTCCAATGATTTTTAAAGGGGCTGTTGAACGGTACGACCGGGTGGGGTTCCCTGGAAATTTTTTATTGGTTACATTCGGATCATTCTCAAAGCCCGAAGTGGGTTCTACGATGTAAACTCGTTCCGGTCCATCACCTTTAGCCAATGCCGCGGCTAATCCTGCTCCATTACTTATGGCCGTAAAATAGACGTGGTTCATCTTGAGGTCTGTTTTATAATTTGAATTGCTACCTGCAATTAACAGATCACCAACATTAAGTGCTGCCCTCGTTCCATGATAAAAGGGGCCTTTATCAAAGGGGTTTTTAGTTAATTCCTTTGCTAATTCCTCATGGATATGTTTAATGGCTGCAGCGTCTTTTAATTCCTCATAGCATTGGGCAATGCTGATGTATAAAGCAGGGAGGGCACTGTGAACAAGCTGGCTGTCTATTTTTTTCGAAAGGTCAAGGCTTGTTTTAAGCCAGAGTAACCTGTCTTGGACATTCATCTGATGACGAGACACATAATGAGCAGCAAGAAACTTTTCAAAGTTGTTTGTCGATTCTGTCCATGCCTGGATAAAAAATTTGGCCGCTTCTTCGGGTTTGCCCTGGTCTTCCAAAGCCATTCCCTGGAGACACAGCTTGACAATTGGGTTCGATGGATTGAATTCCATGTTTTTCTTTTAGGATGAGTAAGATAAAGATAGAAAGTGGGGGCGATTACTCAAAATTTGCAGTTTACTAACCAATACTAATGGTCATATTTCTTCTGCCGGAAGTTTAGATATCAGATCTTTCACGGTAGTCCACTTTACCCCCTGATAACGGCTATTGTCGGTGCTGCTCAGATCTGCCCGTTTGTCTATCATATTTCGCATATACTGCATTCCCTGCCAGGCAGGGTAAAGTTCAGTCTTTCCAGGAGCAATCGTTTTAGTGATTCTGATTACCAGACTCAACAATCCAGGACCTCCTGTTTTCAGCATGCGATATCTCTTACCCGATATATCTCTCATTATTTCCCTGATCTCCTTAGGACTTACCTGGTCGCCAGCAATTCTTAAAAAGCGAGGGGTAGACGGATCAAGTGCAGCATTTGCAGTGAACTCAGCAGTATCATCCATCGTGGTAAAGACCATTTTATGCACGGAAGTATATAAAATACCAAATGCCGCAACTTCCCATATCCCTTTTTCTTGTCGTGTATTTCGTAGATTTATAGCTAACAAAGCGGCTCCGAAGAGAACACTGAAAAGAGCAGAAAATATATAGATCGCCCTTTCAGAATAGTATTCGGGGGCATTTTGATCGTCGACAATGTTTTCATCCAATTTGGTGCCGGAGAGCGCTATATCTTGTTCTTCACGCACTACCTCCTGGGATTTAAGATTAGTTCGCAGTTTCATCAACTCTTCTTCAGTAAATACTCTACCACGTTTTTGCATTTCTGCGACTGCAGCCTCAACTGCTTCGGTTGTGTACTTCTTATAATTATCCAGGTAAGCCTGAAGCCCGTCGGACGATTTGCCCGTCATGAGTTTTTCGTGATCTACAGCCATTTGATTGTATGACAGTTGTAGTTCAGATGATTGATGCCGTGTTTTGTCATAATTTAACTCCCTAACATAGTTAAGGTATTAAATTAAATACTCAACTTAACTTTTGATAATAACCTGTAGATAGGTTTCCACCCAAAAAGTTGGACCTAAATTTACGGCACTTTCGCATTCGAAGCCCCCATGTCTTGATAAATCAAGCACTCCGTCGTATCTTTGCCACCGCATTAAACGCTGTTTGCAGCAGTATCAATGATTTATGATTAAGTATAACACACTCCTATACTATTGCTATAACGCAATAGAGAATGCTGAACAATTCGCGTCAGAACATCTTATATTTTGTAAGTCCCTTAATCTGGTTGGCCGCATAATCGTGGCCGATGAAGGTCTGAACGGTACGGTTTCAGGTACTGAAGAATCCTGTAAAATATATATGGATACGCTTCATGCTGATCCTCGTTTTGCAAAGATCGACTTTAAGATCGATGAAGTACCCGAGCCATCTTTTATTAAGATGCATTGCCGGTATAAGTCCGAGATAGTACATTCTGGTTTGCGGGATCCAAATATTATAAACCCGGAGAAAAAGACAGGCATCCATCTCGAAGCAGATGAGTTTATCAACATGAAGGATAATGACGATGTGGTTATTCTTGACGTGCGTTCAGACTATGAGCATTCGATCGGCAGGTTTAAAAATGCAGTAACCCTGGATATCGAGAACTTCCGCGATTTTCCGGCTAAGATCAACGAATTGGCTCAATACAAAGACAAGAAAATTATTACTTATTGCACTGGGGGCATTAAATGCGAAAAAGCATCCGCGCTGCTTTTACACGAAGGATTTGAAAATGTATACCAGTTGCATGGCGGGATAATAAAATATGGCAAGGAAGCAGGTGGTAAGGATTTCGAAGGAAAGTGTTACGTCTTCGATAATAGGGTTGCAGTTGACGTGAACACAGTAAATCCGGTTGTAATTTCCACCTGCCGAAATTGCGATAGTCATACTACCAAAATGATTAATTGTGCCAATCCTGAATGTAATGAGCACTTTACCCAATGTGATGATTGCGGGGAAAAACTTGAAGGCGCCTGTTCAACCGTATGTCAGGCCCACCCACGAAAGCGTGAGTATGACGGTACCGGATATTACGTCAAAGTGCCGCAGCCTGTCAATATCAAAAAGCAAATCATTAGCCAGGTAAGTCAATGAAAGCTTTAGCAACGGTTGGGCTGCTTTGTATTTCCAACATTTTCATGACCCTTGCCTGGTACGGGCATTTGAAGTTTAGAGAAATGGAATGGAGCAAAGGACTGGGACTGATCGCAATTATCGCAATCAGCTGGGGTATTGCTTTGTTTGAATACATTTTCCAGGTACCGGCTAATAAATATGGTTTTAAGGGAAACGGCGGGCCGTTTAGTCTGCTTGAGCTTAAAATGATGCAGGAAGCATTATCAATTGGTATTTTCCTAATTTTCTCGCTCTTGTTTTTTCGTACCGAAAAGATTGCCTGGAACCACCTTGTCGGATTTGGGTTTCTGATCTTGGCGGTATACTTCGTTTTCTTGAAGAAGTAATAAGGCACTTGAACGGTTGGTTTTAATTCTTATCCGGTAAACCTAGGTCCCCTCAAATGTCCGAATAACAATTTATTATGTGAGAGGGTCTGCTTCCCTTTCTGATTTTGATCTTCAACTCTCAGACTGGTAAGGCGAGGCTGGATAAATAGATTTTTTTGCTAATTTGACCTTATGAAAAAAATCATCTGCCTGGCCTTTACCATTTTGGTATTTCAGCAAAGTTCTATAGCCCAAACTAGTACCTATACGAAAGAAGTTTTTGTCAGAGGGACTGATACTCTGCTTTATAGGCTCCTGATGCCTGAGAACTTTGACCCAGCGAAAAAATATCCTGTCCTGTTCTTTTTGCACGGTGCTGGTGAGCGGGGCAATAATAATGAAGCACAGTTGCTCCATGGAGGCGACCTTTTTCAAAGTGCCCGCATGCGTCAGGAATTTCCTGCAATAGTGGTTGTGCCGCAATGTCCGCCAAGAGATTTTTGGGCAAATGTTCAAATTAGGAATACGGGCGAACGCTTCGGTTTTCAGGAAGGCGGAGAGCCAGGTAAAGCAATGAGTTTGTTGATGGATTTGGTCGAAGAGGTTAGGGATCTGAAATATTCGGATAATAAACAATTCTACGTGGGTGGATTATCAATGGGAGGCATGGGTACGCTGGAAATCCTGCGCCGCAAGCCTAAAACTTTTGCAGCCGCTTTTGCAATCTGCGGGGGCGATAATGTGGCTAATGTAAAAAAATATAAAAAGATCCCTTTATGGTTCTTTCACGGGGAAAAAGATACTACGGTGCCAAGTGAGAAATCTAAAGTGGTGGTTGCAGAACTTCAGCGGCTAAAAGCAAAAGATGTTAAGCTGACATTATATCCTGAGGCTGGCCACAATAGCTGGGATGCGGCCTTTGCTGATCCGGGATTGCTTCCATGGTTGTTTTCGCACAGGAGGTAGGGGACTAGGGTCTGTATTCGGAGGTCAGTAGTCTGAGGTCAGAGGTCCGAGTTTTCGGAAGGCGAAGACGGGTTGGCTTTTGCGGGGGCTTTGAATCGAGGCACGTATCCGGGCTTTGGTTTAACTGCAGGAGTTTCTTCCATCTTTTCTTCAGCGGGATTGGCTGTTACGGAAGCTTTAAAACGTGGAACGTATGCGGGTTTGGGCTTATCAGCGGGGATTTCTTCTTCATTCTCTTCTATGGAATTTGCTGACGTTGTTCCGGTCATGCCCGGCTTAAAGCGGGGCTTGAATGCAGGCTTAGCTGACAGGCTAGCTTGTTCCGTTTTTTCTACAGGACTGGCTTCAGGCCTTTGAGCAGGCTGTGCCTTAAACCTAGGGGTATAGGCTGGCTTAGGTTTATCAGAGGCTAGGTCCCCACTTTCAGATTTCAGATATCTGATTTCCTCATCTTCTTTCTTTGGCGTCCCGGTGGCTCGGAATCGCGGCGTGTAAACGGTGGCTTCCACTGAAGGAGATAATAGCGGCTCTGCCTGCGAAGCAATCTCATTAACTTCAATAATTTCTTTTGCAGGAACTGTTTTTGGTTCTTCCTTAAGGTGGTAAGCCCTTCTCAACTTATTGAAAAGGAATTTTTTACTATGGTCGAAGCTTTTCGCTCCCATCTGACTATAATGGCTTTGAAATTCCAAATACAAACCCGGCTCGGCAGTTTTGAATTGCGCCAGGTCTATTTTCTTCTTATTTAGGAATTCCTCGAAAGTCATATTCGCCCGACTTATTCTGCCATATTATGATAAACCGCCTGAACATCATCATCTTCTTCAAGCTTGTCGATTAGTTTGAACACATCGGCAGCCTGTTCTTCGCTCACTTCGGTTGTTGATTCCGATACCCTTTCCAGCTTAGCGCTTATAACAGAGATGCCTTTTTCCTCCAGGGCCTTCTGCATCTTTCCAAAATCTTCAAATGAAGTATGGATCACTCCGACGTCTTTACCTGTTTCATCGGCCTCCACATAAAGATCTTCCAAACCAAAATCTATTAGCTCCAATTCCAGCTCATCAAGCTCCATGTCACCCGGATCAAATCGGAAAACAGATTTACGTGTAAAAATAAAATCAAGTGATCCTGTTTTACCAAGAGTACCATTGGTCTTGTTGAAATAGCTTCGTACGTTAGCAACAGTCCTATTTGTATTATCGGTGGCAGTTTCGATGAGAATTGCTACACCATGGGGTGCATATCCTTCATACACTAGTTCTTCATAATTGCTTTCATCCTTATTGCTTGCCCGCTTAATAGCAGCTTCTACCGTGTGTTTCGGCATATTTACTGCCTTCGCATTTTGCATGGCTGTCCGCAGGCGTGAGTTTGCATCGGGATTTGACCCACCGTCCTTTACAGCCATCACAATCTCTTTGCCAAGGCGTGTGAATTGCACGGCCATCTTGGCCCAACGCTTGAATTTTCTTTCTTTACGGAATTCGAATGCTCTTCCCATTGTTATTGATTGTTATTAGTGTTGTATCGTCTTTATTGTATCCAAAGATTGACAATTCTGGTGATTATCATTCACTATCTTTTTAAATTATTAAACATGTCTACCGTCATCTTTGCAAGGTCAAATTCGGGTTTCCAGGCCCAATCCATTCTAGCCTGACCATCGTCTATGGAGCGCGGCCAGCTAGATGCAATTGCCTGACGCTGATCGTACTCGGTATAAGTCAACTTGAAGTCAGGAATGTGTTTCTTAATTTCCTCTGCCAGGATCTCGGGAGTGAAACTCATTCCCGTCAGATTGTATGATGAGCGGATGCTTATCTTCTCGGCAGGTGCGTCCATCAACTCAATGGTGCCGCGGATCGCGTCGTCCATATACATCATGGGCAGCTCCGTTTCTGCAGAAAGGAATGACCGGTAACTCTCTTTCTTCAGAGCTTCATGGAAGATATGGATAGCATAATCGGTCGTTCCCCCGCCAGGTGCTGCTTTCCAACTTATCAGTCCCGGGTAGCGGATACTTCGTACGTCAATTGCATATTTCTGATAGTAATATTCACACCAGCGCTCGCCTGCCAGCTTACTAATGCCATAAACTGTATTTGGGTCCATCACGCAGTATTGAGGTGTATAATCTTTCGGCGAATTAGGTCCGAAGACAGCAATGGAGCTCGGCCAATAAATCCTTTGGGTTTTATATTCAAGGGCCAGATCGAGTACATTGAGCAAGCCGTTCATGTTAAGGTCCCAGGCTAGCTTGGGGTTCTGCTCGCCGGTCGCGGAAAGCAAAGCTGCCAGCAAATACACCTGTGTGGGTTTATACTTCTGGAAAATATTTTTCAGAATGTCTTTTTCAAGAACATTCACAAACTCAAACGGCCCCGCATTCTTGATATCGTAATCAGGCCTGCGAATATCACAAGCTATGACCTGCCCATCGCCATAGATCTTTCTCAATTCGCTAACTAATTCCGTTCCAATCTGCCCGTTTGAGCCAATAACAATAATGGTATCCTTCATTATAATTGGTTTTGAGCAAAGGTATGGATTTTAAAGGATGGATAGGAAGTATTAGGAACCTAGAAAGATTCTATAATTTTGTAGCCAGGGCAAATGATTTACGGAATTTTTTGACATTGCCGTTTGTGTCAAATATTTCCGCATAAAGGATGTAAATTCCGGCTATAGCGGGATTCGTCAGTTCGTCTAGCCCATCCCATACTAACAAACCTGTTGTATTAAGTGTCAAGTTTTTAACCAAATTTCTAATCAGAGCACCTCGGTCGTTGAAAATCTTAACATTAGCGACCATGCCAGGAACAGGAGTCTTATAACTTATTTGAAGTTGATCCTCAAATCCGTCATTGTCCGGTGAGAATGTCCTGGATATTAGCTTAAACTCATCGTTGCCTATGATCACTTCACTGTATTGGGAATTTTTCTTTCCGGGCGTTGCGTATCCTGATGCTGCCGTTGCTGACCGAAAGTTTCCTGGTTCATTCGCCCTTAAGTTAAAGCTGCTTCGCTCAAGCGACACGCCTTCGAGGCTTTTAAGTAGCGGAAAATGCAATTTGTCAGTATAGTCGAACTGGTCTACCCGGCCCCCGTTACTAACCAGCACAACTGTACCCCTATCATCATTGAACTGCGGTAGCGAAGCTTTCAAAAGTTTGTCAGGGTTTTCAATTATATATTCCTTTTTTAAAATTTCGGGGTCGCTGGTTATAGCCAGATATTGCCCCGACTCAAACAACCGCTGATTGAGACTAATTGCTTTTGCATTGCTGACAGTATCTTTTAAAATAGTGGCAATCGAAAGATCTTTCAAATCTAATGTATGCTTAGTGTTATTATAGATTTCAACAAAATCAACCCCTCCTGATCTTGGATTAAACAGGATCTCATTTACTAAAATTGCATCCTTCACAATTTTATTTGCCAGGAAAAATTCCATTGAGCCGGAACTTGCCTGAATTGTGGAACCGGCACAGTCTGTTAGATCTATTGCCGTTATTTTGTAGACGTGTCCTCTCGCTAACGGCTTGCTAAATTTAATTAAAACCTTTTCGAAGGTCGGGGAAAGGGGGAAAATGAATTCAGGAATTCCTGCGCCGTTATTAACGTGATATTTATTAGGGAATGAAGCCGACAAACTATCGATCGGCTTGCTGAACGTTAGTAAGATGCTAAGACTGTCCATCATCACGACATTTATTAATTTCAGCGATTCTGATGACGTATTGTTATAGACGGAGTTAGGTCGTCCCGGAGTTCCGCCTAGCGGGTCCCGACTCGCTGACCAATTTTGAGAATCTTTACATATTGACATATGGTTTATCATCTCTAATGAATAACCGCCTGATTTTTTTGCAGTGTCCTTATACCATGACGCGTTGTAAGCTACTCTTTGAAGTTCCCTGCCTTTATTGCTTTTAAGAATTAGCACATCCTTATCATTCGCCAGATTTGGCCATCCTGGTATTCCCATTACTTTACCGAATGCGATAAAATTTATCGTATCCTTTTCCGGGGTTAGTATTAAATAGGATAAGGCGGGGATTTCTCCATGGGTGAATCGATATTGAGAAGTCTCGTCACCATAAATCATTCCTTTTAAACTTACTGTTTTATCTGTAGGATTATAGAGTTCGATGAATTCTGTCTCCGGGAGGCCAACTTGCGGTGATGGGTCAGCGAATATTTCATTTATGACAATAGGGTACTCCAATTCAGGAACAACCGGGATGGTAAAGGAGACCTGACGTGCAGGGATATTGGCATTGTACCCATTACATGAAAAAAGAGAATCAGCTTTTAAAATATAAGTAACTCCTTCCTGAAACTTTGATGCATACGTTAGATGAATGGTTTTGTAATCATCTTCAATATGTATGGCGGTTGCACTGCCGATGTTGTTATTGATCGTGAAATTAGCTAATTTTAAATATGCCGTGTCCGGAATCGAACTCAGATATATTGCTACAGTACTGTCCGACAACCGAAGCAGCGAGTTAATTTCAATTTCCCGTAGTCTGTAATTTATATTCCCACTGTTTTTGCGACCGGGTGTTCCACCCGACTTGTCTGTTGACGAAGCCCAATTGTAAAACCCGCAGCTATTGTCGCTCAAATTGACTCTTTCTAGCGACCAACCACCATTTTTCTTGGTTCGATCCCTATACCATTTATCAGAATATGCCACGGAATCTACCAGCCTGTTCTTGAAACTTCTAAAACAAATCTGATCAGCAGCGTTATTCAAAGATGGCCAGGGACTTAGCCCAATCGTTTTACCGTAAGGTTTATAAAAAGTCGTATCTGCCATGGGGCAAAGTATTACATATTCGCCGGGCAATATTTTCTGTTGACGAATTAGCGCCTTTGTAGTTGGGTCACTTATTATCCATCTATCCAAATTTACTGTGTCTGCGGATGGATTGTAAATTTCAATGAATTCAGCGAGAGGCAGATTTACTTCCGGTGAGGGATCGGCAAAAATTTCCGTTATCAAAATCCTAGCGGTATCGTTCGGTATTTTAGCTACTGGAGGCGGCGGTGGTGTTTTAAATTTAAGAATGGAGTGAGGATCAATTAGATTACCACTGCAATCTTTGAGGTTTGACAGAAACAGCTGAAATTCAGATGATGCCGGGATTCTTTTATTGTAGGTCAAGGTTACTTCCTTTGCAAAATTATCCGTGGTTATTTTCATTATTTTGCCATTTGTCGGGTTTAAATTGAAGTTCTCCGCCACAAACGTGGCGGTGTTCATATGTTTATTAAACGTCAGTTTTAGAGTGCTGTCGGTCGTTAATTTTATACTGTCTATTCTTAATGGGATAACATCATATCCTAAAATATTTACAGAATTTCTTTTTCCTGGTGTTCCTCCGTTGGTGTCAGTTGCGGCAGTCCAGTTAAAGAAATCTTCGCAAATTGATTTCAAGTCAATCTTTTCAATACTCCATCCTCCAGCTTTTTTATTGATGTTCCTGTACCACATATCAGAATATCCGACAGAGTCGACGATCCTGTTTTTGAAGCTCCTAAGAATAATCTGATCGGTATTGTTGTTCAAAGAGGGCCAGGGAGTAAGACCTATTGTTCTACCATATGGTTTATATTGAACAGTATCTGCGATAGGACAAATAATGATAAATTCCTGAGGTAAAATCTTTTGTCCCCGGATCATTGCCATTGTCGTCGGATCGCTGAGAGTCCATTTATCCAGGTCGACGGTGTCTTTTGTAGGGTTATGGATTTCAATAAATTCTGCTAAAGGCAGGTGAACTTCCGGTGAGGGGTCGGCAAAAATTTCGCTTATAACTAACATGGCAGTATCAGGTTTCACAAAGACAGGTGGCTGAGGCGGCTTGGTCTTAAAGCTCAGTGGTGTTTGTTGAAAAATTAAATTCCCACTGCAATCTTTTATCCCCGATATAGTGATTTGATAATTGGTTCCACTTTCAAATCGTTTAGAATAACTTAGAGTGATTTCTTTAACTTGAATATCAGAAGTAATTTTTCTCAATGGATTTTCAGGTGTTAACTGAAAATGAACCGGGATTAAAGTAGCACTGTTCAGATGTTTGTTGAAATAAAGTTTCACGGTGGTGTCAGACGTAAGTTTAACACTGTCAACTTTAAGTTTGATGCCGTCATAGTTCGAAATGTTAACTGAATTCGGTTTTCCGGGCGTTCCACCGTTGGTATCTATCGACGCTGTCCAGTTAAAGAAATCTTCGCAAACAGATTTCAAGTCAACTTTTTCCATGCTCCAGCCACCTGCTTTTTTTGAGATGTTTTTATACCATGCATCGGAATAGGCTATAGAATCGACAGTTCTATTCTTGAAACTCTTCAGACTAATTAGATCCGCGGCGTTGTTCAATGACGGCCATGGATTGAGGCCAATTGTTCTACCGTATAATTTGTAGTGAACAGTATCTGCTATGGGACAGAGAATAATATATTCCAGAGGTTGAATTTTTTGTCCCCTAATCGTAGCCATTGTCGCCGGATCGCTGAGGGTCCATTTATCCAGATCAATAGTATCTTTTGAGGGATTGTGGATTTCAATAAACTCAGCCAAAGGCAGGTGAACTTCCGGTGAGGGGTCGGCAAAAATTTCACTTATAACCAACATGGCAGTATCAGGTTTCACAAAGACAGGTGGCTGAGGCGGCTTGGTTTTAAAGCTCAGTGGTGTTTGTTGAAAAATTAAATTCCCACTGCAATCTTTTATCCCCGATATAGTGATTTGATAATTAGTTCCACTTTCAAATCGCTTATAATAACTTAGAGTGATTTCTTTAACTTGAATATCAGAAGTAATTTTTCTCAATGGGTTTTCAGGTGTTAACTGAAAATTTACCGGGATTAAAGTAGCACCGTTCAGATGTTTGTTGAAATAAAGTTTCACGGTGGTGTCAGACGTAAGTTTAACACTGTCAACTTTAAGTTTGATGCCGTCATAGTTCGAAATGTTAACTGAATTCGGTTTTCCGGGCGTTCCACCGTTGGTATCTATCGACGCTGTCCAGTTAAAGAAATCTTCGCAAACAGATTTTAAGTCAACTTTTTCCATGCTCCAGCCACCTGCTTTTTTTGAGACGTTTTTATACCACATATCAGAGTATCCGACAGAATCGACGATTCTGTTTTTTGAGCTCCTAAGAATAATCTGATCGGAATTGTTATTCAAGGAGGGCCAGGGACTGACGCCTATAGTTCTACCATATGATTTATATTGTACAGTATCTGCGATAGGACAAATAATGATAAATTCCTGAGGTAAAATCTTTTGTCCCCGAATCATTGCCATTGTCGTCGGATCGCTGAGGGTCCATTTATCGAGGTCGACGGTGTCTTTTGTAGGGTTATGGAGTTCAATAAACTCTGCTAAAGGCAGGTGAACTTCCGGGGATGGATCTGCAAATATTTCTGAAATGATCAGATTCGCAGTATCAGCAGGTTCGATGATTGGCGAGGTCTTTATTGTTTTAAATTTTAAGCCTTCCTGCGGACTGCCAATAAGCTTTCCTCCGCAATCTTTTAGATTGAAGATTTGCAGCTGATATTCAATTCCGGCTTCTAAGTTTTTATCATAGGTTAGCTGCACTGTTTTTAAATCAATGTCAGCAGTTATTTTTTTAACCGTAGAATTATTTGGAATTAATTTAAAATTGGCTGGAATTAATGCAGCCGCGTCAAGATGCTTGTTAAATTTGATCGAAATGGATGTGTCAGAAGTTTGCTTGATACTATCCGCAATAAGCGGCATCAAATCGTATCCTTCAATATGAATGGAGTTTTCTCTCCCAGGAGTTCCACCGGAAGAATCTGTTGACGCAAACCAATTAAAGCGGCTTTCACATTTTGATACGGGATCTCTGCGTTCTAAGGTCCAGCCTCCCAGTTTTTTTAATGAATTTCTATACCATGTGTCAGAGTAACGCACTGAATCAATAATTCGATTTTCCGGGCTTAAAAGTTTTAATATTTCACCCGAATTATTTAACGTCGGCCACGGAGATAAGCCGATAACGTTACCGAACGATTTGTAATCGGCTGTATCTGCTTTAGCGCAGAGAATCACGAAAGAATCAGGCTCTATTTGAATCTCCCCAAGTGTACTACTACCTCCGGAGTCGGTAAATTTCCAGTTTTTCAACGATAGCTTTTGGCTGCTGGTGTTGCGAAGCTCAACAAATTCGACCGAAGGGAGATCGATTTGTGGGCTAGGGTCGGCGAATATTTCATTTATAACAATATCTCCATATCTAACGAAATAAGGTTTGATGTAGGTAAAGGATCCAAAGTTGTTGTGGCCTATAAGGTTTCCATTCCTGTCTTTAACATTTGTCACCGCCAGGAGATGTGATCCGCTTTCTAAGGTTTTGGTAAGATTTAAAATAAACTTGGCGGGGTCGTTCGTTGTCTTGATATTAAGAATCGATCCGGAATTATTGTTCAAGAGGTAATTATACGGTGTTTTAACACTAACAGTATCCATGGGTTCATTGAACAGAATTTCTACCGTGTTTGAATCAATATTTGAGACAGTCGTTACGAAAGGTGGACTTGTATCTGTCGTGATTGGTACGATCAGAACATTATCAATGAAATGCTTTTGGAAAAAAGAGGATGTCGACTGTTGAACAAGAATACCAAAATGGGAAGCGGTCGTATGAGAAATATCAATCACATTCCCTTCAGTTATATAAGAGGAGCCAGCGCCCACAATTTCCCGATCCAATGTGAAAGTCCCTGAATGATCACGCTTTAATTTGATTTTTATAGTGTTATTTGATGAACCAACAGAACCATTTGCCCCGTCAATTATTTTCACGATTGCATTGGCAGCTCCTGTACGTTTGTAAAGGCTTATCTCATCATCGGTGTTTCCTATTCGTATAAAGTAGCCGTTTATCAGGCTTGATTTTAAGTCGGCCTTGTCGGATACAACATAAATATCCATATAGTTAGAACCTGAAGTGCTGAATTGAAGATTTACCCAAAATTCCCATTGAACGTTTATTGCTAGCAAGTTCTCAGTAGAGAGATAAAAACTAGAATTAGCATTACTTGAATTTGAGCGTAGCTTGTTATCGATTACCACGAAATCCCCGCCTCCATTGCTTCCAGTCCATGCGGGGTTGCCTGTAAAATTCCCATCGTTAAAGTCATCGGTAAGTTGCGCATGCAGTTTACTTGTAAAGAACAGCAGGAAAATGATCAAAACTTTTTTCATCCAGTCTAGGGTAGACCGTAAAAGTCACAAAAGTGGTTTCATGTACACAATGCAATTAGTTTAAGGCGTTATATTTTGTATTTTGGGTAAAAGTAGATTTCTGAATGCCGGGCAGTGCCGTTATCTCAATCAAATTCACTCCGAAACCCCTGAAATTTTCGCATATTTGCTTTAATTAAACAGTATTAACAATTATTAGAAGAAATAAACAATGAAAGTCGCAGTAGTAGGCGCTACCGGCCTTGTAGGTTCGGTGATGTTAAAAGTTTTAGCAGAGCGCAATTTCCCAGTAAGTGAATTGATCCCGGTAGCCTCAGCCAAGAGTGCTGGTAAACAGATCGAATTCAAGGGAAAGAAGTACACTGTTGTGACGATGGATGATGCCATTGCGATGAAGCCGGATGTGGCGCTTTTTTCGGCAGGCGGAAGTACGTCCCTGGAGTCAGCACCGCGTTTTGCCGCAGCAGGAACAACAGTCATTGATAATTCTTCGGCGTGGAGAATGGACCCGGAAAAAAAGTTGGTCGTTCCTGAGGTAAATGCCAATGTACTTACCGCAAATGATAAAATCATTGCTAATCCAAATTGTTCGACCATACAAATGGTGGTGGTTTTAAAGCCGCTGCATGAAAAATATAAGATCAAACGAGTGGTTGTTTCAACTTACCAGTCGGTAACTGGTACAGGGGTGAAGGCTGTGGACCAGATGATGAACGAGCGGAAGGGAATTTCTGGTGAAATGGCGTATGCTTACCCGATCGACCTGAATGTGATCCCGCAGATCGATGTGTTCACTGCTAACGGTTATACGAAGGAAGAGATGAAGATGATCCTTGAAACTAAAAAGATCATGGGCGACGACTCCATTCGCGTTACAGCAACGACTGTACGGATTCCGGTAATGGGAGGCCATTCTGAATCCGTTAATATTGAATTCGAGAATGAGTTTGACCTGGACGAAGTTCGTGCGATCCTCGAAAAAGAAGAAGGTATCATTGTAGTTGATGATCCTGCTAATTTAAAATACCCAATGCCTATGGACGCTCATGAAAAAGATGAGGTGTTTGTCGGTCGTATCAGGCGCGATGAATCACAGGATAAAACCCTGAACCTGTGGATCGTGGCAGATAATCTACGAAAGGGTGCTGCAACCAATGCAGTTCAGATTGCCGAATATCTGATGGGGAAGAAGTTAATCTAGTCCTTGATAATTATTGCGTAACAAAAAAAGCCTGTCTGAAAAGACAGGCTTTTTTTGTTAACTCGCCCTGCTGTAAGAAAGTGAAACGGCCGATCGGTAGCTTGCCAGCTCGATCTGCTTTTCGAAGATATTCTCCAGTACGATACTTGCGGACACCTGTAGGCTGGCGTCAATTTCCAGCTCAGAAAGTACCACCTCAGTGTTTTCCCGCATCCGCGGATTGCAGTATGAATTAATGGAGTGTTTTATCGGAGTTGTAATGTGCTGTTTCGCTTCGGCCAATTTACCGCTTAGTATTATCAGCGCAGGGTTAAACAACTGAATTAGCGTAGCTAGTGCCTTGCCCAGGTTCTGGCCAATGTCCGATAGAATATTGATGGCATATTGGTCGCCTTTATTGGCCGCCTCAATAATAATATACGGTTCGATATGCTCGAGTTCATCTGCTGACAGGGAGTTTAGCATCGACGTTTCACCAGATTGGATGCCCTGTTTTGCCATACGTGCAAGCGCATGTCCCGAGGCGACTGTTTCCAGACAGCCGCGCCTGCCGCAATAGCACAGTTCTCCATCGGTAACAAAGGGCATATGGCCCATCTCGCCGGATAATCCAGAAATTCCTCCCTGGAGCTTGCCATCCATGATGATCCCTAGTCCGATGCCCCAGTCCATAAGAAGTACAAGTACATCCTTACTGCCAGATGCCCTGCCGAACCTGAATTCTGCGAGAGCATTGGTTTTCACGTCGTTCTGGATATATACAGGTTTTTTGAAGAGTTCCTCCAGGCTGTCCTGTAAAGATTTAGAATCATCGCCAGAAAACAAGTAGGTGTAATTTTTACCAGCATTGCTATTAATCATCCCTGGCATGCTTAGGCCAACACCCACAAATTTTTTGGTGTTTATACCGGATGTAAGGATAACACTGTTGGCTAAATCGTATAATTGGCTGACTGCCGATTTGTCCTTGGTCATCCGGAGGGTGAATTTATGTGTGCCTGAAATATTGTTGTTATTATTATCGAGGATAGCTATCTCTGTGGTGAATCGCTCCATCCCAATGCAGAGGACATAGAAAGTCTCATCCTGCAGGCTATAAAGTTCAGGCTTGCGCCCTCCGATCGAACGGCCTTTACCTTTTTTCTCAATCACACCTTCACAAAGCAGTTCATTGATGAGGATTAGCGAAGTTGGGGAGCTGATATTTAAAATACGGTAAATGTCGGCATTGGATTTGGCGCCTTCTGCATGAAGCAGCTTTACAAGTCTTACTTTTTGTAAGTACTTTTTTCTTTCAATATTGCTAAGCGTATCTAAATAATTCTTGTCTGAGAGAAATGATTTCATTAATGTTTAAGTCATAGGTTATCACATATTTACTATTATTTTTTGGTAGAAGCAAATGGCTTGAGGCAAGGAGTAAACGAAGGAGCTGTTATCTCAGGAGTTCGTAGATAAGTTAATGCTATTGATTAGCTAAAAAACTCTAAAGTTCTTGGTATAATGGAAGCAACTAAAGTTTAAGTATTTGCCCCTTATCTTTCCCTGCTCAAAGCAATTGACTAATTTCAGCTGCCGATAATTTTTAAAGACATTATGCACATACTCATAGCCCCAAATGCTTTTAAAAACAGCCTGACTGCGGGAGAAGTTTCATTGGCTGTACAGAAAGGGCTGGAGAAATCGAATCTTTCCTGTACAACCGAATGTTTCCCTGTTGGAGACGGCGGCGATGGTACAGCCGAGCTGATTCTTAAAAAGTTTAAGGGAAAAAGAGTCGAAGTAGAAGTTCACGATCCGCTGGGTAGAAAAATCAACGCTTCTTTCGGCCTGATTGACATGGGAAAGACTGCTGTCATCGAGTCGGCAGATGCTTCTGGGATTCGGCTCTTAAAGCTGAGTGAGCTGAATCCTCTCAATGCAACGTCAGTTGGGACGGGACAATTGATCCTGGCTGCACTGGATAAAGGTGTGTCAGGCATAATCCTATGCCTTGGTGGTTCAGCGACAGTAGATGGAGGCGCCGGAATGCTTGCTGCTCTTGGAGTGAGGTTTATAGATGAAGCAGGCAAGCTATTGTTACCACATCCCGAAGCGTTATCCAGGCTTGCAGGAATTGATATTTCGAGAATTGACGCCCGGATTTCGCTATGCAATATCACAGTACTTTGCGATGTGGATACATACCTTTTAGGGTTGGATGGATCAGCTGCGGTATTTGGTCCCCAAAAGGGGGCGAAGGATGCGGATATACCGAAGCTTGAAAAAATACTTCAGACCATCTCAGATCTGACATACAAAGAAACCAAAAGGCATATGGATAAGGTTAAACATGGTGGGGCGGCCGGAGGACTCGCAGCAGCTTTATATGCTTTCTGTAATGCAGAACTGGTGGCCGGAGCAAAACAATTTCTGGAATTAACGGATTTCCAACAGAGCCTGCAGAAATGTAACTTGGTAATAACGGGCGAAGGAAGCCTGGACAAGCAAACCCTTCAGGGCAAAGCACCATTTGCAGTTTCTGTGATGGCTAAGCAATGCGGTATTCCAGTGGTAGGCATAGCCGGGCGGGTGCCACTTGAGTGCCATGCGGAACTTAACAAGCAATTTGATGTACTCCAATGCATCATTCATGAGCCATCAGATCTGAGTGATGCAATTGCGAATACCGAAGCAAATCTGATACGTACCGGAACGCTGCTTGGGAATTTAATTTCTCTATCAAAGAACAAATGAATTAATTTTACGCTTGTAGAATCAATCATTTAGCCACTCCATGAGAAATATTCTTTGTTTTTTTCTGATACTTTGTAATTGCAATGTTTCGGCCCAGCCACTTGAACAACGGATTGCCAATGCCTATAAAAAATTTGCCAACGACCAGCAGCTGGCATTTGGATCGGCATCCTTAACAGTACTAAATGCGGAGACAGGGGAGGTTGTTTTCTCTGAAAATGGAAATATGGGACTCGCGTCGGCATCGACACTAAAAACCATCACCTCGGCGACAGCCTATCATTTATTGGGCAAGGACTTTACCTGGGAAACCACTTTAGGTTATACCGGATCGCTTAGTGCGGATGGCACGCTGAACGGCGACCTGATAATTAAAGGGAGTGGCGATCCAAGCCTGGGGAGCGATCGTTATGAACAGTCAAGGAGTGAGGTCATATTAAAACGATGGGTTGAGGCAGTGAGTAAAACAGGAATAAAGAAAATTGGAGGACGGATTATTGCAGATGACCGCCTGTTTGGAACTCAGACCATGCCTGGAGGCTGGACATGGCAGGATATGGGGAATTATTATGGTGCAGGTCCCTCCGCACTTACATGGAGGGAGAACCAATTCGACTTAATATTCCGTTCAGGCGCTGTTGGTCAGCCTGCCGCACTTGTGCGGACTGAGCCAAATATGGGCTATCTCAAAATTGTAAATGAAGTCACGACGGGTAAGTCCGGAACGGGTGATAATGTGTACGCCTATTCAGGGCCATATGCTAACATTATATATCTGCGCGGAACTTATGGCATTGATCTCAAAAAGGCAATATCCGCTTCCGTGCCTGATCCGGCGACAGACATTGCGAATAATCTAAAAGCCAGACTCAATGCAAGAGGCATTAGTGTGGAATCTAGCATAACGGGCAGAGAGCTTGTTGCAGAAAATGTTCCAATAAGGTCAGCCGAAAAGATTTTGGACACCTACACTTCGCCCACCCTTGAAAAGATAGTTTATTGGTTTAATCAGAAAAGCATCAATCTGTATGGAGAACATTTAGTTAAAAGCATAGCGTTGAAACAAGGAAAAGAAGCCACCACCCCTGACGGAGTCGAAGCGATCAAAGATTTCTGGAACAAGAAGCTCGGGATAGATAAGGATGCGATGAATATTTATGACGGCAGTGGTTTATCACCAGCCAACCGGATCACCACGATGTCGATGGCGCAGATATTGCAATCGTTGAAAAAAGAGCCTTGGTTCGGCAGTTATTATGAAAGCCTGCCGGTGTACAATAATATGAGAATGAAAAGCGGCAGCATCAGCGATGTGATCGCCTATGCCGGTTATCAGACAAGTTCGACCGGTACACCACTCGTATTCTCCGTCATGATGAATAACTACAGCGGAAGCAGTTCTTCTGCAAGGCAAAAGCTTTTTAGTATGCTGGATGTTTTGAAATAAGGCATAGTTAGCGAGAAAGAGATGCGAGAAACAAGAGTGAATAGACGAGATAAATTGCGCGGAGCTTTAACAGAAGCCATTTAGAATGGAAAAAGACTCTGACAAGGCAATCATTATTGGTGCTGGTATCGCAGGGATAGCGGCGGCTATCAGGCTGGCTGTCAGAGGGTATTCGGTAACGGTTTTTGAAGCAGGGCGACATCCCGGAGGTAAGCTTTCCGAGATAAAATCGGACGGATTCCGTTTCGATGCAGGGCCAAGCCTATTTACCATGCCCCAGTATGTCGACGAGCTTTTCACCCTGGCGGGTAAAGATCCCCGGGAGCATTATAAATACCTCAAACTTGATAAGGTTTGTAAATATTTTTTTGAAGATGGCGCCCGAATTAATGCATATGCTGATCTTCAAAAATTCGCTGCTGAAGTTGAACATCATACACAGGACACTAAAGAGTCGGTATTGAATTTCCTAGACAAAAGCGCAGAAATATATCATATAACGGATCCGGTGTTTCTGCAGCGCTCTTTGCATAAATGGAAAAACTATTTTAATAAAACAACACTCCGGTCTCTGCTGCGCTTTTCGCGGATAGATGCTTTTCGTACTATGAATCAGGCCAATTCTTCAAAATTTGCCGACTCAAAGACTATCCGATTATTCAATCGTTACGCAACTTACAATGGCTCTAATCCCTACCAGGCTCCGGCAACTCTAAACGTCATACCGCATTTTGAGCAGCACTTTGGTGCATACTTCCCGGAAGGAGGGATGTACTCCATCATCCGTGCTTTAACGAACCTGGCTATCGATTGCGGGGTGAAATTCCAATTTGAAACCTATATCGATCAGATCGTCCTGGACGGTAAAAAGGCAAAAGGAGTCCGGAGCGGACAAAGCATGCATCCTGCTGATATCATTGTATCAAACATGGATATTTGGTATACCTACCGTACACTTCTTAAGCACGTCAAGGCTCCGGAAAACATATTGGGTCAGGAAAGGAGCAGCTCGGCACTTATATTTTACTGGGGAATTAGCGGCTCTTTTCCCGAACTTGATCTTCATAACATCTTTTTCACGGAAGATTATGAGGATGAATTCAGGCAGATCTGGGAGAGGAAAGATATTGCGATGGACCCCACCATCTATCTGAACATAAGTTCCAAAATCGAAAAATCAGATGCTCCCCCAGGAAAAGAGAATTGGTTTACGATGATCAACGTACCTTCAAACTCCGGTCAGAATTGGGATAAACTTATCGAGTCTGCACGCAACAATATCATAGCAAAATTGACACGTATCCTCAACCGGGAGATTGAAACGCTCATCGTTTCAGAACAGATATTGGACCCCCGAAAAATTGACTCTCAAACATTTTCGTTTCAGGGTTCCTTGTACGGAAGCAGTTCGAATAGCCAGTTTGCAGCTTTTTTACGTCACGCCAATTTCTCCTCAAAAATAGAAGGCTTATATTTCGCTGGTGGGAGCGTTCATCCGGGAGGAGGTATCCCATTAGCTCTTCTTTCTGCTAAAATTGTGGATGAACTGGTGAAATAGGGGTATTTACTTATCTTAGAGCTGACGCAGACTAGTAAGGTGAAAATTAAGAATTAAAAATTGAGAATGGCTGGTGTGTCAGAGTCGTTTTATCATCTGCAAAAATCAAATGCTTGAACCCCGTCGGAATAGCTTTATACACGCGTTCTTTTCCTGGTATATAAGTCGGATCATAAGTACTGACTTTCATAAACTGGCATTCAACGAAGTTCAGTTCGACAGGGATAAATCTATTCTTTTACTGGCTAATCATTACTCCTGGTGGGATGGATTTCTTTTGTTTCACATTAACAAAGTTTATTTTCGGAAGAAGTTTCACGTTATGATCACCGAAGAGAATTATGAAAATGTCTGGTTTTTAAAGTATCTGGGTAGCTTTTCTGTAAAAAAGAACTCGCGGAGCATTATAGAAACTCTCGAATACGCCGGCCGTTTACTTGACGACTCGGAAAATCTGGTGCTGATTTTCCCGCAAGGCAAGCTTTTTTCAAACCATATCGACGAGATTCAGTTTCAGAAAGGCTTGATGAGTATGATCAATATCTCAAAACGGAAATTTCAATATATGTTCGCAGCTGCATTCGCAGATTATTTCGAACACCGTAAGCCTTCTATCACCTGCTATTTAAATGCATGGGAAGGCGCTGAGTTTACAAGCCTGCAACTGATCAAAAGCGCTTACAATAAACATTATGAAGCATCGCGCCAAAAACAGAGCGCGGACGGGGTGTAACTATGATACTGATATATTTTATCTTTTTCTTCCTTATCCTAAGGTTCACAGTTACCCTTTTTAACTTTATATCCAATCCAAAGCTTACTCAGTCGCCAAGAGAATATGATGAGCTTGTTTCGATACTAATTCCTGCGAGGGACGAAGAAAACAACATCTTAAATCTGCTCGAGTCAATACGTGATCAGGAATACGACAACTATGAAGTGATTGTGCTTGATGATAGTTCCTCTGACCGGACGTTTGAGATTTGCGAGCAATTTTCCAGAGTAAATAAGCGCTTTCGAATTGTTCGAGGTAAAGAGCTTCCAAAGGATTGGCTAGGTAAGAATTACGCATGTTATCAGCTTGCTGGGGAAGCCCGGGGTAAATTCTTAATGTTTCTTGATGCAGATGAAACGATAGTGAATGGCCTAATCAACAACACAGTTCACAGAATGAAGTTTTACCGTCTCGACCTGTTAAGCTTATTTACCAATCAGGTTATGGTGACACTTGGTGAGAGGACGATAGTTCCACTGATGCATTACGTCCTGCTCAACCTGCTCCCTCTTCGATTGGTCAGGCTTGCAAAAAGTCCCGCATTCTCTGCGGCAAGTGGTCAGTTTATGATGTTTAATGCCGACAGATACAGGGAATATCAATGGCATGAACAAGTAAAAATGAAGGTGGTAGAAGATATCGAAATAATGAGATCGATAAAAGCCGTAGGTTTACGAGGCGAAGCGTTACTAGCAAACGGCTATATTTTTTGCAGAATGTACACAAGCTTTACAGAAGCATTCAGAGGGTTTAGTAAAAATCTGCTTGCAGGATTTAACAATAATGTCATAGGCTTATTTCTCTACCTTTTATTGGTGATCCTCGGGCCTTTTGCAATTGCTTACATATTGAGTGCCGAGCTACTTTCATTTGCTCTTTCTTTAATCATTCTCAGCCGGATTATGATTTCGCTGATGTCGGGACAGAATGTCTGGATTAATATATTACTTCACCCGGCACAGCTGGTTTCCATGTTGATGATAGCTATAGTATCTGTCAAAAAATATTTTACAAAAACCATAGTCTGGAAAGGGCGACCAATCAAAAATTAATGTTCACCAAAGAAAATCTTTGTAGTTTTATCATAGTGCTGTTCCACCTAGTGGGGCTCTATGGGTTCACGCACCCAGCTCTTACGGATTTGTTTATTGCTCTGGTACCTTTTCATTTGCTCCTGATGCTTGCACTGCTGATTGTTTCGGGTTATGATGGTACGGCTCAAATCAGGTTATTTGCAACGGCAGTTTTTTTCACTGGGTTCATGGTTGAGGTTGTCGGCGTGAATACCGGGCTTATTTTCGGCTCCTACACGTACGGAGAAACACTTGGTTTAAAAATATGGGAAACACCAATCCTCATTGGAGTAAATTGGTTGGTATTAGTCTACTCAACCGGTGTGCTACTGTACCCTTTAAGGATGAATAAATATCTATTCGCTTTGTTCGGTGCGATTTTATTAGTGGGAATCGATTTTCTGATCGAACCGGTTGCAATTAGATACGATTATTGGAGCTGGAACGAAGAAATTATTCCTTTTCAAAACTATGTCGGTTGGTTTGTCGTTTCTTTCCTGATGTTTATATTGTTTACAATCCTGGATTTTAAAAAGCGAAATAGCTCAGCAGTAGTGCTTTTTGTATCCCAGGTTCTTTTCTTTATCATTTTGAATAAATGGGGTAGCTGAAAAGATTTTAGTATTTTTGTATTCATTATAGTTTGCTGCTTAAAATCATTTTGAATGAATTATAATCTTCGGGTAACTATCGACCAGGATTCGGGTTTTTGCTTTGGTGTGGTTTATGCTATCGATATGGCAGAGGACATACTAGCAAAAGACGGTTATCTGTATTGTTTGGGCGATATTGTTCACAACGATGAAGAAGTAGCGCGCCTCAAGGGTATGGGATTAAAGATTATATCCCATGAAGACCTAGCTGGAATTAAGAATGAAAAAGTCTTGATCCGTGCACACGGTGAGGCGCCCGAGACATATAAAATTGCCCTTGAGAACAATATTACCCTCATTGATGCCTCCTGTCCGGTTGTGCTAAAGCTTCAGAACAGGATCAAGAACACCCATGACAGCAAGGAAAAGGTGCTTATATTTGGCAAGCACGGCCACGCAGAAGTCATAGGCCTGCAAGGCCAGACTAACAACGAAGCCATTGTTTTTCAAGATATTGCAGAGCTTGAAGATGTCGATCTGCCGGATAAATTCACTTTATACAGTCAGACGACCAAGAGCACAGCAAAGTTTTACCAGATTAAGGCAGAACTGATTAGCCGAGGATATGACATCAAAGCAAACGATACGATTTGCCGGCAGGTTTCAAATAGAGATGAAGACCTTAGGAAGTTTGTGACCAACTTCGATCACATTGTGTTTGTGTCAGGAAAAAAATCTTCCAATGGAAAAGTTTTGTTCGAAGTTTGCCGTCAATATAACCCCAATACCTATTTCGTTTCTAATGAACAGGAATTAAGCAAAGAGATGTTTAATCCTGGTGAAAGCGTAGGGATCTGCGGGGCTACATCAACTCCAATGTGGTTGATGACGCAGGTAAAGAATGCCCTTGAAGCATACTGATCATAGTTCCTATGTCTGCATTGAAATCAAATATTGGCGTATTCGCGGCCTTTACAATTATTGGTGCCTGGCTTGTGTCGATTATTTTTCTAATGGACATGCAGCTAAGTTTCAGCAATCCAATGATTTACCTGATGATCTTGGTGCAGATGCATTTGTATACCGGCCTGTTTATTACGGCACATGATGCGATGCACGGGACGGTTTCATCCAATAAGTTGCTTAACAATGTGATAGGGCAGCTATGTACGATTTTATACGCCTGCTTTCCGTTTAAAAAGTTGTATATAAAGCACCATGAACATCATGCACATGTGCATACAGATAATGATCCCGATTATCATCAGGGGAGTTTCATTGTATGGTACTTTAATTTTATTAGGGAATATATTTCATGGTGGCAAATTGTTTTAATGGCCATTATATTCAATATCCTCAAGCTATGGGTTGCCGAATCGAACCTCCTGTTGTTTTGGGTTCTGCCCTCCTTGTTAAGCACCTTGCAGCTTTTCTATTTTGGGACCTGGGTACCACATCATGGTGAACACGATAATGAATACCAATCAAGGAGTCAGGGTAAGAATCACATTGTGGCCTTTTTAAGTTGTTATTTTTTTGGATACCACTACGAGCACCACGATTCGCCGGGCACCCCATGGTGGCGTCTTTGGAAGCTAAAAGAAGCCAATAAATAAATTGTTTTTATAAAGTCAAATCAGGCTCATTCATTTTTTTCTAACCGATCTAGGACTATCTTTGCGGCTCCTTAACACGATATGAATAAAAAAGGCGTATTACTTGTTAACCTGGGCACTCCAGACAGCCCTTCCACAGCCGACGTAAGAAAATATCTTGACGAGTTTCTTATGGATGAGCGCGTTATCGATATCAATCCTGTGATGCGCACAATGCTCGTAAAGGGCGTTATCGTTCCATTTCGCAGCCCAAAATCGGCAAAACTTTATAAGGAAATCTGGTCAGAAACAACTGGTTCACCTTTGCTGCACTATAGCTTATTGCAACAGGAATTACTTCAAAAGCAATTGGGCAGCGATTACCACGTAGAACTAGCCATGCGTTATCAGAGTCCTTCAATAGAATCTGCATTAAAAAATTTGAAGCAAGCTCAGGTAGAAAGCATCCGCATCGTTCCGCTTTTTCCTCATTATGCATCAGCAAGTTCAGGGTCGGTTTTGCAAAAAGTAATGGAATTGGTTTCAAAGTGGCAAACTATACCGAATATTTCTTTCGTGAACTCGTTCCACGACAATGAGTTAATGATTAAGGTTTTCGCTGAGAATGCTGAGAAGTACAAGCCAGAGACTTACGATCATATATTATTCAGTTTTCATGGACTGCCGCAGCGACAGTTAATCAAATCGGATCATTCAGGTAGACATTGCCTTAAATCAGATAATTGTTGTGCTACTCTCACCAACGACAATAAATTTTGCTATTCAGCTCAATGCCACCACACAGCCAGGCTCATTGCTGATCAATTATCACTGCCAGCAGATAAATACACGGTTTGCTTCCAGTCGCGTTTGGGTAAAGACCCTTGGGTGCAACCATACACTAGCGTAGTAATTGATGAGCTGGCAAAAAAAGGGATGAAACGTTTGCTCGTATTTTGCCCTGCATTTGTCGCAGATTGCCTGGAAACGGTTTATGAAGTTACCGTTGAATATGGAGATGAATTCAAGAAACTCGGTGGCGAACATGTACAATTAGTCGAGAGTCTTAACGACCATCCTTTATGGATTGACGCACTGGAAGGTCTCGTTAAAGGCTAGCGAAGCGTTTTTCTTTCAAATATTCCAGGATGATTTTCGTTGCTCCAGCTTTGCTCAGCACGTAATCTTTTGCAATTGCGCCCAGTTTAATTCTAACATCCTCGTCCTGCAGGTATTCCATTCTATCAACGAGATCGTCTTCAGTCGAAATTGGAAAAAAAGCTCCACTAACAATAAGGTCTTTTGCTTCCTGAAATTTTTTGTAGTTCGGACCAAATATCACCGGCATTCCAAATCCTGCCGCCTCCTGGGTGTTATGGATGCCAACACCGAATCCTCCTCCGATGTAAGCAAGGTCGGCATACTGATAGAGACTTGAAAGCATTCCAATATTGTCAATTATGAGCACTTGTTCAGAGGTATTGACTTTCTGTTTCGATAACTTTACCGAGTTGGGAAAGAATTTCTCAATTGACCTGATATGGGCAGGGTCGACTTCATGAGGTGCTATTATGAACTTCCAGTCAGGAAACTTTGACGTTAAGCTTGCAATCAATAGTTCATCCTGAGGCCATGTGCTTCCCGCAATAAAGACTTTTGACCCGCTGCAGAAATCTCTAACAATTGGTACTTCAGTCACTTCGCTTATGTTTTTAACCACCCGGTCGAAGCGAGTATCACCATTGACAGAAACATTGTTTAATCCAAGGCCACTCAAAAGGTTTTTACTCTCCTTATTTTGAACAAAAAAATGTGAAACCTTGTGCAGCATATTTCTGTGCAGGCTGCCATACCATTTGAAGAAAGGTTGATCAGGCCTGAATAGGCCGGATATAATATAGAGAGGAATCTTGTTCGCCTGCAGTTCATCGAAATAATGAAACCAATATTCATACTTTGTAAAAATTGCGATTGCAGGGTTTACCAGCTTGATGAATTTTTTGGCGTTGGCTCTTGTATCCAGCGGGAGGTAAAATACATGATCTGCACCATCATAATCCTTTCTTATTTGATAGCCAGAGGGGGAGAAGAAGGTGATTATTATACTTATCCCCGGATAATGCGCCTTAAACTCTTCTAATACCGGTCTCCCTTGCTCAAATTCTCCGAGCGATGCGAAATGAAACCAGGCATGTTCTCGCGACGGATCAATCAGGCTGAAAATACGATTAAAAACGTTCTTCCTCCCCTCAATCCATGCCCTTGCCTTTTTATTTTTCAGGGAGGCTAGAAGCACCAAAAAATAATACACCCGGATGCCGAAATCGTACAAAAAAAGCATTTTGAAACTTAATTCTTATCTTCGCCGAAGATAATGTAAATCTTGTACTAGAGTTAAAATATAAATGAAGATAGCCGTAGTTGGTACCGGATATGTGGGTTTAGTAACGGGCACCTGCCTGGCAGAAACCGGCAATTCTGTTATATGTGTTGATATAAACGAGGAAAAGGTTAAAATGATGCAGGCGTTCAAATTGCCGATCTATGAACCGGGACTGGAGTTGCTGTTTCATAGGAATATCGAACAAGAGCGTCTGAAGTTTACGACAAACCTGGCGAGTGCTATCGAGGATGCACATATCATATTTCTTGCTTTACCAACCCCTCCGGGCGGCGATGGAGCTGCAGATTTAAGTTACGTTTTAGGTGCAGCTGAAGATATAGCGAAGCTAATTAAGGATTATAAAGTTATAGTCACCAAATCCACTGTTCCGGTTGGCACAGCAGACAAAGTGATCAAGGTGTTTAAGGATAACACGAATGTTGAAGTAGATGTTGTTTCTAATCCTGAATTCCTTCGGGAGGGAGTAGCTGTAGAAGATTTCATGAAGCCTGATCGAGTCGTTGTTGGAACAGAGAGTCCCCGCGCGCAGAAGCTGATGACAGAATTATACGGGCCATATGTTCGGCAGGGAAATCCGATCATATTTATGGATACCCGGTCTTCAGAATTGACCAAATATGCTGCTAACTCCTTCCTTGCAACCAAAATCACGTTTATGAATGAGATCGCCAATCTTTGCGAGCTGGTGGGAGCTGATGTTGATGCAGTTCGGAAAGGTATTGGATCGGATGACAGAATAGGTAAGCGTTTCTTATTCCCGGGAGTAGGTTATGGCGGAAGTTGTTTTCCAAAAGATGTTCAAGCCCTGGCACAGTCAGCGAAGGAAAATAAATACGACTTTAAGATTCTGGAATCAGTGATGGAGGTTAATGATACCCAAAAAACCATCATGGTTGAGAAGATGAGAAAATATTATGGTGGCAAACTTAAAGGTAAAAAGATAGCGGTCTGGGGTCTGGCATTTAAACCGGAGACAGACGACATTCGCGAGGCACCATCATTGTACATTATTGATGAATTGCTGAACGACGGCGCTGAAGTGAGTGTTTTTGATCCGGAGGCTATGGACCATGTAAAAAAGCTCAAGGGAGACACGGTT
>NZ_FUYR01000003.1 GCF_900168015.1 Daejeonella lutea | reverse complement strand
GTTGCAGTAGTAGCGGTCGTTGCTGTTGCAGCGTTACCCGTGATACTCCCTGCAATCGGGTTAGTTACTGTTAAGTTAGCCAGGGTTCCTACTGAAGTCAGTGAAGAGCTAACGATCGCCGGGTTTAGTGTTGTTCCGGTTAAGGTGTTGGCATCTGCAGCAGCAGAAATCGTGATATCTGCAGAGCCATCAAAATCAACACCGTTGATCTTTTTTGCAGTTGCCAGCTTTGTAGCTGTCCCTGCATTCCCAGTCACTGATCCAGCTATTGGAGCAGTAACAGTTAATCCTGATAAGGTACCAACCGATGTAAGCGACGACTTCACGACGCTTGCGGGAAGTTCAGTTCCAGTTATACCGCTTGCATCTACCGGCAAAGTGATATTTGCTGTGCCATCAAAAGTCACTCCGTTAATTGTTCGAGGGGTAGTTAATTTCGCAGCACTTGCGGCATTGACTGCATTTGTTGCGGTTGCCGCATTGCCTGTAATACTGCCGGCAATTGGGTTCGTAACTGTTAAGTTCGATAAAGTACCGACAGAAGTAAGCGATGAGTTAAGAACAGATGGATTTAATGTAGTTCCCGTTAAGGCACCTGCATCTGAAGTTCCTGGGAGTGTAATATCAGTTGAACCATCAAAGTCAACACCGTTGATCTTTTTCGGTGCGGCTAGTTTGGTTGCTGTACCTGCATTTCCTGTAACACTTCCAACAATAGGCGCTGTAACTGTCAAACCTGTTAGGGTACCAACCGAAGTAATGGCCGTCTGTGCTGGATTAGTTACAACCAAAGCCGTGTTAGCAGTCATATCAACCGGCATCCATTGCGTACCATTCCATCCTAAAACCTGTCCGGAAACAGGATTGGTCGAAGCAACATTATTGCCGTTTAACTTGTTGGCATTCCATATTGCTGAAGCACTCTTTGCAGAAACTATTATTTTATCACCTGAGTTATTGACCGTAATTGTTGTTTCATCCCCTTCAAAAGTCACAGCTCCTACTTTCCCATTCATAGAAACTACTGACCCTGATCCATCGGCAAAACTTGACCAGGTATTCGCCTGACGAACGTAAAACTTATTGTCAGCGGTATTGTACACCATCATCCCATTTTCTGGTGAAGCAATTGCTGTCAAATTTGTAATACGTGGGATCAGAATGGCTTTATCCGTGCCATCTACCTGCAGTGCTACACTACTGTTTGAAATGGAAGCAACTCCAATTGCAATTCCCGCCGTATTGAGGATTTGCTTATTGCTCATTTCCAAATCTTTATTGGCGATTTGATCACCCATATTGTCGCCAAGCCTAATTTGACGCGTTTGGCCCTGAGCATTACTTAAAGCTCCAAAAAATAAGCTCGACACTAAGGCTAATGGGAAGATTTTTCGTAAAACGTATTTCATATAATGGGAATTAGAATGCACTTATTTTTTACTCCGTCAACTGAGGATATTTTATTTAAGGATTATTACTTTGTATTGAGTACCGATAATTGTCACTGGCTCGGATTGATAATTTGCAAACCGGATACTGACTTCATTGGCACCGCTAACCCACGAATTATAAACCGAGAAATCAGGTGTATCACCTGTAAGCGACACAACCACGATGTCACCAGGGACCGCCCCGCTCACCGGAACTTTAACAACCCCTGTGCTATTTGCTTCAATCACAACATTTCCTCCTGAGGCTGTATTAAATTCCTTAGCCTTTTCAATCACGGCTGTTGTCATCTGGGTTATTGTTTTCGCCTCCCAGCCCGTTCCATTCCAGGAAAGAACCTGACCTGTAACTGTACCCGGCGCAGCCGCTATTTGAGTAGCGGGATTAACTTTCCCCCCAATCGTTGCAAGGTTTAGGGTACTTGGATCAAAGCCTGGAGTATTTGGATTCGTTGATGTCCCAACACCTGTTAGAAAATTCCATTTACCATTTCTCCGAACGTACAAACCATTTCCAGGTGTTTTCTCGAGATAGATTAGCATCCCATCAGCTGGGTTAAGTGCGTTGATTGCAGTCGTATCCTGCAACCTCGGAAGCAAAAGACCTTTTGTTTGGCTTTCCAACTCCAGGATTGAAGAAGGCTGGACCTGGTCTGGATTAGTACCAATCTTAACCTGGGCCACAGAGGTCTTAAAACAAAAGAAACCGACCATGAAGATCAGTGTAAATTTGATGTCTGTTTTAATCCGCTTAGGGCTGGAGGGTAATCGTTTATTTTCCATAAGAATTAAAAATATCGGGGTGATAAAGCCGTCCTCCCATTCGAGATTTCGTACCTTAAAATAAGTTCGTGTGAGCCTTTAGCAATAATATTGAGTCTGGAAATACTATGATCATATGCATAACCGGCGTACAACTCCGGTAGAATTCTCAAATTTATCATCCCCACTAGCGCACTTTTGTTCCGGTAGGAAACTCCCAGACCCAGCATATCTGCGATCCACAAATTTGAATTGACATCCACAGAAACCGGACTGCCAACCAGGCCTCTGACAAGTACTGAGGGCTTAAAAACAAAGTCATTAGCGAGAAAAAACACATAACCTGTATTGAAGTAGATGTGCATATTCTGCTTGATATCGCCCAAGCTCACTGCGTCGTCTTTTCTTAAATTATGTCTGATCAGATTGGGCAAAGACAAGCCGACAAAGAAAGATTCGGTGTTGAAAAATATCCCTGTACCAAAATTTGCCTTGGTGGAATTCACCACCTGGCTGAAACTCGGATCATTGGGATCGATGACATCTATTTTGGTAAAATCCGATTTGAAATTCATTATTCCCGCCTGAAGTCCTAAAGCCAGAGTTGATGAACTTCCCACAGGAACTTTATAGGCATATGCTGCCTGTGCTCCGACAGTTTTTGTAATCTCATCCCTATCGTCAACCACTTTAATACCAAGGCCAATTCTTTTATCGGGAATCGGCATATCTACTGACAGAAAAGTACTCTGCGGTGCGGTTTTGAAGCCCGTCCACTGTTTACGGTACATCGAAGTAATCTGAACAGATTCGCGGGCTCCTGCATAGGCTGGATTAATTTCAAAAGTATTGAACATATATTCAGAGTACAGCGGCAATTGCTGAGCTGATAAGCTCGTTGATATGCAGAGGAATGAGAAAATCCCCACTCTGATACTCCAATATAATTTCACTCTATTCATCAATTACCGATTTATTACGATGTAGCCTGTAATGGGTTTTTCCGTATTTATATTCAAAATATAATAGTAGGTGCCATCAGGAAGCTCATTGTTGACCAAGCCCTTTTGGTTCCCTATCCCGTCAAATGTGTTTTTGTAATTCCCGTCGCGGAAAACGAGAGTTTGCCATCTGTTGTAGATATCAAGTTTAACTTTATCAGTAGGTTTCAAATTCTCAATTATGAACTTCTCATTGAGTCCGTCATTATTAGGAGAAATACCCGCGGGAATTCTTAAACCAGCTATTCCAGCTGTCACTTTCACAACCGATTTGGAGAAATATTCATTAAGTGCTAATCCGGTGATTCCAGTACGGGTATGCAAGTAGGCATTGGCAATAGCTGCGCCTGAGGTAAGGGTACCACTACCAAGTGCTGTTGGCGTAACGTTGTCCCAAAGTTCGGTCGACGTTGAATAGCGACTTAAGAAACTTGTTAGCCGATTTGATGCAAAATTTGCACCCTCGTCACCAGCATTGTGCTGAGTATTCAAAATTATTACCGCATTCGGATCAGTTGCAGAAAAAGAAACATTCCATGTTTTTGGAACGTAATTCACGTTATCTGGTATTCCCAAAACTGCTTTGCTGTAAACATTGTCGAAAACCCGAACTTTGATATCCTGCGTAACACCGCGGTAATTTACCGATGCTGGAGTGTAACTTCCCGGGTCGGTACCAATCGGAAATACCATGTCTGGTTGTTGTTGTCCCGTGGAATTTTTAACAAGGAAACCTCCGTTTGTGGCTGAACCAGTAACTACAAATTTATCTTTGTCGAATCCTGCGATAGTTGCGTTCTCCGACAGAACAGCGTTCCTGTTGTTGAGAATGAGGTGGCCTGCTTCAAAATTCAAACTACCGCGAATATGAAGATCTGATCCCTCCAGGTTGACATTGCCGGAGTTTCTGATGGTTAAATTGGTGAATCCTGCGTTAGCCTGAAGATTCTGGCTTTCGATAAATTGAGTTGAATTAGCTGCAGATCTAAATCTAAAAATTCCACCCTGCCCGCTATTGCCGTTAATACTTTCATCAGCAATTCGCCCTGAGGGCCTGTTCGTCCAACGTTGCCCAAAAAAGCTAACCACGGCGTTTGGATGAGAACCAAACGAGCCCGCATTTTTCACACTGGAAAAAATCCCTACACCCTCACCTGAATGAACCGAAAGCGACTCACCCGGAGCAATAGACATTTCAATCAATTCCTGAGCTTTTGCAAGCTTAGGAGCGAGAAAAAATACTAACAAGAATACTAAAATTTCTATTCTTCTAAATCGTTGCACCTCATTTATCAAACTACTCTTAATCCTCAGTTAATCATTCGCGCGTAATAAAGCGATAATCATACCATCAGAGGCTTTTTTTGTCTCAAACGCAGGGCTTAAACTTCTTTTCTTCAAATACTTCGATTGGAAGCCGTTAGGGGATATTAATTTAATTGCAAAGCAATTTATAATCCAGCCCTATTAAAATACGGTCTCATTTAGGAGAAATAATTCCCCATTTTGGGCAATTTTTTACCCGGCTCGAATACAGCCTAGAAAGAAATTCGATATCTCTTTAAAACTATTTGATAACCAGAATGTTAAGCAGAAAACCAAAACCAAGAAATTATGAAAATCTCAAGACTATTTTTAGCGGGCATCATCTTGTTCGCAGCTTGTACAAAGAAGGAAGAAGTTGTTCCAGGAACCTATGTAGATCTCAATTCCGGCGACTCTATTCAAGTCGTTGCCGACCCTGAAACAGGCTATGCAATAAACAGTGAAACACAAAAGCCTGTTTACTTATACGTGGACAATAACCGAGATACAATCTTCACCACCGGCGCTGTTGTAAATAACAAAATCACACGGGTTGACGATGATTATTATGAAGTTGATGATACCAAAGTGATTGTTGAAGACAAAGATGTAACAGTTAAATACGCTGATTATAAAAAGAAGTTTGATGGAGATGATTACAAGGTTAAAGGCGACGACTATAAGCTCAAAGTTGAGGGTGACGGTGACTCAAAATTGAAGGATGGGGATTATAAGAAAAAAGTGGAGGAAGATGGTGACGTTAAAATCAAAGATGGTGACTCAAAAATCAAAATTGAAGACGGAGTAGTCAAGAAAAAAAATGATGATTAAGGTTTTCAAATAAAAACAATACCCGAACTGTCTTGTTATATATCAATCAAAAACTAAACGATAAACCACATGAAAAATCTATTAAAAGTTCTGTCATTTGCAGTAGTAAGTTCTGCAATCGTAGCTTGCAGCAATAAAAATGCAGAAGACGGGGCAACTGACACAACAATGATGAGCGAGTCTACAGAAATGACGACAACCTCTACTGCACAAGTTGTACCTGGAAGTTATACCAATTTAAGCACAGGCAAAACGGTATACATTGTAGCAGATCCAACAACAGGATGGGCAGTTGACAGCATCACAAAAGTTCCCGTTGAATTCTACATCGATAACAGTGGTGATACACTATTTCAGACAGGTGTAGTTGTGAACAATGCGATCATGAAAAGCGACGGAAAATGGACATTGGATGAAACCAAAATTAAGCGTGATGGCGATGATATAAAAATTAAAAATGAAGACGGAAGCAAGGTGAAAATCGAAGCTGACGGTGACATGAAAACCAAAACTGATGCTGGCAAAGTGAAGGTAGAAGATGATACAGTTAAGGTGAAACCGAAGAACTAATCTAACCGATTATTATCAAAAAAAGCCCACTTTCAAAAGTGGGCTTTTTTTATCTAAAATTACGTCATGATGCTGTTTATTAACTGTTTGCGCTGTCCCGAAACTTTCCAAATGACGATAAAACAAAGACCATTATTCCCATTAAAACGAGAAATATAAATGCTATTCTTAAATCAGTTTCACCCGCGATGAGCCCCACAATTGGAGGCCCGACTAGCAGGCCGAGAAAACCAATAGTTGTTACTGTCGAGAGTGCCTGACTGGCGGGCATAGTCTTCGATTTACTAGCTGCACTATAAGCTAATGGCACTACAGAAGATACCCCTAATCCAACAATCAAAAATCCAATTATTGAAGGTAATTCCTGCGGGAAAAACACAGAAATCAGTAATCCCGTAACTGTTAAAAATCCACTCAATTGCAAGACTCTCTGAACCCCAATTTTATGTGTTAGCCAGTCTGCAATGAAGCGACCTGAAGCCATAGCGATCATGTATGCTGTATATCCTGCACCCACCCAAGCCGGTTCTGCTTTGACAATCTTGAGAAAATAAACGCCACTCCAATCGAACATTGTTCCTTCGCAAATTAGTGAACAAAAGGCGATGACACCCAGCTTTAGCAAAGACCTGTCAGGCATTACAAACTTGAGACCGTCACTGGTTTGGCCGGCGTCGACAGTCAATAAATTTCCGCTGTTTAATGTCATGATTAAAACCATTAAAGCGAAAATCAATACGAAATGATACCCCGGACTTATCTCAAAGCCCATCATTAGGGTACCAATTGCAGCTCCTGCAAATCCCGCCAGGCTCCACATGCCATGAAAGGAGGCCATTACAGGCCTATCGTAGCTCGCTTCTACTCCAGCGGCCTGGGTATTTACAGCTATGTTCAGAAGGTTGCTAAAAAAACCAAAAGCCAAAAGTACTGACACTAATTGAAATAAATTCTGAGCAATACCAATAACTAAAAGAAGTAGTGTATAAACAATCCCGGAAATCACAACAATCCGCTTACTTCCAAAATGATTGATTAACCAACCTGAGAAAGGGAGACATAGAAATAGTCCTGCCGGTAATGCGAAAAGAACAAGCCCGAGTCCACTATCAGATATGTTTAGTTCCTGCTGGATTGTAGGAATACGGGAAGCCCAACTGGCAAAAGTCAGACCGTAAGCAAAGAATACGGCGCTTACCGCCAAACGACTTTTTCGGCGGTTCAGCGGTACAGAAATAACAGACATGAATGATGGAACTATAATAACAAAAAAAAAGCTACCAGATGGTAGCTTTTTTGGTTTCGAGGCCTTAAACTTTAATTTCTACTTCAACTCCGCTTGGAAGCTCAAGTTTCATCAGAGCATCCACAGTTTTTGAGTTAGAACTGTAGATATCCAGCAAACGCTTGTAAGCACAAAGCTGGAATTGCTCACGTCCCTTTTTGTTTACGTGCGGTGAACGAAGTACTGTAAAGATCTTCTTTTCAGTTGGCAATGGAATAGGTCCACTAACCACCGCGCCTGTCGGCTTAACGGTTTTAACGATCTTCTCAGCAGATTTATCTACCAGATTGTAATCGTAAGATTTTAATTTGATTCTGATTCTTTGGCTCATTGTTGTTTGTTTATGGTTAACGTTAGAGCTATTAGTAACGGTAACCGGTTTATTTTGATTAAGGAGCAAAGAACAAAGATTAAAGACACATGGTCCAGAGTCTTTGCTCCTTGCTCTTTGTTCTTTACTCTTGGTTAAGCGTTGGCTTTCTTACCCTTCACCTTTGCAACAACCTCTTCCTGAACGTTCCTAGGAGCTTCAGCATAGTGATCGAATTCCATCGTAGAAGTTGCACGTCCTGAAGTAATAGTACGTAATTGTGTTACGTAACCAAACATCTCAGAAAGAGGCACAGTAGCTTTAATTACCTGAGCACCTGCACGGGTGTCCATTCCTAAAAGCTGTCCGCGACGACGGTTCATATCACCGATAACATCACCCATGTTTTCTTCAGGAGTAAGGATTTCAATCTTCATAATTGGCTCCATCAACACTGGCTTACACTTAGGCAATGCTTCACGGAAAGCTGACTTCGCACAGATCTCGAAAGAAAGTGCATCTGAATCGACCGCGTGGAATGATCCGTCAATTAAACGAACTTTCATTCCCTGAAGCTGATAGCCTGCAAGTACACCATTCACCATTGCAGCTTCAAAACCTTTTTGTACAGAAGGTATGAACTCACGTGGAATAGCACCACCCGAAATTTCGTTAACAAATTCAAGACCGCTTTTACCTTCTTCAGCAGGAGAAATAATAACCTGTATATCAGCAAATTTACCACGTCCACCAGTTTGTTTCTTATACGTTTCACGGTGTTGAGTAGTTCCTGTAATTGCCTCTTTGTAAGCAACCTGAGGAGCACCTTGGTTTACTTCAACCTTAAACTCCCGTTTAAGACGATCCATAATGATATCAAGGTGAAGCTCGCCCATTCCAGAAATAACAGTCTGACCGGTTTCTTCGTCAGTTTGAACACGGAACGTAGGATCTTCTTCAGATAGTTTACCTAAAGCCATACCTAATTTGTCCACATCCGCCTGAGTTTTAGGCTCGATCGCAAGACCAATAACCGGCTCAGGGAAGTTCATAGACTCTAATACGATAGGATGTTTCTCATCGCAAAGGGTATCTCCAGTTTTAATATCCTTAAACCCAACAACCGCAGCAATATCACCAGCTCCAACATTTGGAATAGGATTTTGCTTGTTCGCATGCATCTGGAAGATACGTGAGATACGCTCTTTATTGTCAGAACGCATATTGTGAATATATGAACCAGCTTCAAGGTTTCCTGAGTAAACGCGGATAAAGCACAAACGACCCACGAAAGGATCCGTTGCAATTTTAAATGCAAGAGCGGCAAATGGCTCTTTTTCACTCGGTTTACGAAGAATTTCTTCACCTGTATCAGGATTTGTTCCAACGATACCTTCAACGTCCATTGGTGATGGCAATAATTCCATCACATAATCAAGCATGGTTTGAACACCTTTATTCTTGAATGACGAACCACATACCATAGGTACGATCTTCGCATCAAGAACTGCTTTACGCAAGGCATCAAGAACCTCACGCTCAGTAATAGTTTCTGGAGCTTCGAAGAATTTCTCCATCAAAGTCTCATCGTACTCAGCAACTGATTCCAATAACTTCTCTCTCCACTCCGTAGCCTCTTCAACCATATCAGCAGGAATTGGCACTTCAGTAAAGGTCATACCTTTATCATGCTCATTCCAAACTATACCACGGAAGTTGATCAAATCAACAACACCTTTGAATGAATCTTCGGCACCGATTGGCAATTGCAAAGGAACTGCATTAGAACCCAGCATGTCTTTTACTTGCTTAACTACTTTTAAGAAGTCAGCACCAGAACGGTCCATTTTATTAACGAAACCGATACGGGCAACATTGTAGTTATTTGCAAGTCTCCAGTTAGTCTCAGATTGAGGCTCAACACCATCAACTGCAGAAAACAAGAACACTAAACCATCAAGTACACGAAGGGAACGATTTACCTCTACGGTAAAATCCACGTGCCCAGGGGTATCAATTATATTGATGTGATAAGTATTATCTCTGTATTTCCAGTTAACTGTAGTAGCTGCTGAAGTAATGGTAATACCACGCTCCTGCTCTTGTGCCATCCAATCCATTGTAGCGGCACCATCGTGTACCTCACCAATTTTATGACTAACACCAGAGTAGTAAAGGATACGCTCTGTTGTTGTAGTTTTACCCGCATCAATGTGAGCAGCGATCCCGATATTTCTTGTGTATTTTAAATCTCTTGACATTGTGTTGTTTCCTGATTAGAATCTAAAATGAGAGAATGCTTTGTTAGCTTCAGCCATTTTGTGTGTATCCTCTTTCTTCTTAACTGCAGCACCTTCACCCTTAGAAGCTGAAATGATCTCACCAGCCAATTTCTCAGTCATGGTTTTTTCACCACGTTTACGTGAGTAATTGATCAGCCATTTCATACCTAAAGCGATTTTACGCTCAGGACGAACTTCGGTAGGAACCTGGAAGTTTGCACCACCCACACGGCGTGATTTAACTTCAACAGCAGGCATTACGTTATTCAAAGCTTTTTTCCAGGACTCTAACCCGTTTTCGCTTGTTTTCTTCTCTACTAATTCAACTGCGTCGTAGAAAATAGAGTATGCGATAGATTTCTTACCGTCATACATCATATTATTTACAAACCTGGTTACCATTACGTCGTTAAACTTTGGATCAGGCAGTAAGATTCTCTTTTTTGGTTTTGACTTTCTCATGTTGCTTTCCTCCGTTTAATTATTTCTTTTTACCCTTAGCTGGTGCAGCTGCTGCTTGTCCAGGTTTTGGTTTCTTTGTTCCGTATTTAGAACGACGTTGGTTACGACCAGCTACGCCGGACGTATCTAAAGCACCACGGATGATGTGGTAACGAACTCCAGGTAAATCTTTAACACGACCACCACGGATTAACACGATTGAGTGCTCCTGTAAATTGTGACCTTCACCAGGGATGTAAGCATTCACTTCTTTTCCATTGGTTAAGCGCACACGGGCAACTTTACGCATCGCTGAGTTTGGTTTTTTAGGGGTAGTGGTATACACACGTGTGCACACTCCTCTTCGCTGTGGACAGCTGTCCAACGCTGGGGATTTACTCTTATCCACCAGAGCTACTCTACCTTTTCTAACTAATTGTTGGATTGTAGGCATTTTTTCCTTTTAGTGTTTATTTGTTTTTAACCTGAATGAGCTGTTTACCGCTTTCATTTAGGGACTGCAAAAGTACGAAGTTATTTTTGATTTTCAAGCGATTGACTAGAAAAAAGTGATCTTTTCCGCATCGGCGCTGAAGCAGGTACGGCAAGAGCTCTGATCTGGCGGTACTGGGTCCTTTTTCAGAGTCTATATAAATACTTTACGCCCCTGAGCAGGATGGTTATAGCAAGATCGCTGATCCTGAAATCAAGGTACGTTGATCAAAAAATTACCGAACATTGGCGCTCCATACGCTAATGCGATGAGAAGGACCCGCATTTTATCCGTTAACTACCTTTAAATTTCGGAATAACTTACCGGCTTCAACAGAATGGTTTCGTTCCTGGAAACCGTGCGTTTATAATATTCCATAGCGGAAAGCTCCTTCCATTCCGGAGAGGCTGAAAAAGCTTTCCAATGGGCATCTCTTGATGGCATATCTTCGAAGGTTGTCATGTACATCAGGTTAGGCATTCTGCTTCCGGCGATCACACTTCCATAAAAAAGAGCGTTGAACCCGAGCCTCTTAAATAATGCGATCTCGCCACCTTTGTTAAACATCTCCACTTTCCTTGCATACATCTTCTCTGTGGGTCCTTCATAACTCCTCAGTTCATAAACACGTTTAGAGAGATCATTCTTCAACGATGGAAGCTGCAGGTACGGCATATCAGCAAACCCTTTAAGGAATATCGATTCCATTCTTTTATAAGGTACCTTATCAGGTGTGGCTTCTAGGTAAGTTCTGCCATCAGCTTGCAGCTTTGAATCTTTCGAGAGTATTTCGGGCAGGTCCGCATACTGTATTGCAGATTTTAATGGGATCAGGACATACACCCGTTTGTCAGCAAGTGTATCGTTTCCAACAGGTTTAAAAACCCCAATATTCTTTATACCTGTTCTGTGCAAAGCCGGCAGAAAAGCATCTTTCAGGTATCCATCGATCATAGCTTCCTGATTCAGACTTTCAAAATGATAGACTTTAATCTCAAAATATGTCTGGGAGCGGGACTGGCTGATAGAAGTTATTGAAAAGCTAACTAATAATGCTAGAAGTACTAAAAATCTTATTTTCATGTAAATGGATTTGCCAATAAATGTACGAATTAGGTTAAAGATTCTTCCACTTTTGATTTTCAGCAGGAGGCAAACCCGCTAAATTCTTAGTTCATTTAGTGGTATAAATGGCTTAGCGAAAGGCATCAATCCTGCCTTTAAGAATTAAATTTTTATCTTGCCGCACATCTCCCGAATTAAAGCAAATGGAACAAAATGCCCAGCTTGAACTGGCTTTTAACTTCGTACAATTCACCGACAGGAATATATTTCTTACCGGTAAAGCAGGGACAGGTAAAACAACCTTCCTACACCACCTAAAGAAATCGTCTCCAAAACGTATGACGGTTGTAGCACCAACAGGTGTGGCTGCTATTAATGCCGGGGGTGTTACTATAAATTCATTTTTCCAGCTTCCATTTGGCCCCTATATCCCCGGCACGACAAATAAAAACGGCCAACATAAAAGGTTTAGCAAAGACAAGATCAATCTGATTAGAAGCCTCGATTTACTGGTTATTGATGAAATCAGTATGGTACGAGCCGATACACTTGATCACATTGATGAGGTGATGAGGCGGTATAGAAATCATCATAAGCCCTTCGGAGGCGTTCAGCTTCTAATGATTGGCGATTTGCACCAACTTTCCCCGGTCGTTAAAGATGAAGACTGGATGATGTTAAAGAGTTTCTACCCAAATATGTTTTTCTTCAGCAGCCAGGCATTGAGCCAAACCAAACCTGTTAGCATAGAGCTGAAACACATTTACCGCCAGGCAGATACAAAATTTATCAGCCTTTTGAATAGCGTACGTCAAAACGAAATTGATCAGGGCGTATTGAATAAACTCAATGAACGGTACATCCCAAATTTTAATCCGGCCGACGATGAGGGTTATATTATCCTTACGACACATAACAAAACTGCGCAGGATATAAATGAAACCAAGCTTGCTCAAATTGAAAAGCCTGCAAAGTTTTTCAGCGCACGTATACAGGATGATTTTCCCGAATATTCCTATCCTACGGTTCCGGAGCTCGAATTAAAAAAAGGTGCGCAAATCATGTTTGTTAAAAATGATTCTTCGCGTGAGCGCTTATATTATAATGGCAAAATTGGCGTGGTTACGAACATCACAGATGAACTTATCTATGTAAAATGCCCGGGTGAATATTCTGAAATTGCCGTAAGTCCGGTCGAATGGACCAACATTAAATACGTACTCGATCCCCTTACGAAGGAAGTACAGGAGAAAGTGATTGGCACTTTTACCCAATACCCGTTAAAACTGGCTTGGGCTATTACCATCCACAAAAGTCAGGGGCTAACCTTTGAAAAAGCCATTATCGATGCAAATCTGGCTTTTGCTCACGGTCAGGTGTATGTAGCACTTAGCCGTTGCAAAAGTTTTGAAGGAATGGTCCTTCGTTCCCCAATTGCATTCAATAGTGTAAAAACTGATGGGACGGTTGCTGAATATACCAGAAACTCAAATGAACCAAGCGAGGCGGATCTAAATGATGCAAAAATTGAATTTCAGCAAGATCTTCTTTACGAGCTTTTTGATTTTACTTCTATCAAAGCCTTTTTATATCAACTCCGAAAGGTATTTGAAGATCATCATACCATCCTGAATCCGCAATTCCAGACAGTATTGGACAATATCAAAGCTACAGCAGACAAGGAGGTTTTTGAAATTGGCGAAACCTTTAAAAGACAAATTCGAAGTCTGCTTGGTGAGAATTCTCTGCCTGAGGATAATTCAGAACTCCAAATAAGAGTTAAAAAAGCCAGCGCTTATTTTAACGAAAAAATTAATTCTGCTTTGAAAGGTAGCTTGCCCGGATTAAATACCGACACCGACAATAAATCGGTAAAGTCCACCCTTAGTGACATAATGGATGGATTATCGAAAGAAATTAACGTCAAGCTTGCTTTAATGAAACTTTGTTCGGGAGGTTTTTCTACATCTTCCTACCTAAAAACCAAGGCAGATACGGAAATTGATCAATCATCCGCTAACCCAAGCTTTCAGCCAAAAGCTGCCTTATCAAAAAACATTACCCATCCGGAATTATATCAAAGATTAAAAGAATGGCGGGATGAACTTGCAGAAGAAAAAAACATGCCCGTTTACCTCGTACTCGCCCAGAAATCAATTCTTGAACTTGTAGAGATACTTCCCTCAAGCCTCGGTGAACTTGAAACTATTAAAGGAATTGGCAAAATGAAAGTCAAACAATTCGGGCCTGAAATTCTAGAAATTATAAATTCTTATTGCCGTGAAAATGACATTGAACGAAGTGAAATCATCCTGCCCGTAAAAGATAAACCCGCCAAGATTGACTCCAAAAAAGTTTCTCTTGCTCTATTTCAATCCGGGAAAACTGTTGCTGAAATTGCCAGCGATAGGGCATTAACAACCGGAACTATTGAATCACATTTAGCAAATTTTATTACCAGCGGGGAAATATCTGTATTTGATATAGTGAGCAAAATTAAAGTAGCGCGTATCATGGCACATATTGTACAAAATCCCGGGAAAACAACAAGTGAAACGAAAATGGAACTGGGCGAGACTATTTCCTATGGCGACTTAAAGGCTGTCATGAACCATCTGAAATACATCCAAACTCAGGGTTTTTAAACTAGAAAGTTCCACATTTAGTGTACAAGCAATATAATGTTTGATATTTTCGTAAGGATGCAACGTAATCCGCAAAATGTGCGTCATTTCATTAAACCCAATTTTTTTTTGAACAAAATCGTCAACGTTATGAAAAAGAGCATTTTCTTCCTTGTATTCCTCTTTCTTTTTACGGCAGTAATTCCGGAAGCCCGAGTTGAAGCAGCGACTACGACCACTTCAAATACTGTAATAAAATTAATTTTTGGAAAGAGTGAAAAAAGCTCTGCCAAAAGCAAAAGAGTAAAGAAACGGAAAATGAAAAAGGTGGTAAGGAAGGTAGCCAGAGTGTATAGGAAAGGAAAAACTGATCGTTCCAAGATCAAGAAATCGAGGAAACTGCAGCGTCAGGCTCGCCGGATCATCAACATTTTCTAATAAAGGAAATTGCATTCAGTTCATTCTGAATGCAATTTCCTTTATTGTCCCTCTACTAATTTGCTGTCCAGATATTGTTAGCGGAGTTGGAGTCAGGCATCACCTTGTCCGGATCAGATATTACGGTTTTGATCTCCTCTTCTGATGGATAAAGAAAAGTGAAACGTAGGTTCCGCTCCCAAACTTCAACCGGTAGTTTGATCCGGCTAACCTTACCACTTTTTGTTTCGATCTGAAGGATTGTCGGCATAGCCATCTTCTCCAGATTATCCAGCGTGATATAGGCACCTAGCTTAGGATCATTTTTTACATAAGATACCCCAGCAACAGCCTGATCCAGCTTCCAATTATTCAGGAACCATCCGCGCCAAAACCATGCAAGATTTTCCCCTGATACATTTTCCATCGTTCGGAAGAAGTCATCTGGTGTCGGATGTTTATATGCCCACCGCCTGACGTACTCTTTAAAAGCCCGGTCGAAACGTTCTGCACCTAATACCTGCTCACGAAGCAATGTAAGTCCAGCAGCAGGTTTATAATAGGCCAGGTAACCTATACTAGGTTCTTTCATATTATCGGGACTGCTCATCACCGGTTCCAAAGCTGAATTGGTTAGTAATTTTCCGTAAGCATGCCAGTCATAAGGTTTCGGCTTATACTCTCCGTTATTAAAGTCCTCGCTAGCCAGTGAGTTAATAAATGTATTGAACCCTTCATCCATCCACGCATGGACACGCTCGTTCGACCCTACTATCATAGGGAACCATGCATGGCCAAACTCATGGTCAGTTACGCCCCAAAGGCCCTCACCTTTTGCGGTTGCTCCACAAAAAACGATTCCCGGATATTCCATTCCTCCAACATTTGAAGCAACATTTGTTGCTGCCGGGTAAGGGAACTCCAACCACTTTTTGGAGTTAAATTCGTTTGATGCTTTATTATACTCCGTGGATCTTCCCCACGCCGCAGGCCCATCGCTTTCAACAGGATAGGCAGAGATTGCCATGGATTTTTTACCACTAGGAAGATTCATCCTGGCTGCATCAATTATGAATGCTGCTGACGACGCAAATGCAACATCCCGCGCGTTCCTTAAAGTAAATTTCCACGTGAGTTCACTTTTACCCGCCGGCCTTGATTTCGAATCAGTAACCTCCAACGCCGAGCGTATAATTACTGTTTTATCACTCTGGGCAGCATCAGCCCAACGTTTTTGTTGCTCGGCGGTATATACCTCTTTGGGATTCATCAACTCACCCGAACTCACAACTATATGGTTTGCCGGAACGGTAATGCTCAAGTCGAAATCGCCATACTCAAGATAAAACTCACTCGGTCCCAAATATGGGATAGTGTTCCATCCCGCCACATCATCGTATACGCACATCCGTGGATAAAACTGAGCCACAGAAAATATCTTTCCATTCCTGGTATTTAGAATTCCCATCCGGTCAGAACCGTACTCTGGAGAGATAAATGAGTATTCTATTTTTACCTGCAACTTTCCACCACCAGCTGGCAACTCTGACGGAAGGTATATTTGCATACGAGTATCATCGATAAAGTATTCCGGGCTTTTTTCTACTGAGCGGCCGTTTTCCAGCTCTACAATTTTTACCGACTTAATTTTATAACCCGCGTCAAACTTCTGACCGTGGGCACCGCTTCTGCTGCCTCCCGGAGGTATCAATGCGTGTCCTCGTGAATCCTCCTTAAAAAGATTCTGATCAAGCTGCATCCAGATGAAAGACATTCTATCTGGACTATTATTGGTGTAGGTTAAAATCTCGGTGCCCGTAATCTCATTTGTTTGGTCGTTAAGCCTTACAGACAATTTATAGTCTGCCCGGTTTTGCCAATATTTTGGTCCGGGCTGGCCACTCGCAGACCTGACTTCATCGCCATTTTTGGTATAAAAAACCGGACCGAACGTGTCGTGGTAGTCATACTTGGATGCCGACTGCAAGGTAACGCTTTGCCCGGAAGCGGCTTGCTGTGAATACGTGTGTAACGTCGCCGCTAAACAAATTAACGTGAGTGTAAAGAATTTTAACCTGCCCATCTGAAAAAATTTTAAAGAGACAAATTAAGGAAAATATTATGACATCAGAGATTGGAAACTCGCTTAAGCAATATCAAAATGCTTTTTATAGACATTCTCATCAAAGCCAAGAAGTATTCCATGATCGTTTTCAATCACAGGCCGTTTAATAACGCTTGTTTTTTCCTGCATAAGCTTGAATGCTTCTGCTTTCGAATTTATAGACGCTTGCCGTTCGGAATCAAGCTGTTTCCATGTTGTTCCACGCTTGTTTACCAGTGGCTCCCAACCCAGCTTTGCAGACCACTCTTCAAGTTTCCCATCTGTGATCCCCAGCTTTTTAAAATCATGAAAATCGTATTCGATCTTATTCTCCTTCAACCAATCAAGAGCTTTCTTTACTGTATTGCAATTTTTAATTCCATATACTTTCATAAAAGCAAATATAAAAATTACTGAGTTCCGCCCGAACTACTGCCGGATACGTCATCATTACTGATTCCTCTCTTGTTCTTTTTAATGGCTTCTTTGAGTTTGCCGAAACGGTAGTTCATACTCACCCCGAAAGATCTGAAGTAGCTCGTTGAGCTGCTAAACTGACTGAAATTACCGCCGTTTGTTTGGTTAGTGAAGTTCCTGAACTTATTAAATGGATTGTTTGTAGAGGCAGAGAAAGATAGTTTGTCTTTAATTATGTCCTTACTAGCACTTAATCCAAAGTAAACATTCGAGTTTCCTTTTCCTTGCAGCATGATGTAAGGAGTCATGTACTGCATGTTAGCATTTATCCGCAAACCTTTTTCAAAACGGTAACCACTAGAGCCAAAGAAATATCCCCTCATTCCATCGTTTTTAGTCAGCGTTCCATTTACAATCCCTTCAATAAACACATAATTCAGATTACCGCTTAAACTGAAATTCCATTGTTTAGTAATCGGATAATTAACATTGAAATTACTGCCTATCGATTTATCTTTCCCTATATTTTCAAAAGTACTTCGTGTGATATTTGTAGCTGGATCAAACACAGCAATACGTTGCATAGTATTATTGGAGAATGCATAGCTCATGCCGATGTTAATGGATCCCTTTTTGAATTTGCTATAGTTGACTTGAAAATTGTTTGAAAGTACTGGTCTCAGATTCGGGTTTCCCGTTGATTCAAAATTGGGGTTAGACCTGTCTACAAATGGATTAAGGTTCCATATGCCAGGACGCTGAATTCGCTGAGTATATCCAAAACTGATGCTGCTCATATTTTTAAACTTCCGGTTCACTGAAACGGAAGGTATAAGATTGAAGTAATTTTGTTCGATTTGAGCTCCGGATGAAACGAAATCCGCATCTACTATTGTTTCTTCAAGACGCAGTCCTCCCTTAAATCCCCAGTTTTTTAAATTATACTGGTATGAGTTATACGCTCCCCAAATACTTTGGTCGTTATTAAACTTATTAGTTCTTGAGAGATCTGGAACATATTCACCCGTTACAGCATTCAGGTTGTTGTATTGGAAATCGCTTTCGTTCGCTCTGATGATACCTTTTATACCGCCTTCAATTGTAAATTTTTTAAGCGGATGTACATAGTCTACCTGTACGGTTTGCTCGGAAGAGTAACCATCGTTGGTTTGACTATAATCTGGAATATTATAATTCAACCTATTCGAAACCGTCAAACTATTATCTTGTCCTTCTCCATAGGTATAAACGCGGTAGGAGAAAGTCAGAAGCCTGTTTTTATTCTTCCTAAATCCAAGCTGGTAATTCAACGATGCGTCATAGCCATCCCGCAGACTTTTCCCAACGTTTAAAATATCATATCCCTGAATTATTCCAGTCGAGCCCCTTAATATTGATTTTGCCAGGGAAGTGTTCGCAAACTTTCCGCCATTAAGTCCAAACTGACCGGAAATAAGGTTTAGGCTATCGATCTCAAAACTAAGTTCAGTACCTAGATATCCATTATTACTATCAAAATCACGTGAAGAGTTTTGTGTAAGATCTGTTGGAGCGGCCCCCGTCGTTAACCTCGTGTTATAACTGTCAGTTGCAGGCGAGCTATAAGAATTAAATCCTCCATACCCTGATGCTCCAAACTTGCCCTGTTTGAAATTGAATGATCCACCCACACCAGGCCCGCCAACGGGAAAACGCTGGTTAAAATTGACACTTCCATTATATCCGTTGTCAATTTTCTTGTTAGTAATTATATTGATAATACCTGCCAGACCTTCACTATCGTACTTTGACGGGGGATTAGTAATCACTTCAATACTCTGTATACTTGAAGCGGGCATACTCCGAAGAATATCTTTCGGATTTTTATCGACCATGCCTGAAGGCTTTCCATTGATAAGGATTTTGTAATTGCCACTACCCTTAAGCTGAATGTTTTCCTCCGCATCCAATGAAAGTAATGGTACTTTCCGCATCATTTCAAGGACGCTATTTATTTTACTTTCAGGATCGGCCTGTAAATCGTATGAAATCTTATCAATATCTTGCTTAATTAAAGGCCGATCTGCTGAAACAATAACTTCCTTTAGATTAGTGTTTGATGCTGTTATGAGAATCGGCCCCATATCTTTGCTTTCGGAAAGATCGAACGAAATATTCCTTTGTTTGTAACCTACGGCAACGATCACCAATGAGTACTTCCCAGCTTTTATTCCGGTAAATGTAAACTTGCCGTCAGTACCGGTAAGACCCGACTTAACACCAATATTTTTATCTGTTTTTAATCCTACTGTGATATAGTCTAGGCCCTTCCCTGACGCGGAATCAACGACACTTCCTTTTATGTCGTATGTTGTTAGAGGGGCTGCAGTTTGCGCAGTGGCGTTAACTCCGAAACCCAGAAGAACAAGTAGAAAAAATCTCATAATTTTAATTTAGTTTTTTGATAGGACTGTAAAAATTCGCCAAAGTTGCTTTATAGCAATAAAGTTGCACTAAAAAACTTAGCCCAAATGTTAAACCGTGTTAACTAGTGTTAAAAGACCTTATACCATTAGATTAAAAAACTATTGAAATTCCATAAATTGCCGGACATAGTTTTTACTCTGTGCAATTTAAAACTAAACTACTAGTTTTTCAACTAGTTCTTTAGTTAATAGCTTTCGCCCCTATAAGGAATTATCGTGCTGATTATTTATTGAACCTGGTCATGGTAAGTTCAGGCCCGACAGCAATGAAACTTTTAACCATTTCCACCGATCGATCTATCAATGCCGGTAACTCAGGCTGTTCATCATCATCAAAACCACTAAGAACATAATCTACCTGACGGCCTTTGGGGAAATTATCCCCCACACCAAATCGCAAGCGAGAATAATTAGAATGTCCTAAAGCCATCTCTATACTTTTAAGACCATTATGTCCACCAGCACTGCCCTTAGGTTTGAGTCTTACAGTTCCCAGGGGAAGCGCAAGCTCATCAACAAGAACCAAAACATTTTCAACAGGAATTTTTAAATCTTGCATCCAATAATTCAGCGCTTTTCCACTCAGGTTCATATATGTTGTAGGTTTAATTAAATGAACTTTCCGACTTTTATAGCTAAACTCTGTATAGTTGGCCAGCCTCATATTAAAAAAGGACGAATGTTCTTGCTTAGCCAATTCATCGGCAATCATAAATCCGATATTATGGCGGGTGTCGGCATATTCAGGGCCTATGTTTCCTAAGCCTACAATAAGGTATTTCATGCTATGCAAATATGAGAAAGTTTGCAGGAATGCTTGAGTAAAAAAAAAGTCCCGGTAAACCGGGACTTCTTCTTAAACCATTCCTTGGTTTATTTCTTCGCTTCGTTCTCCGCTTGTTTCAACGCACGTGACATGGTTACAGAAACAATGGTATCTTCAGCATTATTTGTTATTTTGAAGTTGTCGAATTTTAATTCTCCTACACCCACTGATTTACCAACATCAAGTTTTTCGATGCTAACTTCAACATACTGTGGCATATCTTTAGGTAAAGCTTTAACACGTAGTTTACGAAGCTTTTGAACTAATTTACCACCAATCTTTACACCTGGTGAAGTTCCGGTAAGTTTTACAGGGATCTGCATAACTACTGGTTTCTTCTCATCAAGTTCCAAGAAATCCACGTGAAGTGGTTGGTCAGTTAATGGGTGAAAATGTACATCCTGGATGATAGCTTGTGCTTTAACCCCAGCAACTTCCAGCGCAACGAATGAAACTTCTGGTGTATACACCAAACCTCTCAAATCAGATGCAGACACAGAAAAGTGGATTTGGTTTTTTCCACCATAAAGAACTGCAGGCACTTTACCTTCGTAACGCAGCTCTTTAGCGTCTCTTTTCCCTACGTTCTCTCTTGGAGAACCGCTAATAGCAATTGATTTCATTTTTTATTTATTTGTTATTGTTTATTTGTCGTTGACCATTGGATACTCCTACAATCAAACTAACTTCTTTTGATCTCTTTATTTTAATCAATATTGAACAAAGCACTCATAGAGCCATGTTCGTTAACATTTGCGATGGCTCGACTAAACAAGTCAGCTGTGGAAAGCACTCTTATTTTAGGGCTGGTCTGCTTGGCTGCAATAGTATCGGTTACGATCATTTCCGCCAACGCTGAGTTTTCAATTGTTTTATAAGCATCACCTGAAAGAACCGGATGTGTACATACAGCCCTTACACTATTCGCCCCATTTTCCATGATCAGTTCAGCAGCTTTCGCGAGTGTCCTTGCTGTATCACAAATGTCATCGATCAAAACCACATCTCGCCCGGTAACATCTCCGATAATCGACATAGATTCAATTTCATTTGCCCGCTTTCTCTGTTTATCACAGATAACCACTTCTGCGTTGAAATATTTTGCAAATGTGCGTGCTCTGTATGAGCCTCCCATGTCTGGTGATGCAATAGTCAGATTTGGTAAATTCAAGCTTTTGATATGGGGCACAAAGATTACCGATGCATCTAAATGATCAACCGGTATATCAAAGAAACCTTGGATCTGGGCTGCGTGCAAATCCATTGTCATTATTCGGTGTGCCCCAGCTGCGGTAATCAAATTCGCCATAAGCTTAGCGCCAATAGCTACCCTGGGCTTATCTTTTCGATCCTGCCTGGCTAGACCAAAGTATGGAACGACCACAGTAATATAATGAGCTGAAGCCCGTTTTGCAGCATCTGTCATCAATAACAGCTCGATAAGATTATCGTTGGGCTGATTGGTCGACTGGATTAGAAAAACATCGCAACCACGTACCGATTCATTAAAATGGGGCTGAAATTCACCGTCGCTAAAGCGTGAAAGGACAACGTCCCCCAGGCTTTTACCATATGCCGCAGCAATTTTGGTTGCAAGGTCAATAGTGCCTGAGCCTGCGAATAATTTGATCGGATTAAAAGATAGAGGCATTTTTGTTTCGGATATCGATGATTAAAAACAGATACTCAATATGTCAGGTCGTTTACGGCCTTATTATCTACAATTCCGAAACTCGAAATTTTTATGGTTGCCCGACCTGGATTCGAACCAAGACAAACTGCACCAAAAACAGTCGTACTACCATTATACTATCGGGCAATCAAAATCAAAAAGAAGGTCTTTTTGAAATGGAATGCAAATATAGTGTGATAAACTATAAAGTGCAAATGAAAATCGATTTTTGTTGTCGCGAGTAGACCACAACCTTAATCATCGATATAAAATGAGGGTTCAACAAGGTGAAAGCTTCGTCAACCTGAAAAATAAGGAACGAGCGCTTACTTACCAGTCCGTTATGGAAGTGGAGAGTTGTATCTGAGCTATTGTTTTCCTGCGTCCCAGTGTTAATTAGTGTTAAACCTTGCGCCATTTGTACGTCAAATTCACTATTTTCGGCAGCAATATTTGAACTGAACTCTATGAACTATAATAGAACCAATAATTTGTTGGGATGGCTATGTTTCCTGACGGCCTTAATTGTATATACTTTTACTCTGGAGCCGACCACTAGTTTCTGGGATTCGGGAGAGTTTATTGCTTCAGCTTATAAATTACAAGTAGTCCATCAGCCCGGAGCGCCATTGTATTTGATGGTAAGCAAAGTTTTTTCTCTTCTTGCAGGTGGAGATACAAGCAGGGTGGCATTTTGGATAAACATATGTTCTGCATTGGCCAGTGCAGCAACCATCCTATTTCTGTTCTGGACAATTACAGCGCTTGCACGTAAAATCATCGCTAAACCCGGCGTCAGTTTAACACAGGGTGAAATGATCACGATCATGGGTTCCGGCCTTGTTGGTGCCCTAGCTTACACATTTTCAGACTCATTCTGGTTTTCGGCCGTTGAAGCAGAGGTATATCCCCTTTCTTCATTATGCACGGCTGTTGTTTTTTGGGCGATCTTGAAATGGGATCAGCATGCTGATGAACCATATGCTGACAGATGGCTTATTTTCATTGCTTATGTAATGGGACTTTCTATCGGGGTGCACTTGCTTAACCTCCTCGCAATCCCAGCTATATCTTTGGTCTACTACTTCAGGCGCTCTGCAGTGAGGACTTCATCTGGAACGCTTTTAACATTGCTGGCTGGTATAATCATACTTGCTTTTATCCAATATGGTATTGTTCAGTACATGATAAAATTTGCCGCTTATTCCGATCTGTTTTTTGTAAACACTCTCGGTTTAGGTTTTGGAACAGGAATAGTTTTCTTTGGAATTCTTGTAGTAACTGCTCTTACCGCAGGTATATTTTATACGATTAATGGTGAGAAAGCCCACCTGCTTACCGCTGTTACTGCGTTTGTCGCTCTAATGACCATAGGTGGTGGAATCGGCGGTCTCATTGTCTCAGGAATAATCCTTGCCATATTAGAGTATATGTTAAAAATTCGCGATAAACGTCGCGTACTCAACCTTGCATTGGTATCGATTGTGTTTATCATTTTCGGATATGGTTCATTTGCGATGATTGTCATTCGCGCTAAAGCTGACCCAACCCTGAATAATAATGATCCTGATAATGCTTTTTCACTATTGAGCTACGTAAATCGTGAACAATATGGTGACCGACCGTTAGCATATGGTCAGTATTTTGATTCAAAACCCATAGACAGTAAACAGGGTGATATTATTTATCGAAAGGGGAAAGAAAAATATGAGTCTGCTGGCCAAAAATACGAGCGAGTATATGATCGAAATACCATAATGCCCCGAATGTATAGTGACGACCCCCAACATGTGGCGACTTATCGCGATTGGATGGGAATGACCGAAACTCAATCACCCACTTTTATTGATAACATTGGCTTTCTAATGAGCTACCAAACAGGTTTTATGTATGCCCGTTATTTCGCCTGGAACTTTATTGGCAGACAAAACGACGAACAAGGCCATGGAAATTATACTCAGGGCAATTGGTTATCGGGGATAAAACCTATTGATAACCTGCTATTGGGAGGCCAGTATGATCTTCCTAAAAGTCAGGTAGAAAACGGCGGATACAACCGATATTATTTTTTACCATTTATACTTGGAATTATCGGTGCCCTGTGGCATTTCAAAAAGAATCAAAAAGACGCTGGAATAGTTGGGCTGCTGTTTTTCTTTACAGGAGTTGCAATTGTACTTTACCTTAATCAAAACCCTTTACAGCCTCGTGAACGTGACTATGCATATACCGGATCATTTTATGCCTTTGCAATTTGGATCGGCCTCGGTGTTGCAGGAATCGCCGACTTTTTCCGCTCTAAGGTCAAAGCCCCGACTGCTGCCGTACTTGCTACTGTGATAGGCTTATTGGCTGCCCCAATGTTGATGGCAAAAGATGGCTGGAATGATCACGACCGTTCTACGAAGTTCACTGCCCGCGATATGGCGGCCGATTATCTTGAATCTTGTGCACCGAACGCAATCCTTTTCACCTATGGAGATAATGATACATACCCTCTTTGGTATGCGCAGGAAGTTGAGAACATTCGACCAGATGTACGGGTTGTAAACCTTAGCCTTTTAGGCACAGACTGGTATATCCGGCAGATGAAAAAGAAGGTGAACCAGGCTGATGCACTGCCAATAACTATGGCAGACGAAAAATTTGTTCAGGGAGTTCGTGACGTAATGGGATATCAGGACTACCAGGTTCCGGGAAGCGTCGAATTGAAAAATCTGTTTGATATCTTAACTTCTGAGGACGAAGCAGATAAGGCGACTTATCAGGATGGGTCAAAAGAAAATTTCCTGCCTTCTAAAAACTTCAAAATTACAGTAGATCCTGCACAGGTTATTGCTACCAAAACTGTTCCGGCTAATTATCAATCCTTACTTGCGCCATCAATGGACTGGTCGTACAATAAGAATTACGTAACCAAGACTGAATTAGCGTTAATTGATATCCTGGCTCATAACGACTGGAAAAGACCTATATATTTTGCGATAACTGTACCTTCTGACAATTATATAGGCTTGGACAATTACCTGTATAACGAAGGCTTTGCATACCGTTTGCTGCCATTAAAGCCTCAGGTTGCTGATTCAGCATCGGGAGACAAACCAGAACTGACCAACACAGATGCCATGTACAATAACATGATGACGAAGTTTAAATGGGGCAACATGAAAAATGCTTCTTATTTAGATCCCGAATCACTTAGAATGAGCTTCACTATCATAAATCATTTCAATATACTAGCAGAAAACCTTTATAAGCAAGGTAAGGTAGAAGAAGCCCGCAAGGCGTTGTTAAAATGCATTGAAGTTGTTCCTGACAATAACTACTCGCTCAATTTTACGATCAGGAAATACTACATGGCCGACTTGCTTTATAAAGTTAAAGAGCCCGCAAAGGCTAACGAACTAATCATAAATACGGCCGATTATATTGAGGATCAATTGAACTACCTATCGGCGATTGCTCAAACAAAAGAAAATCTAAATGCTAGAGAAATGCAGCTCGGGATGTATGTGATTGCCGAAATGGTAAAACTTACAGCTCAAAACAAACAGGCTGATCTCAATAAGAAATTACAAGCGCGATACAGCGCCATGGACAGCAAATTCATGGGATTACGATAAGTGTAAATGATCTAACAAAACCTTTTATAAAGCAAAGGCCCTTACCATTAATCGGTAAGGGCCTTTACTTTATGACTTTGTGTGTAATTTGTTCCCTACGATTCGACAACAACTCCCATTGCACAAAACTTTTCGATCCGCTCATTAATAACTGAGTCGATATCTCTGGGTTTTAATTCTTTAAGGTCTTTGATGATCCGATCTTGTATGGATTTTGCCATTTGTTCAGGATTATGATGCGCTCCTCCAAGTGGTTCGGTTATTATTCCATCGATCAGTTTATTGTGGAACATATCTTCGGAGGTCAGTTTAAGGCAATCTGCTGCCTTTTCCTTGAAGTCCCAGCTACGCCATAAGATCGACGAACATGATTCTGGTGAAATAACGGAGTACCAGGTATGCTCCAACATGTAAACACGGTCTCCAATACCTATTCCCAAAGCACCGCCAGATGCGCCTTCACCCACAATAAAGCAAAGAATTGGCACCCTTAGCACTGACATCTCCATTAAGTTTTTCGCAATCGCTTCCCCCTGACCACGTTCTTCAGCCTCCAGACCCGGGTATGCGCCAGGGGTGTCTATGAAAGTAACTACAGGTTTATTGAATTTTTCAGCCAATTTCATCAATCGCAAGGCTTTCCGGTACCCTTCAGGATTAGCCATTCCAAAATTGCGGTACTGCCTCATCTTAGTGTTAACACCTTTTTGATGACCAATGACCATCACGGTTTCACCACCAATGCTCGCAAAACCTCCAACTATCGCCTTATCATCCTTGACAGTCCGATCGCCGTGCATTTCGATGAAGTCATCGCAAATCATCTCGATATAAGAAAGTGTGTATGGGCGTTCAGGGTGGCGTGAAATCTGGACTTTTTGCCATCCGGTCAGGTTAGAATAAATTTCATGTCGGGTTGCTTCGATCTTTGCCTCCAACTCAGTCAGCGTGGCCGACATATCCACCTTGGTCTTATCTGCTACCTGATTGACCTTATCAATTTGTGATTGAAGATCAGCAATAGGTTTTTCAAAATCGAATGATGTAGTCATGTATGAATTTAATGAGCCGGCTAAATTAGGAAAATTAAATTTTGCGAAAAGAACGATTTAATTGAATATACCACAAATAATCTACCGCTTCAGCATTACGGATGCAGATTTTTAAGTGTTTCTTTTGCCGATCCCCAGTTGCCGGCTTCTTTGGAGTCATGCTCCGCATTGTCGATCAATTGCTGTAAACCCGATAGTGCTTCAATAACTTCAGAAGCTTTAATTTTATGTTTCTTTAGTACTGGAAGGTCGAGGATAATTCCCTTCTGGTGACCTTTTTCATCAGTAATGAAATTTATTCCTTCTATCATAAAAATTAAATTATTTATACTCAACGCTGCATCAGGCAGTCTCCGCCACGCTGTCAGCAGGAACGGTAAACTTAAAGCATGTGCCTTTGTCTAGCTCACTTTCAATTTGTATCGAACCTCCATGCTGAGCTACAAAATCACGAACGAGCAAAAGACCTAAACCCGATCCCTGTTCATTGTTTGTACCCGTTACGGATACTGGGCTGACACTTGTAAATAATGACTGCTGCACTTCCTTGCTCATCCCTATTCCTGTATCCATTACACAAATTTCAACCATATTGTCTGAAAATGATGCTGAAACGGTGACAATACCCCCTTCAGGAGTATATTTTATGGCATTCATCGCCACATTTTGAAGTATGGAGCGAAGCATAAAAACATCAGCCTTCACAAAAATGTTCTCCGGAATATTATTTTCCAACTTCACATCCTTTTGTGATGCATTTGGTTTCAAAATCTCGAGGGAGATATCAATGCCGGTTCTAAGCTGAATACTTACCGGGTTAAACGCTGTTTTCTCACGTTGATTTTTCGCCCAATTGACCAGTTCATTTAGCTGTTCTAATATTTTATTGGATGTGCGATGAATTATTGTAGCAAGATGCTGGACTTCTTCCACATTCTCAACCTTACTCTTCTTCAATCTATCAGATGAGGCTAAAAGAGCAGTTAGGGGGTTCCGCAAATCGTGGGATATAACCGATAAAAACTTATCCTTGGAAATATTCAGATCTGTAAGCTCGTGATTAAGATTTTCGAGTTCCTTTGTACGGTCCTTTACTCTATCTTCCAACTCCTGATTCAGTTTTCGCAAATCCCCATTTATCCGCGTAAGCTTTTCCTCCTGGGTTTTTAAGATTTGATTCTTACGATAAAGCTCCACAAAGATCGCAACTTTAGACCTGAGAATTTGGGTATTGAAAGGTTTACGGATATAATCAACAGCACCCGCCTGATAGCCTTTAAATATTGCAGCCTCTTCATCATCCTGACCGCTGATAAAAATGATGGGAATATTCCTTAGCTTATCACGCTGGTATATCACTTCAGCTGTTTCATATCCATCCATAATTGGCATCCGGATATCCAGCAGAATGAGAGAAAAATCTTCTTCCTTCAACAGGATTGACAAAGCTTCACGACCAGAAGTTGCTGTGACAAAAGCATATTCATCTTTTTCCAAAACTACCTGCATGGACATAAGATTGTCCACATTGTCATCTACTAAAAGTATTTTAACCGGATCCAAATTAATCGCGTTTTAAATTAATATAACCAAACACGCATCAGCGACAACAGCTGATCTGTTTTAACTGGCTTTGTAATGTAATCTGATGCGCCGGAGGCGATGCACTTTTGCCTGTCTCCAAGCATCGCTTTAGCAGTTACAGCAATAATAGGCAAGTTCTTATTCTTGTTTTCCTTCCTAATCCATTGTATGGTTTCATAGCCATCCATTTCGGGCATCATTATATCCATAAGCACAATATCTATGCCCTTTTGCGCACTTAGAATTTCTAAAGCCTCCCTTCCGCTTTCAGCTGTTATAACATTGAGCTTTGAACGTTCAAAAGCTGCTGTAAGGGCAAACAAATTTCGCACATCATCGTCAACCACCAGCGCAGTCTTGCCATCCAGAATATCTGAATTATCCCTAACCTTACTTATAAGATCCAGTTTCGTATTGCTTAACGTCTTAACGTCAATGTGAAGCAGGTTTAAGACTTCCTCAAGAATTGTCCCATGTGAAGTTGGCGTCTTGGTTATCAATTTATACGTAAGCCGCTTCAACTGAATCAACTCATTGGATGTAAAATCCCTGGCAGAATGCAGCAAGACTGTCGTTTGAGGCCGCTTTAACAAATTTATTTGCTTGAGCAGGTCAAGGCCTTTGGCATCAGGAAGTGTGTAATCGACGATAATACAATCGAACATTTCCTTTTTAAGAATAGCGATCGCCTTTTTACCTGTGGTTGCAGGTACGACAGTTACATGGTCATTTACTAGAAGTTTTGAAAGATGTTCCAGCTCGACTTCATTGTCTTCGATCAACAACACACGCTTTTTAGTCTGCTCATGGAAGTTAACTATCCCTATGATAAGCTCATCGAGGGCGCTATTGGACAATGGTTTCAAATGGAAACTTCTTGCCCCAAATTTCAAAGCAGCAGATCGATCATCCTCACCTGAAATCAAATGCACAGGAATATGCCTGAATTTCAGACTATTTTTTAGGGCTTTCAGTACTTTCCAGCCATTAGATTCAGGCATCTTAACGTCCAGGGTTATGGCAATCGGATTAAATTTCGCTATGGCATCAAATATCGCCAGATAGTGGGTGGCCACCACTACCTTTAAACCGTAACTGTGCGATCTTTCAATAACAATTTTTGTGAAACGCAAATCATCTTCGATCACAAGAAGTACCTTATCTGAGGGCAGAATATTGTGCCTGTCATCATCAATTACCACTTCAACGGGGTCATTTTGCATTGTTTTGGTATGCACCGGCGCGTACTCTTCTTTAACTTTAAGATCGTTTAAAATTGCTGGCACCGGCACCTCACTATATTTCAAGGGAAGGTATAATGTAAATGTACTTCCTTTACCCAAGTCGCTCTGAACGCCAATAGTTCCACCTAAAAGCTCTGCAAACCCCTTACTGATAGAGAGACCTAGTCCGGTACCACCGTATTTACGGCTCGTAGAACCTTCGGCCTGTTGAAATGCTTCGAAGATAATCCCCTGTGTCGTTTGAGAAATTCCAATACCTGTATCCTCAATTGCGAATGCGATTACAGAATCGGCACCCGGAATTGGATTTGATTTTTCGATGTCTGGACGGTAAATATTCAGTTTTACGCTGCCTTTTTCGGTAAACTTAAAGGAGTTTGATAGCAAATTCTTAAGGATCTGGTTCAAACGCTGAATATCAGTCTCCATAACCTCAGGAAGGCCTTCTTCAATATCAATCTCAAACTTGAGATTCTTTGCTTCTGAGATAGGCCGGAAGGTCGTCTCCACAAACGATGCAATCTCCCTGAACCCAACCGACATAATATCGGCCGAAATTACTCCTGATTCTATCTTAGAAAGATCAAGGATGTCATTTATCAGCTGGATAAGGTCGTCTCCGCATGAGTGAATTGTTTTTGCATAGCTTATTTGCTTTTCGTTCAAGTTACCTTCGTGATTCTCGAAAAGCTGCTGAGCCAGTATCAATAAGCTGTTAAGTGGTGTTCTTAACTCATGCGACATATTTGCAAGGAACTCGGATTTATATTTGGAAGTAAGGGTTAGCTGCTCAGCTTTCTCCTCCAGTGATCTTCCTTTATCATGCAGCTCATCATTTGCCCGCCTCAACTCTTCCTGCTGAGATGAAAGCTCCCCCGCCAGTGATTGCGACTGAGACAAAAGTTCCTCTGTACGAGTATTTGTCTCAATATTATTAAGTACGATCGCAATGCTCTCCGTAAGCTGATCAAGGAAATCGATGTGTGTATCGCTGAAGTTTTCAAAAGAAGCCAGCTCGATTACAGCTTTTACATTATTCTCAAATAAAACCGGTAAAATCACCAAGTCCAAAGGAGGAGCACTTCCAATTCCGGAACTTATCTTTAAATATTCACCCGGGACGTTATTTAATCTAATCTGCTCTTTATCCGATGCGCACTGCCCTACCAATCCCTCATTAAGAGAGAATTCCTGGTTCCGCATAATTTTGCCTTTTTGTGCATAGGCGGCAATCAGTTTTAGTTTTGGATCGTCAGAAGATTCTGGCTGTTCAAGAATGTAGAAAGCACCGTATCTGGCATTTACTAATTCGGCAAGTTCGGAAAGCACGTTGTTAGCAACGGCGTTTCGGTCACGCTGTCCCTGTAGCATCTGAGCAAACTTGGCCAGGTTAGATTTAAGCCAATCCTGCTCATGATTTCTCAATGTTGTATCTTTCAGATTAGCAATCATCTGATTGATCGTATCCTTTAATGCCTCAAGCTCACCTTTTGCGTCCACACGAATAGTTCGGGTAAGGTCACCCTTGGTTACAGCGGATGCAACCTCAGAAATGGAGCGCACCTGAGTAGTAAGATTCTGAGCCAACTGATTTACGTTTTCGGTAAGATCTTTCCATGTTCCTGAAGCACCTGGCACACTTGCCTGTCCGCCCAATCGGCCCTGAACCCCTACCTCACGGGCAACTGTCGTTACCTGGTCTGCAAAGACCGCCAGCGTGTCGATCATCTCATTAATCGTATCTGTCAACTGAGCAACCTCACCAAGTGCATTAATTGATAACCGTTGTTTCAAATTACCTTTCGCGATTCCGGTTGCCACCTTCGAGATACCCCTGATCTGGCCCGTAAGGTTAGACGCCATTTGGTTTACCGAATCTGTCAAATCCTTCCAGGTCCCACCTACACCTTTCACCTGAGCCTGACCACCCAATTTACCTTCTGTACCAACCTCACGAGCTACCCGTGTAACCTCAGAAGCAAAGGAGTTTAGCTGATCCACCATCGTATTGATAGTGTTTTTCAAATCCATCATCTCGCCTTTTACGTCGATAATTACGGTTTTGGAAAGGTCACCACCTGCCACAGCTTTTGTAACCTCGGCGATGTTACGAACTTGAGATGTAAGGTTACTCGACATTTGATTCACGGAATCCGTCAAATCTTTCCATGTTCCTGCTACACCCGGTACAAAAGCTTGTCCACCCAGGTTACCATCCGTTCCCACCTCACGTGCCACCCTCGTTACCTCGGATGCAAAACCACGGAGCTGATCCACCATGGTGTTAATCGTTTCTTTCAATTGAAGGATCTCACCCCGTACGTCAACGGTAATTTTCTTGGATAGGTCACCATTCGCCACAGCGATAGAAACGTCTGCAATATTTCTTAATTGGGCGGTAAGATTACCTGCCATTTTATTCACACTATCCGTTAAATCCTTCCAGGTACCATCAACACCCGGCACGTTAGCCTGGCCTCCCAACTGACCTTCAGAACCCACTTCCCTCGCTACACGCGTAACCTCGGAAGCAAACCCCCGCAGCTGATCCACCATCGTATTGATAGTGTCCTTTAACTCGAGAAGTTCCCCTTTGGCATCCACGGTAATTTTCCGCGACAAATCCCCTTTAGCCACCGCCGTAGTTACTTCGGCAATATTTCTCACCTGCGATGTCAGGTTATCCGCCATCTTGTTCACGGAATCTGTTAAATCTTTCCAGGTACCACCAACCCCTGGCACGTTCGCCTGACCACCAAGCTGGCCTTCAGAACCTACCTCACGTGCAACCCGCGTTACCTCCGATCCGAAGGAATTTAGCTGATCCACCATCGTATTAATAGTGATCTTAAGCTCCAGCATCTCGCCTTTTACGTCAACTGTGATCTTTTTTGAAAGGTCACCTTTCGCTACAGCTGTCGTTACTTCCGCAATGTTCCGAACCTGGCCTGTAAGGTTACCGGCCATTTGGTTCACCGAATCCGTTAAATCCTTCCATGTTCCCCCGACTCCTGGCACATTTGCCTGTCCTCCCAGCTGTCCGTCTGATCCTACCTCCCTTGCCACACGTGTTACCTCTGACGAGAATGAGTTCAACTGATCCACCATCGTATTGATCGTGTTCTTTAACTCTAGAAGCTCACCCTTTGCGTCAACGGTAATTTTTCGAGACAAATCTCCTTTTGCAACGGCAGTGGTTACACCAGCAATGTTCCGCACCTGATCGGTAAGATTACTTCCCATCTGATTCACGGAATCGGTAAGATCCTTCCAAACACCACCAACTCCCTTAACTTTTGCCTGACCACCCAATTCTCCTTCCGTACCCACTTCCAAGGCCACACGTGTAACCTCGGATGCGAAAGAGTTCAACTGGTCAACCATCGTATTGATAGTCTTTTTCAACTCGAGCATCTCCCCCTTAACGTCAACCGTGATCTTTTTGGAAAGGTCACCGTTTGCAACCGCAGTGGTTACCCCAGCAATATTCCTCACCTGTGATGTAAGATTACCGGCCATCCGGTTTACTGAATCCGTCAAATCCTTCCATGTTCCAGCAACTCCAGGAACTTTCGCTTGTCCACCAAGCTTACCTTCAGTACCTACTTCGAGTGCCACCCTGGTAACCTCTGAAGAAAATGAGTTCAGCTGATCCACCATGGTGTTTATTGTGTTTTTCAGCTCTAGAATCTCGCCCTTCGCCTCCACCGTGATCTTCCGGGAAAGGTCTCCTTTAGCAACAGCTGTTGTCACAGCGGCAACATTCCTCACCTGAGCTGTAAGGTTACCCGCCATCTGGTTCACCGAATCCGTGAGTTCAGCCCATACTCCAGCCACACCTTTAATCTTGGCCTGTTCTCCAAGCTTTCCTTCCGATCCTACCTGCCGTGCAACCCGCGTAACCTCCATCGAAAAAAGTTGGAGCTTCGAAAGCATCTGATTGGACTCCTTGGCCATTCTCAGGAACTCCCCTTTTAATGGCTGACCATTAATTTCAAGTGGTATTTGTTTGGCCAAATCTCCATTCGCAACTGAGTTGATCATCCCTGCAATCTCAAGTGCCGGGGAAGTAAGATCCGTGATAAGGCTGTTGAGCGAGTTTACACCTCTAGCCCATTCGCCTTTTGCTTCGGGCATTGCAATCCTCTTGCTCAGGTTGCCTTTTTTTCCTATAACATTCTCAGCTGCCGAGATTTCACTTACGAGACGCTGATTTATGTCGATAATATCATTTAAAACTTCGCAGATCTTACCGTTAATACCTGCCTGAGTCACTGGCATCCTGATACTCAGGTTACCATTCTTCACCATCGACAAAACGTTGAGCAGAACTTTCAGATCGAGTGCTTCCTGAGCCCCATTAGCACTACCGTTGAGACTGCTATGCTGGTTCTCTAATGTGTCTGACTTTACTTCCATGTATTTAGAGCGTATGAATTACAATGACATTAATTTTTGTGAAGGTGGTTCTGGTAGAAAAAGATAATTGTTGAATAGCAATTTGCCTTAATTGTTCAATTAATATCCCTCACCATTGTCAGAAATATTACCTCGGTAATACACTGATACAATACCTGTTTCCCAACAAATTGTTTTATAAAAATAATGTTTTTTGAAAAAGCATTTAAGTGATTAATACCTGTTTGTTTACGGGACCTTTTACCAGAAGGTTTCGCGTAGCTAATTGTTCACAACGTAGTTTATGACAGATACACTGTTGATTATCTTCCTACGTTCTGCCATGCCATAACAGACATTATCGTAGTATTCGGGATCGTAATATAAGAGACGTTTCATAACCCTCTTACCAATAAGAACGAATTCATAGCTATGCGAATTGTATATCTGATATTTTTCTAGGCAAAAATTTGGAATATCTTTCTCGTTCTTAATCGAAAAAAGCTCATTTTGAACAAATGTATCCCATACCAAAAGCAGGTTCTTATTTGCAAGATTTATCGGTTTCAACTGTTGATTTTTTTCAATGTAACTGAAGGCTGCCAGATTGCTATCGTTTTTTGCCAAAATGAAATAATCCGACTTTTCAGTTGGTTTGTCTGTAAACTGCATCCGGTAGGAAATCACAAAATCATTGGACTTAGTTAGTTTATGCAGAAATGGGGCTAATTCATCTTGATTGTAAGCTTTACCTTCCTTAATGGACACGACCTCCTGTGCCAGTAAAACGAATGGCATGAAAAGAAGAAAAATACCCGCCCAAATTCTCATAGCACTACAATCTGATCTCAAAACATAATTCTATTTTTTCTTAGACCCTAACCACAACAGGGCGTTAGTGATCAACCGATTCTGATTTTCATTTGCAAAAGTAAAGGATAAAGTACTATTGGTATTATCAACTTTACGTTCGTAGTCAATGTCATTATGGCCCATATTCACGTAAAGCATTTTATACTTTGTATTTGTCCAAACTACAGGATAGTAACCTTCGTGCCAGATCTCGTGCGGCTTCGGACCAGTACCCAATGGAAAACTTGCGGGGTCAATGGAAAGCAGAATTTTAATATTCGGGTTTGCTTTGAGGTCATTTTTCCAGCGATACCATTCATTTGGGGACGCATTAAACGTTTTACCAAGCCCCTTTGTGGTTGGGTGGTTTTTATCTTCAACCTTTAAGATAGCTGAAGTCGGCCTCCAGGTATTGCTACCATACTGGCCTGACCCGAGGAATGTATTATGATACCAATCCCAATTTTGGGGATATGCAGAAGGAGTCAAAGCAAAGGCTGCAAAATGAAAGCCCATCCAAGCACCTCCATTTTCCATGAATTTTTGAAAGGCAGCACGGTGTTCTGGTTTTTCAGGGCGGGTATCCAGGAAAAGCACAACCTGGTAATTCGCCAGAAATGCATCATTCATGCTATTCCAGTCAGTTGTAGCTTCGAATGAGAAGTTATTTTTTGACGCTGTCTCTGGAAACCATTTCAACGCTTCCTTTACATAGCTAATATGGGCTTGATCATTTTTTCCTGTATAAAAAGCTATTACCCTGAACCTGGGTTTACTTTGAGCATTGACGATGCCCATTACACTTAAAAAGAAACAAAAGACTAAACTAAAACGCAGAACACTAGACATTTTAAACGAGCTTAATAAAATGAAAAGATAAAATCTTTTTCAGATAAAACTACCCCTCTAAAAGTAACATTCGCGATCCGTTAGAAAAGTTGACGGAAATTGGACACGCGTCCTTTACGCGTTAGGTTAACGAGGGTCGATCTGATATATAACCAGATTGGAGGTGTTCATGTGCTTCGCACCGGAGTTTGGAGTATTTGTAGCAGCGATTCGATAAGAACCCTTTTCTAAAGACCGTGAGCCAACAGCAGTTTTATTGGAGTAAAACTCTTTGTACAACCTTTGATATTCTGAATGATTCGAGGCAATCTTTTTTACCTGGGATGCCGATTGACTTAACATCTGAAGTGGGCCACTTTGTGGAGTTCCTTGATTTTCTGAAACCACTTCATTTAAAGCAAGATTATTAAAAGTAACGCTCTGAACGTCCGTCAGCGTTATGTTCAACGATGCAGTTGATGACTGCGCCTTGGCGACAGTAACCAGTAACAACGTAAAAATGCAAAGAATTATTGCCTTCATGGACGTAACAATATGACTAAATATAGAAATATATATTTATACGATCCAAATAGCAAAAGGTTGCGATTAAATTTAAAGTCCTTGAAAACAGTTATAGGAGGTAAGAATATTGAGAAGTAACCGCATTAAACGCGCCATTGCGTTATGCCAGACAGGATTTAATCAGACTTAAAGCTAGTTACGCGGCGCTACGTTAGGAGAGGTAAATTTCTTCGTCTGAATTTTCCGTGCTTTGACGAGCAGTTTCACATTGACGGTTTGAGGACTTTCAGCAGTTAGTCTAAACGTGTCCGGAGTCTTCTCCACTTCCACTTCTGGAGGTAGATTGCCACTATCAACACTTATAGAATATTGGCCGATAGGTAAATAGAAAATATATTGGCCTTCAGCATTTGTCTTTGTTATATGCTTAACGTTATTTTCACCATTGGCAACAACCGTAATTCCCTGGAGGTTACGATTGATTTCGTAGCTGAATTCGTTAAACACAAAACTTAAGGTACCCCTTAACGTACCTGTACGTTTCAATGCAATCTCAACCCGTTCTTTTTTCTCATCCAGTTTTACATTTTGGTCGGGAGCATACCATCCTTTTGTATTGGTAAGCGATATTCTATATGCCTCATATGGAAGTTTTTTATAATCAACAATCCCGTTAGAACTGGTAATGAAAGCTACATTATTTATATATAACAGATGCCCTACAGCCTTGGTGTCACCTTCATCAAATACATTATTTTGATTCGCGTCCTGAAAAACAAAAACTTCTAAATCACTGATTTTTGCACCAACCTTTGGGAGAGATAGTTTCTGCGTGATTCCCATTTCCAGAATACTCAGGTTATAATCCCCGTACCTGTTATGATTAATCGAAGAATAGACAGCTGTTTTTGGCTTGAAATCGTATTCCGCTCTTCCCGTTAAATAAAAGTTATTCCCAAACGCGCTACTATTTATAAAAGCGAGGCCGGTCTCAGTCCTTAACTTATTTCTTAGAAAGCTTTTTTGGAATGATGGGATAATATTGATCAACCTGGGTGAACTTACGTTCCGCAGGAAATTATTTGCAGCTTCGCCAATATAGAAAGTTCCCATCTGCACTGTGGAACTCAAATTGAACATTCCCTTTCTGTAGTTCAGGTTGGAACGGAAATGGAAACGCTGCGACGGGTCAAAGGTCGAACTGTAAAACCCTGTTTCTGTGTTAATCGACAAATACTGGCTGCTCGAAATCGGATAATTAAATGAGTTATTCACATTCCAGGCCATAAGCGAATGCTGTTCTTCCGGAAGGTTCTGGAATCTAAAAGAGTTGTTCGTTTCCCTGGTGTACACCGGTGCGATAGAAACATTTAGCTTTTTAAAGATGGTACCGGACATCCCAAGTTCTGCGCGGGTTGTGCTAAATACCGGCAGGAATGATTGGAAGCTAGACAGGGTTTTAGGAGCATAATGGTTATAATCTACTCCAGCCCAGATATTGGAACCTTCGCGCAGCCAGGTGATCCGTTCATTAAATGATAAGGCTCCTCTCCTCATTCCGGGATAATATCCCGAACTGTAATAATTCTGGCTATTAATTACCAACTTTTTTATTGTACCGTTTATTAGTAAACCTCCAGCAAAACTTGGTTCTGTTTTATTACCATTCTCAAATTCAGTAGTGTAACCGCCGCTTAAGGAAGCCATCGCCCGTAGCCCTTTGTATTTAGTCAACGTAAAGTTATTCCCCAGAATCGCGCTCCTAGTATTAAGGATTGGATTAACCTCATAAATTGCTGACGAAGCAAGTTCCCAGTTCTTAGCGGTATGTGTAAAAGTGCCCCAGCCGGCATTACCAACAGGGAAGAATGTATTTGACTTATTTCCAAGAAGGTTGGAGTTACCATCTATAAATCCGACCTCATATGCGTTATCTGAAGCGGTATCTGTAACAGAAAAACTTGCGCCCCTTCCGCTCAAATTGATATCCAAATTCTTATTTATATTTCCAGCAGCAAATCCAAATTTGTCATTATTATAGGTAAGGTAAGTACTTCGGGCCATTGGTGGGGAATAAGAATTCTTCCAAGTTGTCAGATCCAGATTATAACCGAGCATTCCCTTTTGCAGTTCCAGGTTACCGCGTCCTGTTATCAAGTACGACTGATTTGGAGAGAACATGCTTTGAGAACTTAGGGTAATGCTGTTAAGGTTATATGAATCACTCAACGATTCATCCCGGAAAGCACGTTCATTACGCGCACTCTGAACCTTCACATATGCCATACCAAATATATCGCCGTTATCATACAGTCCACTGAATGTCACGTCAAATCCTTCAGAATTCAACATCTTCTTGATCACTGGCTTAACAAATGTTATCAAGGTATCAGCCGTTGGCTGAATGACGAATTGCATTGTGGTATGAAACGCGTCGTCCTGAAATATTGACGGATACCGGTTTATCAGCGTAACCTTTTGTGGAGTATTCCCCGGGTTAGTTATTCGAATAGGAATTTTAATGGAATCACTCGCCGGATCAAGAAGAATACTTGACACAAGGGCAAACATATTGACATTCCTTTTGATCGAGACCCGCAGTTTGGTTTCTGCTGTAGCCAGAATATTATTGGATGGTTCAGCCAGTAAAAAACGGACAAGATGATCCTTGCCGGATGCTGCCCGCTTAGTCACAAATATTTTAACCGGAATAAAGGTACTATCCCCGGGAGATAACGTTATTGCGACTTTATTCTTGCTAATTAAATTGATCGTAGATGGAATATTTACATCTACTAGCCCAGAAACCGAAACATTTCGTTTGTTGACTATTTTAACGGTCAGGTCGATTAGATCCTCATTCGACGCGTTTACCGTTGATACTGAAGGCTGGAATACAAGCAGCGAATCTTGCGCATATCCATTGAATGAAGCAAAAAAAAGCAGAACTATGAGGACGGATGTCAGTTTTCTGAAAGCAGGCCTGATCCGTTCTGACATTTTGATATATTTCGATTCCGTTTTCAATCTGTAACCCTGAATAGATCCACCCGAAAATGATTAGCGTGGGATAGCAATAAAGAGAACTGTAGTGTTAAACGTACCTGACTTGTTTAAAAGCCGCGAATCTGCTGCCGCGGTATAGTATCTCAAGTTGTATTCAACAACCTGATGGCTCGGGTGAGACACAGGATTATTGATTATTATCTGGTCTGCCGTTGATAAGGCTCGTGTATATACATTTATAGCCGCTCCATTTGTAGAAGTGAACTTAGTAGTTTCAACGTTAACTGCTCCTACCGGGATAGTTTCATCATTTTCATTCTCAAGATTTGAGCCGCTCGTCTTGATAAGGATCTGGTATCCGCTGTAACCGGTCACTTTTAAGCCTCGTGCTTTTGAAACTGATACTCCACTCTGGTAGTTAGCGAGTGTATTAAAAACCATGTTCACCACATTAGATGAATTCTGCAGAACAACGGTGTAGCTATTAGTACTGGAATTAATCTGAAACGACACATCCTGTATTTTTGTAGACACCACCTGATTGTTTTGGTTATACAGAGTAAATGTTAAACTTGCAGTGTAGGTCCCATTGGGTACTAATAAATGGTTACCTCCGGCTATGATCATATCGAACTTATGCTCTGTTCCGGCATAGGCTGTAAATCCCTGATCTGACTGATCTATCAAAGCAACATCCGAATAGGCCAGAGCTACAGCATTATTTGTAACTCCTATCTGGGCAGCAGTAGGTGAGCCCGACGCTACCCGGTTGAAGCGTAGCGCGAAATATTGTGCCGGAACGGAATTACTTCCGTTCATGAAATTACCGTTAGCACGTACCTTCAAACTCCAGCCTGTACAGACGGCCTGATTTGGTGCGTATTGAATACTCACAGCGTCTGTCACTGTTCTTCCCGCCATCTGTGCCGCGTAATCTGTAAATACGGGTTGATTGCTGAAATAAGAATTTATGGTTGCTCCAGTACAGCTATTGTTAAAGCTAACTATAAAAGATACCGGTACGTTGCTGTTTGTTGCCACGATCGTGCCGTTCTGAGCAACTAATGTTAAAGTAAGTGTTGTACTATAAGTGCCCGAACCTGCAAGTAAATGACTGCCACCTGCGATCGTCATGTTAAGCTTGTGCACAAAATAGTAATGAGGTGGTGATTGCAGCGCTGTGGTTGTATTTATCAAAGTCGCTGGAGTGATTTTGCTCAGAGCTTGATTGCCGGTTCCGCTTACGCCAGATGGCCCCCCATCTACAGAATTAAATCCTATAGAAACATATTGAGCAGAAATTACATTTGTACCGTTAGTAAAATCACCGTTAGCCTGAACTTTTAGCGTCCAGCCTGCAGGCAGATTAAGTCCACCCTGAGGGAAGTTCTGATACTGAACAAAAATGTAATTGGTTGCGGTACATCCGGTGCTAATATCAGATGAAGTTGCAATGGTGCAATCAGAACCTTTATAGAAATCTACTGTTTGTCCTGAAGCTCCTATCGAAACAAAGAATGCCAGAGCTCCAATAAGACCCGACAGGAAAAACCTGTAAGTGCGGTTATAATTATGGTGAATAAACTTCATCTGAATCTATCGCGCAAACTCCAATTCAACCAGCTTCAACTCATCTTTATTGCCATAGTTAATTACTGCTGTTGCGGTATACTTTCCCTTTGCAATGTTAGCTGGTAACGACTGACGGACAATTCGTTTGTCACCTGGCAATGAAAATATGTCCTGATCGTCCAGTTTTGTTTTTGCACCCGTTTGAGTATTGAGGATCTCCCATTTCACCTTTCCTTCAAGCCAGGTCTTGCCGGTATTCTGCAGATTTAGTTCAAGAAATCCTCCTGTTGCCTTGTCTTCTTTTGCAGGAAGTATATCCGTAAAATTTACTACTTCTATATCCCGCTCATCAGTTTGTGAGAAGCTATGGTAGATCTTCACTCCCATCCGAACGCTAACCTTAATGGATGTTCCATCCTGTGCTTTTGCATCGCCTGGATTCAGTTGTGTTAAAAACAACATGGCTGTATGTACCGGAATTGAAGTGTTCGCATCACTTGGTACTGTAAAGATGATATCAAGTTCACGCTTCTCGTTGGGTTGAAGTGTGAAATACGACCCAGGCATTACCTGAATCCATGCAGAACCTGAATTTTTCAACGTTCCCGCATCATATGTTTGATTATTTCCTAAAGTGTCATAATCCCAGTCATTCATTGAAACACCGATTTCCAATTCTTTGTTGTTGGGGTTGCTTACGACAATCTTTTGGGTAGCAGAGGCACCTGGTCCAAGCTTGTAATAAAGCTTTCCAGGGCTAACAGTCATCCCAGCCTGTGCCATCACGTTTGTATTAAAACCGATCAGAGCAATCAGAGATAAAAGGCAGATTAGTTTTTTCATAGAGTAAATATAAAAATGCTTTTGCAGAAGACTTCGGTATAACGAATAAATACGTGCTTTATTGGTACTAACCATGTACGCCGATTGTCATCTTGTATGTAATAGGCAAAAGGGAGTCCAAACACAAAAAAGGCGTTTAAATGCGTTGATTGGCTATTTTAGTTAAACCGTGTTAATAAGACTGGGATGTTCTTGCCCAATTGGGGAATTGGATACTCAAGATTGTAATAACCAACCTAAGCCTGAGAAGTAAAAATAACTTCCATCGCTATCGCTAAGGTTGTATTACGGTAAATATAACAGGGATTATACTTGGGGAAGCGTTCTTATCGATATACGCAAACTGACTACCTATCTTATAGGCTATATTGAATTTGTTGGTGGAGACAGAACCGTTCCAGGAGGTGTTCTGCGCCGTAATTACTGTTGCCGGTGTTCCCCCAGCTGGAGGCAAGACGACATCTGATTCCAAGATCAAACCGTTCGTATTCCCTTTGTTCGTAGTTCCAATAAGTGAACTAACCTGCACTAAGCCGTCAGTGCCGGCTCGTGAATCTCTCGGAATCCCGGATATAGCTTTAACGATATATCCTTTGTTACTTACAACACTGATCTGATCACTCGCTACGGCTTGTATTCTGTTATCATTTTTATCAGCTTCTACAGGCAGAAATTTAGGTTCATTCACAGTAAAGGTCAGCGCATCATTCAAAGTAATAGCCATGTTCACCGACTGGGCAAACATGGCATTACTTATTAGTGAGAGCATGACGAATACAAGTAAAAATAACCCGTTTCTCATTTCAATTCCTTCTTCGATGTTTCGGCTTGTATAAATTATTCTATTGCTGTTGTATGTCACAACGCCGTCAGGGCTTCCCCTGGGTATGCTTTATTATTGCTGAGTAACTGTGTAAACTACAGGAATAACGTTCAATCCTGTTGCTTTACCAGCGTAAGTACCACCAGCACCGATCAGATATGAAACGTTGAACTTGTTTGTTGAATTAGCACCGCTCCATGAAGTATTAGTAGCAGTTATCACTGTTGCAGCTGTACCACCTGATGCAGGTAATGTAACTGCTGATCCGTAAGTTATACCTGCAGAGTTTCCTGCGTTAGTTGAACCGATAGCCGGAGTTAACTTTACTGAACCCGGTGCCAATGCTGCCGTACCTGTTACTGTTCCAGCAATTGCCTTAACAACATAACCTCTTGATGAAATTACCGTGATGTGGTCGGTTGCTAAAGATGTAATACCATTGTTATACTTTGCTTCGGTATCGAAGTTTACATCAAGAGCTGCCGGCTGGCTAACTGAGAATGATAATACATCAGATAGTGTGATGTTTGCATTTGCAGTTTGAGCAAATGATTTGTTGCTGATGATTGATACGGCAACGATTGCGATTACTAGTAATACTTTTTTCATGTCTTTCTTGTTGTGATGAAGCTGCTTTAAGCCTCATGTTTGGTTTTATTTTGTTCTAGATTAATTTCTCTCTGTTGAACACATATAGACAAACACAAGACCAATCTCTGTAAGTACCCCAAATCGCCCAAATAAGCTTATAATCCTCGAAAGTGGGGAATTATGGAGGGATTCATTTCCTCAACTGGGGAAACTGATTCTCATTCCAGACTGATCTACAGCAAAAAGGCCCGAACGAATCCAGGCCTTTTCTACAAACTAAACAATCTAAACTAAGTAAACTCGTAATTGACTTTTAAGCGTAAACTTTCCTCAGTTCACTGATAGACGACTGTAATCTGGAACGTAGAATCCCTAATGTGATATTAAGCTCCTCGGCAGCCTGCACATGTGTATACCCTTTAAAGTATACCAGCTCCAGTGCTGATTTCTGATCGTTAGTCAGGATCTTAGTCATGTCCTTTACCCCAATCAGCTCTGGGTTATAATTTGTCTGGAAAGTCATATCAACTTGTTGGCCAACTTCAGAAAGATCTTCGCATACCGTAGCGTTCCGATGATTTGAGCTTCTCAGGTAATCAATAGAAAGGTTACGGGCTAATCGTGCCATCCAGGTGTATAAGCGACCTTTAGTTGCGTCGTACTTTGCAAACGACTTCCAGATTTTTATGAAGGTTTCCTGCAAAAGGTCCTGTGCAACTTCTTCAATTACTACTATAGTTGAAATAACTTTATAAAGTGAGTCAGAATACATTTGATAGAGAGCGGACATAGCCAGGCTATCATTGTTTTTTAAGCCCACGACAAGCATATCTTCAGATAAACGGAGCTTTCTGCTTCTTTTCTTACTGATGGCTTGAACATCTTCGAGAGGTAATACCAGTGACATCATCGCTTTTATACTTTTTGATAGTATAAAAATGATTGACGAACATGAATTTTAGATGAAGATTACTAATTAATAGAATCAACATGCTATTTGTTACAATTCTTACGACAAACCACTGAATATCAGTTGATGCAATCGAATTCAATAGCTTGGTTTATACCAAATCTGTACAGGTTGTATGTCTAAAAAATACAGCGAAAATGAAATTAATGAACAACCGCCTTAATTGGTCAAATAACTTTATCGGCAAAATGAATGAAGTTATCTACGAACTGATCCATTCTTGTACCGTATGATTCGTCGGTGAGCTGACCATCTTTAAATAAAGCCTGAACCTTTGGGGTGATGAGAAACTGAGGACAAACAATCCCATTCAGTTTAATAATATATTGCTGGAGACTTCTTACCGCATTGATTCCCCCAAGCACGCCAGCTGAAACACTAATGATGCCGAAAGGTTTATTCCCATACTCCTTATAGAAATAGTCCATACTATTCTTGAGACTTCCGGGATAGCTGGCATTGTGTTCTGGCGAAACAATTACGAAAGCATCTGTTGCATCAAGCCTGGGCTTTAAAGCCTTAAGAACCTCGCCGGGGGCTGGGTGCGAGTCAAATGTATAATCGAGTAATGGTAAGTTACTTTCTTTCACGTCCCATAGCCAATTATCCTTTTTCAGTAAATCAAGCTTGCCTTTAAGCGATAGAGCAACCTGATGCGATTGCCGTTTTGGCCTGGCACTGCCAGAGATAATTGCTATGTTCATGCCCCTAATCGATTAATTATCTTTCTTTATCTCAACGCGCCTGTTTTGCTGTCTTGCCGCCTCGGTATTGTTGGTATTAAGGGGCTTGGACTCACCAAAACCTTTTGCTTCCAGATTACGCCCGTTGATGCCGGCCGAAACCAGGTAGCTTTTAACCGCAGTAGCCCGATCAATGGAAAGAGTCAGGTTCCTGGTTTCAGTTCCTTCCGCTGAAGAGTGTCCGTTAAGGCTGAACTTCATGTCCGGGTACTTTTTCATCTCTCTGGCTATCTCGTCAAGAATAGAGTATGAGGAAGTTTTTAGCACTGCTGAGTTAAATTCAAAAAGGATATTCTGGTAATTAAAAGTTGGTGCCGGGGCAACTACCTCGGGGCAGCCATTGTTATCGGCAGAGCCTGCCTTGTTCGGACAATTATCCTTTGAGTCGGCAATTCCATCTCCATCTGAATCCGTTTCGGCAACGGGAGCTGGCTTAGGCTTTTCTTCTTCAACGGGTGCTTGTACAGGTACCGGCGCTGCCTGGGTAATCATTTTCTTCGGTTTACATGCTGTAGCGAATGCCAGAACCGTGATAAAGGTCAGCAGCGATAATCTGTTTGTAAGTGTTCTCATTAAGTGCTTATAAATAATAAAGGCTAAACTACCCATTAACACGTATTCGTTCCAAGCAAGTGTTTTCCACATGCATAGGAAAAGTAATAGATATTGAAGACCTGGCTACTGCTGCGGGGCTCTCGACAACGTATTCATGGAGAATTTCAGGCCTGTAATCTTCCCTACAAACGTCTGGTATTTCCCGCTTACATCCAGGCCCTGCAGCTTGCCGGAAGTTACGTATCCTGCTTTTATCTTTGTAAAGTCGGCCTTCACATCCTGCTGCAGAACTGCTGCCCCGTTAAAATGAATTTCTACCTGCCCTTTATTGGTAAGCCTGAACACCAGGTTCCCCCTCGGTTCTTCCAATGGGCTACCGTAAAATACTTTCCCATCAGCAAACTCTACCCCAATCTTATTCTGATAGGCGCTAACTTTGAATTGCCCGAAATAGTCGCACACTATCCCGCCTTTATCTATACCATCCAAATACCCCGTGATATAAAGTGTGTCTGGGTTCCAAACTTTGCGGTTAAAAGATAGATCAGACGCTCCGGTATTCTGCCTGATCTCATAAGAGCGATCGTAAAAGTCTGGAAGTGGTCCATGAACAATTGAAGCCTCACTTTCACCCTGCCGGTCCAGCTCCTGTTGTAATAAGCCGGCAAGCTTTAACAAATCTGACCTGGATGCCGGAGCCCCGCTTAGATTAACAAACTCATTCTTATCATTAATCAGGTTAAATAGTTCTTCAGGCTCACGGTAGCTATACCTGTCAAGCAGGAATTTGCTTTTGTTATTATTCAAAGCCGACTCTACCCAGGAGTCAAAGTAAAACATGTTGCGCTCTACCTTATCAATATGGGTGATAAACCTGCGACCCGGATGATAGTTCCGGATGTAGTGAAGTCCCGAAGCGGTTAAAACAGATCGTGAAGGTGTGTAGTTATACCAGTAATGAGGTTCTACCGATGTCTCCGCGAAAATATACTCGTGGTGTTCTTTCTTCCCTTTCGTTAGTACATCCTTAAAACTCTTTCCATCGAGGCCCGTCTTCGGCTTTAGTCCCGCCATGTCTACCAGGGTCGGTGTTAGATCTACAAGGGAAATCAGAGCATCACTTGTACTTCCTTTTGCCACCTGACCCGGCCATCTCACAATAAACGGAACTCTGAGACCCTTATCATACACCGTCCATTTAGCCCCTGGAAACTGTGCTCCCTGGTCCGCAAAATAGAAGAATGCGGTATTATCTTTCTTACCTGCCCGATCCACGGTCGTCATAACTTCGCCAAGCAGACTGTCTGCAGTAGTAATACTCTGATAGTAAGATGCAACTGCTGCACGCGTTTCCTTCGTATCAGCAAGGTAGTCTGGCAGCTTTATCTTCGCTGGATCATAATCTACGTTCTTTACCCAGGGGACATGCGGCAGCCATGGGGCGATGATGATGCATAGCGGCTGTTCTGGTTTCTCCTTAAAATGCGACTCTATCATCTTCACACTTTCCTGCCTGCGGTCAGTACGGTTTGCAACTGGCTCGTACTTGCCGAACTCTTTGCCGATGTGTTCAAAAGGAAAAGCTGATAAGGGGAATACATCGGTTTTGCCTGCGATTACAACACGGTATCCTGCCTCTTTTAAGAATGCCGGCAGGTTACCAATGCCTGGCCGGGTGGTGAAATGGTTCATCTGCGAGCCATTCCGGTACGGATACAGGCCGGTGAACATCACACTCCGGGATGGTGAACACATTGAAGAAGCCGCATAGGCTTTATTGAATCGCATGCCTTCTTTAGCAAGCTGATCCATATTTGGAGTGCGGACGTCGGTGTTTCCGTATGCACCAACATCCTCCTGGTTCTGGTCGTCCGTAATGTAAATGACGATATTAGGCTTGCTTTGAGAACGCGTGATAAAGGGAGATAAGATGGCTAACAGCAGCAGAATGTGTTTCATGACATAAAGCTATACAAGTTGAATCAAGAATCAAGTATCAAGAATCAAGAATCAAGATCTGGCTCCCGAAACGTTCAGTCGGCCTCTCGAACTATCAGTTTATATACTCTATAATCCGTGCCGAGGCCTCTTCACAAAAATCTAGGCCAGAATAGTCCGGATTGTAGCCCCCGATATAGGGCACGGCCATGATAAAGATCCTGTCGTTTGCCACGCCGTACTTATCTACTACCTGGAAATTATCGTTAATGGTTATACCTGGCACCTTTAAATAGCAATTACCCTGATCATCAACCACAACATCTTCGTTGCCTGCTGCTAATGCCATTTTCCCTGCTGTCGTAGATCTGAACCGGATATGAGCCTCACTGATCGTCTCATTCTCTATCATACTTTTAAAAGGAAACTGCTCAAAGGATAGTCGTGGCTGACCAATGCTGTTTACAAACGTCTTGTAATGGGTAGAAACGGCTTTGCCTTTTTCGTCGGTGTATTTGTAAGTTACCCCGCCCGTCGCTTCGGGTACCACCTCACTGGCTTTATCAACTGCAATTAGCTCCAAAACTCCCGCATCATACAAAGCCAGCATTTCTTTCGCCGAGCTCTGAGGAACAAAAGCGATAACGATAGAGATCAATGGCATCAGTACTTTAGTAAGCCTCTGCATATCTTCTGCCGAAAGGTACTTAGCCGGGTAATTCATGGCAAAGCTTAATACCGCCAGCATTTCTTTCCAATACACCGATTGCTGACGCCTGATAGACTTCTCCGCTTCTGCATATTCTGCTCTAAACAATTGGAACGCATCCAGCCGTTCCCGCAGATCCATCATGGATGCTACAAAATCCTCGAGAGTCAAATCCTTTATTCTACCGTAGAATTCCGGGTCTTTATCTCTGAATATCTCCTTAAAATTCTTCTCAAACACAAAGTCGAGCGATAAGAAGCCATCATTGGCTTGCTTATGTGCCTCAATTTCTTCCGGGGTAAGCAATGAGTCGTTGGTAAGATGCGTATCCTCCAGATGGAACCGGATGCCGGGTAAGAGCGCGTCGATTGAATGCATAACCAGTTTGAAATCCGGGCTTTGCTCTGCCAGTTGAAACCTTATACTCCCATCTTCATTCTTGATAAACTCGCCATTATTCCTGGCCAATGTCCTGATGGCGTCTATTGCTGTCAGGGACGAACCCTTTATCGCAACCGGGTGATTCAGTTTGAGCCGGAGCTTTGAAGGCGGGTAGGGAGAATCGAAATATCCCTCTACTTTACCTTCATTAACTAAAGGCCATTTATGTCCTGTGCAGATCACCACCCTGTCGAAGCTTAAAATACTTCCATCTTCTGTTTCAACAGCAACAATGCCCTCCTGGGGTTTGTCTATGATATCAGCGACATTAGTATTGAGATGAAGGCGTGTTACTATGCCGGCTTCCTTTGCCTTATCCTGCAAAAGCTTAAACTGTGCTGATAGATACTGTCCAAAAAATAATCTTGGCAGAACCTTAAATTCATTAAAGTTTTCCGGAGTGATGCAAAATGTATCAAGGATTTCTTTGGGTACAATCTTCACCCACTCCTCGATAGACATGACCAGCTCGGGTATTTCATTGTCCGAAACATTGGTAATATGTTCCTCATTCGCTCCGTCCACGCTGTAGGGCATACCTGTGCCTAACTCGCCCTTCCGTTCGAAGATATCGACGGTAAGTCCCTTCCTGCCGGATTCTATCAAGCGTTTATACATGAATAATCCTGCCGGGCCACCCCCTAGTATTGCTAATCGCATGCTGTTCTCCGTCATATGGTTTTTATGAATTCGATGTGATAACATCTTTTTTATAGATAGGTTTTAGAATGAGGTTATTTATGGTGCTTTTAGGCTGACATTGAGTATTTGTACTGTGTCATTATGTGGTTTATTTTAACTTAGTTGTCCGTCCTGCATTTGCCGTTCATTTGCCGTTCATTTGCCGTTCATTTGCCGTTGAGACAAGGGCTAAAAAATGGAGGTTTAACCGCTATCGTTAAACAGAAACAGACTTACACCCTGGGGCAAAAAAAAAGAGCACCATCCGATAGGATCGTGCTCTCATTTTACCTGGGACCTATGCCTATGAATGATGCTATTTTACTTTTAGGGTGGAATGGTATTTCCGTTTTGGGCTCTTCTTTACATCCAGCGATTTAATTGCTGCGGCTACTTCAACTGGCAGGTCAGATTCAAGAATATCCGCACCCTGCTTAAAAGTGTCGCGATAATTGGAAGCCCGCTCATTATTGTCAGTAAGTTTATCGTAAGAGGGCGCAGCCGAGATCATACACATTACTCCCTTTGCATGCAGCAGATCGAGTAGTTCTTTATTCTCAGGCTTGTTCTTCGAACCGATATAGGCGATCATATTCTGCCATGGAATTCCGGCTTTATCGTAGTCATCAAAGGCTTTTCTTGTGAGGATATGCACAGAAAACATGGCCTTCGGATTGCTCTTCAGATAGTATTTAGCCTGATCGGGATTGTGAACGGTATACATGATCACTTCATTTCCTGATTCTTTAACGATCTTTTCAGTCAGTTCAAGCGGTACATCTTTGTGATCAAGATTAAGAACTGTTTTTCCTTTACTCCATTTGATCACATCCAGCAGCAGCGGGATTGCATAAGGGGTTACATTCCCTTCCGGATCCTTAAGCCGGAACTGTTGCAGTTCTGCGTAAGTATAATCGGAAACTTTACCCTTGCCGGTAGTCGTACGGTCCAGAGTAGCATCATGCATCAGCACAACATATCCATCCTTGGTAAGACGAGGATCAATTTCAAAGAATGCCGGAGTATATTTCAATGTATTTTCAAGGGTAGGAATGCAATTCTCAGGATACCCTTTCGTGTTACCGCCCCGGTGCCCGCTCACTATCGGCAGGTCGTTTCCTGTGTACCGGAAATAGTCGATCAGCTGCTGGCTATTATTAATTTTAAAAATGTTAATTGTCTTCCTCTGAGAAAATGCGCGTGGAGGTAAAATCAGAAAGAGGAATGCGCTGTAAATAATTAGGTTCGAAACAGACTTCATAGAATTCATTTGGGTGCCCGGCGGACTATGCTTCCACAGTTTCCACTATTCAAAGGTAATTATCATTACACTTCCGTGCTTAGGCTCCCTAAAATAAAAACCGTCAATATATTTGCTTCGACCGCATCATATCCAGTTCCGCCTTATCGATATCAACAATCGCATACGTCGACACTTTAGTTAGAGATACTTCATCCAGGATATTTACCAGATCACCGTATTCAGATTTGTCGCTCGGTTTAATCAGAAGAATTAAACCTTTTCCTGTTTCATCCAACACCCCGCTCGTTCGACCATTGCTGTCAGGTCTACTCTGGGAATGCTGGAACTCCGTGTGCCGCGTGAATTTTGATTCGATGGGTTAGTTAACTCTGCCATGTCGTTTTATTTTATGGATGCCGGAGCCGTAAGTATTCCACAAAAACACCCCAACTTATAAGCAATGATGAAGTCGGTAATGAATTAACTGTTCGGTACAATGAAAAAAAATAAAATGGTAATATTTGCAGGACCTGTGTCGCGATATTTATACGCAGGCAACCGGCATTTTTACCTGAAGTGATTAGCACTCAAACCAACACATCCAAAGACTGTTATCAGACTCAGCATTAAGTAAGTCCCGAAAGACAGGCAGCTCTCCATATGATTAAATTAGAATATTTTACCAGCGCAGATTTTGAGACTTTACTTGATTGGGTTCAGGATGAGGAATTGCTGGTGCAGTGGGCTGGCACTCAGTTCAGGTTCCCGCTTTCAACCAAGAAACTTGACCGGTATATTGAAGATGCGAATGATTTTGAGCACTCCTCAACATTTATATACAAGGCCACTGAGACCGAAAGCGGCCGCATAGTTGGCCATATTTCGCTAACAGCAATTAACAGAGAAAACAGGTCGGCACGCATTACGCGGGTGCTTGTTGCAAATTCCGAACGAGGGAAAGGCATTGCTGAGCAAATGGTCAAAGCAATGATGAAGATTGGGTTTGAAGAGCTGCATCTTCATCGTATGAGCCTGGGTGTTTACGACTCTAACCTGCCTGCAATTAAGTGCTACAAAAAATGTGGATTTCTTGTTGATGGAGTGCTACGGGATATCCAAAGGCATGGCGACGAATACTGGAACCTTATGGAAATGAGTATTCTTGAAGATGAATGGGCTGCCATAACGGCGCGCGACGGCCACAAACCGGACATAAAACCTTGATTATCATCTCATAGATAGCCCCAGGATTTAATTCCCACTGGGTAACCTAACAACAAATTCTTCCGTATACAATGTATCTTTAGGGTTGATTGTACTTATGTTGTACAAGCAGCTCTAGAAATATAAGTTCAAGCCTTTGACTATCAAATCATGAAAAAAGCATTACAAAGTGTTTTAATAGTATTCTTTGCTACCGTTTTAAATGGCTGTCAGAAAGACTCTGTTAACGATGGAGAGCTTACTTATAATTTTAAAACTTCAAACCTTAGTGCTTCACTAAGTTCGACAGCCTCTGCCAGTGGAACCCCGGTAGCGCCGCTTTCAAATGGAAGCATAACCTGGAAGTCGGGAACCGTGAATATCCAGCAGATATACTTTGGTGCGAAGAAGGATAATACCCCATTTGCAGTGGAGTTTGAGAAACTGTCAAATATCGATATCCTTAAGGTCTCAACGGTGAGTGGAAGCGTGGCTATTCCGACCGGCACGTACAGCGACATCAAACTTAGGTTAAGGCTGAAAGAGTCTGCTACAAACAAACCCTTAGTGCTATTAGGGACCTATACTGAAATTTCCGGAACAAAAATTCCTATTGAGATTCAATTTAATGAGACTTACGAGCTGACACTTACCCCTCCAGCCTTAACCATTAAAGGCGATAAGTACGATGTGAATGTCAACCTTGATCTTAGTAAACTCGCTAAAAACCTAACCTTATCCGATTTCGGGCAAACTACCAGAAGTGGCGCCGACAATATGATACTGGTTAACAGTTCGAAGAATGTAGCCTTGTTTGAAAAACTTAAGGCTAACTTCCTCCTTATTGCTGACGCCCAGATTACCAAGAAGTAATCATTTCAACTAAGGTCAAGGCTCTGTTTGAATTATTTAATAACCGGAATGGGTGTGGACCTGCCAGTTTCAAACCTGACTGCGGAAAGAAGGAGGTGATTACGGCCCAGTTATGGAAACCTCCTCTTTGCCGGCAATCTCACCTTTATCCTTCTTCTTATCTTCCTCGATCTCTGGTATGGCTTGAGTATAAATCAAACCTGATTTAGCGGCGTGCTCAGCTGCTTCAACTGTATTGTCCACAATTACCAGTTCAACGAAGTCTTTCAACTCAGCCGATATGTCCATTGCAATCTTTTCCCGGTCGGTCAGTTGCACATCCCTGATATATATTGCCAAAACTCTTCCCGGGAACTTTTTAACGATCTCCCGGTAAATGGCTGGATCTTCCTGTCCGCTGTCCCCAATTAATACAAAGTTGAGCAGCGGGTAGGTGAGCATGATGTTCTCAATCTCCTTAAATTTATGCCCCATATGCCCCGAGCTGATAAACTTATTATCCTGCAGTCCAAAATCCCTGAGTAAAAGCGGTCCTTCCGGAATCTGGTTCAGATCGAGAAAGTCCTTCAACAGATCATACATGTTCCAGGGACTGCTGGATACGTAGAAGAAAGGGTTATTGCGCTTACCATTACGCCCCAGTTGCAACGACTTATAAAACTCTGATACCCCGGCAAAAGGCATCCTGGTCTTTGCATTATGCAGAAACACCTTTCGTGACATAGCCAGCACATCAGTAGCACTGGTGTGGACTATGGTATCGTCAATATCACTGATGATCCCGTATTCCGCATCAGCGGGCGGAACTAGTACCTGTGCCTGAGTGCTTAGTCCGGGCTGAAATTCAATAGGTGCATCGGTAAGCTCCACATCAATTTCGTGCCACATATAAGTCGGGCTAATTGGTGTTTCAGGAGCAAGGTTCAGCATAAAATATCCTTCCTCGTCAGTGATCACCGTATGCTCCTGCTCCTGGAAATTCACTTTAAGTGTGGCTCCCGGAATTTCGTCACTCTGGAACCTGTGGTACATATTTACCAGGTTATGAAAGATGGTATCCCGGTCAGTAGCTGCATCTATTCCTTTGTCTTCAAGCACTCTGCCTTTGATATATAGCCGGTTGACGGTTCCGTAACTGCGATAAGTGACAATCTGCAGCGGATCATTAAGTTTCAGTCGCTTGCGCAATTTAAAAAGGAGGTTGTCGAATTGATTTTCGACAATGGACGTAGAATCATTAAACAGTTTTTTCCAGGCAGCCATATCTAACACGTTTCTATTGAAACGCATTTTGACTGGATGTGTTTAAATTAATGCGATTTCCTAGGTCTGTGCGATGTATCTCTTCTTAAGCAAGTTCATCAGATCTGTATTTAATTTCCATTGCTTTTCAGTAGGATCAAGTGTAGAATTGACCTGCATGTAAGGTGGGGGGCCGAATTCGGTTGTAATAGGCAGCAGCTCCGTCCCTTTGTTTTTATTCATGATGACTACCCGGTCCCAACATTCGAAATGGAACTGCAAAGCAGCCTGATATTGCGGCAGGGTAAAATCGGGGACCTGTGGTCCCTGTTCAAAGCCAACCCGGGCATGTATGTGGCGTGTGTGATCTATTGCAACGTTGAGCGCCGATGTCTGATCCTGGAGCAAGCTCTCAGCTACATTACACCAGTGCGATACATCAAGGGTCAGGTCTGGATGAGCAAGTTCCAGATATGGTTTTGTAATGTGAGCGGCAAAGGCAAACCTGCCCCGGTGTGTTTCATGAAATACTGGTATTCCACTTTCGTGTGATATCCAGGAGGCAATTTGAAGCAAGGCCACATTTTGCTCAAAGTTAAAGTGGTCTTTACCAGTATGCGAATTAATGAAGAGTGGCTTTAGCTCTGTTAGTGCTTTTAATCGCGCTGTATACTCCGCTTTATGAGCTTCAAAATCAGCCGTACTTGTCTCCCAATGCTGACCGATGAAATAAAGCTGATGTTTGCTCAGGTTATCAAGGAAATCTTCTTGCTCATCTGTCGGCGGCAGACTGGTTTCCACTCCGTCATATCCAGCGTCCTTTACCTTTCGGAAAAATGCATCCCAGCTTTCGTTCTTCTGGCCCCAGGTGGTGCAGAAATAGGAAATTCTCATCATTTAATTGTTCTTAGACGCCAGCTAATGATGGATCAAAAAGCAGCGGGTGGAACTGACCGCTCATTTTTTGCCCTTTCGGGATAGGTGTAGCTCCCTGCATAAGTTCATTATCCGTGTCGGAAAGGGTGCCGTCAGAGAATACATTCAGCACAAATGCTCGCCTCATTCGCTTCGACCGGTTTTCATAAGATCCATGAACCAACAGCGGGTGATGAAAAGTTCCGTGGCCCCTCTTGAGTTCGATAGGCACAGGCAGGAACTCCTCCTTCTGCTGATCGGTAAGATATTGCATCAAACCATCCATATCACCAGCCAGATCTGGCTTATCCAGGAGTCCCCAGCGATGGCTTCCCGGAACGTAATAAAGGCAGCCATTATTTATTGTTGCATCGTCGAGCCCTACCCAGCAGGTAAGGTGGTGCATCGGAATTGTGCGCGTCCAGTAAGAGTAATCCTGGTGCCAGGCCACTACGCCTCCATGTAAGGCGGGTTTGTAGAAAAGCTGGTCATGCCAGAAACGAACAGCTTTATCTCCCAATAACTGAGAAGCAGCCATCACGAATGCCGGATTCCATAGTACATCGTGAAAGCCAGTTGTTACCCGCCATGCCCCGAGGGCGTGGAACAGAACCACATTGGGATCATGAGATTCGTTCGAATTGTATTCATGGAACAAGGAGTTTCCAGGGTGTTGCGGATCAATCAATCCGCTTAGTTCTTCATTTAGAAAATCAACCTGCTCACCGTTAAGAAACTTAATGTCACTAGCGTACCCGAGCTCTTTATAACTATTAACCTGCTCAGGTGAAAGGCGATATTGCTTCCATTGAGATGGAGTTTCAGGCCACCTGAACATATCAGAGATCTGAGTGTGAATTTTGGAAAGATCCTGGTAATCCATAACTAATGCAAATACTAAGGCTACTCGATAGTAACCACCCGTTCGCCAATGGTATATCTCAGAATTCTATTTTTTGCATCTGCGTGACTTTTAACAGCTTGGGCAGATGTCACTACAATTAGGCCTGTACCAATTATCTTATTAGACCTCTTATCAATCAGTATATTGTCCGCCTGGAAGCTGACGTTGTTGTCCTGAAAAGATGCCTTTCCATATAAATGGATAGTATTGTTTTCAGTGTCCGTAACTATTGAATCTGCGGCGCTATACTTCATCTCGCCGCTTGTCAGCTTGCCTGGCTTTTGCGCATATACAGCTGTGCACATAAACATAAATAGTATCAGAGTGATGCCCTTCATAGTGTTGATCATTTAGTCGTTTATTGATTGGAGTACTATAAATATAATAAAACTTACTGCATATCATCCTCAAAAAGCTCCAGTTGATCACTGCTCTTCCTGGCTTTTAGGTTATCCTGCTGGATTCCGAAGTTTGATAACGAGATGCCCAGTAACCGAACCTTCTGGCCTTCCATAAAGGCTAATGCAATTAGTTCCTTGGCAGTAGCAGATATAAGCTCAACTCCGTCTACAGGTTCAGGGAAAGACCGGTTCCTGGTAATCTGTTTAAAATCACTGTATTTAATTTTGAGAGTGATGGTTCGCCCCTGAAGTTGTTTTTTTTGCAGGCGATTACAAACTATCTGGGCAATCTTATCCAGCTCAATCTCCATCTCTTCCAGCGTGGTCAGGTCATAGGCGAACGTATCTTCAGCAGCAAGCGACTTCGATTCCCGGTGTGGCTGTACTGCACGATTATCAACCCCACGCACGATCTCATAGTAAAAATTTCCCGCCTTGCCGAAGTGGCGCACGAGATCGTTCATTGACAATTTCTTTAAGTCAGCGCCCTTATGCAAGTTCAGGCTTTTCATTTTTGACGCTGTTACTTTCCCTACCCCGTAGAATTTCTCAACCGGGAGTTCTTCCATAAATCGCTCAATGGCAGAAGGCCCGATGAATTTCAGACCATCGGGCTTATTGATATCTGAGGCTATTTTAGCAACAAACTTATTGATCGAAACACCAGCAGAGGCAGTTAGCTGAAGTTCTTCCCTGATCGCAGTTTTAATCTGCCGGGCAATCTCCATTGCCGATCCGATATCCAGTTTATCCTGCGTGACGTCCAGATAGGCTTCATCTAAAGAAAGGGGTTCTATTAAATCAGTATACCGGCTGAATATCTCCCTGATCTTCTGCGAAACCTCTTTATACGCTTCAAATCGGGGCATAACGAATAAAGCATCGGGGCAAAGTTTCTGAGCCTGCTTACACGGCATCGCAGATCGGATTCCGAATTTGCGTGCTTCATAGCTTGCCGTAGCTACTACGCCTCCCCGGCCTTCAGGCAAGCCACCAACTACTAATGGCTTGCCCCGGTATTCGGGATTGTCACGCTGCTCCACAGATGCATAAAAAGCATCCATGTCTATATGAATGATCTTACGATATGCAGTTTGCGTGGCTTCTTCCATACGTACACAAATATACTTTTCGTATAAAGTCTAATCTCCTTTCATGAATCTTTTTTGTGCTTGTTAGTCAATTTCCCTCCGCTCAACATGTACAATGCGAAACACCTTCAGGCCATTAGGCATCTCCCAGTCAACTTCAACTCCTGGCCGGTAGCCTAAAAGGGCAACTCCTATTGGTGCAAGTACAGACAAGCGATTTGTTTTAATATCCGCTTCCCGCGGATTTACGAGATGGAAGTCAAAGGTTTTACCACTTTCTACATCCTGTATCTGTACATATGAATTTGCCGATACAACGTCCCCAGGCATATCGTCAGGGGAAATAACCCGTGCTGTTTTTAACTCCAGACCAAGCTTCTTCTTGTTAAATTCAGATAAGTTGGTGCTTAGTTTCAAGTGATTGTTCAAAAGCTCATGATCGCTTTTGGATAGTATAAGCTGTGCATTTTTCATCTTAATATGTTTATTGTTTAATTTTTGAGGGTTGTCCGCTTTCATCGTAATCAAAGCGGCCGGTAATCATCACTTCGTCTTCGCAGACCGGACATTCAATAACCAGATCCTCGATCAGGACATTCTTAACACTTATATAGGGGGCTCCTGTCACTTCGACAACGCCCTTATGGTCAGGACATATAATTTTCATCGTTTTTGAATAAAGATTTAGAAAAGAGGATGGCAGGCTTTCCCGCCATCCAGATGCATTTTATGATAAAGGAGTTACCTTTTGGATTATGAAGGTTTTTAAACCTTCAGGCATATCCCATTCCACGTGAGTTCCTTCGGGATAACCGATCAGCGCTACTCCTACAGGCGAAAGAATCGATACTTTGTTGTTCTTAATCTTTGCGTCGGCAGGTGCTACGAGGTCGAAATTCAGCTCTTCGTCTGTTGCAATATCCAGAACCTTTACATTTCGGTTTACTGATACAACATCCACAGGGATTTCGCTGCTTACACGGATTTGAGCTGCTTTCAGCTCCTTTTCAAGTTTCGTTTTATTGAAGACAGAAAGCTTATTATTAGTTTTTAAGTGTGTTTTTAAAAGACCGTACATTCCCTTAGAGAGAACTATTTTATTCGTTTCCATTATTAGGTATTTAACAAGAAATAATTAGTGAATTTATCCGGCCGTTTCTGGTTAATGCGAAACAGTGTCAGCTAACAAATAGCTGGAACACACAGGCATAAGCATAATTCGATTTAGAAAAAAGGCCGGTGGCCCCGGTCGTGAAACGCCGGGGCTTACTTAATAAAGTCTTTGCTTGTTGATTGGAAAGAATATCCAAAAGAATAACTGGAACAGAATACACCAGCCGCCAAATGTGCAGCTACCTGCACTCCTAGTGCAAATCGCCTCATAAATGCCGAATGGATTTTAGATAATTCCATAAAGAAATAAACGCCTGTTCTAGTACAAATATAGCACTATAATCGAGCAGAAGCTAATTCAAAACTATACTTGACAATTAAAAGACAGTGCCCTGAAATGTGCTAATGGGGGCAATTAGTCGCTATTTAAAGTTCCGCCCTTTGTAAAACACATCTTTCTTGGCAGCCCTAACTTCAGCAACTCCTTTATTTCCCCCCGAAACGGGTTCACTTCGTTCATCAGCACGTGATAGTGTAAGAACAGGCAGATTATCTGTATCAGAAGGTGTTAAACCCCTTAATAATTTCGACAGATCAAAGCACCGCTTAACAATAACATGTACAACCTCACCTTCTATCTGAAGTTGCCCTTCAACCATTAACAGCTTTGCCCCAAGTATCTCCTTACGGTACTGATCGAAAAGCTTCTTGAACACAACCAGATTGGTAGTTCCTGTCTCATCCTCGATCGTAATAAAGCAAATACCGCTGGCTGTTCCCGGTCTTTGGCGGACAAGCACCAGCCCCGCAACTTTCACTAAATCTCCATCCTTTGCCTGAGTAAGATCCGATGCAGAACGCACATGTAAAAGACTTAATTTTTCCCGAACAAAACTAACCGGGTGGGCTTTAAGGGATAAAGCTGTGGTAGCATAATCATGAATAACATGTTCAGATTCTGCCATGAGCGGCAGGGATATCTGGCCTTCCATTGTGCTTTCTGAAGGCTGACCGGCAAATAAAGCCACAGGTGTATCAGCCAGGGCAGAAACTTCCCATAATGCTTCCCGCCTATCAAGACCGATAGAACGAAAGGCATCCGCATCAGCCAATTTTTCCAGAGCTGCCTGTGAAATTCCAGCATCACGAAGTTCCGTAATCTGTCGATAAGGCTTCGTTCTTGCCTTTTCCAATACTTTACAATCATCGGCTCTCATACCACTGATCTGCCGGAAACCCAGGCGTAATGCATGATATTTCCCAGACTTTTCTTCAAGGATATTATCCCATTTTGAATGATTAATATCTACCTGCCTCACTTCAACTCCATGTTTGCGTGCATCAATAACTATCTGTGCAGGCTGATAAAATCCCATGGGTAAACTGTTAAGTAATGAAGCTGCAAATACATCCGGATAATGGCATTTCATCCACGATGATACATAAACAAGCAGGGCAAAGCTTGCAGCATGGCTTTCCGGGAATCCATAGCTTCCAAAACCTTCCAGCTGTCGGAAAATACGCTTCGCAAATTCTTCTTGATAGCCGTTGGCTATCATCCCTTCAATAAGCTTTTTCTCATACTGAGTTACCTGCCCGTGAGCCTTAAATGTGGCCATGCTGCGTCTCAGGCCATCTGCCTCTGCAGGAGTAAATCCAGCAGCAACAATCGCTATTTCCATCGCCTGTTCCTGGAATAATGGAACCCCTAAAGTCCTGCTCAATATGCCTTCAAGTTCTTTAGATGGATATTCAACTGGCTCTTCCCCATTCCGTCTTCTTAGATAGGGATGCACCATATCGCCCTGAATTGGCCCGGGCCTTACGATAGCAACTTCGATAACCAGGTCGTAAAATTCTTTGGGCTTCAAGCGCGGGAGCATAGACATTTGAGCACGGCTTTCTATCTGAAATACTCCAATAGTATCAGCATGACTAATCATCTCATACACATCTGGATCGTCCTGCGGCACATTCGCCAGGGTGAGATTTAGCCCATAATGTTTCTGAGCAAGCTCAAATCCTTTGCGGATACAGGTTAACATCCCTAAAGCAAGTACGTCAACTTTTAGAAATCCTAGTGCATCTATATCATCCTTATTCCATTCAATGCAGGTCCGCTCCTCCATTCGGGCGTTCATGATTGGACAAAGTTCGGAGAGCTTACCCTGTGTAATTACAAAGCCCCCGGTATGCTGCCCCAGCTGACGGGGAAAACCAATCATCTGACTGGTAAGTTCAAGTGTTTTGCGCAAATGAGGGTCAGTAATATTTAGCCCCTGCTTAGCAATATGATCATCATTAAAAACTTCTTCATGGTGCCAAACTGAAGATGACAATCTGTTAATGGTGTCCACTGATAAGCCCATTACTTTCGCAACATCCCGAACAGCGCCCTTGAAATGTAATTGTGTAACTGTGGCTACTATTGCTGCACGATCCCGACCATACTTTTCATAAATATACTGGATCACCTCTTCCCGTCGCTCATGTTCAAAATCTACATCTATATCTGGCGGTTCATCGCGGGCATCCGACATAAATCTCGCGAAAAGCAGCTTTATCTTCATTGGATTAACGGAAGTGATGCCAAGACAATAACAGACTACAGAGTTTGCCGCTGAACCTCGTCCCTGGCAAAGTATATTCTTCTCCCTTGCAAAGTGAACAAAATCATGAACTGTAAGGAAATAACTAGCCAGATCCTTCTTCCGTATAAATTCAAGTTCTTCATCAATCTGTTTCTGTATTTTATCAGTAATTTCATCACCAAAGCGCTCTATCAAACCTTCACGGGTTAAGTGTTCTAATTCTTCAATTGGTGTTCGGCCCTCTGTTGTGAGTTCACGAGGATAAACATATTTCAAACTGCTGAGGGAAAACTGGCAGGCCTCGGATATAGCAAGTGTATTCTGTATAGCTTCTTCATGCTGCCTAAATAGCCGGAGCATTTCCTCCATGGGTTTTAGATGCCGCTCAGCGTTTTGATAGAGACGAAAACCTGCATTATGTATAGTGCACTTTTCACGAACACAGGTTAGAACATCCTGAAGTTCACGGCGTGAGGGATGATGATAATGCACATCATTTGTCGCCGCAAGGGGAATATCCAGCTCCGCCGATAAACCGGAAAGCCTGTAAAATCTTTTCTGATCATCCCCAAGATATGAACGCGAGGCTGCCATGTAAAGCTCCTTCCCGAGTTCCTTCCTATATTCTTTCATATCACTCTGAAAGGAAGTTTCAAACTCAAATGTTTCTGTTAAGCTTGAGGGAGGTATCGCAATAAACTTCATGCCCTTGCTGTGTGCATAAACATCCGATTTATATAGGTGGCACTGTCCTTTTTCTGCACGAAGATTTCCAATGGTGAGTAGCCCTGAAAGCCGGCTATAGGCATCCTGATCAGTGGGATAGGCTAAAAGACTAGTTCCATCTAAGAGATCCAGTCGGCAACCCGGAATCAGGCGTATCCCCTTTATTTTAGCTGCAGCAAATGCCCGCACGATTCCGGCAAATGTATTACGATCAGTGATGGCAATTGCACTATAACCAAATGCTGCAGCTTGTTCAACCAGTTCCTCCGGATGAGAAGCACCACGCAGGAAGCTGAAATTGCTTGTAACCTGTAACTCAATATAGCTCATCATGCAAAAAATCCATGTATAAACCATTCATTAGCACCATCTTCATTGTAATGGCCAGAACGGAAGAGCCAGTAACGCTGACCGTTCTGATCTTCCACATGATAATAATCCCGATGCTGTCCCGCATCCAGCCACCATTCACGCTCAATGCGTTCAGGACCATCAGCTTTTTTCACATGGTGGACTTTTTCCTTATATCGAAAGAGCATAGGAGGATAATCGGGTATTGGGGCCGTTACATCGATTTTCTCCGGTTGGGCCAGCAATTGTACGGGTCGGGGTTTATCTGTCCGCCACCGAATGGAGGGTTTGTCTTTAATAGAACAAGAAGTTTTTATTGAGCGCTCCGGCCAGTAATGCTCGTCGGGAAGGTATCTGTGGATTGTTTCTGCCCCTACTTTACCCGCCAGTCTGTCGAGCAATTCTGCCAGAGATCCGTCTTCAAGTCCTGGCTTCCCTGTCCATAAAGCTTCCTGATGTGGTGGAATATCTTCAACTTTGGAAGCCTCAAGGGTAAAAAGCTCAATGCCGAGTGCAGGCTCGAGTGTTGAAATCTTGAGCTCAAAAAGCTTATATAAATGCTGGATGTTATGTGATGCCAGGTTTGTTCCGATAGCCATCTGCACTACTTTACCATCAATCCTGTATCCTTTAAAAACAGCTGTTCGTATACCCTTTCCTTCCTGCTGCAGGCGTTTGCATAGCATCTCCAGAAGCTTCTGGACGGCTATCTCGATACCAACAGCAGTTCGAATAGGTTCCAATGATGGTAGCCGTTCCTCATAGGGCTTTACCGGAAGCAGACTTGTATAAAACTCGTCCTCATTTCCAAGCGCCTGATCCAACCTCAGCAATATACCCTCACCAAAACGGCGACGAAGTACTGAGCGTGGCATGGTCATAAAGCTGCTGATGGTTTTGAGCCCAAGCTTTTGTAAACGTTCAAGAACTGAAGACTCAAGTCGTAATGCAGCAGGAGGTAGAGAAAGCAATGCCTCGGCTTGCTGATTAAATCCAATTATGGGATTAATCTTCCCAAAGCGGGCTACAGCCCAGGCAGTTCCTATTGTATCCGCTATGGCAGCACGGACGTCGTAACCGTTACCTTTTAATCGGGAAATTATTTCTTGAAGGTAAGCATGCTCACCACCCCAAAGGTGTGCACAGCCTGAAATATCCAGAATAAGCCCATCAGATGGATCCATTATGATAATTGGTGTATATCTGATACACCATTCTCCAATACCTTTTAATAGTTTATTTCCTTTGCCGGGAATGTCATCTATGATCTCCAGGGAAGGAACGAGTGCTTTTGCATCAGCAGCAAGCATACCCGGATAAATCCCCTCAGTTTCAGCCAGATTGTTCGTTGCAGTAATCAGGAGACGGCCGTGGTCTTTAATTGCTATAACGAATGGCAGATTACGGAGATCAGGCCGGCGGAGGGCAAGCCAATCCGTCAGCAAATGACGAAACCATATCGCAACAAACCGCTTTGACATATTACCCGACTTTGAGTCTTTCCCTTTTCAGCAATGCTACCTTTGGTTGGCTACGTATAGACCTAAAACCCCCATCAGACCATTCAATACCCCAACTTCCGGGATTACCATTGCGTACTTTCAATAATTCTACAGTCCATCGCGGAAAACCTACCCCAGGCATCCCTTCTTCAAGTTCGCTGGGTAAAGAGCTAATATTCCATCGGGCCACACAAGCAGTGGCACTTAGCTTTTTGGGATTACTCCGTAATACAAAACCTGTTACCCGGCTTTGTTCTGCCGCTAATTGCAACCGGCGTGTCTGAGTAAAGCTGATCTCACTCAATTCTCCAATTACTGCCGCCAGTCCATTACATTTCAGTGCTTCTTCCATAGCCCATAACACGTCCTTCTCACGTTTGAGGTCAACGAAGATGAGTCGGTCGGGCTCTACACCAAAAATTTTCAATGAAGGTGGGAATAGTGTACGCGACATACTGATCCAGAGACAGGCCCCGCCTTGCTGCATAAGAGTATTCAGTATTCCGCTTATAAAGCCTCCATTAGCTGCTGCCTGTTCCGGTGCAGCACTAAGAAATTCATGAATAGCACCACGTGGAAAGACTCCGTTTGGAAATGCTGCTTCAATAGCACCAAGACCCACAGAATCAGCCGCAGCAGAAACAGGAGGTGTAAACCCCTGCATCAGCAAAATGCTCTTTTGCAGCTGATTGATGATATCTTTTTTGGTCTGTGGTAAATACATATTGAAATAATACCACAAATATAATGCTAAAAATATTAGTATTTATGTTAGGGTGTAAAAGATAATCATGTGTCAATTTTTACTTCCTTTTCCGATGCTGGGTTCATCTCATCCTCAAGATTGTTTATCTTCAATGCGCTGTCCCTGATAATCTCATCAAGTTCTAAAGAGCATTGCTCAATAATGGCTGTGTATTCGATACGTTCAGCTTCACTAACTGCATGCTTCATAAGGTCCACCACACTAAGAAGTGTTGCAAGTGGTTTGCGGGTTTCGTGGGAGTTTGTCCAGGCTATCTCCCGAAAAGCCTGATACTGCCTGTCGAGGCGTTCCTGCTTTTCCATACGATCTGTTATAACGGTTTCAATGGATATGAAGAACTCAAACTCGCCATTACGATCAAAAATGGGAGATATATTGAGCTCAGCCCAATAAGGTGTACCATCTTTTTTATAGTTTATAATATCTGTAGTAACGAACTTCCTGATGGTTAAAGCTTGAATTAATGTAGCAAGAGTTTTAGGACTTGTTGCGGGACCAGTGAGTAACTTTCCAGGATTCTTTCCCACACATTCTTCCAGCGAATAACCAGTAAAATCAATAAATGCCTTGTTGACCCATGATATGGTGTCGTCAGGACCAAATATTATTATGAGATTACTAACCTTATCGATTACCTCACCCATTTTCCGGCTATCCTCGTGACTTCGTTCGATCAGTTTCAAATTATGATCGAGTTCCTTATTAAGCTGCTTTTCTACACGATAAGCAGTTTCTAACTGCTGCTTAGCGCGTATAATCGGGGTTATATCAGTAATCATTACCATGTTGCACTTTTTACCGTTAAACGTCAATCGATGTGAAGCAACAGAGACTGTGATCAATTCTCCGGATTTCAGTCTATGCTCCCAAACCTGGTCATCTGCAATCTGGCTCTCTACGAAATCTATAGACTTTACAAGTGTCTCCTGTTCGCCGGAACGGATATCCATAATCGACATATTTAGAAATTCACTTCTGGTGTAGCCGTATTTATTGATAGCTGCATTATTAACTTCTATAATTTGCAACGATTCTAACTCGTAAATTCCCATGGGATTCGGATTAGCAAAGAAAAGATCACGATACTGCTGATCAGACCTTTCACGCTTGCGCTGTTGTCTCCAGATTAAATAAAAGAGCAGTATTCCAGTTATGATAACAAAGTATAATCTGTTTAAAGTTCTGATAGTGGATTCTGAAACACTAGTGTAATTGGAATAAAGGAAATTAACTAATGGCTCACTCGTTAGCGCCCAGAAAAATCCCAGCAAGAGAAATATAATAGGTATCCACAGGCTTCTTAAACGCATAATCCTAGTACGATGAATAAGAGGAAAAAGATATCTCTTTTAGAGATCGGTGTTGCTGAGAGCTGGTGTTATTGAAACACAACAAATAAGATACCAGAAGAAAAAAAGGCTTTGCCCTAATATTTTCCTGTACGACTTTATAATCCTAACTGTCCCATGGAATTGAATTTGGGGAGTTACAACTCTGTACCCTAAACTAATTCTGCATTTAGTAACCTAGGTAACTTTCTGGTAGTCCTATTAGCAAGTTTAAACTTTAATTCTCGATAATCTGCTTAGAAACAAGATCTAAATTTCTAGCAAGCATAATTTAATATACTGACATACAGATTAATAAAATTATTTACGTAAAATAACAATACTATGTATTGCATAGTAATATCTTAACTATATATCTTTGTATTGACTCAATAGACAAGAGTCCTTTTATTTAGCATCACATTTAACACAATTGGTTATGAAATTAAAATCTTTACTCCTTATACTCTTAAGCTTCGCATTGTTGAACGGCTACGCTCAACAAACTCCGGCTGCATATTCTGTTAAAGGAATTGTAAGTGATTCTGCGAGCAGAAAACCTGCGGATTATATCACTGTAAGCTTAAAAAATGCGGCGAAGCAAGTTGTCAGGACATTAGCCACAAAAGAAGATGGCAAATTTGCCTTTGATAAACTTAATGCCGGGAAATACACGGTTACAATTATCAGTGTAGAATATGTCCCGAAAGTTTTATCAGTTGATCTTACGGATAATACGAAACAGGTAGCAGACCTGGGTACTGTTTTAATATCTCCAAAAGTTAATCAGCTTGCAGCGGTAGTGGTGGTAGCTGATAAGCCCATTATCAAACAGGAAGTTGACAAGATTTCTTACGATCTTCAGGCTGACCCGGAAAGCAAAAGCAATACTGTGCTTGATATGATGCGGAAAGTACCACTTATTTCTGTAGATGCCGAGGACAACATTCTGTTAAAGGGTCAGGCGGGATATAAAATTTTGATTAACGGTAAGCCTTCAAGCATGATGGAGCGTGATGCGAAGAACATCCTGAAAAGTATGCCCGCATCAACCATTCAAAGTATTGAGGTGATTACCAATCCACCTGCGAAATACGATTCAGAAGGCATCGCTGGTATCATAAATATCATTACCAACAAAAAAGTAGATAACGGTTACAACGCTTCACTAAATGCCAGTCACCGATTTCCAGTAGGCGGCCCAGGCGTGGGAGGTTCATTTTCTTTTAAACAAGGCAAGTTCGGCATGTCGGGATTCGGTGGTGCCAATGCCTCGCATTCGCCGGCCACCCGAGCATCGATAGTTAGAACAACAACCGGAAGTACATCAACAAGCTTAAGTCAGAACAATGGCCGAGAATCTGACAATCAAAGTGGATACTTTGGAACTGAGCTAAGCTATGAGATCGATAGTCTTAACCTGATCTCTGCTCAATTTAACGTCAATGGAAATAATTCAGATGGCTTAAGCAGTCAGAATTCATTGCTCAACAATTCAGGGGGGATTATGCAAACTTATGACCTGGCGAATGTCAATAACGGACATGGAAGGGGATTGGATGGTGCCTTAAATTATCAGTTAGGTTTTAAGAAAAACAAAGCACGACTGCTGACTTTCTCCTACCGCTACTTTGAGTTTAATAATGAGCAACAATCTAGTCTTGGTGTTTCTAACCGACTGAACTATGCTACCCCCGATTACAGGCAGTTCAATGAAAGTAAAGCCTCTGAGCAAACCTTCCAGATTGACTATGTTCATCCTGTCAAGAAGCTTAATATTGAAGCAGGTGTTAAAGGAATTTTGAGGAAAAACAACAGTGATTTCCAATATCTGGCGTTCAATTCAGGTAACTCACTCTTTGAACTCGACCCGTCACGTACAAACAACTTTAATAACAGCCAGAATGTATTCGGTGCTTATAATAGTTACCAGTACAATCTGAAGAATTGGGGATTCAAAGCAGGTGTGAGAATTGAGGAAACAGTTATAGATGCCGACTTTATCTCTACCGCATCATCGGTTAAGCAGGACTATTTCAATGTTACGCCTTCGATAAATGTAAACCGCACATTCAAAGACCGGAGCAGTCTGAATGTAGCGTATTCGCTTCGTATACAACGTCCGGGTATCTATCAGCTTAACCCTTTTGTTGACCGTTCAAACCCAAGCTTTGAAACAACCGGAAACCCTAATTTGCGTCCGTCGGTGGGCAATGATTTCAGGATCAATTACAACAAGTCTAAAAAGGTATCGTTCAATGCTTCTTTCCGTGTAAACTGGATTAAAACGATGATCATGCCGACATCAGCATTCGATCCGGCAACCAATATCACGCGGAGCAGCTTTGGGAATACTGGCAAGGCACTGGCCTATGGAGCAGATTTTAATGTAAACTATCCAGTCAACAAAGTATGGTCGCTTAGTGCTAACGGGCGATTGATCCACGGACAAGTACGCGGTCTGGTAAATAATGTAGAGATCAGGAATAGCGGACTGATGTACGGTGGTTCTGTATCCACAACCTATCGCCTGGAGAAAGGCTGGCGGTTAGGCGGGAACGCTTATTTAAATGGCCCTAACTTATCCATTCAGGGAACATCAAATGCGTATATCGCTACATCGCTCAGTGCCAACAAAGATATTGTCAAGGATAAATTATCGTTTTCAGCTTCCGTAAATAATCCGTTCAGCAAATACAGAACAAACCGCGTTGAGTCCTTTGGACCTAATTTCACTCAAACCGATAATAACCAGACGTATTTCAGAGGCGTAAGCACAAGTTTGAACTATCGCTTTGGCAAACTTAAGGAAGCCATCAAGAAGAACAAGAGGGGTATCAGTAACGATGACGTTTCGAATGGGGGGTAAAGGTCTGAGGTCGGAAGCCAGATGTCGGAGGTCGGAAGTCTGATGGGATTCCGACACTTGGAATGATTAAAAAGCTCTGTAATTGCAGGGCTTTTTGATTAATCCCTTATGTCCGGCAACATTCTCTTCCGCTGACCACTCCTTTATCACATCAGGTACGGCGATCTTGATACTTGATACTTGATACTTGCTACTTAGTACGAAATACTCTTAGTGGATAAAGTGTGTATATCTTTTTCACGCTTGCTTATCGCTGTAAGCTTTATTTCACTATCATTGAGCATTAACGCTCAATTAAATGACTTCCTTCGAAATTGCCTGCCCACAGTCTTTTCATAGCTGTGACCGTATAGATGTGTTCGCTGAACACCAAACTGACCATTCCGAATTTCATCTCATAAAGGATGGAGACTTATTATCTGTCATTCAACGGCATCAGAACGGGAGGTGGCAGAATAAAGAAGGCAAAGCCCTTACTGTTGAAGAACTGGCGTTTATTAGTGGGCAGATTGAAAACAACTGAACTAAGTTGAGAGTCTGGCTTTCCTTCTCCTACCCAGCCAAATCAAAAAGCCGGTCACTGGTAAACTAGCTGCGATCAAACTTGCAAAGAATGCAATGATCTTACCTGTAAGTCCTCCTATTGCACCAACGTGGATATCGTAGTTCATGCGAAGTAATTTATCAGCAACTGTAGCATCTGCGAACCTGCCGTACACATGGTCTACTTTTAATTCCTGCAAAGTATGCTGATCAAAGAACCTGTAGTCGTAGCGCCAGTACGTATCTGTAGTGGGGTTCATCGCCACTTCAAGTACCGATTTATCATCCTCCGGAGGGTGCATCTCAATGCTTCCCTCAAAGCCTGGAAACTCTTGCTGCACCTGGTACCAAAGCCTGTCTACCGCAGGTATCGGCGCTTCGGTCTTAGTTGCGGGCGCCTTACTAAAAGACTCATAATATTCCACTAAAGGCTTTCCGCCTGATGCAGCCCAGTACACCGAAGTTCTGAACCACTGAAAGCCCATCACCATACCAGTTAAGGCAACAAAGATGGCTACCCAGGTCATGTAGAAACCAAAAACATTATGCAGATCGTAATTGACTCGCTTCCACTTTGCATTCCATTTAATTGAAAACCGCTGTCTAACTGCGGCCTTATGCTTCGGCCACCAAAGTATAATTCCGCTGATCATGAGGATCAGGAAGATAAGGGTGGCGGTTGTAAGTACAGGCTGACCGATCTCAGGTGGAAGCCAGAGATAATAGTGGCCCATAATGACGATTCGAAAGAAGTCATCTTCCATGTTCTTTACTTTAAGAACTTTCCCGCTATAAGGATCCAGATAAACTATATAATAATATTCTTCGGGAAGGGCATCGTAATAAACCGCCATGGAGGATCTGCCGGGCTCATAGCCAATGCTGTGTGCTGATTTGCCAGGTAATTCCTTATCGGCGATTGCTTTTAAAGCAGATGGAGCAAGTACCTGCTTTTTTTGAACTTCCGTAAACCGATACGATTGCGTCGCATCTTCAATCTCACGTTGAAATGCCAGGATACAGCCTGTAATTCCAAGAAAGCATACAAACAGCCCGGACGCCAGTCCGAGCCATAAGTGAACTTTTCCAATTGCCTTTCTGATAGTCATACTAGAACTTGTAGCCAACGCTCATACGGAAATTCCGCGGAGCTTCGGTTTGCCAGTAAAAGGCGTTCAACCAGGTATAATACGAGCCGCTATATAAGTACTTATCCAACACATTGAATGCATTAGCAGTGATGTTGATACGGTCCTTCTGCCAGGTCAATCCGGCATCAAGCCTGAAGAAATCAGGTAGCCTTACATCGGTATCACTCCATGTGTCTGTTGCCCGGTCAAGGAGATAGGTGAAGCCAGCCGAAGCTCCCGCACCCTTTAAAAAGCCTGACTGGATGCGGTAGTTGAGCCAGCTGTTGACTACATGTTTTGCATATCCTGGTATCACATCTCCCACACTTACCGAGGTAACACCTGGGGAAACTTCAGTGACACGCGCATTGGTATAGGCATAATTTGCCACCAGATTCAGTCCTTTAAACACTTCGCCCCGTAGGTCGAATTCAATTCCTTCTGATTTCTTTTCACCAAGTACGATACTCAAACCCGAGGTTGGCGGACTATTCGGATCCGCTGTTAGCTCGTTATTTTTAAGTATTCGATAAGCTGCGAGGGTTGTATTCCATGAACCTCCAAACCAATCATTCTTTATTCCAAATTCAATATTGTTTCCCGTAATAGGTTTCACGTCGCCGCCACCTGCCAAACGACCGTTTTGCGGCGTAAAGGCCTGATCATATAAGCCATATATGGATGTCTGATTATCAATTGATGCACTGATCCCCAATCGTGGTGTAAAATGCTTTGCTTCAATAGCTGCACCACCCCAGGATGATTGGGAAACAAAGGTATAGCGCCCGCCTAATGTCAGCCTCAGCTTGTTTTCCAGGAAGCCCAGTTCATCCTGCAGGTACAATCCAGTATACCTCTGATCCATTAAGCCGCCAGCCAATACAGCCCGCTCTTCAATGCCTTTTGAACGATCCCATACCGGAAAACCATTACTAGGAACACCATAATTCGGGTTGTTCACATCAAACTCCCCTCCTGCTTCGTCAAGGTTGTGGTACTGTCCCCAATCGGCCATGTAATCTTTTTTACCTACGTCTAATCCCGACAGAATTCTGTGACGTACTGCTCCGGTAGTTACATCTCCCGTAAGAAACATCTGACCCATAGCCATTTCGCTCTTTGCATCCCAAATACTGGGACCTCTAACTATTTTCCCGTCTGCAGCAACCGATACAGGCCACATGGATGAACCAACCTGCCCGTAGTTGAAATAACTTGCCTGGGCATTCAGTTTCCACTTGCTGCTGAAAGCATGCTCCAGTGAAAGCAATCCGCTATGGTCTTTGATCCTGGTTGGTTCCAGTCCGGGAGCCATCATGGTGAAGCCAACAGGAAGAGTTGCATAGCCATTTGTTCCAAATACATAGTACGAGCCCACATTTGACATTTTAGCGTACTGCATGGTGTATTCAGCGGTAAGCTTGGTTTTCTCATCTAGCTGATAGGATAGCACGGGTGCAAAGCTGTAGCGATTATTATACTCATAAGCCCTGTGCGATCCCTTGTTCTGAGCAGCTACATTGAGCCTATACAAGAGCTTTCCGCTTTTGCTGAGCTTCCCGTCAAGGTCGAGCGCGGTCCTAAACAGATCGTAGCTTCCAAGAGTTAGACTGGCTTCTCCCTTTGTCTGGCCGGTAGGTTTTTTAGTAACTACATTATACAATCCGCTTGGATCACCCTGAGAGAGCATAAAGCCCGCAGGGCCTTTAACAAATTCAATGCGGTCAACAAAACTCATGTCTTCGGTAAGGGGCCCCCAGAAAGAACTCACCACATTGAAACCATTTCTGAACGCCTGGATCTGCGAGCCCCGCATGGTGATATTGGTGTACATATCGCCCCAGTGCTCAAGCCGGGTAGCACCACTGACGTTTCTGATCAGGTTATCGCTCATGCTGATGACCTGCTGATCAGACAAGGTACCCGAGGTAACTACCTGTATATTTTGAGGAACTTCCTTTAGCGGCTGATTGAGCCTTAAGCTTGATGAAGGAACATCAGTGTTATAGGGCTTTTGAAATCCGGTAACGACAATCTCCTTCAAGCGCTGGGCATTCTCAGTCAATACAAAGTCTGTCTGAATGGTTTTACCCGCCTGAACGGTAACTTCCTGTTCACGTGCTTCCAGGCCAAGAGCGCTTACCTTGATGGTGTATCTTCCGGGTCTTAACCTGACTAACCTGTAGGTTCCGTCCTCTTTAGAAAGGGTGCCCGTATTTAATCCTTTGATCCCAATAGAAACAAATCCTGCAGGAAGTCCATCGGACGTGGTGATTTTGCCGCGAAGCTCACCTAAGAGCTGCTGAGCTGTGAGGGAATCTACCCCCAGTGTGATTACGCATAATAAAAGTAAAAGTATCTTTCTCATTTTCTTATTTAGATTGATTATAAACAGCGACAAAGAAAAGAGAGTCATCTGACAAATGCAAATTATTTAGAATAATTATAAATAAGAGTAAGGTAATCTTGAAAAGCACCGGAAGTTTCCGGAAACATCCGGTGCTTTCAAATATGATAGAAAGGCTTTCGCCTTATGATAAATGCACCTCCCTTAAGGTGATAAAATTCCAAGATTTCAAAGAACGAGCAGGCAATCCTGCACCTTATAAGATACAAAAAACGATTGATAATCACAAGAAAAAAAGACAGATTTTTGAGGATTTAATGATATTTATATCTCTGATTATTAATTAGTTATAGATTTTCTGTGGCATCAAGCAAAACGAGAAGATGAGCTTAGAATTTTGGTCTTTTGCGTGAGAAAAGTGGCAACTAATTCACCCGCTTGCCATCCATTTTTAAAACCATTAAACAGCATGTTTTTCAGGGGGCGCAAAAAACAGCAAAAATCACTAAACTTCTATCAAAACAGCAAAAGATTGCAGCCACACTGAGTTCTTATCTCAGTACTTAGAGAGTGTGATCTCAGTGTTAAAGCAGTATTTAGAGAGTACCCGAGAGATGAGATAAATTTTGCGGTTTTCGTGCGGTTTTTAGAAAAGTGTTGTGTGTTTCCACCTGTCAGTTACTAGGCTCCCCGAAGAGAGGAATATAATATTTGAGAAATATTATTCAGAGAAGGTGCAATGAGCATAATCCATTGAGCATGGCAATTGCGAACGGCCAGAGCCAATACTATTTCACGCTCTAATTCTCCACTCCCAACCTCAATTCTCCACTCCCTTCCACCATTCCCTAAACACTTGCCCCTCATCTTCCATCCAAACCACCTCACCAATAGTTGGTGTAACCAATGGGATGTTCGCCTCTTTACTCAAACGCGACACTTCATTAAGCGGCTCATCCCAGCTATGCTGGGCCAGGGAGAACTTGCCTGAATGCACTGGCATCACCCGTTTAGCATTCAGATCCTTCGCAGCTTGGACAACTTCTTCCGGAAGGCAATGAATGGCTCGCCAGGCGACATTATATTGGCCATTTTCCAGTATAGCTAAATCGATCGAACCAAAGCGCTTTCCAATCTCAGCAAAGTGTTTATCGTAACCGCCATCACCTCCAATGAAGATCTTTTGCTCAGGAGTTTCCAGCAGATAAGCCAGCCACAGGGTATTATTGCGTTTAAAGGTGCGGCCGCTGAAGTGGCGTGCTGTTAGCGTATGGATCTTGATACCGTTTGTCAGATCGATGGTTTCATTCCAATCACGTTCTGAAATGATTTCCGCATTATATCCCCATTGCTCAAAATAGGCACCTACTCCGAGACCGCAGATCACATGCTTAACTTTTCCCTTCAATTCTTTTATAGTTTTATAATCGAGGTGGTCGTAATGGTCGTGACTGATCAGCAAATAATCAATTTCTGGAAGATCTTTTACGCCATAGGTGTTCGTCCCCTCAAAAGCTTTGGTTGTACCCGGTAATGGGGATGCATTACCGCTAAATACCGGGTCGACCAGGATTTTGAGGCCGTCGACCTGCATGTAATAGGACGAGTGCCCGAACCAGATCACCACATTGCTGTCGGCAGGTAGGCTTTTCAGATCGGTTTGTACATGCGGTATCGCCTTTGATGGCTTTTTCCTCGGGTTCTTGTTAAAAATGAAGTCATAAAGAACGCCTGTCATCGAATAGCCTTCCGTGAGATTAGGAGTAAAGCTAAGGTTCGCGAAAGCACCATCCTTGTAGTGCTTGGATTGTTTAATCCGCTCAAAACGCCCGGTTGATTCCGCCTGGCGAAACTGAGGGTGCTGCAGGAATAAGAAGGTAACCAGGCTCAACAGAGCCACCAGTGAAATTAATGTGATCATAATGTATTTCAATATTTTATAAACTCGCTTCATGGAATGTAAATTCGGACAAAGAATAGGGACCAGGGACGTTTACAGTTTGTCTGAATTAAATTGCCAGTGTTTTTATATCGCTGATTTCCAGCACCTGCTTGTCGTAGCCTTTTGTAATCGTGTGGATCATTGCTTCGCCGACCTGATGTAATGTAAGTGTCTGATTCGGGATCAGAATGGAGAGGACTGCAATAACGGGTTTGAAAAAACCCTTAACGTTTCGCTGTCCGGCAACCGGCTTCATCAAACCTGGTCGGAAATTATACTGGCCCTTAAAACCTATTGCCATCAGATCCTCTTCGGTTTTGCCCTTTACGCGCTGCCACATTTGAGAACCATTGGTTTTGGTGAGAGTACCGGTTACAAAATTGAAGATCATTTGCGGATTTAAGGCATATAGCACCTTTGCAAAATTGAGGGTAGTAGTATATGTAATACGGGTGTATTCAGCTTCCTTCATCCCCAGAGAACTTACCCCGGCGCAATAAAAGCACGCGTCGAATCCTGTCAGCTGCTCGCTATAATCCGCCAAATTATTAAAGTCAGGAACCAAGAGCTCGCGTAACTTAGGATGGGAAAATTTGTATGACTTACGGTTGATCATTAGCACCTTTTCGATCTCTTCGCTTTGCAGGCAATGTAGCAATACCCCTTCACCAACCATTCCCGTAGCACCTGTAATAATCACTTTTAATTTCTTCATAATGTTTTGTCTAATGGACTGAACGTTCATTCCATACTATGTTAAATTTTTTTACTCTTTTATTGCATCCCACACCAGGCGAAGCTGCTGATCAACCAAAGCCTGATCATTATCTTTCCCACTGCCCTTCACCCATCGTACATAGGTAGTAATAGTTCCAGCCAGGAAATGCAGTAGCGCATCCAGATCCATGTTTTTAATGATCCCGTCCTGTTGCCCCTGCTGAATAAGTGATATGACTGGCATAAAATCAGCCTGTCCGGCATCACGAGTCGACTGAGTAATAATTGGAGAACTGTGGAACTGATCCATAAAAGCAAAACTTTCAGGGTATTTGAAATAGAAACTTATAAACGCTGTGTAAAAGCTAAAGAAGCGGGATTTAAGCGAAGAATCCGATTCCAGTGCTTTGGCAACCAGGTGAATTTCGGACCGTTTGATGTAGAGATAAATCGCGTTGATCAGTTCTTCTTTAGTCGCGAAATAATTGTAAATCGTGCCCATACCGGTGTTAGCAGCTTTCGCAATAGCCGACATGGGGGTTGCCTGAACCCCGCGTTCGGTTAACAAACGCATGGCAGCAAGGATTATCTGTTCTTTCTTATCCACAGGACAAAGGTGAGAAATTGGAATGAATATTCCAAATCTAAATTTTATTTTGAAAGAACTTTCTGAAGGATTAGTCGGATGTATTCACTATGCTGCCTTCTCTAAGAGTTCAGGGATTATTCATTCCCATGAACCATGTTTATCTGCCTCGATTATAGGCATTCGAGGTGAAGCCTGCATCCGGGACCAGGAGAAAAAAAGGATTCTAGTACAAAATGATGTAAGAGAATTCGTTATATTGATAATAAAGTATTGGAGAAATATTAACTTGCTTAAGCAAATTACCTCTGGGAACCATGCAGACTATTACCAACAAAGCTCCTGTTGTAGATCAGACGCTGTTCAAATTATTCATTGCCAGTGTTAAAGAATACGCAATTTTTATGATCGATCCCCAGGGCTATGTTCTCACCTGGAACGCTGGAGCAGAAAGAATTAAAGGTTATAAAGAAGAAGATATTGTTGGCAAGCATATTTCTACTTTCTATTTGCCCGAAGACATCTTGAGCAATTTACCTCAACACAATCTCGACGCTGCACTTCAAAATGGTATTTATGAAAGTGAGGGCTGGCGTATCAGGAGAAACAGTTCACGCTTTTGGGCTAATATCGTTTTTACTCCCTTATATCATGACGGCAAGCATGTGGGATTTGCGAAAATGACCCGTGACCAAACTGAGCGTAAAATAATCGAGGAACAGCGTGAGGCAATGCATCGAGAACTCGAACAACGTGTTAGACAACAAACGAGCCGCGTTGTGGCAAATGAGCTGCGCTTTCGCAAACTCATTGAACATAGTCATGATGGCATTACCTTGTTAGACAGGGAATTTAGGGTTTTCTATAATAGTCCATCTGCTACACGCATCATTGGGTGGAGTAATGAGCTGAACATTGACAAGGATATCAATGCTCACATTCACCCGGAAGACAGGGAAAGGGTGCAAGATTCCTTCGAAAAAATGGTTCAAAATCCGGCTCTGCCCGTAATTATTGTCTATCGATCACTTCACCGGGACGGGAATTACATTTGGCTAGAATGCCTTTTCACGAATTTACTAGCTGATGAGCACATCAATGCGATCGTCTGTAATTTCCGTGATATCACCAATCGTGTTGCGTACGAAAACGAAATTCTTCGGCAAAATACTGTCCTGAGGGAAATATCATGGACCAGTTCGCACGAAGTCCGTCGGCCGGTCGCTTCGATCCTGGGCTTAATGGACCTGATAAGAGAATCTGCCGACCCATCCGAAAAGGAAGAGTTTATTAATTTGATTGGTAAATGCGCTGATGAATTAGACGGAATGGTTCGACTCATTAATGATAAGATTAGCGCTATTGAAGGCGGTGAACATGCCTAATGACAAGGTGATGCTGAATTGCCTTTAAACAATCTCCCGAGTTGGGCCTCGAACGAGCCACTCTCTGATTAATCCCACACGTGCGGGACTGGATACCGATGACCTTATCCACGTCGCTAAGAAAATCCTTGAAACGAAAAAACCTTACATCTCTGTAAGGCTTTCATTTTGCTTCCGATCCCGTAGATACGGGAGAACCAGCCACCCTCTGATTAATGCCGCAAGTGCAGGAACAAATACAAATGTCCTAATCCATGTCGCTACGAAAAGTCTTAAAAAGAAAAAGCCTTACATCTCTGTAAGGCTTTCATTTTGCTCCCGAGGCTGGGCTCGAACCAGCGACCCTCTGATTAACAGTCAGATGCTCTAACCGGCTGAGCTACTCGGGAATTTCTCAGACCATTATCATGGTCTCCGGTTTTAGAAACGAGTATACGTTTCTCCCTTTCGGGAGTGCAATATTCGGGATTTTAAATTATTAATCCAATATTTGCATCAAAATTTTTTAAAATAAATATGAGCCTTATAATAATTGGTACCGTTGCCTTCGATGCAATTGAAACTCCTTTCGGGAAAACAGAGAAAATTGTGGGTGGCGCGGCTACCTATGCGAGCCTTGCAGCTTCATACTTCTATAACAAGGTTAAGATCGTCGGTGTAGTCGGCGAAGATTTCCATGCCGGTGATATCAAAAGCTTTAACGATCACGGTATCGACACAGAAGGCCTTCAGATAAAGAAAGGTGAGAAGTCGTTTTTCTGGTCTGGCAAATATCATAACGACATGAATAGCCGTGACACGCTGGTAACAGAGCTTAATGTGCTAGCGGATTTCGATCCGATCATACCAGACAGTTACCAGGATTGTGAGTACCTGATGCTGGGAAATTTAACTCCACAGGTTCAGCAAACCGTTATCAGTCGACTTAAAAAACGTCCTAAACTGATCGTCTTGGACACCATGAACTTTTGGATGGATATTGCTCTGGATGATCTGTTGGGAGTTATCAAAAACATTGATGTCTTAACGATTAATGATGCCGAAGCACGTCAGCTTTCAGGCGAGTACTCCTTAGTTAAAGCGGCCAAGAAAATATTAAAGATGGGACCAAAGTATCTGATCATTAAAAAAGGTGAGCACGGAGCACTTTTATTCCATGATGACCTTATTTTCTCTGCACCGGCTTTGCCTTTGGCAGAAGTATTCGACCCGACGGGCGCGGGTGATACATTTGCGGGCGGATTCATTGGATACCTTGCTCAGGTAGGCACGATAAACTTCGCGAGCATGAAGAACGCAATCATCTATGGCTCTGCATTAGCTTCATTCTGTGTTGAGAAATTTGGCACTGAAAAGATTAAAGATCTTACAAAGGCTCAGATTTCCAAGAGGGTTGAACAATTTGTAAACCTAAGCAGCTTTATTATAGAAAAATAGCCATCGGGTGTCAGTTGATGCCTGATCATATATCGAATAATCATACCGCCGCAAGTTCCACGCTTGCGGCTTTTTTATGAATACAAATCTGTTGCATCATAAACTTTCGGGATGACTGTACAAAATGACTTTTCAGCCTGGATAATTTTGTAAATTAGTCTTATCGAGAAACAAATTTACCCCAATCGTTAGGATAGCCTTTTAACCCGCCCTAAGTTGGCATGATAAAAAAGCAATAAATAACAGAAGATGTGTTACCATGCCCAACAAAAAGCTTCGGCAAAAAAGCTGCAGAATGACTTTAAACGAACAATGATCAATACCGAGAGCTATGAAGAACAGCATCATTCGAACGGATTTAGTCATAAAAACTTCGCCGTAATAGCTAACATTGAGGGTGTGGACGCGCTGCATCTATTTAACTGGGGACTCATTCCGTTTTGGGTAAAGACGACTTCTGATGCCAGGAAACTGAGCAACAATACACTGAATGCAAAGTCTGAAACCATATTTGACCTGGCCTCTTTCAAAACTTCCATCAGCTCTAAGCGCTGTGTTATCCCATTGACCGGTTTTTACGAAAGCAGGGATATTGATGGAGTAAAATATCCGTACTTCATATACCCGCGAAACTCTGATTACTTTTTGGTAGGAGGTATTTATAGTTCATGGAAAAATAAAGATACGGATGAGACCATAAAAACCTTTTCGATTATCACTACGCCATCGAATGAACTAATGACCCAGATCCATAACGTGAAACAGCGTATGCCTTTAATTTTGAAGCAATCTGATGTCGATACCTGGATCGATCCTACTCTACCCCGTCAAAGTATCATCGACTTAATGCAACCCCATGCTGATGAAGAAATGGCGGCCTATACTGTCAGCAAAGACGTGAATTCAAGTAAAGTTCAGTCCGACAGAAACGACATAACGACCCGGATCGACTATGAAGGTGTAAGTCAGTTTTGCTAAAGGGAAATATCCTATGCTGAAGGTTAGATTTGGCTAAATAAGGTTACAAAGCCTTATAATCCTCTCTCACCGGATGGAAAATATCAAACACCTTACAGTCGGTTAGTGCCCTACCGCTGTGGACAATATTGGGAGGTATTACAGCCACCATGCCCCTTGTGTAGACATTCGTGATCCCATCAACAGTAAGTTCAAATTCACCTTCTTCTACCTGAGTAACTTGTTCGTGTACATGGCTGTGTGCCGGTAAGATTGCACCCGAGGAGATATTCCAGTAACCCAATGTCATGGTTGGTGTATGGACAAACCTTCCTAGGAATCCCTTAATTACTTCTTTTTCTTGCAGAGTGGATAGATCGATCATGATTAATGTTTCTAGCTTTAAATATCGGGTAAAATCCCTCAAATCGCGCCTTTGAAATAGGCAGAATTATTATCGTAAAAGATAAACTTTTGTTACTTAATACCGGCATAAGTAATCCCATTCCAGCAAGTTGTGCCATCTGTTATGAAAAAGTAATTAAAACTATATTTAGCGTTTTTGCTTATATAAACGCAATGGAGAATACCTTTGGAATTAACATTATCCCTGATAATGATGTAAAACGGATAGGCGCATTACGCCGCTACCAGATTCTGGATACACCACCAGAAGATGCATTTGACAATGTTGCCCGGTTGTGCACACAGATATTTAATGTTCCAATCTCATTAATTTCCCTGGTTGATAAAGAGGAAGTTTATTTTAAAGCCAATGTGGGAATGGGCAACGCAAAGAAGACTTCACGCGGCGTTAGCTTATGCTCATTGGCAGTTCTGAAACCTGACGTGACTGTTTTCGAGAATGCCGGAGATGAACCCTGCCTTCTGACTAATCCGAATGTCACCGGCTCATTCGGTTTAAAGTTTTACGCAGGTGCCCCTCTAACTACACACGATGGTTTCCTCATTGGAACACTCTGTATAATAGACAAACAGCCCCGATCTTTTGGTGAAGATGAGCAGAAGATCCTGTCCGGTATGGCAAAAATAGTCATGGATGAAGTGGAGTTAAGATTGTCGTCCTTAACCGAAATAGCCCGCCAGCAGGAAGTAAATGAAGAACTCACGGCGATTAATGAGGAGATGACTTCCACGAACGAAGAATTAAGCTCTACATTGGAAGATCTTGCATTAAGTCAAAACCGACTGGCTGTTGCACACGATGAAGTGAAAGAGAGTATGGACCGACTTGATCTGGCTTTAGAGGCGGGCCGACTCGGGTCATATAATCTGAACCTCGAGACAGGAAGAATGATTTGCACTCCACTATGTAAACAGAACTTCGGGCTGACACCCGATGCTCAGTTCGATTTTAAAGAGTTTTTAAATTCCATACTTCCAGATTACCGTGACTATGTTCAGGAGAAAATTAACGATGCAGTCAAAAACAACAAAACATATATTGCCGAATACGAAATCCTTTGGCCGGATAGCTCAAGACATTGGATAAGCGCATCGGGTAAGTTAATGAAGGATCGAGAAACCGGTGCAAACCGTATGATTGGTGTCACATTACTGATTACCGAGCGCAAGGAGTTTGAGCAGCGAAAAGATGATTTTATCGGTATTGCCAGCCATGAGCTCAAAACACCAATTACCAGTTTAAAAGCTAATCTACAAATGCTTGACAGGCTGAAAAACAACCCAAACAGTCAGCTTATACCCCGCTTAGTTGAGGCATCAAATAATAGCATGGATAAGCTGGAAATGATGGTGGAAGATCTGCTGAACATGCACCAGTTTAAAGAGGGACACCTACGACTGAATAAAACCCTTTTCAACGTTGCGGAGATGCTTGACGTTTGTTGTAACCATATACGCTTTGGCGGAAAGTATGACCTGATCACGACGGGTGATAAGGATGTGATTCTTTATGCCGATGAGCATCGCATAGATCAGGTAATTGTTAATTTCGTGAACAATGCAGTTAAATATGCCCCGGGATCAGGCCAGATAATCCTTCATGTCGAAAAGTTGGAGCACAGCACCAAAATATCAGTTCAGGATTTTGGTCCAGGGATTCCGCCTGAACATCAGACCCGCTTATTCGACCGATACTGGCGTGCCGACCATTCCGGTTCAAAATATAGTGGGCTTGGTATTGGCTTATACATTTGTTCAGAGATTATCAGGCAACACGGTGGTGAAATTGGGGTAGAAAGCCAGATTGGCAACGGAAGCACATTTTGGTTTACTATACCTGATGAGAATTAGTTCCTAAAGCTAAAAGGATTTAAATACCCCTCACGGATAGATATTAATTTGCTGGAAACTTGCCGCAAACCTGTAACTTCCCTCCATGGATATCATAATCAAAGCCAACCCGCTCGAACTTGGTCTAGCTGCCGGAAAAACAGCCGCACAATTAATACGAAAATCAATTTCCGATTCCGGCAAAGCAAATATTATCCTCGCGACCGGGGCAAGCCAGTTTGAAACACTCAATCAACTCATACAAGAAGATGTAGACTGGAGTAAGGTAACTATGTTCCACCTCGACGAGTATATTGGTTTACCCGAGTCTCACCCGGCAAGTTTTAGAAAGTATCTGAAAGAGAGGTTTCTTGCCAATGTAGGGCCTTTAAAGGCGGTACATCTTGTTGACGGTGAAACTGACGCTGAAACAGAATGCCGGCGCCTGGGTGATTTGATAACTCGGAACCCAATCGATGTAGCATTGGTCGGTATCGGCGAGAATGGTCATTTGGCTTTTAATGATCCGCCTGCTGACTTTGAGACAGAAGAACCCTACATGGTTGTTAACCTCGATGCACAATGCCGTCAGCAGCAGCTTGGCGAGGGTTGGTTTAAGACTATTGACGAAGTTCCTGCTCAGGCAATCAGTATGTCGGTACGTCAAATCATGAAATCAAAACACATTATCTGTTCGGTTCCTGATAAACGAAAGGCTGAGGCCGTGAGGAACTGTGTGGAACAGGAAGTTAGTAACATGTACCCCTCCAGTATTTTACAACAGCATGGGAGTTGCGAGTTATATCTTGATCAGCATTCTGCTGGACTGCTTTCAGAATTTGCTACCTAACTATTTTAATTCTTGTAATTGAATATCTGGTTACTCCTGATATTAAATTCCGGGGGCTACATGTCGAAGATAAACTTGCCAATTCCTTCGATATTAGCTACTTTAGGTCAAGCTCTCATATCTTGAAAAACTGTCTTCTATTACTGGCTTTAGCCTTTTTTTGTAGTTCTGCAATCCCCGGCTCTTCTAAATTTACGGGAAAGATTCAGTATAAATACTCATTCACGGATCTGCAGGGAAACGATATCACCGATAAGCTCGGAACAAAGTTAGGACTAGAGCAGCATTACTTTGTAAACGACAGCAACTATAAATCCTACGACGAGTCCAATAATATCATACAGCTTTATAACGGCCGAACCAATACCTATTACGGATTTGATAACAACAAAACTGCACGCCGCATCGATGGCCTTTACAGGTCATCACAGCAATATAAAATAACCAGGCTCGACAAAAAGGAAAAAATTCTGGGATATGATTGCGAGGGGATTCAAGTTGAAACTGATAATACCAGCACCATATATTATTACACACCTGAACTTCGCATTGATTATAAAGGATTCTCTAAACATAACTTCGGCGACTTCAACGCTTACCTTGAAGCCACAGGCGGAGCATTATCACTAAAGTACATCATAACTTACCCCAAGGAAGGATACATCTGGACAGTAGTTGCACAGAAAATTACACCCATGAAGTTGGCGGTAAAAGATTTCGAGTATCCACAGGGATATTTACTGGAGAACTGACTAGGATATAGGATTGCGGATTTACAAGATTACGCTTTGGCGTGAACTATACTTCCCGTCTTTATTCTTTGTTTTTTGCTTTTTTATTACTCTTTTCTCTCATAAAAAACTCCCTCGCCCGCTTAAGGCCAGTGGCGATAGCAATCCCCTCTTCAGCCCCTTCCTCCAAAAGCGCATTGGCAATTTCAACCGCCTTGTTTCTGAGCTTCACTGGCTGGTTCTTATATGGTGGCGGGAAATCCCCATTATACCATGGCATAATCTTGATATTTAATACCTGATACTTAATACCTGATACTTACTGCTTAGTACTTACTACTATTTAACCTCAACAACCGTCCAGTTATTCGTCTTCCTGTTCCAGATGATCGAGTAATCTTTATTGTGCATCAATTTGTAGGTTACAGCATTCGGGCTGTTTACCAGTCTCAAAAACCCGTAGTTATAGATCTCATATTTAAACACAAAGGGCTGGGTGGTTTTCATCGCAACCGGACTAAAGTTCCGGCCGTCATCTGAAAGATATACCGTCATCGCGTTATTGCCATATAAAGATAGATTGATCCATCCGCTTTCAGCGGCAGGCGGTGGTGGGTTTTGTTGCGGTTGCGGCACCGGCGGGCGTGCTTTTGTGGTTGCTGTAGTATTGACTCCTTTGGCATAGTACCAGCCTTTCTGAATGGCATCCACCCGTGCGGCTCTTCCCGGGTGGCTCGAGTTTCCCTGAACAGGAGATATCTTCGACATCGCCGCTGTCGCATCGCTGAGACTCGCACCTATCTTGGCCAAAGCGTAACCAGAGAAGTAATCAGCTTCAAGCTCTTTAGCTGGAGTACTTCCGTTGCCGGATACAAGGTGATTTTCGTAGTGATGGCCAATCTCGTGAGCTAACACGCTAATTGAAGCCCACTTGGTATTTGAATACTGATCCAGAGCAGTCAGGAATCTGTTATCATAGATGATAAATCGCCTGTTATTTATAATTGTCGCATAAGCATTATTAATACCGGTCTGCTCCTGCAGGGTGAAATTTTTCTGCCAGTTTACACTATCAAGGATCGTCCGTACATATGCCCCAGCCTCATACACGTTCAGAAAATTATTTATGAGTGATGGTGGCGGAATTAAAATCCCACACTGGTTAGTCTGCTGTGCAAAGGCAAACTGAGAACATAGTAAAAGCGACAGCACTATCTTTTTCATATAATTGGTTTATTAACTTAATAACGAGCGATCTGCAATTATCTTATAACACCGTTTTTTGCCGTAAGTTTCCTGTTTAATCTCATTTCACTAAGTTTGTTGCATGATCGTCTATAATCCAAAAGATTGGATCCACTCTACCTTTTCGCTGCATCGTTCAGATACCGCGCGGAAATTATTTCCTCTGCTATTAGCACTGGCACTTTATTCCGCAGCAATCGCCTATTGGGAGCTGGAGTATCTTAAACTTTCGGAGATCAGTTGGATTAAAAACGTAACACTTGTACATAACCTGCTAGGTTTTGTGATGTCGATACTCCTCGTATTCCGAACCAATACTGCCTACGACCGCTGGTGGGAAGCGAGGAAACAATGGGGCTCCCTCACCAATTCAAGCCGTAACCTTGCTATAAAGATGAATGCCATGCTCGATAAAGACGACAAGGTTAACCGCAGCTTTTTCAGAAAGAGTATACCTTTATTTGCTGATACGCTGTTTGCCCACCTGCGTGCAAATAAAACGCGTTTCATGCTGGACGAAGTGGAGCACCCTGAATTTGAATCCCTGGACGAGCAAAAGCATGGGCCTAACCAGGTTGCCTCGATGATCGTAGAGCGCGCGAATAACCTTTACAAAGGAGACATTATCAGCGGTGACCAAATGATCGTGATAAATAACGAGCTGACGGCATTTACAGACATTTGCGGTGCCTGTGAACGAATTAAGAACACTCCAATCCCCATGTCATACAGCTCATTCATTAAGAAATTCATTTTTATATATGTGATCACTCTCCCGGTTGGGTACGTTTCTTCAATGGGGTACTTTGTAATTGCAGCTGTACCATTCATATTCTATGTAATGGCATCCCTCGAACTGATTGCCGAGTCTATCGAAGATCCATTTGGTGTTGACCCTGATGATCTCCCGATTGAGAAAATGGGTGAGAATATCCGCGCGCATGTGGCGGAGATCCTGCATTGACCCAAATCCTAATTACATAACATACTCATCTTATTGCAAAGACCGCATAGTACACCTAAAGGTCGCGAGGGTCATGCACTGCAAGGTGGTAACTAGTACGGTATTTATTTGTGAGATAAAAACTTAGCTCTGCGCTCCCTGCGCATATCTCCGCGCCCTCAACGGTAGAACTTCCCAACTGGCAAGGATATTGCTATCTATACCCCAACTAACTAATACTAAAACAAATTAGACCAATGAAAACGTTATTAAGTACCATAATGGTTTGCTTCCTTGCAATTCCAGGGATCGCACAAACCACCAGCACTGTGAATATTATATTCCGGGGTATTACCAAGACTACCAACAATTACGAGGTTCGGATTGACGATAGGCGTTATTTTTCAAATACTAACACGAATAATAGTGCAACAGTATATAAAATAGCTGTAAACAACATTCTTACTGGTAACCGGGCATTGAAGGTATACAAACTGAGAAATAACAGCATAGCTACTAACGCCAGCACCCAGAACACACTTATCTATTCCAATAACTTCGTGCTGAGAGAAGGTTATGAAATGAATATTACAGTTCGGGCTAATGGTTCTGTAGCATTCAGTGAAGATATGTCTGAAGGAATGAACCCGGGAACTTCTGCACCCATGGCAACCGTTGCTTTTAACAATTTAAAGCAAAGTATACAGGCACAAAACTCCCAGGCTGTAAGAGCTGAAAGAGTGCGGGACGCTTTTATAAATACCAACAATCATTTCACTAGCGCGCAGGTTAGACAATTACTGGTTATGGTGACCTCTGAGAGCGATAAGCTGGACCTTGCTAAACTTGCTTACTCTACGGTAACAGACCCGCAGAATTATGCTGCTATTGGCAATATATTCACCAGTACGTCCAGAAGGAATGAATTCGCTGCGTATGTTCAGGCAAAAGGCGATGTAACTGCTGATCCTGCTACTCGTGTTGCAATTACAGATGCAAACTTTAACACCCTGGTAACCAACGTCAAAAACAAATGGTCACAATCGTTAAAAGGTGAAGCGATTAGAGAAGCTCTGGTAAATAGTAATTATTACTATACTTCAACACAGGTAAGACAATTAATGGGACTTGTTTCTTCAGAAACTGACCGGATGGATCTGATAAAACTAGCTTATCCCGTAGTGTCTGATACAAATAATTTTCCAGGTTTGTATGATGTATTCGCCAGCACTGCAAACCGTACTGAATTTAACGAGTTTGTTGTCGCAAAGGGTGGTGTTGCCGTCAATACCGGCGTAAGAACGCTGATAACTTCGAGCAACTTCAATATTTTGATGCAGAATATACAGGCTAAATGGTCACAAGCCTTGAAGACTGAAGCTGTTAGGGATGCATTTGTAAATACCAACAACTACTATACAACCACCCAGGTAAGACAATTGCTTGGAGCGGTTACTTCTGAAACAGACAGGATGGAACTGGTTAAGTTATCATATCCTGCCGTAAGTGATGTAAATAACTTTGGTACCTTATATGATGTTTTTGCGAGCACCGCAAACCGTACGGAGTTCAACGACTTTGTAATCTCAAAAGGTGGAGTAGTAGTTAATACAGGAGTGAAAGCTCAAATGTCAGCTGCCAACTTCAATATCCTGATGAACAACATCCAGGCTAAATATTCGCAGGCACTTAAAACTGACGCAGTAAGAGATGTTTTTATAAATACAAACAACTATTTCAGCACGGCACAAATCAGGCAATTGCTGACTGTTGTAACATCAGAATACGACAGGTTGGAGTTAGCTAAGCAATCATTCCGTTCTGTTATGGACCCTGCCGTTTTCTATCAGCTCGGCGATTTATTTACCAATGCTACCTACAGAACCGAATTTAACAACTATGCTTCAGCACAAACCGGAGTATCGGCAAATGCGGGTGTTAGAACACCAATGTCAAACAGTGACTTTAGTGTCCTGGTATTAACCGTCAGAAGTAACCTATTGCAATTACTTAAAGTTCAGGCAGAGAGAGATATATTTGCTAACCCGAATAACTTCTTTACCACTGCTCAGGTTAAACAACTTATCGGCTTAATCAACTCAGAGCCAAACCGCCTGGAGTTAGCCAAGTTGTCTTACAGAAGCATTACTGACCCTGCGAACTTTACACAATTAAATGATCTGTTCAAACTACAAGCTAGTAAGGACGAACTTGCTGCGTATGTAAATACCTATCAGGTGGCGGGGAATTAATTTGAGGTCTGAAGACTGAGGACAGAAGTCGGAAGTCTGAAGCAAAGCAGTTAATGTCACATAACATAAAGGGCCTTTCAGGACTATTGGAAGGCCTTTTATCATAAAAAGCAACTAGAATCTTCTATGAGCGGTGAAACTAAAGTCTAGGACTGATTAAGACCTCACTAAGCCGGCTCCGTCCTACGCTCTTCCTACGCTGAGGTATATAATAAGCATTAACTCTTACGTGCCCTTTGGTCGTTAAACCGCCCTGGTCTTGATTCTTGATTCTTGATACTTGATTCTAGATACTAACCTAGTCCACGTACGCTATGCAATCCAGCTGAACCAGCACCCCACTTCTGCCCATCAAATCGGCACTGGTGCCTGTATACGACCTTACCGGAGCGGGATCAGGAAAATATCCACGGTAGGCTTCGTTTAGCGCGGCGATATTTTTATTCGGTTCAACTACCGTCATGTGTACTTTAAGGGCATTTGCCATTGAAGACCCTGCTCCTTCAAGCACTTCCTTTAAGGTATCCAGGATACTTTTGATCTGAACTTTGATATCCCCCGGTTCAGCTCGGCGCTCCGGATACCACCCTCCAATTCCTGATACAAAAAGCAGGTGCCCTGAGCGAACACATCCGGAAAGAACAGGTGCCGGTCCCTGGGGAGTTTGAACGACAGTATTGGTATTTCCACCACTATTACTTTTACGGACCACCTCCTTCTTCGGTGTCCATTGATTTTTCTTCTTCTTGCTCTGCGCGTTTAACTCAACCGGCGCTATAACTGCAGCGCCGGCAAGCGGCAACAGCGTGAGGCTTTTTAGTAAATTTCTGCGATTCATATTAGGTTAGGTTTTAGGAGTTTGACATTAGGGTCTAAACGATTGGTTAGTGCACCAGTCTGGCTCCTTGATACTTGATACTAGATACTTGATACTAGATACTTGCTACTTGATACTTGCTACTTGATATTGATACTTCCTTCTAATCCACATAAGCAATACATCCCACCTGTACGAGTATTCCATCGCGGCCCATCTGCGATGCTTTCGAGCTGCTAAAGGAACGTACCGGCGGATCTTTCGGAAAGAATTCGTAATAGCCTTCATTAAGGCGCGCGAGGTTCTTATTAGGTTCGCAGACCGTCATAAAGATCTGGAGCACATTGTGCATACCCGAGCCAGCTGCTTCAAGTGCTTCTTTCATTGTGTTAAGAGCACTTGTGATCTGAACTTTGGCGTCGCCGGGTTCAGCGCGACGGTTGGCATACCACCCGCCAATCCCTCCTACAAACAGCAGGTGACCTGAGCGAAGACATGAGGAGTTCGCTCCACGTATCAGCTGCTTTTTGGGCAGCCATTCTTCCGGCTCGGCTGGCGGCTGAGGCATAAGAGACGCTGCCGATACTGCCGCACCTGCTAGAGGCAATAATGTTAAACCAGTGAGTATTTCCTTGCGATTCATATAGATAAGGTTGGTTTACTAAATATAATAAACCCAAGGGATTAAGTGGAAAGGGCATGAAGATTTTACAATTGTTGCGTGACGACTGTTTCTTACAGTAGTGAACGCAGAGAAAATGTTACTTTCTAGACTGTTCGCATCTAATTGACATCCCATCTGCACTCTCTGTAAGTAGTTTACGACATCTACGCCGGCAGGCAGGTTTAATTTGCTGTGGATGCGTAATTAAACAAGCTTCCCCACAACTTTAAACCGCTCAAACACGCCCTCCGCATGTGGCGCATCCTTCAGCTCGTCTGTCAAATCCTGACCAGCCCAATGCTCGTAGTGCTTACCATTCTTCCATAAGCGGCTCGCTGTCACATCGTAGATAACGCCTTTATAAGCCACCCAGATCTCAGGCTTATCCTGCCCGTTTCTAAGCGCGAGGTAATTACGTGTGTATTCCTGAAGTTCCATCAACGTGCTGCAGTATCGCGCTTTTTAAAATATTCGAATAACATAATATTCATCAAGAGCATCGACAAGGAATAAAAATGGTCTTCAAATGGAATTGTCCCAACTCGAAAGGCCATATTCTCCGCGTCATTATACATCACAATGGGAATTGAAGTAAGAATACCATTGACAATATAGAAAGGCAGCAGGGATACAAAGTAAGCGAGATAGAACCTTCCCAGGTTAATTTGCTGAATAAACTCCGCATAGACCAACGCTACAAGCAGGAAGCCAAAAGTTATAAGCGTATAGACCCTGTCATAAAACTGGACTAGGAAAGCCATACAGGCAATAATTAACACGATACTAATCGGTCGGGCAAGATCGTGAAGCAAATCCTTTTTTATGTAATAATTCAAACACTCATAAATAAAGATGCAAGCAAAAGGCACGGTTATAAAGAACAAAATTTCTTCGATAGGCAGGTCGAGTATGTACAGACCGGTAACATAGTCCGGATTAAACGACCACACATCGAATACTGTAAACAGATAATCCCAAACCAGGAAAACCAGCCCGGTGATAAACAAACCGGGAAAGATATACCTCCAGCTTTTGAAGAATTGGACACGCTTGTCGAAGGACAACAGCACCGGAAATAAGATTGTAAGGAAGTTGATTAATAGATAAGCGGACTTCATTATTCGTTATGGTTTCCTAAAATACAAGCATTATGCAGAACGCTTAAATATAAGTGTAAATTCATCATAGACTTTAGAAGTCTGTTTTAGGAAGCATAATTTTTGAGCAATTAACTACATCTTAGGTGCCGGGTTAGCGACTGCAGCAGAAATCATTTTGGCCGAAGGACAAAATATTGAAGCGAAAAGCGCAGTGCGGCTCCCGCCGCAAAGCCCAAAATGTACTTCCTAATACTCCAATAAGCTATCTTTGCTTCCACAAATCATTTTGCTTAATATACAAACCACTTCCCCTAACATAATTCTTATCGATTAACACCAATAACCATCAGCATGCCGGGTACCCATTCCCTGCCCGCACCGTACTATTACTCTACGACCGCATTAAATATAATAAGGCTCTGTAGTCTCTGAGATTACCACAAATAAAAAAACACCGGAATTGCCCCCGGTGTTCTCATTGTAAAAGTATATGATGTTTAGTTTATGATGATGCTTACTAGTATGCCGTATTAGTTAACAGCATATTGTGTGTTACGGAAATCGGTATCGTAAGGTTTCAATGATTTCTTTAGTAATTTCCTCGCAACGTGGATTCTTGTTTTAACGGTTCCAATAGGGATAGTTAAATGTTCAGCAATTTCGTGGTATTTGTGGCCATCAAAATGCATAGTGAAAGGAACATAATATTCATCAGGTAGTTTACCCAGCGCGTTTTTAATGTCTTCCATGACAAACTTAGGTTCACCCTGATTCTTGGTAGCACTGTACATCAGGTTGGCGGAAGATATATCGTCAGACTTAGTTACAAAAGAGCTGATCTTTACGAATCTTCTGTAGTTATTGATAAACGTGTTTTTCATGATGGTATATAACCATCCTTTCAGATTTGTTCCTTCTTTAAATTTATTATAGTAGGTAATAGCTTTCAACATGGTGTCCTGCACCAGATCGTTCGCGTCGTCAGAATCATGGGTAAAGTGTAACGCGTACATTTTTAGAGAGCTCGCCTGACGCGTAACGAGGGTATTGAATTCGATCGTGGTCATCTTGTTTAGGTTTAGTAGTAAACAAATCAGTTATTTCTTCGCAATTCAAAAAAACAAAGTGTTTTTAAGTAGACATTTTATAACAGACAAAGTCTATGCCTTTTTAGGCCATAGCTAAAAAACCTGCCGACATAGTAAGTCGGGTATTAAGATGATGAAAGAAAAAAAAGGGGAAATTATATGATATTAACTTCTCGTTCGAGGGCAATATCGAAACGATCCTGCACACTCTTGATGATCTCGCCTGAAAAGTTAAATATCTCATTACCAGAAGCATTGCCATGATTGACTAATACGAGCGCCTGGTTTTTCCATGTGCCTGTGTTGCCTGAGACCTTACCTTTCCATCCACATTGTTCAATCATCCATCCTGCTGCCAGCTTGATAAAACCTGGTATTGACGGGTAGTGTACTATGTCTGGAAAATTGGACTGCAACTGTATAAATTTGCCTACCGGGATGATTGGATTCTTGAAAAAACTGCCGGCATTACCTATGGTTTTAGGGTCTGGCAATTTGCTCACCCGAATGTATGATACTATTGTTGAGATATCTTTTATTGTCGGCGACACAATATGGCGATTGTCCAGTTCCTGCTGGATGGCCCCGTAGCTAACATTAGGAATAAAGGTCTTTGAAAGCTTGTAGGTAACCTCAGTGATAATGAACCTGCCTTTATATTCAGATTTAAAGACGCTGTCCCGATAACTGAAATTACATTCTTCACGGGTAAATACCCTCATAATGCCTGTAGAAATCTCGAATGCACGACAGGAATGGAAAATATCCATCAACTCAACACCATAAGCACCTATATTTTGAACGGGAGATGCACCTACAGAACCGGGAATGAGGCTTAGATTTTCCATCCCGGCAAATTCATGATCTACCGCATAATTCACCAGATCATTCCATACTTCTCCCCCACCAGCCGTGAGGTACACATCGTCACCGTCAATCCTGTTAGCAATCCCGTGAATATTCATATGAATCACCAGCCCCTCATAATCACCAGTGAAGAGCATATTACTGCCGCCTCCAAGAACAAGGTGAGGTAGTGACTTAAGATGTTTGTCGGCAAAGACAGCTTTCAGGTCATCTTCAGCATCAATTTCAATAAACCAACGGGCGTGGGCATCAACGCCGAAAGTATTCAGGTGCTTTAAAGAAACGTTTTCCTGTACATTCATAGATTTATAGCGCCTGATCTTTTTTGTCTCTTCTGAAATATTTCCCCGAAGCTAGTAATAATCCAAATTCCTCTGAAGGATTTTTCTCCATAGACTTATGGTGGATCTTATGCGCTCGTCGTATCCCAAGCAGATACCGGTTATTGGTTTTGAACGACTTAAACCGGTTATGTATGAACCAGTCGTGAAAGATAAAATATATTAGACCATATACCGATATCCCCACTCCTATCCAAAAACCTGTATTCAGACTTTCCCTTCCATCCCACATTAAATAAAGTGAGATGCCGGCAAAAAGGATACTGAAGACATCATTAAACTCAAACCAGGAATGGTGCGGTTTGTGGTGAGTCTTGTGAATAAACCATAAAGGCCCGTGGAACAGGTATTTGTGAATGAACCAGGAGAGCGCCTCCATGACGGCGACGGTTGTAATTATTAGGAATAGGTTTGTTATAAAATGCATCAGTTCTACGTTGTACGTTATACGTTGTACGTTTACTAAACGCGGTGCTAAGTATTAGGTTCTGTTATATGTTACTAAAAGCTGTTCCAGGTATAATGTTATACTGCAAGAAACGGTGCGCATAGTTCGCTGTGCTTACGTACAACGTATAACTTATAACGTACAACTACATATGGATCGCCCTATTCTCCGTGGCTGCCATCGCCGCTTCTCTGAACGATTCAGTAAAAGTCGGGTGTGCGTGGGAGATGCGAGCAATATCCTCAGCAGAAGCTCTGAATTCCATCGCAACTACTGCTTCGGCAATCATATCAGCCGCTCTTGGTCCAATCATGTGTACACCAAGAATTTCATCGGTGTCCACATCTGCAAGAACCTTGATAAATCCATCCAGGTCCATACTTGCACGGGCCCTGCCACTGGCTTTGAATGGAAAAGATCCTGACTTGTATTTAACGCCGCGCTCTTTCAATTGCTCTTCGGTTTCTCCTACACTGGCTACTTCCGGCCATGTATACACAACGCCCGGAATCAGGTTGTAGTTTATATGAGGTTTTTGTCCTGCAATACGTTCAGCAACGTAGGTGCCTTCATCCTCAGCCTTGTGGGCGAGCATAGCGCCCTTAACCACATCACCAATGGCATATATTCCCTCAACGGAAGTTTCAAGATGTTCATTCACCGGGATCTTTTTGCCGCGCTCTTCAAGGGTTATACCGATATTTTCCAAGCCCAGGCTGTCTGTATAAGCCGTACGACCCACAGCAACAATACAATAATCACCTTCTATACTAACTTTTTCGCCCTTCGGACTATCGGCGGTTACTGTGACCTTACTTCCTTTAACCGTAGCTCCTGTTACTTTGTGGCTAAGCAGGAATTCCATTCCCAGCTTGGTAAGAACTTTTTGCAGCTCTTTGCCTAGACCTTTATCCATAGTGCCGATGATCGAGTCCATAAACTCTACCACAGTCACTTTAGAACCTAGTCTTGCATATACAGATCCTAACTCAAGTCCAATTACTCCACCACCTATCACAATCAGGTGCTTAGGTATATCTTTCAGGTTTAATGCCTCTGTTGAGGTGATGATCCTTTTCTTATCCGTTTTAAGGAATGGTAGTTCTGTAGGCTTTGAGCCTGTTGCCAGGATGACATTCTTACCTGTTATATTTTCTGTTGTACCATCCGCCTTCGTGATCTTCACTGTGTTCTTGTCGACCATAGAGCCCATACCCTGGTATGGTGTGATCTTATTTTTCTTAAACAGGAAAGCGATTCCACCGGTTGTTTGGGCAACAACATCATCTTTACGTTTAACCATCTGTTTAAGGTCTGGCTTCAGATCTTTCAGGTTAATACCATGCTCTTTAAAATTATGCAATGCATTATGGTAATGTTCAGATGAATCCAAAAGGGCTTTCGATGGAATACAGCCAACATTCAGACAGGTACCGCCATAGGTACTATATTTTTCAACAACTGCTGTTTTCAAGCCCAGCTGAGCACAACGAATCGCGGCAACATATCCGCCCGGACCACTACCAATAACTATTACGTCGAATTGCATGTAAGGATAATTTTTAAGTATAAGGCAAAGTTAAGAAATAGGTATGAGAAACGAGATTCGAGAAGCTGGAGATGAGAGACACCTGAGTCATTAGGTGGTAAGTTTTTTATTATGACCATTACCGCCCGGAAAGTGACGATGACGCATGCGATATAAACAGCGCTTTTTTTCTTAATTTTATACTCCAACTACCAATTAAAACGAAAATAATGAACCTAAGGTCGCTATTGCTATTATCTATTATGCTCATCGGTGCAGTTTCAAGCTTCGCCCAGCAGAAGGCTCCTGTATTTACAAAGGCCGATACCCTGCGCGGGAAACTGACTCCTTTAAGAAGTTCTTATGATATAAACTTTTATCACCTTGATGTGAAAATTGATATTGAAAACAGATTTATTAGCGGCTCAAACGTGTTTAAATTCACTGCAACTGACAATCTCAAACGTCTGCAGTTTGATCTTTTCGAAAATCTGACTGTAGATAAGGTATTATATCATGGACAAGAACTTCCCTACAAACGGGAGTTCAACGCTGTGTTTATTGATTTCCCTAACGAGATAAAAAAAGCTAGTAAAGAAGAATTTACTGTTTTCTATAGCGGCAAGCCCACAGTTGCGAAACGTGCACCATGGGAGGGTGGATTCTCTTTTTCCCAGGACAAACAAGGCAAGCCTTGGGTAGGAGTATCCTGCCAGGGCTTTGGTGCCAGTTCCTGGTGGCCAACAAAGGATCATCAGTCGGATGAGGTAGACAGTATGATGATCAGTATCTCTGTGCCGGATGGCCTGATGGATGTAAGTAATGGCCGCCTTCGCTCCACAGAAAAACTCAACAACGGATATACACGATATAACTGGTTTGTTTCTTATCCGATAAATAATTACAGCGTTACCGTCAATATCGCCGACTATGTACACTTCAACGATTCTTATCAGGGCGAGAATGGTAACCTCACACTTGATTATTACGTCCTGAGGGAAAATCTTGAGAAAGCAAAGAAGCAGTTTGGTGCGAATGTTAAGCCAATGCTTAAGGTGTTTGAGAATTGGTTTGGACCTTACCCTTTCTACCGCGATGGATTTAAATTGATTGATGCCCCTTACCTTGGAATGGAACATCAGAGTGCTGTGGCATATGGGAACAAATACCTGAACGGTTACATGGGCACAGATTTATCCGGCACGGGATACGGTCTGAAGTGGGATTACATCATCATACATGAAGCCGGACATGAATGGTTCGGAAATAATATCACATCCAAGGACATCGCTGATATGTGGATTCATGAAGGATTTACAATGTATTCGGAAGGGCTGTTCGTGGAAAGTATTGATGGAAAGAAAGCAGGAGCCAAATATCTTGCCGGAGTGAGGAAGAGTGTATCGAACGACAAGCCAATCATTGGGCCCTACGATGTGAATACAGAAGGTTCTGGAGATATGTATTATAAAGGAGCCAACCTCGTCCATACTCTGCGCACGATAATCGATAATGATGAGAAGTGGCGTTCAATCTTACGCGGATTGAATAAAGATCTCGGTTTGAAGACCACAACAACCGAAGAAGTGGTCAAATACATCAATGGAAAGGCAGGCAAAAACTTAACAAAAACGTTTGACCAGTATCTCCGCTATACTGGAATTCCGGTGCTTGAATACAAAGCTGCTGGCGGAAATGTCAGCTATCGCTGGGTATCACAAGTCCGGGACTTTGATATGCCTGTCAGGATTCTCTCCGGCTCTAAGCATCAATGGATCAAGCCTACAACCGAATGGAAGACCATGAAGTTAAAATCCGATTTCACTCCTGATCTGGAGAATTTCTTTATTACGGTGAAGAAGGTTGAGTAATCCTACTTCAGTATAGTAACATAGCCCGAATGTACAAGTCCGGGGAATTTCGTATCGATCACATAATAGTAAGTCCCCACAGGCGCTGGGGAGCCGTTGTGAGTCCCGTCCCAGGGATTCTTGTATCCCACCGAACTAAAAATTTTGTCGCCATACCTGTTGAACACGGTAACTGTATTATTGGGATAAGTCGTCAGTTCAGGAATATTCCACAGATCATTAATACCATCACCGTTAGGGCTAAATGTATTGTAAGTAACGATGGGCATTAAAACATCCACAAATATTTCGTCTTCAGTTACACAGCCGCGGCTATCGGTTACGGTGAGTTTGTAAACCTGGTCGGCTACGCCAGTTAGAACAGGGTTTTTAATAGTATTATCGCTAAGGTTCGTGCCTGGGGTCCAAAGATATTTAACATCCTTATAGTTAACATTCGGGTTTAGTGTGATTGTTCTACCAAGCGGCAATAATATGTCTGCACCAGTATTGACAGACGGCGGCGGAACAATCTTAATATTAATTTCGTCCATTACCGGTAGGCATACACTAAGGCCGGCAGAAGTTAACGTCAGCACCACACTCCCCTTATTGATATCCTTACTGCTGGGAACATAGATGGCGTTCAGGCTTGTGTTTGAGGGCTGGAAAGTTCCAGTGCCTGAACTGGCCCATATAACATTTTGAGGAATCGAAATCTTGCCATTTAATGTCACATTCGGACTTTGAGAACACACTTCTTTATCTGCGCCGGCATCTACAACCGGAATAGGAACGAAGGTTATATCAACCGAAGACACAGCTGAAGCACAAGTACTTGTAGCAGTTAACGACAACTTAACGAACCCGGCATTCTTATCGTTCTGAGAGGGGACATATGTTGCGTTTACATCCGTGTTCGAAGGTGAAAATACACCGCTGCCGCTGCTGGTCCACGCTCCGGCCGAGGCCCCTCCTCCTATTATCCCTTTCAGTACAACACCGCTCGTGCTGATACACAAGGTTTGGTTTGCACCCGCATTTGCGGTTGGGGGATCAACAATTTCAATATCCGCATATGCAGTATCGCTGACACATCCGTTGATGGTGATCACGAGGCTGTACCGGCCGTCGTTTGCTTCCGTTGCTCTGTTGATTAAAGGGTTCAAATGATTTGATCGGAATCCATTAGGGCCTTTCCAGGAATAGGTTGCTCCCGCAATTTGTGTCGTACTTAGGGTAATCCTATCACCTTCGCAAACTTTGGTCGATGCTTTAATAACCGGAGCTGCAGTTGGGTTAACTGTAACCCGATAGTTGAAAATCGGTGCCTGACATCCATTAAAAACTGCTGTAATTCTGTATGTAACAGTAATTGCAGATCTGGTGGTGTTGATTAAAGTCTCGCTAATATCAGACTTTTCCACTCCGTCTGCTGCTTCATTACTGATTCCTGCAACGGCGGCTCTGCTCCAGGTAAAGGTCGCGCCTTTAATATTACTTGTTATTGTATAATTCAATGGCGACTTATTGCAGATTACCTCGGCTGATTTACTGGTAATTTGAGGTGACGGATTCACCGTGACAACATATTTGAATGGAGTACCGGCGCAACCGGCATATGATTGATGGAATATGTAAGTAACATCTACCGGAGCATTGGTTGTGTTAGTAAGAACTTCCCTGATAGTGTGGGACATCTGACCGCCTATCGCACGATTACTTATGCCTGGAACTGCAGCCCTGCTCCAATTGAAATTGGTTCCCGCCATGTTATACTCAATAGTATAGTTGGATGCTGAATTATTACAAATTTGCCCGAACGAAGCACTTAGTACATTGGGGCTTGGGTCAACCGTTACCACAAAGTTGAAAGGGTCTCCAATACAGCCATTCAGTGATGGGGTTATCACATAAGTAACTTCAACCGGTGAAGTTAAAGTACTGTTAAGAGTTTCTCTAATGATCGGTGACGTTTGTCCAGTCGATGCTTCATTAATTATACCCGGAACTGCAGCCCTGCTCCATGAAAAGCTGGTGCCTGGAAGGCTCGCGGTAATCTGATAATTCAAGGAAGTGGAATCGCATATTGTGAACAAAGCAGCACTCGTGACTACTGGCTTTGGGGCAACAGTAACCGTAACAGGCGTCATCGAGCTCGCACAATTGCCCGATACCTGTTGTACGTAGTAAGTGGTTGTAGAAGTCAGTGCCGGAGTGATAAATACAGCTTCCGTACTCAATATATTCCCACCCGCAGCATCATCGTACCATCTGAACGTCCCTCCTGACCCTGTGGCATTAAGGCTAGCTGTACCACCCGCACAAATTGCCGTTCCATTTGCTTTGGGTGCATCTATCCTCGGAAGTACAGTAATTCTAACCGCCATTCTTGGACTTGCCAAACCTCCCAGTGTTGATCTCACATAATAGGTTGTATTCCTGGTTAACGCAGGGCTAATGAACGAGGGATTACTTAACATCGGTGTTCCCCCCGATGCCGAATCATACCATTCATAGGTATAATTCGATTCACTATTCAAACTGATAGTTGCTGTGCTACCATAGCATATAGTTTGATCTGCCGTTATCGGCGGAAAAAGAACGGCAATATCAATGGTATCTATTTTCTCTGTAAGGCAGGGAGCAACACCTTTTGCGGTAAGGAATAGCCTGATGTTCGACTCATCGGGCGCTGGGGTGTAAGTTGGTTTAAGGCTCGTAACATCACTAAAAGTGCCTTTTCCACCTGACCATGAATGATTTGAACTATAACCGACCGTACCTGTTAAATTGACATTAGACCCGGGTATAATTACCTGATCTATTCCGGCATTTACCAGTACTGATGGCAAAATCACGACAGTATCTGATGCAGACGTCGAAACGCAGGAGCCTCCGTTAGACGGGATTGTATTCGTAATAATATATGTGCCCGGGCGGGTTCTCTGGAGATCGATTGAGCCGTCGCTTGCAAAGAACAATCCGCTCGTGGAGACGCTAATTACTCCACCGCTTCCTCCTGTGGGATAGGTTAAAAACGGATTTGTCTCTCCCTGGCAATACGGTCCTTCCAATTTGAATTCGGCGTTTGTTGTGCGTGTTATCCGTAACTCCACAAAAGTGGATGGCGAGCATGGAGCATTCGCTTTGAACGTGACAATATAATCTCCAACCGCACTCGCATTTAAGTCGATTTCACCGGTAGCGGTATTTTTAAATACGACACCAGCCGGCATTGCGCTGAACGTACCAGTGAGTGTCGTGAATTTGATTGGGACTGGATCACGGCTATCTTTGCAATAAGTTCCGGACGGATATCGGAATAATCTGCCGGGTGGTGTGGCTATCTTTACAGTAACAGGAATCCTTGCGCTGGTACATCCATCTAGTACAGCCTGAACATAATAGGTAATATCCGCATTCAGTGCAGGAGTGGTATACGTCGGAGCAATTCCAAGTAAGTTACCTGCCGCATCGAACCAATGATATTCCACATTACCTGCCTGCGTTGAGGAGGTCGAGGGAGCAACTGCCAGGACTGTAGTGTTACCGGGGCAGATCGTTAAGTCCGCAACAACCGGTGTTGGCGGTGCTGCTTTAACCGTTATCTTAACGGGAACACGTTCGCTTGGGCAACCATTTAAGGAGTTCTGTACATAGTACGTCGTATTTGCCGTCAAAACGGGTGTTGTAAACTGAGGGGCGGTTAGCAGTAAATTTCCGCCAACGGGAGCGTCATACCATTCGACGCTCCCTTCCACTGAATCCGGGGTTAAAACTATTGTATTGCCCGAGCAAGTTGTGATGTCCGCTATAACTGGTGCCTTGGGAGCCGAAACCAAATTTACGTTCACCGCAGTTCTGGTGCTTACACAACCACTATTTTCCGACTGTACAAAATAGGTTGTATTGGCATTTAGGATAGGAGTAGTAAAAGTTGTTGTTTGAGCCAGTAGTGTTCCGCCTTCAGCTGCATCAAACCAGGAATAGGTGACACCGTCGACACTTGGCGCCACCAGAGTTAAAGCGGTCCCCAGGCATCCTGTCTGCCCGGAAACTTTTGGTGGTTCTGGCACTGGGGTGACATTCACGGTTACTGCAGTTCTTGGACTTGCGCAGCCATTCGATACCGTTTCAACGTAATAAGTAGTGGTTCTGTTGAGTGCCGGAGTGGTGAAATTTGCTCCTGTGGCAATAGGATTGCCCCTCGAAGGAACAGCATACCAATTGTATGAATCACCCCCACTGGCCTTTAGTGTCGTCACTGATCCGCTGCAAATAGTAATACCAGACACTGCCGGCACGGCAGGAATCGGGTTTACTGTAATGGTCACGGCTTTACGCAAACTTGTACAACCGTTCAATACCGACTGAACATAAAACACTGTAGTAGTGTTGAGAGCAGGTGTAGTGTAATCAGGACTAATTATAAGTGGCTGGCCACCCTCCGGCACATCGAACCATTGATAAATGCCTCCGGATGAGCCTGAAGCCGTCAATATGGTGGTTGAGCCAGCGCAAATTGATCGATCCGGGACATCAGGTGGGTCCTGCCTTGCATTTACTGTAACTGCAACAGCGGTTCGTGAACTCGTGCATCCGTCTACTGTTGTCTGAACAAAATATGTCGTCGACGTAAGAAGTTCGGGTGTTTTGAATGAGCTCCCTTCATGAAGTAAATTTCCTTCCGTTGCCGCATCAAACCATTGATAAACTCCTCCTGTTCCACCGGCGTTTAGTGTCACCGAGGTGCCTGCACATATATTAGCTCCGGCAGCAGTTGGCTTAACCCCCACTGTTACCGTTACTGCCGTTCTCGGACTTATACAATCATTATTAACTACCTCAACAAAATAGGTGGTTGTAGTGCTCAGAACGGGAGTTACAAATTCTCCACCTGTGGCAAGTAATGTCCCATCAGAAAGCGAATTGTACCACCGATACTCACCCCCACCCCCTGACGCAGTGAGTGTAGTTGTAGAACCAGCACATATCGTTACGCCGTTTGCCTTGGGTGCATCACAAGATTGTGAATAAACCCCAGAAAACGCCATGGTTAAAAGCACAAACAGTAAAAGTTTCCTCATTAAACTTATAAGCAAAGCCTAAACGAACAGATGCCATCCCCATGACAAATGCCGTAATAAATTCTAACGAAGGATAAGGTTTTGGATGGTTAGTCCTTGTAATTGAGGGTGGTTAATTCCGCAATTAAAGAAACAAAAACGGGGTGATTATACCGTTATTATCAGTGCTTTAAAAAATATTTATCATTTTACTGCAACGTTTCTTCCCACGGCTCGTCTTATGATCATAAACACACCTAAACTAATAATATGAAAGTTTTTAAAACATACCTCGCTATCCTGGCCCTACTGGTAGCCAGTTCCCATGTTGACTCTTATGCCGCATTGATCACGGTGGTAAATAGCACAAAATCTGTAGCTGATGAAACCCGAAATGTTTCCGGCTTTACAGGAATCACATCAGCCGGCAGCTACAATGTTACCATAACTATGGGAAATACTGAAAGCTTGAAGCTTGAAGGAGATGCGGATCAGATAGCAGATATTGAAACAGTAGTAGAAAATGGCATTCTGAAGATTAGGAATAAAAAAAGCACCGGAAGCTGGAAAAATAGCTGGAGTGGAAAGGTCAACATTTATGTGAACGCTAAATCCTTAAAAAGCATCACACTCAGTGGTTCTGGCGACATAAATGTCAAAGGCACCGTTAAATCGTCTGACGTAACCACCACTCTAAGCGGATCGGGAAGTATTACCCTTACGGTTGATGCAACAAACTATTTAGCCACCATTAGTGGATCTGGAGAAATTAAGGCAAGCGGCAGGGCCGAAAATGCGAAGATAAATGTAAATGGCTCGGGAGGTTTTGAGGGTAATAGCCTCCGAACCAACGTAACGAGCGCCAGGGTAAGCGGCTCAGGAGATATCTCTGTTAACGCGAATAAATCACTGGAAGCAGCCATGAGCGGATCTGGAAATATCAGATACAGCGGAAGTGCTGATGTTAAGTCGTCTAAGAGCGGCTCGGGTAGAATATCTAAACTTTAATTAAGAGCAAAGAGTAGGATTGGAGGATTGGGATTTCCTTCCGAAGTACCACCTTATTGAAGTCTGGACTGACAACATTACAGCCTAACCACAAAGCCCGCTGAAGATCAGCGGGCTTTGTGCGTTAGGCCAGTAACGTAAAACGTATTACGTACAACGTATCACTATTTATATTCCCAACAATAATCTGGCAGGATCTTCCAATAACTGCTTAACCCTCACCAGGAATCCCACAGATTCGCGTCCGTCGATGATTCTATGGTCATATGACAAAGCCACATACATGATCGGTCGGATAACAACCTGACCATTCAGAGCTACGGGGCGTTCGACTATATTATGCATCCCTAATATCGCTGATTGCGGTGCATTAATAATTGGTGTCGACATCATAGATCCGAATACCCCACCATTGGTGATCGTAAAGGTTCCTCCAGTCATTTCTTCCAAAGTCAACTTACTGTCGCGGGCCTTAACCGCCAGTTCCATAACGGAAGCTTCGATCTGAGCGAGTGACATTGACTCTGCATTTCTAATTACCGGAACGACCAAACCCTTCGGGGCAGATACCGCAATTGAAATATCAGCAAACTCGTTAAACACAATCTCTTCACCCTCTATACGGGCATTTACGGACGGAAAATCCTTAAGGGCTTCACAAACTGCTTTAGTGAAGAAGGACATAAATCCTAAACCCACTCCATGCTTTTCTTTAAACTTATCTTTGTATTTGGCACGGATATCCATGATTGGCTGCATATCAACTTCATTGAAAGTTGTTAGCATCGCAGTTTCATTTCTGACTGCCACAAGACGCTTAGCTACCGTTTTTCGCAGAGAAGACATCTTTTCGCGGCGTTCAACCCGTGAACCAGGCACTCCAGCTCTAGCAGGAGAAGCTGGTGCAGCAGCAGGCGTAGCAGCTGGTGCGGCCTTTTTGCCGGCCTCTGCTTTAAGCGCATCCTCCTTGGTCAAACGTCCATCTACTCCGGTCCCCTTAACACCGGCGGCATCAACACCTTTTTCAGCAAGTATTTTCGCTGCAGCAGGTGAGGGCGTTCCGGATGCATAAGTTGATCCCTTTTCTTCGGATTTAGCTGCAGGTGCGTTAGACTCTTCCTTTGCAGGAGCAGCTTCCTGGGCTGCAGGTTTGCTTTCAGACTTACCGCCTTCTTCAATGCTGCAAACAGGTGCACCAATCTCTAGTGTATCGCCTTCATTAGCAATTGTCTTTAAAGTCCCTGCCTTCTCAGCGGTTAGTTCGAAGGTTGCCTTATCAGATTCTAATTCGGCAATTACTTCATCCATTTCTACATAGTCCCCGTCTTTTTTGATCCACTGGGACAATGTTACTTCTGAAATAGATTCGCCAACTGGCGGAACTTTGATCACTAAACTCATAATGGTTTTTGGTTATTTCTATTAGTCAATATTAACAACTTTTTGTGTTGTCTTTTCTACTTTTTTCTTCACTTCCGGGCCGGCAGAGGTTTCAAATGCTTGTCCGACAACAAACAACTGCTGTGCGATGTGCTGCTTGGCATAACCTGTAGCAGTACTACTGCTCTCCTTACGGGAAACTACATCAAAATCAAATTCCGACTTGCGGAATTTCCTGGCGATATATGGCCAGACACCCATATTTTCTGGCTCTTCCTGAACCCACACATACTCTTTTGCCTTCTTATACTTGGTCCTGATGGCATCCATTTGTTCGTAAGGCGTCGGATAAAGTTGTTCTAATCGAACAATTGCCACATCCGTTCTCTTATCAGCTTGTTGCTTCTCGAGCAAATCATAGTAGATTTTACCGGAACAAAATAACACTCGCTTCACATCAGAAGCTTTAACGTAGCTGTCATCAATCACCTCACGGAATCCGCCTTCGGTAAATTCTTCAAGCTTACTAACACACTGCGGACTTCTTAACAAGCTTTTTGGCGTAAACACAACCAGTGGCTTGCGGAAATCACGTTTCAATTGTCTGCGCAGCAGGTGGAAGAAATTGGCAGGAGTAGTACAATTAGCTACCTGGATATTATCATCGGCACAAGCTTCCATAAAACGTTCAATTCTTGCAGACGAATGCTCCGGGCCTTGTCCTTCATAACCATGAGGCAGCAACATTACAAGCCCATTAGAGCGTTGCCACTTTGTTTCTGCACTGGTTATAAACTGATCAATCATGATCTGGGCACCGTTGACAAAATCGCCAAACTGAGCTTCCCAAATTACCAGTGCCATAGGATTAGCTAAGGCATAGCCATATTCAAATCCCAGAACACCGTATTCGGATAGGTGGGAGTTATATATTTCAAATTTTGCCTGCCCTTTGTCTAGTTGTGCCAATGGAACATACTCTTCTTCTGAATCTTCAAGCGTTAGAACCGCGTGCCTGTGTGAGAAAGTACCCCGCTCAACGTCCTGACCGCTAACACGCACTCTGAAACCATCTTCAAGGAGTGATCCATAGGCCATTAATTCCCCCATTGCCCAATCAAAAACTTTCGTTTCTGACATTCGCTTACGGTCCTCAAATAACTTTTCAATCTTCTTGAAAAATTTCTTCTCTCCTGGCAGCGTAGAAATAGCTTTGGCTATTGACAAAAGCTTTTTGGCAGGCACCTTGGTGTCAGACTTCGAACCGATCCAGTTTGTTGCTAAACGAAGACCTTTCCATGATCCGGCAAGAACAGAATTCATTGCAGAATAAGATTCATCCTCCTTCGCCTCATTCAGCCTTTCCTGCAATAATGCCCTGAAGTTCTTCTCCATCTCTTTTGCAAGATTGGCATCAACACTCCCTTGTTCAAGTAGTTTTTTGTTGTAGATCTCCCTTGGATTAGGATGTTTCTCTATCGCTTTATAAAGTAAAGGCTGCGTGAATTTAGGCTCATCAGCTTCATTGTGACCGAAACGACGGTAGCATAGAATATCAATGAAAACATCGTTATGATATTTCTGACGATACTCCACCGCCATATTTATAGCATATACTATTGCTTCAACATCATCCCCGTTTACGTGGAATACAGGTGATAATGTGGTTTTCGCAAGGTCGGTACAATACGTGGATGAGCGGGCATCTTTGTAATTTGTAGTGAAACCGACCTGATTGTTTATGACTAAATGGATACTTCCTCCCGTACGGTAACCTTCAAGCTTCGCCATTTGCAAAACCTCATAGGTGATTCCCTGACCAGCCAAAGATGCATCACCATGAATTAAGATTGGTGCAATCCGCTTGTAATCCCCGCCATATTTAAAGTCAATTTTTGACCGTACCATACCTTCTACCAGTGGGTCTACTGCCTCTAAGTGAGATGGATTTGGACATAAGCTAAGGTGAACTTTTTTACCAGACTGCGTTTCAACGTCTGTCGAATATCCCAGGTGGTATTTAACGTCACCTCCGAAAGGAGTGTTAACATCGAACCCTTTTCCTTCGAACTCAGAAAAGATATTCTTGTAGGTCTTATACATGATATTGGCAAGAACGTTCAATCGTCCCCTGTGTGCCATACCAATTACAAATTCTTCAATACCAAGCTCTGCACCCTTTTCAATTACCGAATCAAGCGCAGGAATAACAGCTTCGGCTCCTTCAAGTGAAAAGCGCTTTTGTCCCAGAAACTTTGTACCAAGGAAATTCTCGAAAACAACAGCTTCATTTAGTTTCCCAAGTATCCGCTTCTTCGTTTCAATGCTAAAGTTCGGGGTGTTGCGCTCGCTTTCCATGCGTTGCTCAAACCATTTTAACTTTTCAGGATTACGAAGGTATTTATATTCTACGCCAATCGATTGGCAATACGTCTGCTCGATAAGAGCAATAATATCTTTCAATTTTGCAGGACCGAGGCCTACTTCCACACCCGCATTAAAAACAGTTTCCAGATCAGATTCCTGTAAGCCAAATGTTTCAAGCTCTTTTCCAGGATAATAAGACCTTCTTTCACGTACAGGATTTGTTTTCGTAAATAAATGACCACGCTGGCGATAGCCGTTGATCATGTTTAAAACATTAATCTCTTTAAAAAAATGATCAGGAGTTTCAGCACTTACAACGCCTGCCTCAGAACCGCGACCAAAGTCAAAACCTTCGAAAAACTTCTGCCAGCCGAAATCAACTGAATTTGGGTCTTCTTTGTAAGATTGGTAGAGAGAATCGATGTAGGCAGAATTCGCGTTACTGATGTATGATAAGTTATCCATTTAAAAAACAAAATCTTTTGCGACACAAAAATAAGATTTTAAGGATAGAATCGGTAATAAGTAGGCGCTAATTTGAAATTAGCATGTAACACTTGTGTTGACCGCGTGAGGGAAAAGTAAGTGGTAATCAGTAATCAGTAATCAGTCGCAAACGGTTATGCTTTAGCGACAAAGAATTTGGAATCAACAGTTACAAAGATTCGACAATGATTACCTGATCGCCGATTACCCGATTACTGATCACTAATTACTGCATACTGATTACGGACCACCGAATACTGATCATACTTCCGGGGCAAATGCTGGCCGTGCTTTATAATCCTCGACATGATATTCCCTTACTTCCTGATCTGACAAGGTCCAGGGCTGATGGATCTTAGCACCTGGAACCATTGCAAGTTCCGGGATCCACATTCGCACATAATCACCATTAGGATCAAATTCCCGCGCCTGCTTCAAAACATTGAAATGTTGGTACTCTTTAGGATCATTCCCTACTCCGGCTATATAAGCCCAGTTTCCCCAGTTGTTTGCCGGACAATAATCAATCAGCTTTTCTTCAAAGTACGACGCTCCCCACATCCAATTAACTTTGAGATTCCTTACCAAAAAGCTTGCTGCGTTCTGTCTTCCTCGGTTGCTCATAAAACCCGTGGTGTTAAGCTCTCGGATATTTGCGTCAACGAATGGGATACCAGTCTTTCCTGCTCTCCAAAACTCAAAGAAATCCTGTTGATTTTCAGTTTCCTCGGGAGCAACCCCTTTAAACCCTATTTTCTGGAAAAATTTGTTGCCATACTTCTTAAACATGAACCGGAAATAATCCCGCCAAAGCAGCTGCAAATACAAGGCGTAAGTAGAATCCGAAGAACCCCGCTCCTGTTCATATTTCTTGATCTCCCAATAAACTTCACGCGGTGAAAGACAACCGAGAGCTATCCACGCAGAAAACTTTGAAGAATAATCCGGGCCTAATAAATTGTTCCGGGTATGCTTATAATTCTTAATTGCGTCGGTTTCCCAGAAGTAATTATGCATGCGCTTTAAAGCTTCTGTTTCCCCCCCTCTGAACTTCATGACAGAACGTTCCTCGGCATCCCCAATTCCTTGAAATCCAAGATCAGGTAAGGAAGGCAATAGACCGCATTCCATATCTTGAGGTATTTTGAAGGGGCCAGGCGACTCTATACATTTTCTTACTGAACTATCCCGCTCAATCTTTTTCCGGAAGGAAGAAAATACATCTGGAATGTTATTTATCGGGAAAGGCAAATCCTCTTTATGATATAGCGTATGACCAATAAAATGCTTGAGATTAATCTTCAAGCGCCATAAGGCGTTCTCAACATCGGCTGAGATTCTCGTTTCCTCGGAAGCCACCTCCCGATGATGATAAACCTCGCTGACATTATATTTACCTACCAACTCTGGTAAAATATCCTCAGGTTTGCCCTTTCGGATTATGAGATCAGCACCAAGTTTTTGTAGGGATTGCTGAAGATCAGCCACACATTCGATCAGGAACCTCGCCCGAATAGCGCCAGTCTTCTGTGTTTGAAAAGACGTGGTCTCAAACTGCCGCGGATCGAAACAATAAACGGGAACTACGGTATCGCCTTTCCGTACAGCTTCCGTCAATATCTCGTTGTCGTGAATTCGTAAATCTTTTCTAAACCAAACTAGAATGGTTTTACCGCTCATATTTTATTAGCTATGTAATAGCCGCTGATAAGGCTGCCAGCTATGGGATAAGTTAAAACTTGACCAAGTTACGTCCTAAACCATGACATTTACTTCATTTTCGTGTAAGATTTTCAAATACACTGTTACAACTCATAAATTTCCAGGCAAGCTTCTAAAAATTATTTTAAGAAATATACTTATATTTAGTAAAAGCTAATCCTGATGTTATGAAGACCGTAAAGCACATCGTCCAAAACAAATCAAATTCAATTTATTCGGTAAGCCCTGAGACTTCAGTACTGGATGCACTTCAGGTAATGATGGACAAAAATATTAGTGCGCTTCTTGTCATGGAAGGCGAAGCGTTAAAAGGAATTTTCACGGAGCGCGATTATGCCAGAAAGATAATTCTCCAGGGTAAATCTTCCAGAGAAACCCTAATTGCTGAAGTTATGACGGCAGATTTGGAAACCATCAGGTTTAGCTCTTCTATTGATCAATGTATGCAAATTATGACTAACCGTCACATCAGACACCTGCCGATAGTCGAAGATGGAAAAGTGGGGGGTATGATCTCTATTGGCGATCTGGTTAAATTTGTAATTGAAGATCAGAAGCAAACCATAGAGCAGCTACAGAGTTATATTAGCAGTTAAGTAATTGCGGATCGTGGTTCTTAATCTGCGAGGAAGTGAACCCCAGATGGAATACTTTTAGGTTAAACTAAGATAATTTGGGAATTAATAGGCGGTCAACGGGACGGTCATTCTGAAGGTGCTCAGAAATTATCTCATTCACATCACTTAATTGAACTTTTCCATAGAATACACCTTCGGGATAAACCACTACTATTGGTCCGTATTCACACAGCTCACAACAGCCGGTTCTTTGGGCCCGCATCCCGACTGTCAAACCTTTCTCTTTCATAAGCTTTTTAAATTCAGCGGTAAGAGCCGAACCATGCTCCTCCCCACAACTTACTCTTGCACCTTCAGGCCGTTGATTGGTACAGATGAAAATATGCTTTTTATAGATCATGAATTTGGGGGCTTTTCTGAATATGGATTAACTAAGCAGTACGATTGATCAAAAATAGTAATTGTGCTCTCAAAAAATGACTAAAACAATACTCGTTATGGGCGGAATAGGAAGCTGAGCGAATCACTGAGATGAATAGTTCGCTCTGAAAATCGCGATAACTGAGATGAGCCTGATGATACTTAGGCGTGCAAAAGTTTCCTGCCGTAAGCGTAGCAAGGGTTACAAGTTCAAATACCCTACGCCTACAGCAGCGATGAATGAGATTTAAAGCAGGAAATATTAGTTTTAAACTATCGGCAAAAGCTACTTCGTGACTTCAGTAACCTTCACGGTAAAAAAGAGTGCCGAAAACGCAGGGATTCCGGTCGAACCTTCCAACCCATAACCTAATGAAGACGGAAGGATCATCCGAATAGTCCCGCCTTCTTTAATCAACGGAATTGCTTCTTGCCATCCTTTCACTACGTCAGTCAAACCTAGAGTCGCTGAGCTTCCGGCACCTGTTTTGTCGAAAATAGTTCCGTTTAAAAGCTTTCCCTCATATTCCGCTTTCACAGTAGAATCCGCAGTTATCGGGCTTCCGGTACCTGCGACATCTATTTTATAATATAAGCCTGATGTGGTTTTGGTAAAGCCTGTTAATGAATTAGCCTGAATATACTTCTGAATGGTAAAATCTTCGTAAGCAGCCATCTTATTCTTGTCTAGAACTGTTACGGTAAGATCAAGGGATGCATTTCCGGGAATGTCACCTGAGCCGTTACGACCAAAAGCTGAACGGGATGGGATGATCATTCGAATTGTGCCAGATTTCTTTTTTAGAACCTCTTTAATCCCGACGCGAACACCTTCTGGGTTGAAATAACCCAGATAATTGTAATATCGGTTTGAAGAGCTAAAAGTATCAAGAGCTGAGTATTTACCGTCAATGGATTTAATGGTAAATATCATTGGAACCTGATCAGAATATTCAACGTCAGCACCTGAGCCCGGGTTGGTCACCTGGTAGTAAATACCACTATCCTGATATTCTACTACATTCAACTTATTTGCCTGTATATAGGCTGTCACATTTTTATCGTCTATGCTTTCAATGGATTCGTATTCCTTTTCACAAGCAACGAAAATGCTTAGTAAAAGAAATCCGGGCAAGGCGTATTTAAAAAATTGCTTCATGAGTTTCGTTAATTTGTAACATTTACCAGTTCGACATCGAAATCGAGAACTGCATTTTTCGGAATCTCATCACGGCCATCACAGCCATATGCTAATCCAGAAGGTATAATCAAACGGATCTTACCGCCCTTTTGTATAAGTGGTATACCAATTTGCCAGCCTGTTATTACTCCCCCCAATTTGAACGTAATTGCCTCTCCCCTTCCATTATCAAATATTTTTCCGTCTAAAAGCCGACCAGTGTACTTAGCTGTTATTGAGGTATTGGCTGAATACGCGATATTACCAGAACCTTGACTAAGAATCTGGTAGTAAATGCCACTTGAATGTTTCTGAGCTGCTATCCCTTTTTCACTTAGAAATTTCTGGATAATCGAATCGTCAATATTAACCTGTTTTTCGTCGTTGCACTTCTTACCGCACGAGCCCAGCACTATTAGTAAGGGAAGGATAATTAATAGTAAATATCTAAATCTCATTCAAAATTATTCTACTGTATTTTACAAGAGTTGCAAATTTATCCTTTTAAAGTTGAAAAAGTAAGGATTAACATTATTTAACAAAAAATACACATGCTGTGCTGTGGGTACAGCATTGTATTTTTTGTAGTTGAGAGGTGAGAGTTAACAGTTGAAAGTTAGTAAACGGCACTTAACTGATTCAAAACACCACCATTATATACGAGAATTGCGGAAGTCCATGTGAACGACTAATTTAAATTTCAGACGGCTTAGTGTAATCAACCAGGTGTATTGATCTTTGTCAGTCTGCGCTTCGTTGCAGAACCGGCACCTTTTGCGGACTGAAATCTTAAAATTCCCATGAATCAATTTTATACTTTAAATCGGGTTTTTGTACCAAATCGGGAATAAGTATAAAAAAGGCCTTTTGTTTGGGTCTTCTTTGGGTCTTGCTTGGGTAAAAGGCCGTTTTTGGCATCATTCGCCAAAGAATAGCCAAAGAAGACCCCTACCAGACCCCTACTTGGTCTATGAAATGTATCAGGAAGACATGAAAACTCGTCAATCTTCTTCTTTTGAAGACACACCGCTATTAGATTCTCCTATGGGCTGGACTCAGACCTTGTGAGAAGAGTTCCATCCCCAAACCAATAAGTTAAACTACTAAGACAGAAGTACGGGTCACTACAAGCCTTATTGCTTCTGAAGGCTGATGATTTCGGGAGCCAAGGCATACGTCATTAGCTGTTACAAACATATGTCACTTACTCAGTCAAGCAGTAGGCTTAAATTTCTTGCCTTAAGGACGAGCCAAGATAAGGCTTAGTGTATTTTTGTATGCTAGACGTGAGAACTGTCAACTCTCCGCTTTCAATTAATAACAGTATTTATTAGCCTCAATCAGTTGTTTTGCAACCCTTTGCCGTGTTTCCTTGATATTAAAGGGCTCAGTCTTCGTAAATCTTCGCAAGCCAACCAGCATCATCCTAAGTTCATCGCCTTCGGCAAATGAGTACAAGGCTTCTTTGCCTGCAATAGCAACTTTATCGACAGCCTGATACAAATAAATTCGCATCATATCCAGTTGTCCGCGGCAAGCTTCTTCACCTCTCATTTTTACAAGTTTTTCAACCCTTAGAATGGTGGATTCAGCGACGTAAACGAATCCTATTATGTCTGAAATATTCATCAGGATCTCCTGTTCTTTAGACAAGGTCATCATTAATTTCTGGACGGCAGCTCCGGCTATCATCAGACCAGCTTTCTTCAAATTCGCCAATATCTTCTTCTCTGCCGCAAATAATGTATCATCTTCGTCACCAAAATCAGGAATGGACATTAGTTCTCCCGCCACAGCCTGTGCTGGCGTCATCAAATCCAGTTCGCCTTTCATTGCTCTTTTCAAGAGCATATCAAGTATGAGCATCCTGTTGATTTCATTCGTTCCTTCAAAAATCCTGTTTATGCGGCTGTCTCGATAAGCTCGATCCATCGGAGCATCAGCAGAATAGCCCATGCCTCCATATACTTGCACACCTTCATCGACGATATAGTCCAGCACTTCCGATCCCCAAACTTTGAGAATAGCACATTCTACAGCAAACATTTCCGTCGATTTTAGTTTCGCCTTGGAAGGGTCCATTCCTTCCGCTACAAGTGCTTCGTAGGCATCATCAATATTCTGACCCGCACGGTAGGCAGCACTTTCTATAGCAAAATTCCTGGTAGCCATCTCTGCAAGCTTATAGCGAATTGCTCCAAACTTCGAAATGGGAAGGTTAAATTGTATACGTTCGTTGGAATAGTTGATTGCCTGGTTCAAAACCCGACGGGATGAGCCAATCGCAGCGACACCTAGCTTAATCCGTCCGATATTCAGAATATTCACCGCGATCTTAAACCCATTCTCTCTTTCCGACAACAGATTAGCAACCGGAACATGACAATCATTGAAAAATACCTGGCGGGTCGATGAGCCCTTTATGCCCATCTTGTGCTCCTCTGGGTTCATCGAAATACCCCCAAAATCCTTCTCTACGATAAATGCAGAGAGGTTTTTATCGTCATCTATCTTTGCGAATACGATGAAGATGTCAGCAAAGCCACCGTTGGTGATCCACATCTTCTGGCCATTTATAATGTAATGGGTGCCTTCGGCATTGAGCATCGCTTTGGTCCGACCAGAGTTGGCGTCTGAGCCGGAATTAGGTTCGGTAAGACAATAGGATGCTTTCCACTCACCTGAGGCAAGTTTTGGGATGTACTTGTCTTTTTGCTCCTTATTTCCATAGTAGAGAATTGGGAGTGTGCCGATACCTGTATGCGCCGACAGTGCCACTGCAAACGAGCAACCTGGCCCGATGGAATCGGCAACAAGCATAGAGGTATTGAAATTCTTCCCAAACCCACCGTATTCTTCTGGAATTGAAACAGCCAGCAAGCCAAGCTCTCCAGCCTTGTTCATTAAGCTTTCCATCAGTCCCTCTTCCTGGGTGTCGATTCGATCCAAATTCGGGTAAACCTCGGATTCAAGGAAATCTTCGCAGGTCTTCCGGATCATCAGTTGCTCCTCGTCAAATTCTTCAGGAATAAAAATTTCATCACAAGACGTTTCGCGGATGATGAATTCACCGCCGCGGATAGTTTTTTTATTTAGTGTTTCCATTGTTATTGGTTTTTTTGATCCAAGAACCAAGAGCCAAGAATCAGAACAGTCCTATTCTTTATGAGCTGAAAGGTTAATTAGATGCATCTCGTTTAAATCTCTACTTTAGACTGGTTAAAAATCCATTGATCATTTTTTGCAGTGTTGAATTTTTTTCTGACAGATGATCAAGATCACTGTCTGTCATTATTTTTAAATTATAAGACAATATTGTTTGAGTTTCTAATTCGAATAAAGATCCCAATGCTATTTTTAGATAATGCGAAAATTCTTTGGCTGAAGATCGTGAAGAACCTTCTGCAATATTAGATGGAACAAAGACTACGCTTCTGTTCATTTGTGAAACTAAACCATATTTTTCGTCTTTTGGATATTTGGATGTTACAAAATAAACCTCTCTTGCTAAAATCATGGCATCTACCCAAATGTTTAATTTCTTAAAGTTGTGCATAGAGAATTTCAAATAAAAGAATATTACGATTTACACGCCTTCTCTTACAAACTCCCACATTCAATGTTTTTAGTTATACACTATTTAGTTTACGGCACACATCTTGGTTCTTGATTCTTGGCTCCTGGTTCTAACCTATAGCATTTCAAAAATCCCCGCTGCCCCCTGTCCTGTTCCCACACACATCGTCACCATACCAAACTTCTTTTCTCGTCTTTTTAATTCATTAAATAGCTGCACAGAGAGTTTCGCTCCAGTACAGCCCAGGGGATGACCTAACGCTATTGCTCCTCCATTTACATTTAAAACTTCCTGGTTAAGGTCGAGAGTGCGTATAATGGCGAGTGATTGTGAAGCAAATGCTTCGTTAAGTTCTATCAGATCCAGCTCTTCTTTCTTCATGCCTGCTTTTTTAAGGGCTAGCGGAATGGCTTCGATCGGACCGATGCCCATAATCCTTGGTGGTACACCGGCAACTCCATAACTAACAAGCCTGGCAATTGGCTGCACATTCAGCTTTTTAAGCATGCTTTCTGAAACAACTAAGACAAAAGCAGCTCCGTCTGATGTTTGGGAAGAGTTCCCAGCCGTTACTGATCCGCCCGCAGCGAAAACAGGTTTAAGCTTGGCTAACTTATCCAGAGCTGTGTCCGCCCTAGGCCCTTCATCGGTATCAACCACATACTCCCGGGTTTTCTTTTTAAGATTTTCATCCAGGTAGTTTTCTTTTATGGTAATCGGAAGAACACCTTCTTTAAGATGACCATTCTTAATCGCAGCAATCGCTTTTTGATGGGAGTTATAAGAAAACTCATCCTGATCTTCCCTGCTGACATTGTATTCTTTGGCGACAGCCTCTGCAGTAAGCCCCATTCCCCAGTACCAGTCGGGGTGGTTTTTAGCCACGTCTGCGTTCGGCACAAGCTTCCATCCGCCGAAAGGCATACCCGACATAATTTCGACACCACCGGCAACTATACAGTCTGCCATGCCCGACCTGATCTTAGCTGAAGCGATAGCAATGGTTTCCAAACCTGAAGCACAGTACCGGTTAACCGTCACTCCCGGCACCTTATCGGTGTCAAGTCCCATTAACGATATCATCCTCGCCACGTTCAGACCCTGCTCTGCCTCGGGTGTTGCATTCCCGACGATGACATCATCTATTTCTTCTTTATCGAGGTTAGGAACGGCTGCAACTAAGTTCCTTATAACTTCGGCTGCTAATTCATCAGCGCGCGTAAAACGAAATACACCCCTGGGTGCTTTGCCAACTGCTGTACGATAAGCCGCTATTATATATGCTTCTTCCATTTTTGATAGATTTGTGAAATGAGATGCGAGATTCGAGAAATTTCCAACCACTCAGATCATCTTTTTTATTAATTTCTTAGGGGCTTCCCTTTAGTTAATATTGATTGAATCCGTTCTAAAGTCTTCTTTTCTCCGCAAAGCGATAGGAACACCTCCCGTTCAAGATCGAGGAGGTATTGCTCTGTAACGAGTGTAGGCGCGGACAAATCACCACCGCATAAAACGTAACCCAGTTTTTCAGATATCTTCTTATCATGCTCGGAAATTAAATTTCCTGCGAACATCGAATTAGCTCCGGCGTAAACAATTCCCATTCCCTGCTTGCCTAACACCCGGATATCTTTCCTTTGAACCGGCTTGGTATAACCCGCATCGGCAAGTTCAATCGCCTTTTCCTTGGCATCCGCTATCAGCCTGCTGCGGTTCATAGTTATGCTGTACTTGTCTTTTTGGAGATAACCAAGTTCGTAAGCCTCTGCACCGGAAGTCGACACTTTCGCCATACCGATCGTTAAAAACCGGTCTCTTAGAGCCATTTGCTCTATTTGTCCTTCCTTAAACTCGTCGGAAATACGCAGAGCGAATTCTTTTGAACCTCCGCCCCCGGGAATTAGGCCAACTCCAAACTCAACCAATCCCATATAGGTTTCAGCATTGGTCTGAACGTGGTCTGCATGCAAGCACAACTCACAACCACCGCCGAGAGTAAGGTTATGGGCCGCTGCAACGACGGGAATGGATGAGTACCTAACCCTCATCATGGCGTTCTGGAACATCCGGATAGCAATATTTATTTCATCCCAATCCTGTTCAACGGCAGCCATAAAGATCATCCCAATATTAGCTCCAGCGGAGAAGTTGGCTCCATCATTTCCTATTACGAGTCCACGATAATCTTTTTCAGCAAGATCTATTGCCTTATTAAGTCCCTGGATTACCTCTCCTCCAATGGTGTTCATCTTGGTGTGAATCTCGAGGTTCAATATTCCATCTCCCAGGTCAATAATTGAGGTGCCGGAATTCTTCCAGATGGTTTTGCTGTCGCGGATATTGTCTAGAACGATAAAATCATCAGTCCCCGGAACAGGTAGATATGATTTAGTTGGGATGTCATAGTACTTCTTAACCCCATTCTCCACTTTATAAAAGGAAGTATTCCCGGCTTCAAGCATTTCCTGTACCCAGGGGGCAGCTTGGTTTCCCAGCGCATTCATTCCTTCAACTGCTTCCTTTACACCCAAAGCATCCCAAACTTCAAATGGTCCAAGTTCCCAGCCGAAACCGGCTCGCATGGCGTCATCTATCCGGTATAGCTCGTCAGATATTTCGGGAATTCTATCGGATACGTATTCAAACAAGCCAAAGAACGATGTCCGGAAAAAGTCGCCGGCTTTATCTGTTCCTTTCGCAAAGACTTTCATCCGTTCGCGAAGATTCTCTACGGCTTTCGTAGCTTCAAGAGTCTGTGATTTTATCTTTTGCTGTGGTTTGTATTCAAAAGTCTTTAGATCGAGCGCGAGGATCTCGGATTTGCCGTCCGCACCTTTTATCTTTTTATAAAAGCCTTGCTGTGTCTTATCTCCCAGCCAGTTATTCTCCTGCATCTTCTTCACATAGGCTGGCAGCTCAAATAAATCATGAGCTTTATCGTCAGGAAGATTGCTGTACAGCCCCCCCGCAACATTGATCATTGTATCCAGACCCACGACATCTGTTGTCCGGAAAGTGGCAGATTTCGGCCGGCCCAAAGCAGGACCTGTGTATTTGTCAACTTCTTCAACCGTAAGATCCATTTTATCTACCAGATGCAGTAAAGCCATAATGGAATAAACTCCTACGCGGTTTGCAATGAAAGCCGGGGTATCTTTACAAAGAACGGTCGTCTTGCCGAGGAACTTATCCCCGTAGTGCATGTGAAAGTCTATCACATCCTGTTTTGTGTCCGGTCCCGGTATTATTTCAAGTAACCGGAGGTAACGAGGGGGATTAAAGAAGTGGGTTCCGCAGAAGTGAGCCCGAAAGTCATCTGAACGCCCTTCGGCCATTAGATGGATAGGGATTCCTGAAGTGTTTGAACTGATCAGCGTACCTGGCGTTCTATATTTTTCTACCTCATCATAAATGAGTTTTTTAATGTCCAAACGCTCAACCACGACCTCGATTACCCAGTCACATCCGGCAATATCTTTCATATTGTCCTGAAAGTTGCCTGTGGTTATATTGCTGATAACCTTTTTACTGAATATTGGCGACGGATTAGATTTCAGAGTGCTCTCGAGCGCTGTGTTAACTATCTTGTTTCGCAGAACCTTATTGTCCAGGCTTAGACCTTTAGCTTTTTCTTCTTCTGTCAGGTCCTTCGGCACCATGTCAAGCAGCAATACCTCAGCCCCAATATTGGCAAAGTGACAAGCAATCCGGGAACCCATTATCCCCGAACCCAATACTGCTACTTTTCTTATCGTTCGTTTCATTCTTTCAAATTTCAAGTTTTCCTAACCATGAACAGTAACTACTGAGGTTTATAATCAAAGGTTAGTTGATTTATCTTGTTCAGGCTTTTGATCAGCTGAAGACGCTCCTTATCTGATATGTGCGCGTTAAGGTATTCGTTAAACTTCTTCACGACATCCTTGGCAATCTGTCTCTTTTCCACACCAAATGGCGTTAGAAATATCTTTACAGACCTTTTGTCTGCCGGATCTGTTTCTCTATAGATCAAGCCGAGTTCCTGCATATTATTCAACATTCTGGATAGGCTGGTAGACTTCACCCCAGAAAGGGAAGCAATCTGTGAAACAGCCGTGCCTTCCTCGTGGATGTTTATCAGCATATATCCAAGAGCCTGGGTGATCCCATACTCAGAAGCAATCTGATTGTATTTGTTAGCTACCGTTTGCCAAACGATCTTTAGAAAATAGTCTACAGTTTCTTCAGGTTTCATTCAATATTTGCTATGCAAGCATAACAAATTTATGAATAGAAATTTAAGATGCAAGCATATTGTTGATTTTATTAATCTCTATAGACGGAGAACTTTCTCCTTTAGGAAATGCTTAATTAACAGGCAGATGAATTGCATATAGTAAGTACCTTTGCCAGCAATCAAAAGATCAATCTGAATTGAAGAATAAAAAGAACTACATAATCATCGGTGCGATAGTGCTGGTGGCCGCGATGATCTGGAATGCGGTAAGCGAGCCGGGAATTAAAGACCTTAAAGGCGGTTTTAAAGAGGTTGCATTTGTGAGAAACGAGCAGAATAGCGGTCCGGTTATTCGCGTTTACGCTGTTACTGTTGAAGGCGAGGTATGGAAAGAAATGGAGCAGTACGGCAATTACATGCCTCATACCAAATACGGAACAACGAGGATTTACTTTTTCGAGGCAGGTAAACCATACCCTGCTACCGTTTCGTTAGGCGATAATAATATACCCGCTGAAATGGAAAAAAGCTGCATTGCTATTTATGAAAAGGGCGGAATGAGTCAAGTCTCGTTTAAACAATACCCATTCAGAAAATAGGCCGGGTTGGGGTTACAATCCTAAAAATTAATAATTTAATACTAATTTAGGATTAGAAAATCGTTCAGTAAATGCCAAATAGGCAGGTTAAAGGAGGTTTTGAAATTTCACAGTCGTTAAACAGCTATCGGATAATAATGAAAGATAAAGGTTTGCGCTTCCTGATTTTTATGGTTCTAACAGCAGCCTGGCTTATGGTAATGCGTACTATGACCGCGCCGCTGGATTCCGGGCTTATTATTGATTTCGAGTATATCGGAACAGCAAGTAATGCAATAAGTTTTCTGGCAGGCTTACGAGATTCAGGACAGTTAGACTTGCTCACCAGGAGTATATTCCTTGATTTTATCTTTCCGCTGTTATATGGCGCAACCTTTTATTATGCCACGGCATGGATTTGTCATAAATTGCCTAAAGGGCACATGTTTAACAGATTTAGAGACATCAGCATCTTAACATTCATAGCTGTTTTGTGTGATTATCTCGAGAACCTTTCCCTTATCAAGCTGATCTATTATCCGCCGGAAGACATCTATGCTTACCTGGCTTATTTCTTTGCTGCTACAAAATTCACCTTACTTGGTATCGTGCTGGCCCACTTTATCATTTCGGGTTTGATAGTAGTGCTAGAATCTAAAAAGGGAACTCCTGCTAGCTAAGCTTACCAGCCAAGCTTGGTATCATCCCCTCTTGGATCTGCACCACCTTCGTAATAACCCCATTTGGTTTTCAGGATTGCATCCACTCTACCTATCGCACCTCTTTCCTTGAATTTGTATCCTTTTTGGGTGAGCCTGACCACCGTCATACTATCCAGACCTTTCCTTTCCATGACAACTTCGTCAGGGAACCATTGATGGTGAAATCTTTTTGCTGTGACGGCTGCCTGCATACTCTTATCGAAATCCACCACATTCAGGATAGTTTGAAACACCGAGGTAATAATAGTTGATCCACCTGGGGTGCCTACCACCATAAATAACTTACCCTCCTTTTCCAGGATGGTCGGAGTCATCGCGCTAAGCATTCTCTTGTTAGGCTGAACGGCGTTAGCCTCACCACCCAGCAAACCATACATATTAGGCGAACCAGGCTTCACTGAAAAATCATCCATCTCATTATTAAGAAGGAAGCCTGCACCTTTTACAAAAACCTTTGATCCGTAGCTGCCATTGATTGTTGTAGTGATAGACACCGCATTTCCAGCCCGGTCTACAATGGAAAAATGGGTGGTTTCTTCGCTCTCCTTCGGCACCTCACCTGCTTTGATATCAGTACTCAGTGTAGCCTTATCCCAATTGAAATTACTCATTCTGAATTTAGAGTAAACAGGCAGAATGAGATACTTCTGAGGCACTTTGTAGAAATCCGGGTCCCCTAAGTGCGATGCCCTGTCGGCATATACCCTCCGCTCTGCCTCAACCATTACCTGAACAGTTGAATCTGAATTATAACCCCAGCGTTTTAATGGAAATGGTTCCACTGAGTTCAAGAGTTGAAGTAATGCGATGCCGCCGCTTGACGGAGGTGGTACAGTTATCACTTTATGGTCCCGGTACGTACCCACAATTGGTTCGCGCCATACCGCGTGGTAATTCTTAAGGTCTTCTTTGCTTATTAATCCCCCACCCGACTGCATTTCAGCGACGATATGATCTGCCACAGTTCCTGCATAAAATCCCTCACGCCCTTTATCCCGAATCAGTTCAAGGGTGTTGGCCAGGTCTTCCTGAACCCAAAGCTCTCCTGCTGCCCATTTATCTTTTATATAATAAGTTTTTCCAGGATTATATTTCTTAAAGCTAGACTGCTGACCGGCAAACTCCCTAGCCTGGTTCTCGGTAATCGGAAAACCATTGCGCGCCAGATTCAGGGCGGGCTGAACAACTTCGGCCCAGGTAAGTTTCCCGTATTTGCTGTGTGCCTGTACCATCCCATCAACACTGCCGGGAACGCCGGCAGCCAGGTGCCCGTACAGACTTTTATCTGTTATTGGATTGCCGGCAGCATCCAGGTACATATCGCGGAAAGCTTTGCCAGGTGCCTTTTCCCTGAAATCCAGGGCTGCAACTTCACCGTCTGCAGAACGGTAAACCATAAACCCCCCGCCTCCGATATTGCCTGCATTCGGATAAACGACTGCCAGTGCAAACTGTACAGCTACGGCTGCATCAACCGCATTGCCGCCCTTCTTCATGATATCAAGTCCTACCTTAGAAGCCGACGGGTGGGCAGAAACAACCATCCCGTTCTTATATTCTCCACTGTTATTCTTTCCTATTTGCCCACCTACGCATGATGACAGGAAAACAGCGGCAAGCATAACCGCTCTCAGACTAGTGAAGTGTGATTTATTCGTTTGCATTTTTGTATAATTTCTCAACCTGTGATTTATATTTCTCTAAAATAGCTTTCCTTCTTAAACTAAGCTTCGGGGTTAATTCTCCCCCATCGATACTCCATTCTACCGGAAGTAATTCAATCTTTTTAACACGTTCCCAATTCCCGAACTCCTGATTAAACTTCTCCATTTCAGACCAGATCTTTTCAATGATCTGCGGGTCTTTAACCATTTCCTCGTTGGTAGTATATGGAATCTCCTTTCTTTCGCACCACTTCTCTAATGTTGCAAATGATGGTAAAACAAGGGCTGCCGGAAACCGTTGGTTTTCTCCGATAACCATTACCTGCTCGATGAAAATAGATTCTTTAAACTTATTCTCGAGCATTTGCGGTGCGATATACTTGCCCCCCGCAGTCTTGAATATTTCCTTCTTCCTATCCGTGATTCGAAGGTACTGCCCATCAACAATCTCTCCGATATCACCAGTATGGAAAAACCCATCCTTATCAATGACTTCGGCACTCAGATCTGGGCGATTATAGTAACCCTTCATTACATTCGGACCTTTACACAGGATCTCCCCGTCCTCAGCAATCTTTACCTCTACGTCTTTTATAGTCCGGCCAACCGTAGTGAATTTGGCCTCTCCTTTCCGCAGTCCGTTTACATTGATAACCGGAGAAGTTTCGGTAAGGCCATAACCCTCCAGCACCGGCATGCCTGCTGCCCAGAATACCCGGGCAAGCCTTGGCTGCAAGGCCGCACCGCCCGAGACAATAGCCATAATATTTCCGCCCAATGCTTCCCGCCATTTGCTAAACACCAGCTTGTTGGCAATCTTTAACTGACACTCATACCATGGGCCATTTGCACCATCCATTTCATAATTAAGTCCTAAATCCAATGCCCAGTAAAACAACTTCCTCTTAACCCCCGTCAGTTGCGATCCCTTTTCCACAATCCGGTCGTATACTTTTTCAAGGAGCCTTGGAACAGTAGTAAATCCATGCGGTTTAACATCTGCTATATCGGCAGCAATAGTTTCCATGCTCTGCGCATAGTAAATTGATATTCCAAGGTACAGGTACATATAAATGACCATCCGCTCAAACACGTGTGATAGGGGCAGAAAACTGATGGCTTTGGTAAACCCTGCGGGATAGAGCTTTGACGACTCCCGAATATTACTCACCAGGTTATTATGTGTCAGCATGACTCCTTTTGGAGTTCCGGTTGTACCTGAAGTATAAATTAATGTTAAAAGGTCTTCTGGCTTTATTTCTCTGCGATATTCTTCCAGGTCCACCGATTCCTTTTCCTTGCCCAGGGCAATTACATCCTCCCAATTAGGAAGACCTGGAACTTCATCAAAAGTATAGATCTCAAAATTCGCTGCGTCGCGGGTTTTTACCGTGTTTAGTTTTTCATACAGGGTCTTATCTGACACAAAGACAATCCGTATATCCGCATCTTTCGCGATAAACTTGATATCATTTTCCGCCAGCGTCGGATACATGGGAACCTGGGTAGCCCCGATCTGCATGATCCCGAAATCACAGATATTCCATTCCGGCCGGTTGGGCGACATGATAGCTACCTTATCGCCTTTCTTAATTCCCTTTGCAATCAGGCCGAGGCTCAACGCATCAACTTGCTTAACAAAATATTCAGTTGAATACTTTATCCACTCGCCGTTCCTTTTCGCCGCTACCAGATCGTCCTTCTTGAACTTGTCCAGTGAGTGCTTCAGAAGATCAAAAACCCGGGTTATTTCGGCCATAATTTCTAGTAGAATACTTGATAATGGAAATTTAGCAATTTAATGAAAATAAGCATTCGAAATAAGAAAATTCGAAGAGGCCTTGTAAAAGCCTGTATTTCCCATTGATTAAGGCAATTTCATTTGCCGTTCATTTGCCGTTCATTTGCCGTTCATTTGCCGTTGAAAGTATTGCCTAAAAGGGGCTTTGGCAAACCTTATTATTGGCCTCCGATAAGTTTGTTCGCAGCTTTAGTAAAGCGCAGCCACACATTTAGTTCCAGCGGTCCTGTCCCCGCCCTATTTCATCGTAAATTTTAATTGAACCCTCACAGAATGTAGCTTGGTAATTTCGATTTAAAATAAATCGATATACGTTAATGACTTAACCGCCGTTATACAATTATTATCTATAACGAAAATTTTCAATCTAAACCCGAGTAACTGGCACTGTATTTGAAAAGCCAGTGCAAAAAACACACATTATGAAGAAGCTACTATTACTATGTTTAACTGCCGGTCTGTTCCTAATTGGCGGATCGAATGCAAATGCACAATCTTATGAAAATGCTATTGGTGTAAGGATCGGACCCTACAATGGCGTTAACTTCAAAACTTTCCTCAATACGAATAAAGCATTGGACCTTAACCTTTCGGTAAGGAGTAATGATAATTTTAAAAGATTCCTGTTAACAGGCTTGTATGAGGTTCACAATCCGATTGGCGGAGCTCCGGGGCTGTTATGGTATTACGGAGGTGGTGGTAGTATAGGCTCATACAAGGTGAAGAACTTTGAGGGCGATCTGTTCCTGAGCGCTGACGGCGTTCTTGGCCTTGACTATAAATTTGACGGAGTTCCCTTGAACCTGGCTGTCGACTGGAGACCAAGACTTGAGCTGACTCCCGATACAAATTTCGGGACAGGAGATGTCGGCCTGGCTATACGCTTAACGTTTTAAATAAAAAAAGCAGCTGTGAAGCTGCTTTTTTGTTTATTCTAGTTTTAACCATCGCTTCCGTACAGCCATCTGAGCTGCGGAAGGATTTTGAAGTGCAGAGATGCTGTACTTCACTGCAGGATTTCTTCCTAAGTTTACATCAATAACCTTTTCCTGGCCATCCCGAATTACTGTCACCCGGGCTTTCTCGCCAACACTCCTGCCAGCCACGTATTTCAGCATCTCGGTATTCCCTGTCTTAGTCTTGGCTATTGTGTAATTATCGATGGAGATGATCTCATCATTCACATTCAGTCCATCATTCCAGGCACCGCTTCCGCGTGCAACCTGCGAGATGATCATTTTACCTTCCCTTAAGGCGGTAGCAATACCCAGGTAGGGCTCATTGCTTTGGGCGGCTTCATTTGTAATTGCAAGACCTGCATAATCGAAGTATTTGTTATAGTCAATCGTCTTGAGGCCGTTTATGTAATCGTTGTAAATATTCGTTAATGAATGCCCGGCTATTTTTTCCGCCATAGCTTTGAACTCCGCATCGGTATAACCGCGTTTCTTTTTCACGTAATATTCATCATACATAGCCTTCATCACTTCGTCCAGTCCAGCTTTTCCCTGTGTAGAATGTATGATCTCCAGATCCATTATTAAAGCGATCAGCGAACCTTTACTGTAATATGAGATCGTTGAATTTGGCGAATTCTCATTCGGGCGATATTGCTTGATCCACGCATCAAAACTTGCATCCGCAACAGTTTCTACCCTATTACCCGGTGTATTTTCTACTGTACTAATAGCTGATGCCAGGCTGGCAATGAAACGTTCCGGGGTTTGCAGCCCGGCGCGTTGCGTAAACACATCCTGGTAATAGGCCGTGAAACCCTCGGCTATCCATAAATTAGTGGTATAGTTTTCCTCATCATAGTTGAACGGGCCGAGGGCGATAGGCCGCAGCCGTTTTACATTCCAGAGATGGAAATATTCGTGCGAAACCAAACCTAAAAAGCGGAGCAGTCCGACTTCAGTATTGTAGGCATTCCTGGTAGCGCCTAAAACAGTAGAGTTTAAATGCTCTAATCCGCCGCCGCCAGAATTGAAGTTGTGTACAATAAAGACATATCGTTTATTCGGATTCACTCCAAAGACTTTGGTTTGCTCATGAACGATCTTGGCTATATCACGCTTCAAAACCTCCTTGTCATAGTTGCCTCCGCCATACATGGCAACTTCATGGTTCACCCCTGCAGCAGTAAACTCAAAGATATCCTGGTTGCCTACTTCTATCGGCGAATCATACAGAATATCGAAATCACTGGCAGCAAAGGTGTTTTCCTTACCCGCGACTTTATCTAGACCGGTTGATATTTTAGTCCAGTTCGCATGTGGAATGATTGTTACCGTAGATGGCATTTTCAGTTTTCCTGCTGGGTAAAGAAACAATCCTGCGGGTGAAAGAAAAGCATGCGATTCATCCACAAAACTTGTCCGTACCGAGATCTCAAAGGAGTAGACACGGTATTTTACTTTGATAGCAGAATTCTTCGCAGTATTAATCCTCCAGGTGTTCTTATTTACCTTGCTAAAGCTCAGCGCTCCACCCGAAGCCCCCGATACCTGGAAACCCTCTACATTTTTTGCAAACTCACGTATAAGATATGAGCCTGGTGTCCAGACAGGCATCTTCAGATCTATCTGATCATCCTTAAGGCCTGAAATGTCCATTTCGACATCTGCGTAATGAGCCTTCGGTTCCAGGAAAGAAACTTTAAAAGCTATTTTCTCCTGGGCGCTTAACGTGGTTGAAATAATTACCATAAAAATAATAAGGGACGTCGATTTAAGTATATGCATAGGTGTCAAAATTAAGTTTTGTTATCTTCTTTCAAAGTCTGATTACAATCTCTCGCTGTAAAATAGTTGCTACAACCAACTAATTTGCAAGTATACAAATAGCTTTGTGTAGGATTATGGAAGAGCCTCTTGCCCAAGCACTAACCACTGTTACCAAGAGATACTTGTACGGGCTGTCTAAAAGCTTACTTCATTTATCTATAGACAGGTATCACTACGTTTTAGTTTTAATTGATACGCACCATGAAGCCTTATCACAAAAAGCACTGGCAGAATTATTACATATTGATAAGTCATATATGGTAAGCATGCTGGATTATTTGGGTGAGAACGGCTATATCATCCGTGAAAAAAATCCGAACGATCGGCGTGAACAGCTGATTAAGCTTACATTAAAGGCCAGAACAGATTTGCCGGTAATTAAAGGAGCCATTGAAGAATTAAATAACCGTTCACTTAGAAATATCAATACTGCTGACAAGTTAATTTTCATGCAAGTGCTCCGCAGCATTCAGGATAATTTATCAGATATTGTACCAACTCCCTCTTCTGAGATAAACCCTATGATCAAGACCTATGAAGACTAAATATATTGTTTACGCCCTGCTCGTAATTCTGTTCGGTGCTTTTGTTGCCTATCGGATAAAAGCTAACAGTCAAAAGGGAGATGCAGGAGGAAGAGGCGGCGGTGCAGGTCGTGGCGCCGGGGGGCCGGGAGGCGGACCGGGTGGACCAGGTGGTCCCCCAGTTCCTGTTAATGGCGTTATTGTTACCCCTAAAAGCTTCTCAAATTCACTTTCTGTGACTGGCTCGATCGAGGCTAATGAGCAGATTGAGATCAGATCAGAAGTGTCCGGCCTGATCAAAGGCATCTATTTCCGTGAAGGCAGCAATGTAAGAAGGGGCCAGACGCTGCTCAAGATAAATGATATTGAGCTGCAGGCACAGTTATCTCAGGCATTAACCAGAGAAAAACTAGCGTCGGAAACAGAGCTGCGTGCGAACATGCTTCTTAAAAAAGAAGCGATAAGTAAGGAAGAATATGATATCGCTCTTGCTGATAAACGATCACTACAGGCAGCAACGCGCCTAATCCGGGCACAAATTTCAAGAACTGTTGTAGTAGCTCCATTTAGTGGTCGCATCGGATTAAAAACGGTTTCTGTAGGCGGATACATAACTCCTGCAACGGTGGTGGCAAGTCTGAGCAGCACAGACCCTGTGAAGATCATATTCTCAGTTCCTGAAAAGTATGCCCAGCAGATTCGTACCGGATCGGATATTCACTTTACCGTATCAGGCAGCGAAAGAAGAAATACTGCTACCGTCTATGCAATTGACCCGGGCATTAATGAAACATCCAGAACCTTGAAGATTGCAGCGAGGGCGGCCAACCCTGGAGGACTTTTACTTCCGGGCTCGTTCACTAAAGTTGATTTACCGCTTGCACAGATAACTAACGCTATCCTGATTCCATCTGAAGCTGTCGTACCAGTAGAACGCGGGAAAAAGGTGTTTGTAAGTAAGAATGGCAAGGCTACCGAAGTACTGATTGAAACCAGTACCCGTACAGAAAAAGAAGTTTTAGTAATATCAGGCCTGAGCGCAGGTGACACTCTTTTAACAACAGGAATCATGGCTCTGAAGCCAGACAGTCCGGTAAAGGTAAAGATCACTAAAAATTAATCGTATGAGTTTATCATCCACCAGCATAAAAAGGCCGGTCCTGACTATCGTCATGAACCTGGTTCTTGTGTTATTCGGAATTATTGGATTTACTTTTTTGGGCATCAGGGAATTTCCGTCGATTGATCCCCCTGTAATTTCTGTGAGGACAAGTTATGCCGGTGCAAACTCCGATGTAATTGAATCTCAGATAACGGAGCCTCTCGAAAAGGCGATTAATTCCATAGATGGTATTCGTAATATAACCTCTTCAAGCAGCCAGGGATCGAGCAATATTACAGTTGAGTTTACTCTGGATAAAAACCTGGAGGAAGCGGCTAATGATATCAGGGATAAAGTTTCTCAGGCCGCCAGAAGTCTGCCTCAGGATATCAGTGCACCGCCGGTAGTTTCTAAGCAGGACGCGGATTCACAGCCTATCATGACGTTTACGCTGCAAAGTAATACCCGTAGTTCGCTGTCATTAAGTGATTATGCGGATAACGTAATTGTACCCCGTTTCCAGACCGTACCTGGTGTCAGCAGTCTCAATATTTACGGCGAAAAGCGCTACGCGATGCGCTTGTGGATCGATCCTAATAAGTTATCAGCTTATGGCCTTACCCCTTTGGATGTTCGTAATGCTCTCGCCAGGGAGAATGTTGACCTTCCATCTGGTAAACTTACCGGAGATAACACAGAGCTGGGAATTAAGACAATTGGTAATCTCAATACCGTTGAGGGTTTTAATAACCTGATTCTAAAAACAGATTCAAACCGCATAACCCGTTTTAGTGATGTTGGCGAAGCAATTCTTGCTCCTGAGAATATGGAGAGTGTTATGCGTGAGTCTGGAACACCGATGATCGGACTTGCCATTACACCGCAACCGGGAACCAATTATCTGGAGATCTCCAAGCTTGTTAACGAAAGGTATCAGCAGATCCTGAAAGAGCTTCCGAAAGACATTAAAATGGAGCTGGTTATTGATAATACAGTATTTATTAAACAATCAGTAATCGAGGTTTCTGAAACCATTCTTATTTCACTGGTACTGGTAATTCTGATTATTTATTTGTTCTTCAGGGATTGGAGTATAGCATTCAGGCCGCTGATCGACATTCCGGTATCGCTTATCGCGACGTTCTTCATTATGTACATTTTCGGCTTCTCTGTGAATGTACTCACATTGCTTGCAATCGTACTTGCTACAGGATTAGTGGTGGATGACGGAATTGTGGTAACGGAGAATATCTATAAAAAGGTCGAGGAAGGGATGTCGCCCTTTGAGGCCGCAATCAAGGGGTCTAATGAGATCTTCTGGGCAGTTATTTCCATCTCTATAACACTTGCTGCGGTATTCCTGCCGGTAATATTCCTCGAAGGATTTGTAGGGCGGCTCTTCAGGGAATTTGGGATAGTCATCGGGGCGGCTGTACTTATTTCGGCTTTCGTATCGCTGACCCTTACTCCTATGCTTAACGCCTACCTGATGAAAGGCGGGGTGCAGAAGAAATCAAAGTTCTATACGATGACGGAGCCCTACTTCGTGAAGATGACGACTGGCTACGCTGAATCATTACAGAATTTCATGACCAGGCGCTGGGTAAGCTTCCCGATCATCGTGGTGTGTATCGGTATGATCGCCCTGTTCTGGACTCTGCTTCAAAAAGAAACCGCACCTTACGACGATCGAAGCTTTGTTAGTGTCCAGGCCAGTGCCCCCGAAGGAACCACCTTTGAGTATATGGACAGGTTTATGCTGGAACTTGCAAAAGTTGTCAACGATTCTATCCCTGAAAAGAAAGTAAATATCATCTATACCGCCCCGGGCTTTGGAGGTTCCGGATCAGCCAATTCGGGCTTTATGCGTCTGGCGCTAGTGGATCCGGGCGACCGTGAAAGAAGCCAAAAGGAGGTTGTAACTGCACTGAGCAAAATAACCAAGAAGTTTACTACAGGCAGGACTCTCGTGACTGAGCAGCCAACTATTGCTGTAAACAGACGGGGAGGTCTACCAATTCAATTTATTATTCAGGCACCTAATTTTGCTAAGCTGCAGGAGAAAATCCCTGAGTTTATGAATCAGGCATCACAGGATCCTACCTTCTCCAGTACTGATGTCAACCTGAAGTTTAACAAGCCTGAGATTAATGTAACCATTGACCGGGATAAGGCGCAAAGTTTGGGCGTGTCAGTGCTTGATGTTGCACAGTCGCTTCAATTAGCACTCAGTGGCCAGCGATTTGGCTACTTCATTATGAACGGAAAGCAATACCAGGTAATGGGACAGTATGCCAAATCAGACCGTGATGACCCGATGGACCTAACTTCGACCTTTGTAAGAAACAATCAGGGAGAATTGATCCAGCTGGACAACCTGGTTACTGTTGAAGAACGCAGTAGTCCGCCGCAATTATACCACAATAACAGGTTCCTGTCGGCAACTGTTTCTGCGGGACTGGCCCCTGGTAAAAGTATTGGGGATGGAATTGCAGCTATGGAAGCTATAAAAGCAAAAGTGCTCGACGATACATTCTCTACAAGTCTGGGCGGAGAATCGCGCGACTTCCAGGAAAGTTCATCAAATACGCTTTTTGCCTTCGGTCTTGCCCTCCTACTTGTTTATTTGATTCTTGCAGCGCAGTTTGAAAGCTTTATCGATCCGTTGATCATTATAATCACTGTACCTATGGCTGTGGCTGGTGCATTTCTGTCGCTCTGGCTATTCGGTCAGACCTGGAATATCTTCAGCCAGATCGGAACGATTATGCTTATTGGGTTGGTGACGAAGAACGGGATCTTGATTGTGGAGTTTGCGAACCAGTTGAAGGAGCGCGGTTTACCGCTACACGAAGCAATCGTTGAAGCATCGGTGGCGCGGCTAAGGCCAATCCTGATGACTAGCTTGGCCATCGCGCTCGGTGCATTGCCAATTGCTTTGGCTCTCGGTGCCGCCGCAAAAAGCAGGATGAGTATGGGTATAGTAATTATTGGCGGAACATTATTCTCTCTGGTGCTTACTCTTTACGTGATCCCGGCGATCTACTCGATGTGGTCGAAGAAGCATAAAGCACTTCCGGAGATTCCTGATGAAAATAAGACGAAAGAAGAAAAGCTTGAACTCGCGCACAACTAACTGATTCAATTTAAGCTGAAGACTATCCAATTTACCAATGAAGTGGAAAACAATAATTTTATATCTGGTTGTCGGTGTACTCGCATCTCCCTTTTCCAGGGCGCAGGAGCGGCTGACACTGGAAAGAGCTGTACAACTTGCCCTGGAGAACAACTACGATATCAGGCTAACCCGCAATGACATTGAGATTGCCAAAACGAATGTGAGTAGGGCCAATGCCGGGATGTTCCCAATCGTTACCGGGAATTTCAGTACGAATAACACCAGCTCCAACACTACTCAAACGCTCTCCAGTGGTGTCACTCAGGAACGAAACGGTGCCCGGAACTCCAATTTATCTTATGGTCCGGCCTTTAATTGGCAGGTGTTTGATGGGTTCGGTATGTTCGCCCGGTATGACAGGCTTAAAGAACTCCAAAAGCTCGGAGAAACCAACTTTAAGCTTACTGTGCAAACTACACTTGCTGATGTGGTTAACAACTACTATGACCTCGTGCAGCAGCAGCAGCAAATAAAAGCCTTGAATGGTGCGGTGGACATTTCCCGTCTCAGGCTAAAAAACTCGCAGAATCGATACCTGATTGGCAGGGCAGCCAAACTTGAGGTGCTGGCTGCATCGGTCGACCTGAACACCGATACAACTAATCTCTTAAGACAAATTGACATCTACCGTGGCACGAAAATACGGCTGAATGAATTGATGGCAAGAGATATCAATACCGATTTTACGGTGTCGGATACGATCATTATTCAAAACAGGCTCCTGCTTGCTGATCTTCAAACTTCAGCAAATGAACAAAGCCCGGATCTGCAGGTTGCTCTCATAAACAAACGTATTGCTGAACTCAACCTGAAGCAGGTTAAAGCAGGTCGTTATCCTACGGTTTCTTTAAATTCCGGTTATAACTTCAATAAATCTACCTCCGAACTGGGCTTTGCCCGTAGTTCTGTGGGCCGTGGCTTCAATTATGGGATGACGGCATCTGTGAATATCTTTAATGGGTTTTTGCAGAAAAGAAATGAAAAGAATGCGTCGATTGAAATTGACAATGCGAAGTTGGAATATGAGAAGATTAATCAGAATATTTCAGCCCAGCTGACTTCTATTTATCAAACATTTCAAACAAACCTTGAACTGGTAAGGCTTGAACAGCAAAACCTGGAGGTGGCCCGACAGAATCTGGACATAACGATGGAGAAATTCCGGCTGGGAAGTGTCGCTCCCCTTGAATTCAGGGAAGCACAACGGAATTATATCGACGCCAGTGCGCGTTATACAAATGCCCAGTATCAGGCTAAACTTGCCGAAGTTTCTCTTCAGCAACTATCCGGAACCTTGTCTCTTGAGTAGGCCCATAGCAGTGGATTATTTGCTAAAGTGCAAAGATTTAGTATTTTTGGTTGGATGAATTCGTACCGATATAAAAATGTTCTTCTCATTGACGATAATCATATAGACAATTTGATCAATCGTAAAATATTGGACAACGCCCATTACGCAGAAACGATCACTGTCATTGATTCCCCTGAAGAGGCTTTCGAATTCGTCCGTAACTCATTAGTTACCGGAAACGATGTTCCCGAAGTAATATTCCTTGATTTGAGGATGCCGATAATGAATGGATTTGAATTTTTGAGATCCCTTATCGAACTCCCGAACTTGAAACCAGATTTAATTAAGATTTTTGTCCTTTCTTCATCACTTGACCCTAAGGATATAAAAAGGATAAATGAAAATCATCTTGTATCTAGGTTTATAGGTAAGCCTTTAACCAACCAGATACTTGAAGAAATTTAAAGATTTACTATGTTATTAGTTGCTGACAGCGGCTCGACGAAAGCCGACTGGATATTAACACGTCCGGACAACCAAACCATTCACTTCAGGACAAAAGGAATAAATCCATTTTTTCTATCAGAGAAAGAAATTACGCAGGTTTTCCAGAATGCAAGTGAAATTCAGCCGTATGTTGACGAGGTTAAGGAGATCTATTTCTTTGGTGCGGGATGTTCCAGCCCGGACAGGAGGGAAATAATCTCAAATGCACTTTCCAAAGTCTTTAAGAATGCGTTTGTCAGTGTCGATATTGATATCATTGCGTCGATATACGCAACATGCGGTGCTTCTGAAGGTATATGCTGTATTTTAGGCACGGGATCCAATATCTCATATTTCGATGGTACTAAGATCCATGAAAGCAAACACGGCTTAGGATATATCCTGGGTGATGAAGGATCAGGGACCAATTTTGGCAGAAAGCTCTTAACTTCCTATCTCTATGGTACGATGCCGGAAGAGTTATCTGTATCGTTTAAGAAAAAGTACAACGTAGATAAGGAATCCGTTATCAAGCGTATTTACCAGCAACCAGCACCTAACTCATTTCTGGCATCATTTGCGCCATTTATGAGTGACCATGTAGATCACCCTTTTATCATTAAAATGCTGACTGTTGGCTTTGATGAGTTCGTCGAGACCAACATAAAATCCTACCCTGACTATGACAAGCAAGTTTGCCATTTCGTCGGGTCAATAGCATTTCATTTCAAGGAGATACTCACCAAAGTTTGCGAAGAAAAAGGTGTGCGGGTAGGGAAAATCCTAAAGCACCCTATCGAGGAACTTTCCAGTTTTATTCTCAACAATGAAGTAAAGAGTCTGTAGAATGATCAACCAAATACCACGTCAGGATTATAGCTGATGGAATCCTGATAAGCTTTACTGAGGTCGTTCACTGAATTCACCTCAAAATCTACGCCCCATGGTGTCCATGAAATAAAACGAAGCTTATCTCCTGCTATTTTCTTCCCGCCCTTAATACCTTTAGAGATTTCTTCGTAAATGCCGAAGCTGCCTAAACTATAGTAGTTAATTTTGGTTGATCTGCCATTGATGACATGAGACTTAATTAGTTTAAAGCCCATACCTTTCATCCAGTCTTTTATAGCAGTGATTTTACTTCTTGCCATGGCGAATTAGTTTTTGTGTAATCTATCATCCTCGAAAACCAAGCCAAAGATTAACGGGCAAGAACCTGTTTCGTGGAAAATAAGCACCACGATATCAAAATGGGTATTTATTTTTTCATTTTTCAATAGCACTATTAACCAGCTACTTAGATGTGTCAGAAAATAAACACACCATTTCTAAATAGTCTACAATACGGATTTCATGGCGACCCGTTTTTTAAATCGAGTAGTCACACAATTCTTTCTCATATTTGATTTAAAATTCTGTTATGGAGATCGCTGGTTATTTTGCGTCATTGTTTATCGGCATCTCCCTGGGAATGATTGGCGGAGGCGGTTCTGTATTGACAGTTCCTATTCTGGTTTACTTTTTTCACATCGAACCCGTTCTGGCAACAGCATATTCCCTCTTTATAGTAGGTTCAACCAGCGCGGTCGGTGCGGTACAAAAATGGATGAAGCACGAAATTAATTTTAAGGTAGCTTTCACATTTGGCCTGCCTTCACTGCTAACAGTTTATTTGATCAGGAAATTCCTGATACCATCCATCCCAGAGGTTATCTTTCAGTACGGTGATATCGTAATTTACCGGGGAATTGTAACACTCATCTTATTCGCGATTTTAATGATCGCAGCGGCCATTGGCATATTAAAACCCCAGGAGATCAGGCGGCCAGTATTGCCGCAGACCCAGGGCCTTATACTTTTGGGTATATTGGTAGGAGTTGTGTCGGGCTTACTTGGTGCGGGCGGAGGTTTCATAATTATTCCGGCACTTATTTTCTATGCCTCCCTCGACATTAAAATTGCTGTCGGATCCTCATTATTGATCATTGCTTTGAACTCCCTCGTAGGATTTGCAGGAGATCTGTTTCACCATCCTATCAATTGGGTCACATTATTATCCATAACATCCTTGAGTATTTCCGGCACCTTTCTGGGCAACTGGCTTTCAGGGAGATTGCCCGGTTCCAGAATTAAGAAAATATTTGGATGGTTCCTTCTACTCACCGGAGTGTTTATCCTCGCAAAGGAGATTATATTTTAGCAGTATCGAGTCAAGGTAATTTATAAAATGATTTTCTATGTATTTTTGAATGTCCGAACACTATGAGTTTTAAGAATTAAGGCACTAGCGGCAATATCTACCTAAATAACAGCGTTTGATTTCCCAATACTGAACCGACATGAAAAATAAATCGATTTCCGTGATAAAATACTTTTCCTTGATCGTGCTGTTTTGTACCATGGCGGTTTCAAACATTGCAAAAGCACAGATATCTCAGGGATCTGCAGTGTCACTTGATAAACCCAACCTTTGGACATCCAAAGATCTTATTGAGCCTGCCGAGTTAGCCTCAATTTTAAAAGGTAAAAAGAGTTCCCATCCCCTTATCTTAAACATTGGTGTAGTAGAAAACATTCAGGGCGCTAAGTCTATGGGTGCAGCAAGTAAAAAAGAGAATGTAGATAAGCTGCAGGCACAATTAAAGTCGGTCCCAAAAAATACCAAAGTAGTCATCTATTGCGGGTGTTGTCCTTTCGACAAATGTCCTAACATTCGGCCTGCATTCAGCATGATGAAACAAATGGGTTTTCATAATGGAAAGCTCCTTAATATACCTGTAAATATCAAGCAAAACTGGATCGCGAAAGGCTATCCAATGCTCTCGAACAACTAGTTTTTACCCCCTAAATTCAGGCTCAAAAATATGTGGTAAATATTTTACCACATTTGTGGAATATTTTCCTCGAACTGAGATTCCGCTAATCGAAAATGTCAATATACATAACCTAAAGGGCATTTTTATCTCTGGCATTCCCCTTGTCTATCCTGTCGTAATAAATTGGGATTAGTTGGTTTAGGTTTCAAAAAAATAGTATTTTTAAGGGACTGGATTTTATACCTATTTAGTGCAAACAAAACGTGCACTGGTTGATAGCTGTAAGGTAATAACTTCTTTCATTTGATATAAGGATCTCTATTTTTCGAATTCTATGAAAAGACAAATTCTGGTTGTTGATGATGAACTAAGTATCCTGAAACTGCTCAATTTTATACTGTCCAAGGAATACAATCTCATCATAAAACAGAATGGTGCCGATGCAATTTCATGGCTTGAAGATGGTAACGATCCTGACTTAATTATCTCGGACCTGGAGATGCCTTATATAGACGGCGGGTCGTTCATTCGTAATCTTAAAATAAGTGGTTTTTACCGAGATACTCCAGTGATTTTACTCTCTGGAGCAGATAACCTGGAGACAATTGTGGAACAGATGCCATATCGGGCGGATTACTTTTTTAAGAAGCCATTCAATCCGACAGAACTAAAGCTATCAATCAGCACAGCGCTTTACCAATATGATCTCGCAAATAACTAATCCAGCTACTGTAAGACGGGTTGAGAATCTTCAGCGTAGTTTACTCTATGCGGGGACTGACAAATGCGCTCCAATCATAAATGATTTCCCGGATTTCTTTTATATACACAGGTTCTCGGTTCTAAATGACTTACATGAATATTTGAGCAACCAGTCGATTATGACCTTGCCGGATGTCATACTAATTGAAACCGATGCGAATGGTGAGTGCTTTGAATTCATAAAAAAGTTAAAGAAGAATCCACTGTGGAAGGACCTGATAATTGTACTCCTTTCAAGTAGTCGAAAAAAAGAGTGGAAACTTAAAGCTCTCCAGTTGAAGATCCATGACTATTATGTGCTGCCATTTCCCACTGAACATTTAATAGAGCGGATTAATTTTCTAATAAAATTTAAGCTGGTAAAACCTCAGTTGTCAGTACTTAAAGAGGCTGAGATTTCTTATAAATTCCCTTTAGGAAAAAAGGTTTTTGACATTGTAGTTTCATTTTTTCTAATCCTTTTAGTTTCGCCAATTCTTATTTTAACTGCAATTGCAATTAAATTGAATTCGAAGGGACCCGTAATTTATAAAAGCAAACGGGTAGGCACAGGTTATAACATATTCAATTTCTACAAATTTCGGTCGATGCGAGTTGATGCAGACAAGCAACTGACTGATTTATCTAATCTTAACAAATATGTTTCTTCCGCTGAAACAGATAAACGTCGGCCTGTTTTTGTCAAATTGGGCGATGACCCCCGGACGACTTTAGTTGGTAAATTTATCAGGAAAACTAGTATCGATGAACTCCCGCAACTGTTTAACGTCTTAAGGGGAGAAATGTCACTGGTGGGTAACCGGCCGCTACCCTTATATGAGGCTGAAATGCTGACATCAAATGAATGGTCACTACGGTTTATGGGACCAGCGGGAGTTACGGGATTATGGCAAATTAAGAGCAGAGCGAAAGACGTATCAGAACGAGAGCGGAAAAAATTCGATAACTTCTACGCACTCAAGCATTCGTTTTGGTTTGACGTACAAATATTATTGCAAACAATTCCTGTAATCTTACATAAAGAAGAATGAGCAAACACTATACTTTACTATTGATCCTTTTCGTACTATACTCTTCCAACGTTTGTAAAGCACAGGAAACGATCACTGATTACTCTACCGTTTATCTCGAGAAATTAATAGCGACTGCCAAAGAAAATTATCCTCGTATAAATGCCTACAAAGCTCGCATTGATATTGCGAACGCAAACATTTCGAAAGAACAACTTTCCTGGCTGGACGCTTTCAGTTTCACTTATGTTTATAAGCCTAAAAACACACTGGACTTAAATAATCCCATAATTTTCGATGGCTATCAGGCCGGTGTCTCCTTTAATCTTAGCTCTGTACTACAGAAGCCTGCAAACGTTAAACAGGCAAAACTTGAACGTAAGATAGCTGAATATGATCAGCAGGAATATTATCTCACTATCGAGAGCGAAGTAAAACGAAGATATTTCGCGTACTTACAGCAGTTAAACGCACTAAAGCTTCAATCGAAGCTGGTATCTGACATTCAAAATGTTAGTCGTGACATCAGAACAAAATATGAAAAAGGCGAGATTAATTTTGACTCTTACACTCTAGGTCAAAATTCATTATCTACAGCAATGCAGAATAAAATTGCTATAGAATCAAATTTTCTCTCTGCAAAGGCTCTGCTTGAAGAACTCCTTAATAAAAAGCTTGAAGAAGTTCTGTAGTTATGGATGAGTTAAAAAAATTCTTTCTTCTCATCTGGAAATATCGCCTGGTTGTAGTTATTGTCCCACTTTTGACCATAATGGTGACGTTTTTTATCGTTCGGAATTTGCCGGATGTTTACTGGTCCGAAGCTCAAATAGCAACGGGTATTGTGGATGAAACCCAGCAGATGTCATTTACCGATGATGCGATGTTGCAGGATTCACGGATTAACCAAAAATTTATCAATATGATTGAAGTAATGCGCTCAAAAAGCATGCTTACTTTGGTTTCATACAAATTAATAATCCATGATCTTACGGCAAAACCCTTCAAACCTAAAAGCCCTTTATTAAAAGAGTTAAATGAGGATGCGATTAAACATGCGATTGATGTTTTCCGTGATAAATATCAAAAAAAGGAAAGTCTCAATTTAAGAGACCCTGATCAAAATGGACTTTATTCGGTTCTTAGGTCAATGGAATATGACGACGAATCCATTAAATCCTCTTTGGGTGTATATCGTCTAGGCGCCACAGATTTTATCAACCTGGATTATACATCAGAAAGTCCTGACCTTTCAGCATTTGTCGTAAATACGTTAAGTGATGAATTCACTAACTATTATACAACCCTCGTTAAGGCGAATCAGCGATCATCTGTTAAGTTTCTGGAAAATCTTTTGAATCAAAAATCAGATACTCTTCAGAATCGTATTGCCAATTTAAGGTCATATAAGATCAATAACAGGATTCTTAATTTGAATGAGCAGTCATCACAAATAATGACACAGTCTGCTGATTATGAATTTCGCATTCAGCAGGCAGAAAAAGACATAATATCTTATCGAGGTGCCATTGCTAATATTGACAAACGGTTTGATCCTCAGGATCGAAAGTATTTTGAATCTACTTTGACAGATATCAATCAGAATATATTATCAACCCGAGCAGAAATACATTCATTATATGATAAATATGTACAAAATGACTTCGATGAATCATATAAGAAATCTATTGATTCTCTTCAAAGGGTGATAACGTCGCAAATTAATAGTCAGTCTGATAAGTACATTTATAACCCACTTAATACAAAACAAGACCTTGTGCAGCAAAAGTTAAACCTGCAACTGCAACTGGACCTCGCAACCTATGGTCTTAATTCACTAAAAAGACACCTGAACTTTATCGGAAGAAAGTTTGACAATCTAGTACCGCATGAAGCGGTAATCCAATCTTTTGATCGAAATATCGAGACGGTAAGTAAAGAATATCAGGACCTTTTAACTCAGTATAATCAGATTAAAATGGAATCTGAGTTCCCTATTAAGCTTCGCCAGACACTCGTGGCTATGCCTGGATTGGCTCAGCCATCTAAAAAGATGTTGTTAGTACTCTTGAGCGGGATTATAAGTGGTGCATTTTGCCTGCTGGTTTTCTTCGTCATTTTTTACCTGGACGATCGAATCCGGCGTCCTATGGAATTGGCTGCAGCAACCCAAATTCCCGTTTTAGGATATTTAAATCTTGTTGGCAAAAGGACGTTGGATCTGAAGGGTATTTGGAAAAACTTACATGGAACCGCGGAAATGAAAGAGTTTAAAAAACAACTACGTTCTACGCGATTTGAAGTAAACAAAGAGCTTGCATTGTCGGGTAACCGGGGAAGCATTCTCAACATCACAAGCATAGGCGAGGGTGAAGGCAAAACCCTAATAGCAGCATGTATTGCTTATACTTACGTGATGGTTAGTAAAAAGGTTTTACTAGTAGATGGCAACTTTGACCATTCATCAGTAACGGAAAATTCGAACACCAAATTGTTTATTGAAGATTACCTAAAAACCGGAGAAATTCCCGGTGCCGACTTTAATGCGGGGATAATGGTTATGGGAAATCGCGGCGGGGATAAATCATTGTTTGAATTAGCCGATGAAAAGATCATCAAGGAACGTTTGGATGAATTGAAAACTATCTTTGATGTAATAATTGTTGAGACACCGCCACTTGAATCTCTTAATAAAGCTAAAGAGTGGATTCTATTTTCAGACAAAACCTTAAGTGTGTTTCAGGCTGATCAATCAATAACTGCAGCGAAAAAACAACATATACATTACCTTTCCACTATAAATGGGAAATTTATAGGATGGGTGCTAAACAAGGTGAAACCTGAAGGAAAAGTAACCGAGCAGATCGAGCTAGCAACTGTTGTTGAATAAATGATAGAGGGATTATTACATTACACCTGGATTTTCATTCAGTTGTCCATTGGCTATAATCTATTATTGCCATTACTCCTTTTTGTCTTTTATTGTGCTTTTAAGTACGTACCAACAAAAGAAAATGAATCTTGGGAAGCAGGAGACTATGCGATCATCGTCACTGCATATCAATATACTCATCATCTTCAGAAAACGATCGATTCAATACTCAATATTAACTCCCAGAATTATCTCGTTTATGTAGTTGCGGATAATTGCAGCAATGTTTCAAATCTTCACTTCAACGACTCCCGAGTTATTCTACTCAAACCTGAAACTGTCCTTGCAAGTAATACCAGATCTCATCTTTATGCTCTGAATAGATTCAGACGCCAACACAATAGAGTTACAATCATCGATAGCGACAATCTTGTAGATGCAGAATTTATCAACGAGCTGGAACATGTGTTTAAGATGGGATTCCATGCTGTTCAGGGCCTCAGATCACCTAAGAATTTAGATACAACTTATGCCTGCCTTGATGCTGCAAGAGATATTTATTATCATTTTTATGACGGAAAGGTACTTTTCGCCCTAGGGTCGTCTGCTACATTGGCCGGATCAGGAATGGCATTTACAACAACTCTATATAAATCGTTTCTTGAAAAAAATGATATTAAAGGGGCGGGATTTGATAAAGTTCTTCAATATGAAATTGTGAAACAAGGCTTTCGGATTGCTTACGCGGAGAAAGCTGTTGTATACGACGAAAAAACGGCGCAGACTGATCAACTTGTAAATCAACGTTCCCGATGGATCAATACATGGTTCAAATATTTTTCCTACGGCTTCCGGCTTATCGGATCAGGTGTAACCTCATTTAACTGGAATCAAACCCTATTTGGAATTATCCTACTTCGTCCTCCACTTTTTCTTTTCCTGATATTCTCTGTATGTTTCTTCAGCATAAATGTTGTGATTGGATCCAATTTTATGTTTTACTGGTCTGCCGGACTCTTGTGTTTTATAATAGGATTCGCCCTGGCTTTGATGAGTTCAAATGTGGATCGGCGGATTTATCGTTCGCTCGTAAGTATCCCTAAATTCATTTACTATCAGGTTCTTTCTTTGGTTAAACTATCGAATTTGAATAAGCAACCAATTAGCACACGCCATACACACTCGTCCGAACTGCCTGTCGAATAATGAAGTATGATTAACATTATTATTATATTATGAAAATCGAAGACCTTAGAGAAAGGAAGACTTCAGCTGAACGGTTACAAAACACAACACGGATCGCCGCTATAGTCACCGCATTTGTTAGCGTTTTTGTTTTTTTCGTCAAGATATTGTTTTTGTGATGGCAACTCAATAACTGAATTGGATTTGAAAAACAATCGACTTCTTACGCTAATCATTGTGCTCCTCACCGTATCTATTGGAGCTGGTTATCTCATTTACCAAGGAGGGGTGAAAACTAGTGCACTAATCCTGGTAGGAACTGTTGCTATTCCCTTGATTTATGGAGTCATTGCACATCCAAAAGTTGGAATTCTTGTAATGCTTATTGCGGCTTACCTTATCATGTGGATTATGCGGATGGGACTTACGAGTTTTCCATTAGGTACGTTAATGGATGGGCTTCTTGCATTGTTGATTTTAGGATTATTTATCAAACAGAAATACAATCCAGATTGGACCATTCTGAAGGGCCCAATAAGTACATTAATTTTAATTTGGATAGGTTATAACTTTCTTGAGATAATAAATCCCAGCAGTACATCACGAATGGCCTGGATGTACACCATTCGTAGTGTGGCAATAGTTATGTTATCATACTTTATTTTCAGTTACCATATTCGCTCACGTGACTTTTTGAAACTGATAATTAAGGTATGGCTAAGCTTAAGTATGTTTGCTGCATTGTATGGTTTTAAGCAGCACCATTTTGGATTTTTCCAGTTTGAAGAAGAGTACTTAAATTCTGATCCGTTGATCATGAACTTACTTTTTATTGGGGGCGTCTGGAGAAAATTTTCAATCTTTTCTGATCCGGTGGCATTTTCATACAACATGGTGGTTAGTTCATTATTGTGTGTTGGCTTAATGTTCGGACCTGTTTCCAGGGCAAAAAAATGGATTCTAGGATTCATGATCGCATTTTTTCTTTTAAATATGATCTATTCAGGGACCCGGGGAGCCTATGTTTTATTTCCAGCGGCCATGATTTTATTGTCAATATTGGTATTCAATAAGAAAGTTTTAATGTTAACCGCCCTTGGGGGCATAATCGTATTGATATTAATTAATATACCCACAAGCAATCCAGCATTGTTCCGGTTTCAATCGGCATTCAAGCCTTCCGAAGATGCGTCGTTTAATGTACGGGCAATAAATCAGAAGATGATACAGCCCTATATTCAGAGCCACCCAATGGGTGGAGGTCTCGGCTCAACAGGAGTGTGGGGGCAAAAATTCTCACCCGGATCTTTTTTAGCATCGTTTCCTCCAGATAGCGGATATGTACGCGTTGCTGTAGAACTAGGATGGATAGGACTTCTAATCTTTTGCACTTTAATATTCGTAATCCTCAAAACAGGCATTAACAACTATTATAAAATCAAGGATCCGGAACTTAAAAGTTACTGTTTAGCAATGACACTGATAGTATTTGCTTTAAACGTGGGAAATTATCCTCAGGAAGCTCTGGTCCAATTCCCAACTAACGTATATTTTTATTTGGTTGTAGCACTTATAAATGTCACCCTCCGGCTTGACCAGGAAAATAATCACCTTCTGAATGCCTGATTATACCATCAAAAATAGAGATATTGTTATTGTCGGGCTTCAACCCTGGGATGTTGATCTTGGCAGCAATTGCAAAAATCTCGCTATTGAGTTCTCAAAATCAAATCGGGTTTTGTATGTAAACTCTCCGCTTGACCGAAAAACGTATTGGACAAAATCCAATGATCCAAAAGTTAAAAAGCGGATCAATGTCATACGGGGCCGAGAAAAAGGATTGAGAAAAGTTGACACCAATATTTGGGAACTATATCCCGACTCCATGATTGAATCCATTAACTGGATTAAAATCCCATGGGTCTTTGATTGGCTGAACAAAAGAAATAATCTTATCATTTCTAATTCCATAAGAAAAGCAGTTCAAGAGCTGAATTTTGAACAGATTGTTTTGTTTAATGACAACGATATATTCAGAAGCTTTTATCTTAAAGACTTTTTAAATCCCTCATGCAGCGTATATTACTCCAGGGATTTTTTACTCGGAGTGGACTACTGGGCAAAACACGGTAAACGAATTGAACCAAAACTAATTGCAAAAAGTGATCTTTGCGTTGCAAATTCGGTTTTTCTCGCCCGATACTGTCAACAATTTAATGGAAACTCTTTCTATGTTGGACAAGGATGTGATTTCAGCATTTTCAATCCAAAGTCTGCACAGGTGATACCGGCAGAACTTCGATCATTAGCCGGACAAATTGTAGGCTATGTGGGAGCATTGCAAAGTATTCGAATCGACATTTCGATAATTGAACACCTAGCAACTTGCCGGCCAGACTGGACAATTGTACTTGTCGGCCCTGAAGATGAAACTTTTAAACAGTCTATGCTCCACAGTTATAAGAATATCTTATTCACAGGTCCGAAACCCATGGAACTGTTGCCGTCCTACATCAATGCATTTGCAGTATGTTTAAATCCCCAATTAGTTAACCAGGTTACACAAGGGAATTACCCTCGAAAAATAGACGAATACCTCGCGATGGGAAAACCCGTGGTGGCTACCCGGACAGAGGCTATGCAGATATTTAGCAATTACACCTATCTTGCTGAAAATGCTATTGAATATGTCGAGTTAATTGATAAGGCACTCAATGACGACTCTGAAGAACTTCAGATTAGCCGCCGACAATTCGCACTGACTCACACATGGGAAAACAGTGCAAATGAAATCTACAATGCAATAAATAAAACAACCGCAAAATAATGAGTTTGATTTCCAAGATTAAGTCTGATCCGAAGTTAAAGAAAGTCGTTTTGTGGATGTTGATCCCTTCGAATGAATATCGGCCGAGGTGGTGGGTTAAAGCCTTTTTAAATCCCTTTAAACACCATCGTGGCAGGGGCTCTGTTATACGTTCTGTCACTAAAACCGACTTGTTCCCTTTTCGAAATTTTTCGCTAGGCTGCAGGTCTCTCATTGAAAGTTTTTCAACGTTGAATAATGCTGTTGGCGACATCATAATCGGGAATGATACTATCGTTGGAGTTGGAAATGTAATTATCGGCCCTGTACAAATAGGGTCTTACACAATGCTTGCCCAGAATGTTGTATTGTCAGGTATGAATCATGGCTATGAAGATATCAAAGTTCCTCCAATTAGGCAGGAAATATCAACCAAACAAATTACTGTTGGTGACAATGTGTGGATTGCTGCTAACGTAACAATCACGGCTGGGGTCCAAATTGGAAATCATGCAATAATTGGTGCTGGTAGTGTGGTTACCAAAGATGTTCCGGCCTATGCAGTTGCTGTTGGGAACCCAGCGAAGGTTATAAAAAAATATAATTTTGAACTTGGAAAATGGGAGAAAACCTGATTTTCTGTGAATAGATTCCCTTAAATGAACTTCTTCAAAACACCATCCTGGCTGGACCAATTTCAATTCCCATTTGAATCCTTCGACCAGATTCCAAATGAGGTATTTGATCAAATAAACTGTGACTTAGATAAAATTCAAAAGCCGGATCCTTTAGTCAGTATCGTTATTGCAGCTTGGAATGAGGAAATAAATATTCTGAAATGTGTTGCAAGCTTATCAAAAATGCGGACTGAAATTCCATTAGAAATTATTGTGATTAATAATAATTCAAAGGATAACACGCAAAAAACACTCGATCAGCTTCATGTAAAATCACTGTTTGAAATAAAACAAGGTTGCGGTCCAGCCCGTCAACTAGGCCAGGAAAATGCAGCAGGCAAATATATTTTGCTTGCGGATGCCGATTGTCTTTACCCGGACTGCTGGGTGGATGAAATGATTAAAGTTCTATCGAAGCAAGATGTTGTTTGTGTTTATGGAAGATATTCATTTCTTAACGAAGTACATTACCCAAGATGGCAACTTGCAATCTTTGAAAAAATGAAAGATGTAGTTGCTGAATATCGTCATATCAACCGGCCCTACTTTAATGCGTATGGAATAAGTATGGGTTTTATCAAAGAACTGGGACTGCGAGTGGGCTTTATTCAAACCGGATTTTGGGGAGATGACGGACAGCTTTGTTTGGCTTTAATGAAGTATGGCAAAGTAAAACAGGTTAGATCGAATAAAGCCAGAGCATGGACAAGCCCCAGAACATTGCAACGCGATGGCGGATTTGGGCAGGCTCTCAGAAGCAGGTTGATAAAAGAACTTAAACGATTTACTTTTAATTTGCATTCCAAACTTCCCAAAGATCAAGATTTCGGCAAGTAGATTTAAATTAAGATGAATGCAGTTCACAAATTTCATGATGTTACTCTTTTAGTGACTCACTATAATAGAAGTGAATCGCTGGAGCGACTATTATCGGGATTTCGCGGGCTGAATTGCAGTTTTGGGGAAATTGTAGTTTCAGACGATTGCAGCAATCATTCTCACCAAGCATTATTAAAGCAATTAAGTACCGAATATAATTTCAGATTAATTGGAACTTCGAAGAATAAAGGCCTGGCTCACAATCTGAACAAGGGTCAGGACGCCGTGATTACCAAATATACTCTTTATGTTCAGGAAGATTTTATTCCCTTACGAAACTTTCCCGGTTCATTCCATGACGCGCTAGTAATGATGGAAGAGCGTTCCGAGTTGGATACAATCCGATTTTATTCTTATCTCCCATACCCATACACCATACCATATAAAAAGGGTTTTTCGGAGATGTTGTTCAAGCCACTAGGGTTAGATTACACTAAAATATACCTTTATAGCGACCACCCGCACCTTCGTCGTTCTGATTTCCTCACTAAATTTGGTCGCTATAGGGAGAAAATTCCATCTGACAAAGCCGAGTACAAAATGTGTCTATCATTTATCCAGAATCAGGGGAAAGGTTTGATTTATGATAAATTCAAAACGTTGTTTGAACAATATAATCCTTCTTCGGAGCCAAGTACGGTGACCCGGAAAAGCTGGACACTAAGCTCGAATGCCGTAGTGAGTGCACTAAGGTATTTTTACAGGCAGTTCAAATACAATTTTGATATCCGCTTCTCCAAACAGAAAAACTGATCAGGTTTATTTTCTGATAGCTGACCTATTTAACTGCTGCCAAAGTATAAAGTGAGATTAACTTGGGCTTAATTACAGTTGAATGGAATTCTTGCAAGTAACATCGGCGGGCGTTATTTGCCATTTGCAAATATTCTTCTGTGGGCATAGTGAAAATCTTATGAAGAGCTTCAGCAGCCTCCTGAGTATTTTCAACAACATAGCCAGCATTGTATTTTTCAATAGTTTCGCCGATTGGAATTCCTTCAGAAACAATAACTGGCTTATAACTGGCCAATGCCTGTACCACACTAAGTCCAAACCCCTCATGCCTGGATAATTGCATATAAACCATTGATTCCTGTAAAAAGGAATTTCTTTCAACTTCAGAAACCTTTCCAGGAAAAAAAACATCACGGTCAATCTCAAGTCGTAAATCTTCACATAACGACTTTACCAAATTAATTGCGTGTTTGTCGCCCGGTCCTACTAATACAAATTGAACCCCTGGATTCGTTCCATTATTCTTAAAAAGACCGAAGGCGCGGAGAGCCAAGTCTATTCCTTTCTGAAACACATTAAACCGCCCAATGAAACAAACTTGCATTTTAACCGAGGCAATAGAAAGAGGAATATGTGGATCCGAAATTTGATTCTCAACGACTTCTATCCTAGAATGGGTGATCAATTGCAAAGAAGGTACACAATGATTTGTTAATGCGTGGACCACCCGGGCATGATCGAGCACATATTTATCAAATATCAGCACGAACGCACGACGGTATAACCTCTTGAATAAAGGCCGGCTCAAATTATAACTTTTACTATAGACGTAGGAATCATGGGGGGTAATCAAATACGGAATATTATTTTTTATAAGGTGTCTTGCTATCAGGTAGTTTCTAATATTCCATATGTGATGCAAATGAAATAAACCTGCCGATTTGTTAAGCCCCTTAATCCATTTTGAGTAATTAGTGGGAAGAGTGAAAAATGTCAATCCTTTAACCCCAAAACGATGAACATCTATTCCCTCTCTGACTTCAAGTTTATAATACTCCTCTGGTTGAAGTGCATCGAACTCTACGAATTCAAATATGAACTCGTCTCTCAGCAGTTTTACATTCTGATAGCTAAATTCTGCAAGTCCGTCAGCGGCTTCTGATTTAAAATCACCTACGATATAAATCGTTAACCTATTGTTCATTTATCAGATTTTTATGTGTCGCTGAAATCAGAGACTGCGGTTTAGAAATCGTTTCTAAGATATTAATAATTCAGGCAATTTAATTTAGCGACACTTATCGAATCGGGGGAATCAATCCAAGAAATGGCTATATTCACGCCAATGGAGACAACTCAATCCCCTAATCGTAAAAGATAAGAATGTAATGATTCCAGAATGTACGTCTATTTCAAGTTATCCTAAACTTGTTGATTAAGGTATGAAACGCCCAAAGGAAGAATATTGGATGAGTTCCGCATTCTACACTGTTTTACAAAATCTAACAGGTGTGGCATTTACATTTGGCGGATTTTATTTTCTGGTGCGTCTGTTAAATAAACATCAGTTTGGTGTCTGGGCTCTTTATATGTCAACGGTCACGATCCTTGAATTTATGAGAGGCGGGCTCATTCAAAATGCACTCATTAAGTACCTTGCATTCGAAAAAAAGGAAGAACATACAAAAATAATCTCTGCTTCATTTAGTATCAGTGCTATACTTACGTTGTTATGTATCCTTTTAAACTTTTTACTTGCCCGCATACTTACAGAGGTATGGGATGCACCGGAGCTACTAGAAATATTTCACTTATATAGTTGGGTATTCGTCGTGTCGGGCATACTTACCATGTTCAACTCAATTGAACAGGCCAATCTGGAATTCAAAGGTGTATTTGTGGGTGCTTTTGTCCGACAAGGAATCTTCTTTCTATATATTTTTTATTGTTATTTTTTCAGCCCGGGTATTATCCTTAAAAACCTTGTTTATGCGCAATTTGCCTCATTCTTCATCAGCGCGATAGTTTCATACTTTTTCTCAAGGAAATATTTTGATCTGGCCTTTCAATTTAGTTACGGCTGGGCAAAGAAGCTCTTCAATTATGGGAAATATGCGTTCGGAACTTCCTTAAGTTCGATCCTTTCGACAACAATTGATCAGATGATGCTAGGAGCGATTTTATCGCCGGTTGCATCTGGGGCCTTTAATATTGCGGTTAGGATCACTAATTTGATCGACATTCCTACTAATGCAATTGCAATAATTGTGTTCCCTCAGAGTGCCAGACGAAGTGAAACCGAGGGTAAACATGCCGTAAAGTATTTGTACGAAAAATCTGTAGGAGTGTTGATGGCCATCCTTATACCCGGAGTTTTCCTAATCTTTTGCTTCGCAGATATTGTTGTGCTTATTGTCGCCGGAGACAAGTACGACGACGCAGTTCCGCTACTCAAAATTGTTCTCCTTTACTGTCTGTTTATCCCATACGCGAGACAGTTTGGAAATATCCTGGACTCTATAGGTAAGCCAAAACTCAACTTTTATATGGTGGTAATAACAGCCGCCATCAATATTGCTCTTAATTATTTATTTATTAGCAGGTGGGGTGTAATGGGTGCAGCGTATGCCACTTTATGCTCAAGTATTGTGGGTTTCTTCTTAAGTCAGTTTATTCTTAAACGGGAATTAAATGTACAAACGTTTAATACCTTGAAATACGCATGGGAGTTTTATCCGGAGTTTTATAACAAATATGTCAGGCCCCTCTTTAAAAAGGCCTGACATACATGCTTAACTTTACAGAATCTTATTAAAACAATTTACTGGTGTTACGATAACCAGTCTCCGTATTGGAATACCAATCCAGAAACTGAGTGCCGCCAGATGTGGCCCATGTCTCAAATTTGAGATAACCACTACCAATTTCTGCAGCCTCAATTGGATATTTGAACGGCTTGATTGGAACATTTATTGCCCAAGGCAAACCAGTAGATGTGACGTAATATTTAGACTGAGACACATTAGTCCTGTCATCCAGAGTACCAAACAACGCTGTATTCGCAAGGGTTGTTGGCGTCTTCCCAGGAAGGTGAACTTCATAACCTCTTCCGCCGGCAATTCCACTATTCCAGGTGAATGGATTATACGCCCCTAAACCAAAAGTGCTGAGTAAGGGACCATTCGTAATATTGAAGCTAACCGTATAACTCTTAGGAGCAGAAACAGGTTCTCCAGGCTTAGTATTATAGTTTGCTAATTGGGTATGCATATCTGAGAAGAAGATAACTACTGCTTTCGACTGCCCAGTTTCAAGCGTTCCTCCTGTCAAGCCGGTGACACTGGAACGACTTACCGGGAACTCAATACCGAAACCATTCTTGAAATCTCCCCCTACAGCCATTAGATTGTAGTTACCAACTACTTGTACTACTTTGTTTTGAGCATTTGTTACAATCTTATAACGGTAGTTCATGACAAGGTCATTCATATCATAATCGCCCTTCTTTGGCCATTGATCTTCGAATGCAAGGGTTGCACCAGTTTCAAGACTTGCTGAAGGGTAATAGTTATTGTAAGCCTTAGTAGCGTCGCTTGGATACTCGTCTTGTGAATCCAGCACCCCATCTCCATCAGTATCCACTGGTGGAGGTGTGCCATTTCCCTCTGCATTACAGTTAGTGACAGGAATGTATAGGTTACATGCCTGTGTTGCACCACCACTGAAAATTGTGTTATTAGTTTCGATACCATTGGCATCACAGTATTGAAGGGAATTCTGTACGCTGCTGCCACCATTCAGGGTGGAAACTCCAGAGACCTTTATAAGTGATCTGGTGCCAACACCGATTGATTGTCCGTTGAGTTTCATATCCTTAGTAGAAAGCATGGCACCATTATACATAGTCAGAATGTCGTTTCCATTCACAGTAGTGGTATTATTAACCTTGATAAGTCCGTAATTGAACATATCGCTATTATGGTTATAATCGCCTTTCGCCCAAATGAAACATTTGTTAATGAAGTCACTTTGACTATTTAACTGAAAGTGTTGTGCTGTGGTAATTGATCCATTATTTGTGGCTACACTGCTAGTATTCACATTCATTGTTGCGCCGACATTGATCACACCATTATTTAAAAATACAGTGCTAGTGTTCAAATCAAAATCGCCAGTCGTTGTTAGTGTCCCTTCATTGGTGAAGATGTTTTTAGGAGAAAACGAGCCGTTGATGGTTGTAGTTCCATAATTGGTGAATTCAGAAGAGTTACCATTAGTATTCAAATTACTGAATACTACGCTAGCGGTGCGTGTGATAATAAGTTTGGCGCTCCCGTTCAGGCTCGCATTTTGCACAGTTACATTGGTACCACAAATTCTCACCGTGCCGCCGTTACCATTAAATCCTATAGTAATATTATTACCGGTTACACAAACTACGTCGCCGTTGTTCACATTAAGGTTTGTATTTGAGGTAGTAACCGTCTGAGTACAACCTGTATTGCAGTCCGGGCTATCATCCAATCCAGAAATTTTAGCTCCACTGTCAGCAGTTGTGTTTTTAGGACTAACAGCGCTTAATGACAAACTAACCTTCGGATCAGAACCGACCGCTACTTTTTGTATCGTAGTTGTACCATCAGGTGCGACCTTTTCTACAAATACCTCTTTAATCGTATTAGCCAGGTAGATTAGCGTAGTGAAAGGGTCGCTTATTGAACCCGAGCCTTTAGAAAGCAACCTGCCACCTTGTGAAGGGTCTCCATCATAAATCGACACCACATGCACAGCGCTTTGGAACCGCGTGTCCGTGATCTTTACTTCGAAGTTTATATCTCTTGAACTTTCCCAGGTAAAGCCTTCAGGAATTACCAATTTATTAATGTTACCGGTTTCTGCGGTTTCTTGATCAACCTTTTTGCAGGAGAAAAAGAAAAGTCCTAAAACTGAAAGAAGGACGAGTCGATTTTTAATCATGATTGTGAGTTTAAGCGTTATTCAAATGTTTTTTTTCTAATATCATTTTTTGCAATCTAGCTGTGCCAGATTCACGTTATTTATAATTACTTCAAATTCGGTTCTACGGTTCAAGGCCTGATCCGCCTCAGAACAATTCATTTCGTCTTCGCACGAATTGACGAGTCGACTCTTACCGTAATATTTTACTTCTATTCTATCAGCGCTAATACCCCGGCTTACAAGATAGCTCCTAACCGACTGACCTCTTCTGAGCGATAAATCCTTGTTATAGCTATCAGACGCGCGGCTGTCTGTATGACTTGATGTGATGACACTGATCTGTGGATTCTTTTTCATCACATCCGCTACACGGTTAAGTTTGTCGAAGTCTTCACTGCGCAGCTCAGCATTATCCAATTCGTAATGGACGTTCTCAAATGCAAAAGCAGTTTTCAAGGAATCACAATTAGTTAAAACCCATTTTTGAACATTCTCTGCCTTATTCAGCCTCAAAACCATTCTAATGGTAGAATCTTTGTCGATACCTCTGGTACTTATGAACTCTTCCTTACTAACATAGGCGAGAGCCCTACCGCTCAGCTCGTAATCATCAGATTTCCCGAGAGGCATTGTGAACTCTCCAAACGGATTGGTTTGCAGGGTATCAATAATTCCATTATGCTTAACCAAAACCTTGCTACCTGCAATTGGTGTATTTGTTCTGGAGTCAAGAACTAAACCTTGAACTTTAACAGCGAAGGCAAGCTTCTTAAATTTGTAGATATCATCATTACCGCGACGGTTTGAACTGAAGTAGCCATTGTCAGTCCCATCTTCTTTTATCAAGCCGAAGTCATCAGCAGGAGAGTTAATGCCCGCACCCAGATTCTGTGGTTTACCAACAGGCTTCATATCTTTTAGCATCACCTCAAAAATATCAAGACCGCCAAGTCCCGGATAACCAGTGGAAGAGAAGTATAATTTCCCATTCTTGTCTACATAGGGGAATTGTTCGTTGCCTTCAGTATTAATTTTAGGACCAAGATTTACCGGTCTTCCCCAGTTACCCCGCTCTGAAGTTCTTACACAGTAATACAGATCTGTGCCACCATAACCGCGAGGTGAGTCAGATGCAAATATCAATACCCTACCGTCAGGAGTTATTGCCGGGTGGCCGGTTGAGTATTCATCATTGTTATAAGGAAATTCAACAATTTCGTCCCAATTATCCCCCAAAGCGGTATACAGCTTAAGTTTATTTATCCCTGCACTGCTGCTGCCGGCTTTCTTATTATTGTAATTATTTCTTGTAAACATCAAGGAGCCCTCAGGTAATCTTACCGCCGGGCCTTCGTGGTAACTCGACCTCACTTTCCCTTGCAGGAGTCGTGCAATTTCACTGGCACCGGCACTATCAGCTTTGCCATGTCCAAACAAGAGGCTTACCAGGGAATTAGGTTTATCACTTTTTCCGCTCAAACGGCGTTCGATAGATGACTCGTCGCTTTCACGGATATCCTCCAGATCATCAACTATAAACATATCTGTATAAGGGGTCTGATCCCATGCAAACATGTAGCGAGATTTTTCATTCCGGTTGCTGATAAATATCAGTCCGTCCTTGTAAAACATAGGTGAATATTCAGACGCATCACTATTGATATTCAAAAACTCAATGTCCCAGTTTCCCTCGTCTTTGCTCAAAGCACCAAGATTAGCTTTGCTGAAAGCCGCTGCTCTTCTATCAGTTGGCTGCAGTGCTAAATATTTCCTGTACCATTTTTCAGATTCTTCATATCGCTCTTTATTTGCCAGCGCTTCTGCGTAATACAATGCCCATTCAGGCTTGATATGTTTTTGATTGGTAAGCTCAGCGTACCAATGGAGAGCCTCATCATATACCTTGGTGTTACGATAACTTGATGCCAGCAGCTCCTGCGCTTTGATATTAAGAGGATCTTTCTTTATAACCTTGGTTAATTCCTTAATAGCCGATACAAATCTGAGCGCATTATACTCCCTGATTGCCTTCTGCATTAACGGCCCATCGTCTTCCTGAAAAAAAGCAAAGCAGCTACCTCCGCCAAGGTGTAGTACTAAAACTAAAAGTAGTGCGATGAGTCTGTTCATTGATGTCTTTAAAAATATCGCGGTGATAAAGCATTACTTTGATCAAATGAAAATACATATCTGATCATAAATTCATGACTGCCAGTGTTAAAGCTTTTCAGGCTTGTTGTACTACGGTCGTACGCATAACCTAAGCGCACCTGTGGTGTAACACGCACCTCCATCGATCCTGAAATATCAGCACTAGTACGATATTCACCCCCAATTGCTAAAATATCCTTAATCCATAAAGTCAAATTAAGATCTGCCTGTACTGGAGCGCCTTTAACACCTTTCAACAGGACCGCAGTTTTTAAGTTAAAATCTTCGCTAAGCGGAAATACGTACCCTGTCGCTACATATGCATGCCCAGATTGTCTCGCTTCAGATGCATCTTCGCCCAGCCGATTATTCAGCATGTCTAAAACTGACACCCCGATGTAAAGCCGTTCAGTTGAATAATAGATCCCTGAACCAAAATTGTAAAGCACCTTGTTAATGTCCTGCTGGTAGATCGGATCATTCCCGCCGCTTCCCAGATCCAGAGAAGTGAAATTAGCGGCGAACTTGCTGATACTACCCTGCAAGCCAAACGACAGCTTCGCATCGTTTTGCATCGTAATTCTGTATGCACCACTCAAGGCTGCACCAGTAGTCTTTGTAACACCCAGCTCATCATTAATTAGCTGGATGCCTAATCCAATCTTATCGCCTTTGAAAGGTGCATCAGCAGTTAAAGTTGCTGTGGTTGGGGCACCTTTAATTCCCGACCATTGGTTTCGGTATAGCGCGGTTGCTGAAAACACGTTCCTGCTGCCAGCATATGCAGGATTATAGGCCAGAGTGTTAAAAACATACTGAGAATACATAGCATTCTGCTGCGCATTAGCGGCATCAGCAGCAATTGTAAGCAGCCCCAAACTAAAAATTATCGCTCTTAGAAATCTCACCATTACCTCTGCACCGTTAAGCTTCCAACATATTTACTCTTATTATCGACCATGACGACGTAGAAATACGTACCATCAGGGATATCTTGACCAAGATATATTCCTTCCGTACAGCGTCCGGACCAATCGTTTTTATAGTCAACCGATCTGAAGACGCGGTTTCCCCAACGGTTAAACACCTCCAGTGATATTTTCTGATTCAAGGTATTTTGAATGATCAGATTATCATTTATTCCATCACCGTTAGGAGTAAACCCATCAGGAATAAACGTTGGCCGCGGGGCCAGGTCTATCGATGTAACTTCCGATAAACTGACATCGCCATTTACTACAGGGTCAGCTTTGAGGCCGTTTGTTGATCTGTCCTGAACCTTAGCTCCGGTAATTGCTGATGTACCTTCGCCAATTGCATAGTTAAAGAAAGATCCAGATTTGGATACCAGTCTTACATTTATTTCCAGCTCCACCTTTCTCTCTTCACCACCTGTTAGACGGCTTGCAGGCAATAACAGTTCCGTATCGCCATTTCCGTTAAATGAAGTATTGACCCTTAAATTTCCAGTTGCAGTAATAGTCTTTACTGTAAACTCGGTTCCTGCAAATGCAAGCGCCAGATTATCCTTGAGACTTATATTTTCCAGAGCATTAGGCCCGTAATTAGCCAGGGTAAAGGTGAATTTGACATCATACGTCCCATTTACACCATCACTAATTGAGGTTAGGCTCTTTGCAACACCGATCTTTGCATTTGGATCTACCGGCAGGATAACGGTCATCGTCACATTTGCATTATTAACAGCGTACACCTGTCCATCAAAACCATTCCAGGCAAAGCTTGTAGTACCACTCCAGTTAAGCGCCGACTGGAAACTCAGCTTAGGCAAATCCAGCAGAGGTATTTCCTGACCGGCAATAACATTTACTCCATTGAGTCGCAGCGTACCATTAAGGGGAAGGTTAATCACCTTTACTTTGACGAGGCTGTTATTATCCGCATCAGTGAATTTTGAAGTGAAATCTGTTGTGGTAAATGTGATATCCGCGAAGCCAGTTCCGCTTTTTGCAATATCACTTACAACAGGGGGTACGTTTGTTGGCGTGACATTTATCGATACTGTAGATGTTGCAGCTGCGTAAGTTGTTCCATCTGAACCATTCCATGTAAAGTTGTAAGTCCCACTGGTACCTGGTTCAGGAACATAGGTTAGTCCGGAAATATCACCCACAGGGATCTCTTGTCCAGGAATAACATCTACTCCGAATAATTTCAGTTTACCAGAAGTAGGAAGAGTTTCAATCTTGATCTTTGTTAACGTATTCCCTTCCGGATCAGTGAACTGATTAGTGAAATCACTAGCTGCAAAGGTTACCACTGAATTCCCGGTGTAATTCCTTATAACAGGTGTTAAAACAGGCGGCTGGTTGACCGCACTGAGAGTAATTACAACGTTAGCATTTACTGCTGCATAGCCAGCTCCATCGTTTCCGTTCCACGAAAAGCTGGTGATTCCATTAAAACTCGCGACAGGAACAAAAGTAATTCCTTCGAGGTCGGTTACCTGAATTTCCTGTCCAGCGGTAATGCTTGCGCCATATAATCGCAAGGTGCCATTTTGAGGAAGACTTACCACCCTGATTTTGGTTAAAGGAGAATTCTCAGGATCCGTGTATTTACTCTTAAAATCAGCTTCGGTGAAAGTAACAGTCTGTCCCTGGGTTCCGCTTTTTGGAACATTTGAAACTACTGGTAAATCGTTTACTGAATTTACAGTTACCGTAATTGTAGCAGCGTTACTCGTGAGACCAGTATTATCTTTGATAGTATAGCTGATCGGTGTTGCCGTAGTTACACCACTATTGTAATTCGCAACAGGTACAAAGGTAACTGTGCCATTTGGGTTTGCAGTGTAAGTCCCTTCACCCGCGACAACAAGACTCGTTTTTACTCCAGCTCCCGGATCAAAATCAACACTTGTTGGGTCGATGGTGCTATTGCCATCCCGGTCGAAATCATTGGCAATAACGCTGAACGTAACCGAATTATCCTCATTAGTTGTTACTGCGTCTGCTACTGCCACGGGTGCGTCCGGTACCGAAGTAACCGTGATGGTAATTGTAGCGGCATTACTTGTTAACCCACTATTATCATTAACGGTGTAGGAAATAGGCGTAGCAGTACCCGGAGCGCTATTGTAATATTGCACCGGTGTAAAGGTGACAACGCCAGCATTATTAACGGTATAGCTGCCCTGGCCCGCAACCGTGAAGCTATTTTGTCTGCCGCCGGTAGACGGATCCAAATCAACAGTCGCAGTGTTGATCGTATTATTCCCGTTGGCATCTGTATCGTTAGCCAAAATATTCACAGTTACCGCTACATTTTCAGCAGTTGTGGCTTCATCAGCGTTTGCAACTGGGGCAACTTTAGGAGTTACTTTCACGGCAATTGAAGCGGAGTTGCTTGTGAGTCCGGTATTATCTTTCACTGTATACAAAACAGGTGTTGCTGTACCAACGCCACTATCATAATTTGACAGTGGGGTAAACGTTACTGTCCCATTGTTATTTGCTATGTAAGTCCCCTGGCCCGCTACAACGAATGTTGTTTGAATTCCGGCGGTCGCAGGATCTATATCAACCGTAGTAATATCAATAGTACCAGGTCCATCCGGATCCGTATCATTTGCAACAACGCTAAAGGTTACGGCGGTGCCGGATTCAGTGGAAGCTGCGTCATTGACTGCTACAGGGGGATCGTCAACAGGAGTAACCACTATGTTAACTGCTGCGTTGGAAACGGCATCACTATTACCATCAGATGCCTTCCAAAGGAAACTGGTGTTACCATTGAAATTAGTCGTGGGAACAAACGTCAGGCTAGCAAGTTCTGAAGCAAGAACCACTGCCCCTGCTATAAGCGGGCTTCCACTTTTTCTCAGGGAACCATTCAAGGGCAGACTTACTATAGTGATATTAACTAGGGGATTATTTTCTACGTCGGTGTACTTACCTGTAAAATCAGCTGCCGTAAAAGTCATGGTCACATCTTCAGCGACGGTTTTATCTATATTATTAACTATCGGCGGGTCATTTACCGGGTTGACTGTGATATTGATTGTTGCATCTACCGCGGCGTATACAGTGCCATCAAACGCATTCCAGCTAAACGGGGCGACGGTTCCATTAAAGTTTAGTGCCGGAGTAAATGTAATGGAAGGAAGGTCGGCGAATGAGATCTCTTCTCCTGCAGTAATAGGCACATCTCCTTTTTTCAAAACACCCTCAGCAGCCGGTGGCAGGCCCACTATCTTAACTTTGGTGATAGAATTACCATCAACATCTGAGAACTTCGATGTAAAATCAGCTGCTGAAAAAGGTATGATCGAATCTTCGTTACCCGACTTAGTTATACTTGTCAGAATGGGTGGATCGTTTACTGGCTGAATGTCTAAAATCAATGTTTTAGTACTAGATAAAGCTCCACCTGCACCTACATTTCCGTTATCGTTTATTCCTACAGTTAAAATTACGTCAACATTTGAATTGGTTACGGGTGCATAATTCACCCCGCCGCCCGCTATGAACGCATTAATATTAGCAAGCGTTCCTGTCAAAGTTATTGCGGTAGCAGCACCACTAACAGTAACCCCACCGCCTGATGCTGCGGTAAGAGCCCCTGCTTCTACCGAAAAGCTAGCAACAACTGTAGCACCAGCGGCATCCGGGTCAGAAAAAGAAATGCCGGTTATAGCTTTCGGAGTATCTTCAGTGATTTCAATTACCGTCGGCACAGTGGCAACAGGGGCATCGTTAACAGCCGTAACAGTTACGTTGATCGTTGCTGACAAACTTTCCTCGATTGGAACAACCCCGCCTGAGCCATTGTCTTTTATTGTATATGAAATGGCTGCAGCAGCTCCGCTAAAATGCAATGCTGGTGTAAATGTGACAATCCCCGAATTATTAACCGTATACGTTCCATCAGTAGTTGTCAATGTTTTTTGCTCTCCAGCAACACTTGGGTTTAAGTCTATACTGCCCAGGTTAAGTGTGTAATTACCATTCGCATCGTAATCATTTGAGATAATACTAAATGTAACTGGCGTATCCTCAGACGTTGTGGAAACATCTGCGACTGCAACGGGTTTCACTGCGGAAGAAGGAGGTATTACGATATCAATATTCCTTACTTCGTGCAAATTTGTGAATCCCCCGGTTGATGCGGCCAAGCCATAGCTCAAATTTGGTGGTATTGTCGCGTTGTAAATAAAATCAACCACCGGGTGATGAGGAGTTGCAACACCTCCTTCTACAATCCAGACGTTAATCTTATAAGAATTAGCACCATTTGGAAGAATTTCAATTGTAGCTTTTCGGTAGCCAGGATTAGATGAATTGAATCCCGGTGTCCGACCATCAACCTTTCCTTCCACATTAAAACCGGGGGTAAGTTCAGTTGTAGTAATGATACGCTTTAAAAACTCATAATTGCCTGCACCATTACTTGTACCATATCCATCGCCTCGCAACGTAACGTTTTGCCGAATTTTATCAACAACCCCTAAGCTTCCCTCCTTTTTTCCACCATCATTCGTAGCGAAGTTCCCAAACTCATCAAATCCAATACCTAGAAATCCCTTTCTTAAACCTGGCGCACCATTATACCCGGCATACCCTAAGGAACCGCCAATACCTCCAATTTGAAAACCCGGATTATTATATCCGTTTGCTGGATCAGCTGGATCATTGAGTACAGTGGCATCAAAAAGAAAGAAACAGATCCCGTCGGCGGTTTCCGTTGTTTGCCCACCGTATGAGTAATATTCAAAAGTTACCAGCAGACCTTTATCCGATGGGAAAACAGTGGTATTTCGGGCGAATCCACTTTGCTCTGCTGTATTCTCCGTTAACCGTAGGTAACCATTACCTTCCGGGTCAATAGTTCCGGCAGTCAATTTAGCACCGCCACCTACCACAGTTCCTGTTGCAGTAGAATTTTTGAAACTATCCGTATATGGAAACTGAGCAAACGTACTCTCAGCAGTAAGAATTATTAACCCCAGTAAAAAAGTAAAAAAAACCTTCATTTAACCTATTACAACCTTATCTGTTCCCCAAAAAAATACCATTTCAATATACCTAATTTTTTCTGTTTGAGAGCAGCTAAAAGGCAATTCACGCCCCCTAATATCCAAATATTAAGCCATGGTTCCTGAGGAGGATAATTCGTCGCTCATTAGCTATCAAAGGCGATTATTTGATACTACATAGAAAATCAACAGTGTACATGTAGAAGTGGCACCCCGATGCGGGGAAATCATTCCTCATTTTACAAGCCCCGAATTGAATTTCAGAATGGATGAAATCAGCAAGGAAACACCTGTGAATGCCACAATTAATGAAATTACGTCCATTATTGTCACTCCATCATTGGGGTTCAGGTAAAAAAGGGTGAACATCTCAAAATATGGCGGCGCAGGCATAATGATCATCCCGAAACCAAGTAATATCAGCAGCACAGCAATGATCATTCTTATGATCCTTGAAAACCTGGTAGCAAGGTTATGTCGCCTAGCTGTTGCACTCTCTATTTTGATGCTATACATGCCGCTGGAATGATTCGTCTCATTATTCAAAAGATCCGTCAGGGTATTGATCTTGTCCTGCAATAGCAGGGATTGTTTATACTCCAATGGTTCCTCTAAAAGCATGTCAATAAGCTTGTCAAGATGGCTTTCTACAGTTTCTTTCGATGCATGATTGCCGTTAAAACGGGCCAGGCCTGTGCCTTGTTCGCTTGTGTTTTCCAAAATAATCCTTGTTAAAAGTAGTAGCAGGCAATAGGTTAGAGAACTGACCACAGGCGCCTGAAGGGTAAAGATAATAATATTACATATTTGCTGAAAGATGTAATAATTGATTAATTACCAGCTCCCTGGCATAATAAATCACCGCACGCAATTCCGCATTATTTTTTGTTAATTTACCCCCCTAGCATGCGCCAAGATTGAAAAGAGTATCCATCATTACAGTAAATTACAACCATGCGGATGTTACACTGGAGCTCCTGCGTTCAGTAAAGCGATCGATCAGATACAGTAATCTGGAGATTGTAGTTGTCGACAATGGGAGTAAAACCGACCAGACCGGGTGGATGCGGGATCACTATCCGGACGCCAAGTATATCCGATCTGTTAAAAATCTCGGCTTTGCCGGCGGTAATAATCTGGGCATAAAACAAGCTGAGGGCGACTACCTATTCTTTGTAAACAACGATACCGAGTTTTTTGAAGATACGATATCAGCACTGGTTGATATTTTGGATAAAGACCCGTCAATTGGTGCTGTAAGTCCGAAGATTGTTTACTTCGATCGTCCAGAAATTATACAATACGCCGGATTTACTGCCATGAATTACAATACCGGCCGTAATAAGTGCATTGGGCAATTTGAGCTTGATCAGGGGCAGTACGACGCACATTTGGGACCCACATCCTATGCCCACGGTGCGGCTATGATGGTCAGAGTGGAAGCCCTCGACAAACCCGGCCCTATGCCTGAAAACTATTTTCTATACTTTGAAGAGATGGACTGGTGTGAGAAGATCAGAAGGGCGGGTTACACCATCTGGCTGGCACCAAAAACTCAGATAAGGCATAAGGAATCATTGTCGGTGGGTGCTGCCAGTCCGTTGAAAGAATACTTTATGACACGTAACCGGATTCTTTTTATCCGCAGAAATGCACCGGCGTTATCTGTCTTGATATTCTGCATTTATTACTTATTTGTGGTTACTCCACGGAATTTAATTGGCTATTTAATCAGTAAAAGGCTTGATCTTGCATCATCCTTTTTCAAAGCCATATGGTGGAACCTTACCCATAAAACAGATAGCTATGAGCTATAAAATTAACCCTGGCCAGAAATTTTATACCTTAACGGGCAAATACACAAACTGGTCTCTATGATCATCACCTTCTGGATAACCTTTGCTCTAATCGTTTATACCTTCGTGGGCTATGGTGCCCTCCTGTTTTTGCTGGTTCGCCTCAGGCGGATGCTCAGGGGTAAACGACCGCTGCCGCTGATTGAAAATCTGCCTTCATGCACCCTTGTAATCGCTGCCTATAACGAGGAACTTTTTATACGTGAGAAGATAGCCAATACCCTGGAGCTCGATTATGAATCTGGCAAGCTTGAGAGCTTATTTATAACTGACGGTTCCAGCGACAATACACCTGATATCATTTCCGAATATCCTCAGATCAGGCTGATGCACCGGACTGAGCGATTGGGTAAAGTAGCTGCCATGCACCGGGCATTTGATACATTATCTTCCGAAATAGTCATCTTCACCGACGCCAATACCATTCTGAACAAACAGGCTTTGGTAAATATCGCACGGCACTATTCTGATAAAACGATTGGCGCTGTTGCGGGGGAAAAGAGAATACGAGTAGAGGAATCTGCAGACGCGGGCACGGCTGGTGAAGGCTTTTACTGGAAATATGAATCAGCATTGAAGAAGTGGGATTCGGAACTTAATACGGTGGTGGGCGCTGCAGGCGAGCTTTTCAGTGTGCGCCGAGAATTATATAAGCCCGTGCCCGACGATACCATACTCGATGACTTTATGATCTCCATGCTCATCGCTCAGCAGAAATACCGGATCGTTTATGAGCCAGAGTCATATGCACTAGAATACGCATCCCACAATATCAAAGAGGAACTGAAACGAAAGATCCGCATCGCTGCGGGAGGTATCCAGTCGATCATGAGGTTATTGCCTTTATTGAATATCTTTAAATATGGCCTGCTGAGCTTTCAATACATTAGCCATCGCGTGCTACGGTGGACTATCGTCCCATTCCTATTGATCATTTTAGTGATCCTCAATATCCAGCTAGTAGTTGAAAGGATTCACCCCATCTACTGGTCATTGCTTTTCGGGCAGGTATTATTTTATGCGGCTGCTGTGGCTGGGATGGCTCTGGAGAACCGGCAGATGCGCATAAAAGTTTTTTTCATCCCCTACTACTTTTGTGTAATGAATTATGCCGTAATAAGGGGAATCGGCAGGTATCTCAGCAATCGGCAAAGCGCCGTCTGGGAGAAAGCGATCCGCAAATCAGGCAACAATTAAAGCGAATGCGGTGGTAACCTATTGCTTGGGCTCCATTTTCCAGATCTCATACATCTTAGCTCCCTGAGAGCTTAATCCGGAATGATGCCAGAGATCACCTTCAATTTTACCGTCAAACGTTAGTGAGGCACCAACGCGGGTACTATCCTTCGTGAAGAAATCCAGAGTTTCAGTGTATTTACCATCGGCATAGGTGTAGCTGCCTCCGCCGGTACCAAAGAACTCTTTTGTTTCAGCATTGATGGCTGCCCATTGGAATCTTGAACCGGTCACTAATTTAAAGGTTTTTCTTGCCCGCGGCGGACTTAATACAACCTTGCCATCCACCATACGGCCGGAACTTCTCCATGTGCCTACCATCGGACCTTTACCATTATCCAGCATGGTCCAAATTTCCTTTTTGCCATTTATGTCGGAGGCTAGGCGGTCTTTATTTGTCGAGAAAGAATACTTTTTCGTCTGTCCAATTTCTTCTTTAAAGTTAGGGCTGAACTCTATTGTTGCCTCGAGCTGACTGTTAGCAAACTTATATGCCCCGCCCCGGGTAGCAATCAGCTGCTTCTTCGATTTATCAAAAGTGGTGTGCATGAAGTAGCCATCGTTAATGACCAGGACCTGCTCCACCGGCCCGTTTTGAAATTTCCATGCGCCATTAATGATACTATTATTCTGTGCTTTATACGTGAAGCTTAACACACCTATCAGCATAATAGCAGACAGGCTTAAACCTAGTATTTTGATATAATTTTTCATCTGTATAAAATTTGTTTTTAATGGTAATGAAGCTTGCATGAGCAGATATTCATTTCGTTGGGTGAGCGGGAAGCTCATGCAGGTTTCATGGTCGTGGATTTAATTTTAAAGTTAACGATCATAACGATGATATCCAAGTTCAGGCCTTTTGCTCACATGCCTTTCAACGGCAAATGAACGGCAAATGAACGGCAAATGAAACTTCCTTAGAACTGCCTGCGTGATAGGAAAAAACTCGACACACCATGGCAAAACAAAAACGAAATGTTGTGATGTACGGATTAAGCGGGAAGGTTAACGGACAGCTGCTGTTTAAGCAGTACAGTTACGGAACGGTAGTATCAAAGATTCCGGATAGAAGCAAAGTCATTCTGAGTGATAAACAGCAGGCAAGTAACGAGGTCTTTCGCAAAGCGGTGCTCTATGCGAAGCAGGTGCTGAAGGATCCGCTGAAGTATGCGGAGTGTAAGTCAAGGGTGGCAGAAGGAAAGACTGTTTATCATACTGCTATTGCGGATTACTTTAAAAGATAAGGCAGGTTTAGTGTAAAGTGGGAACTTACATTGAACGAAGAGCCAGGTATCAGGTGTCAGGTATCAAGTATGAAGACTTGGCGGAGAGCAGGCGACTTGCTGCAGCGTTTAGTATCTTGATACCTGATACTTGCTACTTGATACTCCTTAGAAAAGCTTATCAATCGAATTCCAGATTATCCTGATACTGGATATAATAACGATCGTAGCTACACCAATAAACATCTTCTTCAGGGGGAGTTTGCCAACCAGTCGTGCAGCAAGAGGTGCGGCAAGAATTCCACCGGCGATAAGGCCAATAATCGATTGCCAGTGACTAACTCCGAGTATCACGAAGAATGTGAGTGCGCTTGCCATAGTCACGAAGAACTCGGTCAAGCTCACCGAGCCGATAACATATTTCGGGGTTCGGCCTTTAGAAATCAGGGTACTGGTAACCAGTGGTCCCCAGCCGCCGCCACCAAATGAATCCAGAAATCCTCCGGCTCCGGCCAGCCATCCTGCCCTTTTTACCTTTTGGGCCTTTTGCTTTTCCTTAAATGCATTCATCAGGATCTTTATCCCAAGGAGCAGCGTATAAATGGATATTACGGGCCGTATCCACGTTGAATAGTTCTCGCCGGCATATCCAAGCAGCAAGGCTCCTATCACTGCACCAGCAATACCAGGGAAAAGCAGGGTTTTGAAAAGCTTCATATTGACGTTCCCAAAGCGATAGTGACTAAAGCCTGAAGCACCGCTTGAAAACATCTCCGCCGTATGGATGCTTCCGGATATCACTGCAGGGTTCAGCCCGCCTGAGAGTAAAAGGGTTGTTGAGATCACACCATAACCCATACCCAATGCGCCATCAACCAACTGCGCACAAAATCCAACAACAAGCATCCAAAGGAATTTCTCATCCATCTGAGCATACAGATCTTTACTAATAGAGATGAGTGAATCATACGTTACGTATGAATAGACCGCAAAACCAATAAATAAAACAGCCAGGGTGAGCAGGGACAGGTAAGCGATTTTCTTCCACCGCTTCTCCTGGGATTTATCCGTATTCTTTTTGATCAGCTCTGCTTTTGTTGCTGGCTGTATTACAATAGGTTTGAAATCAGGCTCTGTCACCTTGGTCATATAAAGTCTATAGAAATAGTCGGCAATTATAGGCAAGTTTTTCGAAATGGAGGGAATTTATTTTAAGAAAGTACTGCCTGGGGCTGTAGCATTGTGTTGATTACCCACTTTTCTGATTGAGACAAGCACATAGAAATCTGATCCTAAAGTACTCGTCCCCCCTATCATCTCGGTAAAGATTTTGAGAAGAAAGCCAAGTTACTAATATTATTAGTATATATTTACAGTCAAGTATTGTGCACACAATGGACAAACAGATCATTCACATCGATCAGGATGCTTTTTTTGTTTCTGTAGAGCTTCTTAAAGATCCAAGCCTGGTAGGCAAACCTGTTATCGTGGGCGGAAGTTCTGGGCGGGGTGTTGTTACTTCCTGCAGTTACGAAGCGCGGAAATATGGTGTTCATTCTGCCATGCCATCAAGGCTCGCTGCACGCTTATGCCCTCATGCAATATTTGTACGCGGTAATATGGAAGATTACAGCAAATACTCTCACATGGTTACGGATATTTTACGTGAGAGAGTTCCTGTCCTGGAAAAGGCTTCAATTGATGAACACTACATTGACATGACGGGGATGGACCGCTTTCATAATACGATGCGATTTGCGCAGGAGCTACGACAGACAGTCACAAAAGAAACTGGCCTTCCCCTTTCCTTTGGTCTCTCCTGCAACAAGACGCTGGCTAAAATGGCCACAAATGAATCTAAACCCAATGGGGAACTGGAGGTGAAAAGAGCTGATGTACCGGCCTTTCTTCAGCCCTTATCCATAAAAAAGATTCCTGGATTGGGGAAGTCAGCATTTAGCAAACTCACTGAACGCGGCGTGTTTACTATTGGTCAGCTGGCACAGATCTCAAGGGATGAGCTAAACGATTTCTTCGGTGTAGTAGGGACTGAGCTTTGGAAAAAAGCAAATGGTGTTTATGATTCCCCGGTCAGTTCTTACCGTGAACGGAAATCAATAGGCACTCAAAGCACGTTTCATACCGACACGATCGACACTGAACGCATTAAGCAGCTGCTGACGTCAATGGTAACGGAACTTACCTATCAGCTGCGTTCGCAGAAGAAACTCACATCCTGCATCACGGTTACTATCCGATATTCAAATTTCGAAACCCATACACAGCAAATAAAGATTCCATATACCTCACTCGATTCCCTTTTAATTACCAGAGCAAAAGAACTTTTTGACAAAGCTTATGATCATAAAACTTTACTTAGATTGGTTGGGGTACGCCTTTCAGATCTAGTGAGCGGACATGAGCAGATTGGCCTTTACAGTGCATCAGAAGAACGATACAACTTATATCAGGCCATGGACAAAATCCGTAATCGTTTTGGCGAAAAGTCGGTAAAGCTAGCTTCAACAATTGGTCTACGCTTTTGAAGGCTGGGAAGGCAACAAGTATTAACTTCCGAAAGGGATCGATTTAAATTAATGTTGACGGGTCTTTAATGGATTAAGCTGCTGGTCAAATGGCTTGGAAATGTCTCTTATGTATTCAACCATCTGCCATTTTTGCTCTTCAGAAAGACGGTCCTTAAACGAAGGCATTCCCCCTCGCCCTTCCCGAATCTTCCAAAATATAGCCCCATTAGTCTGACTGCTTACTTTTTTATCCTGGAATTTGGGGGGCTTAACTTTCAGATCCTTTGTTGCAGATCCGTCGGCATTGCCCTGGTGGCCGTGGCATGAGGCACAGTAAATGGTGTAGACTTCCTGGCCCTGCGGTAAAGTCAATGGCTCGATAAGATACGGGCTAACAAGAGTATCAGCATAAGCAGGAGCTATCCACGGCTCCTGCACCTTAATATCCTTTATAGAAAAAGATAAAGTACATAAGCCGGCTGCCAAAACTATCAACAGTTTCTGATTATACATCCAGGGCCACTCTAGAGGAACAGATCATAAGATAATAACGAAATAGGGTACAGAAGATTTTTCTGCACCCTTATTTTTCAGTTTGATAATACCTTAATAATATTTTAGACTACTAGAGAGCTGGAAGCCCGTTTGCCACCCGCGGGATTGGTGTAGTAAGCCCATTCAAGTCGTAGAAAACTCTTCCGCCTTTAATTGTAGCCTCGGCTTCAAACTTCTCTTTAGCGGGCACCTTCTGCCCCATCTGGTCATATACACCGAATTTCCCCTTACGAATCCGAAGAACGGTCACGTCGCCTTCTGAGCCAACCGATAAATTACCCAGTTCTTCATGGTGTATAACCTGAGCAGGCTTCCAGGTAACTGACTTTATAATTGCAGGAACACTCATTCCCAGGGCTCTCATTTTAGTCATAACATTTAGGATATCCTTCATCGCAGAGTTCATACTGCCCCCATGATGATCCGTGCTGATGACATCAGGCCAAAAACCCGCTTTACTCGCTGGTATAGCGTGTGCGAAAGAGAAGCTCGCAGCACCATGGCCAACGTCCCAGATCACACCCCTTTTCTGTGCTTCAAATACGAAAGGCCGCAGCTGTTTAGTAGCTTCATCTGTAATTGCTTCACGGCCTGAGCCGCCACCGCCATAGGTATGCGTATAAATATCACCTGGGCGGAATTTCTTCATTGTTAACTCCTCCAGCGACAATCCTCCACCCCCAAAGTCGACAATCACAGGCAGGTTACCTGCCATCTTTCCTGCCTCAATGGCCCGGTCAATTGGCACCCAGTCTGGCTTGTTATAGTGTGCCACTTTGAAACCAACGATAAGGTTGCGGTATTTTGTAGCCATCTCTGCAGATTTACGTGCATCCATGTCTTCATTACTTTGCTCAAAAGCACCTCCAGGCATACCCTCGCCCACGATATTCAAGAAAGACAAGACCCGCGTTCTTGATCTGTCGATGGTCTGATCTTTAAATTTTTCAAAGGTTTTCCATCCGGCGCTACCAGCATCAACCACGGTGGTAACACCAACACGAAATGTAAAGCCATCAGGCATGTTTGCATAGTAGCTATTTCTCAAATACCGGTCGGGTTCAACTCCAGCAAAATTATGTGTATGCATATCTATTATTCCTGGAATAACAAGGAGGCCCTTAGCATCCAGAACCCTTGCAGCAGATTTAGCATCGATGTTTTTTGACACGGCTGCAATTTTGCCTTCCTTGTTGATTGCCACATCCATAACCCCATCAATATTATTTTTAGGATCCATCACGTGACCACCTTTTATAATTATGGCGTAAGCAGGCTGGGCGTCCTGCGCAATCGAATGGATGCTTAACAAACAGAAAGCAAGGATTAGTAAGTTCTTTATCTTCATGATTTAAAGGCTGTTAAATAACATTTGAGCATTAAATTCTTAAGTCTAAATGTTATTAAAAAATTTGAAAAAACTAGAGCTTTAGACTGTAATTTTTTCACTGGTATAAGTTGACCAGGAAAGTTAAGAAACCCATCCAGACTGGCGTCGGGACAGGTTCCTGTGGTGATTCATGATCAAGCAGAGAATTAATATCCCTGATTCTGGACCAGCTTGGGATTTGTATTGATCTCCTGCTGCGGTATCGGAAAATATTTGTGCTTTGGATCAGTGTACCCTAATGATCCCAGGGTAGCAGCTGCAAGTCCCCACCGGCGAAGATCATTCAGGCGATGATACTCGAAGGCCAGTTCTACTCTCCTTTCGTGCACTATTGCATTAAAAATCTCTTGTTTCGTTCCAACCGGATATCCAGGTGCAGGAAGTGGTGGCATGGCAACGGTAGGCCGGGCCCTGACTTTATTAATTGCATTGATTGCATCTGCCGGATGATTATTTTCATTAGCCGCTTCAGCATACATTAACAGCACATCAGCAAGTCTTATTAAAGGAAAATTAATCCCCAGATTCCCATTATTCGTTCTGATCACGGGAAACATTCCCTTTCTGCGGGCGTAGCCGGTTGGGGTCCATGCTTTCAGGAACCGTGGAGATACCGCATCATAGGGATCCTGATCACGAAAAATAGAGTGGAATAATCTCGGGTCTTTTCCGTTGATAGCTGTTGGACCTGAATAGTTTTCAAACGCGTCTACAAGGCTTTGAGACGGCAACAAATTAGCGAAGCCGCCCTGTCCCTGAGGATAATCATTGGTGATGCGTGCCGTACCCTGACCAGGCAGATCTGCAAATTGAACCTCCAGGATTGATTCTGAATTATTATCCTTAATCAACAGATCAGCGAAATTAGGCACAAGTGAATACCCCCCAGTGTTAATCACTGTATTCAAAGTTGACTCGGCAAGTGGGTAATTTTTCTGATAGAGATAAACCTTACCCAATAACGCCTGAGCTGCCCCTTTAGAAGCGCGTCCAATATCTGCCGCAGCATAAGCAGACTGTGCTGGCAATAGGGTTTCAGCCTGTTTGAGATCATCTACAATAAACGTATAAACCTCCGTTTGTGGGCTTCTTGCTAATGCCGCTTTTGATGGATCAGCAGGATCAGCTTCCTTTACCAGGGGCACATCTCCAAAGTTAGTGACTAATTGAAAGTAATAATAAGCCCGCAAGAACCTGGCTTCTCCCAGTATCCTGTTTTTCTGCGCATCAGGCATACTGATCTTGGGCACTTGCCCGAGAACAACATTTGCACGGAACACTCCTTCATACGCATTTTGCCATACGTCATCGATTATTGCATCATTGGCGTCAAAGCTCCACGAGTCGAGGTTTAAGCCTTGTGTATTAAAAATAACTATATCCTCTAGCGGAGCTTCGGTAATCTTTGCAAGATTACCGGTCGATTGAAGAGGCTTGTAGGCTGCTGCGATTGAAGCTTCTGCGTCCGTAGCATTTCGGAAATATGAGTTCCCGGTAAGCGAACTAGGTGGTTCAACATCCAGAAAATCTTTGTTGCATCCGGCAAGAGCCAGGACTGATAATAATACGATGAATGATTTTATAGTGGTTTTCATGTAATTTCTCCTTTCTTATAATTAAAAATCAACCTGAATACCCGCCTCAAATGTTCTTGGAAGTGGGTACATCGCGAAGTCGATACCCTTGGTTAATGAACTGCGGGACCCTTCGGTCAATTTTCCAATCTCCGGATTAAATCCTTTGTACTTGGTGAAAGTGTGCAGGTTTTGACCTGACACATAAACACGTACTCGTTGCGCACTTAGCTTTTTCGCTAAGGAAGAAGAAAAATTATAACCTAACTGAACGTTCTGAAGCCGGAGGAATGACCCATCTTCTATGAACCTGGAAGATGGCCGGGTATTTTGGCCTGGATTACCCGTAACGGCCCTGGGAATAGTAGAACTCGGATTTGTCGGAGTCCAACGCTGGAGCATTTCTGTGGTCGCATTATTATCGCCTTCTCCTTCATTCAAATCTGCCCAAACTAAATTATATAGATCCTGTCCCTGCTTCCCATGAAGGAAAATTACCATGTCCAGATTCTTGTATTTGAGATTTGTGTTTAAGCCATATGCAAAATCCGGCGACGGGCTTCCAATCACTTGCTGATCCAGGGCATTAATTACTTTATTCCCGTCGAGATCCTTGAATTTTACATCACCGGGTCCAGATCCAGGCTGAGAAGCATGTGCGGCAACATCAGCAGCATCTTTGAAGATCCCTTCCATCACATAACCATAAAATGCCCCAATCTCACCGCCTTCCTGGGTAACAGTTATGGCAGACTGCTTACCGCTATTGAGTTGAGCAAAAATTGGCAGACCGGAATTCAGAGATGTTATCTTATTCTCATTTGTCGAAATATTGCCTGAGAAACTATAACTGAAATCCCCGAGAGCCTTATTCTGGTAGTTCGCACTAAACTCAAAGCCTTTATTCTGCAATGAACCCGCATTTACAAACGGACCATTTGTCCTTCTGATCCCCGAAGTTGTTGGAATAGGAAGTTGTACAAGGATGTCATCAGTATTTTTGATATAGTAGTCCATTACAAATGACAGTCGGTTATCCAGGAATCCCAGATCAAGGCCGACATTTGTTTGCGTCGTAACCTCCCATCTTAGATTTGAGTTACCGCTGTTTAAATAAGTTGAGCCGGGTATCTGTGCCTGCCCCGTACCAAAAATATAATTCACTCCTGAAGCAATAGTTGCGTATTGAGCGAAATCACTCACATCCTGGCTGCCCACCTGTCCATAGCTGGCTCGTAAGGTCAGGTTGGAAAATGCGGGAGACTTTTGCATGAAAGATTCATTACTTGCTACCCAGCTTCCTGAAATCGAAGGAAATACCCCATACCGGTTATTACTTCCGAAGCGGGAAGAACCGTCGCGACGGACAACAGCCATGATGTTATATTTATTATCGAAACTGTAGTTTAATCGTCCAATCTGAGATTGGATCGCCCAACCTGTTTCGTTGCCACCGATACTTCTCTGTTCGAAACCCGCAGCAACGGTACGTAGATCGTTACTGGCGAAAGTCCTTACACCCACATTTGTACCTGTAGACCAGGCTTCCTGCTGGGTAAATCCTACCAGTGCAGTCAATGCATGAACTTCATTAAAAGTCTTCTTATAGGTCGTAATATTCTCAAGTAGATAAACATTTTCATCTCCACGCCCTTCTGAAAGAATTGCCAGTGCGTTGACCCGATCGCCCATGACATAAGTAGGCGTAAATGAAAAAGTGCGATCCAGGGAAAACTCACCTCCGGCACTTGTTCGATTCGAAAGGCCTGGTAAGATGTCGATGTTTGCATAGACATTACCCAGCACTTTATTCTGCTTACGGTAGTTTTCAAAAAGGGTAAAATCCCCGATCGTATTAGCACGGCCTACTGGGGAATACTCCAACCGCGGACCATCAAAGCCCCCGTCATCCGTCGGATGGTAAACAGGAACAGTTGGCGATTGCTGAAGTAGTTGTCGCATTGGTGAGGAAGCCTGGTTAAAGGTACCATCCCAGACTGCCCGGCTTAATCCGAGAGTTTCCCCGATCTTCAGAAATTTTCCAATTTTAAAATCAGAGTTAATATTGACAGAATAACGTGCAAATCCGCTTTGCGGCAGAGTTCCATCTTCATTCAGGTAACCAGACGAAAAGGAATAGGTTGCGTTGTCATTGCCGCCCGATACGCCAAACCAATAGTTTTGCAACACGGCCGAACTAAACCCTTCCTTTTGCCAATCTGTACTCCTGGCTAAGTTCTTCGAAAGATTGGGCTCAATAAAAGAAACTGGTATTGCGCGGCCACTGTTTACGTAAGCTTCAGTAGCATATGGGATATATTGAGCGGAGGTCATCATCGGTATTTTGTTCACCACATTGGAAACTCCCCTGGAAATCTTGACCTGCGTTCTGTTCTCTCCTGCGGCCCCGCGGTTTGTGGTTATCAATACTACTCCGTTTGCGGCTCTCGCACCATAGATTGCAGCTGCTGAAGCATCCTTCAGGATCTGAATTGACTCGATATTGTCCGGAGATATCGTAGCGATGGGGTTGAAATTCCTGCTAGTACCTTCACTAAGCACGGGCACACCATCGATTACAAACAAAGGATTACCGTTTCCAAATGTGGCAACACCCCGAATGTTCATATCGAGGGCACCACCAGGCTGACCGCTTGTGGGGGTGATATTTACCCCTGCAGCACGTCCCTGAAGTGCCTCTTGTACACCACCCGATGTAATGGTGGCAATATCCTTCCCACCAACAGTAGAAATAGCTCCGGTAATTTCACTTCTTTTCTGTGAGCCATATCCTATAACTACGACCTCATCCAAGGATTTTGAGTCAGCTTCTAAACGCACATCCACTGTACTCTGATTCGTGATGGATATTTCTTTGGTCAAAAATCCGATATAAGTAAATACGATTGTGCTGTTGTCCGGAACATTCAGCGTATATCTGCCATCAGCATCCGTAGAGGTCCCTATCGCAGTACCTTTGATTTTTACACTCACCCCAGGCAGCGTTTCCCCTTTTGAGTCGGTAACCTGACCGCGGATAACTATGTCTTTATCTTCTTTACCCTGCGGTGATATGACCACAAGGCCATTCTCCATCACACGATACTTGAGATCAGTATCTTTGAGGATCATTCCCAGTACATCCATAACCGGGGTATCCTTTACGGAGAGGCTTACGTATTTCCCTTCCGGCAAATTCTCTTCGCTGTACAATAACCGGATATTGGCTTTTTGTTCAAGAATGGCAAAAGCTTTTTTGAACTTTACGTCATGCAGATCAATATCCACTCTCACATTCTGTGAATATCCGTTTGCTGACACTTTCAAGACAAGCAGAAAAGTAAGTATGATTGTCCAGTTTAACATTAATAAGAGCTTTTTTTGCGAGATTTCAGGAAATAGAACTTTGTAGCATAGTTCTTTTTTTTTCATAATTTTGTGAATTACAAGGTTAATAATCTGATATGTAGTGCGAACTACGATTGGATTTTTAGGGCAGGGAATGTTGGCGCATTTCCTGCTTTTTTGCTTAGTAAATCTTTATTTCATTAGCAGTGAGTTTATAGTTAAAGGGTTTAATCAATTTCATTGCTTCAAGAGCTTCAACAACATTCTCGTCTATAAAAATTCCGGTAAAACGAAATGACTTGATTTTCGTATCGTTCAACTCGATCTTTACATTGTACCATCTCTCAAGTTTTGGCAGTAGGTCTTCGAAAGATTCATTCTGAAACACAAGTTTGTTTTCTGCCCAGGAGGTTTCACTGATATACTCAGTACTTCCAAGTTTAACGGGGGAGATATGTTCAATCATCAGAACAGAATTATTATTGGTCGCAGCAGCCTTACTGCTTTTTTCTACCAGCGCAAATTTCTCTAAAGGCTTGAGAAGAAACTTTTGATCGGAACGATTATTAATGGTCAACTCAATTGACCCTTGGAGAAGTGTTGTTTCCGATTTCCGCTCTCCGGGATACTCCTTAACATTAAATGAAGTGCCCAAAACCCTTACAGCAACTTTGCTTGTGGTAGCTATGAAAGGATGATTTCCATCATGCGCAACATTAAAGAATGCTTCGCCGGTAAGTTTTACTTCACGCTGATCATTCTTAAGCATATCCGGATCATAGGATATTTTACTATCGCTATTAAGCCTAACCAGGGTGCCATCAGGTAACTTGATCTCCTTTCGCACGCCCTTCCCGGCTATGATCTCTATCCTTTGTTTTGGAACACGCTGGTCGTATTTATTTAGAATAAATGCTGCCGCTGAAAAAAAAAGAAATGCAAATGCTATCGCAAAAACTGCTGGTCTGTTAAATAGTTCCTTTAGATTACTGTATGATTTGAACTTTAAGTCATCCTTAAATTTAAACTTATGCTTCTTGAATGCTCCGGCTAAATCCTCAATGTCATCCTTCTTTCCAATTTCCCATACTTGCTCCAGCAAGGCTTCATAATACACAGAATCCGGATATTTTGTCAAGAGATATGACAATTCCCCCAACTCCTCGGCACTGGCTTCACCCGCAATCTTTCTGGTTAATAATTCTACGATTCTATTTTCGTCCATTAAAAATAAGGCATTTGATAAAAGGACATGAGATTTAGAGGAACTCCCTAGTCAATCTGAAAATTTAATGCAGCTGTAAATTATTTAGAAGTTATTCGGCTCCCGAACTACCAGCTCATTTAATCTGAAATTCTTCCTTAAATATTTTTGCGAGCTTCTGGGTAGCTGCTACAAGGTGTGCATCGACTGTTTTGACAGAAATTGATAAAACCTCTCCAATTTCTTTATAACTCAAATCATTTTCCTTGGCGAGTTTAAATACTAGCTGACATTTGGGAGGCAAGGACTGAATAGCATTTTCAAGTCGCTTTTTAAGCTCGTTGTCTATGATGATCTGTTCAGGGGTAGAATTATCAAAGCAAAAACTGACATCTATTTCATCCAATGAAGCCGTATTGTATCGGGACCTTTTTTGAAGGATATTCAGAGATAAGTTCTTAGCAATTACCAGTGCGTATACGTGAATATTATTGATATCCGAAAGCGTTTTGCGCTTGCGCCATAATGTCACCAGTACATCTTCTGCAACTTCCTCCGCTTCTTCATTGGAGTGAAGCATACAAAATGCAAATTTTCTGAGCGGCGAATATAAAATATTAAAAAGTTCCTGATAAGCAGCCTCCGAACTTGCTTCGGCAAGCCTTTTAACAATACCAGGAAGCTCCTTAAACTGTTTTTTCACCTTATTGAAGTATGCTATGCTAATTTAAAAAAATTAAATAAATATATTATTATACTCATCAAGGTAGGTAGAATTGAAAAAAGTTGATTCTCACTAATGATTAATCACCAGTTAAAGCCGACCAAATAACGTCGAATACCTGAGTCGGGGCAATTTGGTCCGGCAAGGACCGGGCATTTGATATCAACACAGGCTTATAATGACTTTCAATGTTAGTACGTCCATGTGATCCTTTGATCAGGGTAGCATCAAGAGGAATCACATCCATTACATAACGAAATCCTGTCTTCTTTTTTAACAACTTGTATCCTGCCCGCAGTTTGGAGCTCATGAACATCTCCACCGGGTCATAGCCAGGCTTTTTATGAATATCGACACATCTTGCATAATCGGGAGCCCTAGAGTCATCCAGCCAGAAATAATATGTAAACCAGCTGTCTTTGTCCGCCACTAAAACCAGGTCGCCCGAACGCTCATGGTTAAGGTGATGGGATTTTTGACCCTCCTTATCAAGAACTAGCTCAATCCCCGGCACGGTGTCGAGCAATGACCTTACTTTTTCCGAAACAGACTTATCATTTATGTACACATGAGCGATTTGGTGATCAGCTACTGCAAATGCTTTGGAAGCGCCCGCGTCTAAGAGCTCAAGCCCCCTCTCAACTCGTATATTCAGAAGATCATTTTCTCTCAAGAACCGGTTAATATGAATCGGTTTGCTTACCGGTGAAATCCCATATTCTGACAATATCAATATTTCGGCTCCCCGCTCTTCATAATATAAGACCAGCTTCTTAATTACTTCGTCGATCTCGTTCAACTCTTTAGAAATTTTTAAGAGATCCGGCCCGAATTTCTGAAGGCAATAGTCAAGGTGCGGTAGGTATATAAGTGTGAGCGTTGGGTCATATAACTCATCAGTAAGTACTGAAGCGTCAGCTATCCACTCCGTCGACTTAATGTTAGCACCGGGTCCCCAGAATTGAAACAAGGGGAACTGGCCCAACTTTTCCTGGAGGATATCCCGCAACTCGGAAGGTTGTGAATAACAGTCTGGCATTTTACGGCCATCGGCCAGATAATTAGGCCGTGGTGTAACGGCATAATCTGCTGATGAATACATATTATACCACCAGAACATTTTTGCGCAAGTGAATGATGAATCTTCTTTCTTTGCCTTCTCCCAAATCTTTTCAGCACCTACAAGTTTATTAGACTGCTTCCAGAATTTGATCTCACAATCAATGTGGTCATACCAACCATTGCCTACAATCCCAGTTGCATCCGGATATCTCCCGGTTACATATGTAGACTGCGCAGTGGTTGTTAGCGCAGGCAATACCGGCTCGATATTAACCATAGATTTACCGTGCATGTATTTTTTCAGGAAGGGGGTCTGTTCTCCAATTATTGAAGAAGAAAGACCTACAACGTCAATAACAACTGTTTTTTTCATCTTATTCTAAAACGTCTTTCACCCAATTTAGTTCCCTGACAATACACTGGTGAATTGGGACTTTTAAGTATGCAGGCAAAACCTCCCATGTGTAAGTCTCCACTTCAAGATGTTCTGTAAAAGATTTCGCATTTTGAATTCTTAATACTTCTATGATATCAGACTGTGTAGATTTAAGAATACCCAGGTCTTCCAAGAAAACCGGAACATGAAAGTGTGCCCGCCATTCATTCACTTCCGGATTTTCAATATCATCCAACGCCTGTGGCAAATCACGATAGCGGATAAGCTCCTCATATTTCGTACTTGCAACTACCTGATGTAAATATGTTGGTTCATTGAATTTTTCGAATGCCTCTGAAATTGCCTTCCGGGAAGATACATCTACCGGCAAATCCGATTTTAAGGCAGCACTTATCTGGATTTTTCCAATTCGCATATCTTTCGACGCAAGTTCATTAAGTATCTCCTGATGGGGTTCATATCCAATTGCGAAATGGCAAACATCATAGCAGAGGCAAATATGTTCTCTAACTGCTTCATCTATCGCATCCGCGGACATACTAAGTTTACCTCCCAGGGTATTTTTTGCCTCCGGGAGAAGCACATTCTGGTACCAGTCAATGAATTCCCTCCCGGTTTCCAATAAACCATCTGGCTCTGGCTCAATATCCAGATGCATTACCGTACCATGAGTTGTCTTAAATTGAATTAATTTCTCCAGGACGCAAATTATGTTACTTGTGGCTGTGCTCGTAGCGCGTGACAATTTCTCAGACGACTGATGCCAATATCTATAGCTCAAAGGTGATGTGGATATCCCTCCATCGATACCTTCAGGCAGCAGCTCAGCCAGGATATCAAACATGCGGAGTGTATAATCAACCCTTTCTTTGGTAGTCCAGTCTGGGGCATGCACCTGATCCTTTACCACTGCGTGATGAAAGTCGCCATAAGGAAATCCATTCATCGTGAAAACATAGGCATTGCTTTCTATAAGCCATGACTTAAACTCGGCCAGTCTATCCGAATTTTGAAGCTCAACGCTGGCAGTATTTGAAAGCCTAAGACCGATCCCCATCCGCTGATGCGGTGACACCAGCTGCTTAATTAACGGAAAATTAGCCCGGAGGGATTCAAAATGGTTTCCCCATGATTCGCCAGCATGAATATTGGTACAATAAGTTAGATGACCAGCTCTCAGTTTCATTAATACGATTTAAGTTTTTTCCCGGCTTGTTTTAGCAACTCGTAATCTATTTCATGAACCTCTGCTCCAACACCGATACGATCAAGAAGCATGATGGTTAGTCTACCTCCAAGGTGTTCGCGAAATTCTTCAAGCCCGCGCAATATTGCACTGTCATCTGCATCGACCTCCATTAAAGGATGTGTTATTTCAAAACCGAGGACCTTCAACAAGCTAATGATACGATCGGTTTCGCCACCTGACAAACGCCCGCACATGTTTGAATACGCGGTATCTAATGCCATGCCCATCGCTACAGCTTCGCCATGTAAAACTTCGAAATTCGAAAGTTGTTCTAACTTATGTGCACTCCAGTGACCAAAATCCAGGGGCCTTGATGATCCGGTTTCGAAAGGGTCACGACCCGCGATATGCTGCATATGTAGCTCAGCGCATCGGTGAACCAAGTAGTTCATCGTTTTAAGGTCACGGGAAACAAGGGCAGCAGCATTTTCTTCGAGCCATGTAAAAAAGACTGGATCCTTAATCAAAGCTACTTTGATCGCTTCAGAAATACCCGAACGCCAATCGCGATAACTCAATGTTTTAAGATATTGGTCATCATTAAAAACTGCTATTGGCGGAGCAAAAGTTCCCAGGAAATTCTTTTTCTCGAAGTAGTTTATTCCGTTTTTCACCCCAACACCTGAATCATTCTGGGAAAGCACCGTTGTCGGGATACGAATATGCTTGATACCTCTGTGAGATACTGCTGCTGCATATCCGACCAGGTCGAGTACGGATCCACCGCCAATTGCCGCGATGTAGGACTGACGATCAATCTTATACGTGTTAACTGCCTCAAGAATCTCGTCAAAATATCGGGTTTCATTTTTTACAATTTCACCACCTGGGATGACAATAAAATCGTTGACAAGCTGAACGGTCTGGTGACGGTCGAAATAATTTTTTATTTGGGATATAAGATCATTATTTGCAGTAATAACGCCCTGATCTATAACAAAAAGAATTTTCCGGGGAATCTCAGGTGAACCAGTATTATTAAGAAAGGCATTGAATATGTTATTGGAAACCTCAAATAAGTGTGAAGTGAAATAAACTTTGTATTCGAATTTTATTGTAAATGACTGCTGTAGGTGTTCCATATCAAGAGCGGACCAGAGCCGTTATTTACGGATGAGCCTGTAATTTAAATGATAAATAATTATATGCTAAGTAACGGCAAAACGCTTTGACAGCCAAATGGAAATTGGCAAAAGACAAGCAATAGCCACCGCTGCAACGTACGACCCAAAAGCTGCCGCCCAGGCTGCATCCATTAATATCAGGGAGATTACTCCAGCTTTAACTGCCTTTCCAATGTTCTTGGCAATTGGATCTTCGATCGCATTGAACAACGGAGTTAATATCATGTAAGCAAAAGGCAGAAGAAAAACAAGCGTTAGAAGCATATTATCCTGGATGCGTGAAGCCGTCAGGATAAAACAGATCACAATAATATACAAGAACCCTCCGATATAAAGCTTTCTAACATTTCCTCCATGAACCTCGCCCTGACTGATCATTGTGATAGAAAAGATATAGATAAGCGGAATCAATCCCAGGATCTGCCATTGATTAAAACTGTATGATAGAATACTTAACCCAAGCCATAGATTCAATCCCCGGCAAAGACCCATATTCAAAGGTCCCAATAGCGAAGAATGCTTGGTAAACTTATTGTAAAGCAATGCCGCAACAGCAATCGCAAAAGCGATAATACCTGAGAACAACCTGAATTCCACGGCGGAAAAAACGCCGATGACAAGAAGTGATGAACCAATGAGCCAAGCTTCTCTGATGGTTATAGCACCACTTGGAATTGCACGCTCAGGACGTTCGATTTTATCGAGGTCGGCGTCAAAAATATCATTAAAAACTATTCCTCCAGCATACAAGCAGGCTGTTGAGAAACATAAGAGAAAAACTGAAATGTAATTTATGTTCCCATTCAAAAAATATCCGGAAATTGCGATCCCTGCAAGTACATCTGCAATAGAGGTTACGACGTTAGCCGGGCGCATTAAGCGCAGGTAGGTATGAATTTTGCCCACCTAACTAATGATAATAGAGGATTTATTAGTACGTGGCTGCTGTCCACCGCGAAGCACTGTATTTCCCTCGAATTTCTGACTTTGATCTACGGATGCAGAATTAACGAAATCCTTCTCATCTATCTGCCCGCTTTGTGCAAACGCCTTTATCGCGTTGGAGTAGGTGATCAACTTTATTGCCTCATCACCAATCCCTTTTATCTTCATTAAAGCTGCTGTCTTTGGTACCGCCAATGGGTCACTTATCCCCCAATCAGCCGCAGAGTTGATCATGATCCTTTCAGGTCCATACTGTTTCGCGACCTCAACCATGCGCTCATTACCCATTTTGGTAAATGGATAAATTGTAAATGCCGCCCAAAACCCTTTGTCAAGCACTTCTTTAACAGTTTCCTCATTGTTATGATCAACAATAACTTTATAAGGATCCAGTCCATGCTCGATGGCTATGTCCATGCTGCGCTGCGTTCCTTTTTTCTTATCCCTGTGTGGTGTATGGATCTGAACAGGTAAACCAGATTCTTTAGCAAGTTCCAGTTGTGCCCGGTAGTATTTCTCCTCAGCTGCAGTCTGATCATCGAAACCAATTTCTCCAATCCCTACAACACCCTCTTTATAAATAAAAAGGGGAAGCAATTCCATTACCTCTTCTGCCAGCTTCTCGTTATTTGCTTCGCGTGAGTTAAGTCCTATAGTGCAATAGTGTTTAATCCCAAATTGAGAGGAGCGGAATCGTTCCCAACCAATCAAACTACTGTAATAGTCCCTGAAACTATCTATCCCCGTTCGCGGCTGGCCGAGCCAGAAAGCTGGTTCAATCAAAGCCACTATACCAGAATCTGCCATAGCCTGGTAATCGTCTGTAGTTCGTGATGTCATGTGAACATGAGGATCAAAAAATTTCATCCCCTGAACAGCTTCCAGATCAAGCTTTTCAGCAGGAACTGTAGCTGGTTTTCGATCTTCAAATGAGTGAGTGCAGCACATACTCGTATTTTCTAATGGCGAATTAACTTAATAATAACTGTTTTTTGCCTGCTCAGGTATCGGGAGGCAAGTTGCGAGATCTCGTTCACAGCGTGTCCCAGGTTAATTTCTTATTCTCGATATCTGATACTAAGTCGGCGTAATTTTTCAAAAGCCCTTTTGCCTCAGGCGAATTTGATTTAAAAATTGTGAGCGCAGCAGCTTTCCTTTCTCTGAGGTCACCATCCGACAAAACTTTTCCGAGATCATCTTTAATCTGTTGATCTATAAATCCAGATGTCGCTCTCCATAAAAGAGGATTCACACTCCGGCCAGCTGCCCAGCGTTCATGAGCATAATCTGAAAGAATGCGGGCAAGCTCTGCATTAGCCCGTTCATCAAAGCCGTTTATACGTTTAATATCTTTTTCTGTAAAAAAGGCTTTCATCACCAATTGGTTCCAGGCGCTTTCATCAAGATACTTTGCAGGATACGGATTTGCGTACATTATCGCTTCCAACACATTGGCCATATTACTCCTAATTCCTTCAGCACATCGAAATTTCCAATGTTCTGGGTAAGCCAATAAGGGCAGGGCGGAGTACAGAGCTACGAGCTCCCCCATTTCAGCAGCGAGAAAAAGATCCTCAACGGTTTTCAAATACCTTTCCTTGTCTGATGGGTCGATATGCATTAATAAACATACGCGCCCAAGTCTGTCTGCTGTCCAATTCACCAGCCCAAATCCTGGCTTCAAATCTTCCAAGCTTTCTGCGTCAGATGGACTGACACGCACGGCATCTTTGCCAGTCATTCTCGGCATCCTTGAAAATATCGAATTGATACTGGAAATTTCGCTTAAACTAATTTTCTCATGAAGCCAATCCCAGGCGTCGGAGGAAATATTTGAACGGGCAATTTCCACCATGACACCACGTAATCTTTCTGCATCGTAATCAAACATGTTATTGAATTATCCCTGGTTACAGCTTTAACTTGCGAAAATTAGCAAAAACAAATTACAATTTGAATGGAAGATGCTCAATCAGATTCGATAACGAAACTTGAATGACTAGGTCTCTCGGGAAAAGAGCTTACCGCAGATTAAGAGATTCCAATAGTGGCCATTATAAGCATACTCAAGGCCGTTTTAATTTGAAATTGTCAAAAATGATTTATTAATCCTACAAACCCGGTACTGTAAAAAAATTGATAGCAAGTGCTGCTGCAACGATAAGCAGGCCGAAGAATTCCCTGGTTTTCTCAATGTAAGGTTTGGTTGCCTGCATGCTTTCGGTGATACTCGGCTGCTTGTATTTAATTACCCAGTCTCTAACACCATCCTTTGCAAAAAACAACATCAAAGCATAGGCTAAATAAAACGTGATAAGGACAATATAAACCGCCGGGTAATACAGTCCATAAGCTGCGAGACCACAACATAAGGCTGCGGCAACATAAATGGGAACCCAAAGCCAGGAATCTCCGTCATTGAGATTAAACCACGCAAAAAGAAGAAATGATAGGCAGAAAAGGATATTAAGTATGATCAGAAACATTTAATTAGACCTTTAATAAACCGAAGATAGAATGTTCTCCCGGATAAATTTGCAATGATTAACTAGCAAAGCATATATTTCGGTTAATTAGATTAAGGACTGAAAATTTAGGCTGTAAAGAATCTTTATACCTTCCACATGGTTCCTTGCCCTTCTCAGGGTTTAAATATCTTCGTAATAATCTGGCTGATCATCATCTGACGTTTTTCCAGTGTTTCCGAATGCTGTTGCTCCAACGCATGACGCCCATATTCAGAATCCAGACCTGCATACGTTTCACGCAGTATTTCTTTAAATGCATCAAATGACTGATCGGCTATTTCTATTGCTACAAATCCGTCTAGATTTTTCGCAGAACCAAATTGTCTATAAGTATTCTCAGAATTGAAGTCGTCAGCACTAAATGATGCTCTTTTAATTATTATCTCCATTCAACATGGTATGTTAGCTATACAGCCTTGCTTTCAGTCTTTTACTCCACTACCAATTTTGAAATTCCTTAAGGTTATTATGGTAATGGCATAGGTAGATGCAGGGTCATAATAATCTGTTAGGCTACCAAATATTGCAAATCATAAACCATTAACAATACTGGAAAACCACCATTTTATTGCCATCCTATAGCCTTAACAACTATTTAACAAAATTTAACAAAAAAAAATTAAGCTAGATTACAATTCGTACGAAAAGTTTCCTACCTTAGTTATATGGAAGAGAAAGAAGAAAAAGTCAAAAAACCTGAACCCACAAAATCTGAGCTCGAGATCCTCCAGGTTTTATGGGAGTTTGGCCCGTCAACAGTCAGGCTTGTTAATGATAAACTCAACGAGCAGCGGGAGGTTAATTATACCTCGACACTAAAATTAATGCAAATCATGGCCGAAAAGAACTTGCTTCTTCGAGATGAAAGCAGCATGAAACATATCTACCGACCGGCAGAGGAAGAGTATAAAACAAAGAGTCACTTACTAGATCGTTTTGTTAACACTCTTTACAATGGTTCTCCATCGAAATTGGTGATGCAGCTAGTTGGAAGCAAAAAAACTTCCCGGGAAGAGCTTGATGAACTTAGAAAAATATTAAAAGACCTGGACAATAATAAATAACAAATGAACTTAATAGTTGATTTTATGGATTCAGAAGCTCTTACAAGGGCCGTGTATCTCACCCTTCTACATTCACTATGGCAAGGGGCAGCTATAGCCGCATTTACCGGATTGATCTTACTCGGATCAGGAAAATTATCGCCTTCAGTACGTTATAATTTTCTTGCCGGCGGCATGGTCCTGTTTGTACTATGCTCACTATTGACATTTTTTAAGTTTGCTGATACTCCTGCGGAGATATCATTCGAAAAAGGAAGTCTTCTTATTGAAGGACCTCAAATTCAAACAATTGCACAAGCGGATTTACTAGATCAGGTTTTTTCAACGCTAAACCTTTACTCAAATAGCATTGTACTGGCATGGTTCATAATTATATGCTTCAATGGAGTCCAATTGTCGCTGGGTATCTACCGTGTCTCAAATCTTAAGAACAAGGAAATTTTTAATCCGGGAGATAAATGGACATCGCTTGTCCAAATCTGGTCAAAAAGAATGGGCATTAAATCAATAGTAACTTTTGCCGAATCGGGTTTAACAGCCATACCTCTGACTGTGGGCTATTTTAAGCCCATGATATTGGTTCCTGTGGGTATGCTTGCTGCAATTCCTGCAGAGCAGGTAGAGGCAATTATCCTCCATGAACTGGCGCACATTAAGCGGCAGGATTATTTTATCAACATCTTCCAAAGCCTGGTTGAAGTGGTTTTCTTCTTTAACCCGGCGATATGGTGGCTCTCCAAACGTATTCGAATTGAACGTGAAAACTGCTGTGATGACCTCGCTATTGCAAGCAGCAGCGGAAAAATAGAATACGTTCGCGCTCTGATATCATTTGAAGAATACCGTAATCACCACAATCAATTATCAATCGCCTTCACCGGTTCTGAAAACAGTTTGGTAAAGCGAGCCAAAAGAATCATTTATAACCAAAACGACACCTTAAATCCAATGGAAAAATTTATTTTAACATCTGGCCTGGTATTTTCCGGCCTGCTGAGTCTTGCTTTTACAGATGGAGCAAAAGAACACATCAGCAAAACATTTAACCCTGTGGTTTCAACATTTGAAAAGGCATTCCCAGCCGTTAAATCCTTTACATTAATCCCTGACACCATTCCAGCTGCAAAAATTCATGAAATTACCATAAATGGTGGATCAACTACATTCAATGCCGATCACAATGGAAAGTCGTATAAAATCGTAATACAGGATGATGAGGTTACCGAACTCTACGTCAATAACAGGAAGGTTGCGAAAGAAAATCTTGCTGATTATACCAATACTATAATAGAAATTGTCCAGTTCAACGAGGCTGTTAACGCGACTGAAAACAGTCATAATAAATCAGTTCCCAGAGGAAATTTCACAACATTCGAAGCTTTTGAAAATCCACGGAAAGAACTTCATTTTAAAGGAGAGCCATTAAAATTGCTTGGCAAATTAGTGCTAAACAAGGATTTTGCCATAGAGAAATTTACCGCTCTTTCTGATATTTCTAATCTGGAACCATTGTCTGCATTTGCAGATACTTTGCCGCCTACTGCTCCCGCCGCGCCGGCAGCACCAGCGGCACCATCTGTACCTCCTACACCGTCAGTATCGCCATTAACTGCTCCAGTCCCCTACACACCACAATCTCCTTCAGCGCCTAATCTGGAGCCTCGTGCTGGAATAAAAGCAATCAAAGCAAGACCTGCAAAGTCTCCAAAAATCAATGTAGTTCCAGAACTGGAAATTCGAGCAACGCCGGATGTGAAGCCTGGTATTAATACTACCCCAAAAATTGAAACTGATATCGAAATAAAACCTACACCAGCATATAAGCCTGCAAAAATCACAGGAAAAGGGTTAAATTCTCCGGATCCAATCAGGCCGATCAGGAGAAATTATTCCTCGCAGCAGCTGAATACAAACCAGGCAGTAAACCCAAATGATCTTACACACCAGATTACAAAAGAGCTGATCACTGAGGGTTTGGTAAAAGATCCAAAGAAGTTTTCCTACAGAATTAACAACAATGAACTTATTGTCGACGGAATTAAGCAGAGTTCTGAAATACGCGATCAAATCTTATCAAAAATGCTTAAAAGAAAAGATCACACTATAGATTTCACGTATAGAAAAAACTAATTTTTCTTTTTAGGAACTTTTGCGCCTTCTTTTCGCGCTTCCGATAAACCGATTGCTATTGCTTGTTTTCTCGAGGTCACCTTTTTTCCGCTTCCGGTTTTAATGGTACCCTCGTTTTTTTCATGCAAGGCTTCCTCAACTTTTTCAGAGGCCTTTTCTGAATACTTTGTCATAACAACTGTTTTTTTTGTAACAACTAACAGAGTGATGAGCCTGATTTCGAATTTTTAAACAACGATATAACGCGAAAAAAAAGCCATACCTGGTGGCATGGCTTTCCATCACTATAAAGGTTAAGCGTTATTCTACTTCCTGAGATGCAGCTTCATTAACAAAGCCTTCAGCAATTACGGTGAGACCGACATCGGTAGTTTTTTCTTCTTCCAGAGTAGTCTCCAGCAATTCAGCCGCATCAGTCAAACCAAGCGTATTTGCAAGAACACGCAATGTTCCATAAGTCGCTATTTCGTAGTGCTCTACTTTTTGAGACGCAGAAATAATTCCTGCATCACGCGTCATTGTTCCATCTTCAGTATCTTCCAAAACGCCCTGACCTTCTTCGATCAATCCAGCCATAGCATCGCATTTCTTTGCCTGAGGTTTAATACCAAGAATTCCAAAAACTTCTTCGAGTCTCGTAATATGAACTTCGGTCTCACCAATATGCTTTTCAATCGCAGCAGTTAACTCCGATGATGTTGCACCTTTTGCCATCTTTGGAAGGGCTTTTACTAAATGCTTTTCAGCCCAATAAATATCCTTAATTTCATCTGTAAAGAGTTTCAGCAATGCTGACTTATCTTTTTCTCTGTCTTCTTTAGACATTGTTTTGCTCTGCTGTTTCATAATATCTTTGTTTAGTATTTGTAAAGGTCTAACAACCTGTTTTTTGAAAGGTTTAGTCGTTTTAAAAAACCAGTATAAATACAAAGGCCAACGTATAAATTCATCTCATATTAACTTGAGCAAGTTTCGGGTTTTCCACCGGCTCCTGTCAGCATAGATTTGTATCATATAAAGAATTCCCAAATGACTATAACTCAAGAGATAAATTATGCCAGAATTGCAAATGCGATTGACTACATAAGAAAAAATTTCAGGAAGCAGCCTTCACTTGAGGAGCTTGCTGAACAAATAAATTTAAGCCCCTTCCATTTCCAGCGACTTTTTACAGATTGGGCCGGAGTGAGCCCAAAAAAATTCCTGCAATACGTCAGTGTTGAATATGCCAAGGGAATTTTGAAAGATAAACAGGTAACGCTTTTTGATGCCGCCTATGAATCGGGCCTGTCAGGCACTGGCAGACTTCATGATTTATTCGTTCAAATAGAGGGAATGACTCCAGGGGAATATAAAAATGGCGGTGCAGAACTTTCAATTAATTATAGCTACGCCGCAAGCCCTTTCGGCAACATCCTAGTCGCTTCAACACCAAAAGGAATTTGCCATATGGCCTTTACTGACGATGAATTCGACTCGTTAAAGCAGTTAAAACTCCTCTTTCCACATGCACAATTCTCCCATTTTCTTGACCAGCGCCAGCAAGAGGCACTTTACATTTTCAGTCATGACTGGACAAAACTTGACCACATAAAACTACATCTCAAAGGAACATCATTTCAGCTTAAAGTTTGGGAAACACTTCTAAAGATTCCTATGGGTGACTTGACAAGCTATGGAACCATTGCCACCCGGATTGATCGCCCGAATGCATCCCGTGCAGTCGGTACAGCTATTGGCAGTAATCCAGTTGCTTTCCTTATCCCTTGTCACCGGGTTATACAGTCCGGCGGCGCACTAGGCGGCTATATGTGGGGGCTCACCCGCAAGAGCGCAATTATCGGATGGGAAGCCTCAAAAGTGAATAAGACTTAATTAACATCGCATGTAGATGTCCCCAAAAAAGACAGTTCCAATAGATCTGTTCAGATATGCGGAATGAAATTACTAAAACTAGTTTGCTTGATGCTTGTTATATAAATAAAATATGGAGGCACCATGAGCGACACCAACAAAAATCCTGGAAAGGACCAAAAACAACCTTCGCAGACAGAACAGCAAAATGACAAGCTCGATATTGGCAATGATATGAGCCTCGGGCATGCAAGCGGCGCAGGCGTTTCTGATTTTGACCCTGACCGAGATTCCCCGGAAACTGAGGAAAAAGAATACCGGGAAGACAGCGGTAACGGTGATGATGAACGTTCAGGTGATAACGGAATTAATCCATCGCCTGATGAAGTAAACCCTCAATCAAAAGCTGCCAGCAATGAGCATAAGATTGAAAATGCCGATGAAGATAAGCTGAATCCATACCCCGATGAACTTAAGCCTGACAGCGACGACGAGCACTTTAATTCAACCTGGATGATGTCCGGAAGGAATAAACAAATCTAATTCAGATTTATGGAGTTGAAGGAACCCGTCCGGAAAGTCTTGAACAAGATTTATGAGCCAGATTCAATGATTGAAAAGCCTTTCAAAAAGTACCATATGGCCTTCAAAACAGATGAACTGGGTCGACCCATTTTATTATTTTTGGGCAAAAAGGAACTTGACGGCCGGATCAAAGGTGAAAGGTTTTCAAGGCGCTTTAAAACAGATAACGCAGGTGTAATCATCAAAGACCATTGGGAACATAAAGGTAAAGCGACTTAGCATAGCCATTACCACCTTCCAGCAAAGTCTGAATTTTCGTTAAACGAAAATTCAAATTCTCCAATCAGAAATTTTTCACGCCAGTATTTAAAGAAGGTCAGGAATAATATCACCATTCCTCATACCTGGTTAACTTTAGTTATGGGACAGATTTGTAAAACTTCCAGGTAATATCCGAACTCTGTTCGGGAAATATACCGAAGCTGGCCCGGAACTGTCCCGAAAGTTATAAAAGGAAAGTACCCATTAATTCCGGGGATTCTCAGAAACCTCATTTATTTATCAAAAAATTAGCCGCTATTTTAAACGGTATTTAATCAAAAGAAAGGCACACCGATTTTAACTAACTAATAGTAAAGCAACGGTCGTAGAATAAGCTTGCCCACAGGGATTATATTAGAAGCCGAGGTTCTTCAAAAATCCTTCCCTGTAATTGCTTCCAATCGGTATTTCAATTTTTCCTATGTATACCCTGTTTCCTTCGATATGCGTAATTTTCGACTTATTCACGATAAAAGAGCGATGGGTTCTTAAAAAATCAGCTGGCGGCAGCATGACTTCAACATTTGTTAGTGTCATGGCAGGAAGTAAAATTGCTTCAGAAGTAACAAGGCGGGTATTATTCCCGCTTGCCTCTGCATATAGCAGGTCTACAAATTGTATTTTATAAATTTTACCGCTCGTACGGATGAAAATAAAATCTTCCTCTTTTCTTCCAAGGGGTTGGTTAATCGGAACCCTTTCGTGGAGTCTGTCAATTGCCTTGTCGATTGCAACTATAAATCTTTCGAGAGAAAAAGGTTTCAGCAGGTAATCACATACTGAAAGGTCAAAGGCGTCTGATGCGTATTCCTTGTAGGCTGTCGTAAAAATTACCTGAGGTTGATTCTTGAGGGTTTTAAGAAATGCAATACCGTCCAGCACAGGCATATTGATGTCAAGGAATAAGATATCGATATCGTTCTCCTGCAAAATAATTTTGGCTTCAAGGGCGTTAGCGCACGATCCAAAAACTTTTAGTTGGGGAAGGTACGCACAATACGTTTGCACAATCTCTCTCGCTATCGGCTCGTCATCAACAATAAGGCACGTATATTTCCTCATTTACAATACTTTGAGCTGCAGCGAAACATTATAAAAATCATCTATCATATCGGTTTTCAGAAAATATCTGTTCGGATAAAGCAAATCCAGTCTTTTTCTGACATTAGCAAGTCCAAAGCCACTGTATTTATCAATTCCTTTCTCCTGGTTCTCCTGATAAGAATTTTTAATGGAGAACTGAATTGAGTTTTCTGACGTTTCTAACCTGATATCAATGCAGACGTTTTGATCCGTTGAATTTTTTGCATGCTTAAAAGCATTTTCGACGAAAATAATTAATATCATAGGAGCTATATGAATATCATTATCCTTTCGAACAAACTCGGTAGTTATTGCAAGCCGGTCGCCGATGCGGATTTTCTCAAATTCAATGTAGTTGTTGAGGTAGTTCAGTTCGTCAGTTAACTTCACGAAAAGTTCTTTTGCATCATAAACTGAGTACCGAAGCAAATCCGAAAGCTTCAAAAGAAGAGGCGGAATTTTCTCATGCCGCGTAAGTGATATCCCGTAGAGGTTGTTAAGTGTATTAAACAGAAAATGTGGACTTATTTGAGACTGTAGAAGCTGTAATTCAGATTGACTCTGCATTGCTTTCTTCCTGGCATCGTCAAGTGCATTTTCATTCATACGCACCAGTTTAATCAGGAAACCTACGGATAAGGATAGCAAGATAAATGGAATCCAGTACATCAGAAGATTGATGCCCGGCATACTATGTAGCGGGTTAAAATTTGGATAAATCAAAAGAAAAAGACCCGTCCATGCTATAAGGGCTCCGAGCACCGTATATTGATGCCGAAGCGGGAATGGAATTACACTTGCCCACTTGATAGCAAGGTATCTGCCAATAAATATGATTCCAAAAAAACTTATTGTGGCGGCAGTTGCCAAAGCTTCGGTCTCCCGGATCCGAAACGCATTCATATATCTTTCCGCAACCCAGAAAAAAGGGACGCTGGCAGTAGCCGAAATAATAAGATGAAGCTTAGATGGTTTCAATTTCCAGATTTTTCAACAAATATGAGGGTGTCGTCTTGTAAAGCTAATTATATATTACGAACAGCTCAAAATCACTTGCAAAAACCCTTTTTAGAGTGTTGAATAGTTTCATCCCTTAAATAACCTTTTTTATCAGTGATTATTAGTTGTCTGCCCGGCCCGTTGCAGAGGTTTTTTTGCAGGGGATACTTTTGCTTCATAATCATAAACAACACCGAACAATATGAAAGCCAGCAGTGTCCTACTCATCCTGACAACTCTATTAACATCAGGACCTATCTTCTTAAAAGCACAATCAATTTCCCGCCCATATATAATTTCAGGTTTTGTCAACGATTCAACGAACAAAAGACCACTGGATTTTGTAACAATAAGCCTTAAAGACAAGGAAAACGTAGTTATAAAAACGACCTTAAGCAAGGCCGACGGATCGTTTTCTTTTGATAAAATCAGTCCGGCAAATTATAGCGTAGTGCTGATCAGTATTGGCTACAATTCGAAAACTATTTCGCTGGAACTAAAAAACTCAGACCTAAATCTTGGTCAGATTAGTCTTGGGTCGCAGTCCTATAAATTGTCTGAAGTCAAAGTGGTAGCTGACCGGGCTATAATTAAACAGGAAACCGATAGGATAAATTACGACATCAAAGCTGATCCGGAAAGCAAAGGAAGTACAGTTCTGGAGATAATGCGAAAAGTGCCCTTACTATCTGTTGACGGCGACGATAATTTGATGATGAATGGAAATAAAAGCTACAAAATACTGATCAATGGTAAACCTTCCGGAATGATGGAACGAAATTCAAAAGATATCCTCCGAAGCATGCCTGCATCCAGTATCAAAAACGTAGAGGTGATATTTAGCCCTTCGTCAAAATATGATGTCGAAGGTGTTGCAGGAATAATTAATATCGTTACTGACAAAAAGGTTGACAATGGTTATAACGGATCGATAAATTTGAGCGAACGCTTTCCACTTGGAGGGCCTGCGACAGGAGGGTCATTCACCATTAAACATGATAAATTAGGTGCCTCATTTCTGGGAGGTGCAAGTCAATACTTATCCCCTGCGGCAGAAAATTTTAACGTGCGGTCTACAACAGGTCTTAACCCAACTAATCTTATTCAGAACAGCATCAAAAAGTCAGATGTAAAAACCGCTTATGTGGGCTTTGATATAAGCTATGAACTTGATAGCCTGAATTTGATATCCGGGCAGTTTAATGTAAGCAGGAACAAATTACTTGGAGATGCGATACAAAGTTCACTTCTAAGTAACAGCTCAGGCAGCATACAGGGCTATACATTAACAAATGATATTCATGAAAACGGAAGCAGTGCTGATGCGGGCCTAAATTATCAACTTGGATTCAGATCTAACAAGTCGCGTTTGTTAACATTATCATACCGTTTCCTGGAATACGACAATAAGCTGCTAAACAATCTGAATATTACTGACAGAATAAGTTATAACACTCCAAATTATATCCAGGAAAACGATGGATCTTCAAGAGAACAAACCGTACAGATTGACTATGTGCATCCATTCCGAAGAATAAATGTTGAAGGTGGAGTAAAAGGCATCTTCAGAACAAATAATAGTGCTTTCAATTACCACTCATATGATGAAATAAAAGCCTCGTACGAGAACATACCGGCATTTTCTAACCTATATGAGAACAAGCAGAATATCTTTTCCGCATATAATACCTACCAGTTCAATATTAAGACCTGGGGATTTAAAGCCGGGGCGAGAATTGAGAATACGATTGTCAATGCTGATTTCTTTTCGACCTCTTCATCAGTTAGGCAGAACTATCTAAACGTAATCCCTGCGGTGGCCATCAGCAAGAAATTCAAAGACTTGAGTATGATGAGTCTTACTTTCACAACGCGGATGCAGCGCCCGGGAATAACCCAGCTAAACCCTTTTGTGGATCGGTCCAATCCCGAATACTATAATTCCGGTAATCCAGATCTCAATCCAGCCTTCACCAATATGGTATATCTGGGTTACAATCGATCAAAAAAAACAACCCTAAGTTTCGCCGCGGCATATATGGTCATGAACGGGCTTGTCATGCCGGTATCGACCTATGATCCGGTGAGCAAAGTTACTACTGCCCGTTTTGCAAACATAAATAAAGCAAAGGTTCTTCGATCAAACGTGTATATCAGCCAACCCCTTAGCAGCCGTATGAATGTAACTTTTAATACCGATGTCAGGTATATCTGGTCTCGTACCTTCATCAATGGTGAATTTGTCGATAACAGCGGTCCAATGGCCTACCTGAACATTAATACTGGCTACAGATTTGAAAAAGGCTGGAGGGTGAGTACTAACCTCACTGCAAACACCCGTTCTGTTGGGATTCAGGAAAACAAAAATGGATTTATCGGCAGTTCATTCAGTTTAAATAAGGAGCTGATTAAGGATAAACTGACGTTGACGAGCCTGATCACGAATCCCTTCAATAAATATCGTAATAATATCGATGAGAGATTTGGACCAGGTTTTAACCAGAAAAATGACGCCCGAAACTTTTATCGCGGTTTCGCATTCTCTGTAAACTATCGCTTTGGTAAACTTAAAAGCCAGATTGCAAAGAATAAGAGAACTATTGTGAATGATGATAGCGTGGAAAGATAAGTGATACGTTGTACGTTATACCCTGACTGCGGCAGGTTTGCTGTAAGTATATAAACGCTGTTCAGGCGTTAATTAATAAAGTACAAACTTCATCGTTGTTCAAACGATATGCAACATATTATCTGACCGTAAAACGTAAACTTTTCCTTATATTCCGGTCAATTTCTACCGAATTGGACAAGGCAAAAATAACGATAGCGATAATTGATGACCACCGTTTATTCAGGGCGGGGATATCTGAACTTCTCTCTAATCAGCAAGATATAGAAGTGGTTTTTGAAGCCGATAACGGAGTCGAAATGCAAGCCAGTCTCAAGAACTCGCAAGTTATCCCGGATATCGTTTTAATGGATGTTAACATGCCTCATATGGACGGATATGAAAGTTCAAGGTGGTTAAAAAAGCATTATCCGGGCATTGGCATTCTTGCACTCAGCATGCTCGATGAAGAAGACACGATTACCAGGATGCTACAATCCGGCTCGGGCGGATATTTACTAAAAAACGCCAACCCGGAAGATCTTGTAACCGCAGTCCGCGAGATTGCATACAATGGTTCTTATCTGAATAATATCGTAACTGCAAAATTCATGAGATCTGTTAAGACGGGCAACATCTCTGTTCCCCCGCTTTCATCAAAAGAATTGGAGTTCCTGAGATTATGCTGTACGCCTATGAGTTATTCGGCAATAGCTACTGAAATGAACATCAGCGTAAATACGCTGGAGAAACACAGAGCTGCAGTTTTTCGTAAACTAGACCTCCCCTCCCGCCCCGGGGTAATGTTATACGCAATAAAAAATGGATTGGTAAAGGTTTGAGCTTACTGGAAAAGCGAGTACTGAACATGTTCCGCAACAGGGAGGTTAAGTGCCGGAATCCTGACTTCCTCAACCCTTGCATGTTCTCTCATACCTTTTCCCTGCACAGCCTTTATGTGATAGATATTGGTTTCACAGTCGCGTGACGCAACGACAATTTCTGTGTCTCCTGCTGAACTCCTGAATAATTCCAGAACCAGATCCGGGGAGTTATTATCCCTTGAAAGGTGGGAAAGCAGCAAATGACTCATGTGCGGAGGTCTACAAGTTTTAAACAGCTCCAATGCCTGCTTATTCGACAAATGTCCGTATCCTCCACGGATCCGCTTCTTCAAAAAATAAGGATAACGTCCTCTGTCAAGCATGTCATCATCATAATTCGCTTCAAGAAAAGCTGCATGACAACGTTTAAAATATTTAATCAGGTTTTCACAGGGAAAGCCAATATCAGTAAATACCCCGACAGTTACTTCCCGGCAGCTAACAATAAAGCTATGGGGTTCTGATGCGTCATGCAATTTCGGGAATGCAGTAATCACAAGCTCTCCAATATGGACACACTCATGAGCATTAAAGGTTCTGACAAGTTCTTCCTGCAAAGTAAGTCGACCGCCAGTCAGAGTACCGGGAGTTATATAAACCGGAAGCTGATATTTCCGGGCAATAACCGGTAATCCGCTTATATGGTCTGAATGTTCATGGGATATGAAAATAGCCCTGACTTTATTCATTGATAATCCCAGACGGGCCATCCTCTTCTCAGTTTCACGGCAATTTAGGCCCACATCAACAAGAACAGCATCCTCCTCATTGGCCAGATAATAACAATTTCCATTGCTTCCAGAATTTAACGATGTGATGTATAATGACATGAATCAGAAGCGGATAAATTTCGTATATTATTGAACCGTAAAATTATATAAAAACTACTAAATAAATTAGCTAGCAGTACTTATATTCGCAATTATCCATGTTTAAATTACCCATTATCCTTAATATGAAACCATCTGTATTTAAATATCTCGTTTTAACGATTATTTTCCTGGCTGTCTGTAACACCTATGCTCAGGAAAGGAAAATAATAAATTATACGGAAGTGGGCGGGCTGATCCATCTCAACAATACGTTCGGCAACAATGCGGAATTTAATGCCTTCAGGACCCGAACCGGAATAACCCGTATCATAAATAAAAATTACGGATTAGGTATCGCGCTCGGCACAGATAACTACAAAAGAAGTACCGGCGCAACGTACAATACTCTTCCAATTACCTTTAACGCTGCATATTTTTTTAATCCGGAACTAACGGGCCTTAAACTTGACGCATACGGCGGTTATTCAATCAAGCTATTCGACAATCTTAACCGGGGACTTACAGCCGGAGCCGGGCTCTCATATTCCGTGGCGGTAAACAATGGGCTGAATCTTGGCGTTCAAACAGGCTACAACTACCAGGAAATTGACTATCCGTCAACATTTGTTCAACAAGGTTTTAACCTTGGATCGTTTCGTATCGGTCTGGGAATTACGTTTAAATAACGGCAAAAAGCAGGACTGTCATTATTCAGTATCTTTTTTGTTGGCGAACTAACAAAATAACGAAGACGTTGTTTAGCTAGAAAAACACTGCCTATGCAACAACGCATTCTTGTAATCGATAATGATCAGGATATCTTGGAAGCTGTTAACGCGGCTCTTACAATGGAGAACTATTCCGTTGAAACCAGCCCGATTGTTGAAGATATATTTCAAATGATCCATGACAAAAATCCAGATCTTATCCTCATCGATTACCTGCTTTACGGGATAAATGGCGGGGAACTCTGTCACATGATTAAGTCAGAACCAAGCACCTCGCATTTGCCGGTCATAATTTTTTCAGGTTATCCAAAAGTTATACAATCGCTCGGCACTTATGATTGTGACGCATTTATAAGCAAGCCTTTCGATCTTGACGATTTTATGGCTGTCATCAAAGATTGTCTTGCCAAATCCATTAAGGAGTAAAAAGCAGGTCATTTCCCCTTTAACATAATCAAACCTTTTATTTAGTTTAGTATGGCTTAACCCAATTTATGGACTTGACCAGCTATACTAATGACTGCTGACGAATTCCTCTTTAAATTAAACTCCCTGCGATCAGACCCGGAGAAGGAAAAGATTGAGCGTTATTTCAAGTCAGGACAAGGCCAGTATGGCGAGGGCGACCAGTTCATTGGAGTAAAAATGGGCCAGCTTTTCGAACTTGCGAAACAGGCCTGTGATATGGAAATCGATGAAATTGAAAAGCTTTTAGAGTCTGATATACATGAGGCCCGGGCGGGTGCCGTCAGCATAATGGACAAAGCTTCAAGAAACAAAAAGACAACACAGGCAAGGCTTAAGGAGTTTTACGACCTTTACATGAGACGCCATGACCGCATTAACAACTGGGATCTGGTAGACCTTGGTTGCCTGTACATGACCGGATGCTACCTGCACGACAAGCAGCGCGAAATTCTGTATCAACTTGCCGCATCAGAAAATCTCTGGGAACGTCGCACAGCAATTTTAAGCACTTGTTACTTCATAAGGAAAGGCGAAACTGATGATACCTTTAAACTTGCGGAGCTTTTGCTGGGTGATAAAGAAGACCTGATTCACAAAGCAACAGGGTGGATGTTAAGGTTTGCGGGCGATAAGCAGCCTGAGAGACTGTTGAAGTTTCTTGACAATTATGCAGCGACCATGCCAAGAACCATGCTTCGGGGGGCTATTGAAAAGTATGATAAGGCGATAAGGGAATATTATATCAAGATGAAGAAGTTAGGGTAAATTTGGGCGTTGCCCCCGTGGTGCGGGGGCCGGGTGTTCCGCTACAATATTTTATGAGCAGGCTCATAAAATGATTTTCGCTTCACCCCCTAACGCATCTAAACGCCGTACCTCCAGGTTAAAAAACTGAATTCTCATTTATAATCAATCAACAATGGCTCAATCAAAACTCTCCGACTCAGAACAAGTAACACGGTTTATTGAAAAACTCGACAAACCAATTGCTGAAGCGGTGGAACTAATCCGTCAGATCTTCCTGAGCATTGATGGAATCTCAGAGCACATTAAATGGAATTCCCCTAGCTTTTTTTATAATGGCGAAATGCAACCATTCGACCCCAAAGAATACAAACGGGACATTGCAGTCACAAATCTTCATCGAGGGAGACTGATGCTTGTTTTTCCTACAGGGGCTAAAATTGTTAATAATACAGGCCTGCTCGAGGGAAACTATACTGATGGGAGGAGGATGGTGAATTTTAAAGGTGCTGACGATGTTAAGGCAAAAGAAGGCAGCCTTAGAAAAGTGATCACTGACTGGCTTAGTACAGTTGAAAAGTAATATAGGGTTCGTATGCTCGTACATATTAGCACTACCACCCTTTTCGTCGTACTCAGCTTCCTTATTACTTTCCCCAAACAATATTTTCAGTAATTTTGTATTTTATTGAGAGACACAATTATGCCCAACAAGAAATATAAGATCGCCGTGGTTCAGGTTAGCCTTAACGACATTCCTGAGAATAACCTTAAAAAATGCCTAAAATGGGTGAGTGACGCTGCAGCAAAAGGCGCTGAGGTTATTTGCATTCCGGAGCTTTATAGCGCACACTATTTCTGTCAGGATGAAAGTACCGATGCCTTCGCATTGGCGGAGCCCTTATACAGTACCTCGTTCACCGCATTCAGCGCTCTGGCTAAAGAACTCGGTGTGGTTATCATAGTGCCTTTCTTCGAAAAAAGGATGGCGGGGATCTATCACAACAGTGCCTACATAATAAACACTGATGGAAGTGAAGCCGGGTTATACCGGAAGATGCATATTCCAGATGATCCTCATTTTTATGAAAAATTCTATTTCACTCCGGGAGATATTGGCTTCAAAACATTTCCGACAAATAAAGGGAAAATCGGCACCCTGATCTGCTGGGATCAATGGTATCCGGAAGCCGCACGACTTACGGCAATGCAGGGAGCAGAAGTTCTATTTTATCCAACAGCAATTGGCTGGCATCCTAAGGAGAAAGACGAGTATGGCGAAAAGCAGCAAAATGCCTGGATGACCGTAATGAAAGGCCATGCAGTAGCAAATGGCGTGTATGTCGCTGCTGCCAACCGTATCGGGCTCGAGCAATATGTCCCTGGAACTGATGGCATCCAATTCTGGGGATCTTCGTTCATTTGCGGACCGCAGGGAGAAATTCTTGCTCAGGCATCGGAAGACAAAGAGGAGATTCTGATCGCCGAAGTGGATCTTGATCTCCAGGAAAACGTCCGACAAAACTGGCCGTTCTTCCGCGACAGGAGAATAGACTCTTACGAGGATATCACCAAAAGGGCACGATAGAATGAGTACATCTATCAGAAGGTTTCCCGCTGAATGGGAAAAGCAAGAGGGTATACTTTTATGTTTTCCGCACAGCGGAAAAGACTGGCCGGGAAAATATGATGCCATTAAATGGGATTTCGTAGAGTTCATCAAGAAAGTTTCTCTTTTTGAACAGGTTTTCTTAATTGTGGCCGACACAAGACAGAGAGAATCAGTCCAGGAGATGTTAACTGCAGCCCACATTGACCTTAAGAAGATATCATTTATCACCCATCGAACGAACAGAAGCTGGATGCGCGACTCAGGACCAATTATCGTGCAGAATGGTTCAAAAAGAGAAGCTCTTAATTTCAACTTCAATGGCTGGGCCAAGTATAAAAACTTTCAGCTGGACAAACACATTCCCGCAAAGCTTGCCGAATTCTTAAAAGTTCCTTTAACTCAGGTGGTATATAAAGGCAAACCTGTGATTCTTGAAGGAGGCGCTATCGACGTCAATGGAAAAGGCACCCTGTTGACATCAGAAGAATGCCTGATGCACCCCACGATCCAGGTTCGTAACCCAGGCTTCACTAAAGCTGATTATGAAGCTGTTTTCATGGAATATCTGGGCATAACGAATGTCATTTGGCTGGGAGATGGAATCGAGGGAGATGATACGCATGGTCATATTGATGACTTGTGCCGTTTTGTAAATGAAGACACAATCATTACTGTTGTGGAATCTGACCCGAAATCAAACAATTACGATTCACTCCAGGATAACTTAAAACGGCTTGAAAACGCGAAGCTGGAGAACGGTAAAAAACCAAATATTGTCACTTTGCCGATGCCTCAGAAGCTGGAGTTTGAGAATCTCAGCCTGCCGGCGAGTTATGCAAACTTCCTTATACTGAATAACTGCGTTTTAGTCCCTACTTTCAACGACCCGAATGACAGGCATGCGCTGAACATTATTGCGGATTGTTTTCCAGATCGTGAAGTTATTCCCATAAATGCTATTGACCTTATTTGGGGATTTGGGACGCTACATTGCTTGAGTCAGCAAATACCTGGCTAGTATCAAGTATCAGGTATCAAGTATCAAGAAACGGTGCCTTTAAATAAATATTCCGACACTTTGTAGTGGCAGTAAACTGGATATTATGAATTTTGTGGGATGCACAACTTTAAGAATCTCACTGTTTGGCAGAGATCAATTGATCTTACTACAGAAATATACTCGATTACAAGAGAATTCCCTGCTGATGAGAAGTATAGCCTCACAAGTCAGATACGGCGAGCAGCAGTATCGATTCCATCGAATATTGCTGAAGGTGCCGGTAGAAAATCTAATAAAGAGTTTAAAAACTTCCTATCGATAAGTACAGGTTCAATCTTCGAATTGGAGACCCAAATTATAATTGCTCATCGTTTAAATTTTATCGACCAGTTAATAATGAGTGAGATCATTTTTAAAATTTCTGAAATACAGAAAATGCTTTTCGGGCTTGAACAATCGATTAAGGTTCCTATCTAGACACATATATCACGATGAAGAAAATACATCTTATTTACTTTCAATTTTCTTGATACTTGATACCTGATACTTGATACCTTGCCGGAAGGAAGGTTGTTACTACAATAAAAGGCTATCAATCCTGTGCGCATGCACAATATTCTCACATGGCGACCAGGTAAAAATTGTAAAAATACCATCCTGAGAAGCTACAAGTGCAATCGCATCTTTTTGGTCGTGGACAAATTGGGCAGCTGACATATGTCTAGTCCCGCCAGTCATTGCCGGATTAACAATTACGCCATCACCTCCTACTATTGGTTCGGTTACAAGTATCCGTTCTACGCGCGGGCTGCCTTCTGTGCGGCTGATCTTTGCCCCAAAGGCCAAAACCTCATGCTTATCAGTAATAACTGTCGCACCGTCAATTGCCGTAAGGCCTGCTATACTATCAATCTCTCTGCTTAACTCCCCCTGCCACACGCCGTTACTCCAGTTCTTCACATCCTGCTTCATCAGATTGGCAAGACCGGAAAAGGCCGGATAAATTGAATATTTCATCGGATGGATAATCGATTCGCGCCAGGCATTACTTTTTGAGGGAACTACTAAAAGCGACCCTCCATGTTTATGAGCCCGCATCGATGTAGCGATCTGTATTAAAACATTTACCGAATGGTTCGGCGATACTGAACTAAATCCGAGTAATGATGTTAGCAGCACCGGGCAATCTGGCAGGTTACGACTATCCTCATCAACAACCTTAATCTGGTCTCCTATTAAAACAACAATGTTGGTGAATTTTCCAAAACCATTAGCTCGCCGGTGTTTTATGACGAGCAGGCCAGGCTCAGATACATCAAGTACAAAACAGTAATTAGGAATTTTATGGGTTGTGCCCCATATGTATAAACCGTCATCATCATACCATACGCCTAAGTGAACACCCGGTCGTTCCACCCCTGGTCCAAGTTTGGTCAGAACATTAGGACTAAATGTAAGCTTATGTTCAAAGCGCAGTGGTAATTCTGCCTGATCAGGCGAAAGAAAAGCAATGGAGATTTTAGGCGAATTACCCTCCTCCCTTCTCAAACTGGCCCAAAATGCAGTGTCTAAAATCTGTTCTACATGCTGTGAAGAGGGAACAGATGCCAGATCGGTCTCTCCCTTTGCGATAGCTTCATCAAGATGTTGGGTAAATATATTAACTACCCTATCCGCTACAGCAGCAGCAGCTTTATAAGTAGATTCGCCGGAGATTGTTTTTAGCTCAGCCATGTGATTCTGGTTAGGCAGTTATTATGATCTAATATACGCTACATTTTTTTGAAGCTGTAATTCTGAAAGAATCTTATACGACTTCACCCGCGCATCGTGGTCGTAGATCATCCCTGCAGCCATTATCTCGTCAACGCCGGTTTCGTTAGCAAAAGCCTGCATCTTATTTTTTATTGTTTCTGCAGATCCCACAAACGTATAGCTCAACATTTGCTGGGTAGCATAACGTTCAGCTTCATTCCACACAGAATCCATACTGTCCACTGGTGGCTGAAGGGTAGTTCGGGTACCTTTGATCACATTGAGGAAAGCCATGTATAGAGAGGTCGCCAGACGTTCTGCTTCCGCATCAGTATCTGCTGCGATAACGTTCACACAGGCCATCGCATAAGGCTCTTGCAGAACTTTCGATGGACGAAAGCTATCTCGATAAACTTGCAGAGCGGTGAAAAGCAGATTTGGAGCAAAATGGCTGGCAAAAGAGAATGGCAAACCAAGTAACCCGGCAAGCTGCGCACTGTAGGTACTTGATCCTAAAAGCCATATTGGGATATCAAGCCCCTCCCCGGGTATCGCCCTCACACGCGCGCCCGCGTTGTCTGCAGAAAGATACTCCCTTAGTTCCGCAAGATTCTGGGCAAAATCTTCTCCCGCACCTTCAAGATTGCGACGTAATGCCATGGCGGTCAGTTGATCAGTACCCGGAGCACGGCCCAACCCAAGATCAATCCTGCCAGGAAATAACGATTCCAAAGTACCAAATTGTTCCGCGATCACCAGCGGCGAATGGTTGGGCAGCATGATGCCACCGGAACCAACCCGAATGGTTGAAGTCCCGCCGGCGACATGAGAAATCAGAATTGACGTTGCTGAGCTGGCAATTCCCGCCATATTGTGATGCTCAGCCATCCAGTAGCGTGTATAACCAAAGCGCTCTGCCTCCTGGGCCAGATCAAGCGTATTTTTAAAAGAATCTGCGGGGGTTTTACCAGAAACCACAGGAACCAGATCCAAAACGGACAAGGCTAGCGGCGTGTTTTCTTCCGAAATATTTACCATATATTTTAACAATTACCCCGCAATTTCTGCATAGGGCTTATGGCGTAAAATTAATATTTAGGGGGGCAAAAGATTACCGAGGGTATAATTTGAAAGTCACAATAAGATCGTGGGAATGTAAAGTTAGTAGCAAGTATCAAGTATCAAGTATCAAGTATCAAGACTGGGCGGATATCATGCGGGCGAACAAAGAGGGGTTGTTAAGATTGAATTCTGACTTCTATTTTAAGGACAAATGACCTAACCCCGAATCTTGGTTCTTGATACTTGATTCTTACTACTAAAACTAGTACCAGCTAGTCGGCGCAGCATGTTTTCCTTCCTGCTCAGGATCGGAGGACTTTGCAGTCTTAGTTTTAAGCGAGACGGTAGCACCAGGCCTTTTATTAATTTCAGCCGGTCTTATTTCGGGTTTAACTGGGGCTTCAAGGTCTGAAACTTCCTCAGGAATAATATAAGTGAGGAAAGCAGGCTCCTTCACTTTTGGGGAAGGGAGCCTGTTCTCAACTTTTTCAATAAGGTCTCGTTCATCGATATTGCCTTCGATGCGAATGGATCCGTTTATTACGGCACCTGGCTCTATAGATATCGAACTTGCGCGGATATGACCGGATATCACAGCAGTACTTTTTATATCAGCGTAATCTATCGAAATGATATCACCGTAAACCTTGCCACTGATCGAGGCTGTCCTGGATGTAACGTTTCCTGTAATTTCAGCTGTTCCGGCTACTATAACTTCTTTTAAAGAGTAGATATTACCCCTTAATATTTCATCAAGGATGATTGAGCTTGATGAAATAAAATTGTCATCCACACGAATAATTGTGGTATGAAAATCTGCAATAATCTCTTGCCGGCTGTGCTTTTTATTTAGAAACTTCTGAATAAAATTTACTGCCTTCCCTGTCATTCTTTTATTGTCGTTACTACTGTAGTTGCATTACCAATGTCTAGTCCTACGGAAGAATTTTTCTTCCCGCCTGAGACACGAAGCGAATTGAGCGCATATCCTTTACTGGCAAGTGTTGCCGGATCAGCTACAAATTCCAACTCTGCGACTTCTCCAAATTCATTTTTGAAACAATCAACAAGATCCTGATAGTACATCGCACCTCCGCACAGATATACTTTGTTTGCTTTCATTAAATTCTGGTCAGTTATCACATTCCTTAAATTCGGAGAGATAACTTCATTGTAGTATGATCTCAGAACATTTCTTCTCATTTCCCTCAGATCAACATTCTTCCTGTTGAGAATAATGTAACCTTTTTGGAAGGCCTCGTCAACAAGGTGTGCATTCCTGAATCCAAGGTAGTGGGTTTTTTCAAGCTCACTAATAAGCATGTTCACTGCATATTTTAATCCATGCGTACTAACCATCGTTTGCTCAACAATACCTGAATCCATACTGAGTACCGACTCAAAAGTTCCGAAGCCGCAACTGAGGACGAAAAAATTTCCATCAGCCTGCTGCTCACCTTTCCTCAGCGCAATTGTACAGCCAACAATTTCAGGGATAACTTCTACATTATTCACATCAAGGATAACAGAACGTTTAGCGCTGCTGCTATGGGTTGATGCGTCAAATTCGATAATGTGGGTTTTCTTCAGAAAATCCGTAGCCATGTCTTTGTAAATTCGGTATGTAGAATACGGGAAGCCAGTGGTGATCGTTAGTGGCTGCTCTACCGAATCAGCGACAAGCAAGAGTCCTGATTTTACCAACAATTGATAGTCTAAATCGGCTGGCGAAGAGTTTATTAACTTATGAGGCAACTGCCCCTCATTTAATGCCAGGTTTCCACAGATATACCACTGATTTTCATGGAAGATTTTCAAACCGTTTAACAGGTCTTTTGATGTATTGCTAAGGTTAGAGTTACTGTTTTCTATTAGGCTTGAAAACGACTGAATTGCAAACATTATAAGATTCGTTTAAAGTGTATGTATACGTTAATTTGATTTTGAAAGCGATTTTCGAAAGTATTTTTAGCTACTCCCCTCTCGCATTTCTCCATCTCTATACCTAAACAAATACAACCGATCCCTAAAATAGATATTATTATTTAATTGGGATAAACATACAATTAAAATGATAAAATGTTTTTTAAAAACAATAAAATGTAGTATCATAGCTACTTATTAAAACAGCACATCTGCCTGCTCTTTTTTTAAACTTGACTGATGATAGTTTCTAAATCCGATTTCAGCACAGTGTTGGTCGTTGGCACTACAAAAGGGGAAACTAAATCCCTCCGTGTCAAAACAAAGCACATAAACCGCATTAAGCAATACGCTTTTACAATTTGTTTAACTCTTCTTCTATTAACAGTTACAATTATTTTTCTTTCGCTTGAGATCAGCAAGATCAAGCAGGAACGTATTGCATATGCACGGGAAATCGCACACTTGAAAAGCCAGATCCCTGTAGCCGCGGATACTACGCAAGCGCGTAATTACATTCAGAATATTGAAGACAAGCTTAAGAAAATTAACCAGTACCTGATAAAAAGAGGTATTAAAGGATTTACAGTTAAAGATGTCGGCGGCAACAACGAATCTGCGACTGAGTTAACTGCTGAAGAAACTTATGCTCTGTACAACGACAGGCTTGAAGAGGTTTTGGTGGGCATAGCATTTACACCTATCGGCTATCCTGCAAACTTTGTGATGAACTCCCGCTTTGGATATAGAAGCGATCCTGTAAGACGCGGCCGGGTAGAATTTCATCCTGGAATAGATTTCAAAGGTCGTCGGGGGGATGCGGTTAAAAGCACTGCCGATGGCAAAGTAATTATTGCAGGTTGGTTCCAGGGATACGGTAAATGCGTCAAGATACGCCACAAAAATAATCTAGAAACTCTTTACGGACATTTATCCAAGGTAAATGTAAAAGAAGGTCAAATTGTAAATACGGGTCAGGTTATCGGACAAGTTGGTTCCACAGGCCACTCAACCGGAAATCACCTTCATTATGAAGTCCGGAAAAATGGGAAACCTATTAATCCCGGCAGCTACCTAAGCTTTAACTAACAATATTATGGGAAATTCCAAAAACGCTCAGTCTTCTGCAACTCCCACACTCATCAGCAAAGGCTGTGTCGTTACGGGAAAAATAGAATCTGACGTTTTTGTCAGAATTGATGGTCATATAAAAGGTGACCTGTTCATAGGCGAAGGACTCATTGTTGGTGAGGATGGACTGATCGACGGTAATATAAACACAAGGGAAATTGTCGTTTACGGCACTGTTAACGGAACAGTTAAGGCTGAATCCATTGAAATCAAAAGCTCCGGAAAAATATTAGGGGAAATCCAGACCAGGACTTTCCAGGTTGAGCGGGGAGCCGTTTACACTGGAATGGTAAGCATGGCCAAAGATGCAGTTGTAGAGCACCTGGTTGCGGTGCAATAGAGACGGCAATGTGTAACTGGTTTCAATTGAGAGTTGAGAGTTGAGAATTAACTAAACGCTGTACAATTCTCAACTCTCCACACTCTAATCTCAACTTTCAACTTTCAATTAAATAAGTATTGAACATTTTACATCCCGTGATCTTATTTTTAAGATATTTATACAAATTAACCTTGCAAATCTCATGACTTTTAAAACTCTGGTAATCACGGCATTAGTAATTACAACATTGGCTGTTTCAGCTCAGCCAAAGAGGCCTTCGCCACCTGTACCTAAGACAACTGTACCAAGGCCCAAGCTAATGGTTGGCATTATGGTAGACCAGATGCGCTGGGATTACTTGTACCGATTTTACGAGCGCTACGGAAGTGGAGGCTTTAAACGCATGCTTAATGAGGGCTTTTCTGCGGAGAATACCTACATTAATTATATCCCTAGTGTAACTGCTATCGGACATGCTAGTGTCTACACCGGATCTGTGCCAGCAATACATGGAATGGCTGGCAATGACTTTATTCAGCAGTCAACTGGCAGGACAGTGTATTGTGTGGAAGATACAACGGTTTCTACTGTTGGCAGCAGCACTGTTGTAGCTGGCCAAATGTCGCCACGCAACCTTTTATCTACAACAATGACGGACGAGCTTCGTCTGGCAACGAATTTCCGTTCTAAAGTAATTGCAGTAGCGTCGAAAGACCGGGGAAGTATCCTTCCGGGCGGTCACGCTGCAAATGCCGCATATTGGTATGATGAAGACACGGGCAATTGGGTTACCAGCACCTATTATATGAATGCACTTCCAGCCTGGGTCAGTAATTTTAATGCACAGCGACTTCACGAAAAATATCTAAAACAGGACTGGAATACATTGTACCCGATCAACACATACGTTCAAAGCTCGAAAGATGATAATCGGTATGAAGGCAGGTTCGCCGGTATGACCAGCTCAACTTTTCCGATCAAAACCTCAGAGATGAGCGCAAGGTGGAACACTCTTATTACCAGCACGCCTTATGGCAGCAGTTTGACACTTGACCTTGCTAAAGCGGCGGTAGAAAATGAAAGCCTTGGAGCAGACGATATCACCGATTTCCTTGCAGTAAGTGTGTCTTCTCCGGACTATATCGGTCATCAATTTGGTCCAAATTCCATAGAAGTTGAAGATACCTATCTGCGCCTTGATCGCGATCTGGCTTCATTTCTTACCTATTTGGATACCAAAGTTGGTAAAGGAAACTACACAGTATTTTTAACTGCTGACCATGCAGTACAACACAATTCGGGCTTCATGGCAGATAATAGAATCAATACCGGTGTCTTCCAGACTTCAGCCAATATGAGAGAATTAAATACTCTGTTAGAGAACGAATTTAAAGTAAAAGGAGCTATCAGGAGTTTTAGCAATTATCAGGTAAGTCTCAACTACGCGGCAATTGAGGCCGGAAAAGGAAATATTGCAGAAATCAAGACAAGAACTATTGAATTCCTGAAGAAAAAAGAAGGTGTTGCGTTTGTGGTTGATATGGAACAAGCTCAAACTGCTAATATCCCGGCAAGTTATCGTGAGCGTATTATTAATGGATATAACCGTGAACGAAGCGGAGTGATTCAGATAATACTTAAACCTGCCTGGTACTCAGGTTCGGGGGCTTCACCTACCGGGGCCACCCACGGAACAGTTAGTCCGGACGACACCCACATTCCATTCCTGTTAATGGGATGGGGAATCAAACACGGAAAAACTAATGCTTCTCACAATATGACAGATATTGCACCAACAATTACTGGGCTTTTAAAAATACAGGAGCCTAACGGTAATATTGGAGTAGCCGTGCATGAAGCCTACAAATAAACTCAATGATCCTATTATCACCAGGCGGCTTTTGGCCGCCTTTTTTGTACCAGCGGTTTATATATTGTAAGACAAATTTTACTTCGTGTCCGCGCAATATCCTGATTTGTTACCTAAATTGAACCGTTAACTTAAATACGACTGCAGAAAATGACCATACGCAACACCTTGCTAACCAAGCGATCAGCAATCTTAACAGCACTTTTGGGCACCCTGATATATACCGGGTGCAAGGTTTACCCGACCCTGGTTGCGACCAGTAAAGCAGATATCAATCGGACCTGGAGTGTTTACAAGGCAGATAGTGAAGGTACAGCCTATTCAGTTCTTGATCAGGTGAATCTGAACAATGTGAATCAGTTGGAAGTTGCGTGGACTCACAAATTCAGTGATGCTCCGCAGGGCTCACGGGGTGGAAGCAGTGAAAGTAATCCCATAATAATCGATGGTGTTATGTACACTATGTCTGCGAGGCACCGCGTTTACGCCTTAAATGCAACAACAGGCGAGCAGATCTGGAGCTTCGATCCTTTTAACGGTGGCGCCGGAGGTGGGGTTGGAAGAGGTGTAACTTATTATGAAGACGGCGCGGATAAAAGGATCATGTTTACTGGCGGAGATCAGTTATTTTCAGTCAATGCGGCTACTGGTCAGCTTATAACAAGCTTTGGCAATGGCGGTAAAGTGAGCATGAATGTGGGTATGCGAGGTGAACCCGACAAGATCTCGGTCATTCCAACTACTCCTGGTACGATCTACCAGGACCTATATATCATTGGTAACGAAGTATCCGAACTCTATGGTGCTGAACCGGGTCATATTCGTGCTTACAATGTAAAAACAGGTGCATTGGTGTGGACTTTTCATACTGTACCACAACCGGGAGAAGTTGGTTACGATAGCTGGCCAAAAGATGCATGGAAATACGTTGGTGGAGCTAATAGTTGGGGTGGAATGACGCTGGACGAGAAACGCGGAATGATTTTCCTTGCGACCGGGTCTCCAACTTATGATTATTACGGAAAAGACAGGATTGGTAATAATCTTTTCGGAAACTCTGTAGTGGCCTTGGACGCCAGGACAGGAAAATACAGATGGCACTTTCAGACCGTTCATCACGATCTGTGGGACTACGATCTTCCCGCAGCACCAAATCTGATCACGGTTATCCATAATGGAAAAAAAATCGATGCAGTAGCGCAAACATCAAAACTTGGATACATCTACACTTTTAATCGTGATACTGGCGTACCACTGTGGCCAATTGAAGAACGGCCCGTTCCTGCGTCTGACATCCCTGGTGAGGTTGCCTCTCCTACGCAACCCTTTCCAACAAAACCAAAGCCCTATTCGCGTCAAATTATCACAGAATCTGATATTGCGAATTACTCCAAGGCATCTCACGACACTCTGATGAAGCGGTTTAAGTCTTTCAGATATGAGGGTCCTTTCACACCCCCAGCTATAAAAGGAACTTTTATGATGCCTGGAAGCCGTGGGGGTTCAAGCTGGGGTGGCGGAGCGGTGGATCCTACGAAAGGGATCATCTACGTAAAATCTAACGATTCTCCCGAAATCGCAACTATGAAAAAGGTTGTTCAAAACGAAACGGCTAACCTTACTGTGTATGCCCAGGGAAAAGCACTTTATAATACCTATTGTGTTGCTTGTCACATGCCTGACAAAAACGGTGACGAATCCGGAAACCCCTCGCTTGTAGCAATCGAAACACGGATGAGCCGCGAAGATGCCCTTAATAAAATAAAAAGAGGTGGTGGCAAAATGCCTTCATTCGCCAGCGTCATCGCAGGTAAAGAAGAAGCGATAATCTCCTATCTTTTTGATAAAGAACCGGCAGCTCCACGCGCGGGTAGAGAGCAAAGCTTTCTTAAAGAAATCCAGGCCAATAATGCGGCAAACAAAATTGCTGACATTAAGCAGGATGATCAATATTTAAACCTGACAGCATATGGCCAGTTTACAGATAATGAACGACGTCAAGGAATAAAACCTCCATTCGGCCAGCTCCACGCTATCAATTTAAATACTGGAGAATTTGAGTGGACAGTAACCCTGGGCAATACCCCTGACAGTCAGCTACCAGGGGCACCTGAAACCGGAGCCAGCGGTTCAGCCGGGCCACTGGTAACTAAAGGTGGACTGTTATTTATCGGAAGCACCCGTGACAGGAAGTTCCGGGCATTCGATCAAAAAACAGGGAAAGTCGTTTGGGAATACACTCTCCCGGGTATAGCAAATGCAAACCCCAGTACCTATTGGAGTAAGGGCAAACAATATATTGCAATTTCAGTGGGCGGAGACGCAGCGAATCCGGCAGGATATATCATTTCATTTGCCTTGCCGAAATAAATTGACAACTAAAATCTGTCACCAAAAGATGAGAAAAATATTCTTTACCCTCCTTGCACTTTGCATATATGCTTCAACAACATCTGCTCAGACGTACAGCATCGTTATAAAAGGCGGTCATGTAATTGACCCTAAAAACAATATAAATGAGCTGATGGATATAGCAATCAACGGCGACAAGATCGTGCAGGTTGCGAAGAACATTGATCCTAAATTGGCAAAGCAGGTCGTACATGCGAAAGGATTATATGTTACGCCAGGACTGATAGACATTCATTCTCATAACTTTCATGGAATGCGTGCCGGTGACCCGGTTCCCGATGGATTTACATTCAGAGGCGGGATTACAACTACTGTCGATGCCGGAAGCTCAGGATGGAAATCATTTGAGCGATTTAAAGCGGAAACAATTGACAAGTCTGAAACCCGCGTTCTTTCATGGCTTAATATTGTGGGCGAAGGTTTTGCAGGTGGTACGGCCGAACAGAATACCGCTGATATGGATTCTAAATTAACCGGCGAGTTTGCAATTAAAAACAAACAGTACATTGTGGGCATTAAAACCGCGCATTACAATGGCGCAGACTGGACAGCTGTTGATCGCGCTGTCGGTGCCGGAACAATCGGTAATATTCCTGTAATGGTTGATTTCGGAGGTACCAGGCCGGCACATCCTCTGGAAGAACTATTCTTTAAACACCTGCGCCCGGGCGACGTATTTACTCATTGTTTTGCAGAGCTCGGTGAATCCCGGGAATCCATTGTAGATCCTAAAACAAAAAAAATCCGGCCATTCATTGTCGAGGCACAAAAAAGAGGGATCATTTTCGATGTGGGATTTGGAGGGATCAGTTTCGCATACTCTCAAGCGATACCAGCTTTGCAGCAAGGTTTTTATCCTAACACGATCAGCACAGACATGAACAAAGGTGCAGTGAATGGAGCCATGAAAAGCCTGATCGACGTGATGTCAAAATTCATGCGGATGGGAATGGATCTTCAATCGGTAGTCAAAGCTACAACTCAGAACGCGGCAAAAGTGATTAAAAGAGAAGACCTTGGAACATTATCCGTTGGCTCAATAGCTGATGTTGCTGTGTTCAATATTCGTGAAGGTAAATTTGGCTTCTTCGATTATACGGGCTTTAAAATGGATGCCACAAGCAAATTGGAAACCGAACTAACGATCAGGGCAGGCAAAGTTGTTTATAATCTTAATGGCATCAATACACCACTAGTGGTTGATGGGAGAGGGAGAAACTAGTGTACGGTTGACGGTTGAGGGTTGACTGTTGAGGGTTGACGGTTGACGGTTGACAGGGTGTCGAACGTAAGATATCCTGATTAAAAATCAAATCATTTCAGATATGGGCTTACAAAGTCCAGTTTTTTTAGCCCGGACTGAACGTCTTTATCCTTCATAAATAGCTCCCATAGCAAACCTGAGCGGTAGTTCTCAATCATAACTACGATCGGGCCCTGATCTATTCCAAGATATTTTTTAGGATACCATGCCGCCTGATCGCTGAATGCGTCATAAAAACCATACTTACCCCAAATCTTATCCTTTTTATTCGTGTACCAGTTGCGCATGGCCGCCATAGATTCTTTGGGGGTGTAAGGGAAGGAAGACAATGCTGCTGTAGGAGAAATAACACCAAGGTCCTCTTTTAATGAAGGTGCATGCGCGGCATATCCCGTTACTGAATAGCTTGCGGTCAATCCCCAACTTTCCGGAGAATATCCTTCGAACCCGCCAGGATTATCCACCGACCATTGGTAATTGATCTTTGCCATATTCCTTACCTCCTGACCATAATCTGCATACCGGTCTGACAATCCATTCGGGTTCAAACCTAAAAATGAATAGTGTGCCCAAAATAAAGGCCCGCCGTTCTTTGCATCCCCCTGATGAAAAAGCTGCAAAGGAATTCCCTTGTAATTTGTTACCCGCTTTATCTTACCATTTTGTGCCCAGCCTTCGTGATAAACTTCTGCCGGGACTCCGTATTTTGGAGATGACGCAGCGAGTACATACATGATCAGGCACTCATTATAACCCCTGACGGCAAAATTCATCTGCCATTGATACTGAGGGCTCCAGTGCCAGTAAAGAACATTTTTACCATTCCGGTAAAAATTAAAATCAATTTCTTCCCATAACTGAGTCGCCTTTGCCGCCAGCGCTTGCTCCTGGAAGTTGCCAGCCTTGAAATACTGGCGTATGCAAATCAGGCCCTGCGCTACGAAAGAAGTTTCTACCAAGTCACCTCCGTCATCCCTCTTAGAAAATGGCTTGACTCTACCAGTTTCACCTTCCATCCAATGGGGCCAGGCACCGTGGAACCGGTCTGCCTTTTCCAGGTAACCAAGGATTTTGTTTAGACGCTGGACTCCTTCATTCCGGGGAACAAACTTGCGATCAATCGCGGTAATGATTGCCATAATTCCAAAACCGGCAGCCCCGGTGGCTACTGTATTTTTGTCATTTTGTGGGTATAAACCATCTTCATGAAAACGCTCCCTGCCCGCCCCTGAAACAGGCTCTGCTCCGTCCCAGAAATATTGAAAAGTATGATACTGAACTGAGTCGAGGATTTCCTCGTCGGATAACTTATCCCGCACTGCAAGGCCGTTCTGTTTCATCGCACAGCTGGCAAGGAAAAAAGTGCACAAGCAAATAGTCAGGGCTTTCAATTTCTATCTTCTTTACGAGCGTCAGGCTGATACTCAAAAGGCAATAAATCGGCCATTCGCTGATTGGCCATACTCCCAGACCATGTAATTCCCATAGGGTCATGGTATCCGCTTTTATCAATTCGCGTGAAATCCTTGTTCTTATCGAGAAAAGTAAGTGCGCCCTGATTTGCCTTATAAATTACCACAAGCCGGGATTTCATAAATATACTTCTCCCTTTTTCGCCGTCAACAACAAGCCCGCTAAAATCCTGATCCCTATCGAACATATTCAGCAGCCTGAACCCCTCCTTAGTGAGACGATCCTCATAAAGCGCCCTGATAAAATGCATCCTTGATCCAAAATAAGCTTGTTTTCTCTTCCTTTCTACACGGTTTAGTTCTTTCTTTTCCAAAGTTGAATCGGGTTCAAAGAAATAATTTCCCGAAAAATAAATATTTCCGGGTGAGTATTTGAAGGCTTCCAGATAATATGTTATTTTAAATCCCAGAGCCTTATTGAGCAATATAATTGGCTCCTCTGCCGTGGCTTCTATAGTCTTTCGTCTGGAATTATATACCAGGGTAACATCATCTATATTCAATATCTCACATTCTCGTGCATTCTCCGAAATGCCCAGAAATTCCGCTTTGAATATGGCCTCCTTTTCCTCTCTTGACATGCCGTCGTAAGTTACAACAACCCCATCCAGTGAATACGTCTTAGGTTCAAGATAAACTTTTAAAAATTCCTCGCTCGTATAGTCAGCAATCAAAGTTGAATGATACCCAACCGCACTAATAATTATAGGCTTTTTACCAGTTGACATAGGCTCTAACTGAAAATGTCCGGTGGAATCAGATATCACCCCTCTGTACCCCCCGTCATAGTAAACATTCGCATTAGATAAGGCTTCTTCTGATCCGTAGACCAAAATTTGCCCCTTGATGGTCTGTCCTGACACATCCAGAGAAAATATAATGAGGAAAAGGGTGAGCAGTCTTCGCATCAATTATCTCAAATTTCTTTCCCGTCGGGATAGATTCAATCAAATTTACCTCTTAATGATTTAATTCAACTGCACAAAATGCCAAACATTGTAATTATTAAATTACGGTGCTCAATTCTTCCTATTGTGTTGAATGTAATTTTCTCATTCCCTTTGCCTTATTCCAATACTATATATTAAATTCATGCCTGATTAACCGTAGATCATGGACATTTTTGGAAAGAAATATTTTTATATCGCCGCATTAGTGGGCTTTAGTCAATGTAGTATAGCCCAATCAGATAAAAACCGGATTGATTTTGAAACTTACAACCCCCCTTCTTCACTAGTCGTACCAGAACATATAGTTAACAAGGCCAAATTTCCTTTTATTGATGTCCACAATCACCAGAATAACATGGCTTCTCAGAATCTGGGCTCGCTGCTTACAGAAATGGATAAGCTGAACATGAAAATAATGGTGAACCTGAGTGGAAGGGGCGGCGAGTACCTTGCTTCTGCGGTTAAACATGCTGCGCAGGCAACTCCTAACCGCCTCGTTCTATTCACAAACATCACTTTTAATGGAGTTGGTGAGGAAGGCTGGATCCAAAAAACTGTTAAGCAGCTGGAGGATGATGTTAAGGCTGGAGCAAAGGGACTTAAAATATTCAAGACTCTGGGATTTTCAGTTAAGGATAAGGATGGGAAAGTTGTCGCTGTGGATGATGCACGCCTGGATCCGATATGGCAAAAATGCGCTCAATTAGGAATACCGGTCTTAATTCACACTGCCGACCCCAAGCAGTTTTGGGACACTCCCGATGCAAGCAATGAGCGCTGGCTTGAATTGCTTACCCAACCTGGCAGAAACCGGAGTGCTTCAGATGGTTACTCCTGGGAACAGCTTATACAACAGCAGCATAATCTCGTTAAAAAGCATTCAAAAACTACTTTTATTATTGCACATTTCGGGTGGTTTGCAAACGATCTGGATCACCTTGGCAAGCTGCTCGATACCTATCCTAATTTTAATGTCGAATTTGGGGCTGTCATAGCCGAGCTCGGCAGACAGCCACGACGGGCAAAACTATTCTTCGATAAATATCAGGACAGGATACTCTTTGGCAAAGACAGCTGGGTACCGGCTGAGTACACTACCTACTTCAGGGTGCTGGAAACCGAGGATGAATACTTTCCGTACCATAAAAAATACCATGCTTATTGGAAAATGTACGGACTCGGCTTAAGCGATCAGGTTCTTAAGAAAATCTATTATAAGAACGCATTACGCATAATTCCCGGCTTAGATAAAAGTCAGTTCCCGGAATAATTTAGTATCTCAGGCTGAAAATTTTAGTGTTGCCTTTATCATCGTCAGCAATGAGCATCAACCGACCGGGCTCATTGCTTAAGGACACCGATTCAATTTTTTGTTCAATAAATTCAGGATGAAGATCGCTTAGCTTTAGAAATTCAGTGAGTACAAGCTTATCCTTTTTCAATAACTGCTTTGCATTATTAACTATTGACAGGTAGCTCTCTCCTATTTGCCCGTCATCATAGGCATTTGCGGTATCTTCCGATGAAAAGGTTATGAAAAGTATATCCTGCCTGGCATCATAGTCCATTCCTGAAATACCGGCATGCGGTACAGGCGCTTGAATCAGAATCTTCCGATGGAATTTAAATGTCGCACCGGAATGATCAGCAAGAGCCATATAATTGTCTGGGAACGTATTGTTGCCCCTCAGCCCAAGGAGTAGTTGATTATCAAGCATGGCGGCGGCTTCTATATTTAATTCCTTAACTTCACCACGAAGTTCATCATAGAACGAACTAGCATCCACACGCTTTACATGCTTTAATTCCGGGTCCAACACAAACATGCTATCACGATGGGGCGAATGCGATCCTGATCCTAAAAAAAGAATAGCCGGCTTCCCATTATTATCAAATACAACTGATGATTCAACATCAGCTTTTGAAGCCTTTGGTAGTCGGAGCTGATCGCCTTTTGGAAAAATTGCTATGCGATGCAGCTCGTTCCATTTTCCATCCAGAACCAGAACATCAGCTGCATCGTCGCCCATTATATAAAACTTACCTTCAAGTTGACAAAGTGTTGATCCCGATGGGTATCTTGCTAACAATTTAGAACTCTCGTAAGAAGGTTTTGAATCTTTCATATTACAAGCGGATAATACGCTGATAAGAACTAACAATATCGATATCCCTTTCAAGGTTTGTTTTTTTAATTTCTGCCGGGCTTTTAATATGTGGGTTTACTTATCCAAACCCAAACGGTTCCAAATTGTTGTCATAAGAACGCGGTTTAATTAGGTGAACTGCAAATCAGCCGAGTATCTTTAAAAATCTATACCCATGAAAAATAAAATTCTTTTTTACACAACCATTGCCGGAATGGCTCTGGTGAGTTGCAATTCAAACAGCAAAACGGAAAATATTACAGACTCAGCGATTGTAGATTCAATTATGCCGGTCGATAGTGTCATCGTGGATACTACACCAATAAGAGACACGGCCATTGTGGACTCAATGTAAAATCAAATTTCTGTGATATAATCGACTGACACTATTTGCTATCGCTTAATTTACTACAAGCAGGCGAAATATTAATTACCATCAACGCTATTAATTTTAGTTATATTATAATAATCAGGTATTAATACGGGTTTCGTAGCGTATAAATCAATTGGATTACATTTACTCCATTAAACCTATAGAATGTCGTTGATTAAGATTGTACTAACTGAAGATCATAAGATAGTAAGGAGCGGTATCAGGTCGCTTTTAGAAAATGAAGTAGACATTGAAATTGTAGGAGAAGCATGTAATGGCAATGAATTATTAGAGCTTTTCGAAAGCGGCACAATAAATCCTAATGAAGTACTGCTCATAACAGATATAAACATGCCAGGTATCAACGGAATAGATATGATCCCTGGTTTGCTTGAAGCATACCCAAAATTAAAGACTGTTGTATTGTCCATGCTCTCGCATGAAAAATACGTTCTTAAAGCATTCCAATCTGGAGCTAATGGCTATATGTTAAAAAATGTAAGCTCAGAAGAACTCCTGTTTGGTATACGCCATATATTCAATAACGGACAAAGATATTTATGCACTGAATTGTCTATAGAGCTATTGGATCGCCAACTTGGCCGATCTTACGCCACAACAGACGACCTGCCGGTTGTTGATCTCTCAAAACGTGAAAAAGAAATATTATCTCTGATCGCAGAAGGCTACACTAACCAGGAAATAGCTGATAAGATATTCACAAGCAAACGTACTGTAGAGGGGCACCGACAGAACCTGATCGACAAAACTCAGTCGAGAAATTCAGCTGCGCTCATCAGATATGCCGTTCTCAGGGGAATGGTTAGTTAAAAGCTGACGAATCCTGCGAAAGTTAGATTACCTTGCCAATACATAGTAAGGATTATTTCCCGGAAGGTTTGGTAATGAGCGTGATCAATGACTAGCAAAAAAATCAAAAAAGCCCTCCGGGGAGCATCACATTCCTCCCCTCAATGCCCTTCGTAAATCCGCTGAACAGATGTTAAACAACATCGGTATGGTACCGAAGGATCCGTATGAGAAAGAATTTAAGCTGCCGTCAGCGCAAACACTTTTCTACAATTAATGATTATGCATCTGGCGCAGGATTAAGCAGCATAAAAAACCGGCTCAGTTTATATGATAGGAAGCTTCAAATCACGTCAAAATTAGGAACCGGAACTTCGGTGCAGGTTAAACTGTCTGAAAATCGACAGGAATAATGCGCACTGGCCAGGCATTACTGGCTTGACTTTTGCCTGCTTAGTCAAAAACCTGAGAAATGAAAAACCGATTTATAGCATTTATATTTTGCCTGGTATTGACTTCTGCGCACAGTTACGCACAAGACCTTGGCGGCAAACAATATCAGTTACTTGAAAAAGCACTGAGTCAGTATCAGGCCCTAAGCACGAAAGGCGAATGGTCTACTATCACGTCACCAAAGCCTGTGCTGAAGCTCAAAGACACATCGGCAGTGCTTGTGGTGATAAAAGAACGCCTAAGATTACTTGGAGATCTCCGCCGTGTACGTGACGGTAATGTTTTTAGTCCGGCTCTCGAAGACGCTGTTAAGCAATTCCAGTTACGCCACGGACTTGAAGACGATGGTGCCATCGGGCCGGCGTTTATGAAGGCATTGAATATGCCACTTGAAAAACGTATTGAGCAGCTTAGCACAAATATGAGCAGAATCAAAGAGGATACAACTAAAAGCACTGGCACCAGAATAATTGCAAATATCCCTGAATTTAAATTGTATGTGATGGAAGATAACCGGGAAGTTCTTAGTATGGATATAGTCGTTGGCAAGACATCGAATCCAACAGTTGTTTTCTCGGACACGCTTGAGACGATAGTTTTCAGCCCCTACTGGAATGTTCCAGCCAGTATCGTCAGAAATGAGATATTACCCGCAATAAACAGAAATGGTTCATATCTCGCTGACAATAACATGGAAATAGTCGGCAAAGCTGATGGACTGCCTAAGATCAGGCAAAAGCCAGGGCCTGATAATGCTTTAGGTGATGTTAAATTTCTCTTCCCCAATAAATATGACATTTATTTCCATGACACGCCCTCAAAATCTTTGTTTGAAAAGAAAAAACGAGCATTTAGCCATGGCTGCATTCGGCTGAGCCAGCCGTATGAACTTGCTCAGTATCTGCTAAAGGACCAACCTCAATGGACAGGTACGGAAATTCTGGAAGCAATGAGCGCTGGTTCTGAGAAATGGGTAAAGCTTACGACAAAAATTCCCGTGGACATCATTTATTACACCGCATGGGTCGATGCTGGTGGAACACTTAATTTCCGCGACGATATTTACGGGCACGACAGGGAACAGGCGGGGCTGTAGAGCCTAGTTGCTTTTTCATGTTAAGGTTAAGTTTTACAAGGGTATCTTATTGTTAGGGCTTTAGGGGTTAGGCATTAGGGCTTTTCCGACTGCGGAAAACCTAGAGACTGCGAGCTTTCGGCTATCAATTATTTCCAGCCAGCCGGATACTCAAAGACCTGATGCCTAATACCTAACACCTATTGCCCGCCACCAATGACCCAATTCTCCCTTTCTTTTCAGCTAGAGAGCCTCATATCTTGATTCTTGCTACTTGATACTTGCTACTTGATACTTACTACTAACTACTTTAATCCTCCAGCCTATTTCCATTCGTCTCTTTAACGAAGAAAATGCTCACAATAATACCGATCACGATAAGGACAAGGGGATAAATAAGGCCCGTGTAAGGTGAGAAAGCGAAGCTGATCACAACAGAAGACCGGATCAATTCGGTAATAACCGGAGTTGAACCACCAATTGCGCCATTCCCTACATTGTAGGTAAATCCCATACTGGTGTACCTGATCTTGGTAGGAAAAAGCTCCATTAGGAATGCACCCATCGGGCCATACACCAGCGCACTGGCTACTGTCAGCACAAATATAAGCCCAATAAAAATAAGTGTGGTTTGAGTGTCAATATGCTGGACCGTATCCAATCGCATAGGATTCCCCAGCTCAAGAAATGTATAAAATGTTACGGGGATAATAAACAGGCCTAGAAAAAGGCCAGCCAGAATAACCTTCTTTCTCCCAATTCTGTCGCTCAGCGCTCCAAATACCTGGAACAGCGGCCCCGCTAAAAGAATCCCGACCGCTAGTATAAGAATAGAAGTAGTATCAGTGAGCTTTACCGTTCTCTGCAGAAAGAATAAAGCGACGAATTGATTGGTTTGCATGATCGCACTCTGTGCAGCGTTACCTCCAAATATGGCTGACAGGATAAGCCCGACATTTTTCCTTGATTTAAATGTTTCTTTTATTGGCGCGCTGCTGGTCTTACCCTCTTTTTTGAGCTGTGCAAATACCGGGCTTTCATGCAATTTCCTGCGAATCAGATAGCTTATCATCACCAGCACGGAGCTGAAAAGAAATGGGATTCGCCATCCAAACGAATTGAAACTTGCCTCGCTCATTAGTCCCCGTGTAGCAAAAACAACCAGCAAACACATAATTAGTGCAATGGATGAAGTCGTTTGTATAAATCCGGTATAAAATCCCCGTTTATTAGCCGGAGCATTCTCAGCAACATAAATTACCGCACCTGAATACTCTCCACTGATAGCCAGTCCCTGAAAAAGACGGAGAATTAAAAACAATACAGGCGCCAGCCAGCCTACCTGACTGAAGGTCGGGATACACCCGATGAGAAAAGTTGCAGCACCCATTAACAGGAGGGAAATCAAAAAGGAATTTTTCCTGCCAGATTTATCGCCCATATTCCCGAAAAGCAGGGATCCAAAAGGCCTGATCAGGTACGTAGTAGCCACGATAGCCAGGGTTTCAATAAACTTATTTTCCCCGGCCGGAAAGAGCTGATTAGAAAGTATGCTTGCAAGGATTACCGCTAAAAAAAGGTCGTACCATTCGATAAGGGTCCCAACACTGGACGCTATTATCACAAGTTTTAGATTATTCTTTTTTTCAGGATTGAGAGAGGATGGTTCTGCGATAGCTGCACTCATGTGTTTGTCTTTGAGGATGAATTAGCAAAAAGGAAATTTAGATATTTTCCAGCTAAACCCTCTTTACATGGCGTAAAATATCCGTGATCCGGAAAGTTAAAAAAGGTTAAACTCTGTTACATAATATTTTTTTGTCCGTACATAGTCTCAACCAAACCTTTGAACTATGAACATCATACCAACTAAAACCTCCAAAAATTCGAGCCGATCGATCCTGATAGCGGCATTGATTTCTTTAATACTGATTTGCTGCGGAAAAGGTGATGAGTTAAAACCAGCTCGCTCCGCAATCATGTTTATCCACGCCTCTCCGGGGCTGCCAGCAATTGATCTGTTCATCGATGGGAACAGAATCAACGGCGACAGCATGATTTCGTACACCGATACCATCCCATATAAATTCACCAATTCCGGACCGCAAACCTTTACCGTAAAAAAGCAGATATCCTCAATTACCTACGTTTCGAAGGCGTATATCCTTAAGAAAGACAAGCACTATTCGTTTTTTGTAACCGGCCGTCCTGACTCTGTTACTCATGTAATAACTGAAGATGAACTTATTGCACCTGCGCCAGGGAAAGCCAAATTGAGATTCCTCAATATGAGCCCTGATTCTAAATCACTGGATTTTAGGCTCGTCTCCCCGGCTATTCTCTTTACAGATATCCCATTCAAGTGCGGAAGTGATTTTGTGGCCGTTGACCCGGGCAAATATTCAATGGGTATTTATGAAAAGGGAGGTAACATCGCCCTTGCACAGCAAAACCTCGACATTGAAGCCGGTAAATTTTATACAGTTTGGGTCAGGGGAATGAAGGATTCGCCAGATCCGGCACATGCGACATCACTTCAGATGATTGCTGTCAAATAGAAATAACCTTGCCATTATCCAGTCGGAGAATTTTCGTTACAGCGCTGGGCTTTTCTGACTCATAATGGCTAACATAAATCAGACTCACTGCGCTAATTTTACAGATCTCATCTACAAGATTTCGGAAGCGCTCCTGCTGTTCAGCATCCATACCCTGGCAGGGCTCATCAAAAATCAACAGGGGTGGATTTTTTACCAGTGCCCGCGCTAACAGACATAATCGCTGCACACTTACCGGGACGCTTTTCAGAAGTGTCCCGGAATGTTGATCGATCCCAAGCAAACGCATCCAGCGGAGACATATGGCAGCCTTCGCCTCCCCTGATTTTCTGAAGAGGCCCATAGTGTCATAAAAACCAGATTCGATGATCTGCATACATGAACTTTCCACCGGGAAATATTGAAAAAGTTCCGGCGACACGAAGCCGATTTTCTTCTTAATGTCCCAGATGCTTTCACCTTTGCCCTTGGGCTTATCAAACAGAATTATCTTATTCGCAAAAGCCTGCGGGTTGTCGCCGTTAATAAGACTTAAAAGCGTTGATTTTCCGGCGCCGTTCGGACCACCAAGCATCCACCTTTCACCCTGGTTGATCCGCCAGCTAATATTTTCGAGAATTATTTTCTCGCCGTATCTTATGGTGACGCCATCCATACCGACAATGATCTTGTAATCCTGGGCAGTTCCCGTTGAAAGAAGATCTTTCAGCTCCCCGATATCGACTGCAGTTTCCGGACGAGTGTGATGTTCAGGCTTAAATAAAGTTTTTGGAACCTGCTCGATAAATCCGTCTTTAACAACAGCAACATGAGTAATACACTCAGGGATTTCGTTAGGCGAACTGGACATTATTACACTGATTCCTGAATCAGCAATTTCCTGCATTAGTTTGTCAAAGCCGGCTCTTGAGGATATATCCAGGCCGGTTAAAGGATTATCCAGCAATAACAAAATCGGATTTCTGACCAATGCCGCTGCGATCATCAGACGCTTGGTTTCTCCATTTGATAATTTGATCAGTTGCTTATCCAACAGCGGTGTCAACATTAATCTCGCCGCAGTATGTTCAAGGGTCCAGATGCCTTCAGGACGATACGATCTTACTGCTGAAAGGTATTGTTTAACCGTTTGCGAGTCCTCTGAATCCATGGAATTAAAACGCTGCTGATAATACAGGTCGGTGGTATTTGAAAGATTTGTAAAATGATGCCGCGACGAAACCTGGGCAATTAACTTAAAGCGGTTTAACAGAGGGTCATCTGTTTTAGCTTCTCTGATGTAATGATCTATTGCCGGGTACTTCGCCCTTCCGTTTGGAAAGGAACTCTTTCCTGCAAACGCATCCAGCAGTATGCTTTTCCCTGAACCGCTTTTACCCACAAGTGCCCAATGCTCCCCCTTTCGTAGGTTAAAATTCAAATCTTCGAATATGATTTTGTTGAAGCTCCGGATACTGATGTTTTGGAAGGAGAGGATGGTTTCTGACACGGGCAACGAACTACTTTTTATGGAAAGCAAATATTGAAAAAATATCCTTGAGAAAGCGGAGGTAATGGGTGATCAGTAATCAGTGATTAGTAATCAGTAATCAAGTGCGAACGTACCTAATGTACTATTGAACGAAGAAACATTCAACCATTTGAATGTCGAAACGCCAGCGTCTAGTCCGCCCAAAACTGATAACTGATTACTGAATACTAGAACACTACTCACCGTCCTCTCCACCGATCCCCAGCCTCTTCAACAACAACGATGCATTAAACGTTTTGCACTCCCCTTCTTTCAACTTATAGTCAAATTTCATTTCGGAACCTTCTATTTGAATATCAAAATAGAAGTTGCGGATATAATCAGGATATTTTTGTTCCAGCTCTGCAATCTGAAGATCATGGGTGGCGATGATACCCACAGCATTCTGGGCGATCAGCTTTTCTATAACAGCCTTGGATCCCAGATACTTGTCGACAGAATTTGTACCCCTAAGCATCTCATCAATTAAAAAGAAAACCCTGTCTTCCGTCTGCAGAATTTCGAGAAGTCGCTGTAAACGATCCAACTCAGCTTTAAAAGTTGATGTACTTTCATTCAGCGAATCCCGGATGCGCATATAGCTGAAGACAAGCATTGGGCTGACCTTCATTTTTTCTGCACAAACCGGAGCTCCGGCCAGGGCGAGTATTGCATTTACTCCCAAAGTCCGCAAAAAAGTACTTTTCCCGGCCATGTTCGATCCGGTAATGATGTCGATCTTAAGTTCATCATCCAGCGAATAATCATTCACAACCCTTAACTCAGGTGATATCAGGGGATGGCCAATAGACCGAGTGATTAAGGTATACTTCTCACGTTCAATCAATTCTGGAAAAGTCCACTCAGGATAATTAGTCCTGATACTGCTCAGGCTGATCAGTGCCTCAAAATTGGCGATGACATCAAAAGCATCTTCGACATTTTCTTTATTCGACTTCTTCCAGTCTTCAATAGCAAGGAAATACAGAACATTCCAGGGCATGATAAAATTAATCACCGGGCCAATTGAGCTCATTCCTAGGGCGAGCTGGTTAATGAGAGACGATAAACTACGTAACTGTTCCGCCAACTTATCTTGCCTATTGTCTTTAAGATCGGAAGACAAGCGTATACAATTTTCAGAACTCCATTGCTCAGACCTAATTGCACCTATCGCGTCGGAAAAATGATTTAGTATTTTGCTCATTTTCCCGATCAGGGTATCCGTTTTCATAACAGCGGCATTATACGCCTGGGTGATAAGCCAATTCGCAATCCCAATTCCTATGATCAGTAAAATGAAAATCGGGAAGAACCATGCCAGCATACCGGATCCAAAAAAAATCCATGGGCTCAATTTTATGTAAAGCCTGAGCCATTTCGCTTCTTGTTGCGATCCGGTTTTCAAATAATTGAAGAGCCCCTGGATCTGATCGTCCTTTGCATTGTTTGAGAAAAGCAGCACCGTCTGAAAATTGTGTTTCCACTCCGCTTTTGCAGCTATTTCCTCAACTGCATCCTGCCTACGCCTGATCTCAGCGATCGGCGCCCGCTTTTTCAACCAGGCGGCTAATTTGGCATTTCCCAAGCTTGTTGCGCTGCGGTTTAATAATGCAAATAGCGACCCTTTTCCAAAAATGTCAAGATCTGAAATGTAGGGATGCAGATCATCTTCCCATTCCGAGCCATTATTATAAATATTCTGCCTGCTGGCAATGCTCTGAATTTCATTGTCATAAATAATTGCCAGATCCCTGTAATGATCTCGCTTTCTTTCTAAGTCATTCTGCTTTCTGACGAGAAAAGAAAAGGTAACAATCACAGCAAAAAACACTAATACCGGAAGCCACGAGCCTTCAAATTTCAAGGATTGATAAAAAAGGATTATGCCGGCTGCGATAGTAATTAAACGCAGGATTGAATATCGGTTCAGAAGTTTTTCAAACTCTTTAACACGTACATTTGCACTGGAAAATGCCTCCTGATATCGAGCCCTTACTTCGGAATTTGTGTTTGTTGTATACATTTTAATAGGACAGCAAAGGTAATTTTTTATTACAGAGACTCCGATTTCTATATTTACTTGATGAAATATTTACAATTCTTCGCAGTCCTGCTCTTCGTTGTTTCCACTTCCGGGTATATTGCTGTCGCTCAGACGAACCAATCACTGTAAAGATAAAATCAAAAAACCTATCCGTCGACCCCTCTTCAATGCTCCAATCAGGGATCAAGGCGACGGGGCATGACGCAAAAGTGAATGTTACTAATATCCATTGAACTCGTAAAAGCAAAATAATTTTACATTTCACTTGCATCTACGAACTTTTCGTAATACATTTACGAAAAGTTCGTAGAAATGGAGAAGTTAACACCCAATGAAGAAGAGGCCATGCAAGCCATTTGGAATTCAGAGACCGGTACGATCAAGGAATTCTTAGATAGTATCCCGGAACCTAAGCCTCCATACACAACTCTTGCCTCTACCGTAAAGAACCTTGAAAAGAAAAAGTTTATTCTTGGAAAAAAGGTTGGCAATACGCTCTGTTATACCCCGCTAATAAAGGAAGAAGAGTATAAGAAGACCTTCATGGGCGAATTTGTCAACGACTACTTCAGTAACTCGTATAAAGAACTAGTCACATTCTTTGCAAATCAGGAAAAAATAAGTGCAGACGATTTAAAAGAGATCATAAAGATGATCGAGAAAGGAAAGCAGCCATGATGCCTGAAATGCTCCTGTATTTACTCAAAGTGAACATCGCCCTCCTTTTCTTTTACGCCGGCTATCATCTTATCCTGCAGCGTTATACCTTTCACACGCTAAACCGCTTTTATCTTCTGACCGGTCTATTGTATTCGGCGCTTTATCCGCTGATCAATGTGTCAGGTTTGTTGAGCCGCAATGAGCACTTGAAAGATAAAATCAATTTGCTAACACCTGACTGGCAGGGGTCGGTAACTTACGTGATTAATCGCGCAGAGAACAGTGCCGGCAATTACTGGCAGCTGCTGTTAATGGTCTTCTGGACAGGTGTGATATTCATGTCGCTTCGCCTGACAATTCAGCTGATATCCCTTCTTGTACTGCACATACGCTCAACATCAATGGAGATGGGAAGCTTTAAATTCAGGAAGATCACAAAAGCCATTAACCCTTTCTCCTTCTGGCGCACCATATACTTGAATCCTGAATGCCATGAAGAAAGTGAACTTCATTCAATTCTGGAACACGAACAGGTACATGTCAGGCAGCTGCATACATTAGATGTTATGCTGGCCGAGCTAAGTACCATATTCTACTGGTTCAACCCAGGAGTCTGGCTGATGAAAAAAGCCATAAAAGCCAACCTTGAATTCATTACTGACCAGGAGGTTATCCGCTCGGGAATAGATGCCAAAGAATACCAGTACACTTTACTTAGAAGCCACGTGCTCCCGCAGCATTCCATGCCAGTGAACAACTTTCATTTTTTAACTATAAAAAAGAGAATAGCCATGATTAATAAGAAACCTTCAAATAGGATAAACCAAAGCAACTACCTGTTGCTGGTGCCGGCAATTATGATTCTGGTACTCATAACAGGAATTTCAAAGGCTGATTTTACTGGGCATGTTACAGAAACCTTCAAAGCTCTGCCACAGTTATCTTCTATCGATCTAATACGGCAGAAGACTACCGTTAGTCAGAGCAAACCCGCAGGAAAAATTAAAGCAAAATACACCGAATTAAAAACTAATTTAAATTCGAGCACGATAACAAATACTGCTTTTGATACCAATAAAATTGTTAAGGGAGTGGTTGTAGTTACTGGGAAGCCTCTAAACAGTTCGATGGGACGTACGCTAATTGAACTTGATACTACGGTTAGTGGCAGGCCTTTATATGTTTTGGACGGCAAACCGCAGATAAATGGAATTGGACACCTGGCTTCAGAACGCATTGAATCCATCAAAGTCCTGAAAGGTGAAAACGCAACTAAATTATACGGCGAGAAAGGAAAAGATGGTGTAATCGAAATCGAAACTAAAGCTTTCGGTGTCGGGAAATCCAATGGCAGTTTGAAACCTGTTACAGTAGTCGGTTATTCACTAAATCAAAATCAAAAAATTTCATTGAGCGATATCGATAATGAAATGATCATCCTGGATGGTAAGGAAATTACGAAAGAACGTCTTGACGATATTAAGGTTACTACCATCGGAACTATAGAGATTTTCAAAGGCTCCTCCGCAGTGTCAAAGTATGGGGAGAAAGCGAAGGATGGAGTGATCGTGATTACGACGAAATAGTGGAGACCCGATAGCTATCGGTTGGAGAGTTGAGAGTTGAGAGTTGAGAATTACTAGACGCTGTGCTATAATCTCCATTCTCAATTCTCCATTCTCAACTCCTAAGCGACGAGCTCCTTAAAAAGCCTCTTCAAAGTAACCGAAGCGTCCTCGCAAAATCCCGGGTGCACTTTTGAAGTCTGAACCACGGTACTACGTGTTGCTGTAAGCCATCTGAAGCGTGATGCTGCATCCAGCTTTCCAATCGGCCCGCCATCTTTACCAGCACTTATCTGGGCGAAAGAACGGAGACTTTCCCTGATCTCTTCCATGTCAATATCCTTTGCAAAAGCTGCCAGACGAGCTTCGTCGAGGTCACATTTCGACTGCAGGAATTTCAGTCCCTTGCAATAAAGAATAACTCCAACATTCAGAAACTCTTCGCGCTCTACCCTGGGTACAACGCGTATCACGGCATACTCAAATAAGTGCTTGTTTTGCATTTTGGGCTTCGTTTACAAAATTTTCTGAATGAGCTACACGCGTTTCCAAAAACACGGCATAGGCATCACGATATTCTTGCTTGGTCTTAAAAGTATTTTCATCATTGAGCCAGTCATCAGGGATCATTGCGGCTATAGTGCGAATTTTCTCACTGGTCAATAGTTTCCGGAATTCTACATCAACAGATTCCAACTCCGATGCCATCGGAAGCAACACATGCTCCTTTATCAGAAAGAATGGTTTCGTAGCCTGTTCTTCCCAGTTCTGCCATGAATGATGAAAGTACAGTGATGCTCCATGATCGATCAGCCACAACTCCTTGTGCCATATAAGCATATTGGTGTTACGACAGGTACGGTCCATATTAGTCAGTAGGCAATCCAGCCAAACTATTTTAGACGCTAGCAGCGGCTCGACTTTATTCACCACAGGATCAAAGGTGATCGCACCCGACAGGTAATGCAATCCCAGGTTTAAGCCTACGCTAAATTTTAATAGATCTTGTATCTCTTCGTCGGCTTCGGTACGACCAAACGCTTCGTCAAGTGTAGCAAATACCAGCTCAGGTATTGGCAGTCCCAGTAACCTTGCTATCTCCCCGCCGATAAGCTCAGCAATCAACGCGCGGGGACCCTGGCCAGCACCCCTGAATTTAATGACATAGAGGAACTCGTCATCCGCCTCCGCAATCGCCGGCATAGAACCGCCCTCGCGAAGCGGCGTAACGTAGCGGGTGACGGTGACTGATCTTAAGTTGGATGACATTTGGCTAAAGTCGGGTTATTTTTGGAAAGGAGCAATCAGGCGTAGGCATAAGACGTTAGGCCCGACCTAATGCCTAAAACCTATTGCCTTGGCCGAAGGCCGTCATACCTCATCAACGCCTCCAAATAGTAATAGTCGGCATAAATTAAAGGAACATCGATCTCGCTATTACCCGGCTTATGGCCTGTAGAGTGTTTAAGCAGAAAATTATTGTTCTCTCCCAGTTTGGCGCGGTATTGCGGCGAGGAAAGGCTTTCCAGCATTTTTATAGCAGCGTTTGTATATTGTTTTTTGCGGGATGCATCAACATATCCGGCTAATTCAAACAACCCGGAAGATGTTATCGCGGCTGCGGAGGCATCTCTTTCTTCATTAGGAATTTTTGGTGCATTAAAATCCCAGTAGGGCACTTTATCCGCTGGCAAGTTTGGGTGATTGATATAAAAGTCTGCGATTTTGATTGCCTGATCTAAATATTTCTTGTCCCTGGTATCGCGATAGATTGAAGTATAACCATATAACGACCACGCCTGACCCCTTGCCCATGCCGATTCATCGGCAGCACCCTGAGCTGTCTTGCGTCCTTCCACCGTTCCATCCGGTCCATAAAGCAATACGTGGTAGCTGCTGTTATCCGGCCGAAAATGATTTTTTATCGTGCTGTTAGCGTGAGTAACTGCGATATCATGATATTTCTTATTGCCTGTTTCGCGGGTCGCCCAGAACAGGAAGTCGAGATTCATCAGGTTGTCGATGATCACCGGATATTTATGTCCGCGAAAGTCGTTCCATGATTTAATAACTCCCCTCTTCGGATCGAAACGGGTTGAAAGTGATTCAGCCCCGTTTAACATAGCCTTCTTGTAAACAGGATTCTTTGTCAGGCGGAAACCAGTGCCGAATGGGATGTATACCATGAAACCCAGATCATGGGTGCCCGTATTATACTGTTCTTTTTGAACAGCCATAGTCCATAAATGAGCAGCGTCTTTCCATTCTGGCTTTCTTGTATACTCATACAATTTCCATAATGATCCTCCAAAGAAACCGCTGCACCACCACTCGGTGGGCATGTCCCTAAGTGTACCATCCGGATTCACTGATTGCGGAGTTTTATCCGTATCCGGATGTGTTTTCAGCATCAGCGCATACTGCTTTTCTGCGAGTGCAAACTGTTCTTTGACATTAATTTTTGGCTGTGCAATCAATTGCGCGGAGAAAGCCATACCAACAATGACCAGAAGCAGAAACCTATATTTTTGAGTCTTCATAAGAAACAGAATAATGAATGATAATAAACAATGGAAATGAACACCCCTGAATGAATTTTATGATATTTTTGTCAGTGCCAGAACGTTTCCGGAAGACTAAGATATAAAAAGCTTACTCGTGTATTTTATACACTTTAAATTTATTTTAAGATATTGAGTATATGAAACGAATTACACAGCATATTTTGTTCTGCATCGGACCGATATTTTCGGCGATTACGGTAACGGCGCAGCAAAAGCCGCTCGCCAGACTTCAGATAAGTAATCCTACCTCGATGACAAGGGAAAACGAGATTGTTGAAATTGAATTCTCAAGACTTGAAGCGAAAGTTCAGCAAGCATCCTTTAAAGTGATTGAAACCGCCAGCAAAATGGAGGTGCCCTATCAGTTGGAATACAAAGGCGGCGACAAACCTGTCAACCTTTTGGTAGCTGTAAATAAGCTCTTGCCTAAGCAAACTCTTAATTACGATATCGTAGCTGGCCAGGCTGCGAGAACTGTATCGAAAACCTACGCGCGATATGTACCGGAAAGAAAGGATGATTTCGCATGGGAGAACGATCTTATCGCCTTTAGGATGTATGGTAAGGCATTGGAAACCGCGAGTGATAATGCCACGGGCACCGATATTTGGTCTAAACGAACAGACAAGCTAGTTTTGGACGCATGGTACAAGGGCAATGACTATCACACAGACAAGGGCGAAGGTATGGACTACTACCAGGTAGGGATAACACTCGGGGCAGGTGATATCGCTCCCTATTACAAAGATTCTATCATCCTTTCTAAAAATTACCATCATTTCAAGGTGCTGGATAACGGACCATTACGCTCTACCTTCCAATTGGGATACGATCCGTGGAAAGTTGGCGACATGGATATATTGGCGACTAAGACAATCTCACTGGATGCCGGCTCGCAGCTTAACCGTGTTGAAGTGAAATACAACATTGCTGGAGCCGAAGAGGCAGATGTTGTTGCCGGAATTGTAAAACGTCCGCAGGAAAGCCCGGTAATTCTTGATCAAAAGAACGGAATCATCGGCTACTGGGAGCCGGAAGTAAAGGACAAAGGAATAATGGGGATCGGGCTTTTAACGAGCAAACCCAAAGAAGTTAAAGCAGCAAATGGGCATTACCTGAGCCGGTTGACTATAAAAAACAATACTCCACTTGTTTACTACAACGGGGGAGCATGGAACCGGGCTGGAAAGATCACAACTGCTGATGAATGGTTTACCTACTTACGTAATTATAAAAATAAGATTGATAAGCCTTTAGAGGTTAAAGTTAAATGACAGTGGACAGTTGACAGTTGACAGTTGGAAACGTACCTCATCTGAAAACTTGTAGCTTGACCGGCTGATACCTGAAACCTGATACCCAATACCTGAAACCTGATACCCGAAACCTGATACCCGATACCTGATACCTAATACCTAATACCTAATACCTAATACCTAATACCTAACACCTAATACCTAATTACCCAATAAACCCACCAAAAAAATGAACCAACGTTACGCAAACAGCCCTCAGGAAGTGGCAAAGATGAATACCGAAGAGATCAGAAACAATTTCCTGATTGAGGATCTGATGTGGCATGATAAATTCAGCTTTACCTATTCTCATTATGATCGGGCAATTGTTGGATCCGTAGTTCCTGCAAGCAAGATCCTGGAGCTGCCTAATTTCGACAACCTGCGATCAGAGTATTTCCTGGAACGAAGAGAACTGGGAATAATCAATGTGGGTGGTCCGGGTGAAATTGTTGCCGACGATGAATCTTTCAAAATAAATAAGCTGGATGCAGTCTACGTTGGAATGGGCACCAAAAGCATAACCTTTAAAAGTGTTTCCCAAGATGATCCTGCTAAACTGTACCTCTTTTCAACTCCAGCGCATCAATCCTATCCCTCCGCCCTGATTAAAAAGGAAGAAGCTGCTCCCGTAAATATTGGAAGCAAGGAAACTGCTAATGAGCGATCGATCTATAAATACATTTACCTGCAGGGGAAAAGAAGCTGCCAACTGGTAATGGGCCTCACCCTCCTCCACCCTGGGAGTGTTTGGAATACTATGCCATCGCATACCCACGACAGGCGCATGGAAGCATACTTCTACTTTGACCTCCCGTCAGACCAGGTGGTATTTCACTATATGGGGCAACCCCAGGAAACAAGGCACCTTGTGGTTCAAAACGACCAGGCGATACTATCACCTCCATGGTCGATACATTCAGGTTGCGGTACTTCTAATTATGGCTTTATCTGGGCTATGGCAGGGGAGAATCAGGACTATGCGGATATGGATCCGGTGCTGGTTAAAGATTTGCGGTAACCGTTTCCCACACCTACCGTTCCCCGACTAGATCGCGGATCTCGTCACGACACGCGGCCGCCAGCCGCTCTTGTCAGTCAGCCTTTACATCTGCTAAAAGTCTGTACATGTAGCTCCGCTGTAGCTTTAACCGCAGCAAATTGAAATTCATAGAGAACGCAAGCTACGCCGCGTTGGCAGGAGATCCGTCCCCGACTAGATCGGGGATACAGTCGGGGAACAATCCCTTACAACCCCTTCAAATACCTCTTCAATTCCCCAAGATATGCTTCATAACAAGCCGCCGTATTTTGGGTCTTACCAATATTCCGTATACCCCAATATCCGGAAAGTATAAAATATGCCGTTTCTTCTTCATTTATCCCTGACCGAATTTTACCGGCTTTTCTACCATGCTTAAAAGAATCCTTTAAAGCATCGATACACTTATCCGAGATCTTATTTAGCGCAAGTTTAAAATCCTGATTCAAGGGAGCCATTTCACTTATCAAATTAGCCAAGGGGCAACCGTATTCCACCTTGAAAAAAGGAATATCAAATAAAATATGCCGGATCATTCTATAAATGTCCTTTGCAGGTTTCTCACTCCCTTTCAAAGGCTGAATAAATCCCTGGTACATTTCAGGCAGGATGATCTCGTTAATAACCGCCAGTCCCATCTGGTCCTTATTAGCGAAGTGATAATAAAAAGCGCCCTTAGTCACCTGAGTGGTAGCGATTATATCGTCGATGCTTGTAGCCTGATAACCTCTGATGTAGATCAGGTCAAATGCTTTCTGGAGAATAGTTGCGCGGGTGTTAGTAGATTTTGACATGGCATACTGGTTAGTATTTATACAAGATATGGAAATTGTTTAAAAATTCTACTTTACACATAGTGAAGCAAATTTATCGAAGCATTGATATCCCACCCGCTCATAGCCGGGATGGCCTAGTCCTTTTGCTTTAGGTCAAGCCAAATTTTATCTGCCTTATGCCGGCAGACTGGCACCTACTTTCCCTTCAGCTGGAAAGTAGGCAAAGAGCCGCGCCTGCCTGATATTTCTTGTAAATCCACATTTTAGCCCCAATACGCAATCCAAGCCGTGTCCTCGGGACTGCGGATTTGAGAGAATCTGCAACACTTCTGCATTGCTTGAAGGCGCGTAAATTTTGACAAATAGTTTTTGGGGCTAAAACGCGCCTTTCCTGCGAAATCTCAGGAGGGCGAGTTCTGCGACTTGCAGGGTCAGAAGAGCTATTAATGTTAGCTACCAAGCGTACCTAACGAGAAGCACGAAAACGAGTGAGATGTAATTATAAGGGGATCGACTCCTCAGCCCCGCAATATGCGGGTCAGCTCCCCTTGCAAAAAGGGAGCACTAGCGTACACACCGCGGGCCGCAGGCCACCATTTCTACATTAGCTAAACTATGTGTACGCTTCTTAAGCCCAAGCACTGAATCTCCGTTCACCGTCATTCCGCATTGGCTGGTGCGTCAACTTCAGGCCAAGCCCTAGCAGTCGCTTCAATAGCACCAGGCGCAGCGGCGGCGTTTACTCATTTTTTGCTTATTGTTTCAATGGAATTCGTGGTCTTCCTTTGGTCGGCATGGTACTTTTCTGCTGCAGGAAAAGTACTAGGCCCTCCGGGCTATGAGCGGGGAAAGGGTACTACTAGAGAATCCCATTCTCATGTAACATATAATTATAACTCAAAAGAAAAAAAATACTCCTTCAAACAATAAATATTTCCTCCTAACGTTTTAACGATCAAAAATTTCATTAGGACATATTTTAACATAACATCTTAATTTTTAACATTTTTTAACCAAAAATCCCCAATTACGGTGACTATTAAAACTAAAGGATTAGTTACCTTGCTTATGTGAAAGAGCCAAGACAGAAATAACTGAGGTATTATTATTCATCTAACCTGTTGTTCAAAATGAGGACATCTTTCCTGGCAGCCATACTTGTTTGCCTTTCTACGGCCTTTTCATACGGCCAAAATCCTTTTTCAGTAAAAGGTTCAGTACGTGATACAATTTCTAATGTATCATTGGTTAATTCCACAATTGTCGTACTAAATTCCAAAGACTCTACCCTTGTGAAATACACCCGGGCTGATGGCGACGGCAATTTTTCTTTGAACAATCTGAAAGAAGGTAACTTTATTCTAATGGTGTCCTATCCCGATTATGCAGATTATACTGAGCGCTTTTCTCTTAATGCTGCAAAGCCAACCGCCAATTTCGGCCGTATTCGCATGATGCTGACCGCTCGTCTGCTTCAGGAAGTTATCGTAAAAGGTACGGTTGCAGAAATGGTGATCAAGGGTGATACCACTGAATTTAACGCTGCGGCATTCAAAACTGAAGCCAACGCAAAAGTAGAAGATCTGTTAAAGCAAATACCTGGAATGTCAATAGATAAGGATGGGAAGATCACCGCTCAGGGACAAACCGTAAATAAGGTTTTGGTCGATGGTGAAGAATTCTTCGGTGATGATCCTACTTTAGTGACGAAGAATATACGTGCCGATATGGTAGACAAAGTACAAGTTTACGATAAAAAGAGTGATCAGGCGACGTTCACAGGAATTGATGACGGAGAACGAACGAAAACAGTGAACATCAAACTTAAGGAAAACAGCAAAAGCGGATACTTTGGGAAAGTAGAAGCCGGAGGTGGCAACGACGAGTTTTATGATGGGCAAGCGATGTTTAACGTTTTTAAAGGGAAAAAGAAATTCTCCGCATATGGCACAATAGCTAATACAGCAAAAACGGGGCTTGCATGGAATGACAACAGTAAATATGGTGGTCAGAACCTCACGTACTCAGACGAAGGTTATTTTTATATCAGCAGTTCAGGTGACAGTGAACTTGATTCTTATGATGGTCGTTATAATGGAGAGGGCATACCTGAGACTAGGAGTGGCGGAGTCCATTATGACACAAAGTGGGCTACTGATAAACATTCCATAAATCTTAACTATAAAATTGGTTCGATCAATGTCGGTGGCATAAACAATTCACTGAACCAGAACAATCTTCCAACCGGTATTATTAACAGCAATTCAAACCGTAACTTTGATAATTATATGTTTCGTCATAAACTTGATGCAACATACCTTGTAAAGGTCGACAGCACGTCGGAGTTGAAGATATCTGTGGATGGAACTTTAAAGCAAAGTAATACCGAAACAAACTTTCTTTCAAACAGCGCGCGTGGGAATGGTATCGCATTAAACAGCAGTACACGGTCATTAACAAATGAAAGCGACCAAAGTGCGTTCAACGCCACAGCGCTTTGGAATAAAAAGTTGAAAAAGAAAGGACGTTCCTTATCACTTAACCTTGTACAACGCATTAATAAAGATGATGCAAATGGATTCCTAAATTCAAAAAACTCCTTCTTCAATTCCACAGGAACGCTTGACAGTATTCAAAATATCAACCAGCTAAAAACCGACATATCGACGAGTTCATTGTCGAACGCAAACCTTGCTTACACGGAGCCTTTATCTAAGACTTTTTCTGTAGTCGTTAATTATGGCTTGGGCTTGACCAAAAATAATTCCGATCGCAAATCATTCAACCAGTCTGCCTCTGGCGAATACAATATTCTGGATAATCAGTTCAGCAATAATTTCGACCTAGAGCAAATAAATAGCCAGGTAGGTGCAATTTTCAACTATAGAAAAGGGAAAACTGTTATAAATTTCGGCAACAGGACTAACTTCGTCGACTTTAACCAAACTGATCTGGATCGTCAGGTAAAATACGAACGTTCATTCACCAATTGGCAGCCTCAGGCAAGTTATTCTTACAATTTTTCAACGCAAAAGACGTTCAGCGTTCGCTATAATGGCAATTCAACTCAGCCTACGCTAAATCAGATTCAGCCTGTCAGAGTGAATACAGATCCCCTAAATATTACTTTAGGCAACACAAATCTGGATCCTTCTTTCCGTAGCAGCGTCAGCGCAAATTATTATTCATATAAGGTTATAGCTGACAGGGCCATCCAGGGATATTTGTCTTATAGTTTTACCTCGAACGCGATTGTGAATAATACAGTGACAGATGCTGCCGGAAAGAGCACTTATCAATCTATTAATCTCAGCGGAAAAACACCTCAAAGTGTCTATTTCTACGGCTCATATGGATTGAAAATTCCAACCACCGAGTATAGAATTTCTTTAGGGACCGACCTCAATTCGAGCACTTACTACAACATGATCAATAATGAACTGAACAAAACTGCATCTAACAATTACGGCGTATCGATAAACTTCTCAAAATATGTTGTGAAAAAACATAGTTTCAACCTGACTTTCAACCCGGCCTATAATACTAACCAGGCAAGTCTTCAAAAACAAATGAATAATAATGGCTGGATATATAATGTCCGTTTTAATGCTAACGTCACACTCCCTCACAAAATCGTCATTGGAGTTAATGGCACATACTTGTATCAGCAGAAAACACAATCATTCGCAGAAGATTTCGACAGGTTGCTGGTAAGTACGACACTTACAAAAAGCTTCTTCAAAGCGGAAAACTTAAAATTTCAGCTTTCAGGGAATGATTTGTTCAACCAAAACGTTGGCTTTACCCGTAGAGCGACAAACAATATGATCGTTCAAAACAGTTATACAACTATTAAACGCTATGGTATGTTCTCAGTGATCTACGATCTCAGTAAGATGGGCGGACCAACAGCAGCAGCACCGAAACCTTAATCCTATGAAAAAAATCGCTAATAAATTTTTTCTGTTTATATTCTTGCTAAACAGCCAAATCACTTTGGCCCAGCATGCTCGCTTCGCTACAGAAGGGACAATAGAATTTGAGAAGAGTGTGAACATGCATGCTCAGATAAAAAAACAAATCAATAAGAACAACGAAAGTTACTATTTACCGGCACTTGACCAATACAAAAAAAGCCAGCCCCAGTTCAAGGTAATGAAAAGTGTTTTGTCTTTTTCTAAAACCAAAACCCTCTATACGCCCATCATCGAGCAAACACCAACAAGGACGATGTTTAGCGAGCTTCCTGCCGCCAATCAAAACAACATCATTTATACTGACCTTGCAACTAACCAAAGCACCGCTCAAAAAAATATCTTTGAAGAGCTTTTTCTTGTAACCGATAGCACACGCAAAATCAAGTGGAAACTGACTTCCGAGACTCGTGATATCGCCGGCTACAATTGCCGGAGAGCAAACGCATTAGTGATGGATTCCGTTTATGTTGTTGCCTTTTATACTGATGAGATACCGGTATCCGGAGGTCCTGAATCATTTACAGGTTTGCCGGGGATGATCCTAGGTGTGGCACTGCCGCATGAAAACATAACTTGGTTCGCAAAAATAGTTAATGATAAAGCACTTCCTGCAGGAACAATAGTCCCTCCAAAAAAGGGAAAAGTTACTACCAGTGCTGGTCTCCTTAGTACGCTTAAGAATGCTTTAAAAAATTGGGGAGAATATGCACAAATGCAAGTCAAAAACTATTTACTTTAACCTTTATACGTGGTTTATACTCGTTACTGGCTATTAGTTTTCATCGTTCTTTGTCGGACAAGTACTTCCGCCCAGGATCTCCGCCAGTCCCAGCTAAACACCCTGGTAGATTCTATCCGTTCCTACAACATTGCACGCAGCATAGAGAAAATCTATGTCCAGTTCGACAAGCCCCATTACCTGAGTACTGATACCATTTGGTTTAAGGCTTATGCGTTTGATGCGGCCCAGCTAACCAACTCCACGAAAAGCGGACTCATGTATATCGAGATCGCGACGGATAGCAATAAGGTTGTAAAGAGAATGATGCTGCCTCTTGTGGTAGGCGTTACCTGGGGCAACATTGCGTTAAATGCTGACGAATTTGCTGAAGGTACCTACACCTTTCGGGCATACACGAACTGGATGCGAAATTTTGGTGAGGAATATCTCTTCAGCAAAGCCTTTTTGATCAGTGAGCCTGGGCAGAATAGCTGGCTGGTGAATTCTAAAATGAACCTTTCAAGCGCAGAAGGCAAAGACATACTCGGCGTTTCCATGCAGTTCCGAGATCTTGAAAAGGCGGCTGTGGGACTTCGACCGATGCGTGTGCGGGTAATGGATGGCAAAAGAACCATCTATCGAGCAGACAAAGAAACTTCACTTTATGGCGACATGGATCTTCAGTTTAACCTGCCTGAACGAACCGATCCCAACTCGCTATCAATTATCGCGGAGGACATGCGAAAAGGTCAGGGAAACCGAAAACTTGCTATTCCTCTTCCCTTAAACAGGCCGAAGAACATTGACCTTCAGTTTATGCCAGAGGGCGGCCAGCTTGTCGCCGGGCTTGCTTCCGATGTGGGCTTTAAAGCTATCGCTGAAGATGGAAAAGGCGTTGATATAAGCGGAGTTATTCGCGACAGCAAGATGCATGAAGTAGCAAATTTCAGCTCCACCCACAAAGGAATGGGCAGCTTGGTTTTTACCCCGGCGCCTGCCGAGACCTATACAGCACAGGTCATAATGTCTGACGGGAGCAAAAAGGACTATCCACTGCCAGCAGTTAAAACTTCCGGAACAGTCGTTAAAGTCGTAAACCGGGTTAATTCTGAAATTATTGATGTCTTGATCCAGGCAAGTCCTGATCTCATCGGAGAAAACAGTTTCTATAAACTGATTGCGCAAAACAATGGAGCCCTGTATTATGCCGCATCGGTTTTGCTTAAGCAGCCGCTTACCCGGGTCAGGATGGAGAAGAATTTATTCGCAAGCGGGGTATCAAAAATAACCCTCCTTAATGAATTAAATGCTCCCCGAAATGAGCGGATGATCTTTATCAACCGTGAAGATCAATTCAACATAAAGCTTAATACTAACAAACCATCATATTCAAGTCGCGATAGCATTTCACTTGAGATCCAGGTTAATGATCAGGCTGGAAACCCTGTCGTTGGAAGCTTTGCACTTGCTGTAACAGATGATAATCATGTAAAGAATGACAGTGTAAATTCAGCCAACATACTAAGCAGTATGCTCATCACTTCAGGATTGAAGGGCTCTGTTGAGGATCCCGGATATTACCTGAGTTCCAGTGAACCATCCCAGGCCTGGGCAAATCTTGATTTGCTGTTAATGACGCAGGGATGGACCGGATTTAACTGGCCGGAAGTCTTCGCGCCAAAAAAACCGCTGCTCTACGTCCCTGAACTCCAATTTGCGATTACCGGTAAAGTGACGAACATGTTTAATAAGGGAATAGGCAATTCCCAGCTTGTGCTTTTATCTAAAAAACCCTTGCTTGTTATTGATACACTTACAGATGCGAACGGACGCTTTCGATTCGACAACATGCCACTTGCTGATACTGCCGTATATGTTATTCAGAGCAGGAATAAACGGGGAGCGAGCTTTAACGTGGGAATTGAGGTCGACGAATTTATTCCTCCGGTATTTAGTCCTGCCAAAGAGCGTTTCACCCCCTGGTATATTAATACCGACACGATATTTCTAAAAGCCACCAAAAGTGTGATTGAGGAACAGCATCGTTATGATGCACCAGCCGGAGTAAATGTGCTGGGGGAGGTTGTGGTAACAGCGAAGAAGATCATCAAAGATTCCAAAAACAGGAACGGGGCAGGCAACGCAGATTATATACTTGACGAAAAAGATATGGAGGCAGCACGTAAACTAACCCTGCTGGAAGTACTGGAGAAGCGATTCGGCAATGTTCGAACTATCGTAAAAAGGGCAGCGAGCATGGAGGAACAGGACACTCTAAAATACTATATGCTGAGTGCGGAAATAAACCTGGTAATTGATGGAGTTTTTGTTCGCAGTATGGGCGTTGGAGAAGATGCTTACATGAAATATCTAACTGCAGAAGATATTACTGGTGCTGAGATCATGAAATCCTCAAAATACGGCCTTTCGTATGATCCAGAATTCATACGTAAATTAACAGCGAAAGGCCCGCCTCCAATTTATATTGAGCTCACTACCCGCTCAGGCAATGGAGCTTTCCTGAAGAAAACTCCAGGAGTTTATTTGTACAAACCATTGCCATATAGTTTTCCGGCTACTTTCTACCGCCCGAGATATCTTGTTAAGGAAACCAAACCCGCCTTGGCCGACCTGCGTTCAACCATACACTGGGAACCCAATATCATCACTGGCACAGATGGCCGAGCCCGCGTATCCTTCTACTCCGCAGATCAGCCGGGAACTTATACGGTTATTTTGGAAGGGGTGGATATGGCTGGAGGCTTGGGGTTTTTTAGCCGAAAAATTGTAGTAAACGGAAATCTGAAAACTGAAAACTGAAATTGACCCGGCGTACCTATGTTTATTTTTGCCCACGCGTTGGGACACTCGGTACGTGCTCTTCAACTTTCAGTTTTCCACTTTCAGTTTAAGCTAACGAATTTGTCCGCTCCCCCTAACAACCCATTTCTCGGTCACCAGTTTTTCAAGCGCGAAAGGACCGCGAGCATGAAGTTTTTGGGTTGAGATACCGATCTCAGCTCCGAGGCCGAATACGCCGCCGTCGGTGAAACGTGTTGAAGCATTAGCGAAAACTGCTGCCGCATCAACTTCGCGTAGAAAACGCTCGCAAAGATCCTTGTCTTCGGAGATGATCGCTTCCGAATGTTTAGAAGAAAACGTGCGAATATGTTTCAGTGCTTCATCAGGATTATCGACCGTCTTTACCGAGCATTTGAAATCAAGAAACTCACGTCCAAAGTCTTCCTCCACCGCTTGCACCAGGTGCGGATACTGTAAGTCTTTGAGAATCTCATAGCTGAAATCATCCGCAAATATCTCCACATTATAATCCAGTAATTTCGGAGCCAGTAATTTTAGCAAATCCGCTGCAATCTTTTTGTCCGCAATTACCGTATCAAGCGAATTACAAACTGAGGGCCGGCTTACCTTTGCATTGGTTACTATATCAGCAGCCTTCCCCAGATCAGCGGTACTTTCAACATAGGTGTGACAGACTCCGGCACCGGTTTCGATAACCGGTACAGATGCATGCTCACGGACATAATCAATCAGCTGCTGGGATCCGCGCGGTATTAATATATCTACATATTTTGTTGCGGTTAATAACTCAGGCATAAACTTTCTGTCGGCAGGCAAGAGCTGCACCATGTTTTCATCAACGTCGAATTCAGAAAGCACTTCCCTGATCAGGGAAACAAGAACACTATTGGTGAAAAATGCATCAGTCCCGCCCCGCAGCACACAAACGTTACCCGATCTGATACACAAAGCGGCAACATCAACTGTCACGTTTGGCCGCGACTCGTAAATGATCCCCACAACACCCAGTGGCACCGTAATCTTCTTCACCGACAATCCATTAGCCAATGTACTTTCATACTGCAAATGATCCGATGGATCAGCCAAAGAGCTGATCTCCTCAACACTTATAGAAAGATCATTGATCCTTGATTCCGAAAGCAGCAGCCGGTCTTTTTTAGGGTCTGTATCCGGCATTTTATCCAGATCTTTTCTATTCTCCGATACTATCGCAACTACGTTATCTCTAAGCTTGACGGCGAGGGTATTTAAAATCGACACTTTCTTCTCATCGCTAAGCCTACGCGCAGCAGTCGTAGCAAGGGATGCCTGTTCGAGAAGAGAAATTATGCTTTCCATTTGTATATAAAATTAATCGTGTCTGAACAACGGGACGTCTGTTGTTAAACGACGGCAAATTACGAAATATGAAGTACGAATTCCCAATTGGGGGCGAGAGCTGTCCGCTCTCGGCGGACTGAGGGGTCCCCTCCATCTCCACCCAGCCATTCTCAATCCGATAGCTATCGGATCGTAATTCTTAATTCTTAATTCTCCCCTATAGCAGCACAATATTATCCGCATGCGCTACCTCCAAATTCTTCACATTAAAATCTTTGCCCAGCGACGATGAGGCGATTTTGGCTTTCGCTACGGCAACCGCATTATTATCCTCGTCCAAAATCTCAATGATCTCCCCGTTCTCGAAGCCGGTCAGGATCTTTTTAATACCAACAGCGAGCAGGCTATGGCGTTTTAGCAAAGCTTTACATGCGCCGGCATCAATTTGAATGCGACCGCTGACGAGGCTTCCACTGGCAAGCCATTTTTTACGTGCAGGCAGGTTGATCTTCTGAGCATGGCATAAGGTTCCCGTCTTCGCTTCAAGCGCTTTCAGAATACCATTTTCTGTACGGACCCCAAATATTACCACGCCGATTCCCATCAGGTTAGCCAGTCGTGCAAAGTTTAGCTTGGAAGTCATGCCCCCCAGGCCAGCAGAAGACTTTTCTTTGTTGGCAAGCAGGAGTACTTTCTTGTCAGATGTATCCAGTTCGGGAATTACGTTCCCCTCAGCATCCAGAACTCCGGGAACAGATGTACTAAACAGCACCTGCTCAGCTCCAAATCCCGCAGCTATAAGTGTAGCAAGTTCATCATTATCTGAAAACTTCAATTCAAGATTACTCACCACATCATTCTCATTGGCGATAGGAATAATATTGCTCGCCCATAACTTTTCGTAAGTTTTCTTCAACTGCAGAAATTGATCACGATTTGAAAAGTGATGACGCTCGCATAAACTTTGAGCTATAGATATCCCGTAAGGGGAAAAGTACCGCGAATAAGTATTCATTAAAAGGGGGTTGCCAATTGAGGCTGCCGCTTTCTTTTCATTCAAGGTACCACTGTAATTTTTAAGGAATCTTTTGCCGGCACCCACTGCACCGGATGAAACGATGACCAGGTTGTATTTACTATGAATTTCATTAACCTGACGGGCAATGTCAGCAATAACAATTTCATCAAGCTCACCCTTGCTGGTGGTAATGGATGCTGTTCCGAATTTTAATACGAGTATAGGTTTTGACACGAGGTTTTTATATAAAGGCGAATTTAGGAAAAGTTCCGAAATGCAGGATTAAGAGATTGCTCCGTCGCGTCTCCGTGAAGGAGAGCCTAGTTTTAACCTGCACAATCCACACCACCACGTATAATTTGTCATTGCGTGCGTAGCGAAGCAATCTCTCGTTCTTTCACCGAAAAGCAAAAACTCATATCTCGCAGCTCGTATCTCGTATCCCAATTTATTCCTACCTTTGCAGCCACTAATCCATGAACCTCCAGTCTTACATAGAAAGCGGCATCCTTGAACTCTATGCCCTCGACCAGCTCGACCCTAATGAGCGGGAAGAGGTGGAGCGCATGCTATCAGTGTTTCCGGAGATTCGCGCTGAACTCGACCAGATTCAGTCGGCGCTGGAGAGATATGCACACAGTCAGAGCATAGCGCCACCCCCTCATGTAAAGGATAAGATCAGTGAAAGTATCACTAATCTGGAAAAAGAGAAGGAAATGAATTTGCAGGACCTACCGCTAATCAATTCTTTTTCTGATCACGGCAAATGGCTCGATCTTGTAAAAGATATGATCCCGGAGCAGATTGAACAAAACACTGTTTTCACATCAGTGCTGCAGCAATCTGAGAATGTTGTACAGATGCTGGTTGTTACCAATACTCATATTCCGGATGAAGTTCACGAAGAATCACACGAAAGCTTCCTGATCCTGAAAGGGCGATGTAAATGTACCGTGGGAAATCAGGTACGCTATATGGAAGAAGGTGATTTTATGGCAATCCCGTTGTACGAGCATCACGATGTCGAGATATTGTCTGATAAGGTGGTGGCGATATTGCAGCACGTGGCTGTTTAGTATTAGGTAGCAAGTATCAAGTATCAAGATTCGTGGTTAGGGACCCGTGACGAGGACATTCAATTAGAAGAAGTGTTATTAAATATTAAAGTCATCCTGACCACTTAAACGATGCATTCACAGGCCACATGCTCGTTCATTGGTAATTTGTAATTTTTATTCATCGCCTTAGTTCTCCACTAAGACAATCGACAAAGCCAGCTCCCCGCCGCAATTCTCAATTCTCAATTCTCAATTCGTAATAATAGTTTCGGCAAACCCCAAAACCACCTCCCCCAAGTCTTGATTCTTGATTCTTGATACTTGGCTCTAACCTAATGGTAGTCCCACCGTAAACCTCGACCCCTCATTCTCGGCACTCTCCACTCTTATAATTCCCTTTTGCAATTCTGCGAATTCCTTGCACAGCACCAGGCCTAGTCCTACACCAGTCTCGTTGTGGGTTCCGTATGTCGCTTTGGAATTAAGGGTAAAAAGCTCTTTCTGCTTTTCGGGCGACATGCCGATTCCGTTATCCGATACATGGATGTAGCACAGCGATCCGTTCCTTTCTATTGCCAGCCTTATTTCTCCATCAGAAGGGGTGAATTTTATGGCGTTGCTGAGTAAATTTCTAAAAATGGCTTTGGTCATCTCCTCGTCCGCATGTATAATCACATCATTACACGCTGATGTGTCGATCCGTATATCTTTCGCCTCGGCGATTGAATGATAAAGAGGCAGGTTTTTTTGCAAGAGCTCGTTCACGTTAAAAGACTGCGTGTTGATCTTTACACCTTTCATCTGGCTTTTAGACCAGGTAAGCATATTGACGAGCATATCAGAAGTACGCCGGGTAAGTGATAAAAGACCTTCCCGGACCTCCCTTTGCTGATCAGCTGGAATATCATCGCCCAGCATCTCCAGGTAGCCCTGAATGAGGGTCAGCGGAGATGCAATATCATGAGAGATCAGGGAAAACAGCTTATCCTTTTCTGCGATCAGATTCTTCAACCTCTCATTTTGCTCGGTGATATCCATGGCTTGCTGCTGTGCCAGGATCCGCTCTCGCTTATAACTATCCCTCAGAAACATCACTATAAAATAAGTAAATGCCAGGCAGATCATATAAGCAATAGACCAGTCGGCAATCCGGATAAGATCCGACGAATACCCTCCAATAAACCAGTGCGGCAGTACATACTCCGCAAAATACAATGCTACCAGAAAGGCCGTATGAACGATAGCAATAGATAAATGGTATTTCCTTTTTACTATTGCTACCAGCAGCAAAAAAGTAAGAAAAAATCCAAGGACGGTAGGACCATTTATCCCAAAGTTAAATACGAAACTAAGCCCAAGCGCAATGTAACTTACGATAGTGTAGATCAGGATAACTGGATTGTACTTCTTCTTGTATCGCGAGAAGTAAAACAGTATTGCGTTGATCAGTATCAGTCCTCCAACAATTGCTGAGACCTCATACAATCCCAACATGAGATCCGAGACCATCATTATAAATAATAACCCGCAGGTTATTACGCATATTGAATTGACAGCTATATTGACATTACGAAACTCGGCACTCTCGCCCACTAATTCGACCCAGACTCTTTTTAAGCGATTATCTGATCTCATTAAGATGTTTTTCTTTTGGTAAAAGCAGGGTGCGAATGTATATATTTTCATTTATATATTTCCGCAATATTCTGCTTAAGAGTGTAAATCTCAACCACTTCCAATAGGTACTACGAATTTTTGTTGGATTTAGTTTTGTGAATTTAGGGAACGGTGATTAGGATGATTAGGATTTATTGGATGATAGGATTTAATTGTCTGGAATAGGATTAATTGTTTGGATTAGGATTTATAGGATGATAGGATTTAAAGGATTACTGATGCTTAAAACTGAACTAGGATTAATAGGATTACGGTGTGTACGTTAGTGCTCCCCTGCCAAGGGGAGCTGTCAGGCTCTTCGCCTGACTGAGGGGCTTTTTTGATCTTTTACACCATCTTCCAACCCAAATACGGGACAGAGGGAAGACAGATACCACACAAATTCGCCCCACCTCCCCCAATTCTTCAACTCCCTTTCGGAATCTTTTCGGATGCCGTCGAAGCTCCCCTGATCGAGGCCAAAACAAACTCACTAAAATACACAAAGCCCTCCAAAAGCCGGGTCGATGAACAAGCGAAGAATACACGAAGCCTTCCCGAATCTGTCTCGAACCTGTCTCGAATCTGTCTCGAACGCGAGTCGAACAGCAGTCGAAGCCGAGTCGAAGCGCAGTCGAAGAACAGTCGAAGAAATCGTCATTTTGTCGAAGGAATATTTCAGCTTTTGAAGAAAAACGGCCTTAAAAGCCCATTAATGGGCGATTTTAACAGATTTTTAATCTCGACCTTAAATAAAGCTCTTTAAGCAAATTTGGAAGCCCAACCACACAAGTTATCACCAACTGCCAGAAACTTCCCCAGAACGGTTAAAATTTAGCAAAAAAGGAGGTAAACACGCGACGTGATCATCAAAGTTAAATTTGTAAGAGACAGGTCGAAAAAAGTTCCAAGTTTCTCTGTTTGAAATTTTTTTGTCCGGACTGCCGGAAATATAAAACACACTGAAGCTCTTTTTACACTAAGGGGTTTACACAAAGGTCTGAAAGTACTCTTTTTAAAAGCTGTGATTACGGGAAAGGGACGATGAGGTTTGCGAATGGGAGTGGTATTGAATATCAAGTATTAAGTATCAAGGCTCCCACCTCCCCATACCTCCTTCGTACCAAGTAGTGTCCAAGTTCGTACCATGTTCGTCTCATATTGCGCTGGCGGTAGTCTAAACGGCATGTTAGACGAACAAGGTACGAAGGAGGTACGAACAAAACACAGATTTGACCCCTGTTTTGACTAAATTTTGACTGGTCAGGCGGTCATTTTCGGTCATTTTCGGTCAAAATTTGAGAGTTGGGATGGAAGTTGGGGATATTTGGGTGTGTGCATCAGATGAAGTGTAACATCTAGTAGTTCTTTGACACCCTTTTAAAAACGAAAATGTTCAATAAGTATTTTCGGCAGGTTGAATCTTGAAATAGACCTCAACTAAATCATTTCCAAATCGATACTCTGAAGATAATTAAATGTCCCATCATAATATTCCGGCCTTCTCGTGTTGTCTTCACTACTCCCGAAAGGCACGACGATCACCATACCTTGTCTAGCCCTCGTCAAAAGGACTCTGTATGCGTTTTTGATATATTGTTGTCGTGCTTCTTTTTTAATGTTTTGCCATTTGTCTCCAACGAACGAAAAGGGAGCCCAACCATCATCGGAGTAACGGAAATCACCGTCCCAAGTGACGCAAGCCCAATCCAATTCTAAACCTTGCACTTGGAATTCTGTTGCCGCATCTTCGAGATAATACGAAGACCTTACATCTTCTTTCGGATCCAAAAACCAATGTACTGGATCGATGGGAACTCTAATATCGATCGCATATGGTTTCAACCTTTGAGCTTGCGACGAAGCAACAATACCATACCGCTCTGTTCCACGAGCGTTCGACTTTAACCATGCTTTGGCCTTTGCTAGATCTCTGGTAAGTACCAAAGGGTATTTGTCTTTAATTAATGCTAAGTTCTTTTGAGCTTCTGTAATTTCAAAATCCAATATGCTTTTTACCAAATGGGATACATTTTCTGCACGGAAAGATCTCATCGAAACTGCAAGATGCAACTCATCCGTCACGGAAACAGACGACTTGTTTGTGAATAACTGCAATGCTTTTCCAGCAGCGTATTCGCTATCCATCAATCTCGAGGAAATATTCACTTCCCAATGAGGGAACGATCGATTTAATGATGCGATCCACTCGGCTATGCCTCCCTCCCCAGTGTGAATTTCTTGGCCTCCGCCAACCAAGCAAACAATAACAGCCCAATCTTTATGACGGTCTAAACATGAGATCAAAAATTCTGGCTCGGAAAAAGTAAAGCCTGGCTTGCCTTTTTTCCTTTGCATGAAATTTGCCGTTTGGACTTGATCCCATGCTCGTTGAGCTTCATCAAAAATAGCCACATGATCAAAGGGAGCCCTACTCTCATCAACTAAACATTCATCTCTGAAATGATGTATATTTTGGATAAATGTCTTCACACCCCGCAAGGCTTCTCCCTTCGTTATTTTATTACCGTTTAGTTTTTCCCTTCGAACCTTGTCTCTTGTTAATGCTTCCCTGAGTACAGCTACTAGGGGGCCGTTTCCAGATAAAAATACTGAAGTGGAATTGTCATTTTTGCTCAAGTTTTGTGTCGCAATATCTAGCCCCACTAAAGTCTTACCAGCCCCCGGAACGCCTGTAACAAAACAAATAGCTTTTTTTGAATTAGATTTCGCGTCCCGAATAACTTCTGAAACAGCATTACTTGTCTCAGTTAAATTAATAGCACTAGCGTCGCTCCTTGATATATCGATTACTGAATGTTCGCTATATAGCGCAATTGCAGCTTCAATAATGGTCGGTGTGGGTGAATATCTACCATTGCTCCATTCTTCCATAAAGATTGGGTTACCTTTCGAAACGGACAGTACGTTTTCGATGCTACTGGTAAGAGTAGTAGAATTTGCTTTTATCGGCACCAATAAGTTATCGTTTGCAGTATCTTCATAGAGATTATAAGGAATGGATCTTGCTGCAGTTGCAACTAAAATTGGAGCAATTAAATTATTCTGGCTGGTCTCGTGGAAATTTCTCAGATCAAGCGAGTAATCCCATACTTGGTCGATAGCGCTAGAAAGAAAATCCTTTTCTCCAATTTTGAATTCGACAACAAATATCACACTTTGAATAATTAGTATAACGTCCACCCTTCGTCCCATTCTTGGAATGGCGTACTCAAAGAACACCCCCCCTGTAAATGACTTTAGCGAAGTCTTTAGTATTTCAATTTCCTGTTGCCAAGCATCTCGTTGTGTTTGCTCTAGCGCGAATTCATTATTCTTGGCAAGGATTCCGAGTATTTCATTTTCTGGTGCTTCTAAAAAGGAACTAATAGAACTGGAATAAAAAAATCTTGTCATCTACACAGCGTTAAGTTGTAAGCTACTACAAAAAGAATTATTGTAGCATAAAAGATTTGGCAATACATATTATCCCTGCACATCCTTCTCCAACTCCGACGTCTCCTTCGTATCCCTCATCCCCACATAAACAATCAGCGACAAGAATATACACCCGGTGATATACCAGTAAAACCATTCCTCATTTCCGATTCCTTTTAACCACAAGGCAACGTACTCAGCAGTACCGCCGAAGATCGCTACTGTAAGCGCATAGGGTAGTCCTACACCCAGAGCCCGGATCTGGGCTGGGAAAAGTTCGGCTTTAACGATGGCATTGATACTGGTGTAGCCGCTTACGATTATCAGTCCGGCGAGGAGGAGGAAGAATGCCTGGTATTGTGAGGTGGTTTGGCCGAGAGTGGTGAGCAGTGGCACAGTAAATATTGTTCCCAAAACCCCAAAGCCGATGAGCAGAGGGCGGCGGCCGATACGATCGGACAGGGCACCGAATGCGGGCTGCATCAGGGCGAAGATCAGCATGCTCCAGAAGGAGATGAGGGTAGATTCGCTTTTACTGAGATGCACGGTATTCACCAGGAATTTTTGCATGTAAGTGGTGTAGGTGTAGAACGCGAGGGTTCCACCCATGGTGAGGCCGATGACGGTCAACAGGGCACGGGGATGTTTCAGCAATTCTTTAATTGTTCCTTTGCGCTCGTCGGGTTTATTTCTCTGGGCTTCGAAGGCTTTGGTTTCGTACAGGCTCTGGCGAAGGTAAAGGGCGACTAATGAAAGGATAGCCCCGATGATAAAGGGAATTCGCCAGCCCCAGTCATGAAGTTCCTCTTCGGTTAAAAGCCAGCGCTGCAATATGAGCTGAATGCCGAGCGCAATTAACTGTCCGCCGATCAGGGTAACATATTGAAAGCTTGAATAGAAGCCTCGCCGGTTCTTGCTGGCCATTTCGCTGAGGTAAGTTGCCGAAACACCGTACTCGCCGCCGACACTCAATCCCTGCAATAACCTGGCGATGAGCAGTACGGTCGGCGCGACGATACCGATATCCTTATATGTTGGAATAAAAGCAATCAGCAGGGAACCGAAGGACATTAATAACACTGAAAGCGTCATGCTCTGCTTGCGACCTACTTTATCCGCAATCCGGCCAAACATCCAGCCACCGATAGGCCGCATCAGAAATCCCAATGCAAAAACACCCGCGGTATTCAGCAGCTGTGCAGTCTTATCCCCGGCAGGGAAAAAGGAAGCAGAAAAGTATAAGGCAAATGCGGAGTAGGCGTACCAGTCGTACCATTCGACGAGGTTGCCGATGCTGCCGCCAAAGATTGCTTTTAAGCGTTTTTTTGAAATTTGATCTGGTTCGGGCAAGGAGGTTTTTTATTGCTAAAATAGCGTTTTGATTGAGAATTTTATCTTCCCCCTCCGCCCGGCTGAAGCCATTCGGACCCGGCTCCAGATAGGGACACTGGGCGAATAGACCCCTCAGTCAGCTGAAGAAGCTGACAGCTCCCCTTGAAAAAAGGGGAGCTGGAGACCTACACACCGCGGACCGCAGGCCAGCACTTCTACACCAGCTAAACGGTGTGTGCGTTTCTTGAGCCAAACCACTGAATCTCCGTTGACGTTTTTATCCGCCTCGGCTCGTGCGGATTGCACAACCCGAGCCTCAGTAGTGGCTTCCGAAGCAGCAGACGCAGCGGTGGGGTTTTGGTTCTTTTGACCTAAAGCAAAAGAACTAGGCCATTCCACGGCCATGAGCGGAAAAATTAATGCTTCTCACCTTCAACCAGCACCCTCTCAATCCTCGTATCCGGTATTAACCAAATAATAGCTACAACAGTATACACAGCAATCCCAATCCAGGCGTTCACAAAGGCTAAGCCAATACCAACCGCATACAGCGCAGTTGAGACTTTACCTTTCCGGTCGTGACCTACAGCAGTTGCTATCAGCGAATCTTTACCATGATGTTTTACAAGAGTTTGCGCTAAAATGTAATATGCAATTGAATTCAGGATTAATACGATCCCGTAGAATACAACCGGCCACATTTCAAAGTGATTCTCCCCCATCCATGCTGTCACAAATGGTATCATTGAAAGCCAGAACAGTAAATGCATATTCGCCCAGAGGACCCTTCCATTTACGGATTTAGCTGCGTGCAGCATATGATGATGATTGTTCCAGTAAATGCCGATATAAATAAAGCTTAATATGTAGCTTATAAAAATGGGGATCAGTGGCTTTAATGCTTCCACGCTGGCATCGTGAGGAACTTTAAGTTCCAATACCATAATGGTGATGATGATGGCGATAACGGCATCGCTGAATGCTTCCAGGCGTCCTTTGGTGATCATGTGATGGTGGTTTAGGTGGAAGCAAAATAGGAAAAAAGTTGTACGTTTTACGTGATACGTTGTACGTTCACGTGTTAACGCTTAAAGTTATACGTTGTACGTGATACGTTATAAGTTCACGTGTAAACGTCTATAGTTATCGGTAACTTTTTCGCAGCGTTTAGAAAACGTATAACGTATCACGTACAACGTAAAACTCAACCTACCAATTCCTCATCAAATACAAACAACTCCTCCTTCGGCGTCCTAACCTTTTTCAGCGGCGCCAGCCAATCCTTTTCCTCATCCCTGTATCCTAATGGTAAGATGGAGACGCTCTTTAAACCCAGCTCCTTCAATCCCAGCAACTCATCAAGCTGGTCGTTATAAAAACCCTCCATGGGGGTGCTGTCAACCTGCACGGAAGCGGCGGCAACAAGTGCGGTACCCAGTGCGATATAAGTTTGACGGGCTGTCCACCTGAAACTATCCTCCGGCGACTGTGCCACCATATTCATCCCGTAAGCTCTCATCTGTGCAAGTGACGATTCTTCGACATTGCGGACATCAGCCATATTTTTAATAAAAGCATCCACATGCGATTCAGTTACGCGTTCCCAGGCTGCAAACACTATCAGGTGTGAAGCTTTAGAGATCTGAGGTTGATTCATCGCGATTGGTTCTATCTTTTCTAACAGCTCCTTGTCGCTTATCACTATAACCTTGTAAGGCTGCAAACCCATTGATGAAGCCGACAAGCGGATGCTTTCTAAAATTACGTCTATTTTTTCCTGTGGGATAGTGGCGCCTGTCATCGCTTTTGCAGCATGCCGCCAGTTCAATGTTGATATGATATCCATGGTTATTCCTGATATGTTAGTTACTTTTAATAACTCAAAATTATTTAGTAACTTTGGACTACACAATAAGGAACACTAATAATACCCAGTTGTATGAAGGTAACTAATGGAGAATTAGCCGAAAAAGGCAGCAAGGAAGAAATCATAAATCACTTTTGTGACGTCAAAAAGACAAATGATTGTCCCATTACGGATGTGCTGGCGCGGATAAGCGATAAGTGGACTATGCATACCCTGATCATATTAGGTAAGAGTGATAAGCTGCGGTTTACTGAACTCAAGAATCAGGTTGAAGGCATCTCACAAAGAATGCTGACTGTAACTCTCCGGACCCTTGAAGAAGACGGATTTGTTACGCGCACCATATTCCCTCAGATCCCACCAAAAGTTGAATATGAATTAACAACCCTCGGCAGGAGTTTGGTAGTCGAGCTTATTAGTTTATCGAACTGGGCGAATGATAATATGAAGGCGGTGCTGGAGGCGAGGGAAAGGTATATTCTTAAGCAGAACTAAAGTCAGTGGACGGTTGACGGTTGACAGTGGAAAGTGGAAAGTGGAAAGTGGAAAGTTTCTAAACGCTCCAACTAGCGGACGGTTGTAAGTTGACGGTTGACAGTTGACAGTTTCTAAACGCTGCAACTTGTGGACGGTTGATAGTGGAAAGTGGAAAGTGGAAAGTTTCTAAACGCTCCAACTAGTGGACAGTTGAAAGTTGACGGTTGACAGTTTCTAAACGCTCCAACTAGCGGACGGTTGATAATTACTAAACGCTGCAAAGGAGTTGAGAGTTGACTGTTTCTAAACGCATTAAAAGTTATTCGCATTGATTAACTTAGTAGTGAGAATTTAAATCTGAGAAGGTACGTCAGGTTGAAATCCCTCGTCGCTGTCAACTGTCCACTGTCAACTAAACAAGATGTCCCGGTTAATAACCCTCCTCCTCCTAATTCCGACGCTCTTAAAAGCACAAAACCCAGAAGTTTATTCCGGTTCCATCAAAGCAATGCCACCATTCATAGTGATCGACAAGATGAAGGAGGTAAAAATCCTTTCTGACAGCGCCCTGATCGTGACAGCCGGCGAGAAAACTGACCTGCATAATCCGGCTAGCGGGACGGCCTTTTTCAACAATGCTCCGAAACTGCTCTTTACTCCTGCAAAAGATTTCGACTTCTCTGCAAAGGTTAAACCTGATTTTGAAGGCAGGTATGATGGCGGTGCTGTGCTGGTTTACAGCGACAAGGATAATTGGGCGAAAATCCTGTTTCAATATACTGGCGATAAATTGATCCTGGGAAATTCAGTAGTTAAAAACAAGATCACAGACGACAGCTATTTTAATATACCGCAGAACCGGGAGATCTATCTTCGCGTGACCAAGGTCGGCCGCGTCTTTACTTTCCTCACCTCACAGGATGGCAGGCAATGGGAGGTGGTCCGTAATTTTGTTTATCATAAGACTGATAATATGATGATTGGGTTTTACTCTCAATCCCCGGTAGGACAGGATTGTGCGGTGGAGTATAGTCAGATTAAGTATATGGGGAAGGAGTAGTACGTTGTACGTTATACGTTGTACGTATCTAGACGCTTGGAAAGAGTTGTAGGTTGTAGGTTGGAAGTTGGAAGTTACTATAAACTGTATTATACTTTACACTTACAACCAATAACTTAAGCATTAACACGTGAACGTATAACGTACAACGTATAACGTATAACGTTCCTCACCTCAACACCGTCACATTCCCTTTAACCGTGGTTCCATTACCAAGAACTATCCAGTAGTAATATACGCCGACGGGGATAACTGCGCCATTATACTCTCCAGTCCAGGGTTTTTCGTAGCCGACAGAATTGTAGACTTCTGATCCGTAGCGATTGAACACTTTAATCCGGCTTTCGGGGAAGGCACTTATTCCAGGGATCTCCCAGGTATCGTTTACTGCATCGCCATTTGGCGAAAAAGCGCTAGGCGGCTCAACTGTTGTAATGTCGGTGATCGAAATCGCGATAGCATTTGATAAGACAGTTTCAATTCCTTTACATGCAAGGTTCAAGTTGCTTAGCAGCCGGCACTCTACCACATCCCCTTCCTGCAATTCACGGGTAACAAAAACAGGGGCATTAGTTCCCGACTTTATTCCATTAACCAGCCATTCATACTCCGGCTGAGGCCCTGCGTTTTGTGTGGATGCTGTGAATGTGACTGCAGCCCCATTATAGACAAGCTTCGCATTACTCATGATAGTAATCTCTGGCGCTGGAGTCGACATGATAGCGATCTTTATCTCATTGCTTTTGGCCTGGGTAATTGCCTGGCAGGGATCATTGCTCGTTACGTCACAGCTGATCCGGTCGCCATCAGCGAGCTGGCTTATATTTAAGATACCAGCAGTAGCTCCGGGTATGGCTACTCCATTTCGCATCCATTGGTAGGACGGAGCTGAGCCGGCATAAGTTGCCAAAAGTGTAAATATGACATTCGCGCCAGTACAGACCTCTGTGTTGTCTGTCCGGATGATAATTGCAGGCGCCTCTAAAGAAGGAGGAGTCATAGTGATGACGTTACTGGCAGCAGGGAATATCGTCCCGCAAGCATTTGCTACGAAGGCTTCAACGCTCACCTGATCGCCAACCTTTAAACCAGTGGGCGAGAATGTAACAGAAGTGGTTAGCACTCCTGAATTAACTCCATTTATTTTCCATTGATAAATGGTTGCAGCGCTTGCCCCCGCTGCTGATACGTTAAATACCGATGTAGTGGACGAGCATAAGGCTGCAGAATTTACCGTGAGCTTTACTTCGGCTTTATTCTCTCCTATCCAAACAGGATTCGTTGTTACAGAACATCCACCGGCAAAGGTTACCACTGCTGTGTAGCTTCCTGTCTTGAGGATCGTATGATCGGCTCCCTGTTGACCAGCAATCGTTTGTCCGTTAAGGAGCCAGGAAATTGCGGTAGGAGGCTGACTGGAACTCACGGACAGTTTTCCGCCAATGCATTCGGATCCGCCCAAAGTTGCTTTTGTGGGACAGGGAGAATTTTCATTAAGATAAACCGACACAAGATTGCTGCCGCTATTCGCTACTGCAATATCAGTTTTCCCATCAAGATCAAAATCGCACATGGCAATTGGTCCCGGATTCTGACCGGCTGCATAATTTACCGGAGGCTCAAAGACCATATTGCCACCCGTTCCAATGTTGCTGAATAACGAAATACTGTTTGATGAATTGTTTGCAATGCCTATATCGACATAGCTGTCTCCGTTAAGGTCAGCCAGATCTACACCGATTGCGGAAGCATTTGTAGAAAGATCAGGGCCGGGAAGGAAGCTCATCAACTTTACGTTATTGGTATTCCGGAAAATTGTCACATTGTTCACCGGGTTCCCTTTACTGGTAGACACCACGTCAATCTGATCATCACCATTCATGTCGCCAGCTGCAATATCTTCCAACTGACTACCTCCGGGGAAATCAAACCGTAGTGCAAAACCAATATTTGAATTCCCTATATTACGAATTACCGATATACCACTTGGGAGCTGATTCGCTGCCACAATATCTACCCGGCCGTCGGCATCCACGTCGGTCAGTGAAATGCCTTTCACATTTCCGCCAGATTGTGCATCCACTTTTGAGGCAAAGTCGATGGCCTGGGGGCTGGAAATATTACGGTATACCGATATTGTTCCAGACTTCGTATTTGAAACTGCTATGTCAATCTTCCCATCCAGGTCAAAATCTGCAGTGGCTATGGAATGCGGCTCATTACCTGTTTCAAATTCGATCTTGTTAGTGAAATTTACAGGCCCCTGACTAGTAGTTACATTCTTTAAAACAATGATCTTGTTCTGCGAAACATTTGCAACTACAACATCTTTGCGACCATCGCCATCGAAGTCGGCAAGAGCAATAGCCCCCAGAATGCCTGAGGAAGAAATGGGGAAGTCGATATGCGTGTTAAATTTAACACTGCCTACGGAGCTAGCATTTTGAAGAACAGAGATATTGAGCGAACTACCATTGGCCGTGATGATGTCAGGCTTAGGGTCGTTGTTGAGGTCTGCAATCGCAATTCCTGTTATATTGTTTTGTGCAGCGAAGTCATTTCTGCTGGGAAAAGAAGCAGGAGTAAGACTGGATGTTCCGTTGTAGTTCATCACAAATGGATGTCTTGCAAATCCAGTTAAACCCGTAGCAATATCTAAAACTGATACTGCCTCGTGACTTACTCCCGGCGGAACGTTTACAAGCAATGTAGAAAGCGAACCACCAATTACACGCCCCCTAACAGCACCAAAATAGACTATGTTATTTGTAAGTACAGCGTTGAAATTTCCAACCAAGGTAACGTTAATCCCTGCCGGTCCGCGATTTGGTGCGAATCCCGTGATTTTTGGCTGAGCGATCGCTACCGTTGCCAACAGGAAAAAAATAAGCAGGGAGAGACAATATCTCAGGGACATTCAGAGGCTGGTGTTGTTTAACAGCATTAAGATAGGGAAAAAGTTGACAGTTCAAAGCTGACAGTTGACAGTTGACAGTTAGCATACGTACCTAATCGGTTCGACACACGTTTTATTCATGAAAAGAGAAATCTTGTTGACGGTTTATTCGTCAGAACGACATTGTCAACCGTCCACTGTCAACTGTCAACTAGTAGAGCAGATACTTCTTCCTCGTCTCCTTATACTGCCCCAAAGCCGGTTCCCAGCTTTGACGGATCTCCTCTTCAGATTTTCCTTCGATGATCTGGGTTCTAAGTTTGCTAGTACCAGCCAGCCGATCAAAGTTTGCCGCACGAAAGAACTGTGCTTTATTAGGATAATCTGCGTAGAACTGCTTGAGCCAGGTAAGGTTGATCCGTCCGGTTTTTGCAAAAGTACCAGTGTCGTACGTTCTCAAATCAATTCCGTAACAATCTTTGTCCATATGCGGTGGACTTTCACTCATTCCGGGTATAGAAACTGGCTTGAACGAGAAGTCATATTTACCTTTCAGTTCAGGATTGCCAAGAACGGTGAAAGGATATAGAGTTCCACGCCCCTGGCTGATCACTGTACCTTCAAAAAGGCACAATGAAGGATAAAGTAGTATGGATTGCTGTGTATTTAGATTTGGTGAGGGTGCAATAGGGAGAATGTATGGTTTACCGTGGTTATAGTTTTGCATTTTAATCACGGTCAGCTTACTTTTCGCCTTTCCCGGAAGCCAGCCTTCCCCATTGATCATACCGGCATATTCACCAAATGTAAGACCGTGAAGGATTGGAATTGCGTGCTTTCCGACGAATGATTCCTGATCAGGTTCGCGAACGGGTCCGTCAACATAGCCGTCGTTAGGATTCGGGCGGTCAAGAACGATCAGATCAACATTATTCTCCGCACAGGCTTCCATAATGTAATGCAGTGTTGAAAGATAAGTGTAGAAGCGAACGCCAACATCCTGCATATCGAAGACCATGACATCTATTCCCTGCATATCTGCCTTTGTAGGCTTGTATTTTGAGCCGTATAAGGATATGAGAGGCACGCCGGTTTTCTCGTCTGTTTCATCACCTATTTTTGCACCTGCACTGGCCTTTCCGCGGAATCCATGCTCAGGACCGAAACCTTTGACGATGTTCACTCCTAGCTTCAGCAAGGTATCCATACTAAGTTTGCCATCGATTACCGAAGTGTTGTTAATAGCCAGCGCCACCTTTTTGCCTTTCAGCATGGGCAGGTATTTATCGACCTGTTGTGCACCGGTAATAATAGCCGCCTGACGAGTAGTCTGGTTTGCAATCTTAGCAGAATCAGCTTTTTCTTTTGGAAGATCAGTATTGCTGCATGCAGCGAAAACAGCCAGAAGGAAGGTTAGGATTAAGGTCATTTTCATTTAGGTATTTAAAAAGGAACGTTCGACTAAGGTATATAATTATGTGGAAGGAAATGTTCCCCGATTAAATCGAATAACAATTCCTCCGAATCCCCATTGTTTTTTTCAATTCTCCATCCGATAGCTATCGGATCTCAATTACTTTATCCTCCCATTCTCATCCCCCAGCGCAGAATTCCTCGACCTTGGACCTTTCACACTCGCATCCGCAAATTTATAAGTGAAATTAAGCCGCAACTGGCGACTTTCGTAGTAGCTGTAGCTGCGCATGTAGAAGCCTTCGTAACGTTGAACAGAATTGCCTCTGTTTCCCTGGTAAATATCGTTCAAAACTAGCCTTAGCATTCCTTTTGAATTAAAGATACTCTTTTGCAAACCAAGATCTATTTGGCTCAATGATCGGCTGATATTGTTCGCTCCGGTAAGTCTTCTTGATGTAAAGGCGCCGGAGATTTCAGCCGTGAATTTATTCGGCAGTTTGAATGTCTGCTGCAGGTTCATGCGCGCTGCGGCTTGCTTTAGGTCAAAGTCGCGATACTGGTCGAATGAAATTTTATTCCTTATCTGGTAAAGGGTACTATTAAACGAAATATCCCACCACTTTGCTGGTGAAACATTTTGGGTTAGTGAGAGGGACAGGTTATTCTGGATCCCAAGATTCCGGTAAACCAGCATGACCTTGTTTACATCGAGGGTATCGGTAATTTGTGTGCTGTACTGATCAGTATGCGCAAGGGTCAGACCGACAATGGTAGCGCTTTTATAAGCATATGTCAGCGAGCCGCGATGAGATAACTGCGGCTGCAGAAATGGGTTGCCTTGCCAAAAATTAAGCTCATCGAGCATGTAAACGAAAGGGTTCAGATCCTGGTAGGCGGGCCTGTCGATTCTCCTGGAATATCCGAGTGAAAAATTATGGCTGGCGGAAGCTTTATATGACGCGCTTACAGACGGAAAAAGGTTTAGGTAGCTGCGCCGGATATTGTCCTGCTGATGAGAGCCAGCCGATTTGAACCGAAGCTGACCTAATGATGAGGAATTTTCCAAACGGAGGCCACCCTGCAGGCTCCACTTTGCGTAATTGCGTTTCAAATTCACATAGCCACTGGTTATTCGCTCATCGTATGCGAATGCATTGGAACGGCGGTCGTCCAGACTATCTTTGGCAGATAATACATGCAGGAACTTCGAGTCGTTGTCAGCACTGATGTCGGAGAATTTCATGCCAGTCTCAAGCTTACTCTTACCCAGATTGGTAGTATAGTCAAATTTAAAGGCTTTCAGATTTATATCTATAGCGTTTAGGGACCTGTAATAGTTCTCACTAATAATATTGTTCTGCCCTCCGGAGTAAATATTCGATTGAAGGTTACCATTTGTTTTCTTGAAATAACCATAATCTGCATCCACATTAATGATTCTGCCCAGTGTATCTTCGTACTTATAGTTGAGGTTCATGTTGTAACGCTGAGTCAGCTGGTGATAGTAATCGTTAACCGCATCCAGGACCTGAACAGTTGCGGGAGATACAGCGTTGCCTATATCAGTTTTTGTATCAGTTAGTCCTCCTCCAAAAATAAAGTTGCCCGTCAGCAGGACTCCCAGGGTATTCTTTTTATCGAGTGTGACATCCGCACCAAACCGACTGCCCATCCTGTTCCTCTTATCGGTGTCATCGGTAAAGCTGTCGTAGGTTTTAGCGTTCTGGATCCTGTCGGATCCGTAGAGATAAGAATAGTATCCCAGGAAATGATTGTAGGCTCCGTAAACGTTGACCTTGTTTTTTCGGTAGTTTAACGAGAGATCCTGATTTTGACGTACGTGGACGCCGTAAGCCAAACCTGTCGTCAGATTACCGTTAAAACCTTTAATCTGTGATTTAAGAGTTTTGATATTAATGATTCCTGCCGAACCCGCAGCATCATATTTTGCCGTCGGACTGTTGATGATTTCAACAGATCTGATACCCGAAGAAGGCATCGAGCGAAGCAGGTCGGTCAGTTCTTGTCCCGACATATAAGTCTGCTTACCGTCTAATAATATCATCGCTCCCTGTTTGCCATTAAGAGTTATGGTATTGTTATTATCCACGTAAATTCCCGGTGCCTTTTTTATCGCATCAAGTGCTGTGGCTCCCTGTGCATCAATGCTTTTTGAAACATTGTAGATTATGCTTCCGCCCTCAAGCTCAATCAAGTCCTGCTTAGCCTGAACAACTACCTCAGCGAGAGAATTTTCGCCTGGCACTAATCTTATAAGACTAAGATCTTTACTGCTATTTAAGCTTAATACTGTCTGGTATGTTTTATATCCTGTAAAACTGATACTTAGATTGACTTCACCCTTTACGTCGACTAAAACTTTGAAACGCCCATTTATATCCGTCGATACTTTAGAGAATTGTTTACCCTGCAGATCAGAAAGAATCACAGTGGCTGCAGGAAGCGGCCGCTGTGATTCATCAACAACCTGCCCGGTGATCTGGTGAGCCACGGGCTGAGCTGTTAATTGTAGTTTAAAAAGTAATAAGACCAGCAGTGAAAGGCAGAAGGTAGATTTGAACATAGGTAGATGCAGGGCTTATTAATAATGAAGATAGAAACTTTTTGTCTATTCCTGCAAGATCATGCAAGAATTGTTGCGGGTTGTTGCAAGATTGACTTCGCCTAATATTTTTTATCTGCTCATGGCAGCGGGTACCTATTATCCTTCCTTCGGGTAAAAATAATTTATTCCTCCTTGTGCCGGCGGACTGGCACCTACGTTTTTCGGTCGTTTAATTGTTTTCAAGGGCCCTCAAGCTTCCTCCGGAGGTCCCTTCAGCTGGAAAGTAGGCATGCCGACCAGCGGGAGACCACGAGTGCCTTAAAAAACAACAAACAAAAACGAGTAACAGCCGCGCCTGCCTGATATTTCTTGCAAATCCACATTTTAGCCCCAAGGCGCAATACAAGCCGTGTGAAAGTCAGTGCGAAACTGAATGCGACTGCAACACTTCTGCATTGCTTAAAGGCTGGCAAACAATGGCAATGAGTTTATGGGTCTAAAACGCGCCTTTGCTTCGAAATCTCAGGAGGGCGAGTTCTGCAACTTGCAGAGTTTGAAGATCTATTAGTGTCAGCTACACGCGTACCTAACGACATACCGCGGGCCGCAGGCGCACATCAATCCACCAGCTAGGCTATGTGTACGCTTCTTGAGCCTAAGCACTGAATCTCCGTTCACCGTCATTCCGCATTGCCTGCCTGCCGGTAGGCAGGGCTGGTGCGGCAATCACATGCCAAGCCAAAGCACTAGCTTTAATAGCATCAGGCGCAGCGGCGGCATTCCTGCCTGCCGGCAGGCAGGTTGGTACTTTTCTGCTGCAGGAAAAGTACTTGCCCATCCCGGCTACAAGCGGGACGAAATTTATTATTGACTTAGCTTTAATACTTTATTTCTGTCCCCTACTTACCACCATCCCTCCTTTATAAACCCCCTCAATATCTCTCGTATTCTTAATATTTTCCACGGGGTTGGAGCCTAGAATAATTAGATCAGCAACTTTTCCTTTCTCCAAAGTACCGAAGCTCTTTTCGATTCTCAATACTCGAGCAGCGTTTCGCGTAGCGATTGTTATTGCCTGCAATGGAGTCAGACCAGCCTTGACCAGCATTTCCAGTTCCAGGTGTTCTGCAAATCCCTGCGGACGATAAGGAAATGAACCGGAGTCGGTTCCGAGCGCGATCATCACTCCTGCATCGTGCAGCTTTTTTACGTTTTTCATGGCTATTTGAAATGCGGCGGCGGCGCGGGCACTGGCAGATGATGCTTTCTGATCATTGTGATATTTCTCGGAGCTTAGCATCTCATAAACTCCAGGCTCAAGGGACTTCTTAAAAAACTTATCATTCAGCCAATATGGTTTTCCCGCGTAAGCATGCGCAAAAAGGTCGAGTGTAAGTGTGGGGATGTATGGAATATTCCTGGCCTTCATTTGCTCAACCAAAGCATTGTCAACCACGCTGTCACGTATACTATGTCCGAAGATGTCAATGCCTGAAGCTACTAGCTTGCGGGCGTCCGAAAGATAGAAGACATGTGCAAGCCCCCTTATATTATGCTTATGAGCTTCCTGCAGGATAGCCTGATAAACCTCAGGTTTCATTTTACCATCAACCCAAAGCTTTACTACTTCAGGCTTCAGTTTAGCGAGCTGTTCCATCATAAGCGGAACCTCGGCAACGGACGCTGGGCGGTATAAATTTCCTAAAAAGTAATCGTGGCTGACGGTTGGATCTGGAACATTGAAGCCATATCCGGCGGAATATAATCTTGCGCCAGGCAAAAGCCCCCGCACTGATGAATCCCGCAGACCAGTTTCGAAAAGTAGCGGTCTGTCGGTACCCATAGCAAGTACGGTTCCTATGCCATAATCCTGGTATTTCTTTAGCTGCGATATAATGTTTTGACGTGTGTAAAATTTAGCGCCACCTTCATTACCTTTAATTACTCCAACATGCACATGTGCACTGATAAGGGCTGGCATAACTGTCTTGCCTTTTAAATTAACCAGCTTAGCACCCGAAGCACTTAAATTTGTGCCTATTTCCGAGATCGTTTCACCGTCAATAAGGATATCAATATTTTGCAGTGGTTTGCCGCCATTGCCATCGATCAGGGTTGCGTTTTTGAGGAGCGTTTTAGTTGAAGTGTTTTGTGCTGATCCGTTTATGCTCACCAACACAAACATTGCAGTTAATGCAATGGCAAATATTTTAAGTAGGCGCTTCATATTACAGAAATTAAGAGTCTAAGCCGGTTCTGTAAATCTATTCCTTTCGGCGCAAAATATCTCAGGTCTGGTCGGGAATAAGTTTAGTTTTTCTGTGAACAGTGCCAATCCACCAACCCAGTACTAGTCCTGACAGGAGTGCCGGACAAAAAAACATATTGTTGTAATAGTTGCCATTCTCTACTATCTTGTTAAAGCCTAATAATAATTCAGTAACGAATCCAAAAAGCGCAAAGATTACTAGATACTTGGGTGCATTTGTGGAGGCATTATAAATGGTTATCAAATAAGCAGCAGCTGCATAAATAAGCCCGAATACAACTGCATTTTGCCAAACATACAGGGCAGGTATAGTGCGACTGGATGTAGAAAATAGCTCAACTAGAATCCCAAAGGAAACCAAAAAGAGTATGGACGGTTTTTCAAATAATGACTTTAGGGTTATTTTTCCAGAGTTGCTAATGCTAAAGATTAGTGACAAGATACCACCGAGAATGCTAAACACAGCTATGTAGAATGTAAACTCGACTATGGATCCCCTAAATTCTCGGAGAGCGTAATTAAAAGGATCCACAGAAATTATCGCACGAAATGTAATAGGGAGCAAGGGCGTTAATACGAAAAGCGCGATTTGGGGTACAAAGGATATTATGACAATTCGCATCGGGTTAATTCGAACTTGTCTGTCAATAAATGAGGAAATTAATGTCTTCTTAGAGACGAGAAATAAAATCAGGCAACTAAATAAGAGGTGCATGGTGGCAATCAGGCCTACACTAACTGAACTTGTGCCAAAATTTTCAAAAATTAGGAAATAAAAACCGCCGAATGACGCAAATATCAGAGCAAAAAACATGTAAAGAAGATTATATCCAAGGAAAAGGTAGGCCCATACTTTATTGGTGTTTACTGAAGGATTTACCTTTGCATATTCCTGGGTTAAAACTTCCTCATTACCTAACCTCTTAGCTGCAATTACAAATGCCTCTTCTTCGGAAAGTCCATGCTTATGCAATTCCTCAATCGCATCCAACAGATGATCCGTCAGTTCTCTAACATCTGATCCGGTTAGTGCTCCTTGATTTTGAATCAGGCTGATGTAATTGTCAACTGACTCCCTGAGATTGAATTTGGTTGATTCCATAGCTTATCGATTAATTCATTTATAAAATTCCATTGTGAATACTGCTCCTCAAGCTCTCTCTTACCTTCAGAAGTCAGCATATAGTACTTTCTTTCGCGCCCGGTATCAGCAGTCTTCCAATTGCTCTCAATCCATTTTTTAGCCTCCATTTTTTTAAGGATAGGATAAAGAGTTCCTTCAGCCACGCTTAGCTGTCCCTTGGTTTTATCACGAAGTTCCTGGATTATCTCGTAGCCATAACTTTCTCTTCCCCTTAATATCATCAACACGATCGGGGCTAATGAACTTGCCATTAGATCTTTGTTCAGCTCTTTCATAAATCAAGTATACTTAGAAGTTCTAAGTATTAAAAATTTATTTTAAATTTTGTTCCAGGGTTATCCGCAGTGTCCTGAGTAACTAAACCCGGGAGTAGCGAAAAGCAACCGGCAGATTCCCAATTAAATTTGCCGAAAACTTTGCCGCCGGTTCTTGCAGCGGATCACGGGACTAGCGGCAGCCAAAAGCACTACCGTTACTTTCCAAAAATTATTCGCTACATAATTCCTAATAGCGAAATCAGTAAACACTTTTTATATTTAGATTTTAAACATATCAAATGCGCGCGCCATTCAAATCAGCAATTACCTCACTAATCTATGCGGGGCTGTTATTAACCTTTAAAACAAACATCTCCTACGGACAAAACAAAAAACCCGCTTTCAAAGTCCTTGCCTTTTATTCCGCTAACTGGGATCAGGCACATATCAGCTTTGCTCATGAGGCGAACAGATGGTTTCCAAAAATGGCTGAAGAGTTCAATTTCACTTATGATTCAACGAAGAAATGGAGCAATCTCAATGCGGAGTATCTGAAAGATTATAAAGCGATCTTATTTCTGGATAATGTTGTTCCACCAGCGCAGCGTGAAGAGTTCAAAAAGTATATGGAAAACGGCGGCGGATTTATTGGCTTTCACGTTTCGGCCTTTACACAAGATCCGAAGAAGTGGGATTGGTATTACAATGAATTTCTTGGCTCAGGCTCGTACAAAGGGAATACCTGGAGGCCTACATCGGCCGTTCTCAAGGTAGAGGACCGTAAGCACCCCGCCACTAAACACTTGCCGAGAACATTCAAGTCATCCCCCAATGAGTGGTATAGTTGGTCAAATGACCTGAAAGCAAATCCAAACATCAATGTGCTGCTTTCAATTGATCAGTCTAGTTTCCCATTAGGCACTGGTCCGAAGCTGCATGAGATCTGGCACAGCGGCTACTACCCTGTGGTGTGGACTAATAAAAATTACAAGATGCTATACGTCAATATGGGACACAATGATATTGACTACGAGCACAAATATGATAACACAAATAAGACGCTGTCGTGGCAGTTTGTTAACGAGACACAGAACAAATTGATTATTGACGCTTTGCTTTGGATGGGAAGGGGAAAGTAAGTAAAAATATGAATGACCCTGAAGGAATTTGATATAAAGTTAAGGTTAAGAGGTCCCAGCGTTCGCTGGGATGACAAATATAGTGAGTTAATTGGGAGATCCTGACCTTCGTCAGGATCGAAGTTTGGAACCGCATGGTTGCACCGGTGTTCAAGCTTATTGCGGCCGGCTAAGATTCCAGCGGAGGCTGGAATCTCCCCATATTCCCTAACCGGGTTGTCATTCCCGCGAAAGCGGGAACCTCCCGTTGCATTTTCATGATATCACATCCCTTCGGGGTCGAACAGTACTCTGGCTAGAATGTTAACAATCTGATTACAAGGAATAAATCCCGGGGTAATATCGCCTCTTTAACTTGCGTAATGGAAATTGTTAAATATCTGAATCCCCTGACCTGGCTGCCGGGAATATCCAGGTTTATATTTCAGCTTCGTATGAGATCATTTTATTCACCTTTCCGACAAGGAGATCATAAACATACCGGACCATTTAGTACGCGGCTGACATGAAAATACTTTATGCAATCCAGGGGACTGGCAATGGTCATTTAAGCCGTGCGTTGGATATCGTTCCCTGTCTGCAAAAGCATGGGGAAGTTGACATTCTGGTAAGCGGTAGCCAGGGAGATTTAAGCCTGCCGTTTTCTGTAAAATATAAGTTGTCTGGCTTGAGCTTCATCTTTGGAAAATCCGGGGGTGTGAGCTTATGGAAGACATTTGCCCGCACGAATATCAGGAAGCTAATCCGATCGATAAAAAATTTACCTGTTGAAGATTACAATCTTGTAATTACAGATTTCGAACCGGTTAGTGCCTGGGCATGCTATTTCAAGAATAAAGCTTGTATCTCACTTAGCCATCAGTCAGCGGTTCTTAGTCCCGGACTGCCCCGGCCAGAGCATGCAGATATGATGGGCAAGCTGTTATTAAATAATTACGCGCCGTCCAGTGCTCAATATGGTTTTCATTTTTCTCCTTTCCGCGAGAATATCTTTACTCCCGTCATACGTTCACAGGTGCGGACGCAGGAGCTTAGCAATCAAGGTCATTATACCGTATACCTCCCATCGTATGATGATAAAAGATTGATTAACTTCCTTTCCGAATTCCCCGATGTTAAATGGGATGTATTTTCAAAGCATAATTCAAAACTTTCGAGGACAAAAAACATCACTATCCAGCCAGTTAATGGCGAAAAATTCACCGCAAGTATGGCATCATCAGCCGGGGTACTCTGCGGGGCTGGGTTCGAAACACCCGCGGAAGCACTTTTTCTCGGTAAAAAGCTGATGGTGATTCCAATGAAAAATCAATATGAGCAGCACCTCAATGCTGCAGCTTTAAAGGCCATGGCCGTTCCGGTAATTAAAAGCCTCAAACCTAGATACAAATCAATGATTGAGGAATGGTTAAAAAACGGGCAGAAAATATCTGTTAATTATCCTGATATTACACAGCAAATTGTTGACATGATTGTTAACAAGCATAAAGGTGACAGTACTTTTGACAGCGACGAAGCATTATTTATTTGATTGACATTAATGGATATTGACACTGATGGCGGTTTAAGCCGGAATCTGTTCGGAAAAGATTTTAAGTGGGGAGTTTCAACAGCCGCATATCAGATTGAAGGGAGCCACGATATAGATGAAAAAGGAAGCTCGATCTGGGACGTTTACACCGAACGAAAGAATAAAATACTAAATGGCCATCACGGCAAAATAGCCTGCGATTTTTATAACCGATATCCGGAAGATTTAGACCTTGTTAAACAACTCAACATTCCCAACTTCAGATTCTCTACATCCTGGTCCAGGATACTACCCAATGGGACAGGTGCCGTAAATCAAAAAGGCATCGACTTTTATAACCGGGTAATTGACAAGTGCCTGGAGAATGGTACCGATCCATGGCTTACATTATATCATTGGGATTTGCCACATGCCCTGGAACAAAAAGGGGGCTGGACTAACCGGGATGTTATCTCCTGGTTTTCCGAATTCGCAGTAGTTTGCGCAAAGCACTTCGGCGACAGAGTAAAGAACTGGATCGTGATGAACGAGCCCATGGCTTTCACCGGCGCCGGATACTTCCTGGGTGTACATGCGCCTGGAAGAACAGGGGCAAAAAACTTCATTCCGGCAGTGCATCACACTGTGTTGAGCATTAGTGAGGGGGGCCGCATCCTGAAAGACCTGCTTCCGGACGCAGAAATTGGGACTACTTTTTCCTGTTCTCTGGTTGAGCCATTTAATTCGTATCCCAGAAATATTGCTGCCGCACATCGAATTGACGCGCTTTTAAATAGAATGTTCATCGAGCCTATTCTTGGAATGGGTTATCCGAAAGATGACCTTTGGTTCTTGAAAAAAACAGCAAAGTATTTTCATCCGGGTGATGAGGATAAGATGGCTTTTGATTTCGACTTTATTGGCATCCAGAATTACACCCGGGAAATCGTAAAGAGCTCCTTTTTCACTCCTTATGTTCAGGCTTCATTGGTAAAGGCACGTAAAAGGAATGTCCCGTTTACGTCGATGGGTTGGGAGGTTTATCCTCAATCGATTTACGAAATGATCAAAAAGTTTAATGCTTATAAGGGAATAAAGAAACTTTACATCACTGAAAACGGGGCGTCTTTTGACGACGTAATTTCAAAGGGGGAGATCAATGATACCAAGCGAACTGATTACATCAGAAATATCCTGGCGCAAGTTTTACGAGCCCGTAGTGAAGGGTTAAATGTCGAAGGTTATTTTGCATGGACCCTGACCGATAATTTTGAGTGGACGGAGGGATACCATCCCCGATTCGGATTAGTGTATGTTGATTTTGATACACAGCAAAGAATCATTAAATCGTCCGGGCATTGGTATGCTAACTTCCTGAAAGGATAATCTTTAAACCTTTGCCCCTTTGAATTGTGTGAACAGCGATTTGATGTCAAGCATTGCTTCAAGATCCTGATTGTCGAGGAAATCTTCTGTATCAGCCACCATATCAACAAGACTCTCTGTTTGATATTTATAAATGCTCCACTGTCCATCGTGGTATTCAAGAGCGGTCAGGCTTTCCACCCAATCCCCCGAATTAAGATATAGTACTTTTCCTTTCGGGGAAATTATCTCGCGCATTTCCGGCTGATGGATATGGCCGCAAACAACGTATTTGTATCCCTTTTCTATTGCAAGGTCTGAAGCAGTATTTTCAAAATCATTAATGAACTTTACGGCATCTTTGAAACTGGCTTTTATTCGTTTAGAAAAGCTCATTTTCTCCTTCCCAATGGATGTAAGGCACCAGTTCACAAAGCTATTCAGCAGGATCAGGGTATCATAGCCGACCGCTCCCAATTTCGCCAGCCATTTGGAATTTTGCATGGTAATATCGAAGACGTCACCATGAAATATCCAGGCTTTATTACCATCGAGATTAAGCACAAGTTTGTTTAAGAGCCTGAAGCTGCCGATCTTTAAGTCGGCAAATTTGCGCAGCATTTCGTCGTGGTTACCGGTGAGGTAGTAAACCGGAACTCCTTCTGAAACAAACTTCATAAGCCTCCGCAGTACTTTCATATGCGACTCCGGCCAGTAAGATTTACTGAACTGCCAGATATCAATTATATCACCATTCAGAATTATTTTTTTGGGTTTGATACTCTTCAGGTAACTAAGAAGCTCTTTAGCATGGCAGCCGTAGGTGCCGAGATGGATATCTGAGATTACTACGAGATCGACTTCGCGTTTGGGCATGGTGGTTTGTTTGCAAAGTAATGGACGGAAGATGACCTGGATGTTAAGGTGGGATTAAGGAATTGGGGAAATGAAAAGCTTCCTGAGGTTCCTCCCTTCGGTCGGAATGACGGGTATATTTTTTATAGAGGGAGAGGGAGAAGAAGCTTCGCTTTTCTCCCTCTCCCTCCTCCCTCCAAATCGGAGGCCGTCATTCCGACCGAAGGGAGGAACCCCAAGCGAATAGTTGAAAGTAGTGGAACCGGTATGCCGGGGGCTGTGCAGCAAACAAAAAAGGCTGCTAACATTAAGTCAGCAGCCTTTTAATAACGGAAATCTCTCCCCTATTTCGTTGTCGCTTTCCTCATCGCAGCAACTTCATCTTTAGTCACCGCGCTGCTGGTATTACCCCAGTTTGATCTTATATAAGTTAATACTTCGGCGATCTGATCATCGCTCAGGAAACTGCCGTGAGCGGGCATAGGATCGTTATAGTCCTGCCCTTTAACTTTGATCGGGCCGGATAAGCCATTCAGTACAACACTGATCAGCCTGTTCTTATCTCCATTCACCCATTCTGATTCATTCAGTGGCGGGAAACGACTGTTGTCGCCTTTACCATCTCTCTGGTGACAAGCGGCACAATACATTGAATAAACTGCTGATGCTACAACTGGCTTGCCTCTATCCAGATCATCTTTTATTGGATCCGGGTCTTTGATATTAGCAGCAGTGTTCTTTTCAGTAACCATTTTTGCGAGTTGTGCAGGACCGAATTTTGCTTTATCGCCCTTGTACATCACACGCCAGATTTTACCTTTTTCAGTTTCACTGATGTAAAGTGATCCATCCGGACCTTCGGTAATACCCATTGGGCGATAACCCGCTGAGTTTGCCGTTAGGATCGGGTTCTTTGCAAAACCATTTGCAAATACTTCCCATGGACCAGTTACCTTCCCGCCTTCCATTGGAACAAAGGCTACAAAATATCCTGCCTGAGGGTAAGGCTGGCGAATAGTAGAGCCATGAAGAACCACGAATGCTCCTTTTTTATAACGGGCAGGTAGTTGATTTCCTTTGTAAAATAAAATATCGTTTGGTGCGAAGTGACCCGGGAAGCCCATAACAGGCTTTGTCAGTTTTGCACCATTTCCTTCTTTAACTTTGTCACCACCGTACTCAGGATTCAGGTATTTTTTTCCTCTGATATGGTCATAATAGTAATATGGCCATCCCCCATCAATACCATCGTGGATCTTGAATAGTTCTTCTGATGGAAGCACTGCACTCTCCCATGGAGAATACATGCCCGGCCATAACATTCTGAAATTGTCGCGTCCGTGAACTACCGCATATAAAGCATTTGTAGTTTTATCCCAATCCATACCAACAATACTTCTCATACCCGTTGCAACTCGCTTACCCTGTTCTTGTTTTTGATTAAGCTTGCTTTCGCTGAATTTCCAGATCCCGCCGTGGTCGATCATACCCGGGCAACCTTCACCCGGGATTTCCGGATCAGCCTTCCCAGCGCCCATTGCACCTGGTCTACCATTGGTACAAACATCCGATCCCAATCCCCAGCCTACGTACATATAGCCTCTGCCATCAAATGCGATAGGCTTGGTCTGGTGCGAATGACTTGGTGGCATATCCCATACGATGGTATCGATTTTACCTTCCGGCACTAATTTGCCTGGCTCAAGTTTCTGGCGGTAAACAATCAGGTTCGAGCTATAATAAAGATATCCATTATGGATTTTCATTGCCGTACCATACTGACTGCTTTCGTACTTATTGAACGGAGTAATTATATCAGCCTTACCATCATTATCGGTGTCACGCATGGCGATGTTTCCATAGCCATCGTTACGGGCATGAAGGCGGGTTTTAACGTAAATGTCGCCATTGGCGTTCACGGCGAGATGCCTTGCAAATCCCGGCAAGCTGTCTACAACTGCGAGGGCTTCAAATCCATCCGGCAAAATAAGGCCGGCATTGTTCGGATCTCCTGGCGGGAGTTTTGAGCTTTGATAATGGGTAAAACCATAAATTGTGAAGAAAATTATGAAAGCCGCAAAATAGATCTTCGGCATGCGGCGGGTGCGAAAAGTCTGGTAAAGTTTACTCATTTGTGATATCGATTTTTATAATTCTAAAACTATCTGTCGGAGCTATGACAAACTAAATTTAGAAATTAAACTGCGAACAAAGAGCAAGTGGTGCTCCAGAAAATGTAACATTATTAATGAGGGGATATTAATCATACCCGAGTTACCCTAGAGATAGGATAATAGAAAACAAAAAAAGCCCCAGAAATCAATCTGAGGCCGTAATAACTGCTGGAAGCTCTTAGTGTTTCTTATTCCCTTTTCCGTTTCCATTACCTTTTCCCTTACCTCCGGAATACTGCGCTTTGTAAGCAGCTCCTCCGCTTATTTTTTTCGTATTCCCTGTGGTAATTTTGCTGCGATTTGCGCGAATTACCTGGGTATATCTTGGGTCGTTACTATACCTGATGGAAGATTGCCCTTTGGCTCCCTTGAACTTTGCGTACTTTACTTTGTGGTTCGTAAAGCTCAGGTAAGGTTTAGGACTATTTAATACTACTTTATAACCATTATATAAATTGTAGTTTGAATACCGTGATGGAGGATTTGAAGCAAATAGCCAGTTGTTATTGTTTAAATAGATAAACTGTTTGCTGGGCACGTGGTAGTAGGTTTCAATATCGGGCAGATAATAGTACTCGGCGCGCTCATAGCCTACAGGTCCCCAAAGAGGTTGACTACCCAGATTAACATTTACATTTATTTGTGCTGACGATTTTAGTGGTTGCAGGGCCGCAATTACGAGGGCAGCCAATAGAAAATACTTTTTCATGATCATAGGATTTAGAATGAAAGGATATCTATTACCATGCCAATCGCTTTCGGAAAGGGTTTTTTTTATCAGGTGTTACCAAAAAGAGGCGGTCGTTTAAGATTGCTTCGATTTTGTTTATTAAAAAAGGTCGAAAAGTGAACATTCCCTGTTACCCTTCCGACCCCATATGTCGATTCTTGATAGCTGATACTTTATACTATGCTAAATCCCCTGCAAATAATTCGCCGAGCTAAATCCCTCAACTCCGTCCTCTGTACGCACATAGTACCAATCGTTGTACATCTTTTTGATTAGCTGCACCTGTGATTCATGTTTCGCTTTCCCTACGATTTCATAATCTGTGCCCGGACCTTTTCTGATATTCAGATTCGATGATTGGGTGATTACTTTCATTTTGATGTTCTTGCTGGTCAGGTCTTCCATCTCCAACAGGTTAAAAACATTCACAACTCCTGGCTGCGACTTTAATGCTGCAACGGCTTTCTCCGCTGTTTGCATATCGGGCACGGTACCTGCAATGGTTAAAGTTCCATCAACATCCTGTACCCAAAGGTTTGGAATATTTATCCCTGCCTTTTTTAAAACATCGCCATAATTATTTTGCTGCTGCTGATTTACAACTGCTTTATTTACCTGATCAAATAGTCCCATGATTTTTTATTTTACAGCAATACAAGTAACGGTATTGCCTTTGTTTATTAGAATTAGATTGTCTTTGTCGAGTTTACTAATCGTGTACACTTCACTGCTTTTCCCTGCAGTTGAAACCGTTGATAAATTCTTGACATTTTCGTCCACGGTATACGTTCCCTGATCAGCACCAATTCCGCCGGAAGTTGTGTAGTTACCGTCTTCGGTGAAGACCATTTTAGAGTTGGCAATCATCGCATTCCTTAGAGAGTCAGGGATATCTGTTTCAGTATCAATACCTGTTACTTGCCAGGTATTGGCCAGCTTAGCATCCTTTTTGCCGCAGGCGAACAGAACAAAACAGAACATTGCGCCCAGTGTGAGTAGTTTGAAGTTTTTCATTTCTAGCTATTTAGTATAATTGGTGTGTAAGTTTGATTTAAAGTTTAACGTGTCAACTGGGACAATATATTTCCCAACAAACCTCCCGAACCACGCCTTCCTGAATTACCCCTGGTGATGCTTGAAATCAATGAGCCTAAGCCGCCGGAGCCTAGGCCTGGAAAACCGGATGACCTGCTTCCTCCCAGAACTTTGCCCAAAATCAGTGGGGCAAGAGTTCCTAATAATCCTTTGGTCAGGCTCCCAAGGTTAATTCCTACCGACTTTAGTTTCTCTTCGATACCTGTCCCCGAGAGAAAGTTTGATTGCTCAACTTCCTGAGGGCTGAGATTTTTATCTTTCGTTTCATCTACGAACTGGTCCAGCGCAGCAAATTGATCCTGATTAACATTCAGAAAGCGGGCGATCTCAGCCACATTTTTCTTCTCTTCTTCAGAATAAGTCTGATCTGCCCCGGCAAACTGTATCAGGTCCGCTAAGAGGGAAAATCGCAGTTCACTTGATTTGAGTAATTCGAGGTTCTCCGGCAGACTCTCACCATTGGGGTCTTTTGCCGAAGTGAGAATGCTTTCCTGCTCAGCTATTGAGAGGCCTGTTTTTGAGACAAGGGCAGTTAGGTATTCAAGTTCTTCCGGCGAGGCAGACCTATCGGCAGTTGCGAGTGATGCAATAGCGTGTAGGTAGGCTGTTTTCTCCTCCGAGGTGTAATCGTTCAAAAGCTTACTTTCTTCCATAAGGATAATTTTAAATGGCCAAGAGCGGATAAAATTCCAACCTCACCCCTCAGGTCATACTGGTTAGTAATTTTCTAACCAAGCCGTCACCCGATTGTTTTACATTAAAAAAATAAGATGGAACTACCTGGACAGGTCATCGCTCATTTTCTATCTTTGAAAAAAATATACAAATGATATCACACCACGTTTTATTCTGGCTTAAAGCCGATACCACCGCAGATCAAAAAATTGCTTTTCGTAAAAGCCTCGAAACATTGAAAGACATAGAAGTTGCGAAATTCTTTCATGTTGGCACTCCCGCACCAATTGAACGCGCTGTTGTAGATACCTCCTATACTTTTAGCTTGTTATTGGCATTCGACGATATGGATGGCCACAATGTCTATCAAAACCATGCGCTGCATCAGGCTTTTTTGGAAGAATTCAGAGTATTCTTCGAAAGAGTGGTGATATACGACGCAGAATAAATAAGTTTCACCCACCTGTACTTGCCATATTTTTACATTTGCGGCAGATGGGACCAAAATACAAAACATGGATTAAAAAGCTGGGACTTGCCGGCTTCCTGTTCTTTTTTATCAAGGGACTAGTTTGGCTTGCTATATTCTATTTTTTTGGAACTAAGGTCCTTGATTAAGTAATGCTATCGTACGCGGATCTGGTTCTCCGCCGTAAAACATATTGAGGACTTCCTGAAAAACGGGGTTGGTGCCAGGGACAAGGCTAAATAGTGTCATCGAAGATCTTAGCTTAAGATCATCAGGTGTTCCAAAAATCTCACTGGCAGTTTTATCACCATGAACAAGCACTTGCTTTGAAATGCTGACGAGACGTTCACCAAGGACCGGATCGTTCAGGTACGCTTTAGCCTCCGCGATGTCTTGTATCGCATACAGTTGTGCCATCTCGCTCGAACCCAGTCCCGCGAGCTGCGGGAATATGAACCACATCCAGTGACTCATCTTTTTACCGTCTTTAACTTCACTAAAGGCCCGGGCGAAATTGTGCTTTTGGGCAGTATAAAAAGGTCCAAATTCCTGAGTTGTCATTACAGCCATATTCTGATAACAAAAACGCTTTAAAAATGATTTTCGATATTGTGCGTTAATTTTATTCTATGACCTTCGCAGATAAAGCCATTCAGTTCAACAGGGAGATAAGCTATAACGGAAACCCTTTGCCGCCAGGGATTCGCATCATGAATCCATTCAAAGAATTTCCAGCTACCATGAACATCGTGGAGGACTTTTACCGCAAATATTATAATGACCAGAATTCGCGCCACCTGATTTTAGGGATAAATCCCAGCCGGCTGGGTGGCGGCCTGACTGGCATACCGTTCACGGATCCAAAGCGACTTATTAATGAGCTTAATATCGGTTATACTGGCAGGATGTCCCATGAACCCTCGTCTGTTTTCGTGTACGAGGTGATTGAAGCATTCGGAGGACCGGAGGCATTCTACAGCAGGTTCTATATAAATTCGCCCTGCCCGCTAGGTTTTACATCCATAGATAAAAATGGAAAGGAAACAAACTATAATTATTACGACAGCCGGGAACTGATCAATGCCGTTCAGGGATTTATGATCGACAGCCTGAACAAACTCATTGGACTAGGAGTTGAAAGGACGACTTGTTTTTGCTTTGGTACTGGTAAAAACGAGAAATTCCTAAATAAGCTTAACGTTGAGCATGGGTTCTTCAAGAAGATTGTCCCCCTGGAACACCCAAGGTTTATCATGCAGTACAAAAACCGCAGCAAGCAATTTTACATTGATAAATATCTTGCGGCATTTGATTCAATAACCAATTAAACACCGTCCAAAGTATCTATTAATTCCCAAATTCAAATTCTCCTGAAGTAAACACGTGTATGATTTCATTTTGCTCCAGGACCGGGTACAATCGCATTATTTATCCGTAATCAAAACATTTTTGGATTAAAAATCTCTTTATAGTAATTACTAAATTTCCGACCATGACTTTTGAAAACCATACCAGGGGCGAGTTTCACGAACAAAATCAAAGTAAAAGTGACGCCAAAGCCGTAAAAACGGAGGACAAGAAAGCTGACGCAGAGGTCGTCAAAGACGATCTTGAGCTTTCTCAGGGAAAAAAGACCGGCCACCCGAATGAAACGGTAGGCTATGTTGGTGGTCAGCCCACTGATGATGAACGTGGCCTTGACGTGAGCCAATATACGGGTCCGGGGTCCAAACCCAGCAGCGAATTTAAAGATCCGGCCGCTCCATACCACCAGGGACCAGGTAGCGGATTAAGCCAGCAAGAAAAAGCTGATGAAACTGACTGGGAAAATCCAGAACCGGAGAATGACTCTTTTTGAGTTAAGTGTAGAGAATGTAGGGTTGATATTGGAGATGGTGCAATTGGGACGCACAGGTAGATAATGGATAGTAGGGAGTGGCCTATTCTATGAGCTTGCCGGCCAAAATACAGTGTGTCGGTCGTTGGATTCCGTTATGATTTAAAAACGGAGGCGCATTATGCTAATCGGCAACTTAATGTTAACAACTTGCGTTATGTGGATAAAATCCAAGCTGATTATGCTGCCACTGCCTGAAGTAGAGACAGTTGCATTAATTCCTGTGCAATTTGCTGGTCATTGATTGCCTTTGCTTTAGGACAACGAAAATTGATTGAGCAATCATTATCAAACGCATACCTATGCAGGGAGTCAAGCAGTTCGTAGGCAATAGGCCTTAAATTCAGGCTTGGCTCAACGTCAAGTGAGACGACCACCAGGCTGTGAGGGCCACTATAACGGAAAGAAAGGCTTCCCACTGTTGTATGTACTGTTTTAGCTGAAAACAAACCACTGTGGCCGGTTTCTGTAAGATATATATCAAACATGGCTTTGATGTTTAGATGAATCATTAAGTAATCACTATCAGTTAAATAGCTAATGATTTATTGCAAAGCCTGTACCACAGGGTTGGTGGCTTATCAAGAAAAATATCGGAAAGATTTACTACGGCAGCAATGCAGCAGTCTGTTCTGCTGACGTTACGCCGGAAGCTAGCGCGATAAGTTGGAAATTACGACATTCAATCTCAGCACCTTCAGCTTCCAGGCAAATGTATCCTTCCTTTTGTGTCGACCTACTTATGCCGTTGTTTTGCGTGCATGTTATTTATCATTCAAGCCGCACGGGCTTATTCCTCGGGTACCTGACCTGATATCTCATCTGGAACTCCTTCTTTTCGTTGGGCTGAAGCTGAAGGTCCCAGGACAGGGTACCAGTAGGCTCATCAACCTTTGCATTTGATAGTTCTTGCCTCTCCACAGTAACTTCGCTACTGTTAGATATAGGTAGCTGGTCTTCTACCGTGACATTTACCGGCGCTGTTTTTCGATTAAGAACAGAATACAGGAATGAACGAGTGGCACGCTGAGTAGCTCCGGTAAAAGACTTCTCATTTTCTTCTTTTTGTCTAACCCGCTTGACGATAATGTTTCTGTCTACGCCTAAAGAAATAGATAATGTATCGCTGGTATTCTGTACGTTTAGAAGGGTCTTGCCCAAAAATGCGCCTTCAAAAAATATATTTGCCTCGCCGCTCATTAAACTAAGGTCGTTAATGCCTGTGATAGCCGCCGTCAGATACGCATTCTCGCTTAATTTGGGGACTGCGAAATACTTATAATCAGCATTGAGGGTATTACTCGAGAGTTGAACCGTTAACTGTTTGCCATCACTTGAAATTGAATAGGGCTGAGCCACGTCGAACTGAACTGTTGTTTGACCCTGTAAAACGTCTACCTCTAAAGGGATTGTGCTTGACATACTTGAATTCCCACGTATGGCGACGCCTGCAACTTTCCCGGAAACGCTGCTACTATAACCAGTAGTTACTACCTCACTCAACATTTGAACTGATTCATTAAGGCTTACATTCATGAGACTGCTTGTTACCGGCCGTTCCGCATTTTCATAACCGATCAAAGAAAATACAAGAACTGAACCGGGCGAAGGTATCTGGATCGAATAGGCGCCCTGTTGGTTGGTGGTTGTAGCAATTGAACTGCCTTTTACCCGGACAATAACACCAGGTAAACTCAGATTCCCGGAAGCAGCAACAACCCTTCCCTGAACACTGGTGATTGCTGAAGCAGCACCCTGATCAAAAACATTATACCCTACACGGTAAGGCTTCAAAACAGGTTTATTTCCCCCTCGTGATGGGTCCCCCGAAGAAAGGACAAGCTTAACATTGTTCCACTCTTCACCGCTGCGTTGTGTGATATTTGCGCGGTATATTAAGTCAATCGGTTTATTCACATCGGTAGCACGCAAGTCATAAGAAGGATACCAGCTTGCATTTTTTACGAGATAAGTAATTTTAAAGCTTCCAATGGAAGCTATTTTACTATCAACCTTCACCGCGATATCACTTGTATTGCTTCTACCTTTAGCCCGAAGTTCACTAGCCTGCTGCTGTACCGCCGAAAGCTGAACCCGCAGCTGATCAAGGGTTTTCTGTGTTTTTATTTGGTTAGCCCTGTTTTCTGTCAGGCGCTGCTTATGAAATTCCAGCGCTAGTTTAAGTTTATTCAAATCGAGGCCAGCCCCGCCATTACCAATACTCTGATTGGCCGCCAGGATTTCCTGCTCTTTTCCCAGGATCATCAGTTCAGCTTCCTCCCTCTCAATCTCAGTCCTTAGATTAGCTATCTTATCTTCGAGTACTTTTATCTCTTCATTATATTTCTGCTCATTCAGAAAGTTGTTTTGTCTGTTAACCGAAAGAATGGTGAAATTTCCAGTGCCCTTAACCTGAATGCTTTGTTCGTCGATATCAGGTGATAATCCCCCGAATTCGATAATTGAGATCCCTGACGGAATTGACAAGGTGGCTGCACGCTCGACCTGAGCACCCTGAAGAAAAACAATTACACGTTCTATTTTTGATTCGGATGGTATCTTTCTCTCCTGGCTGTAACTAACTGCGGTAAAAACTGATATTAACAGCAACAGAACTATGTGACGAATCATGGGAATTTCGATTAGGTAAATTGACCAAGGAAGTTACATTATTTTTTGCACTATAACTTGCCTTTACCTTGGAATCGAACTAATTAAATAGCATGTTGAGAAGCAAACATGAAATCTCTAGCTGAAAAAATGTTCAGCCTTTTTCATTCTTGATATTACAATTTGCCTTTGCAGTTTAACTACCTGAAGTTTCAACGCAGCAATTTCACTGCGATGTTCCGTATATTGCGGAGAATCAGCATCCATCGTGCTGAGCAGAATGTATAGAGCGTCTATTCTATGATAGGCCTTTGCTCTTTCTGAAATTAACTTTTCTAAGCGTGCCATAATTAATATACGGATTTAACGGTCTTAAAGTTGGTCTGAATATGCTTTTGAATACGATTTCCGTGTAATATAATTGATGGAATGGAAAAAGACTAAACGATCGACATTTAGTTTCTAAATTAGGATTGAGATTAAGAGAATGGGGCAAACTGTTAAACCGAATCACTAAAAAATATGAAATCACCTTCCTACTATTTGGGCCTGGCAGGGCTATTACTCCTTATCCAATTACCAAGTCTGGGGCTTACCGCGCAGGATCTTGCTGATCAGGTTGTAATCAGGCGTACGGCCTATGGCGTACCACATATTAAAGCGGAGAATATGCAGGCGGCAGGATTTGGCTTAGGATATGTCCAGCTGGAAGATTATGGCCGGGGCGTTGTTGATGGTATGGTAAGGGCACGCGGCGAGTGGAGCCAATTTCATGATATGAATGCGCAGGAACGAGCGCAGAGCCTCGACCGGGATGCTTCCAACAAATTGCGATATAGCCGGGCGGTTGAAACATTCTCTCTGTTAAGAAAAGAAACCCAGGATGTACTTATTGGCTTTGCGGCGGGGATGAACAGATATATTGAACGTCATAAAAGCGAGTTTCCGGAGTGGATAAAACCGAATTTTACTGGTTATGACGTTCATGCCCAGAGTATAGGAGGTGTTACCGGCGGATCTGTGCAAGGGTTTATGCGGACTCTACAACGCCAGAATGCAAACAGTCGTACCCTTACCGAAGAAGTCGGAATGCAGGTTTTAGAAGGCAGTACAGTCTGGGCTAGATTGGCTGAAAAAGAGGAAGCTCCTCACCCGGACGAGGGTTCTAATGCATTTGCGTTAGCGCCAAGCCGCACAACTTCCGGCAGAGCCATTTTACTTCGTAACCCGCATCTTGCCTGGAACGCAGGTTATTACGAAGCGCAACTTGAAGTGCCCGGGATCCTGAATTTTTACGGCGATTTCCGCATCGGGGGACCTCTGATCACCATTGGCGGATATAACGAGCGCTTAGGCTTTTCAACGACTAATAATGATCCCGACAGCGATGAGATCTATTCATTCCAGGTTTCTCCCACACTGCCAGATCATTTCCTGATTGATGGTACATCCTTGCCAATCGAAAAGAAACGAGTAAGTGTCAAATTCAAGAATGGTGAAGGTTCTGGTGAAGAAACCCGTGAATTTCTCTTTACGCCATTCGGCCCAGTGTTCCATCGCGAAAATGGGAAGATATATGTCATCCGCGACGCAGGTAATGGCGAATATCGGCTGGGAGAACAATTTTTAATGATGATGAAAGCCCGCAACCTTGCGGAGTACAAGGAGGCTATGAGGATCCAAGCGAAGACCAGCTCCAATTTCACCTATGCCGATGCTGATGGTAATATCTACTATGTTTGGAATGCGATGACACCTGACTTGCCGCATCCTTCAGGCGGAGACACCAGCGCTATAGCTGTTACACGCAGCGACCAGGTCTGGCGAAATATCATTCCCTTCGATAAGCTCCCGCAATTGCTCAATCCGAAGGGTGGCTATCTGCATAATGAGAACGATCCGTTCCACTATACCAACCTGAACGAGGTAATAGATGCGTCGAAGTTCCCACCGCATTTCTCGCAGCCAATTCTCAGGCTTCGCAGTCAGCATGCTTTAGACATGATCGCCAACAAGAAAAAATTCTCACTCGAGGACGTAGTAAAGCTGAAGTATAGCCAGCGCATGCTTCTGGCGGAACGCGTGAAAGCAGATCTGATTGCTGCTGTAAAAAAATCCTCGCCCACAGGCGAAATTGCAGACGCATTGAAGCAGATGGAAGACTGGGATAATACCGTAAACCGCGAAAGCAAGGGCGGTGTACTTTTCGAAATCTGGTGGGAGCATTACGTTGAGCTTTCAAACGGTGGCAAACGTGTGCCTGGCACTGCGGCATCCGTTGGCTTTCCCGCCCCGGGCAATGCATTATTCGCAGAGGTCTGGACACCCGCTTATCCAGCAACAACTCCGAAAGGACTAGCTAGTGAAAGCCGCGCTGTGGAAGCCTTTATAAAAGCCGTTGAGACAGCTAAGAAAAGGTATGGGAGTTGGGACCTGGCATGGGGCGATGTGAACCGTGCACGAATCGCCGGTAAAGATATTCCGATCAGCGGTGCCACTGGTGAACTTGGTACGTTCAGCGTACTTTGGTTTATCCCCCATAAAACTGATAAAATGAAGCGTGAAACCCGCGGTGGTGACGGCTGGGTTATCGCTGTTGAATTCGGAAAAACACCGCGCGCATATTCCGTTCTGACCTATGGAGAAAGCAATAAAGATGGCTCTCCATACTTTGCTGATCAGTTGGAACTGTACGCCAATAAACAAATGAAAAAGGTTGCCTTTACCGAGGAAGATATTAAGAAAGGGGTGATTAAAGAGTATCGGCCTGGGCAGGAGTAATTTAAATGAGAATTGAGAGTGGAGAGTTGAAAATTGAGAATGGAGATTAGAAGTTATTGAGGGCACAAAATAGCCTTAATTTCTTCCGCTGTTCTTGCCTGAAGCAATTTGTATTGTCTTGATGATAGAGAAAAATCGCATTTTCTGCAGCTAGCTTCGCTTTTGTTCTTAAGATATTTTATGACTTTATCATCGAGAATATAGGAGCGATATTCGTCGGTCTTTATGCACCCTTCGCAAGCCGGACCGCCTTCCACAAATTCATAATTAAAGATCAATTTCCCGGAGTCATAGTAATAGCCTTCCCTGGCATACGAATCACCAAGAGTGCCGAAGTCAACAGCGATCTTTACAATTTTACCATCCACATAAAAGTAATCAACCATCATCTTCACATCGCAAACGAATTCAAAGTGCTTTTTCTCAAGTTTCATGGTATTTATTTTTTCCACTTTTTCCCTGATAAATTCTATTGGGTCTTCTTTCGTAGCGGGAACCTGTTCGATAGATTTTGGAACAGGAGCAACAATTGAATCTGCTGACTTAACCTCAGGAGGTTCCTGAGTCTGATTGCATGAAATAAAAAATAGAAAAACAAAAGCCGTTAATAACCTTTTCATGGCGTCCACAAAGCAAGAATAAAGCCAAGGATTCAATCTGTAAACCTGATTTCACTGAAGAGTCAAAAAAAATATTTCTACAACTGTCACATTTGAATTTGTGATGAGTCTTTTTAAGCGAAGGCAGCTAATCCTTCGAAAAGAAACATGAAAAAGACTATCGTTTTAATTTTTACCTGCCTGATATCGGCGCAATTATTTGCACAAGACTTGCAACTCAGTGGACAAGTTGTTTCCGCTACTAATAACGAACCTATAGCCTATGCGGCCATTTTACTCACACAACAGGCTGATTCCAGCAGCCGCACCGGAGCATTGACAAACGCCAGGGGAGAATTTGACCTGAAGAGCCCGGCTCAAGGCAAATATCTGCTCCGAATATCTTTCCTGGGCTATAAGACACTCATTAAACCAGTTGAAGTGACTTCGGGCAGTATTAATCTGGGAGTTTTCAAACTAGAGGAAGACGCTCTATCACTAAAAGAGGTTGTAGTAACTGGTGAACAGCTTGCCGTCAAAGTCAAAAAAGACACCATTGAATATAATGCGGACTCCTTCAAAACCCAGCCTAATGCTGTGGTAGAAGAATTGTTGAAGAAACTACCTGGAGTTGAAATTGATCGGGATGGAAACATCCTGGTACAGGGGCAAAAAGTGACCCGCCTCACGGTAGATGGTAAAGATTTTTTTGGCAGTGATCCTAAAACCGCAACCAAGAACCTTCCGGCTGATGCGATAGCTAAAGTACAGGTTGTGGACAGCAAAACACTGGAAGCGAAAGCAACGGGAATCGACGATGGTCAGCGTGAAAAAGTTCTGAATCTAACAATAAAAGAGGATAAGAAAAGGGGCTGGTTTGGAAATGCGAATGCTTTCGGAGGTACAACTGAAAGATATAACGGTTATCTGAGCGCAAACCACTTCAATAAAAATCTTCAGTTTGCAGTACTTGGCATGAGTAACAATATCAGCAACTCCAGTTATCAATATGACGACCTGAACAGCTTTTCAGGCGGTAATGTGGGGAATATTTTTTCGCCACCAGCCGGGGGAAGCTTTTCAATAAACGTTAACAATGGTCGCACTACGATCAGCGGGTCGGGAGTTTTTGATAATACAGCTATTGGAGAAGTGACAACGCACAGCGGGGGCATAAACTATAGCAATAGCTGGGGTAAGAACAATAAACTCGCTATCAGCAGCAGCTATTTTACGAATTTCTCTCAGGGTATCGGCGACAGGCTTTCAAATATTCAGGATATCAATCAAACGGACGTACTGCGAACTGCCGAAAGCACCAACCGGAATTCCGATAACGAGGCTCACCGGTTTAACCTTCGTGCAGAATATCATCCTGACTCGCTCACAGATATTATTTTCCGCCCTAATATTATCCTTAACTATACTCGTAACATCTATAACCGTTCATTCAACTCAGCATTTGATGGTACAGGCAGGAGCAACGATGGCACCCAATTTTTTGATCAGCGAAATGCTACACCCTCGCTTTTTGGCGAGTTCTCTGTTTTACGTCGAATAAAAAAAGGCTCTGTCGCTCTCCGTCTAAACGGCACACAAAACACGTATAATGCGGACTGGATAAATCGTTCATTGATCAATACATACCCCAACGGGGCATCGGAAGTTACGAGGCTTGATCAGCAGGCCGGGCAGGACAATGATTCTAAAACCTATACAGTCGGCCTGACTTACAATCGCCAACTAAACAAGGCTTGGAGCACCAATGCTGGCTATGGATATAATCGCGGCACCGTAGATGCACAGCAACTCACCTACGAATATAATACGATTACCGGTCGGTATGAAACCATAGTTCCGGCCCTTTCCAACCGCACAGACAATATGAACTGGCTGCATGCAGCGAGATTCGGCTTTATCAATACAGGAGCACAGTGGACTTATAATTTCGGATTTGCATTACAGGAAACTGGGCTGAACGTAGCGGCGTTTAACAGTGGCGGCAGTACCATCAACCAACTGGAAAAAACATATTACAATTTTCTCCCACGTTTAAATATCAGCTTCAAGAATAAGGCAAATCACACCATTCAGTTAAATTATAACTCTTCCGTAAATCTTCCGTCTTCTAATGATCTGCAGCCGGTTCAGAACAACACAAATCCACTATACCAGCGTATTGGGAACCCTGAGCTTGAGGCTCGGAAAAATCATCGCATGGCGATAAATTTCAATACCTTCAGTGCAGATAATAACAAATACTGGAATGGGTATTTCCTGATCAACTACGCCCTGGATGATTTCGGAAACAGCGTACGCTACCAGGATGGTGTTCAAAACGTACAACCTGTAAACGTCGACGGGAATTATTACATTAATACCGGAACTTATTTTGGGAAACCAACAGGAGTGAAAAACCTGAGAATGGGATACGGGCTTAATCTTTTCGCTTCACATACATCGTCTTTCATAAACTTAGCAAAAAACATAACCGATCGTTACAACGTAGGCCCTAATGCCAGCTTCAATTATGATATTGATGGAAAGCTTAATGCCGGGGTTTATTTTAGTGTTCAGTACAGCATGGTTAACAATTCACAACCGGCAGCCATTGATAATAAATATTTCAGCTTTTATAATAACACCAGCCTAAGTTGGGAATTTATAAAAAATACGCGAATTACTTCTGAACTTCAATATAACGGAACCGCAGGCCGGGCAGATGGCTTTAATAACAATATGTTCCTGCTCAATTCCGGAATTGAACAGTATATGATGAAAAGAAGAATCACCTTATCTCTCAGGGGTTTTGATATACTAAACCAAAACACCAATATTGACAGAACGATTAATGCCAGCCGAATCGAAGATATTCGCTTCAACAGCATGACAAGATATTTCTATATGATGTTAAATTTTAGAATAAATAAAGCTGGCCCGACTCAGGGTAGGTCTAATCCGAGGAATACTGTAGGTTGACGTATTAAATTACGCCGGGCGGAGCCTGTTCCGATCTGCCCGGATGTATCAATACTGAAGGGTTTGGCCCGCGTACAACTAAAAGAAATACCTTTGTCAGATTCGCCCCATCCTCGATTTAGGATTAAGCTGAACTGATATTATGAAAACGCAATTAATTTTACTGTTCCTGTTTTTTACGGTTACCTCTGCATTTGCTCAAGAAAAGCTTGAGCGAGAGTATCGTATAAAACAGTCGGAAGTCCCTTCAAAAGCCCTTGATTTTGTTCGGAGTAGTTTCGGGACTGGCAAAATAAAATGGTATGGTGAAGACAACTTGAGTGGTAAGGCAATTGAGGCAAAGGGAAAGCAGGGCGGTAATCTTTACAGCGTCAAATTTAATACTGCCGGCGATTTACAAGATGTGGAGGTGGTAGTCAGCTTTAATAATCTGCCAGAAACTACCAGAAAAGCTATAGCGACACAACTGGATTTAAATTTTTCTAAGTACCGGATCCAAAAAACGCAGGTCCAATGGCTCGCTGATTCAAAAGTTCTTTCCTCATTAATTAGACAAGAACCTGCACCGGGAAAGCATGTGATCAATTATGAAATTACAGTTAGAGGCACGAAAAACCGCCAGACAGGATATTATGAATTCTTAATGGACGAAAACGGAAAGGTGATCCGCACATCAACCATAATTGAGAGGAATAGTCACAACTTGATTTATTAAATCCTGATATTTCATGAGATTCTTCCTGTTTATTGTTTTTTTTCTCAGCATATCAGTTCTGGGTTCCGCACAAAATCAGATCGGATTAATCCCACAGATCAATACAGATTTTAAAATTAGTGATAGCTGGAAAGTGAATGCAAAGACCGAAGGCAGACAGGTTTTCTTGCAAAATCCTTATCCCGACGATATGAACCAGAGACAGTTCGAGCGGCTGGATCTGGAGTTCGTAGCTACAAAAAAACTTGCCGGTCAGGACGCACTGGGAGCTGGCTACTTGATCAGGCGGTCAAAGCGTTCATTTACCCATCGCTTTATCCAGCAATATTCAATTACACAGAAATTAGTGGGTTCAAGATTGGCACATCGCTTCAGGACAGACCAAACTTTAGAAAAAGATAAGTCAATGCAATTCAGATTGCGTTATCGGCTTAGCTGGGAAAAAGCATTAAACGGGCAGGAAGTTGATGCAAAAGAATTTTATCTCAAGCTAAACAATGAATACCTGGGTATCCTTCAGAAAGCAGAAGCCAATTTAGAAATTCGCGGGCTGGCTTCACTCGGTTATAATTTTTCTGACAGAGATCAAATAGAAACCGGAATTGATTATAGGCTGGAAAAAGTGTTAGACCCGCTTCCGGTTCACAAGTTGTTCCTGAATGTAGGCTTTTATCACAGCTTCTAGTTGGGTGAATAGGGGGTTACTTGCTTTCACTGGATTGTGGGAGGAGCTTCAACAAAATAAAACCTAAAGTACCGGCAAGAATAGAACTCACGAGAATAGCAAATTTCGCTTCGGTTTGGAAAGCTGCATCGCTAATAGAAAGCATTGCGATAAAGATTGACATAGTAAAGCCAATGCCACCTAATATCCCCAAAGCACCAATTTGTGCCCATCTGGTATTTTTAGGGAGAACACTAAAGCCTAGCTTAACTGATACCCATGACATGTTTAGGGATACCCAAAGGCTTACCAAAAGCAGTCCCCATAAAATTCCTAGTCCCAAATTACTGAATAAGCCCTCAATCATTCCTGATTCCAGCTTGATATTGGTGTTAGCCAGTGCAAAAAGAGGAATTATGAAAAAACTCACAGGGCGCGTTAGTGCATATTCGAGCTTTTCTAAGGGCGATTCTGTGTCATCGGGAGTTGTTGGTATGGTAAGGGCTGTAAGTACTCCAGCTATTGTCGCATGAATCCCTGAGTGATGAATAAAATACCACAGCAATAAACCCGGAAGTAAATAAAACATAAAGCTCATAACCTTAAGCCTGTTAAGCGCGATGAGAAATATTAATACACCTGCTGCATAGACCAGTTAATCATAATGAATATCCGTAGAATAGAAAACAGCGATGACGACTATTGCCCCCAGATCGTCAACAATAGCCAGTGCTGTTGAAAATATCTTGAGCGCCAGGGGAACGCGATCGGCCAGCAGTGAAAGTATAGCAATTGCAAAGGCAATGCCGGTTGCCATCGGTATACCCCAGCCACCTGAAGTGGGTGTATTATTAAAAAGTCCGAAGATCAGGGCGGGAACAATCATTCCCCCAATAGCCGCAAATACCGGAAGTGCTGCTTGCTTTGGCGAAGAGAGCTCGCCTTCCACAAGCTCCAGCTTTATTTCCAAACCTACCAGCAAGAAGAAAATGGCCATTAGGCCATCATTAATCCAAAGAAGAACAGGATAGCGTAAAACGATTTTCCCAGTATTTACACCGATTTCGGTGGCTAATAAATGAGAATAGGTTTCACCGCCGGTTGAATTCGCAATAGCCACGCTAATGACAACGCAGCAGAGTAATACAACTCCACCAGCCGTTTTGGAATTAAAAAAATCCTTAAATGAATTAAATTTTATAACAGGCACAAATGAGTTACGAACTATTGATGTCGCTGCATGTCTCGGAAAAATATTTCGCTATTGAAGTTTTTTAGGCTACAATCAGATTATCAAACATCTTCTGAGTATTCCAAAGTTACTTAGCGAATCGATTCGTAAAGTCCAACATGCATGGGCTTTGTCAACACGATATGCCAAAGATGATTTTTCCTCGCACGGAACGAGGCAGCGCTGGCATTTAAATAATACCGCCACATTCTGTAAAATGTTTCGTCGTAATTTTCTTTAATACTATCCCAACTATTTTCGAAATTTTTAAGCCATGCTAGCAACGTAGGTTCGTAATACGGTCCAAAATTCTGCCAGTCTTCGAGGACAAAAAGGCCTTGCCAGGCTTTTGAAAGCTGGCTGGCAGAGGGCAGCATTCCCTTTGGAAAAATATATTTATCTATCCAAGGGTCTGTAGTCTTCGCATCGTAGTTGCCTCCTATTGTGTGTATTAAAAAAATGCCGTCTTGGGTTAAATTCCGTTCAGCAACTTCCATATACTGTCGAAAATTCCTATAACCAACATGCTCTAACATGCCGATACAAACGACTCTCTCGAATTGCCCGTGGACGTCACGGTAGTCCTGTACACGGATTTCCACGGGAAGATCTTTGTTAATTTCTCTGGCAAGGACTGCTTGTTGCTCTGAAATAGTTAGCCCCACAACAGAAACTCCGTAATTTTCCGCTGCATATTTTGCAAACGTTCCCCAGCCACAACCAATTTCTAGCAGGCGCATACCCTTCTCTAGCTTAAGTTTGCGGCAAATAAGGTCGAGCTTAGCTTCCTGCGCATCGTCCAGGTTTGTTGCTTTTTCCCAATATGCACAAGAATACATCATCCTTTTGTCAAGCATTTTCTCAAAAAGCTCGTTGCCAATATCATAGTGTTTATGCGCAACTTCTTTGGCACGGTCCTTCGTTTGCAGGTTCTTAAACTTAGATCTTAGGAAGTAAAAGAGTGTTCTAAAGTCCCTTGGTAATTTTTTATCGAGTCGATGATAGAGCACTCGGAAGAAGAATTCATCCAATGCTTCAACGTCCCACCAGCCATCCATGTACGCCTCTCCGAAGCCCAATGGGCCTTGGCTTATGATCCGGTCATACAATTTGGGATTATGCACCTGGATATCCCAGGGTTTGTTGCCATTTACAGTAACCCCTACAGTAAGAAAGGCGTCAGCGAAAATTTTCGGGAGTGATATCAATGTCGTTTTGGTCTAGATACCAAAAATAAAAAAATCAGGGAATTTTTTTAACTCATTGTTAAATGTTAGCACCGCTTTGTTAATAGTTTATTTTTTATGTGAGATTTAGAATAAGTAGAGTGAGAAAAATCACCAGCGGCGCGGTAACTGGAGGTGCGGTCTTTCCTCAATTGGTTCGGGGTTTCGCGGGGGGGGGTTAGGATTCTAATTGAATAACATTAGAGATAAACCTTGCGGTTGTTATCGGCCGTGACGTTATATTTCGGCAATTCTTTTGATGAATAATAAAATATAGAATTTCTTAAGCCAGCCCGGCAATTTGAATAAAATGCTCCTAAAGCACAAAACCCACTCTACTGAAGTAAAGTGGGTTTAGTAGCCCGTAGGGGAATCGAACCCCTGTTTCCAGAATGAAAATCTGGCGTCCTCACCCCTAGACGAACGGGCCATTGTGAGTTGTACGTTTTACGTCATTCGTATTACGTATGCTCGAAAATTAAAGAAGAAACTTTCGTCTCTTCTTAGGTAGCGGGAGCCAGACTCGAACTGACGACCTTCGGGTTATGAGCCCGACGAGCTACCAACTGCTCCATCCCGCACTGTGACAATTTTAAGCTTAAAGAACGTCTCTGTGTTGCTTTTAAATTGGACTGCAAAGATATATTTCGTTTCTTTGCAGTCCAAATAAATTTCAAAATAAATTTTACATGTCTCATAAAGCCGGATTTGTTAGTCTTGTCGGAAAGCCGAACGTTGGAAAATCCACGCTGATGAATTCTTTGGTTGGTGAAAAACTATCCATAGTAACTCCTAAGGCACAAACTACTCGACACCGAATTCTGGGCATCGTAAATGAAGATGATTATCAGATCGTATTTTCGGACACTCCGGGAATCATCAAGCCTGTGTACGGAATGCAGGAATCCATGATGAGCTTTGTCAATGGTTCGCTGGTTGACGCCGATATTATTCTTTTTGTCACCGACATCAATGAAAAATACGATGAAAATGATGTGTTGGAAAAATTGGCGAAAACTACTTCACCTATTGCAGTGGTAATCAACAAGATCGACAAATCACAGGAGGATCTGGTAAAGGAAAAGGTAGCGTATTGGGAAGAAACATTAAAGCCTAAAGCGGTATTTGCAGTGTCGGCTTTGCATGATCATAACGTCCCTGCTGTTATGCAGTTTATCATGGATAATCTCCCTGAACATCCGGCATACTATGACAAAGACACACTAACCGATCGCAATGAGCGCTTCTTCGTGTCGGAGATCATCCGTGAAAAAGTGTTTAAGCTTTATGAAAAAGAAATTCCATATAGCACCGAGGTCATTATCACCGCTTTCAAGGATGAACCTAAAATTGTTCGCATAAGCTCTGAAATAATCGTTGAGCGTGACTCACAGAAAAATATCATTATCGGTAAGGCCGGGGAAATGTTAAAGAGAGTAGGAACTTACGCCCGCAAAGACATGGAAGAATTCCTTCAAAAGAAAGTCTTCCTGGAGATGTTCGTAAAAGTTATTCCGGATTGGCGGAACAGGAAGAATTATCTGAAAAGTTTCGGATACGAAGACTGAAAATAAAACAAGAGCCAGTAACCAAGAATCAAGCCTTGGGGCTCTAAGATAAAAATATATCATATTAGGTTTAAGAGCCTTTGATTTACGACTTTGATTTGTCTTGAATCCTGGCTCTTGAATCCTGAATCAAAAATAATGAGCAACATAGTAGCAATAGTAGGCCGTCCCAATGTAGGAAAGTCGACATTATATAACCGACTGACTGAAACGCGCAAAGCGATAGTTGATGATTACAGTGGTGTCACCCGTGACAGGCATTACGGCACTGCTGAGTGGACAGACAAAAACTTTACGGTAATTGATACCGGCGGCTACGTAGCGCACTCTGACGATGTGTTTGAGGCTGCAATCCGCGAACAGGTTGTAATTGCCATTGAGGAAGCCACAGTGATTCTTTTCATGGTTGATGTGGTTACAGGAGTTACTGATCTTGATGACGATATTGCCAAACTGCTGCGCCGTAGCAATAAACCCGTTTTTGTGGTTGTAAACAAAGTTGATAATAATCAACGGCTGAATGATGCAAGCATTTTCTACAGCTTAGGACTTGGTGAGATCTATTCTCTCTCGGCCATGTCAGGTTCAGGTACTGGAGAGTTGTTAGATGAAGTGATTAAACATTTTGAAGACGAGCCGGAAGACGAAAACCAGCTTCCAAAATATGCGATTGTTGGCCGACCTAATGTTGGAAAATCTTCCCTTATAAACGCCCTTATAGGCAAAGAAAGAAATATTGTTACACCGATTGCCGGCACTACCCGTGATTCCATCCACATCCATTACAATCAATATGGACATGAGTTTATGCTTATTGATACGGCTGGATTACGTAAAAAGACAAAAGTAAAAGAGAATATAGAGTTTTATTCGGTGATGCGTACCATCAAGGCACTCGAAGAGGCGGATGTAATTATTCTGATGATCGACGCTGTTGAAGGAATTGAATCACAAGACATTAATATTTTTCACCTCGCCGAAAAGAATAAGAAAGGTGTGGTCATCCTGGTAAATAAATGGGACCTAATCGAAAAAAACACTAAAACTACAGGTGTATTTGAGGATACCATTCGGGATAAAATAGCACCCTTTACTGATGTACCAATTGTATTCACTTCGGTTGTTGAAAAACAGAGGATTTACAAATCCCTAGAGGCAGCTTCAAAAGTTTACGAGAATAAATTAAAGAAGATTCCAACCTCGAAACTGAATGACGTGATGCTGCCCATCATTGAAAACTATCCTCCGCCAGCTGTCAAAGGTAAGTATGTGAAGATTAAATATGTGACCCAGATAAATGGGTCCTCCCCTATGTTTGCATTTTTTTGTAATTTACCACAATACATTAAAGAGCCTTATAAACGCTTCATTGAAAACAAACTCAGGGAGAATTTTGATTTCACCGGAGTTCCAATTCAGATCTATTTCAGACAGAAATAATATTCACTAAAAACAGATAAATATGAAAAAGTTGATCTTTACATTATTTGCAGCGGTTCTAGTTGCTACAGCGTGTAACAGCGTTGATAAAAAAGAAAAAGAAACTCAGGATTCGATTGCGCAGGCAGCTGAAGCTGATTCGATCTTAAACGCTGCGATGGCTGCTGATACCTTATCTGCAGATTCATCCGGCCTTGACACCGTTGTTGTAGATTCAATAAAGTAACAAACTATTTTAAAACTTCGAGCGAGCGGGCAATGGCCTGGTCGCCGGAGTTTAAAGCTTTATAATACCCCTCGTCGCCGAAATAGTAGCGGGCAAATAAAGCCTTAATCTGTGTCTCTATTTCCTTACGAGATATTTCCACCTGCTTCTCAGTGATTTTTATTTTTTTGGCAGCAGCCAGTTGAACAATTTTTTTTATTTCCTGATCGCCAAGTCTAAAGCTTTTTACGATTTCTTCCGAAGAGTTATATTTAGGATTAGCTTTAACCAGGTGATTGAACACTAGATCATTCAGTATGCCTTTAGTGCCGAGGGCATAATATACGTTAGTGAAACCACTAGTGTCCACCGGCACATAAATATCCGGCATTATTCCACCGCCCCCATAAAGAACTTTGCCCGATTTTGTCGTAAATGTTTTCTTTTTGTCAAACAAAGTATCACTCAAATTTTTACCGTCGGATACCAGTTCCCCGTTCTTATAGCGATTGCCTACCTCGCCGTAATAAGCCTCATTGCCCTTCTTATAGGATTTTTGAATGGACCTCCCCGATGCCGTATAGTAGCGTGCAATCGTCAGATTCAACGCTGAGCCATCTCCAAAATCAAACTGCTCCTGAACCAAGCCCTTACCAAATGATCGACGGCCGATAATAGTTCCACGTTCTAGGTCCTGTATTGCGCCGGCCACTATTTCACTGGCGGATGCTGTGTTCTCATCAATCAGCACGACGAGCTTGCCCTGCTCAAAATTTCCTTTTGAACTGGCGAAATAGTCTGTCCGGGGTTCATGCAGTCCCTCCGTATAAACAATCAGCTCATTATTCTTAAGAAATTCATCTGCAAGGCCCGTAGCTGCGCTAAGATACCCGCCGCCGTTGTCGCGGAGATCAAGAACGAGATTCTTCATTCCCAGTTTCTGAAGCCTTTGGAGCTGTGCTGCGAAATCCTCGTCAGTATGTGCCCCAAACTTGCTGATCTTAATGTAACCATTCTGTTCGTTCAACATATAAGCGGCATCGATGCTACTAACTACTATCCGTTGCCTTAATACACTGAAGTTTCTCTTTGTAGTATCCCTTTTAACCAGAATCTCAACAGGAGTTCCTTTTTTTCCCCTGATCTGTTCCACTATCTTTTTAGGGGTAATCTTTATCCCGGAAACCTGATGTTTGTTGATGGAAAGAATTTTGTCACCATGTTTTAGTCCAGCTTTTGACGCCGGACCTCCCGGGCTAACGGATGTCACCAGTAAGGTATCGTTTAAAATGTAGTATTCGATCCCAATTCCATCGAAATTACCTTCCAGGTCCTCGGTTAAAGATTGGGCTTCTGACGGGGCTAAATATGCTGAATGAGGATCGAGATGTTTCAGAATCTCCTGGATAGCCATGTTCTGGACTGTATCTATCGTAACAGAGTCTACATAGTTTTCATTTATAATCTGAAGAACTTCTTCTACCTTGTCAGATCGATCGCCAAGTTCAAATCCGAGCAGTGATTTTTTGCGGGGACTGCCATCATACGAAGTTATCCTGGGCCCCAGGAGTAAACCAGCAACTAACACCGCCGCGTAACCTGCGGCAACTGACAAATTTTTCCTCGTAAAAGAGCCCATTAATGTAATCCCAGAATCAGAACGTAAAGTTAGTCGCTTAATGTACGTTTAACACTATCTTTGTTATATAAAATTACAAAATATAGCATTTTTTACCTTTTTTGGGTGGATAAATAGCAGGAATGTATATTAGTTGATTAATATTTTAAGCTATTGGATAATATTCCGATTTTAGCGGCATCAAACTTAAAAAATGAAACGAACTACGGAGGCGGACTCAAATTATAATGATCTTGAAAAAATGTCGGTTGCAGAATTGTTGCACGGCATTAATAAGGAAGATACTACTGTACCATATGCTGTTGAAAAAGTAATACCTGCAATTGAAAAAGTAGTTACTGTGATCGTGGAAAAGATCAGTAATGGAGGCCGTTTGTTTTACATCGGTGCCGGAACCAGTGGCAGACTGGGAGTACTCGATGCCTCCGAATGCCCTCCAACTTACGGAGTACCCTTTGATATGGTGATCGGAATTATTGCTGGTGGAGATAAGGCCATCCGTAAAGCCGTAGAAAATGCTGAAGACGACATGGAACAAGCCTGGAAGGACTTGTTAACGTATGAAATAAATAATAAAGATGTGGTAGTTGGGATAGCTGCATCAGGAACAACACCATATGTGATCGGTGGCCTGCGCAAGGCCAATGAAAACGGTTTGGAAACCGCGTGTATCGTTTGTAATGAGCACAGTGCGATAGCTAAAGAAGCAAAATACCCAATTGAAGTTGTCGTTGGGCCTGAGTTTGTTACAGGATCAACCCGTATGAAATCGGGCACAGCACAAAAGTTGGTTTTGAATATGATCAGTACTGCAACTATGATCCGCCTGGGACGAGTGAAGGGCAATAAAATGGTTGATATGCAAATGACTAATAATAAGCTCGTAGGTCGTGCTGTGAATATGGTTATGCAGTCCACTAATTTAGATCAGGAATCAGCCCAAAAGCTGTTGGATAAATACGGCAGCGTTCGCAAAGCCATTGATAATGCACCAAAAAATAACATGGATCTGGCATAAAATTAATTGAACAATTCTCCGTTCAGAAATAAAAAAGCCAATGCATGAAATAGAACCATATTACCGATGGCGCGATGATTATGTAGCTTCCGAAGACCCTCGTTCACCATTCTTTGATACAAAGTACAGTGAATTTGAATTCGACAAGCAGATCTACAATTATCTAATTCATCCGCAATGGGATTTCTTTGGTTCTCAAACACTTTATCTTAAAGTACTTTATGCTGATTATGACCGGGGTTATGCTGTCATCGAATTTATCGGTGAATGGAATGACGCCCTCCACAATGATATCATGACGCTTAAGCGGGAAATTCTCGATCTCATGGTAACAGACGGCATCAACAAATTCATCCTGATTGGTGAGAATGTTCTAAATTTTCATTCCTCCGATGATTGCTATTATGAGGAGTGGTTCCAGGATGCGGACGAAGGCTGGATAGCTGGAATCAACTTTCGAGAGCATGTAATCAGTGAATTTAAGCGCAATAACATTGACTACTACATTAATTTTGGCGGCAACCTCGATGATATGAATTGGAGGAACCTAAAGCCTTTACAGCTTTTCAAAAATGTTGAGCTGGAATTAGGAAGACGTCTGAACTAATAAAATTTCACTAATTTTATAAAAAACATTGTTATGCCAGAAGTAAGAAACGCATTTGAATTCGATCAAAATCCATTAGTACAACGCGGTGGTACAATCACGTCCAGGAACTTTCTTCCAAATGTTTTCCTTTGGATGTTTATTGCACTGGGACTTTCAGCCGGCTTTGCATATTTCTTTTCGACAGATGCAGGCTTGTTAAGATTACTTATTGATCCCGCAACTGGAAGTAGAACCGGACTAGGAACAATTGCGATGTTCGCCCCATTGGCGTTCGTGCTGCTGATGTCGTTTGGATTAAACAGATTGTCATTCCCCGTATTGGCCCTGGTGTTCGTGCTCTATTCAGCTGCCACAGGTATCAGCTTAAGTTATATTCTTTTGGTATATACGTCTGCATCGGTTTTGGGCTGCTTTATTTCTGCATCAGTTCTATTTGCTGTAATGGCCATTGCGGGTTACACTACCAACACGGATTTAACTAAATTCGGTTCAATTCTTATGATGGCCCTGGTGGGTATCATTGTTGCGAGCCTTGTGAACTTCTTTTTAGGCAGTAGCCAACTTGATTATATAATCAGCTTCATCGGTGTAGCTCTTTTCATCGGCCTCACTGCTTACGACATGCAGCGACTGAAACGAATTGCTGCCGGAATTGAATACGGCGACGCTTCGGCAAACAAAATGGTAATTATGGGTGCATTGACCTTGTACCTTGACTTTATTAATTTGTTTATTATGTTGTTGAGGTTGTTTGGAGGAAGGAAGTAGTTGCAAGTTACCCGTTACCTGTTGCCAGGCAAAGTGGATTTCTAAACGCTGTTAAAGCTTAATAAGTACCGAATAACTATATTGGGCACTTGCCTATGCATCCAGCCTGGCAACTGAAAGCTGGTAACAGATAGCCAAATTTGCTTTTCAGCAAAAAATCACCCACCTTTGCACTGCTTATTCAGAAAGACGGAGGGATTAGACCCTGCGAAGTCTTAGCAACCTGTGCTAACAAGGTGCTACATTCTATCCCGAATATTTCGGGAACAGATAAGTTAAGGTCAATAATACCGACTTTTTGATCAGCAAGTAACAAGTATTAAGTATCAAGACATATTCGAATTGCCCTTTGACACGCTTCATCATGTCTTATGATGCCCGATCTTGATACATTATACTTGACACTTGATACTTGATACCTGATACTTGATACTTACATGATAAGAGAAGAACTAAAAAAACGCATTCTGGTAATCGATGGTGCGATGGGGACGATGATCCAGCGTTACCAGCTAACAGAAGAGGATTTTCGTGGAGAACGATTTAAAGATCACCCCTGTGATGTACGGGGTAATAACGACCTTTTGAATATTACCCGTCCGGATATTATAAAAGCTATCCATGCCGAATATCTGGAGGCTGGGGCAGATATAATCGAGACAAATACGTTTAGCACACAGCGTATCTCCATGGCTGATTATCAAATGGAAGATCTTTCTTATGAAATGAGCTTTGAAGGGGCGCGAATAGCAAAAGAAGTTGCTAATGAATTCACTTTGAAAAATCCTGATAAGCCACGTTTTGTGGCCGGAGCTTTGGGCCCAACTACCAAAATGGCTTCTATGTCGCCCGATGTGAATGATCCGGGATATCGTGCTGTAACTTTTGATGAACTGGTCGACGCCTATTACGAACAAATAAAAGGCCTGATCGATGGGGGTGCAGATGTACTTTTGTTCGAGACCATCACTGACACATTAATTACCAAAGCGGCACTTTTTGCGGCTAAGAATTATGAAAACGAAATCGGTAAAAAAATAGAGATTATGATCTCTGGCACTATCACAGATGCCAGCGGAAGGACTTTATCTGGCCAGACCGTTGAAGCGTTTTTGAATTCTCTGAGCCATGCGAATCTTTTAAGTATTGGGCTTAATTGCGCTTTAGGAGCTAAAGATATGCGGCCGCACATCGAAGAGTTGTCTCAAAAAGCCGGATGTTATATCTCGGCATATCCAAATGCAGGATTACCAAATGAGTTTGGTGCCTATGATGAGCTACCTCATGAAACAGCTCATTTGGTAGAAGATTTCATGGCCAGCGGCTTTGTAAATGTTGTCGGCGGATGCTGCGGTACCACACCTGAGCATATTAAATGCATCGCTGAGAAAGCTGCGAAATTCCCACCGAGGGTTCCTCCGGTGCCGGAGCCATTTTTAAGACTAAGTGGATTGGAGCCGGTTACGATGACTCCGGAAACCAATTTTGCGAATATTGGCGAACGTACAAACATTACCGGATCACCAAAATTTTCAAAATTGATCTTGAACGGTGATTTTGAAGAAGCACTCTCTGTTGCACGTCAGCAGGTTGAGGGCGGTGCACAGATCATTGACGTAAACATGGACGAGGGAATGATCGATTCAGAAGCATCGATGGTTAAATTCCTTAATCTAATCGCGTCAGAACCTGACATTTCAAAACTTCCGATCATGGTCGACTCCTCTAAATGGTCGGTTATTGAGGCTGGACTGAAATGCCTTCAAGGAAAAGGTATCGTCAACTCAATTAGTCTGAAAGAAGGGGAAGAAGCATTTATCAAATCAGCCAGGAAAATTGCTCAATACGGTGCTGCCGTGGTTGTGATGGCATTTGACGAAAACGGGCAGGCTGACTCACTTGAAAGAAGAAAAGAGATCTGTAAGCGTTCATATGATATACTCGTGAACGAAGTTAACTTCCCGCCGCAGGACATCATTTTCGATCCAAACATTCTAACTGTCGCAACCGGTCTCGAAGAACACAATAATTATGCTGTGGACTTTATCGAGGCAACACGATGGATAAAACAAAATCTACCTCTCGCTAAAGTAAGTGGGGGTGTAAGTAATATCTCATTCTCATTCAGAGGAAACAATACGGTCCGTGAGGCAATGCACTCTGCATTTCTTTATCACGCTATTAAAGCTGGTCTGGATATGGGGATCGTGAATGCGGGCATGCTTGAAGTTTATGAAGAGATACCTAAAGATTTGCTGGAACTGGTAGAAGACGTTCTATTAAATCGCCGACCAGATGCAACTGAACGCCTGGTTGATTTCGCTGAGACAATTAAAACCAAGGGTAAGGTAATGGTGAAAGACGAGGAGTGGCGCAAAGAAAGCGTTGAATCCCGTTTGTCGCATTCTCTTGTAAAAGGAATTATAGATTACCTGGATGATGATGTGGAAGAAGCCCGTCAGAAATATGCGAAGCCTCTCGAGGTGATTGAAGGCCCGCTAATGGACGGTATGGGTATTGTCGGCGATCTGTTTGGACAGGGTAAGATGTTCCTGCCGCAGGTTGTAAAATCTGCGAGGGTAATGAAAAAAGCTGTTGCCTATTTACTGCCCTTTATAGAAGAAGAGAAATTAAATAATGCTGACAGCAATCAGCGTAAAAATGCTGGTAAAATATTACTAGCAACAGTAAAGGGTGACGTTCATGATATTGGCAAGAATATCGTTGGTGTTGTACTTGCCTGTAATAATTTTGAGGTGATTGATCTAGGCGTTATGGTGCCGGCACAAAAGATCATCGAAACCGCAAAGGCGGAAAAAGTTGATATCATTGGTCTCAGTGGTTTGATCACTCCTTCTCTCGACGAGATGGTTCACTTTGCCAAGGAAATGGAGCGTGAAGGGTTTAATATTCCACTGATCATTGGTGGAGCAACAACGTCCCGAATCCATGCAGCTGTAAAAGTTGCTCCGAATTATTCGGGGCCGACGGTTCACGTTCTTGATGCTTCACGAAGTGTAACCGTATGCAGCACCCTCATGAGTGATGAAAATAAGGAGGAGTATATTACTGGGATCCATAATGAATATACAAAAGCGCGAGAAGCTCACCTAAGCAAAAAATCAGATAAGCGATTTAAAACAATAGAAGAAGCTCGAGCGCAGAAATTCCAGATCGATCTCAATGGATCGATTGCACCCAGGCCAGCATTCATCGGAACCAGAGTTTTCAAAGACTTTTCACTCGATGAATTAGTCCCTTATATCGACTGGACACCGTTCTTTCATACCTGGGAGTTACGCGGAAGTTTCCCTAAGATATTTGACGATCAGTTTGTCGGAGTGGAGGCAAAAAAATTATACGACGAAGCAAGGGTGCTACTTGATAAACTAGTAAAAGGCAAAAGCTTGAAAGCAAACGGAGTAATAGGTTTCTGGCCAGCAAACTCTGTAGGCGATGACATCGAGCTTTATACAGACGAAAGCAGGACAGAAGTATTCAGGACTATCCACACTCTTCGGCAGCAAGCTGAAAAAGCTGCTGGGGAGCCATACTATGCGCTTTCTGATTTTGTCGCACCTAAAGAATCCGGAGTTGCAGATTATTGGGGAGGTTTCGCAGTGACAACAGGAATAGGCGTTGATGAATTGGTCGCAGAGTATGAAAAGAATTATGACGACTATAACAGCATCATGGTTAAAGCCCTGGCGGATCGTTTAGCTGAAGCATTCGCAGAACGGATGCATGAACTTGTGCGGAAAGAATTTTGGGCTTACTCAAAAGATGAAACTCTTTCAAATGAAGAACTGATAAAAGAAAAGTATGCGGGAATCCGACCTGCCCCAGGTTATCCTGCATGTCCGGACCACACAGAAAAAGCGACTTTATTTGAAATTCTCGACGCCGAAAAAACAACAGGAATTCACCTTACCGAAAGCTTCGCAATGTTCCCGACAGCAGCGGTCAGTGGATTTTATTTTGCCCATCCGCAGTCACGTTACTTCGGGCTTGGAAAAATTAACAAGGACCAGGTTGAAGAATATGCGGTAAGGAAAAAGATGCCGCTGGAAGATGTGGAAAGGTGGTTAAGCCCCAATTTGAGTTATTAATGAAAATCACAGAACACATCCAAAATGCCGCCGGCAAAACCCTATTTTCTTTTGAACTCCTCCCGCCAGTAAAGGGACAAAGTATCCAGGGAATTTACGACGCGATTGATCCTTTGATGGAATTCAATCCGCCTTTTATTGATGTAACCTATCATCGCGAAGACTATATCTATAAACAACACGATAACGGCTTGCTTGAAAAGGTTTCGTACCGTAAACGTCCAGGCACCGTTGCCATCTGTGCGGCCATTATGAATAAATACAAGGTTGATGCGGTTCCTCATCTTATCTGCGGTGGTTTCACTAAGGAAGAAACCGAAAACGCGCTTATCGATCTTCAGTTTTTGGGAATAGATAATGTCCTTGTGCTTCGTGGTGATGCCCGTCATGCCGATTCTGGTTTTATACCGACGCCTGGCGGCCATGCTTACGCGACAGATTTGCTGCAACAGGTAGCAAATATGAATAATGGTATTTATCTACACGAAGATCATGATACTGCTTTCAAAACCCAATTTTGCATTGGCGTAGCCGGCTACCCCGAAAAACATTTTGAAGCGCCAAACCTTAAGACCGACTTTAGTTTTCTGAAAAAAAAGGTTGACATGGGAGCCGAGTTTATCGTAACCCAAATGTTCTTCGATAACTCGAAATATATCGATTTCGTGAAAAAGTGCCGTGAAAATGGAATAAATGTGCCTATTATTCCTGGATTGAAACCCATAACTTCTTCAAAACAACTAATATCACTACCAAAAATATTCCACATTGACCTGCCGGAAGATCTGAGTGAGGCTATTCTAAAATGCAAGTCAGAGAAAGAGGTAAAAGAAGTTGGAATTCAATTCATGATCCAGCAATGTAAAGAACTTATGAAAGCTGGTGCTCCCGTTCTTCACTTCTATACCATGAGTAATCCGGGGCCCACTAAACGAATAGCTGAAGCGATTTTTTAGCAGATGAAATGACCTAATATTTGCAGAATTTATTTGGATTACTTCTAAATAATCCGATCTTTGTAAGCAATGTTAGGAAGAGATCGATTCGATACAACTGAATTAATAGAAGTTTTTGTCACAGCAAAAGGCTCGATATATCAATCAGATGTTGAGAACTGCCTTTACCTAACTTTCTCCGGGAAGACCTCCAGACTCAGCTTTCAATCCCTAAACGATTTAAAAAAAATAATAGATAAGGTTGATCTTGGTCATATGTGCACCTTGATCGAGCACGCTGATATCGAAATTATTCTATTGAAAGATAACTGCTTTGTATTATCAGGCATTGAAATCATATACCTTAAAGAAATACTTCAGGGCGCCTTCACTATGTTTAGGCTGAATCATATCATTACGGATTGCCTTGACAGACTGGTTATATCTTAATTAGATTAACTCCATATTGCCTTTCTTTAGATTCTAGGAACTTATTATTATTAAGTTTGTTTTAATAGCAATCACAATAAACAATAAAAGTTATGAAAGATCTGATGCGTATTAAAAGCCTGCTGTCAGCAGAAATAGAATCTCTTCTGAATCAACAGGTGAAAAAAGAAGCTCATTCTTCGGCCATTTATTTATCAATGGCTTCCTGGTGCGATCGCAATGGTTTCGATGGATCTGCTGACTTTTTCTTCAAACAATCTAATGAAGAGAGAGAGCATCAATTGAAGATATATAAATATATTCTCGATATGGGTGGAACTGCGATTTCGCCGGATATAAATAATATAAAGATCGAATTTGGTACTTTCCGCGAAGTATTTGAAGATGCCCTGGATCAGGAAATTGCCATCACCCAATCGTTCAAAAACATCGTTGCGCGGTGCCATAAAGAACAAGATTATGTTACCCTTGAATTTCTAAACTGGTTCCTGAGGGAACAAAGAGAAGAAGAATATGTAGCGAGAAGAGCCCTTGAATTATTTGAAGTTATAGGCGAAAACGGTACCGGATACTGGGATATTGATAAAAATATCGGAAACATTAAATATTCTGCAGAATAACTGAAGCTGGAGTCTGAAAGATTTCAGTCTTCCGACGTTATTCCTTGTTCAAAATATCATCTACCAGCTTCACTACTTCTTTAGCAGTATACTCTTTTAACCAGATATTAGCGGGTTGTGCTGCCAACACAGGAGCGTATTTACATCTATCAGTACATTCGGTGACAACAAGTTCGATGTCATCCTTTACCCCTTGGCTTTTTAAGTAATGCTTTAGGTTTTTATACAACTCCCGGCTGCCCCGCTTAGAACATTTGCTGCCCTGGCAGATATAAATTGTGTTTTCAGGAACTGAGAATTTCCCCATAAAAATTAAGGTACTGCTTTTTACGTTAGCATAGGGCAAACTACCTAACTATGACCCGAGCAAATACTGTTTGAAACCTGCAAAATCCTTGCCTAAGCTAACCGCAAACTTTGCCCGACCTTCAAGCTCTTTGACCTGGGATGGTACATCAATTTTCGCAACCAGGTCTTCCGAAAATATATCTGGGAACTTACACGGATGGGCGGTGGACAGAAAAATTATATCTGAATTCTTACCTGGATTATCATTTAACCATTGTTTAGATGCCAGCCATGCAATTGCTGTATGCGGACACATAATATATTGATGTTTATCAAAAACTTCCTTAATCGCATTAAGCGTCTCTGAATCAGTAAAAGTGTAGGAAGTCAAAAATCTTTTCAATGCTGACCTATCACCCTTAAAAAGATCCATGATTCTTACCCAGTTGCTCGGATCACCAACGTCCATTGCATTCGAGAAAGTCTGCACAGACGGCTTAGCCTGGTAGACGCCGCTGCTTAAAAAAACAGGAACCGTGTCATTGATATTAGTGGCCGCAATGAATTTCCTGACCGGCAGTCCCATTTTCCATGCAAGGAATCCTGCTCCTATATTTCCGAAATTGCCACTGGGAACCGCAAAAATAACTTCATGCTTGCCCAATCGCTGTAATTGCGCATATGCATTAAAATAATAGAAAGTCTGCGGAATTAAACGGGAAATATTAATTGAATTCGCAGATGTTAACCGGAACCGGGCTTTTAAATCCGGATCAATAAAAGCCTGTTTTACTAAAGCCTGACAATCATCAAATGTGCCTTCAATCTCAACAGCGCGAATATTTTGACCGTTCGTAGTTAACTGCAATTCCTGTATGGGACTTACTTTACCTTTTGGATACAATATCGTTACCGTCGTATTAGGAACGCCTAAGAACCCTAGTGCAACTGCTCCACCAGTGTCGCCCGACGTCGCAACCAATACGTTTAACTCCTTTTCACCGGCCTCCAGAAAATAGCTCATCACCCGGCTCATAAAACGTGCTCCAAAATCTTTAAATGCAAGAGATGGACCATGGAAAAGTTCGAGCACGTGGACCTGTTTTTCAAGCTTCACTAATGGGGCGTCAAAATTTATAGCATCATCTATAATTTTCTTCAAGTCACTATCAGGGATGTCTCCATTGAGAATATTCCTTGCCACATTAAAAGCAATCTCGGGAAGACTGAAGGTGTGCAAATTGCGCAGAAAATCAGGATCCAATTCTGGAATTGATTCAGGCATATATAAACCTTTATCGGCAGGCAAACTGTTAAAAACTGCTTCTTTGAAAGATACCCTAAGGTCTTTATTATTTGTACTGTAAAGTTGCATCTAATCTAAAATTATCGGGCCTTTTGAATTTATTGGGGAATGATAGGAAATACTTTCAGTATCAAGCCAAAGGAAATGTTTCTTAAGTTTTTCATTAATGATTTGGGCGTCATCAGCATTTCGTGTAAACGTAAATACTGACGGACCTGATCCCGAGATACCAAAGCTTAACGCTCCGTTGTCCATAGCGATTTCCCGCAATTTATAAAAATCAGGGATCAGGATAGATCTCACAGGCTCAACAATTACATCCTTCATACTCCTGGAGATCAAATCAATATCTTTCAGAAATAACCCGCTGACCAGTCCAGCGACATTCCCCCATTGCACAACGGCATCCTTAAGCGACACGTTGCTGCGAATGATCTTTCTGGCGTCGCGGGTAGGAACGTCTACATGTGGAAATACTATCGAGCAATATAACTCTTCGGGATATGGTAACCGTATAATATCAAGGGGTTCATAACTTCTGATCAGAACAAAACCGCCCAGCAAAGCTGGGGCAACATTATCAGCATGACCTGTCCCACAAGCCATTTCCTCGCCCTTCATGGCAAAGGGGACAAGCTCCATCTGCGTTAATGGGTTTCCCATTAAGGTATTGATGGCAAACAGCCCGGCAACTGTACTTGCAGAGCTGGAACCAAGTCCACTGCCAATGGGCATTTTCTTAAATAGCTCGATCTCCACCCCTACCTCAGGGCGGCCAATATGATCAAGATAATGCTGGACGCTGACGCTGACGGTATTTTTTGCCGGGTGATAAGGCAAACGGCCTTCGTCGCCGCTGATCTTTGTAATTACAACTCCAGGCTCATCTTTAATACGCATGATCACCTCATCTCCGGGCTGGTCCACTGCAAAGCCGAGTACATCATATCCGCAAACAACATTCGCTACCGTAGCCGGGGCAAAGACTTTTACTGATCTATCCATAATATAAAATTCCCTTCTGGGCCAAAGCCATTTTCCTCTGTTTCAAAATTATCAAATTCATTTGTTCGGAAAGATCTATTGTGCACCAACATTAACGATATCCGCAAAAACCCCGGCGGCAGTTACATCGGCTCCGGCACCCGGTCCTTTTACTACCATTGGACGTTCTTTGTATCTATCTGTTGTAAAAGAAATTATATTATCACTCCCGGAAAGCGCATAAAAAGGATGAGTGTCGTCTACCATTTGCAAATTGATAGTAGCTTTGCCGTCTTCAAGTTTAGCAATGTATCTGAGAACTTTCCTCTCAGCCTGGGCCTGTTTCTTCAGATTTTCGAAAAATGCCCCTTCTTTTTTTAGTTCGGCGTAAAACTCATCTACCGACTGAGCATCTATACAAGACTGGGGCAGCATACTTTCAATGTGCACATCTTCAGCTTCAAGCGGATATCCAGCATCCCTGGCAAGGATTAGCATTTTACGCATAAAGTCTGTGCCCTTCAAATCGTCACGTGGATCAGGCTCAGTATAGCCTTTCTCCTGTGCCTGCTTCACAATATCATGAAAAGTAACATCACCCTTATAGTTATTGAAAATATAGGAGATGGTACCTGAAAGAATCGCTTCGATGCTTAAAACCCTGTCGCCGCTCACCATAAGGTCCTTAAGTGTTCGAACTATCGGCAAACCTGCGCCGACATTGGTTTCATAAAAATAGTCCACGCCATGGGTCCGGGCAGTATCTTTAAACAATTTGTATTGACTATAACTTGATGAATTTCCTATCTTGTTACATGTTACGATTGAGATGTTTGAGCTAAATATTTCATGATAAAACTCTATTGGCTTTAAGCTGGCAGTATTATCAGCAAAAACACAGTTTGGAAGATTCAAATTCTTCATTTTCTCCACGAAAGCAGATAGGTCGGCCGTTTGACCGGCTGAATCAAGTGTAGTCTCCCAATTCTCCAGATCTATACCGTCCGGATCAAAATACATTTTCCGGGTATTGCCAATTCCTACTACCCTAATTTGAATGCCATTATGCTCCTGCAAAAACTGGCGGTGCTCCTGAACCTGGCGGAATAATGTTTTACCTATATTACCCGTTCCCAGACAAAACAGGTTTAGCGTCTTGTTAAGATCAACAAAGAAGGCATCATGAACTGCATTCAAACCTTTGTTCAAGTCATCGTGCGATATGATAACAGAGATATTATATTCAGATGAACCCTGAGCAATTGCTCTTACATTGATACCATTTCTACCCAGTGCATGAAAAAGCTTGCCTGATATACCAGGAGTTTGCTTCATATTTTCCCCTACAATTGCGAGTACCGCCAAACCTTTCTCAAATATCGGAGCTTCCAATTTTTTTGCCAATAGTTCCAACTCAAATTCATGTTCAATGACACGTTGAGCTTTTGCGGCATCAGTGGGATGTATAGCAAATGTGATACTGTGCTCTGATGAAGATTGCGTAATTAGGATTACATTGATCTGTTCCCGTGCGAGAAGAGAGAACAAGCGGCCGCTGAAGCCAGCTTTTCCTACCATTCCGCTTCCTTCAATATTTATTATACTTATATCATTGATCGATGAAATTCCTTTAATTGCAAGATCCGAACTGTCGCAATTATGCTTAATTACTGAACCGATAAAGTCAGGTTCAAACGTATTACGGATTACGATCGGAATCTTTTTCATAAACGCCGGGATCATTGTTGGCGGATAAATCACCTTTGCCCCGAAAAATGAAAGCTCCATAGCTTCAGTATAAGACAACTCCGGTAATGAAAATGCCTTTTTAACCATTCTCGGATCGGCAGTCATCATTCCGTTTACATCTGTCCAAATCTCTATCTCACTTGCGTTGAGCGCTGAACCAAATATCGCTGCAGTATAGTCGCTACCACCACGGCCGAGTGTTGTTATACGTCCTTCATCGTTACTTGCAATAAAGCCGGTTACAAACAACATCTTGGATTTATTTTTCTCATAATAATCACGGATCAGTATCTCTGTTAGCTCCATATTCACCTTTGCCTGCCCGAAGCTGCTGTCCGTTTTTACTAAGTCGGCGGCATTCACAAAAATGGTGTTATCCTTTTCCTGCCCCGCAATTTTACTAATCATGAATGTTGAGCATCGCTCACCGTAACTTAAAACCAGGTCACGGGTTCTTGGAGTAAGCTCGCGCAACATTGAAACACCTTGTAGTAAATCTTCAATCTCATTGAACAATATTCTTAACTGTGTAAAAACAGGGTTTTGACGTGAAACAGCCAAAAGTTCTTTGATCACATCGAAATGGCGCTCTTCCAGTTGCTTCAACTCATCCTGAAAAGTTCCTCCCTGGGAAGCTTTATCAGCCATTGCAGAAAGCAAGTTCGTGACCCCACTCATTGCCGAAAGAACAATTACAGGATTTCCTGTACTTTGATCTTCCCGTTCCACGATTTGTAATAGCTTGCTGATCGATTCAACTGACCCAACTGATGTGCCTCCGAATTTTAAAATTTTCATTTCTAGTTATTTTGTTTCAATTGTTGTGCACCCGTCCGAATAATTGGCTGGATGAAATATATGAGCTTAAATTTTTGATAAAAAAAAGCGCCTTCCCCGTTGTCGGAGGAAGGCGCTTTTGATGTTTTATGCTTTTTATTACACCATACAAGACCTTCCCCATCGCGTAAGCGTGGTTGTGGTATTGGTTGTTGTGGTATAAAAATTAATATTCATTGCTTCTTTCTGTGGCGCTAATTACGGGCTTAGTTTTCGAATTAGCAAATTTATTTATTGGATCTTATTTCTTTTGCTCTTTTTTGGCTTATACTAATAGAACAACTTGTAAAGCAGCAACCAAGAGGTGACAATAGCAGGTATGCAACTATCTCGTATCTTTGTATTCAATGCAAGGCTTAGTAATTAAATCAACCGGGAGCTGGTATGAAGTCATCACTCAAAGCGGTGAAACAATTAATTGCCGGATTAAAGGCAAGTTCAGAACACTGGATATAAAAACTACTAATCCCATAGCGGTGGGCGATCAGGTGGAGATAGAGCGGGAACCCGATCAGAATACGGGTATCATCATCTCACTCCATCCCCGCAAAAATTATATCATTCGTAAATCAGTTAATCTCTCGAAGCAAGCTCAGATTATTGCGGCTAATCTCGATCAGGCATTTTTGATCGTTACTCTGGCTTCTCCCCGCACTTCCCTGGGTTTTATCGATCGCTTTTTAGTCACTGCCGAAGCATACGCCATCCCGGCGAAATTAATATTTAACAAATTAGATCTCTTTAGTAATGAAGGACTGGATATACTGAGGCAATACCAGGAAATCTATGAAAAAGCTGGTTATCCGTGCTACAGCGTTTCCGCGATTGAACAAACCAATATTGATCAGATAAGGGAATTGCTTAAAGATCAGGTTACACTCGTAAGCGGCCATTCCGGAGTAGGAAAATCAACTCTTATAAATGCTTTGCTTCCCGGATCAAAGTTAAAGACCGGAGACATATCAGACTGGAGCGATAAAGGAAAACACACTACCACTTTCGCAGAAATGTTTGAACTGCCTTTCGGCGGATATCTGATTGATACTCCAGGTATCCGCGAGCTGGGCGTTTTCGACATCGAAAAGCAGGAACTGGGAAGACTTTTCCCGGAAATTCGGGAACTTATGGGCGATTGCAAATTTCACAACTGCAGACATATAAATGAACCTGGTTGCGCTGTGCTGCGAGCAGTCGAGCACGATGAAATTGAACCTTCACGCTATGAAAGCTATTTAAGTATTTATCACAATAACGACACAAGAGCGTAAATGAGAGCAATCATACAACGGGTAAGCAGCGCCTCCTGTTCAGTAGATACAAAAACTACAGGACAAATCGATACGGGTCTTATGGTGCTCTTAGGCATTGAGGAAACAGACGGGGATGAGGACCTCAGCTGGCTTGCCCAGAAAATATCAAACATGCGGATTTTCTCGGATGAAAATGGTGCAATGAACAAATCACTAGGCGACGTTAACGGTGATATATTACTAATCAGTCAATTTACTTTATACGCATCTACAAAGAAAGGTAACAGACCTGGGTTTACCCGAGCTGCGAAACCCGATATAGCTATACCTCTTTACAAAAAAATGATTGCAGAACTTGAAAGAGTAACTGGAAAACCAGTCCAAACCGGAATTTTTGGCGCCGATATGAAAATAAGGCTGGTAAATGATGGGCCCGTGACCATCCAAATCGATTCAAAATCAAAAGAATAAGTTATGACCATAGAGGAAGCACAGAATACGGTTGAAAAGTGGATTAATTCCACAGGGATAAGATACTTCAATGAGCTTACAAATACAGCAATTCTGATGGAGGAGGTAGGTGAAGTAGCGCGTATAATGGCCCGCAAATATGGTGAACAGTCTTTTAAAAAATCAGAAGAAGATCAAGATCTCGGGGATGAATTTGCAGATGTTCTGTTTGTTTTGATCTGTTTGGCAAATCAAACTGGTATTAATCTCACTGAAGCGCTGCAAAAGAATCTTGAGAAGAAAAGCATACGGGATGCCGAGAGACATGAGAACAATACTAAACTGCGGTAATATCCTTATCCGTCCTTCCTTGCAATAATAATTCACATCGAAGGATTTAGAGAATAGAGCTATTCCAATTCCATCTTCACCAACCGCTCCCCATCGAGCACGGGGATACTTTTGGTGACATCGAGATTTAGGCAAAAAGCAATATCCTCCTCAATTCCGAGTTTTTTTAGGCGCTCGCTATGGGAGGTTTTTTTCAGATATGCATTGAGGTCTGCTTTTGCCAGATTATAAAGATCTTCGGTAGCAATTCCAGAATCATCCAGGTGATAGTCTTCGTCTTTAAGTAAATGCACGACTCCACCTGCAAATAAAGAATCTTCAAGGTTAACTTTATCTTTCCACCCCGAACATAAAAGCAGGACGTCATTCGGCTGTGTTTTGAGCCAATTGCAAAGGGCTGTAATGTTTAAAAACGAACCTATAACGATTTTACTTGCTCCCCTTGAAAGATTAATGGCATGGGTCCCATTCGTTGTTGTTAACACAATGGTTTTACCATCTACTTTTTCACGGATATAGGAAAACGGAGAGTTTCCAAAATCAAATCCCGCAACTACTTCACCGTTTCGTTCGGCTGCAAGTAAGAATTCAGAATGTCTGTAAGATTCGCACGCTTCTACTGTTGCAACAGGAATAATTGCCTCGGCACCGTTTTCGATTCCATAGCAGATCGATGACGTTGCCCTGAATATGTCTATGACTACAACGATACTTGCCTTAAAGTCATAAAGATGGAGAAGCGCAGGTGTCAGGCAAACTTCCAGATTACGTTTATGCATGCAGATCTTAAATGTTTATTTGAACGGAAATTTAACAACCCTGGCCTTCACATTGTTATCGCGGATCTTTATATATATTTCTGTAGCTTCTTTTGAAAACTCCTTGGCAACATAACCCATACCTATCGCTTTCTGAAGAGAGGGAGCCTGAGTTCCGGAGGTTACTTTGCCAATTACATTCCCATTAACATCCACGATCTCATAGTCATGTCGAGGTATTCCGCGGTCAATCATTTCAAAGCCTACAAGCTTACGGCTAACTCCCTCCTGCTTTTGAGCAGCCAGGTTTTCTGAATTCACGAAATTCTTGGTAAATTTTGTTACCCACCCTAATCCGGCTTCTATTGGGGAAGTCGTATCGTCAATGTCATTACCATATAAACAGAAGCCCATCTCCAATCTCAACGTATCCCTGGCAGCAAGTCCAATAGGTTTTATTCCAAACTTCTCTCCAGCTTTGAATATTTCATCCCAAATATGCTTAGCGTGTTTATTTTCAAAATATAATTCAAAACCTCCCGCGCCTGTATAACCGGTTGCGGAGATCAGTACATTTTCAACTCCTGCAAATGCACCTTTTTTAAATGTGTAATATTCCATTGCTGCCAGATCAACATCCGTGAGGCTTTGCAGAGCCGCAGCAGCTTTTGGCCCCTGTACAGCAAGTAAAGAAGTTTGATCGGAGATATTTTTCATCTCCACACCACCGGTATTATGAGAGGATATCCAGTCCCAGTCTTTTTCGATATTCGATGCATTAACAACCAACATATAAGTTTTCTCATCAATCCGATAAACCAGCAGGTCATCAACAATACCACCCGTTTCATTTGGCAGACATGAGTATTGGATTTTACCGTCAAAAAGTTTGGAAGCATCATTAGAGCTTACTCTTTGGATCAGATCTAGAGCACCCTCACCTTTGAGAATAAACTCACCCATATGGCTTACATCGAAAACACCCACGTCCTTGCGAACCGTCTCATGCTCCACATTGATGCCACTATATTGTACTGGCATGTTAAATCCTGCAAAAGGAACCATTTTGGCACCAAGGCTAATATGGACATCATTTAAAGCTACATTCTTCATTCAGGCAAATATTGATTGCCGCAAAAGTAATTAAAAACGGGTAAAGAGCAGGCTAATTTGAAAACCTATTCTTCAAACGATAAGGCCAACTGAGGGTCAGTAACGCGGAAGGTTCTGCGATGATACGGGGACATGCCATATGAAATTACTGCATCGCGATGTTTAATTGTAGGATATCCTTTATTGTTGCACCAGTCATACTGCGGATGCTCAAGTGCCAGCCGGTGCATATGATCATCGCGGTAAGTCTTTGCGAGGATGGATGCTGCTGCGATAGAATAATATTTACCGTCTCCTTTTATCACACATTGATGAGGGACTTTTTGATACGCTTTGAACCGATTTCCGTCAATAATAATAAAACCCGGAGAAATGTGAAGTTTCTCTAGAGCAAGATGCATCGCCTTAAACGAAGCATTAAGGATATTAATTCGGTCAATTTCCTCGTGATCTACCTCAGCAACGGCGAAAGCTATAGCTTCCCGCTCAATGCAGTCACGTAAATTATATCGATCTTTTTCACCCAGCTGTTTTGAATCAGTCAAAACATCGTGCTTGAAATTTTTTGGAAGTATGACAGCTGCCGCATACACCGGTCCAGCAAGACATCCTCGTCCCGCCTCATCGCATCCTGCTTCAATAAATTCATTTTGGAAATACGGCAACAGCATTTTATTCCGGCGATTTTGATAGCACAAATTTAGAAATTCCTCATGAACTTTATAAGATCCTGATTGATAGAATTGTAATGTCGTCAGAGTTCATCCGGGCGTTATTCGTCAGCTGAATGTTTCTTAAAATAGCTTCATTGAGGTCGTCAACTGACAAGTTGCTGTTGTTAACCAAATGATCAACTAATTCCTCGTCAGTAATATATACGTCTTCGTTCGCACTTTCAACTAAGCCATCTGTGTAGTTGAAAATAAGACTACCTGGTGATAAAATTTCTGTGCCAACCCTTACGGAAGGAAGCTTATCGAAAGCCCCAATAATGGTTGTCCCATCTTTGAGGAATTTTATTTTTCCATCCTTCATCAGGATTGGGGGATTGTGACCAGCGTTCACGTATCGAAGCTCGCGGGTTTTTTCATTGTAAAGGCCCAGGAAAAGGGTAATAAAACGTTCGCCGTTGGTATTGGATACTACAATCTCATTTAGCCGTTCCGTAACTTTAACAAGATCACTTTCCACTGACGACCACGCACGTAGACTTGCCTGCAAGTTCGCCATGAGCAATGCTGCGGAAACGCCCTTCCCTGAGGCATCGGCTATACACCATAAAAATTCTTCAGGTCCAAGTTTAATGAAGTCGAAATAATCTCCTCCAATATTTTGATTCGGCAAATAAGTCGCACCAACCTCTACGGATCCCGTCTTTGGCAGGCTTCGTGGAATCAGCATCCCTTGAACTTCAACCGCAAGTTCCATGTCCCGCTGTAAGCGCTCGCGGTCAACCCGTTCTTTAAATAATTTCTTATTCTCGAGAGCAACTACTATTACATTTATTAAAGTCTCGACAAAGTTCAGGTCGTTGCCTAATAGCTCATGACCTATATCAAAGTCTCCTATCAAAACAAATGCGAGGAATTCGTCCTTGTGAAATACAGGCACGAAATACTCATATTTATTTAACAACGCATCGGCATTATTTCTTAAGGCCGTAATATTCTTGAAATCCGACAGTGCCTGACAGGTCTGTTGAAGAGTTTTAGCATTTTCGAAATCCCCTCCGAATCGTGCGGCACAATAGAAATGTTCGCCTTCCCGGATTAGCAGCCTTACCTTTCCTATTTTCAGGTGAACATTCAGAATAACTTCAAGCATCTCAAACAAAACGTTCGAGGAGCTATTTTTATTAATTGCCTGGGTTATTTCTAGAAGTGAATTTAACTCTGCCTGTCGTTTTAGCAGGAGTTGAATTAACTCACTCTCATCATTAATTACTGAAGTTGGTAGATGTGCCAATACAATACCTATTGGTGATGATGTGTTTAAAAGTAGGGAATTGTTACGGAATAAAAAAGGCTCATCTCACCATCCTTCCCTTCCAGTTATATTTGCCCGAATTGCCTGCGATGCCAATGAATACTATGTAAATTATATGAAGTACTGTGGACAATGGCACGTACCATAAAAGTCGCCTTCGCCCCAGGAAAGTGCATAAAGAGAATAAAAAGATAATTTCTACAAACATCTTTAAAAGCAGTGCTATAAAACCGATGTTCCAAAATCCCGTATGCATAAATCCCAAGCCGAAGTTTACAATGAAGGAAAGGTTGAAAAGCCATACAGCTACACCTAAAAATATGACGCTCTTGTTTTTATACTTCGTACTTTTTGATGCCCACCGTTTCCTTTGCTGAATAAACTGCGCAAGATTCGATTTTGCATGGGTGTACACTATTGCGTCAGGGGATTTACAGAATCCAATTGTCCCCGGAAAAGCTGAACTGACCTTATGGAGGAACAATTCATCATCACCGGATGCAAGCTGGTCAATTCCCTGAAATCCGTTCAACTTAATAAATACATCCCTGCGATAGGCTAAATTGGCTCCATTACATGTTGCAGGTATCCGATTACCTATTCCTGCAGCTCCTAAACCTATAAGAAACAGGAATTCAAGTGTCTGAATTTCTTCAAAAGCATTTTTTTCCTCAAAGTAAGTAACTGGTGAGGAGATCATATTATAGTTTCCCGTATGATAAAACTCTACGATGGTTCTGAGCCAGGTGGTATTCATCCTGCAATCCGCATCAGTCGTAATAATTAATTCTCCAGTTGAAAAGTTGATTGCTTCAGAAATAGCCTTCTTTTTGTATGAGTTTAAGAACTCGGCCTCATTCAGCTTGATAAGTTTAACCCCTGAAGATGCAAACGATGTAATTATTTCGGAAGTTCGATCAGTTGAATGATCATCAACTATAATAAGCTCAAATAATTCTCGGGGATAATTCTGTGCTAAGATATCTCCGATGGTCTTCTCAATCTTTCCTTCCTCATTTCTTGCAGCGATAATAATGCTTACAAAAGTCTTGGGGTCGACACCTTGTTTCTTAAAAAGGGGGATTCTATCCCATCCCCGATAGAGATAAAGAATTATGAAAACATAAAACAATGTGAGGCATCCAGTTAGGATACTAGCCGCGAGTATTACCAAAGAAATTGAGTTTTAAGACGAAAACGGAACCCAGTACAGCTGGAATAATTAAATTTACCAGCCAAATTGAGGCTGTTGCAGCCATTATCGCTACTTCCTGATTAGTAAGAAATCCAAAAAAGTAAGTAGCTGTTAATGCTCGCACTCCAATATCAAAGATATCCAAAGACGGAAGCGCCGATTGGATGAAAAAGAAAATAAACAGCATAAGAACCATCGAAAAGATAGACATCTCGGGAATAAGCAGGTGTATAATAAGACAATATTGGATAGTGAATACCGTGAACCTGGCAAGTGAATACAACAATATTCTTAACAAGTCTGCTTTTTTATATTTGGCAAGGATGCTAAAAAATCTTCTGAAGGGCTTAATAAACTTGACTTTAGCAAGTAGACCATCAATTACCTGAATATTAAAATAGAACAGAAGGAAGAAGCTGCAAAATATTGCTACCAGGAAAGTAAGAGCGAAGTTAACGATTATATTTAGGAGCATGAAGCTCCCAACAAACCATAATAAAGCCAGGGATCCAAGTATATTGGTAATGACCATTTGTGCGACGGCTCCCACTGCCATAGAAATTACCCCTATTATTCGTTTACGTGGCGAGAGGAAAAAAACTCTCCCGCCATATTCGCCAATTCTGTTCGGTGTAAAAACAGCCCAGGTGAGTCCGCAAAAAACAGATTCAACAGCCCTCCAGGTTGTGATCTTTTCTACATTTCGCAAGAGATATTTCCATTTCAATGCTTCAACAAACCAGTTCAAAAACATTAAGAGCAAAAGGCCGGCAAGTACTGCCTGTACGCTGGATGGCGAAAGTTTATTGGTCAGCGATCTGAAATTACTAATGTTTTCATTATTACTGAGCTTTTGAAAAATAATCCAAAAAGCAAGCACCAGCACGGTGATCTTGATAATAATGCTTAAAACTTTCTTGGTTTGGCGATTCAAATGATTTCTTTCTACAATGTTAAGAAAAACCTTTGCCGAATTTAAATTTTAGGGCAGCTTTGACGGCAAATCACTAATATTGAGGCATGCTAAAAGAGAAAGCAAAGGAGAGGATAATTTTAGGAATAGACCCCGGAACAAGCATTATGGGCTATGGTATTGTAAAGGAAGTAAAAAGCAATATTGATCTTTTATGCATGGGCGTTGTCAAGCTTGACCATCTTGACGACCATCCCCACAAACTTAAACACATTTTCGAGAAGACCGTTCTGTTAATTGATCATTATAACCCCGATTGCCTGGCTGTGGAAGCTCCTTTCTATGGAAAAAACATCCAGGTGATGTTAAAATTAGGACGAGCACAGGGAGTCGCCATGGCTGCTGCATTATCCAGAAACCTCCCCATCTTCGAATATTCACCACGAAAGATTAAACAATCTATCACTGGCAATGGAAACTCATCAAAAGAACAGGTAAGCGCAATGCTCAAAACTTTGCTGAAGTTCACCGAAACGCCAGAATTTCTCGATGCTACAGATGGCCTGGCCGTTGCCGTATGCCATTCGTTCCAGAAAATGACATCTTCGGGAGATAAAAAAAACTACACGGGCTGGGCTGCGTTTGCCAAAGATAATGTCAAAAGGATCAAGTGAAACTCACAGCAGGGGAGATATATCTTAAAGCTTTTCCCTGATTCTGTCTGCAATCTCAGCTAAGCGCTCTTCACTCAACTTCAACTTGGGCCGTGCAAAATTCATATCCTCCATATTATTCATCGGAATGAGGTGGATATGTGCGTGTGGCACTTCAGTACCAATCACAGTCATTCCAATTCGTTCACATGGAATTGCTTGTTTTAAGCCTTTAGCAACTATTTGGGCGAACATCATTAACCCAACATAGTTTTCGCTGTCCATGTCGAACAAATAATCAATTTCTATTTTCGGGATCACCAGCACATGACCTTCCACAAGCGGATTTATGTCCAGGAAAGCCAGATACTGTACAGTTTCTGCCACTTTATGCGCCGAAATTTCACCGGACACAATTTTTGAAAAGATCGATGCCATAAATGAGTTATACGTAATAGGTTATACGTTGTAAGTTGCTTGTCGATTAATTGGCTACTGTCTTGGTCTTTGATTCTTGATTCGTAGCTCTTGATTCCTGGCTCTCTTATCGGGATATTTCTACAATCTCAAATTCGATTTTACCTGCTGGGACGACGATTTCCACTTTATCGCCCACCGACTTACCTAAGAGACCTTGCGCGATAGGTGATTTTACCGATATTTTTCCGGATTTTAGGTCAGCCTCGGTTTCAGAAACCAGCTGATAGGTCATCGCAGCACCGTTTTGAATGTTTTTAATCTTTACGATCGACAAAGCAAGCACCTTGGATGTATCAAGTTTCGACTCATCAATTAACCTGGCATTTGCCAAAATGTTCGTTAATTTAGATATTTTGGATTCGTGATGACCTTGAGCTTCTTTAGCTGCATCATACTCAGCATTCTCCGAAAGATCACCTTTATCTCTCGCCTCAGCAATTGCTTTTGATATTTGTGACCGGCCTTCGGTCTTTAACTGATGAAGTTCTTCTTTTAATTTATCTAATCCTTCCTGGGTGTAATAAGTTACGTCCGTCATATCTCTCTCTTTTTATGGTAATTCTATAAAAACAAACAAGACTATGTCGGCATTAGCCAATATAGTCTTGCTCGTATCAATACGAAGATAATATTTTTGACTTTAGAATTCCAAATTCTATTGAGATAAAGATTGCATTTTGAGTTTCTTCCACTTAAGCACTATCGATTATAAAATTGCAATTTGTTAGTTTTGGAGGTTGCGCCGTTGTGCGGCGCCGGGCTATTCGCTTCAATATTTTTTGTTTCACAAAAAATGATTTTCGCTGCTATCCCTAACCCGAAGGCTTCTAATATTGGACGCCGTAGGAATTTGAGTATGCTGGCCCTGAATGATTTAGATAAGCTTGAGCTTTTCAGCGAGTACCTCTGAGATCTTACGATAAGATTCAACACTCCAACCAGCCACATGGGGGCTCAAAATAACCTTATCGCTTTTTTTTAATTCATTAAACCAATTTTGCTCAGCGAGGTCAGGAAATTTCTCAACTTCTAGGACATCCAATCCGGCAGCCCATATTCTTCCATCGCTTAAACCTTTAACCACCGTTTGCGTATTTACAACTTCCCCGCGTGAAGCATTTAGCAGCACAATTGGTTTCTTGAAATGAAAAAGATACTCATCGTTAAATAAGTGTTTTGTCTCCCGGGTTAATGGGATATGAAAGCTCAAGATATCCGCTTGTTTTACTACTTGTTCCATGCTGACCTCAGTTGCATAGGCATCACTGAATCCAGTTTTATATTTGTCGTAGGCAATTACATTGACTTCAAAACCGCTTAGTTTGCGCGCAAGACTCCTTCCATTGTTCCCATATCCAACTATTGCCACAGTTTTGCCCTTGAGCTCCAATCCTCTATTGCCTTCCCGATCCCAAACGCCATTCCTGATCTGGTGATCGCCATTCTGCAACTTATTTAAGAGGCTTAGCAGCATTCCAATCACATGTTCACCGACTGCATCCCGGTTGCCTTCCGGAGCGTTTATACAAGTGATCCCTCTGTAAATAGCATATTCTTCGTCTACATTATCCATACCTGCGCCGGCACGGGCAATAAATCTGAGCTTGGTGCCAGCATCAATAATTTCTCTGTCTATAAGAAATTTTGTACGTATAGCGATACCTGAATAATCTTTAAGTATATCCAAGGTCTCTGCCCGGGTAATCCCCGGCATATCATCACATAGATATCCTAACTTCTCAGCGCGTTCTTTAAATACCGGATGAAGTTGATCGGCAATGAGTATCTTTCTATCCATTGTTATTCATCGTGATTCACTAACCAAATTCGTAAGCCTGACGAAATCATTCACGCTCAGACGCTCGGCCCGAAGTTCCAGGAGGGGGTCATCCTGCATAGTTTCTTTACTAACCAATGCTGACAAAGCATTACGTAAAGTCTTCCGTCGCTGATTGAAACCGGCTTTAACGACCTGCCAAAATAGTTTCTCATCACAATCAAGTTTCCCAACTTCGTTGCGTGTTAAGCGTATGACAGCCGAAGTAACTTTTGGCGGAGGATTAAAGACTCCGGGCTTCACAGAAAATAAATACTCAACCTTAAAATAAGCCTGAAGGAAAACACTCAGTATCCCATATTCCTTGCTACCTGGCTTCTCCGCACATCTTTCAGCAACTTCCTTTTGAAACATCCCTACAAGTTCAACCACCTGATCCCTGTTATCCAATATTTTAAAGAGGATTTGAGACGAGATATTGTAAGGGAAATTACCAATTATACCAAGTTTCCCGGAGAAAATTTTTTTGAAGTCAAGCTCAAGAAAATCGCCATTTATTAGCCTCTCTCCGAGGTGTGGATACTTTTTCTTCAAAAAATGATATGACTCAGTATCAATATCTATCAGATGAGCCCGAGGACTATCTCTACTCAACAAAAAGTCTGACAAGATTCCCATACCGGGCCCGACTTCCAAGACATCAGAATAGTGATCGCTTGATTTAAGGCTATTGACAATTTTCTCTGCGATATTCTTATCGGTCAGAAAATGTTGGCCGAGGTGCTTTTTTGCCTTAACTAAGCTCATTTGGTTGTTTTACACAAAGGTAGGGAATTAGCAGAGTTATACCTTAAACGATTTAGTTTGTAAGTTGCCTTTTAAATGCACAAATATTCGGATTTTCAAAATCCGTTGCCGGAGAAAGATTTATGCTTCCGGCTCTCAATAGACGTAAAACCTATTATGTAAAACGTACAACTTACAGATTAAAGTCTTTAATTTGCGTACATAAAAAGGCTATCTGGCTTTTAATTAATCAGTGAGCTTATATTACAAAGGCATGAGCGATAAAATCAAAATAGGTATTTCAATTGGCGACGTAAATGGTATCGGCCTCGAGGTCATCATAAAAACCCTGATGGACAACCGTGTCCTCGATTATTGCACCCCGATCGTTTATGGCCATACCAAAGTTGCTTCGTTCCATCGCAAGACCATGGCCATTAACGAATTCAATTTTAATGTCATCAGCAATGCTTCAATGGCTCAAAATAAACGAGCTAACATGATCAATTGCTGGGAGGAGGATGTAAAGATTGAACTTGGATTGACTACCGAAACGGGCGGAAAATATGCTTTTATCTCACTTGAAAAGGCGCTTGATGATCTGATCGCTGGAAACACGGATGCGATCGTAACTGCGCCAATAAATAAACACAATATCCAAAGCGAAAATTTTCAGTTCGCAGGTCACACCGAGTATATTCAGGCGAAAACAAATTCGCCCGATTCGCTCATGTTTCTTGTGAGTGAAGATATTCGTGTCGGCGTTGTAACAGGTCATATCCCGGTACAGGAAATCCCGGAAAAGATCACCGTGGAGAAAATTGTTTCTAAGCTTGCACTGATGAACGAAAGTCTGAAAAAAGATTTCTGGATCCAAAAACCGAAAATTGCAGTTCTTGGCCTGAATCCCCATGCAGGTGACAATGGCCTTATCGGTAAGGAAGAACTGGAGATTATTATTCCTGCTATCACGGAAGCAAATGCCAAGGGCGTATTTGCGTTTGGCCCATATGCAGCCGATGGGTTCTTTGCAGCTCATACATACTCGCAGTTTGATGCGGTTCTTGCGATGTACCACGATCAAGGATTAATTCCATTCAAACAAGTTGCATTTCATAACGGTGTAAACTTCACCGCGGGGCTTCCTGTGGTCCGCACTTCACCCGACCATGGCACTGGGTATGATATTGCAGGAAAAAATCAGGCTTCCGAGAGTTCATTCCGTGAGGCCCTTTTCACCGCAATTAATATCGTTGAGCGAAGACGAGAAAGCGTTGAACTCAGCTCAAACCCATTAAAACTCAGTAAGTTTTCAAAAGACCGTGATTAGCGATACTTAGAATTGATTTGTACCACTTCTCGAGGCCGCTTGGGAAGCATCATGGTTCTCGATTTTTGCTTCCTGGTTCCTGTTTTTAAAAACTGTTTCCCAACTAAATAAATTTTCGTAAATTTGCAGGCTCAATTGGCGTGCTTTGAAATCGTTACAGCAATATAGCATTCCGTATACCGGACTAAAACTTGGAGTTCATCAATTTGAATTTGAAGTTGACGATACATTTTTCAGAGAATTTGAATATTCCCTGGTTAAAAGCGGGAAGTTGAAAGTTGATCTGGAATTGGAAAAACAGGAGACTATGATGATCCTGCATTTTCGTATTTCGGGAGAGATGATGTTGGGTTGCGATGTTTGTCTGGGTAACTACCCCTATCAGGTAGAAATTGACGAACGTCAGATTGCAAAATTTACAGGAAATGTAGATCTCGAAGAAGATACAGAAGAGATCATTGTCCTGACAAAGAATGAGAACGAGATCAATGTGGCATCATTGATTTATGAGTATATTAATCTGGCGGTACCATATATTAACCGCTGCGATGACGAGGGTAACACGGAATGGTGTGACCAGGAAATGATAAAAAAACTTAGAGAGCTATCGGGCGGCTCGGGTGAAGAATCAGAGGATGTTGACCCCCGCTGGGAAGCACTGAAAAATATTAAAAAGTAAAATTAATACATAGGAAAAGATGGCACATCCAAAACGGAAAATCTCTAAATCGAGAAGAGATAAAAGAAGAACCCACTATAAAGCCGTGGCTCCAGGTTTAACTACCTGCCAGACTACAGGTGCAGTACATTTACCTCACCGTGCGTATACAGTTGATGGCAACTTATATTATAACGGTAAAATGGTTATTGAAAGTACGTCTGTAGCCTAAGATCTCTCAGAAATGAAGATTGGCTTAGATATAATGGGCGGAGATTTCGCTCCCAAAGCTACTGTTTTGGGAGCTATAGAAGCCCAAAAAGCCTTATTGCCAGGTCAAAAGATTGTTCTTTTTGGCGATAAGGACCAAGCCTTACCCCTGATCTCCGAAAACGGGATCGACCCTGAAGTTTTTGAATATATACATACCACAGAAATGATTGGTATGGGTGAACATGCGGCAAAAGCTGTACTTCAAAAACCTAATTCTAGTATAAGTCTAGGCTTTCAGCACCTTAAAGACGGGCACATCGATGCATTTTCCTCTGCAGGAAACACCGGAGCCATGCTTGTCGGCGCAATGTTCAGCGTTAAGCCTGTTGCAGGGGTAATTCGTCCGGCAATTGCTACAAACGTTCCGAAACTAAAATCCGGCTTTGGCATCATGCTCGACGTTGGAGCTAATGCAGACTGCAAACCGGATGTATTAGCGCAATTTGGCATTTTAGGCAGCTTATATGCCGAACATGTGTATAATGTCCAAAATCCCAAGGTAGCTTTAATGAATATTGGTGAGGAAGAAGAAAAGGGCAATGTCCTTACTCAGGCAACCTTCCCGCTGCTTCAAAAAACTAACCTGAACTTTGTCGGAAACATTGAAGGCCGTGATCTGTTCAATGACAAGGCAGATGTTATAGTCTGCGACGGATTTACAGGCAATGTTATGCTCAAATTAGCTGAAACTTTTTATATCCTTACCCTTAAGAAAGGCTTCAAAGACGAATTTTTTGACAGATTCAACTACGAGCAGTATGGCGGAAGTCCGATCCTGGGAGTAAATGCTCCTGTTTTGATCGGTCACGGTATTTCCAGTCCTGAAGCAATCAAAAATATGGTCCTGCTCTGCCGAACGATGATTGAAGCAGAGTTTGTCGATAAGATCAAAGAAGCGTTTAAATAATTATCCCCAAATATTATGTCAAAAGTCCATGCTGCAATAACAGCTGTTGATGGCTACGCACCAGAATATATTTTAACAAATAAAGAACTGGAGGGTATGGTCGAAACCAACGATGAGTGGATCACCACGCGAACTGGCATTAAAGAACGCCGAATCCTCAAAGGTAATTTGGGAACGTCAGACATGGCTGTCATAGCTGTAAATGGATTACTGAAGAAGCGGGGAATCAGCGCCTCCGAGATTGATCTGATCATTTTCTGTACCACTACCCCGGACATGGTTTTCCCGGCTACAGCCAATGTGCTGGCTCATAAAATTGGCGCTGATAATGCCTGGGGATATGACCTGAACGCTGCGTGTTCGGGTTTTTTATTTGGCTTAGCTACCGGATCACAATTTATTGAAGCAGGTAAACATAAAAAAGTGCTGGTTGTTGGGGGAGATAAAATGTCATCCATCATTAATTATAAAGACCGTAAGAGCTGTATTATTTTCGGTGATGGCTGCGGAGCTGTCTTGCTTGAGCCAAATACTGATGGATATGGAGTGATTGACTCAATCCTTAAAAGTGATGGATCCGGCGGCCCATATCTTCATCAAAAAGCTGGAGGTTCCTTGAGGCCCGCAAGTCACGAGACTGTCGACAACGACGAGCATTTTCTGTTCCAGGAAGGCCAGGCGGTTTTCAAATTCGCAGTTACGAATATGGCAGATGTTGCTGCCGAAGTGATGGAAAGGAATAATCTTAAAGCTGATGATATTGCCTGGCTTGTCCCACATCAGGCTAACAAACGAATTATTGATGCTACCAGCAATCGGACGGGAATTGACCCCGGGAGAGTAATGATCAATATTGAAAAGTATGGAAACACCACAAATGGTACTATTCCTTTATGTTTGTGGGAGTGGGAAAAAAAGCTCAAAAAAGGAGATAACCTTATCCTGGCAGCATTTGGCGGAGGATTTACCTGGGGATCTATTTATTTGAAGTGGGCTTATTAATCAGTTGAAAGTTGAGGGTTGACAGTTGACAGTGTCCACCCAGCTTACTAAATAGTTGAAAGTGAAGAGTTGAAAGTTAAAAGCGATGCTGTACTTTTATCACTCAAATTCGGGTTCATACTTGAAATTATTATAAATTTAGACTAATCGAAAACTAAACTATAAAAAATGGATATTAAACAAATTCAGGAACTCATCAAGTTTGTTTCCAGATCTGGAGTAAATGAAGTATCAATTGAGCAGAAAGAGTTTAAAATTACCATAAAGACGAATCAGGCACCGACCTATGTTACCGCAGCGGTCACAGCACCTCCGCCACAAATTGGCGCTGCACCTCAGTCACCGGCAGCGGCACCAGCGAGTGCACCAGCGGCTCCGCAGGCACCAGCAAAAGATGATTCTTCTAACTACATTACTGTGAAATCGCCAATGATTGGCACTTTTTATCGTTCCTCAAGCCCCGATAAACCTCTGTTTGTAAATGTTGGAGATGAAATTAAATCTGGCCAGGTGCTTTGCATCATTGAAGCGATGAAATTGTTTAACGAAATTGAATCTGAAGTAAGCGGACGTATCGTTAAAATATTAGTCGACAATGCGAGCCCGGTGGAATATGATCAGCCCTTATTTCTGGTTGAACCGGCTTAATCGTGATGAGAAACGAGTTGCGGGAAACGAGATTCGTTAAACGAAACACGCTTCTGCCATTTAAGTTCACATATACCGACAAAGAAATCTATGTTTAAGAAAATACTTATTGCAAATCGTGGTGAGATCGCTTTACGGATCATTCGTACCTGTAAAGAGATGGGTGTAAAGACAGTCGCGGTATACTCAACGGCTGACAGGGACAGCTTACATGTACGCTTTGCCGATGAGGCCGTTTGTATTGGGCCGCCCGCAAGTAAAGACTCTTACCTGAGCATCCCAAATATCATTTCTGCTGCCGAATTAACAAATGCAGATGCAATTCACCCAGGATACGGCTTTTTATCCGAAAATGCCAAATTCTCTGCCATTTGTCACGATTACGGAATCAAATTTATTGGCGCTACTGCAGAGCAGATCAATGGAATGGGTGATAAGGCATCCGCTAAGGAAACAATGAAGATCGCTGGTGTTCCAACAATTCCAGGGTCTGAAGGCTTGCTGACTGATGTTAAAGAAGGAATAAAAATTTCAAATGAAATAGGCTACCCAGTTATACTCAAAGCAACAGCTGGTGGTGGTGGCCGAGGGATGCGGATTGTTTGGAACGATGAGGAATTTGAACCGGCATGGGATTCTGCAAGACAAGAATCTTCTGCAGCTTTTGGCAATGACGGGCTTTACCTTGAAAAATACGTTGAGGATCCACGACACATCGAAATTCAGGTTGTCGGCGATCAGTATGGGAAAGTTTGCCATTTATCTGAAAGAGATTGCTCTATTCAAAGACGTCATCAAAAACTGGTGGAAGAATCTCCCTCCCCATTTATGACTCCGGAGTTACGGACGAGAATGGGTGAAGCTGCTATAAAAGGAGCCCAGGCTGTGAACTATGAAGGAGCAGGAACTGTTGAGTTTCTTGTAGATAAACATCGCAACTTCTATTTCATGGAAATGAACACCCGGATTCAGGTTGAGCATCCGGTAACAGAAGAAGTTATCAACTTCGACCTTATCAAAGAGCAAATCAAAGTAGCCGCAGGAATCCCAATTTCCGGTAAAAATTATATTCCTGAAATGCATGCTATTGAATGCCGGATAAATGCGGAAGATCCATTCAATAATTTCAGACCTTCTCCTGGATTGATTACACACTTTCATTCCCCCGGAGGACATGGTGTTCGTGTAGACACTCATGTCTACGCGGGATATCAGATCCCTCCTAACTACGATTCAATGATTGCAAAGCTAATTTGCGTGGCGCAGACCCGTGAAGAAGCAATAAGCACCATGGAACGTTCGCTGAGTGAGTTTGTAATAGAAGGTGTGAAAACGACGATTCCGTTTCACCTACGCTTAATGAGAGACCCTAACTTCCGGGCAGGTAATTTCACCACTAAGTTCATGGAGAGTTTTGACCTTACAGAGTAGTAGAATAAAAGCAATTGAATGCACTGTTAGATTATTTGCCGGGCGTTACAAATACACTGTCACAAATAAACTGATGTCGATTAAATATCCTAAGAATACCATTCTCAAATCAAACAGAATGGTATTTTTGTTTTAGAAAATTATGAGCAAGGAACGAACTGATCTGGTTAAAGCAATCAAAGAAAAAGGCAAAACTATCGAAGCTGAGATGTCATTTTTTGATCATCTTGATGTATTGCGTGGTCATCTTATTAGGGCTGCCATAGCAGTAATCGTCTTCGCAATTACTGCATATAGCCTTTACGACTTTATTTTCGAGAAGATTATAATGGCACCAGGACAGGTTGATTTCTGGACATATCGAATGATGTGCGCGGTCACAGAAAAATTTAATCTCGGTGAAGATTTTTGCGTAAAAAAACTTGATTTTATTATAATAAACACTCAATTAGGTGGACAATTCACCCTCCAGTTGAATTCTTCATTGATGTTGGGTGTCGTTTTCGGGTTTCCATATCTTCTTTTTGAAATTTGGCGATTTGTAAAACCCGCCCTTCATGAAAATGAGCGAAAATCTGCTAGTGGATTCGTTTTTTGGGCCTCATTGCTGTTTGTTACAGGGGTACTTTTTGGCTATTATATAATATCACCATTATCCATAAACTTTCTCGCAAATTGGGAAGTTAGTGAAATCATAAACAACAACATTGATATAGATTCATATTTCTCCGTTTTAGCTACCCTTACTATTGGAGCGGGTATAACTTTCGAACTCCCAGTCATCATTTTCATCCTGTCAAAACTTGGAATAATGACGCCAGCATTTATGAGATCATCGCGTCGCTACGCAACAGTCATTATTCTCATCATTGCGGCAGTAGTCACACCAACTCCTGATCTCATTACCATGTTTACCGTGAGCTTACCTTTATTTTTGCTCTATGAAGCAAGTATATATGTTTCGGCAAGGGTTGAGCGTCGAAAAAAACAGGCTGAACTTGAATTCTATAAAAATTAACAATACTCTTGACCAGATTTTATTTGATAATTTAATTTTTTCAACTGATGAATAACCCGATCAGCATCGCAATAGGCGGCGATCACGCCGGATTTGAATACAAGAGTATTCTTATAGAATTCCTGAAAGAATATACCGTTAAAGACTTTGGAACTTATAGTACGGATTCTGTAGATTATCCGGATTTCGCTCATCCCGTAGCGAGCGCAGTGGAAAATGAAGAGTTTGATCTGGGCATTTTAATTTGCGGAAGTGCTAATGGGGTGGCGATAACAGCGAATAAACATCAGGGAATCCGGGCAGCTATCTGCTGGAATGGCGAACTCGCTGAACTTGCGCGAAGCCATAATAATGCGAATGTTCTCTGTATTCCGGCGCGGTTTGTATCTACAGAATTAGCAAAGGAAATTACTTTTAAATTTTTAAATTCAACGTTCGAGGGCGGACGTCATGCAAACAGGGTCAATAAGATATCCTGCTAATATTAAACTAACCAAACAACCAATGAATATTAAACAATCACTCTGGGCAGTACTAGTTTTGGGGATTTCCAGCTATACTTTTGCACAGGACCCCGTTGCACAAAAATATGCGGGAGTAATTACTCCAAAACTTGCTAAAAAACATTTAAAGATCCTTTCTTCGGACAAATTTGAAGGACGGGAAACGGGGAAAGCTGGCGGACAAAAGGCTGCAGATTACATTGCCGGAGAATTCAAGAAACTGGGACTTACTGCTCCGGTAAATGGTTCTTATTTTCAGGACGTACCTCTTGTAGAAACTGCTTTTGAGGTTAATTCATTTACTGCTAACGGGACAAATCTTACCATCGGTAAAGACTTTATCTTTACAGGAAGCGGTGCCTCAAAAACAATCACTGCAAGCGATATTGTATTCGCGGGATATGGTATCACTACTGACAATTACGATGATCTGAAAAATTCAAACATTCAGGGCAAAGTTGTGATGCTGATCAATAAAGGAGAGCCGATGACAAATGGAGTATCGGTGATCAGTAAAACCGCAACTCCTTCGGATTGGACAACTAGCCGTAGCAAAAGGTTGCAGAATATCATGAGCAAAGGCCCTGCTTTAATTCTGGCTGTCAGCCCGGATGTAAGTAATTCGCTAAAACAATATCGTCCGGCTTCGGGCAGATTGAGTTTGAAAAAAGAAAACACTGCTCCTTCTACCCGTCCGGGATCTGCAGCGATCGTTTACATCACTCCAGAAACTGCCAACCTTATACTCAAAAACTCCGGGAAAACTTTTGACGGCTTAAAATCATCTATTGATAATAGCGGCGCTGCACAGACTCAAACTTTGAAGTCGGACATAAACATGAACTATGGTCCTTCGTTGAAAGATGTAAAGTCGGTAAACGTTCTAGGATATTTAGAAGGCTCCGATTTAAAAAATGAAGTACTAGTTTTTTCAGCACACTACGACCATATCGGATTGACGACAGACGGTGGAAAAGATAAAGTTAACAATGGTGCAGATGATGATGGCTCAGGCACCACCGGCGTTCTGGAAATAGCGAGAGCTTATGCTAAAGCAAAGAAAGAGGGTAAAGGACCTAGAAGAAGCATTCTCTTCCTTTTAGTTACCGGAGAAGAGAAGGGATTGCTGGGTTCTGAGTGGTATTCAGAGCATCCAGTATTTCCAATGGCAAACACCGTTACTGACCTGAATATCGACATGATTGGACGGGTCGGAGAAGAGTATAAAGGCTCCGCTGATTCAGCGAACTACTGTTATCTGATTGGTTCAGACAAACTTAGTACAGATCTGCATAAGATTAGTGAAAATGCCAATGCGGTATACACTAAAATGAAAATTGATTATAAATATAACGATCCAAAAGATCCTGAACGGATCTACTATCGATCAGATCATTATAATTTTGCTAAGCATGGCGTGCCGATCGTGTTTTATTTCAATGGCGTTCACGAGGATTATCACAAGCCTTCTGACGAGTTTAAGAAAATCAATTTCCCCTTGCTAACCAAACGCGCACAACTTGTATTCTTTACTGGTTGGGATCTTGCAAACAGGGATAAAAGGCCGGTAGTTGACGTTAAGAATGATATGCCTAACTCGAGATAATTCGTCAGTTGACGGTTGACAGCTGATAATAATCATAGACTTAAAAACATCGTTCAAATAAAATTGAACGATGTTTTTTTTTAGGACCAAAATCGTCAACTAAGCATTAACGGTCTTGGTTCTTTGCTCTTGGTTCCTTGTTCCTGCTTATTGCTTCCTGCTTCTCTAATTCCTCACATATACAGGCAGCTTACTTGTCCTTAAGCGATGTTCGGCATCGAAACGCACAATTGCCTGTGACTGCGAATGATGATATAAGGAAAGGTCCATATCGGTTTCACCAGATCTAGTTCTTGGAACACCGACTGTCGTATTATTTCCCTTATTCAGCAAACCTTCAATAACAGAAGCCCCTATATTAATTCCCGTAGCAGCGGCCTGAGACATGTAGCGGATGTTTTCTACCCTTGCACGTATTACCATATCTGCTCCCACTATCTTCGCTATCTCTTCAGAAGGCATAGTCCACGAATCCTTAAATGAAATTCCGCTTTTTTCAAGCCGATCGTTAACTAATTTAATATCAATAAGCTTTATTCCATATTTTTTCCTGATATCCCTATCTGACGCATGGTAGAGAAAATCCTCATAAACTTCCTGCTGCAATCTTGAGCTAGCTTCATTTTCCATTCTAGAAATTCGAGCATCGTCCCAATTTTTTGGCAAGTTGCCGGTATAGGTCACTTCCGCCGGAAGAACCGCCAGCGTTTGGCCATCTAGATTTGCTTTTGAGAAAAAAGATTTGTCTTTATATACGTTAGCATTGCATGACGTTAATACCAGAATAACTGGCAAAATAAGTGTGGTTATAGATTTCATAACAAAAGTATTTGATAATTGATAACAGATAGACGATAGAACCTGAGGAAGAGTTACAATAAAAGATTAAAAAATTGAGTGTCCATTGGATTCTAAAAATCGCTAATGAAATCAAAACCATACCTGCGGTAACACCCAAAATAACTAAATTCGCAACATGAGCACTTTGGCATCTGAATTTGTTTCCACTTCTGAGGATAAAGCCTTTGATCTGGATCACAGGCGTATCATCAACAATAATATTGGCAAGTATGATACCGCCGTTTTAAGAGGTCTTTCCAGATTTTCCGACCTTGAAAACTCAAAGCGTAAAGCTCATACAATTAAATGGAAGGTGATGGAGAACCTCGACAAGCTCCTCCCTGAATTCGAATCCAATTTTCAGCGCCGGGGTGGCAAGGTTATCTGGGCAAATGATGCGGCAGAGGCTAATAATGAAGTTCTGAATATCCTGAGAAAAGTTAATGCAAAGAATGTAATTAAGTCGAAGTCAATGGTCACCGAAGAAATTCATTTAAATGAATTTCTGGAGCACAATGGCATAGAAACAGTTGAAAGCGACCTTGGTGAATATATTGTCCAGCTACTCGGTCAAAGACCCTACCATATTGTTACACCTGCGATGCACCTTAGCAAAGAAGATATCGCAAGGCTTTTTAATGAAAAATTCGACACCCCTATCGATGCCACCCCCGAGCAGCTAACACTAAAAGCCAGAGAGTTACTCCGGGAAAAATACACATCCGCAGATGTAGGCATCACAGGCGGAAATTTTTTAATAGCGGACTCGGGAAGTATAGCCCTGACCGAAAACGAGGGTAACGCCCGATTAACAACTACTTTCCCGAAGATCCATATTGCAATCGTTGGTATTGAGAAGATTATTCCCTCGATGGCGGATCTGGACCTATTCTGGCCCTTGCTTGCAACACATGGCACAGGACAAAATCTCACAGTTTACAATACAATTCTGAGCGGACCAAGACAGCCAAACGAATCTGACGGACCGGAGGAGATGTATGTCATACTATTGGATAATGGCAGAACAAATCTTCTTGCGCAAAAAGATCAGCGTCAGGGTTTGTACTGCATCCGTTGCGGGGCCTGTTTAAATGCATGTCCCGTTTACAAAAATATTGGAGGCCATACTTACGAAACCACCTATAGTGGGCCAATTGGATCAATCATCACACCACACATGGCCGGAATGAAGGAGTTCAAGCACCTAAGTTACGCATCAAGCCTTTGCGGAAAATGTACTGAAGTTTGCCCGGTAAAAATCGACATTCATAAAATGCTCCTTTTAAACCGCAGAGATTCCGTCAATGCGGGATTAAACCCAAGGTCGGAAGGCATTGGATGGAAAGGATGGAAAATGGGCATGATGAAAAGAAAAATGATGGATATGCTGGGGGGTGGTTTAAAAAATATACTTCTGAAAACGTTTTTCAAAAAGAGTTGGGGAAAACATAGGGACTTACCCGGGGTATCCAAGCAATCATTCAGTAAACAATGGACGGAAAGAGGTGAAAACTGAAACTGAAACCTGAAAAATTTCAAAAATTCAATTTAAACGCATTCTCAGTCGTGAGAGACTTTTAGAACATTAAACATCTTAATTTTTAGCTCATAGCTGATAGCTCACAGCCCATAGCCCAAACCAATGAATTTTGATCCCAAAGACCTCAGCGATAAAACTCTGATTAAATTTTATAAGAATCTTCTTAAGCCAAGAATGATCGAGGAGAAGATGCTTATTCTTCTAAGACAAGGAAAAATTGGAAAATGGTTCTCAGGGATTGGCCAGGAAGCTATTGCTGTTGGGACAACCCTTGCCATGCGCCCTGAAGAATATATACTTCCAATGCATCGTAACCTGGGTGTTTTTACCAGCAGGGATATTCCACTATCCCGCTTAATGGCCCAATGGCAGGGCAAAAGTTCAGGATTCACAAAAGGCCGCGACAGGTCCTTCCACTTTGGAACTCAGCAGTATAAAATTGTGGGGATGATCTCCCATTTGGGTCCGCAGCTGGCTTTGGCCGATGGTATAGCACTTGCTGATACCTTGAGAAATGAGAAAAATGCAACGCTGGTATTCACTGGGGAAGGTGCAACGAGCGAGGGTGATTTCCACGAGGCCTTAAATGTGGCCGCGGTTTGGGACCTTCCTGTGATTTTTATAATTGAAAACAACGCCTACGGACTATCTACCCCCACAAATGAGCAGTATCGCTGCAAAAACCTGGTGGATCGTGCAATAGGTTATGGTATGGAGGGCCATCAAATTGATGGAAATAACATCCTTGAAGTTTATCACACCATCAACGACATTGCTTTGGACATCCGGGAAAAGCCCCGGCCAGTGCTCGTTGAATGCATGACATTTAGAATGAGAGGGCACGAGGAGGCCTCAGGAACAAAATATATTCCGCAGGAGCTCTTTACGGAATGGGAGAAGAAGGATCCGGTTAAAAACTTTGAAGAGTATCTTCTGAACGAACAAATTTTAGATCAGCAACTCGTAAGTGAAATTCGCGCGGAATTTAAACTTGAGATTGATGCAGAAATAGAATTAGCTTTCGCTGAAGATGAAATTGTCGCCGACACTAGTATTGAAGTTACTGACATGTATGCTCCATATTCACCTTCTGCAATTGAAGTCGCCGACGACGCTACTAAGACGGATAAACGTTATATAGATGCCATAAGCGATGGCTTGAGGCAATCCATGCAAAAATTTCCTGAACTTGTCATCATGGGGCAAGACATTGCCGAATACGGTGGTGCTTTTAAGATCACTCAGGGATTTGTTGAAGAATTTGGTAAGGGACGAGTACGGAATACCCCAATTTGTGAATCAGCAATTGTCGGCGCAGCGCTGGGCCTGTCAATAAAAGGATACAAGGCGGTGATGGAAATGCAATTCGCAGATTTTGTCACCTGCGGTTTTAACCAGATTATAAACAATTTGGCAAAAACTCATTACAGATGGGCGGAGAAAGCTGATGTCGTGATACGAATGCCAACGGGTGCTGGAACTGGAGCCGGGCCGTTTCATTCACAAAGTAATGAGGCCTGGTTTACAAAAACGCCAGGACTAAAAGTTGTATATCCGGCTTTTCCGTCGGATGCAAAAGGCCTTTTATCTGCCGCTATAGATGACCCTAACCCCGTTTTATTCTTTGAACACAAATATCTTTACCGTGCGATAGCCGAACCCGTGTACGACGATTATTTCACGATCGAAATTGGCAGGGCGAAAATGCTAAGGCAAGGTGAACAAATAAGCATTATTACCTATGGACTCGGTGTACATTGGGCGATTGAGTATTTAAATGAGCATCAGGAAATCTCTGCAGATCTAATTGATCTTCGAAGTTTACAGCCCTGGGATAAAAATGCCGTCGAAATTTCAGTTAAAAAAACAGGCAGAGTACTTATTCTTCATGAAGACACGTTAACTGGCGGATTTGGGGGAGAGATCAGTGCTCATATTGCAGAACATTGTTTCGAATATCTGGATGCTCCCGTTAAGCGCTGTGCAAGTCTCGATACTGCTATACCAATGAACAAAGCTTTGGAGGATAACTTTCTGGCAAAGGCGAGACTTCACGATCAAATTAGCAGCCTGCTGAATTATTAGACATTCGATTGAGCAAGGAACAAAGAACATTGAGTAGAGACAAATGAACAGTGATTTTGCTAAACCTGCTTTGCGTTCTTTGCGAAAACCTTGGCGATCTTTGCGTTTAAAATATACGTTCTCCATTTGCTCTAGCACACAATGTAAAGCTCACCTGCCTATATCAAACTTGACTTAACACAGCGCCACCTAATTAACCACCATTACTTCTGCAAGCGGGTTAAACAGATACACAGCGCCAGTTTTAATTTCTACGCATTTATATCTTTTCCTAACCAACTCTCCTTTCTTAAAAATCCGTTTGTTCTTTATTGAAAACAGGCTATTGATCGGAAGCTTCTCCACATGCACAACGCCCTCAGGCTTTTTATCATAACGATTCAGAACCCGGAATAAATTCAAATCTGTACAGCTGGAAGCTGAGGGATTTTCAAGGTAGCTAACTATCGCCTGCTTCACATCAGGTGGAAATATAGTTTGTTCAAAAAACGGCTTCATCATTCTTTTGAAATTACTCTTCCACTCAAGGCCATGGGGTTTGGCTTTACGCTTGTGCTCATTCCAGGTAAGCAGGTGCGCAAATTCGTGAACGGTGGTAATTAAGAATGCATAGGGATTTAAATTGTAATTGACAGAGATACGATGGCCCTCATCTTTATATGGATGTCTATAGTCTCCATATTTTGTGCTTCTCCCCCTCGATATCTTAAATTCACACTTAAAATAATCTATCCAACGGGCAATAACCGGAGCAGCTCCTTCCGGGAGGTAATTACTAAGTACGTTGACTTTATCCAAATTTACTTTAATAATTGGTACACGATCAGGCTCGCAATATAAGCTAGTGTGGTCATGTAAGCAAATTGAATCGCTGGCCAGGTCCAGCTCTTTGTTTCCCTGTAAACAATTGCTATTGTACTAACGCACTGCATAGCAAAGGCGTAAAATACCATCAATGAGAATGCCACCGCCACCGTAAAAACAGGCAGTCCTGTTTCCGGATTTTCTGCCGACAACATTTTATCTCGAACTGATGCCAAATTTGAATCATCGGCCTCGACACTATAAATTGTTGCCATCGTGCCGACAAAAACTTCGCGGGCAGCGAAAGAAGTGATGAGTGCAATACCTATTTTCCAATCAAAGCCTAAGGGCTTGATGACCGGCTCAATAGCTTTCCCAATCAGACCAGCGTACGAGTTCTCCAGTTTCTCTGAAGAAACCATTCGGGAAATGTCATCCGCGGGGTACTCCTGGGCGATGGTCACTGAGCTATATTTTTCATCAATCGCATCGAAACGTCCCGAAGGTCCATACGACGATAATACCCACAATACTATAGAAACGGCGATGATGATCTTACCCGCTTCGAACACAAAAGCTTTTACACTTTTATACATCGTAAGCAAAACATTATTCCATCTGGGCATTCTGTAAACCGGCAGCTCCATGATGAAATAACCGCGTTCACGCGATTTAATAATCACCTTCATAACCCAGGCCACAACGATAGCACTGATAATGCTCAGCACATATAAAGCCATTAAGGCTATTCCCTGCATGTTAATAAAGCCCCAAACCTTTTGGTCAGGTACAACCATCGATATCAGTAGAGTATAAACTGGCAGGCGTGCTGAACAAGCAATAAGTGGGGTTACCATAATGGTAATCATCCTGTCTTTCCAGTTCTCAATATTACGCGTACTCATAATTGAGGGAACAGCACATGCGAAACCGCCAATCATTGGCACTATTGATTTCCCACTCAAACCCACCTTTCGCATGATCTTATCCATCATGAAAGTAACCCTCGACATGTATCCTGTATCCTCCAGAATGGAAATAAAAGCAAAGAGAATAGCGATTTGCGGAATAAAAATCAGGACGCCGCTTAGGCCAGCCAAAACTCCATCAATCATAAGATCAGCAAACGCACCCGCGGGCAGGTATTGATGGCCGATATCTGTCATCCAAACAAACAGACTTTCAATTAAAGACATTGGATACTCCGACCACGCGAAGATCGATTGAAAGATCAGGAAAAGGATCGCAAAAAATATTACGAATCCGAATACCCTATGTGTAAGGATATTATCTATCCGGTTACTCATAGTTTCCTTTCCGGGATCGCTGTTTAATTTAACAGTGTCAAAAAGGACGTCATTTATAAAATTATACCTCCCTATAGTCTCAGTTGCCTGAGATTGCTGTGAATGGAAAGAGAATTCACTTTTTATTTCTTCTATCCTTTTATTTTGCTCCGACGACAGAAATGAAAGCTGCTCATGCTGATGGGCAAGCTGAAGTGCGACGTAAGGATAAGGTATATTAAGATCCCTTCGAATTGCGTGAATAAGGTCTGGTGCCAGCGACGGGACATCTATAGAACTGAATTGCGTTGGGATTGAACTGCTTTGGCTGATCGCCATCTTTAACTGATCGATACCTTCACCTTTCCTCGCTGAAATAGGCACTATCTGGACTCCAAGTTTTAGAGCAAGTTCATCTACTTCGATCTCAATTCCAGCCTGTGATGCCAGGTCCATCATGTTCAGAGCAATTATGATCGGAATTCGCAAATCAGCCACCTGAGAAAACAGCAACAGATTTCTCTTTAAGTTAGAGGCATCTGCAACGAAAACTATAAGGTCTGGATGTACAGAACTGGTCTTATCAGCAAGCGCATCCATAACAATCCGCTCGTCCCTGCTTTTCGGGTAAAAGCTGTACGTGCCGGGTAAATCGATTATTCGGGCAGAACGATTATCAGGAAGTTTTGTAAAGCCTTCTTTCTTTTCAACAGTAACACCAGGAAAATTCCCGATTTTTTGACTGAGCCCGGTAAGAACATTAAAAAGCGTGGATTTTCCAGAGTTGGGATTTCCAACCAATGCAACTTTTAAATCCTGACTCACCTATTATTGCATTATGATGGTTGAAGCTTCATGCTTCCTGAGGCTGAGTGAGTATCCCGAAACAGTAATAGCCATCGGATCTCCAAGCGGAGCTATGCGTTCTACAACAATTGATTCCCCCGGCAGACACCCCATTTCCATCAATTTGATAGACATCTCGAGGTCAGTAAATTCCTTTATTATCCCTGATTGACCTGGTTCTAATTGTGAAAGCTTCATAGCTGCGAATTATATACAAAAATAAAGCTTATTTGAATTAATTCCAAATAAAGGGTAGGCCATTGCTGAAAGATGTGATAAAATTTACATTGCCAAGGAGGCGATCATTGCCCACAATTTTGGTCCCGAGAGCTTAATTAATTTTTAAGCTTGTCGCTTGGTACTTGCTAATTTTAGGACACTTACAACCCTTTTTGAAAATACTGCAGGATCCTAAACTCAAAACAATCAGGAGACAGCCAATTCTATATAAGTTTTTCATTGAACCTGACTCTATGTAAAAAAATATAACTAAAAATTCCCATCCCTACTCCTGTAAGATCAGCAAATATATCCCACCATTCTGCCGAACGATAAGTGAAATACTTCATTTGCAAAACCTCAATTAACACCCCTAAGGCTGTAGTTATTAACAAGATCTTCAGAATGGTCACAGCGCGATAAGAATAACTGCTCTGTTCCCTGATCTTTCCGTAAAACAAAAGAACAGTAAGTACGAAGAAGAAGCCTGTATGAGCAAGTTTGTCGAAACCTTCAAAAAATGTAAATCCCAGCTTACTTTGTGTATCCGACATAGGCATCTCGCACATAACGACGGTAAAAATCGCCCATAGAATGGCCAGGTACTGATGACGGATTGTTTTTAACATTTATGCTCCTACAAGCGATTTATAAGCAGATGCAGACAAAAGACTGTCTACTTGTGAGGGATCGGAAAGCTCAACTTTTACCATCCAGCCATCGCCATAAGGATCGGTGTTTACAAGCTCAGGATTGGTGTCCAATTTTTTGTTTAGTTCGGTGACTTTACCTGTGACAGGCATTAATAGATCCGAAACAGTTTTTACTGCCTCAACTGTGCCAAATTGCTCCTCTTTTGTAACTTCCTTACCAAGTGTATCAATTTCTATGTAAACGATATCACCAAGCTCATGCTGTGCGAAGTCGGTAATACCAACATAGGCAACATTACCTTCAACCCGTACCCATTCGTGGTCATTAGTATATTTCAGTTCTTCAGGAAAATTCATTTTATATGGTTTTGTTATAGGTCAAAAGTACTTTAAAGAGAACAAAGAACCAAGGCAAAAGAAGAACAAAGACAGGTCTTTGTTCCTTGATCTTTGCTCCTTATTCCTTTTACAGTGTAAACCTCAAATTCACCCCAAAATTACTGAAAGAGGTATTGAATGTTTGTGATGTATATGGCTTCGTGATATTTCCATCGTAAAACATCCGGATAGTAAACCTCTGGTCAAGTACGTAATCAACATTTGGCCGGATCGTAATACGTTGGTCACCGGAGGTAACCTCCGCATCAAGGACATCAGCTCTGTATATCACCAGCTTCCGGTCACTCAATGCGAAATCAAGTTTGAATGCCATGTCGTTGTCCAGTTTAAGTCCTTTGAATAATCCAAATGGAAACCTGAAATTGGTTGTCCGATAACCCCATCCAAAAACAGCATTATCTTCCTTTTGTTGCGCCATTTGGCTATTTGAAAGACTAAAACTCAATGCTCGTGACTTCCGGTATTCAGCTGAAAACGTCATATTATTTTTTAATCTCACATCCACACCAAGGAGTGGCTGAAATTGCTCGAATAAGGTGACCTGAGAAAACTGGTAAAAGGGAAGGAAATTACCATTAGCATCGCGGACACTTACAGCTCCGTTTGTTTCCTGATAACGCGCCAGTGAGTTGAAACCGTTAACGGTATATGAAGATCTGTACCCATGTCTCAAGTCGAAAGATGTGAACATTTCGTTAAAAATGCCAAGTTTGCTTAAACCATTGTAAGTTATATTCCAGTTAGGTACTGGTATTTTGGGGAAACGATTTAGCGAAACTTTATTAGCGTCTTTGCCAGTGTATGCGGCGAGAAATGAGGAAATCAATACATCCTGGGATGCCTTGTTATATCCATCAGCAAAGCCGCCCGTGGTTCCTGTGGAGTTGGGATTAGTTTCCCCCAGTCTTCTTGAAATAATTGCCCTGTTCTCCTCTAATTGCCTGAAAAGCCTGGAGGAATTATTGCTCTTATTTTCTTTGCTGAATGCTGTCCTTAGCGTAAAAAATGAAATGGTATAATCTCCGGTTGTCACCGGGGTCAGGTTCTCAAAATTGTTCCTGTTAGGCACAAATTTAAAGTTGGTTGAATAATTAAAGTTTTGACCCCTGATGGCGTTTAGGTCAATAATCATGTCACGTATAGGCTCAATCCGGGCCCGAAAATTCATATCCTCTCGTTTGGTTGTGATATAAAGCTGGTTCAGAAGAGAGTCTCTGGTAATCCAGCCATTTGCAATTGCTCGTCCTCGAATATCCCGTTGGCCGCCCAAGAGAAAATCATAGCCCGGAGCACTTGCATCCAGATCCTGACCAATGAAATCAGTTGAAGGCAGGTAACCTGGGAGAAAAGTTCCCTGACTTCTTGAATATGTCCCATTTACCGTCTTTAAACTCGTTAGTAAATTTATCAGGAACTTTCCCGGGCCGCTTTCCGCCTGAGCGGCAGAACGTACGAATCCAAACTTATTATACAACTGCGTAAGATTCAGGCCGGGATTTACTTTAATGGTACGTGCGTTCTGAATCGTATTCCCAACGTCAATCAAAGGATCTCTGAGCGTTATAAGTGGTTCCGTCTGCCAGTTAAAGCCGGCTTGATATGCAGTTGCGATGTTAATCCAGTCGAGACCAGGGATCTTATTGACAGGCAAGTTATACGTAAGGTTCAGACTGTGATTATAATCAGTTGTCCGCCCAAGCCGCTTCAAATTTTGCCATAAAGTATCTCGTTTCAAACCATTGATACGTCCGTCTGGCTCATCAATAACAGAAAAATTTGTCGCATTGAAATCCAGCTGCATTGAACGCGTTAAGTTCCAGCTGACACCGTATAAGCGTGACATTTGAAAGTTCTTGTTGAAGTTTGTATTGATCGGCAGAAAATTGTTAGGGTCGTTATCCCGTAAGGTATTTTCAGAATAAAGCCGGTCTACACTTATGTTAAAATTAAGTACCGAAGGCAGTAGGCTAAAATTAAAGTCACGTAATAGCGCAAGACTTTTTGATTTTATAAGCTTCTCGAAAGGCGTTATAGATTTTGCCTGCTTTGAATAGTTGTATTGAAGACCCGCGCGATAGGTTTTTTGAATAGTGCTCTCATTAATATAATCGCGATGATTAAATGAATTAAATGCGTAAGTGGCACTCAAATTCTCAATATCCCACAGGTGTGTCTTACTTTGAGGATTAGTTTTAATTTTACGAACATTCGTAAAATTGATACTTTTCCTTGAGCTGTAATCTTCCGTTATAAACCGTAAAGAATCTCTCGAGGCCCTGCGTGTATTTTCCAATACCTGCCTGAACTCCGTGTCCTGGTTCCGTGGATCATATTGCGGACTTCCTACCTGCGACGAAAAATTTATATACATAGGAACTTTGATTCCGGTACGTTCAGGGAAAAACTTTCCAAGCTCCATGCTTCCTGACAGGTCAAACAAGACATCGTCTTCCCGGTTACGTTCGCTTACTCTTTTATCGATCGAGCCAAAACCTACTGTGCTTTTACTTCCTGAAATCGTTATATCCGCAAAATCGGCGAGTTTAGCATTAAGGCGTGCTGTTGCTGCCCATCCGCCTCGTTCATCAAAATCAGTTAAACGAAGTTCATTGAACCAAATTTCTGCGTTTTTATCGAGTCCATCATCTCCCCCGGGACTAGCAGGATTTCTAAGAGGATTTCTAACACCGAGCATGTAAACCCGGACTTTACTTAAATCCGGCTGGCCCTTCACAATAATTGTATTTACACCATCCTGGTAGACAAAAGGGCGATTGATTGGCCAGGGCTGCCCATTAAATATGGCTTTATTCCGCGCCGCTTTAGCAGCCTGAAACAAACTCAATTGGACATCAATTTTATTTTGCGAAGGCCAGATTGCTTCAGGATCACTTGTGTTTTGGGGAGTTATTTTGAGAGGAATATCATAATCATAATAGTTGTCCTGATTATCGGTACCTACCCGTAGAAATGCCCGGAGATCATTGTCTCTGGTGGAGCCTGACTGATCAGATTCGGCATGTATAAACATTTCAATCCTTTTATAAGAACGGAAATCGTTAAAAGTAGTTCTGAAGGCAGCTCGTCCATAGCCATCTCTAAGATTTCGAACAGTTAATGCAAGTGACTGCTCATTCTGCCTTGACTCGCCGCGGAAATTAGTAATATCACGCTCACGCTCGATTCCAGGAGGCAAAACATAGGGTATCGGACTCCTTTTCCCATTTTCTTCAATATTGACGGCAGTTACATCGATTGAAGAATTGTCAAGACCGGGGCTTAACAATGACGGATCTGCAAGAACTTTCGTTGGATTATTTTCAGAGTTATATCTTCTCCATTCTCCCCGTACCAACTGCAGCTTTGCAAGACGCAAAATAGCAGTATCCGCAAAATCTGTCATGAACATACGGATGAAGCGTATCGATTTAAAATCTTCAATATTTCCAACTTTCTGTATGTAATCATTTACCGGAATCTTGAACTGGATCCAGCGAACCGTTTCAGTTTTTCCATTCGCCAATTTTACATTTGCATTAACGATATCAGTGATATAATTTCTGCCTACAGCCAGGTCGCCCGGGCGGATCGATACTTTATACTGGTAATACTCATCAGCCTGGGTCGAGTTATTATCCCTGTTAATGTCTTCCCCATCCGGAAGGGATGTTGCAGCAGTATTTTCGATACCAGTCTGCGCTATCGATTGTTCGGGGGTTTTTGAATTTCCCTCGGGATTGTTATACTTTTCATACCGTTTTAGAATACCTGCATTTTGCTGATCCAGATCTGAGCCTCGATAATATTGGTAATCATCAGAAGCCGGATCTTGTTCCAACAGTGCTCTCGCCTGCGGATCGCTAATCGCTAACCTTGCCTGGGAAACAAACGTTCCAAATTGTGTGCCTTCATCGACGCTCGACAAACCATCAAGTCCAACATCCTGGAAAGCACGAGCTCCGGAATTATTATCAAATGCCTGAATAACTGGTTGCAGCTTCGGAACCCGGCCCCACTGAGTTGCATCAGTTTTTGCAACATTCCCATCTACGGGTAAGCCGTTTTCTAAACTTTTACGACCATCTTTTAAGATATCCTCAGTAATATTCCCAAGATTGAAATACATGTCCCCTCCCTGATGCAAGGGTTTTCCAATGAAGGGGTCAAGCATCCACATCTCAATAAATTCAATGTTCAGCGCTTCAAAGTCGTTCGTTTCCAATTTTCTGAAAATACCTCCCCAGCGGTTCCTGCGATTGTTAAGCGTTCCATCAGGGTTCAAGCCTGTAGTGGTAAAGTTGTAAGGGCCTCTCTGCATTGGATAAAATGCAAGGTCAAACGTTGGCAGTATTATCGCCTGCCCTGTCGACGATTCCTTGAATGGAAAAACCTCTCTTTCAAAAACCTGCCGGACATAATGGTTAGAAAGTTCATTTTTATCCTTTTTAATATTATCCGGAGTGAGAGAATTACCGCTTACAAAGAATATCGGGTCAATATTATAGAACGCCAGTCGTGCTCGGTTATATCCGTAAGATAAATCATTGTTCAAACGCGATTCTGGGAAAAGTTGCGGTGTCCCTGAGATTTGCCATGCGATAGCACTTTTAATATCAATAAGAGATCGGCTTGCCTCGAAATCATCCAGGTAGCTGGCTCCATTTCTGCTTCCGGCAAAATTTAGTGCTCTTGGGTGACCCGGGATTAAATTAGCATATTCACCATTAAAGGTTAGGGAAGATGGTTCCTTAGTATTGATAAACGGAATTTTGTCCACCATCCGCGTAAGCCATCTCGACGGAGAGCTATAATTTGCGTCAAAACCCCAAATAGTATTTGAAATAGATTCCTCTCCGATATTAACTTTTTCAGTAAGCGGCTTTTCGGTGAGGTTCATAAATGTCCCGCCCAGGTTAAGCTTGTCATTAACCCGATAGTCAAATCTGGACCCGGTTAGCGATCGCTGCTGCAACCCAAAAAGCTCATTGTTCTCAAGCTTAATGCGGATGGGCTGCCCTGAATTTAGAAGTGCCTGGTTAAGGATTCGCACCATACCCCCATTATAATCCACCGTAAAGTCGACACCTTCCTGTAAAGGCAATGTACCTGCGATAACCTGCACCGACCCCTGGGGAACATTTATCGCGTTAAGCTGAAATTCTGAACTTGCCTGTGACTGGTAGGTACCTCGGATTTGATATCGGTTAAGTCGTGGGAATAATTGCTGGGCCAGTACCTTAGTCGAATCGTACAATGGCTGATAAACATATTTATCGATCAGATTTCTTTCTGACACCGGGTTAAAACGTCGGGCCAGGTCTGAACCAAATGGTTCAACCAAGGGGAAAGTTATTCGTCCATTCTGCGCATCAATGGTGATCCCCTCTACAAAGTCAAAGAAGCCATCGGGCTTTCTGTCATTTTGTTGATTTAAATTATCAAGGTTAGTCAACTGCAGCCAGAGTTTTCCATTTGTGTTCTGCCCTTCAAGAATTTGAGGTGTCTCGACACCGGTATCTTCGCCCAATCTGAAAATATTTAACCTAAAATCTGTCCGGCTCACCGAGTAAGCACCTAATGAATAAATATTCTTCATCATTAGATCCCAGGTCGGTAAACTCGTTTTCAAAGTTTCGTTCTTAAGGAGTTTGACGAATAATACCTGGGGAGTTGTATTATCGACCGACACGTCGGTTGAAAATTCCCCAACCTGATATTCTTCGCCGTTCACAGTGTAACGGAAAGCGACTGCGAGCACCTCATCGGCATTTAAAGCAGTGTTCAGGGAAATGTATCCTAGTCTGGAGTTCAGGGTAAACTCCTTATCTGTAAGATTTCGAGCAAACGTGAGCTTCGCAAAATTGTCAGTTCCGCCATTTGCCTGAAAAAATGCATTGGCATCATTGCTGTTTGTCTGACGTGCCCCGGGAGGCAAAATTTGAAGCAGGTTGTTAGATTGCTGGTTAAAGCCCGGTCCCGAAAATCCGGCTGGCAAGCCTGAAAATCCCGCACCACCTCTTACCTGAACACTGTTGTAAACATTATTTTCACCCAAATCAATTAAACCAAGCACATCTCTTGAATTTGCAGAGTTATTAGCACGGTTAGTGATCCAAACTTCAATTTTGGTGATATTAATGTTTGAGCTAATGATCGGCAGGTTTTCAAGTGCACGATTGTAGTTATTTCTGAAATATTGAGCTAGAAAGAAATGTCGGTTTGCTTCGTAATTATCTCCAGAAATGCTGAATTCATTCTGTTGAGACCCATTAGTGATCGTAATTTCGCGTTGCTGCGACTTCTGCTGGGAAAATACTGTAGTGACATTGAGTCGGCCAAACTGGAGCTGTGTTTTAACACCAAACAATGCCTGGCTTCCTGATATCAAAGAGGTACTCAGAGGAAGACTAACATTCCCGGCTTCAATTTTTCGGATGATCTCGTCATCTTTTCCAGTATAGTCGAGTTTTACCTGATTCTCAAAATCAAACTGTGCTTCAGTATTATAATTTGTAGTTATCCTCAGCTTCTCCCCAATCTGTCCAACAACATTCATTTGTATCCGCTGGTCGAAGTCAAAGTTCCCCTGTGTCCTTTGTCTTTCATTGAATAAAGGGTTCTCGTTCCTATTAATTCTTCCCGAGAAAGTAAGATCGGCAGAGCCCTGGGGCCGGATATCGATGGTAGATCCACCAAATATCTTCTCAAAGGATTTACTGTTTATTTTAACCGGAGGGATAAAACCTGGTTCTCTTGCTTCCGCCAGAGGAAGGTCCGCCAGTTGTTTCCAATAGTTCTTTTTGATAAGTTCATTCTCATACTTCTGATATTCCTCAATGCTCAAATATTGAGGCGAACGGTAAAATCTCTCCCCAATTTTCTCCCTGATAATGTATCGTTTTGAAACCGGGTCGAATTCCACGCTTCTTTGAATATTCGAAGGGTTTGGAAGTGTTATTCCCGAAGGTCGCTTAAGTTGGATGTACCTGGAATCTTCGAAAGGGTATTTTAACTTTGACGTGTCAGTGGCCGCAGGAGTGTTTTGTGCAAAAGCTGTAATGCTAAAAAGCGCAAGGAAGACAAAGCAAACCTTAGTCAAGTAAAACGACGCAGCACTTTTCAATTTCGTTAGTATTGATAGTAATTATAAGCTTTTTAGAGCAATTTTTATCAGGCGCTCAACTGTTAAATTTTCACCTTCTGATTTTATAGCGGCATCCAAAGCCTTCTCTGCAACATTCTTGGTGAAGCCAAGCATTACAAGCGCCGAAAGTGCCTCGTCTTTTGCTGTATTATTATGTGGCATCGAAATGAGCGAATCTGGTCCTTCCTTCTTTAACTTATCCTGTAGTTCCAGTATCATCCTTTGCGCCGATTTTGGTCCAATCCCCTTTATCCGTTGAATCAGGGGAACATCACCTTTCACAATTGCCGTCTGAATTTCTGCAGGTGTAATAGATGAAAGTATCATTCTTCCGGTATTGGGCCCAATGCCCGATACCGAAATCAAATGTAGAAACAGCCGTCTTTCTCCCTCATCATGAAAGCCATATAAGGTATGCCCGTCTTCTTTCACGTGAAGCCAGGTAAAAAGTTTACATCGCTCTACCTCACCCAATGACGCATAGGTATTGAGCGAAATGTTGATTTGATAACCAACTCCGCCTGCGTCTATTACAACATACGTAGGGCACTTAAAAACAAGTTTTCCGTCTATATAGGCGTACATGCTTTTTAATTCTGAGTTTTAGGTGCGCGACTGAAAATGCCTTTTTTTCTGGAGGATGCTGCCTGCTCCTCTTTGGTTTGTGCATCAACAACTGCGATAGTCACCATATTAACAATTTCCCTAACAGAACTATCCAGCTGCAATACATGAACCGGTTTCTTAAGTCCCAGAAGAATAGGCCCTACCGCTTCAGCACCACCTAATTCCTGTAGTAATTTATACGCAATATTCCCCGATTCGAGGTTGGGAAACATCAGGACATTGGCAGGCGCCCCTATTAAAGTACTGAATGGATAGTTATCTTTTAACAGATCAGGATTCATCGCAAAATTTGCCTGCATTTCACCGTCAACCACGATCTCCGGATAATTTTTATGCAATATTTTAACTGCCTGGCGAACTTTCTCTGGTACATTACCATCATTGGAGCCAAAATTCGAATAAGCAAGCATAGCAATCCTAGGCTGGATGTTGAACTTCTTAACCGACCTGTCCATTAAAACTGTAATATCAACCAGCTCCTCTAAAGTAGGATTTTCGTTAACCGTGGTATCCCCGAAAAATACAGGGCCTTTTTGGGTAAGCATCATATACATTCCCGCAACCCTGTTAACACCTTCTTCAATACCGATAACCTGTAAGGCCGGCTTAATTGTGGTTGCGTAATCTTTCGTAAGCCCGGAAATAAGCGCATCAGCCTGACCAAACTGAACCATTGTCGCCCCGTAATAGTTACGGTCGCGCATCAGCTTTTTAGCCTCGTAAAGAGTTACACCCCGGCGCTGACGCTTCTTGTACAAGAATTCGGCATACTGGGCACATACATTCTTTTCCTCAAGGGGATTGATGATCTCAACACCATCCAACTCAAGTTCATGGTCGGCGATGATCTGTTTGATCTTCTCTTTATTGCCAAGCAAAATAGGAATTGCAATCCCTTCATCCTTAACAATTTGAGCTGACTTTAATATTTTATAGTTATCCGCCTCAGCGAATACAACGCGTTTGGGAGATGTCTTGGCCTTGTTTGTAACTGCCCGCAGCAACTTATCATCCATCCCCAACCGGCTTTTTAGCTCCTCATTGTAAGCTTCCCAATCTGTAATGATTTTCCGTGCCACTCCTGAATCAATCGCAGCTTTAGCAACGGCTGGCGATACAGATGTGATGAGTCTGAAGTCAATTGGCTTCGGAATAATATAGTCTTTACCAAATTTCAGGTTTCTGGAATTATACGCCAGATTCACAGCCTCAGGTACTGTCCTCTTTGCAAGGTCGGCAATTGCAAAAACTGCCGCTTTCTTCATTTCCTCATTGATACCAGTCGCCCTTACATCCAAAGCACCTCTAAATATATATGGGAATCCGAGAACATTATTTACCTGGTTCGGGTAATCAGACCGGCCGGTCGCCATAATAATATCCTTGCGGGTCTTGCAAGCAAGATCATAAGCAATTTCAGGATTTGGATTAGCCATTGCAAAAACAATGGGATTTTTCGCCATCGTCCTGAGCATCTCAGCGGTAAGCACGTCGGGCGAAGAAAGGCCAATAAAAACATCTGAGTCTTTTACAGCATCGGCGAGCGTACTGATCTTCCTTGAGGTTGCAAATTCGGCCTTGGTACCTTCAAGATTATCACGATCTGTACGAATAACACCTGAGCGATCGAGCATGACAATATTTTCTCTCTTAGCACCGAGACTTACGTACAAACGTGTACATGAAATAGCAGCTGCCCCAGCGCCATTCACAACTATCTTTACTCTTTCAAGCTTTTTCTTCTGGATTTCGCAGGCATTAATAAGGGCAGCGGCAGAAATAATAGCGGTACCATGTTGGTCATCATGCATGACCGGGATAGACATCGCTTCTTTCAGTCTTTGTTCAATTTCAAAACATTCAGGTGCTTTGATATCTTCCAGGTTGATACCGCCGAAAGTTGGTTCAAGAGCCTTGACAATCATGACGAATTCGTCAATGTTCTTAGTATCGAGCTCAAGATCAAATACGTCGATATCCGCAAATATCTTGAAAAGCAAACCCTTACCTTCCATAACAGGTTTACCAGCCTCAGGACCTATATCGCCAAGGCCGAGCACTGCCGACCCATTACTTATTACTGCAACCAGATTACCTTTAGCAGTATATTTATAAACGTCTTCTTTATTATCGGCTATTTTTAAACACGGTTCTGCAACTCCTGGAGAATATGCAAGAGAAAGATCGCGTTGTGAATTTGTAGGCTTTGTTGGAACTACCTGGATCTTTCCAGGACGGCCCTGGGAATGATAGTCAAGTGCATCTTGTTTACGATTAGTCTTACTCATTAAGGTTTGAATTGGTTAGTCCCCCAAAATTACAATTCTTTTCTTTATATAATGATTTAAAACTTGGAATGAGCGCCAATTGCCGCCTGCAATTTAAAATTACAACTGGCTGATTATCAATTTCATGCCTGGAGAAATAACCGATTTACTTAAGCCATTCAGAGCTTTAATTTTTGAGACGGTCATACCGCTGAATTTGTCGGCTATACCAGACAAGGTATCACCTACTTTCACAACATAACTCATGGAGCTGCTCTCATTAGGCTCTGCATATGGTTTCGAAGCAGCCGATACCCGAATATTCTGACCTGGAACTAAGGTGGAAGTTTTTAATCTGTTCCAAACCTTCAGGTCCTGAACCTCCGCTCCATACTTATTCGCGATAGACGTTAAAGTCTGACCCGGCAGAACGCGATGATATACTGGATTAGTTTTTGGCAATTCGGCAAATGCTTCTTTCATTGAAGCCGCGATCACTGATGCATTGGTATTTGTGCCCCCATTAAGCACGTCATATAATGAAGCAAATGCATTGTTATTTACCCCAGGGATCACAAGCGACTTGGGTGATTGAATGGAGCCATTAATAATTTGCTTTTTATAAGATGGATTCAAAAGCAGCAATTCTTTAAGATCGAAATCTGCTGCTTTTGCAATACTTGCAATGGAAACATGCCGATTGACTTCGATCACATCTGTGAGCACATTAAAATCGGCTGCTTTCGATTGAATTCCATGACTTCGATAATAATTCATGGCATAAACAGTGGCTATAAACGCTGGGACATAATTTTGGGTCTCTCTCGGCAGAAAAGACCGTACTTTCCAAAAGTCAGCTATGCCACCCGACTTCTCAATTGCCCTGGTTACCGCACCGGTACCACAATTGAATGCGGCAATTGTAAGCAGCCAGTCACCTATTCGTTTATATGCATCAACAAAATAATGTGCAGCGGCATAACTTGCTTTCACGGGATCTTTGCGTTCGTCAACGTAATTATCCATTACCAAACCATAGCCCTTAGCGGTTGTATACATAAATTGCCATGGTCCGACTGCACCGGATCGAGAAACTGCGTGAGGGTTGAGTGCAGACTCAATTACGGTAACAAATTTAATCTCATCCGGAAGCCCGGCTTCTTTTAATGCTTTTTCGAAAATTGGAAAGTAATATTTTGACAATCCCAGCATTTTACCCATTTGCTCACCCCGGCTAAGATAGATGTCAATATAGCTCTGAACGTACTCGTTATAATTTAGGGGCACAGATTTTTCAAGCGAATCAAGTCTGCGTTTAAAGGTCAAATTTTGAGCTGAAAGTGAAGGGTGACCAATGGAGGTTGATAGAAAAGCGGTATCAGCAGGGAAATGAATAATAGATTCTATGTTCACGGGATTGCCTGAAACTCCATGCGCAATGGCTGTAGCCCTATCGAGCATGCAAAGCAATACAAGAATGACAAAAGTAAAGGTTCTTATCATATATTCTCAGAAACGCGGTAGAAACCGCCAGTTAAACAACTTTAGAAAGTATCAAGTATCAGGTATCAGGTATCAGGTATCAAGACTTAGGCCCGGTTCGAACTGGCATGTCCTGCTTCCTACCTTCTACTTCCAACCTCTTGCCTCCTACTTCCTGCTTCCCTTGAGCAGCTCCTCAATATTTTTCGAGAACGATAACAAGTCACCCTCCTCAAAACGTTTCCCCAAAAACTGAATACCTAACGGAAGACCATCGGGATTATTGCCCGCGGGTAAAGATATTGCAGGAATTCCCGCTAGAGATGCCTGGACAGTAAAAATATCTGCAAGATAATTAACAACAGGATCATCACTTGCTCCTCCAATTGAGAAAGCCGGGGTGGGCGCTGTAGGTAACATAATGAAATCAAATTCAGCTAATATTTCATCCGTTTTATCGCGGATAAGTCTTCGAACTTTTTGCGCCTTGGCATAATAGGCGTCGTAATAACCCGCACAAAGAACGAATGTTCCTAACACAATACGCCTTTTCACTTCCGGCCCAAATCCTTCAGAACGAGATCTCTTGTAGGTTGTTTCAAGATCAATTGCTTGATCACTCCGATAGGCATAATGAACTCCGTCATAACGCGCAAGGTTTGATGACGCTTCAGCCATAGTCAGGATATAATAGGCAGGAACGACATATTCGAGCAACGCGAATGATACGGGCTCCACAATGTGACCTTCTTCCCGTAACGAGTTAATACTTCTTTCAAAAGCAAGTTTTACATCTTCGTCCAAACCACTGGAATGAAGCGCTTCCGACAAATAAGCTATTTTCCTTTTTCCTCCTGACTCGCGCATCTTAGAATAGCTTTGAACCGGGCAACTTGAGGTAGTACTGTCTTTTTCATCTACACCGGCTATTACTTCAAGAAGCAGGGAAGCATCGTCCACGCAACGGGTGAGCGGTCCGACCTGGTCGAACGATGATGCATAAGAAATTATTCCATGACGTGAAACACGTCCATAAGACGGTTTCAAACCAACCACGCCGCAAAACGATGCTGGCTGACGCACTGAGCCTCCCGTATCAGTGCCAAGGGCAGCATGGCAAAGACCCGCCTGCACAGCCACAGCCGAACCGCCTGAAGAACCTCCAGAAACTTTTGTTATATCCGCATTATTTTTAACCGGTCCATAAAAGGACGATTCATTCGATGCTCCCATCGCGAATTCATCACAATTAAGTCTGCCGATGATAATTGCATCTTCAGCCAAAAGTCGTTCTACAACTGTTGATGAAAAAGGAGAAGTATAATTATCCAGGATTTTGGATGACGCGGAGACCTTGTGATCGAGATAACAGATATTATCCTTTATGCCGATAACCATGCCAGCAAGTTTGCCCGCCTTTCCGGCTAGAATTTTCTCTTGTATGCGGGAGGCGGCAGAAAGTGCCTCTGCGGGAAACACTTCAAGGAACGCATTAAGTTCCTTTCGCTCCTCTATCCTTTGAAGGTAGCCGGTAACAAGATCTGGTAATTTCAGATCACGGGAAACTAAAGCGGATTGTACTTGGGCGAGAGATGAAAAACCTTCCATAAATGGAATGTGGTATTATTAGATAAAACAGCTTAGATAACAAACTGCCTGCCAGGGATAATTACTTCATCGTCTCTAAAGCAACTTCTCCTGGCAAATTAAAATAATTTCCAGCAAAATCCAGTAGCATGGATATTGGGAGATTATAATGACTAATTACTTATTATCCTGGTCTTTATGTGTGGCAGCGGCATTATCACCTTCACCATTTTGAGCGGTCTTAAATTCCTTAATCCCTTTTCCCAATCCACGCATAAGTTCTGGTATCTTTTTACCACCAAATAACAGCAGAACAACTACCACAATCAGAATAATCTCAGTAACTCCAAGTCCTGCAATCAACAAAGTTGAGCTTAACATATTTTCTTTATTTAGTGTGCGATTTTTGTTTCTTCAGTACTGACTTTTCCTGAATTATCGGATTCTGGTACAACTGGCGCTTCAGGATCAACATTAAAACTTCCGTCTGGCTGAACCCCATGATCATAATCCGGTGAACCAGGATCCACATTGTACGTGGTTTCAGTCTTAACTTTATCCATATCTGCTGTAGCCTCAGATACCGTATTAATATTATTATGAATTTCCCGCTTTATACCGTCAGAAGCATCTTTAAATTCTCTTAAACCTTTACCAAGCCCACGTGCAAGTTCCGGAAGCTTCTTCCCGCCAAACAACAACAGGACAACCAGGAAAATGACAATCATTTCCGGCCCGCCCATATTTAAAAACAATAAAATTGAACTATACATTTTTCAAAAAATCAATATACAAATATAGGCATTAAAAATACCTAAAAATCAAATTAATTTGCCAGCCAGCCCGCAGGATTCATAGGCTCGGCACCCTTCCTTACTTCAAAATGGATTTCTGTGGTTCCATCCACCGCATCAGTGATCACTGTACCAATGTTCTGCTTTAACGTGACTTTTTGTCCTCTTGATACACTGACTGTGCGTAAATTTGAATAAACAGTGAAATATTCCCCATGACGGATCAATACGGCATATGACCCGGCGAAGTTCTGAACTGCAGCTACCTCCCCGCTAAACACAGCTCTCACGGCAGATCCCGGAGCAGTTTTTATATCCACTCCATTATTCTCAGTTGTCACATTTCGCCCATAGGTATGATTCCCGAAATCTTCAATAATTATCCCATTCGTTACCGGCCAGGGCAAACTACCCCGGCTGCCCAGAAAATCAGATGATAGTTTGGCTGATTCAGGCGTTGCAGCTAGGATACTTGACCCTCTCGAAATCGGTTTAGCGTCCGGTGCTTCCTTATTTTCGGCCTTTGCTTTGGCCGCTGCCGCCCTGGCTTCCGCTTCAGCTCGCTTCCTGGCTTCTTCAATCTCACGATTAATTGCATTTGCGATTGCCCTGTTCAAAGTCGCAGATTCTCTTTGTTTTTGGGAAAGCTCTTGCTTTAACTTCTTTTCTTCACGACTAAGTCCGGTGAGAACCTTTGACTTGCTGTTCTTCTGTACACCTAAAGTACGTCGCTCCTTTTCCTGATCGCTTAACAAGTTGCTTTTCTCTTGTTTATTGCGGTCCAGCTGTTCGATTTTAATGTTAAGGTCCTTAGATGTACCTTCGATATACATTGCTTGCTTTTTGCGATATTCACTGAATTGCTGAAGGTATTTTAACCGTTTATATGCCTGGTTAAAATTCTGAGACGCAAAAATGAACATCAATTTACTGTACGAGCTTTGATTCCTGAAAGCGAAGAGCACCATTCCTGCATACTCTTTCTTCAACTTGTCTAACTGGGCTTGAAGTGAGCGAACAACATTAGTATTATCAGAAATCTGGTTATCTAAAAGCCTTACTTCAGAATTAATCGTGCTGATTTTTTCCTCCCTGAGACGGATCTGCGCGTTTAATGCACGTATTTGTTTTAATGAAAGATTTTTACTGCTAGAAGTTTGATTTAGGCTTCGATTGAGCGACTCTATTTCACGGGTTAAAGCTTCCTTGCGCCGCTTCAGCTCCGAGCTGCTCTGCCCAAAGGCCACAGAACCCAGACATAAAATAAAAAGGAATAAGAAATACCTCAGCAACTTCATTAATACAAATGTATCTAATTTTTGATCGTATAACGATCCGGAACCCGAAATGGTATGTCAATCGGCACATCAAGTTCAATTTTAGAAAATTTGAGATCCAGACTTATACTTTTATTTTTTGCCTGGGACTTCATAACCATCGAATGCGGAATAGTTTGTTGAGAAACCAGCTGAAAATCACCGTAACCCACAAATAGCGATTGCCCTGCATTGGTGTCACGCAAATCAGAATGTGTTACTTTACTTTGGTCGTTCAGCGTCAACTTGTATAACATCGACCCTATAATACTTTCCAGTTCCGTTTCAGCTCCAGTAACCTTCAGTTCTGTGGAATCTGAAACAAATTCTGGAATAAGGTTTCCCACAAACACGGATTGTAAGGTCGCGAAATTTATCTTGTTGTTAGTAAACTCGTAGAGATAGCTAAAAGGCTTCTTTATATATTCATTTTCGAGACGATTAATTACACGGACGCTGTCCGGGGTTATTAAAGCCCTCGCGACTTCGAGTCCGGCAATTGCAGTAACAGAAACCCATATCGCTTCGTTATTCTTGATCCGGATATTCATTGTCACATCATTGGAATTATTGCCGATGCTGAGGGCAGCTTTTGCTTTTCCCGACATGGTGTTGAAATTCGCCTGCTTACTCTTAATGTCTGCGATCTTCTGAGCAATACCTGCATTATTTGAATCGGCAGGCTGATTGCTCGTAATCACAGCTGCCGTATCGCTTCTAGGGTCCGACGTTATAATTGCTTTCTTCGCCTTACATGATGCAAGCAAGCCCAACACTAATAAAATAGCAAGCCCCCTATTCAACATATCTCTTCTCATTAATTTTTTTATTTAATTGTTCTGATCCGGCACCCGTTCCTTTCGCCTTTATCCATTGCTGTAATGCGAGATCTTTCTCTCCTAATAAATACAAAATATCCCCATAATGTTCCATTTGAGTTGAACTATTTGTGGTATCATTCCTGAGAGCACGTTCGATCCAGGTTTTCGCTTCAGTATATCTTTTAAGCTTAAACAGAATCCAGGCATATGTATCTTCGGAGGATGCGTTATTTGGATTTAATTGCACCGCCCGTTTAGACATTTTTTCCGCTTTGTCCAAATTTTCACCGCGCAATGATAAGTAGTAGGCATAATTATTCAGGACATAACTATTGTCGGGATGTATTTCAAGTGCTTTTTCATAGGATTCATCAGACTCTTTATACTTTTTTAACGCATTATAGGAATCACCGAGAGTGGAAAAGATCTGTGTGCGAATTTCCTGATCTTCAGTTTCCAGGTCCGCCGCGTTTTTTAAGTAAGAAACGGCCTTTTCGTGCTTTTTGGTTTGGGCATAAGCGATACCGGTATACAGATATAATTCCGCCTGGTTTGGAAAAACAGCAAGCCCCTGTTCTCCATCAGCGATGGCCTGCTGGAAATCGCCCTGACTAACTTCGATCCTTAAAAGCTGTTCCCAGATTTGATAGATCTGGTCATTAAGCTTGAGTGCTTTTTTGTAGGAATCGCGTGCTTCAGCATACTTTTTTTGCTGAAAAAGCACATCACCATATACTGCAAAAGCCTTTGCTTCCTCAGGATGAGTCGCTGTCATGATAGACGATAATTCGTTAGCATAAGCTTGTGCCTTGAAATCAGCAAACATAGGGAAGAAAGAGAGCACTATCCGCACCTTCTCATCAACATTAAGGTTCGGATCAGCAAATGCAACCTTTAACTCGATGAATGTGTTGTCAAACTGCTTTAGAGCTTTATAATTGTCTGCAAGGGCTAGCCTGATCATCGCATTCCCAGGATCCACAGCCTTTGCCTTATTTAATACTGCTATAGCTTTATTTCTATCCCCGGATTTGGTATAAACTTCACTGAGATATAAATAATTGCGCACATCGTCCGGCTGATCTTTGATTTGCTTCTCAAGTTCTTGCTCGACCTTTTCAGGCTTCCCTTGTTGCAGTAGTATTCGCTGTTTTGCTGCAGACAGATCCTGTGATGAGCCGAATTTGGATTCAATTTCGTCGTATGCAGCAACTGCCTGATCAGTTTTTTTAAGGATCATAAAAGCATTTGCGCGATCGTAATAATTGTCCTCTTTATCCGGCCTAAGTCTGATAAGCTCTTCGAGAACTAGGATCAGTTCCGAAATATTATTTGTTTTCTTATATATCTGTGATAAAAACGACCAGTACCATTCATTGTCGGGCTTTACAGTTACTGCATTCCGGATTAACCGCTCAGCTTCAGTTTGTTTATTCTGAGCAAAACTCATATTTGCGAGCTCGTACATCGCGGCATCATTGGCGGGATCTATTTCGAGAACTTTGTTAAACGAAACAGCTGCACGAGGATAATTTTCCATCAATTTCTCATGCAAACCGTCGAAATAGATTTCCCGTGCCTGCAAACTATCTTTCTGGCTTAAAACCTTACCCACTACGATTACCGGGCCGCCCGGGACTTTCTGAGCAGCAGCATCTATCACGATGATCGCCAGGGCAAATGTAAAGAGGAGTTTTGTTTTCATTTTTTGTATCGGTGATCGGGTAAGCAGTAGTCAGGTAAACTGGTAATCGGGTAATCGGTAAGCAGTAATCAGGTAAACAGTGATCAGTAGTCAGGAATCAGGAAATAGGGAAGAGGAAATAGTCTACCTGACCGAGTTTGGTAATCCGTAATCAGTCCCAGGCGCGACTCAATTCTCCACTCTCCACTTTCAACTCTCCAACTTCCACCTTCCACTTTCACCTTTCCACGTTCAACTTTCAACTTTCAACTTTCAACTTTCAACCTAAACAAAGCCCGTATGCCCATATCCCCCTTCACCCCGAACAGTCTCTGTTAAGATATTGACTTCTTCCCAGCTTACCTGTTCGTGCCTTGAGATAATCATCTGCGCGACACGGTCGCCATTTTCTACTTCAAATTCTTTATCTGAAAAATTAACAAGTAATATTTTTAGTTCCCCCCGATAATCCGCATCTATAGTTCCCGGCGAATTCAAAATACTAATGCCATGCTTTAGTGCCAATCCACTTCTCGGTCTGATCTGCGCCTCAAAGCCTACAGGAAGCTCGATAAACAATCCGGTTGGGATAAGTTTTCTTTCCATCGGGGCAATTATTACCGGCTCCGTCAGATCTGCCCGAAGATCCATACCAGCAGACGCCTGGGTTTCGTAAGCAGGTAAAGGGTGTTCGGACTTGTTGATAATCTTAATGTTCATATTTGAGATGTGAGAGAAAAGATATGAGAAATGAGATACAGTTATTACGCTAATTCTATGATCTTAGCAGGTTTCTTAATTCTTTTCTCTCAATATAAAAAGTAACTAACGTAAATATAACAAACAGGGTATTTCCAATGATTAAATTACGGTCAAATACTACAAATGATACAAAAACGATTGTCACCGATGTTAGTATGTAGCTGATGTTTTTCCCTATCTCGTAGGGAATAGGGTAATTCTTTTGCCCCCAGATGTACGATAGGACCGCCATTGAGGAGTAAACTGTCAGGGATATCCAGGCGGAGGCAACAAAGCTAAATTGCGGTATAAAAATTAAATTCAAGACAATTGTAAGTAATGCCCCGATGCCAGATATATACAACCCATATCGGGTCTGGTCGGATAATTTATACCAAATAGACAAATTAATATAAATTCCCAGACTAAGGTATCCGAAGAGCAGCACAGGTACGATCTTCAAGCCCGACCAGTACAAAGCCTGTTGACGTAAAGCTTCGGCGCTCGTATCTGTGGCTTCTCCCGAAAAGTAGGCAAGAATACTATTACCGCCCCCAATAAAATATTTGAGAAGTTCGATGTTCGCTACTAACAATACAAATATCAGGCAGACGGCTACTATGAAGTAGTTCATGATCTTGGCATACGTCACTCCTGAATTTTTGTTTTTTGAGTGACTAAAGAAAAATGGTTCGGCCCCCAGCCTGAAAGCCTGGATGAAAATACTGAGGAATATCGCAATCTTACTGCAGGCGCCATAGATCCCCACCTCAGTTGTCGAGATATTTGGAGGCAACAATTTTTCAAGAAATACCTTATCTAAATTTTCATTGATTATAAATGATATGTTGGCAATCAGGACTGGAATGCTATAATACATCATGTCCTTCAGCAGCTTACCATCATAGTTTAAGCGAATTTGTAAAAGTTCTGGAATCAACAATATCAGGGTCAACACACTTGCAATAAGGTTGGAAAGAAAGACATATCCCACCCAACCTGGGCGAAACCATTCGGATAAGAAAGCTGCACCGGGAAGATTTTTGCTTATTATCGTAGGGGCTACAAAAATGAAGAAAAGGTTCAGTCCGACAAACGTTAGAATATTGACAAACTTTAAAAAACTGTAGCGAACAGGCCGACCATCAGCTCTAACCTTTGCAAACGGTATAACAGCTAAGGCGTCGGCGACAAGTATCCAAATGAAGAATTTGATAAATGTCGCGTAATCTTCATCATAACGTTTTCCTTCCTGCATCCAGGCGGCAATTTCCCCCACAAAAAGCGTAGAGAAAGCCAGGAAAACAGTCGACAGGGCCAGAATTGCTATAAACGTATTATTATAAACCTTTTGCTTGTCGTTTTCATATTTATTGAGGTAGCGAAAAAAGGTGGTTTCCATTCCGAACGCTAGTACAGCATTTAGAATTGAAGCCCAACTGAACATCACAGTAAAAATCCCGTAGACCTTGGCCGGATAAATACGAACGTAAATCGGCGTCAGTATGAAGTTGAGAAGCCGGGAAATAATAGTGCTTAACCCATAAATAGCAGTCTGGCCTGCAAATTTCTTAATTACTGACAATGGGGAGAATGATTAGCATTATTTTCGTACAACTTCAAAATTACGATAGTTTTTCATTTCGCCTTCCTTCACTTCGACATTTTCCACTGCTGAGCGATCAGAGCCTTTATGACAAAACTCCAGAAAGAGTTCAAGGGAGAAATCATCGCCTTCTGCCTCTATGGCCACTGTCCCATCCGGTCTGTTACGTGCTGTTCCTTTGATACCAAGCTGATCGGCGACTGCCTTACTTGTAGCTCTAAAAAACACACCTTGAACACGACCTGAGATGATAATATCTAAATGTTTCATAAGTACTTTAAAAAAAGGCAAACTACTAAATGTACTTTAACTTATTAAAATAATTGACCGGAGGTTCCGGCTTTCGCCGGAATGACAACGCATTAATATTGAGTATGGAGATTTCAGCTTTCGCTGGAATCTGAGCCTGCAACTCAATTGAAAACGGCATGTTACAAAAAGTGAAAGGTGATAAACTCAGATTCCGGCGATGGCCGGAATCTCCCTATTTTGCCCCAACGATTTGTCATTCCAGCGAACGCTGGAACCTCTCAGCTCTCTATAAAATCCAATTTCAAACATCGGCAAAGCCCGACCAATTTTTTACTTCTGTAAATAACATCAAATAAACATTAGACCCCACTCAAACCACCATCTTCCGAATCCTCTCTTTTTCACTAATAAATTCTTGCCACAAGTCCATTAAAATATCCCGGGCAGGTTTTATCTCACGAATACTTGATGCAATTTGACCTATCTCCAGTTCACCCGCATCCAGATCACCCTCGAACATACCCGCTTTTGCTCTTCCTTTACCCAAAAGTTCCATTAAATCCGAACGGGTAGCTCCATTGGCCTCGGCCTTTTCCACTTCATGAAAGAAGTCGTTTTTCATTAATCTTACGGGAATGAGTGATTTCATACTCAATTTGGTATCACCCTCGTTTGAGTTAATTATTGCCCTTTTAAAGTTATCGTGAGCCGACGATTCTTTTGAAGCTGCAAACAGCGAACCTACCTGCACGCCTTCAGCTCCAAGTGCGAAGGCCGCAAGCATAGCTCTCCCGCTTCCGATACCTCCTGCGGCAATAACAGGGATTCTAACAGAATCGCAGATTTCGGGAATCAAGCACATGGTAGTCGTTTCTTCCCTTCCATTATGTCCACCTGCTTCAAAGCCCTCAGCCACAATGGCATCAACGCCGCTTTTTTCCGCTTTCAGGGCAAATTTTTTGTTTGCGATCACATGTACGACCTTAATTTGATTTTCCTTTAAATATGTTGTCCATTTTGAAGGATCCCCGGCAGAAGTAAAAACGATGTCGACTTTTTCTTCTACCAAAATCTCGAAAACCCGGTCGATATCACGATACAATAAGGGTACATTTACCCCGAATGGTTTTGAAGTAGCCTGTTTACATTTCCTGATGTGCTCGCGCAATAAGTCCGGCCCCATAGATCCGGCCCCAATAAGACCGAGTCCGCCAGCATTTGAAACCTCTGAAGCTAAACGCCACCCGCTGCACCACACCATACCGGCCTGAACAATTGGGAATTCGATGTTGAAAAGCTTTTTTATAGCATTCATGAGAAGTAAAGTTGGATCTTTTCCCGACAAAGAGCAAATATAGCTAAATGGAGAGTTGAGAAATTTAAACGTTGTGTCAATCCTTATTTTCAAACTCCCAATTCTCAATCTTCAATCTCAACTTTCCATTCTCAATTCTCAACTCACTAAACTATTCTCCTCACTTCAGATTGTGATGTAATCTCCAAACCATCCGTATTCGTTATAAGGTTCAGTCCCGGTTTTTTCCCCTGCTCTATCGAACCGTATTTATTATCGATACCTAAAAATCGTGCTCCATTAATTGTCGCCCAACGGAGGATGTCCGGAAAGGCCAAGGAAGGAAAATGCTGCTTAATCATCTTCAATTCAGAAAGAATACACAATTTATCGTTAGATGCAAGACTATCAGTTCCTACTGTGATGTTAAAGTCGTGAAACTGGAAAATCTCGATTTTGGGGAGTCTTCCCTCGATGTAAATATTGGCTTTTGGACAAAAACACCAGTGAATATCACGATTAAAACGGTTAGCAAAATAAATGTCTTTCAAACTGGTGTATGTATTGTGAACGAGCAGTATCCTTTGCTGAGGTGCAAATATGGGAATTACCGACTGGATGGAATTTCGTGCCTGCGGCTTAAAAAAATCAATATTTATGTTCAGTGCCTTATAAAAATCAAGAAACTTCCCAGTCTTGTATCGAAATAATTGATTTTCATCATCACTTTCCTGATTATGCATACTGGTAAGTTCCGAACGCCCTTCAGAATTCTTTTGAAATAACTTTAGCAAATCTTTAGAAACAGAATATGGCGCATGGGGCGCTAGCGATGCCGGGCTCGGCGAGAAATCTCTTAATAAAGCAATGGCTTTTTTATATATGCTTTCCGCATTTTTTGGCTCGAAGCCCAGAAACTCAACAAATGTGTGGTAATGAATGTAACTTTCCTTTTTAATGTTTTTAGAAAGCAGATTATTCGATATATCACCAACTGCAACTATCCCGTTCTGTTGCATAACCTGATCCGCGTCCTTCATGGCCTCCAGGATTTCCTTCTCCTCCGATGATCTGTGAGTGATAACATTAGTAAGAAAAGGAATAAGTCCGGAACCCGGAGCAACTTTACCCTTCATATGCGACAACTCCAGATGGCAATGGGAGTTAATGAATCCCGGAACAATTACCCCTTCAAGGCGTTCAACAGGTCCATTTATTTCGGCATTAGCTTTTTCGTATAAGTTAAGGATCTCTCCTCGCTCATCAAATGAAACAATCCCATTTTTTAGCGGCGGGGCATTAATGGGAAAAATGTAATCAGCACTAACATATTTGATCATGCCGAGGTTGCGGAAGGGAAATGATTAATCACAGGTTAAATAAATATTTAAATATAACAATTTGTCACTCGGTCATACGAACATCATGTAAAAAGGTTAATACTTTTTTCCAAATTTTGATTGGTAACTTTGCAGAATCTCATGGAGAATTCTAAAACTGATATCAGGGCCTTATCTATAGATAAGCTTAGGGAGCATTTTTCTGCACTGGGTGAACCCGCGTTTCGCGCTAAACAAGTTTTTGAATGGCTGTGGGAAAAATCTTGTACTGACTTTGAAGAAATGACTAATCTATCAAAGCCTTTGCGGGAGAAATTGAAGAGCTCGTTCACAATTAATAATGTAAACATTCACCAATCTCAGTTCAGCTCTGATAAAACAATAAAAAATACCTTCAAATTGTATGACGATAATATAATTGAAGGTGTACTCATACCGGCAACAGATAGAATGACCGCCTGTGTCAGCTCCCAGGTCGGTTGCAGCCTCACCTGTAAATTTTGTGCAACAGGTTACATGGATAGAAAGAGAAATCTTAATCCCGATGAGATTTATGACCAGGTTGTGCTGATTGATCGCCAGGCGAAAGAAAACTACCAGGCTCCTCTCACGAACATCGTATACATGGGAATGGGCGAGCCGCTGCTAAACTACGCTAATGTTCTTAAATCGATCGAACGGATAACCGCGAAAGATGGTTTGAACATGGCTGCGAAACGGATTACGGTTTCCACGGCTGGGATTGCAAAGATGATCCGTAAACTTGGTGATGATGAGGTACGATTTAACCTTGCGCTATCGCTGCATGCTGCCAATGATGAAAAAAGAAATACAATTATGCCGATCAATGAGCAAAATTCTTTGAAGGCACTCGCAGAATCTCTTAAATACTATTTTTCCAAAACCAGGAATCCGGTCACTTACGAATACATCATTTTTAATGGCTTTAATGACAATTTACAAGACGCTGAGGAACTCGCAAAGTTCTGTAAACACATCCCTTGTAAAGTAAATATTATTGAATATAATCCAATCAGTTTTGCTGATTTTGAGAATGCTGACATCGATAAAACCGATCAATTTGCTACCTATCTGCGCAAGCAAGGTATCAATACCAATATCCGCCGAAGCCGGGGTAAAGACATTGACGCGGCCTGCGGACAGCTGGCGGTGAAGAGTTAATTCTCCGTTTTCTAAATAGTATATCCCACCCAACTTTAACCGCTAAGAGAAATAGTTATTTTCAAATCCAATAGGCGACTTTGACAGACTTAGTGGGCAAACCACAGAGAGCACGAAGAAGACACGGAGGACACAGAGAATGGACATTTCCAAGAATGAAATTACGGGTATCGTTATCGGGGCAGCAATTGAAGTTCACTCGGCTTTAGGCCCTGGACTGCTGGAAAGGGCCTATAGTGAATGCCTGGCCTATAAACTTAGAGAATCAGGGATCTTCGTTGAAACAGAAAAATCCGTCCCTTTAATCTTTGAAGACGTAGAACTCGAATGTGGTTATAGAGTGGATCTTTTAGTAGAGGGAACCTTAGTTGTTGAAATAAAAAGTGTTGCATCTCTTAGTGATGTACACCTTGCACAAACGATAAACTATATGAAGTTGGGCAACTATAAAATTGGTTTGCTAATAAACTTTAATGTCGTTCGATTAAAAGATGGCATCAAACGCCTGCTTAACGGCCCATACTCTCTGTGAAACTCTGTGTAATTCTCCGTGTTCTCCGTGGTAAAATTATTCCATACCTTCACGATTTCATCTCCCTCTTCTTCCCAGACCTTTGCGCCGGCTGCGGCACAAACCTGTTTAACAACGAACAATCAATATGCACAAACTGCATTTATCATCTTCCAGTAACAAACTTCCATAACGATCCGCAAAACAGACTCGCGAAACAGCTCTGGGGCAGATTTTCATTCGTCCAGGCATCGTCATTTGTCTATTTCAACAAAGGGGGAAGAGTGCAGAATATCATGCATCAGCTGAAATATAATAAGAAGCCTGAGGCAGGTTTCAGAATGGGCCAGCTATATGCCCATGCATTAAGAACTTCCGAGTCATGGCAGATCCCGGATTTTATTATTCCCGTCCCACTCCATCCAGGAAAATTAAAAAAACGCGGATACAATCAGAGTGAATATATCGCAAATGGGATAGCATCAACCCTGGCTGTACCTATGAAATCGAACAATTTAATCCGCATAGAAAACACGGACACACAAACAAAAAAATCACGATTCGCCAGGTATGAGAATCTTAGTGGAGCATTTATGTGCCTGGATGAAAATGCATTGAGGAATAAACACATTCTTGTTGTTGATGATGTCATGACGACAGGGGCAACATTGGAGGCATGTTGCATCGTGTTGCTCGAGCTCAATAACGTCAGAATTAGTGTCGCTACAATTGCTTTTGCTGAATAGCTCTTTCCTTAAAAATTTATTCGGCTGAAAATCAAATGCTTGAAAACTAATTGAAGTTTTTTTTACCACTCATGAAACATATCGAAGGTTTCAGCGTATAATATATCGAGAGCGTTAATTTAGATAGAAAGAGCTGGATACCTTTTAGGTTCCGGCTTTTTCTTCTTTATCAGCCCCGGCGCTTAAGAAGCGTGCTTATCTTCGCATAAAGTTCGCCAGGAACGAATGGCTTCATTACATATCCGTCCATTCCACATTCACTAATTGTTTCTAGCTCATGGGCAAAAAGAGATGCTGTAAGGGCAACGATTGGCAATTTTGTATAAGCTCCTCCTAATTTTCTAATTGCACGGGCAGCATCCATACCGTCCATTACCGGCATGTGCAGATCCATCAGCACGAGATCATATTGACTGTCAACAACTTTATCAAGAGCAACTTTTCCGTTCTCGGCAAAATCTACTTTCACACCCCATTTCGAAAGAACTTTACTGGCTAGTATGCGATTGATTTCATTGTCATCAACTACCAGTATTGTCGCCTGTAACTGCTCAACGGGAGATTTATTTTCTTCTAACATAATTGATTCCTGAGAGCGATTGAAGTCGATAATAAAACTAAATTTCGAGCCTTTTCCACGCTCGCTTTCAACCTCGATACTGGAATTGTGCAAAAGCAGAAGGCTTCGGGTAATAGCAAGCCCCAATCCTGTACCCCCATATTTCCGTGTCGTGTCTGAACTAGCCTGTGTGTATGATTCGAATATTAAGTCAATTTTATCAGGTTCTATCCCAATCCCTGTATCTGAAATTTCAAAACGAACTCTTACCGTTTTCTTCGTTTCCTGGACAAGGTCCAGCTTCAGCTTGACCTCTCCAACTTCAGTGAATTTAACAGAATTACCTAACAGATTGATCAGTATCTGATATAAACGCGTATTATCACCCTTAACGTATGTGGGGATACGGTGATCTATTTCTGATTTAAGAACTACCGCCTTTTCTGCGGTTTTGAATTGAAGTGAATTCAAAGTCTGAGACACCAGTTCCTTAAGATTAACATTTACATTTTCCAGAACCATGTTCCCGGTCTCAATTTTTGTGAAATCGAGAATGTCATTTATCAACTTGAGCAGATTCTGAGCAGAGAAGCCGAGAATCTTCAAATTCTCCATCTGCGACTCCGTAGGATTATCATCCATCAAAATATGAGACATCCCGATAACGGCATTTAGAGGTGTCCTTATCTCGTGGCTCATGACTGACAAAAAGGTTTCTTTCGCCTTGCTCAACTGAAGCGCTTCCTCGCGGGTCTTAATTAGTTCCTGCTCTGCTAATTTACGCTCTGAAATGTCATTTATGATCTCCACCTGCTGATCTGGTGTTCCATCTTTAGTAAAAGTAGGCGTATTCGAAATTGAAAGCCAGATAGGAGTACCGTCCTTTTTATAATTTAGTATTTCAATGGTCGAGGGAATAGACGCCATAGCATTCTTGCGGGCTGCCTCAAGCAAATTTTTATCTGTCCCTTCACCGGCCAGTAAGTCACCGGGACGTGTATTTTTGAAATCCTCAAGAGTGTAGCCAGTAAGCTTTTCGAGGGCATCATTGACCCATTTTATTTTTCCATCACTTGTACTAATAGCTACGCCATTTATTGTTTTGCTTGCTACCAGAGACAGTAGGGTAAGTTGCTCTTCAGTATTTTTCCGTTCAGTTATATCAGTTATGATTTCGACCTGCCGCTCAATTTCGCCCGCATCATTCAGTATCGGGGTTGTAGACGCGTGAATCCAGATTGGTGTTCCATCTTTCCTGTATATCTGCAGATCAATCCGATAAGATTTGTTCTCTGCAATCGCTTGCCGGGCCTCTTCCAATGTTGCTGTATCAGTGACATTACCGACCACCACTTCACTCAATCGCTTACCCTGAAGCTCCTCAAGATTGTATCCCAGCATGGCCTCTGTAGCAGAATTTATCCATATAACCTTGCCCTGGCCATCACGAATAACTACACCACTGGCAGACTTACTGGCAACCAGCGAAAGAGTTTCGAGATCTTCTTCTACTTTTTTCCGCGATGTTATATCGATAATCACCTCAACCTCTTTATCAATATTTCCGTAACTGTCAAGAACAACGGAGTTTAATATTGATAACCAGATAGGTGTTCCGTCTTTCCTGTAAGCCAAAAGATCGACATTGAAGGGAAGTTTGTTTTTTGTCTTCTCCCGGGCACTTCCCAAAACTTCTTTATCGGTTTTTTCGCCGGATAATATATCGCCCAGCCGGTGTCCTTGTAGATCTTTAAGACTATACCCTGTGATGTTTTCCGAAGCCTCGTTGGACCATATGACGCGGCTCCTGCTATCACTAATTACCACTCCATTGTTGACTTTATTCGCAACAAGTGATAACTGCTCCAGCTCCGCAATCATTTTCTTTTGTTCGCTTATATCCCTGCCATTTGCATACCATTTATTGTTCTTGACAGCGAGCGACCATCCCATCCATTTTGCGGTACCATCTTTCAATTTTATCCTGGCCTCAACTTCGAAGTTCTTCTTTCCGGCAGACAAGCCTTCAGTAAAAATAGGAACAAGCCTCTGCAGGTCCTCTTCAGGGAAATAATCCCATATTGCTTTACCTTCCCCTTCTTCAGGGGTATAGCCCAGCATTTTCTCAACAGCTTTGTTAACTACAAGGATGGTCCCATTCCGGTCCATAATACTTTGCAGCTCTGCCGAATTATTAAACATCGTGCTGATCTCTTCATGTTTGGAGATGAGATCCTGAAGTTCCAAATTCTTTTTCCGGGCTTCAAGATGAGCGACCACCTCATCCGCAAGATCGGTTAATGCCTGTTTTTCCTCGTTGTTAAGATCGCCGGGGACAACATCCATTAAGGCTAAGGAGCCCAGGGCTTGTCCGTCTGGAGACCGTAAAGGAGCACCGGCATAAAATTTTATTTTAGGATCGGCCAGCACACCCGAAAGATTCGCTGTACGGGGATCCAGGCTGGCATCAGGTATTACTACTAATTGATTTTCTTCAATGGTGAATCTGCAAATTGATTCGTTCCTGAGGTAATTTTCAATCTGGATACCATGCTGCGACTTAATGAAAACACCACTATGATCAACGAAAGCAATGACCGCAATCGGCTTCTTAAAGATGTATGAAGCTAGCCGCGTAATGCGGTCATACTCTTCTTCTGGCAAAGAATCAATGATCCGGTAACTCTCCAAAGATTGTAACCGGAAACTCTCAAGGTCCCCTGCAACAGAATCAAGCATTCGATGTTTATTTTAAGAATATAATGGGAATTTTTCCATCATCTCGTTAACCTTTTTCCGAATCTTCTTAAAATTGGAAGCACTTCCAGGGTTAGAAATCACTTCATCAATTAGTTCAACAATTTTGATCATTTGTTTTTCTTTCATACCCCTGCTGGTTACTGCGGCAGTTCCAACACGTATTCCTGAAGTTACAAACGGCGATTTATCATCAAATGGAACCATGTTTTTATTAACAGTTATAGCCGCCTCGCCGAGAGCATTTTCGGCGTCCTTACCTGTGATATTTTTATTCCGCAGATCAATCAGCATCATATGGTTGTCAGTCCCTCCTGATATTAGCTGATATCCACGCTCCACAAATGCTTCGGCCATTGCCTCGGCATTTTTCTTTACCTGGATAATATATTTCATATATCCTTCACTAAGAGCCTCGCCAAAGGCTATCGCTTTTGCTGCTATAATATGTTCCAATGGTCCACCCTGAGTACCTGGAAACACTGCCATATCCAATACAGATGACATCATTCTGATTTCTCCTTTTGGAGTCTTTTGCCCCATTGGATTTTCGAAATCCTGACCCATCATAATCATACCACCACGTGGTCCCCTTAGAGTTTTGTGCGTGGTTGAAGTTACTACGTGGCAATGCGGAAGCGGGTCGTTAAGCAGACCACGTGCGATAAGCCCTGCCGGGTGAGAAATATCAGCCATCACCAAAGCACCGATCTTATCCGCTACAGCTCTGATAAACTTATAATCCCAGTCTCTGGAATATGCCGAAGCCCCGCAAATGATCAATTTAGGCTTTTCCTTAAGAGCTACTTTTTCCAGGTTTTTATAATCGATCAGGCCCGTTTCCTTGTCAACACCATAGAAAAATGGTTGATAGAGTTTTCCCGAAAAATTCACTGGCGAGCCATGGGTCAGGTGTCCACCATGAGACAGGTCAAATCCAAGAATCTTGTCACCAGCGTTTAAAAGTGCAAGAAGCACTGCAGCATTAGCCTGAGCACCTGAATGCGGCTGCACGTTTACCCAGGCGGCATTGAATAATTCTTTTGCACGTTCTATTGCAATATTTTCAACTTCATCTACAACTTCACATCCCCCGTAGTATCTCTTTCCAGGCAAACCTTCCGCGTATTTGTTGGTCAGAACTGAACCAGCAGCTTCCATTACCTGCTTGCTTACGAAATTTTCTGATGCTATTAACTCCAGGCCAGTTTCCTGACGTTCTTGTTCTTCTTCAATCAGACTAAAAATAAGTTTATCTCTCTTCATGGATGTAATAAAGTGTTTTGGGGGATATAAAATAAATACTAAGGGTAAAAATACAAATTAAGATTTGATTGACATTAAAGTAAGGGGGGAAAAGCTTTGGTTGAGCGCTTGGCGCTTGCCTGACCATCGATTTTTACCACAGAAAACGCAAAGTACATACAGAGGACGCAGAGGTCGCCGTATTAGTTTTTTTAACCCCAAAGAGCACGGAGGGACACAGAGTTGCACAGCTAATAATAACACAGAGCTCTCAGAGAACCAGCAAAAGCGCAGATAACTAGCATGCAAAGCTGCAGAGTACACGCAGAGGAGATCCCCACTTTCGTGGGGATGACACGGGCGCTGTGCTGTTTGGGTGGGGTGAGGATTTTGCGGCCCTTGCCGCAAAATCCTCACCCCACCAACTTTATAGATACAATTGTCATTCCCGCGAAAGCGGGAATCTCCCACCAATTTTATTGATTACCCTTCCCTTCAACCCAAAAATTATTATACCCCAGCCCCGTCTGTATCGTGATCAGATCCTGCTGGATCATCTCCAGTAATGCCAGGAAATTATAAACAAAATGTACCTTATTCTCAGAGTTTGACAGCAGGTGTTTAAAATCAAGTCTTTTGTTTATCTCGAGCAGCTGCTTTATTACAGTTTTTTGATCTTCAATATTATAAGGATATTGCTCTACGATATGTTCTGCATGACTATCCCGCTGCTTGCTTTTATTGAGAACCCTCACATAGGTCATCATCAATTTGTACAAATCAAAAGATTCAAGTTCCTCACCCGGTTCGGAGGTTAAAGCAACCTGCTGCAGATCGAACGGGATGTTACCGCGTTTTTCCAGTTGAAAGCGCTCGTTCTCGAGGAGTCTAAACTCTTCGGTTACAAGTTTTATCTTTTTATACTCAATAAGCTTTTGTATCAGATCCCGCTTGAGGTCAATCTCGTTTCCTTCCTCGTCAAGGTCGGGTCGCGGCAGTAACATTTTCGCTTTGATCCGCATCAGCGTGGCAGCAACAAAAATAAATTCGCTTGCCAACTCGATATTGAGGCTGTTCATGTGATGCAGATACTCGAGAAAGTCGTCCGTAATTTTTGCAATCGGGACATCCTGAATATCAAGCTCGTCTCTCTCAATGAAAAATAAGAGAAGGTCAAAAGGGCCTTCAAATTGTGGGAGACGGATTTCGAAGTTGTCGGCGGGTTGCATTGGGCAGGTTAAGTTACGAGAAATGTTTTAAAGATGGGAAGTATGAGGTATGAGGCAGGAAGAATGAAGAATGAAGTCGGAAGTCGGAGGTCTGAAGTCAGAGCTGGGCGGAGAGGACTAACAAAGTATCCTACCTTAACTTATGAGAATTTCGACGAGCGGGCGGGTTCCTCTAATTCGTCGAGAAATGTGATGCGAGAAGAAATCTCTATTCCTTATGGCATATAAACGTCATTCCGACCGAAGGGAGGAACCCAATATAGATCAAGAGGTTCCTCCCTTCGGTCGGAATGACGACGGGCGGTAGTGGGGAGATTGAGATTTCTCCGAGCTTGACGGGAGAACTTATACATTGAAGTTTTGGCCGTTCGTCGAAATAATCGCGTAAGAATGGGGTGTTGCGATTAATAAGGGGGAAGCGGAACTTCAATATCATAATTTCTCGTGCCTCCTGCATGCTACTTCCTACTTCCTGCCTCCTCCTTCATTCCTCCTCCTTCATTCCTCCTTCTTCATTTTCTACTTCCCATTAAATAACTTAATTTTGTAAATTCAACTATTACAAAACCTACATGGAAGTTAAGGCGGGCGAATTTCTTGAGCAGATAAACTATCCTGCTGATCTTAAAAAATTTAGCGAGGCAGACCTCGTTCGGATCTGCAACGAACTCAGACAGTTTATTGTAGATACGGTCTCGGTTAACGGTGGCCATTTTGGGTCTAGCCTGGGCGTTGTTGAATTAACAGTTGCACTTCATTATGTACTTAACACCCCGTACGACCAGCTTGTATGGGACGTTGGCCACCAGGCTTATGGTCATAAGATCCTGACGGGAAGAAGACATTCGTTCCATACCAACCGCATTTATAAAGGAATAAGCGGCTTCCCAAAAAGATCCGAAAGCGAATATGATACGTTTGGAGTAGGCCATTCCTCGACCTCCATCTCAGCTGCGCTGGGTATGGCAGTCGCATCACAATATAAAGGAGAAACCGACCGTCAGCATGTTGCAGTAATAGGCGACGGCGCCATGACAGGCGGGATGGCTTTTGAAGCATTAAACCATGGTGGAATTGAAAATTCGAATATCCTGGTTATCCTAAACGATAACTGTATGTCAATCGACCCAAATGTTGGCGCTTTAAAAGAATATTTGACAGACATTACCACTTCGAAATCATACAACCGCTTTAGGGATGACATATCGTACGTCCTGACTAAAATCAGCGATCTGGGTCCTAATGCCCATGAAATGGTCAAGAAAGTGGAAAAAACCATAAAAGGCGGATTATTAAAACGCAGCAATTTTTTCGAAGCGCTTAAATTCAGATACTTCGGACCAATTGATGGCCATGATGTTAAACACCTGGTTAAAGTTCTTAATGACCTTAAAGATATCCCTGGACCGAAATTGCTCCATTGCGTAACCGTTAAGGGAAAAGGTTATGCTCTGGCAGAAAAAGACCAAACAAAATGGCATTCTCCAGGCCTATTCGATAAAATAACGGGTGAAATCAAAAAAACTAATTCAGACAAACCTTTAGCTCCTAAATATCAGGATGTCTTTGGCAATACCATTGTCGAATTAGCTGAGCAAAACAAAAAGATCATGGGCGTTACCCCCGCAATGCCTTCCGGATCTTCGCTAAACATAATGATGAAGGCGATGCCTGACCGCGCATTCGACGTGGGTATCGCAGAACAGCACGCTGTTACGTTTTCGGCCGGGCTAGCTACTCAGGGAATGGTTCCTTTTTGCAATATATACTCCACATTCATGCAGCGGGCGTATGACCAGGTCGTTCATGATGTTGCAATACAAAAGCTTAATGTGGTTTTTTGCCTGGATCGTGCCGGCTTCGCTGGTTCCGATGGACCAACTCACCACGGTGCTTATGATCTGGCTTACATGCGTTGTATTCCAAATATGATCGTATCGGCCCCAATGAACGAAGAAGAGCTTAGAAACCTGATGTTCACTGCTCAACAGGAAAATATGGGACCATTTAGTATCCGGTACCCGCGGGGAAATGGTGTTATGGTTGACTGGAGACGGCCTATGAAAGCCATCGAGGTAGGAAAAGCCAGGATGATTTGTGATGGTGAGGACGTGGCCATTTTAAGTATTGGACATATCGGAAATGAAGCAGTTAAAGCCTGTCTCGAATTAAACTCCGAGGGGATCCATCCAGCCCACTACGACATGCGTTTCGCAAAACCTCTCGACGAAACAGTACTTCATCAGGTATTCAGCAAATTCAAAAACGTAATTACCGTCGAAGATGGTTGCATACAAGGCGGCATGGGTAGCGCAGTTATCGAGTTTATGGCTGATAATAATTATTCTGCCAATGTCATTCGCCTGGGTATACCTGATAAAGTAGTTGAACACGGCGAACAGCCAGAGCTATGGGCAGAATGTGGTTATGACAGCAAGGGTATAGTTAAGTCCGTTGAAAAACTAGCTGTAAGCCGGACGACGAAATCAATCGCTTCCTGAGACGTTTAGATTTATTTAAACAAGTAGTAAATTCCCCAACCTTATCTGAATAAATTAGAATGGATCAATCTGCCTTAGAGCAAATCATTGTCTGCCCTGCGTGTAAAAAACCAATGCAATTTAGAGATGATATTTTCAAATGCACAGATGCTGGTTGTAACGCCACATACCCTGTTTTTAACGGCATCCCCATTCTTATAAACCCGCAAAACGATCTTTTTGAACAAAAAGATTTTGAAGTTGAAGGCGATATATTTTTTAAGACCTACAATAATAAGACAATACGTTTTCTCAAAAAGGTTCAGCCAGATATAACTTACAACAATGTTAGTGAGAAAAACTATCAGGATATGGCTTTCCTCCTCCAAGGCCAAAAACCCCTGCGGATTTTGATTTTGGGTGGTAGTGTGGACGGGGTGGGCATTAAACACCTAAAACAAATTCTGGATACAGACGACATGTTGGTCGAGACCGATGTTTCTTATGGCCCAAATACCACGGTAATTTGCGATGCCCATGAAATTCCATTCGCAGACGAGAGCTTTGATCTGATTATCGCCCAGGCCGTCCTGGAACATGTACTTGATCCATTTCAATGTGTAAGGGAGATGCACCGTGTTCTGAAAAACAAAGGCCTTATCTATGCTGAAACACCGTTTATGCAGCAGGTACACGGGGGCAAATATGACTTTTTAAGATTTACCCATCTTGGCCACCGCCGCATGTTCCGGAAATTCAATGAAATCAGCAGCGGTGTCGTTGCCGGAGCTGGTTCTGCACTGGTATGGTCTTTAAAATATTTTCTTACGAGCTTTGCTAACACCAAAAAAGTCGACCGCATCTTAAGTTATGGCGGAACATTTTTATTTTTTTGGATAAAATACTTCGATATTATACTTAACAAGAGCACAGGAACCATTGATGCAGCTAGTGGCTTTTATTTTTTAGGGAGAAAGGAAGAGGGATATTTGTTGAGTGATAGGGAGTTGCTTGCTTCTTATCGGGGTTTTAGGTATTCGGCTGAAGAATGACGTTTGTTACCGCCTCTTGCCGGCGGAAATTCACATACTTTTTGCTTTAGGTGACCGTTGCACAACTAACATCGGTTGATAATTCATGTTTTTCTAAAAAGGCACTTTTCCTGAAATTAGATCATGCAGGGAAAGAAAAAATATCAAGAAAAGCTCTTCCTCAATTTTCAACTTTCTTCAGCTGTACCTGAGGACAATTTCTACAGGAGATTAAATCAGATAATCGACTTCAGCTTTTTATATAAAGCAACGAATAAGTATTATGGTTCAGAGGGCCAGCGTAGCATTGATCCGGTTGTATTTATGAAGCTTATGCTGGTTGGTTATTTGGAGAACTGCAATAGTGATCGTCGTATTATAGCG
>NZ_FUYR01000010.1 GCF_900168015.1 Daejeonella lutea | reverse complement strand
GTGACCGTTGCACAACTAACATCGGTTGATAATTCATGTTTTTCTAAAAAGGCACTTTTCCTGAAATTAGATCATGCAGGGAAAGAAAAAATATCAAGAAAAGCTCTTCCTCAATTTTCAACTTTCTTCAGCTGTACCTGAGGACAATTTCTACAGGAGATTAAATCAGATAATCGACTTCAGCTTTTTATATAAAGCAACGAATAAGTATTATGGTTCAGAGGGCCAGCGTAGCATTGATCCGGTTGTATTTATGAAGCTTATGCTGGTTGGTTATTTGGAGAACTGCAATAGTGATCGTCGTATTATAGCGATATCCAAACTGCGTCTTGATATTTTGCTCTTTATCGGATACGATATTGATGAAGAACTTCCCTGGCATAGTACCTTAAGCCGAACCAGACAATTATATGGAGAGGAGGTGTTTATGGACTTGTTTAAGCTTGTCTTAAAGCAGTGTATCGACAAAGGAATGGTGTCCGGGAAAAGGCAAGCAGTGGACGGCGTTTTTGTAAAAGCGAATGCTTCGTTGGATAATATGATATCCAATGACATTCTTGCTGATGCAGAAACCTACGGAAAGGAGCTGGAAGAAAATGATCAAGGCGAAAAGACAGTGATAAAACTAGAAACACCTCCGAATTCTACTCAAAAGCAAAAGCCAGCTAATAAAACTCACTACAACCGGAATGATCCGGAAGCTAAGCTATCTGTAAAACCAGGAAAGGCAACTGCATTGAATTATTTAGGGCAGGTTAGTGTGGATACATTTTGTCATACTATAACTCATATCCAGGCTTTTACTGCAGATCTCAGAGATAGTGATTGTCTTTCAGAGGTAGTTCAACATCTGAAGGACAACTTTCAGGGTACTGGGTTAGAGGTAGAGGAAATCATAGCAGACACGGGCTATAGTAGTGGTAAGGCTCTTCAATACCTGGAGGATAATAATATTAAAGGATATATCCCAAATCACAGCCAGTTCGTTTATCGGCGAGATGGCTTCACATACAGCAAAGAAGGAGATTATTATGAATGCATAAACAACAAGCACTTAACCTATCGCGGAACTTATTTGGCAGGGAAATACTATAACAAAGAATACCGGATCGACAGGGGGGAATGTAAGACGTGTCCTTTTAAAGAAACTTGTAGTGCATATGGTAAGCACGCTAGCCGCATTACGGACACTGTTGATAGACCCTATTATGAAAGAATGCATCTGCGAATGAAATCTCCAGAGGCCAGGACTATTATGAGGCAACGACAAAGCACAGTTGAGCCAGTCATTGGTACTCTTGTAAACTTCTTAGGAATGAAACGGGTGAACACTATTGGAAGATCTCAGGCGAATAAATGCGTGACCATGGCAGCAATAGCTTACAATCTGAAGAAGCTACTAAAACACAGTTCTGAGAGAGCAAATGACCGACTAAAGCACGCAATTCCATGCCCCATAACCCGTTACACATTGTTTTTTAAGTTGTTAGTCAGATCCAATCAAACTACAATATGAAAACTTCAATTAAGCGAAATACAAACCCGACTTTTATTACGCGCTTGCCTAAAATATCATCATGTTGTGCAACGGTCAC
>NZ_FUYR01000004.1 GCF_900168015.1 Daejeonella lutea | reverse complement strand
AGACGCAGTTTGGATATCGCTATAATACGACGATCACTATTGCAGTTCTCCAAATAACCAACCAGCATAAGCTTCATAAATACAACCGGATCAATGCTACGCTGGCCCTCTGAACCATAATACTTATTCGTTGCTTTATATAAAAAGCTGAAGTCGATTATCTGATTTAATCTCCTGTAGAAATTGTCCTCAGGTACAGCTGAAGAAAGTTGAAAATTGAGGAAGAGCTTTTCTTGATATTTTTTCTTTCCCTGCATGATCTAATTTCAGGAAAAGTGCCTTTTTAGAAAAACATGAATTATCAACCGATGTTAGTTGTGCAACGGTCACCTAAAGCAAAAAGTATGTGCCATGTCAGCGGCACGAGCTGACAAATCAAAACTTATATATATTTGTATTACAACCATAATCACTACTATTACACATGGCTTTCGTCGACTACTACCAGGCACTTGGCATAACAAAATCTGCTTCTGACAAGGACATCAAAGCGGCTTATCGTAAAATGGCCCGTAAATATCATCCCGACGTAAACCCAAACGACAAGGATGCACAAAAGAAATTCCAGGAGATCAATGAGGCAAACGAAGTATTAAGTGATCCGGAAAAAAGAAAAAAATACGATCAATACGGTAAGGACTGGAAACATGCCGATCAGTTTCAGGGAGCACAACAATCACAGCAACGTCAGCAGCAGTCGTGGGGCCAACAGGATTTCGGTGGAGGGTTTGGCGGCGGGTTTAGCGGCGATGACTATTCAGATTTTTTCAGTTCTATGTTCGGACGAGGTAAACAAAGGCAGGCCAACTTTAAGGGCCAGGATTTTAATGCAGAGCTTCGTCTGAATCTGCGGGATGTTTATACTTCCCAAAAGCAAACTCTCACAGTCAACGGCAAAAACCTGAGACTTACGATCCCTGCTGGGATCGAAAACGGGCAGACGATCAAAATTACAGGGCATGGCGGTCCGGGAACCAATGGAGGTCCGGCAGGTGATTTGTACATTAAATTTGCAATTGCTAACGACCCAGATTTTAAACGTGTCGGAAATGATCTGTACAAAACAGTGGAAATCGATCTGAAAACTGCAGTGCTCGGTGGCGATATTACCATTGATACGCTAAGCGGAAAAGTAAAACTAAAAGTGAGTCCGGAAACCCAGAATTCAACAAAGGTTAAACTGAAAGGTAAAGGATTTCCGGTTTATAAAAAAGAAACACAATTTGGCGATCTTTATATCACCTATTCCGTAAAAATCCCAACAGGACTAACCGAAAAGCAGAAAGAACTATTCAAACAGATTTTTGAACCTGGTAGTTAAAAAAATGGCAAGACAAAACCTGATTTCAACCGATGAATTCTGTATACATCATAATATAGAGTTCTCCTTTATTCGCAATCTTTGTGATTTTGGATTGCTGGAAACTGTTACCGTAGAAAAAATTGAATTCATCAAAGCGGATCAGCTCGAAAGGCTTGAACGAATGCTCCGTTTGCACAGGGAACTGGATATAAACGTCGAAGGCATTGATACCATCGATCACTTACTCGACAGGCTGCATGATCTTCAAACAGAAGTAACGTCTTTGAAAAATCGTCTTCGGCTTTATGAGGATATAGACTGATAAGGCATACGGGTCCATCCAAAAAGTCTTCAAACATCAGCTATCCGCGTCCTTCTCAGTTGAGAATTTTCGCCATGATCCCAAGGGCGGTCATATAACGACCCGGAAAGTGGTTGAATATATTTGTGGATAATATGTGACCACTTTCGGGTCTTAAAAGAGATATCGCTTTTTCTATATACACGTCTGGCACCGTCGAACAATGCCGTCAAGTTAAGGATCCGGAGGTTCCAGCTTTCGCTGGAATGACAGCGCTGTTGGGGGAGACAGGGGAGATTCCAGCTTTCGCTGGAAACTGAGCACATCACTGCTTAACTCTAACGAACCAATCTGCGGCAAGATCATGCGAGTTGGGATTATTTTTTTCAATCAACTCATCTTTCCAGTATCGTAGCCAGACCTTTAACTTCTTTTCTCTTTAGATAGCTAAGTTTACATCAGTGAATTTTTCATACCATACCAGAATAATGCAATTGAACTTACTTGTGAATCCATAAACGAGCTTTCGATGATGCTCGTAGACTCTTCTCCGGATATTGTTAGTAAAACCGATGTACAAAACATTATGATATTTATAAGTGAGCATGTGAACGAAGTATTCATTCATTCCTAAAAATACCATCCCCGAAATATCGTATGGAAAAGAATGAATGAAATAACCTTATCGTTTATAAGAAGGTCGCCCACAGATTCCAGCGGAGGCTGGAATCTCCCAATTACCTCAAAACATTTGTCATTCCAGCGAAAGCTGGAACCTCCTTATCATTTTTATGATGCATCTTATCCAGTCTAACTCTTCCAATCTCTTAACTTAATGACATTCCACTTTCGGGGTGATACCTTCTTTGTTATAAAGGCATTCTTATGAAATTCGCTATCTTCATACAAACTCCTTAAAATGAACCTCATCGCTAAAATCCTAATCGTTGTTGTTGCTATTGAACACCTTTATATCCTATGGCTAGAAATGTTCGCCTGGACCACGACCGGAAGACGGACATTCAAATCCATGCCGGCCGAAATGTTTGAAAAAACAAAATCTATGGCTGCTAATCAGGGCCTCTATAACGGTTTTCTAGCCGCTGGATTGATCTGGTCCCTGATTATTGAAGATCAAATATGGTCAGAGAACGTTGCAATTTTTTTTCTTGGTTGTGTTATCGTAGCCGGTCTTTACGGTGCCGTCTCCGTGCAAAAATCCATCCTATTCGTTCAGGCTTTGCCTGCTGCTGCCGCTCTCGCCGCCCTATTCATTTTCTGATCTACGAGTCGTCAGACGTCGTAATTACTGATTACCTGATTACCGATTACTGATTACCTGATTACCGATTACTGATTACTGATTACTGATTACTGATTACCTGATTACCGATTACCGATTACTTTTTTTAAGCAGCCGAAATTCCTGCCTGTAAACCAGGAAGGACGAATTAGAAAACTCGATCTTCTTTTTGCCCTTTGGCCTGTTTAAATCCATCAAGGGTTCAAACCTGAAATCAAGGTAAAGATTGGGGATCAGCCTTTTCTGATACGAATACCTGATCATCAATAATCTCCGATGTGCTTCAGTATATCCCGCATGCTTAATATGTTGAGAAACGGATTGATATATCGGCATTCCCTGAGTGGATATGAACTTGTCCGCATTCCAATAGGTTCCTAACAATGAGCCATATTTAGTATCTATCCCGCTGTTCAGGAACCATCCGCCACCAGTTGAAAAAGCTTGCACAGAAGTAAAAGAAAGGTCTCTGAAATGGGTATAATAATTCTCGGATCTGAAAGCATTTACAAATCCCTGCAAAGGAATCTTCAATTTAAATCCCAGTGCGCTATTGACCAGGGTTTGTAAGGGTACATTCGTTACGTCAATTTGCCCACCCTGGTGAAAAACGGTAAGCTGCACGGGAATTGATAAGCTTAATTTTGTATTATCTACCAGGCTTATAGCCATGGAAGCCCCGCCAAGGATCTGCTCCTGGTCGGGGGATGGCTTGTAGATCATCCGCTTCCAGTTAATAAATGCATCGAGGAAGAACGACTTATTTTCTATGATAAACTGGGTCCCGTATTCTACAGGCTCAGTGATCTTTTTCTCGAAGTCATAAATCGGCTCAATCATCCGGTGATGAATGTTCCCTTCAAGTACTCCGTTAATAAGCGTGGTATTATGCTTCTGATATTTCACGGAGAACAACGGGAATGTCCTGTAAATACCGCGGCCCCCGAAATCTTTGCGTAAATGTACACCCGCCGAAATGGATAAACGGGGATGCGCGTAATAAAGCAGTTGCGGCTCCAGTTGCCCGCCGAACAGAGTGTGGCCATCCTGGATCTTGTTGAAATATTCATAATTCCGCATGTAGTTGAAATTATGAACGCTTAAATGAAGCTCCCCGGTTTTCAAACTGTCGGGACGGATACGATATTCAAGGCTGTCGTTTAGGATTTGTCCCTGGAGTTTGGTTAGGGAGAAAATCAATAATAACAGGAAACAGGTCTTCTTCATTAGGCTCTTTACGATACGTTGCTAGCATAGGGCTGCCAAAAACGCAGAAGCAAAGATAGGTATATCAATCAATAGAGGGTGAAAAAGACTACAGATGTTCAACGACGGGCATCACCCCTATTTCACCCTATCATAAATGAAGTTAGTTTCATCCAACCCGGCTTGCCCGCTCGACATTACAATTGAGTTGTCATTGACCTTTATGTAGGTGCCGAGCTTACTGCCGTCTATAACAAAGGTTATTCTGTATGGGTACACCACCCCAGACTCGCGATCTTTATCAGTAATATTATCAATTTCGAATGTACCGCTACCAGAGGGTTTTGACGCTGTTGTTCGTTCGAAATTCTTTCCCTTAAAAACGTAAATATCACTGTTGGGCTGTCCTTTTACAAAACGCAGTTCCCAGGTGCCATCGAGGCTGAAGTTAAGGGTTGTTTCTTTGTCGCAGCTGGCGAAAAGGAATACTAAAATGATTGAGGATAGTTTGAATAGGTTTTTCATTGGGATAGGGTTTATTAATAGATGATAAATAGTTTAGGATGGTTGCAACAGGGGAAAACAAAACCAAAAAACACCTCACCACAGAGCTTTTTTTTACCGCAGAGGGCGCAAAGTTTTGCGCAGAGGACGCAGAGTTTTCCTGCCTCCGGCAGGTGATGGACGCAAAGATCAAAGGCGATTTGCAACTCGTTTAATACCATCTTTCATTGACACTACATTAAAATTCAGGAGCAAGCCTAATTTAAAATCACCCATCCTGAGATAAGTTAGGGTTTGCGCCAAATGAATATCTCTTATTTCCGAAATGCTTTTGATCTCAACCACAACTCTTTTTTCAACAAGTAGATCAATTCGATAACCACAGTCAAGGATAACTTCTTTAAACACCAACGGCATTACTTTTTCCTCCTCAACAAAGAGACCACATTGTTTCAATTCATGGCTTAGACAATTGGTAAGAACTTTCCAGTAAGCCGGGGCCTAAGGCCGAATGGACTTCAATGGCAGTTCCAATAATACGAGTGGAGATATCGTTTTCTGTCATATCTTAATCGAGCAAAAATAGCGGATCCAGGCTTAATAGTTTTAAGAAGAGTAACAGCTCTAGCTAACGGCAATAATTCCTCTGCGAACTCTGCGCAAAACTCCGCGCACTTTGCGGTAAAAATATGAGAGCTCTACTCCAATCTTGCGAACTCTGCGGTAAAAAAGGGGATTTCAATTAAACCTACTTCTTCAAACGATAGTACTTATAAATTTTCACTGCCGACATAATGATCACACTAAACAACACCAGTCCAACCAGCCCATAGATCCAGTCAATAGCGCTTTTTAATATCACTGTAAACACTATAGCAACGAGAAAAATTGTCGCAAGCTCATTCCAAATACGTAGCTGAGTTGACGTCCATGTGGAAGTACCCTGTTTTAACTGCTTAATGATGTTCTGGCAGATAAAATAGTAAATTAGTAAGCCTACTACAAAAGTCAGCTTAACGTGCATCCAGGGCATCGAAAGTAGATCAGGATTTACATACACCATTCCTGCTCCAGCCAGGACAGCCAGGACCATTGCCGGTGTGGTTATTATATACCAAAGCTTGTGCTGCATGATCTCAAACTGCCGCTGCAGGATCACCTTTTCCTGCTCCGGACGATCGTTAGCCTCTACATGATAAACAAAGAGCCGCACGATGTAGAACAATCCTGCCATCCAGCTAACGACGAAGATGATGTGGAGGGATTTGAGGTAGAGGTAGGTCATGGGGTGTTAGGTGTTAGGCTTTAGGGATTAGGCTAAACGAAAATAAAATCATCAATAGGGCCTCATTATCGCTAAGCCTGTCCGCCCAGCCGCTTTCAACTTTCCACTTTCAAGTTTCAACTCAATACCTATATTCTTTTACGACCTCTATTGCATATTTCACATTATCAAACGGAATATCCGGCATTATCCCATGGCCCAGGTTAAAGATAAAGCCATTTTCACCGCGCATTCTTTCGAACAGCCTGTGGATCCTTTCTTTAATCACTTTCTTGTCTGCGTATAGAATATGCGGGTCGAGGTTTCCCTGCACAGCAATACCCGCAGGGAGTTTTTTCTTAATATCAAGCAGGTCTGCATTCCAATCCACTGAGATGACATCAGGTTGCGCATCTGCCATCAATGGTGCGAAAACTGAACTGCCTTTGCAGAAAGAGATAACTGGAATATCCTTGCGGTTTAATTTGGAGATGATCTCCTTATTATAATTATGCGAAAATTCGGTATAGTCATCCCATGACAATGCAAGTGCCCAGCTATCAAATAGCTGCACGGCGTTCACACCGGCAGCAATCTGTAAATTCAGATAATCAATAGTAACCTTGGCAATCTTGGCGAGGAGCTGATGTGCTAGCTCCGGATGATTGTGGATCAGGAGTTTAGTCAACTTAAAATCTTTGGATGAACCACCTTCTACAAGATAGCTCATTACAGTAAATGGTGCTCCTGCGAAACCGATCAGTGGGATACTTCCGTTCAGCCTTTGTTGGATAACTTTGATAGCATCTGCAACATACTGAAGCCTGTCGTCTACGTCGGTAAGCAAAGCATCTACATGAGATTGGTTTCGCACCGGATTTGCAAACCTGGGACCAACACCTTGGGTGAAACTGAGCTCACCGCCCATGGCTTCAGCTGTTACAAGGATGTCAGAAAACAAAATTGCAGCGTCTATACCCAGAAGATCCACCGGCAGCATTGTCACATCAGCGGCGATTTCCGGCGTTTTACACATTTCCAGAAATGAATATTTATTCTTTATTTCCCAATACTCGGGCATAAAACGGCCTGCCTGCCGCATCATCCAAACCGGCGGGCGTTCTGTCTTTTCAGAAAATGCTGCGCTTAAAAAAAGGCTGTTTTGTATGTTGTTCTGACTCACTATGCTTTTTTAATTTCAGATTCTATCTTTTCAATGATTGTCTTTACTCTGGAGGTAATTTTATACGATTTTGCCTTTTCCACATAGGCTTTTGCGCGTACATAATCTTTTTTACGAAGATTAAGGTTTGCCAGATGTACATGCACGATCGCTTTGTCGTTCTGATTCCTTAATGGGAAATTACTCGCAATTTGAAAATGTTTTTCGGCTTCGTCGTAATTGTGGCGATGAAGTTCGACATTTCCATATATGAACTCATAAAAGCCCCTGCGATGCCTTCCAAGCTTGTCAGGATCTTCAATTTCCTTTAACAGCTCTTCTGCCCCATCGTAGTTCTTTGCATGGAATTCACGGGCTGCCATAACCACTGTACCTTCGCGAAAGTAGCCCCAGATAAGTAGGGCTATCCCTATGCCGATAATAGCTGTAATTTCATACGCTTGCTGGCTGATCGTCCAGCCCAGCAGAAATACGGCAACTCCAATAACCCAAAATCGGGCCCTTTTAGTGAACATTTTTTAGTGGGTGTCTGTAAATTTATATCCAACTCCCCGGATTGAATGAAAATAGGTCGGATTTTTCTGATCCGGCTCAAAGTACTTCCTGAATGTCAGGATAAAATTATCTATAGTACGAGTTGAAGGATAAACATCATAATTCCAAACCGTTTCCAAAATCTGCTCACGGGATACTGCCTCATTACGTCTTTCAATAAGCAGCTTCAGCAACATGGTCTCTTTTTTAGTCAGGGGAGTTATTGTACCATCGTCATCCTTTAATTCGAATGAATTAAAGTAAATGGTTTTATCTCCGATCTTATAAGAATTCAGTTCTTTTAGATCATCACCTTTCATGCTCCTTCTTACCAGTATTCCTACCCGAAGAATCAGTTCTTCCAGATTGAAAGGCTTAACCAGATAATCATCTGCTCCCTTCTTAAGACCCATAACACGATCTTCACTGGTATTTTTCGCAGTTAGGAACATTATTGGTACTTCCGAGTTCTCAAGACGGATGGTCTCAGCTACCTGGAAACCGTCGATCTCCGGCAGCATTACATCAAGTATTACCAGATTAAAACGCTCTTCCTTAAAGATCTTAAGGGCCTTTTTACCGTCGGTCGCTGTTGAAACTTTGTATCCTTCCAGTTCCAGATTTAGTTTGATAGCTTCCAGAAGATGATCTTCGTCTTCTACCAGTAGAATTCGTTGTTTAGTTTGCATGTGCATTGAATATGACTTCGAAAACTGTTCCCGAAGGCTGGTTGTTTTTAACTTTTATAGTCGCCTGATGTTTATCAAGTACTTGTTTCACAATAAATAAACCCAAACCAGTGCCTTTGGTTTTCCGGGTATCTTCACTCCCCACCCTGTAGAACTTTTCAAAAATACGCGTTTTTTCCAGATCGCTGATGCCTATGCCTGAATCTGCTGTAACGAAATGCACCTCGCCATTTTTCTTAAACAATTTAACTTTAACCTCAGCACATGGCGGTGAATATTTTACGGCATTCTCAACCAGATTAGTAACCATTGACGTCAGAGCAAACTTATCTCCAAAAATCTTGATCCCCTTTTCAACTTCAGGCATAATGATCTGCGAGCTGCAGGTATGCACCTGGAGCCTTTCTGCCACCTGCTTTACAAGGTCGGAGAAATTGAACTCTTCCTTTGGAAACGAGTAGGAGTTGCTTTCTATCTGGCTTGCCATTAGCATGTTTTCTACAAGGTCGTCAAGCCGCTCGATATCCTTCAGAGAATTATTGATAAAGCCCTTTTGCTTCTCCCTTTCCAGGTCTCTCTTTAAAATAGTCTGGAGGTATAATTTAATGGATGCCAGCGGAGATTTCAGCTCATGAGTAACGGATAAAAGAAAGTTCTTCTGTTGCTGGTGCAGTTTCCGCTCTTTGCTTAAAGTCTTATGCATGTAATATGCCCCGACAAGAACGATAAAAAGAAACACTGCAGCCTCTCCCACAATCATTCCTTTACTGTTTGGCCTTGCTGCAAGCAATAACGTTCCCCACCAAACAAGCTGGAAGGTCATGTAAACAACGAGACAGTAAAATATGATCAGCGGCCTTCTCATCTTAGTCAGCTCTTGCACCCCGGAAAACAAAATCCAGACTTTCGAAAATAGCCCGTTTCGCTTTCTCCAGCTCAATTTTTGAATGTGCAGAAGACACAAAGCCTACTTCATAGCCCGATGGGCCAAGGTAAACGCCTCTGTTCAATAACTCACGGTGGAAAACCTTGAATTTCTCCATGCTTGACGATTCAATCTGATCTGCAGAACTAATCGCCTCCTGATCAGTAAATGCAAACCAGAAAATTGATGCGATCGAAAAGATCTTAAACTTATAATTCCGTGCAGTAGCAAAACGCTGTATAGATTCTGTAAATTCCTGAGCTTTATTATTCAGGTCTTTGTAGAAACTCGATTTTGATAATTCAGTAAGCTGGGCAATACCAGCAGCCATAGCAACCGGGTTTCCCGATAAGGTACCGGCCTGGTATACCGGTCCGTCAGGGGAAATCATTTCCATGATCTCGACAGAAGATCCGTACATACCCACAGGCAGACCGCCGCCGATAATTTTACCGTATGTAATGATATCTGGTTTTATCTGGTAGAACCCGGCAGCGCCTTCGAAACCAACCCTGAAGCCTGAGATGACTTCATCAAAGATTAGCAGGGTATTATTTTTTGTACAAATAGCACGCAGAAACTCCAGGAATTCTTTTGTTTGAAGCAGTAAGCCATTGTTTGCCGGAACCGGCTCAATAATCACGGCAGCGATCTGATCACTGAATTGTTCAAATGCAGCTTTAACTGCTTCATCGCTATTTAACGGAACAACTATAGTTTCATCTGCGAAAGCTTTTGGAATACCGGCAGAGGAAGTTTCGCCAAAGGTGACCAGACCAGAACCAGCCTTCACCAGTAATGAATCCGAATGACCATGATAACATCCTTCAAATTTAATGATCTTATCGCGCTTCGTATAACCGCGTGCAAGGCGGATCGCAGACATGACAGCCTCTGTCCCGGAACTGGTAAAGCGTAGTTTCTGTATGTATTTATTATTCTTTAAGATCAGTTCTGCTAGCTGGTTTTCAAGCGCTGTCGGTGCCCCAAAGCTCATTCCATTCTGCATAACTTCAACAACCTTCTCCCGAACCCCTGCGTGATTGTGACCCAGGATCAACGGACCCCACGACGCACAGAAATCAATGAATTTGTTCCCATCAGCATCCCACACAAAACAGCCATCTCCTTTTTGGATAAATAAAGGTGTGCCGTGTACAGACTTAAAAGCCCTAACCGGAGAATTTACCCCACCCGGGAAATAACCTTTAGATTTATCATACAATTCGGCAGATTTCTCTCTCGAAATATCAGGCTTCCCAGTATAATTCACCGGCACTTCAGCTTCTGATCCTGAAAATATTTTTTTAAGCGACTCTAACATAACTTGAGTTATACGTTATACGTAATACGTAATACGTTATACGTTTTAAACTTTTCTAACTGATAAAAAACCGGCCTCCAAACTCATTTCTAATTTGGGGAGTTCACTCTTTGCTCTTTATTCCTTGCTCTCCGACATACTTCTCCGCCCAGCCACTGTCAACTCTCAACTGTCAACTGTCAACCAATTTACATCCAACCCTTCTCCAGAATCTCCCTCGCATGATACGTAATAATAATATTCGCGCCCGCTCTGCTAAAAGCATACATATTTTCCATCACCACTTTCTGTTCATCGATCCAACCTTTTTCTGCAGCAGCCTTGACCATAGAGTATTCACCGGATACATTATAACAAGCAACCGGAAGATCGGTATTTTCTTTCAAACGATGAATTATATCTAAATAAGCTAATGCTGGTTTTACCATGAGGATATCTGCTCCCTCCTGCTCGTCCAGAACAGCCTCACGCATGGTTTCATTTGGATTTCGGAAATCCATCTGGTACGCCTTACGGTCGCCTTTATTGGGCGCCGAATCTGCTGCTTCACGAAAGGGCCCATAATATGCCGAAGCAAACTTAATGCTATAACTCATGATGGAGGTATTCTCCAGATTGTTCTGATCTAAAACTTTCCTTATGCCTAATACGCGGCCATCCATCATATCTGAGGGGGCAATCATATCAGCGCCCGCCTGAGCATGGGTCAGAGCCATCTTTGCAAGGACATCCACAGTCTGATCGTTATGAACTGTATCATCATGCATAATGCCACAATGCCCATGGGTAGTATAAGCGCAGGTGCAAACATCAGTAACCACGAACAGATCATTTCCAAAGGCCGACTTAAGCTCCCTCACCGCATTCGCTACTACAGAATTACGATCGTATGCCGAACTCGCATCATCTGTTTTTTGTTCGCCTACCCCAAAAAGGAGCACTTTGTTAAGGCCAAGTTTTAATGATTTTTCTACGTCCCTGACCAGCATGTCGGAACTAAAATGGCTAACACCCGGCATGGCATCAATGCCGTTTTCTGCACCTTTGCCGGGAATAACAAAATAAGGATAAATGAACATATCCTTGGATAGTCTGGTTTCAGCAACCATTTCCCGCACAATAGGCGATTTCCTTAATCTTCTCGGACGTATCAGCATATTAATATGAACTATCTCTTCTACCCTTGTAATCCAGTGCGAACACTGCTTCTGACAATCCAACTTCATCCGGAGAATAGGGCAAGGTGTATTTCACGCCCATCTCATCGAACTTTTTACCAGTTGACTTGCCAATGCAGATAACCTGCTGATCTGGCTCCAGTAAGTTATTTACGAAGTATGATTCAACGTTTGACGGACTGGTGAATATTAACACATCGGCAAACGACTGAGCTACATCTTCTTCCGGAACTGTTTCATACACAGTAAGCTCAACGATCTTTGTTTGTGGTGATAAGGCTTTCTGGATCGTTCTCAGGGAACCTTTCGCGCTAGGGAACAACACATTTGACCCATTTGCTATTTTGGCAAATTCTCTGGCGATATCTTTTGTATCAATACCCTCTTCTTCACCGTTAAAGTCGGCAGTTTTGCCAAGATAGCGCAGCGCATCTTCAGATCCGCGACCCAATACACCAAACTTGGCTTTTTTAGGAAGCTGCGGATCCAGACGGAAGAAATATTCAATTGCATTCCGGCTGCTAAAAAATACCCAGTCTATATTTCTCAGGATATAGGAATCAAGTTTATTTATAGATGGGAAGGTTTTTATCAGAGAACGACCTTCAAGCTCAATGCCGTGCTTATCCAACGCGGTTCTCAAATAACTTGACTCCGGCAATTCCCGTGTAATAAAAACATTCTTTGGGAACTTGCGCTCCGGATCGAATTTAGCTACGATCTTCTCGGCAAGCCCGTTAAGTGTCTTTGATTGTGTAAAAAGCCGGTCAGGAAAATCTTCACCTTCATCAGCTTTTGAAGTCCATACCTGGTATTGTGTTCCGTCTTTCCTGCAATAACATCCGAGTGGCATATGGCAACCGCCGTCAAAAAGGTTTAGCACCTTACGTTCCAGGCCAATCTGTTCAGCAACATCCTTATGGTTCAGGGGCTGCAGCTTTTGAAAAAGCTCCTTATCATTTTCACGGATCTGGATTGCCAGAACTCCCTGAGCAGGTGCAGGAATAAATTCGATAGGATCCAGCTCTTCCACATAAAACTCGCTGAGGTCGATGCCGAGACGATGAACACCAGCTTTTGCAATCATGATCGCATCATAGTCTTCATCGCGAAGTTTCTGAATCCTAGTTGGCACATTGCCCCTCAACTCTTCTACTTCAAGATCTGGCCGAATTGCTAATAGCTGAGCCTTGCGGCGATTTGATGAAGTACCGACCATTCCACTGAACTTTACGGACATCTTTTGCTGAATGTCCACACAATCTTTCAGAATAATCAATAATTCAGAGGGATCTTCCCGCTCGGATACTGCGGCAATAATTAATCCTGCAGGATGATTTGTTGGCAGATCTTTGTGAGAATGTACCGCAAGATCAATTGACCCGGCTAATAATTCGTCTTCAAGCTCCTTTGTAAAAAACCCTTTGCCTTCCAGCTTGTCGAAACTCAGGTTGATTATTTTGTCGCCCTGGGTCTTGATGATCTTTAATTCAGAATCGAGTCCAAGTTTAGCAAGTTCATCTTTAACAAAATTAGCCTGCCATAATGCAAGCTCGCTACCTCGTGTTCCAATTACTATCCGATCGCTATCGGACTTAGAATTTCCGGTTATTCCGGGCATATTATCAGACATGGCAATTTATTGTCGGCTTTTAACGAAGGGTAAAATTAACCAAAATGATTGGCATCAGATTGGTGTCAGCTATTATTTATCAGGATATCCTTCGCCATGATCATGGGTACACTAATGTACTTTTTCTCCATATAGTTCATCACTTTGGCCAAAACCTCGCGTGAGTTCTCGTCCATGCTCTCTATATCCTGTGCAAAAATGCGATTGATGGCTGTTTCCTTAATTTCCTTGATCTTTTCAGGAACATCCCGCATAGCAATCTCAATCCTTCGTTGTTTTAGAACAGGTTTGAACTCCTGAATGTTTTGATCAATAATGCGTTCTGCAAAAATCAGCTCTTCATACCTTTCCTGAAGATTACTGTTTGCAATTTCCTGTAAGCTATGTACTTCGATGAACGTAAGCGGGTTTTTCTCGATAACGGTGCAGCATGTATCGTTTGGTACAGCCAGATCGACAATTACTTTTTTGGAAGTATCTCCGTTCAAAAGCGATTGATAAATTTCGTTAGTGATGACAGGCTCAGTTGCACTGGTGCACGTGATGATAACGTCAAAGCCTTCTTTATAATTTTTAAGCTCTTCCAGATTGAATGCTCTTCCACCAAGCTCTTCAGCTAAAACTTCAGCTTTGGATAAGGTGCGGTTAAAAATAGCAAAATTGGAATATTTATGTTTCTGAAGATACTTGGATAAGTTTTTATTTGTCTCTCCGGCGCCGATAATCAGCACACGTGCATTTGTACACATTTTCAGTTCGCGCAGCTTACGATAAGCTAACGAAACCACAGAAATAGGTTTACGAGCGATCCCGGTATGGGTATAAACTTCTTTTGCAGTTTTAACAACGCGATTCATTATAAGCCTCAGATAGTCGCCGGTGAATCCTGCTACCCTGCATGTTTCGTATGCTTTGCGTATCTGTGCAAGGATCTCCTTCTCACCTACCACCAGGCTTTCGAGTGAACATGAGATGCGAAGCAGGTGATTAAGTGCTTCAATATCTTCGTAAACCGAGACCTGGCTCACGAAATTATCGATCTGCTCCTGAGGGATACACAAATTGAGGGTTTGAATAAATTCTCTCACAAACTCGCTGTCAAGGCTCTGCTCTGCTGTAAAAACAAATTCAACCCGATTGCAAGTACCCACATAGAATATCTCAGGAATATCGAAATGCTGTTTTACACGGTCGAGACTGCTTTCCAGCGTCTCGTTACAAATCACAAATTTCCCCAAATCCTTAAGGTCTATGTGCTTGTGTGTAAAGGCAATAACTTTTAAAAACTTCAATTCCCGTTATCCTAATTAAAAAACCGCCACAAATGTAATGAATAAGCGATTTCGTCTGTGTCACCTGTTTGTCAACACCTGTGTTTAGATTGATTTTAAATAGAAAGGAAGTTGTACGTTGTACGTGATACGTTCTACGTCTCTTGAGCTACGTACCTAACGCATCTAAACGTGAAATCAAAGTCTAACACAACGTTTGGTCAAAACGTACAACGCCTGCCTGACGGTAGGCAGGTAAACCGTATGACTTATCGTCTCTTTCGCCCACAAGAAATCGTGTATAATGTTAACTTATCCGATGTACAAACGTATAACGTACGACGTATAACGTAAAACTCTTTCGCGTCTCAGAAAGCTATGATCAACTTTTTAAGATAGATATCAATAAAAATCAGTCCCATCCCCACCATAATCGAAACATCCGCCATATTAAATATCCCGGTTTCAAATATCCCGAAATTCAAGTGGAGGAAATCTGTTACCGATCCATACCGCATCCGGTCGTATAGGTTACCAGTACCACCTCCGATCACAAAGCATAGGCCTACCACCAGCAGCCTCGACATATTGGTTTTCTCGACGACCAGATAAAGCCCCCAAAGCATAACCATTATAGGTAAGACATTCAAAACCAATACCTTTATAAAATCGGGCAAATTGCTCCCCAGACTGAGAAATGCGCCGCTGTTTTCAACTTTCGTGAGGGTCAGGAAGTTATCTATAACCGGAATGATTTCATGGTATTCAATCTGATTTCTTGCGATATTTTTAGTCACCTGATCACAGCCGATGTTGAGAAATATCGCTGTTATGATAAGGGTATTACGGAGAACGGGTTTAATTTTCATTTTGCTATTTTTGGGTATCGGGGATCGGGTATCAGGTATCGGGTATCAGGTATCAAGTATCAAGTATCAGGTATCAAGACTGGGTGCATAGACGCGATTGTAAATGTGGACTAGGCTTTTCCAATAGTGCAAACTGTCAACTGCCACTTGTCACCTATTATCAAACTTACAACCTATAACTTATAACTTACAACTTAACCGAGCGTCTAGTCCACGTAAAACGTACAACGTAAAACGTATTACATCTTAAAACGTTATAAGTTCATGATCATCAACCAAACTTTCACAATCCCCGGCGCGGAAGGCAAGCCGATTTTAATCGATCTTACTTATAAGACAGGCAATGAACGTGCTCCGCTGGTACTTTTCGTACATGGATTTAAAGGGTTCAAAGATTGGGGGACGCATAATATGGTGGCAGAATATTTTGCAGACCACGGCTTGCGTTACCTGAAATTTAACTTTTCACATAACGGTACAACGCCTGAAAGCCCGCAAGACTTTGTGGACCTGGGTGCCTTTGGCGACAATACATTCACCAAAGAATTTGAAGATCTGGACCATGTGATCACTTTCGTAAAGAGTGGTCGGGAATTCCCGGCTCCCATGGCCTTGACCCTTATCGGACATAGCCGCGGCGGGGGAACATCCATTATCCAGACTGCCAAAGATGATCGGGTAGACAAGCTTATCACATGGGCGTCTATCGCCCGATTTAACAGTCTCTGGAAAGCAGAAGACGAAGATGAATGGCGTCAAAAAGGTGTGATTTACAACTTCAATACACGGACAAAGCAATATACACCCTTAAAAATCGACTTACTCCACGACCTGGAAAAACATGCTAAATCCTATGATATTCTCGCTGCTGCAGGTCGTATAAGTAAACCCTGGCTTATTATCCATGGCGACGAAGATATCAACGTAGATCTCGCCCAGGCAAAAGAATTGGAAGAGCGCTCAAATAAGGCCGAATTATTTGTCGTTACACACGCGAATCATGTTTTCGGATCTGAGCACCCTTACACAAAAGATGATTTACCGCTTGAACTGCAGCTGGTATGTGAAAAGAGTATTGAGTTTATTAATGGCGGCGGTGCGGTGTAATTGTTCCCCGACTAGATCGGGGATCTCCTGCAGACGCGGCGTAGCTCGCGTTCTCTAGGAATTTCAAACTACCCCGGTTCTAAACCTCCAGCGTAGCTGTATTTAGTTTGCAGGATTTGTAGCAGAGACGAAGGTCGATCGACACTTGCGGCTTTGACCGCGTGTCATTGACGAGATCCCCGATCTAGTCGGGGAAGAGCCACTCCCCACCTAGCACCTTGCTACTTGATACTTGATACTTGATACTTGATACTTGATACTGAAAACTAAGCAACCACTTCCGGTTCAACCCAATTCCCATCCTCCCTGATAATTCCGATCAACTCATCCAGCGCATTTTCGGTGTTCACATTTTTCTTGACCACTTCTTTACCGCGGTATAGGGTAATCTTCCCCGGACCGGTACCAACATATCCATAATCGGCATCTGCCATTTCCCCGGGGCCGTTCACAATACAACCCATGATGCCAATCTTCAGACCTTTTAAGTGATCAGTTCTGCTGCGAATCATTTGTGTGGTGATCTGCAGATCAAATAGGGTTCTTCCGCAGCTCGGACAGGAGATATACTCTGTTTTCGAGATTCTTGAACGCGTTGCCTGCAGGATACCAAACGAGGTGGTCAAAATAGTTTTCGGCCAGATCTCCGGCGCATCCAGCCAAACCCCATCACCAAAACCGTCCAGCATCAAACCACCAATATCTGTCGCAGAATAAAGTTGAAATTTGTCAGCTTCTGAAACTGTGCTTTGCCGAGTTCCAACTGTCAACTGTCCACTGTCAACCGTCAACTCATAGCTCCTCTTAATAATCACCGGCACTTCAATGCCCATACTAAGAAAAGTCATAAACGCTTCCCGCTGATCCTGTAATCCGCAGATTTCATTCGTTTCTAGTACGAAAACCAGCGTATTGTCAAGCGGGATCCGGTCAAAAAGCTCCGTTCCAATATCAGCACGAGTAATCGATACCAGGTTTAATGACAGGTCCTTCTCTCCAGCTTCAACGTACTCCTGCACATTATACAGCGGGTGGCAATTCGTTTTATCCTGAAGCTTTTTCCAGGTAGCGTAGTTATATAGCTGCTTTAAATTTCCCGGGAAACTAAAGGATGGCAGCTCATCAGCCAGGTAAACAAAATCTGTCGACTGCTCGCCCATATTGTATTTATCGAGGATAGGGGAATAGATATAACCCACATCGCCGAGTATCGCAGGGTCTTTCAGGTTTTTAGTCGAGAGATCAATAACAACTCTTGGAACCTGGTGCCCGCCGATGAAGGTGTTTAGTTCGGTAGTTTTGCGTTTTTCGTAAGAGTAGGGACTGTGATCAGTTGAAAGTGGAAAGTTGAAAGTTGAAAGTTGACCAGACGCCGAATCTGTCGGTTGATCAATTACTCCCTTGCCTTTGGATACGTCCGCTCCTGAAACCTGATACCTGACACCTGATACCTCATCCGTATATCCGTCTCCCCTTAATTCGTAATTCTTAATTCGTAATTCCCTCTCCCCATACCGGCTACCGAGGGCTATCGCCACCGGTGCTTCCGCCTCCGGCTCTTCGGTTAACGATACTCTGATTGTATCTCCCAGCCCGTCTTCAAGTAAGGCCCCGATTCCGACAGCTGATTTAATTCTGCCGTCTTCTCCATCCCCCGCTTCGGTAACGCCAAGATGTAAAGGATAATTCATACCCTCCTTGACCATCGTTGCAACAAGTAATCTATACGCCTGCACCATAACCTGCGGATTGCTCGATTTCATTGAGATCACCAGGTTGTAGTAGTTCAAGTCCTCACACATCCGCATAAACTCCATGGCCGACTCAACCATTCCCTGCGGAGTATCACCGTAGTGACTCATGATCCTGTCGGATAAAGAACCGTGGTTGGTTCCGATCCGCATTGCCGTTCCGTACTCCTTACAAACCTTAACTAACGGGGTAAACTTCTGGTAAATCCTGTCGAGCTCAGCTTTGTATTCCAGATCGGTGTACTCGAAATTCTCAAACTTCTTTTTGTCGGCGTAATTACCGGGATTAATTCTCACCTTTTCCACTATCCGCGCTGCTTCTTCGGCCGCATTGGGAGTGAAATGTATATCGGCAATAAGAGGAACATTATATCCCCGGTGCTGTAATTCCTTTTTTATAACCGCCAGATTCTTTGCCTCCTTAATGCTTGGCGCTGTGATGCGCACGTATTCACATCCCGCTTCCACCATCCTGATCGATTGCTCCACCGTTCCGATCGTATCCATCGTATCGGTAGTTGTCATACTCTGGATCCGGATTGGATTTGTTCCGCCCATGGCTATTTCACCAATCTTGACTTCTCTCGTTGAAAAACGGGAATATGAGGTTTGAGAGTTACAGTAAACGCCAGGCAGGGGTGTTATAATTGGGTTCGTCATCGAAGAATATGATTCTGGCAAAAATACGGAGAAAAGTTGGAATAGGATTCATAGGATGATAGGATTCATAAGATCTGGGCGGAAAATTGTCTTGAATAAGATTAGTAGGATGATAGGATTGTAGGATTACGGCCTATTCCCATGCAACAGAAAAGCAGTGGATAGGATTTCGCGAAGCGTCGCTGTGCATGTCCCCCGCTGGCGGGGGTTAGGGGGTGGATTTATAGTTGACAATTAACCGGGTGGAATAGACGCTGTGCCGCTGTCAACCGTCCACTGTCAACTGTCAACTGTCAACTGTCAACTCAAGAAAGAGCGTACATCACAATATTAACCCCAAACTTCGTGTTGTCCTCTGCTAAAAACCTTTTGTTCCTGAAATCATAATCCCACTCACAACCGTAGTCTTTATTGCTGTAGAGGACAGCTATCCTTCCATTAATCTCTATTGCTTTCAGATAATCATGCACCAGGTCGTCACCCCAACCGTTAAGTTCAAAAGATGTTGTAGGCGGACCTTTTTCGAACTTGAAGAAGGAACTATAAATCTCATGGTTGTTAGGGATCTTTTTCAAGGCTGATGGGCCGAACAATGCGCTCATCTGCGCTTCAAAGGATTTCGCAAAAAGGCCGTCGATGTCATGATTGCAGTCGTCAACAAACACAAAGCCCCCGTTTTGAATATATTTTTTAAAATTCGCTTTCTCCTGATTGTCGAACTGTACGAGCTTGTGGCCACTGAGGTAAGTGAAGGGGTAGAGAAAAAGCTCGTTGCCGCCAAGGTCAACCACCTTCTCATCCAGATTCACGGGGACCGTAGTATATTCAACCAGCGAGTTCAGGATATTCGACGGCATGCGCTGATCGGTATCCCAATCGCCGGAACGGTATCTTAATCTCGCAAAAGTGAACCGGGAAGCAAACATTCGCCTAAATTATTGCTATAATTATTCCGCAAAGAGTTTTTCAGGAGATTTATTTTTAATTTTCATCCGTCTATCTTTGTTTTTAACGGAGATGAAGTGATCATGGTTTGATAATTATACCCCTTGCGGGTGTAGGCAAAACCATGATGATTCAACTTTCAACATTACCAAACCAATTAAAATAACATCTTGGAAATTTCAGAAAGCAAGCTAACAGCTATTATAGCTAAGCTTCCTCATTTAAAAAATGAGATACAAAAAGTGATCGTGGGGCAGGATGAAGTCCTGGATGAACTGGTAATAGCTCTTATGGCAGGTGGTCACTGTCTGCTGGAAGGCGTTCCAGGATTGGCAAAAACACTGATGGTGCGCACCTTGTCGCAGGCTCTCGACCTGTCATTCCGCAGAATTCAATTTACTCCAGATTTGATGCCAACCGATATTGTCGGAACGGAAATATTGGAAGAAGACCACACCACGGGGAAACGATTTTTCAAATTCAATAAAGGGCCTCTTTTCGCCAATATCATACTGGCAGACGAAATTAACCGCACGCCGCCTAAAACCCAGTCCGCCTTGCTTGAAGCGATGCAGGAGTTCGAAGTTACTTATGGCGGGCAAACCTACCCGCTTGATCGGCCCTTCTTCATCCTGGCAACACAGAACCCAATCGAGCAGGCAGGAACCTATCCCCTGCCTGAAGCACAACTCGACCGTTTCCTGCTTTTTGTTAAGATCGGCTACCCTTCAGAACAGGAAGAATTTGGCATTCTGAGCAGTACCACCGGATCAGCTAAACCTAAGATCGATCCTATCCTAACCGCGAAAGAGATCATCCAGATCCAGTCGCTGGTACGTGATGTATCGATAAGCGACGATCTTATAAATTACACCGGCAAACTTATCCGCGCCACCAGACCTGATACTACTCAAACCGACTACGTAAAAGAGTGGGTGCGATGGGGAGCAGGACCCCGCGCCGGACAAGCTCTCATTTTAACCGCGAAAGCCCGGGCTCTGCTCAAAGGGCGGTACGCCGTCATCATGGAAGACCTTCATGCCATGGCCTACCCTGTCCTGCGTCACCGCATCCTCGTAAACTTCAAAGCCGAAGCTGAAAACGTAACATCCGATAACGTAACAACCGAACTATTGAAGAGCATCGAACGCCCTAAAGTCAAAATCTAGAGGTTTTCCGCTATGCCCACTTTCAACTTTCCACTTTCAACTATCAACTTATTGTGAATCTCTCCGATCCCAAAACCTTCCTCGCCATCAAAGACCTCTCCCTTGCGGCCAGGACGATCGTCGACGGTTTTATGACGGGGTTAAATAAAAGTTCTATCAAAGGCCCGGGCCTCGAATTCAGCCAGTACCGAAGTTACCAGCCCGGCGATGATCTGCGCTGGCTTGATTGGAAGATGTACGGCCGGTCTGATCGCTACTATATCCGCGAATCGGAAGTGGAAACGAATATCTCGGTACGGCTTCTAATTGATGCAAGCGGTTCCATGGCCCACCAGGACGGGGAATATAAAAAGATTGATTATGCTCGCTATCTCGCGGCAGCTCTTGCATACCTGGCAAACTCACAGGGCGATGCGACCGGGTTATATGTATTCCAGGAAGGCGGCTTATTTAATCTGGCTTCCCGGCAGGACTTTCAGCACCTTAACCGGCTGTTCTTTCATCTTGAAAGCATAAAGGTAAAAGGTGAATTTACTAAGCCTGTTAACTACAAAGATATTTACACCGGTTCCCGAAAGAAAGAACTTCTCATATTCATCACCGACCTCTATCAAAAAAAATCGGAGATCATCGACCTGCTTGACACACTGACAGCCTTGAAGAATGAGGTCATTGTTTTTCATCTGATGGGCCGGAATGAACTTGAGCTGGACTTTAAAGGGTATTCCGTTCTTGAGGATCTTGAAACAGGCGAAACCGTGAAGATAGATGCTGCATCATCGCGCAAGCAATACCAGGAAGCTCTTTCGGCTCATCTCAGCTCGCTCCGCACCGAAATGCTGGACAGGCATGTCCATTACCGAATGATCTCCATGGATGAATCCCCGGACCAGGCTTTGCGCGATTTCCTGAATCAGCGGAATAAACTAAGGGCGTAAAATGCTGCAGCTTTTAAATCCCATATGGCTTTTCGGAATCGCTGGAATTTTAGTCCCGCTGATCATCCATCTATGGAATGTAAAAACGGGGAAAACCCTGAAGGTTGGTAGCATTATGCTGATGGGAGAAAGTTCACGGCAGAATTCCAGGAGCCTGAAACTGATGGACCTGCTGCTGCTTTTTCTGAGATGTCTGCTGATAATTGTCTTGTCGCTTATACTCGCTGAGCCTGTATGGAGAAGCCTTTCAAAACAGCAAGAAAGCAAGGCCTGGATACTCCTCGAAAAGGATGCTTTCCCGGAGACTTACAATACTTTTAAAAATCAGATAGATTCCCTGATAAAGGCCGGGAATGAGTTGCGCCTTTTTGAACCCGGGTTTGTGAGAGCAGATGTCGAAGAACTCAAAAGCGATACTGGTTCCGTGAAAAGTCCCGGGAAGCTCCCCTACTGGTCTCTGCTAAAGCTTATGCAGCAACAAATACCAAACGGTGTAAATGCTTACATTTTTACCGGAGACAAGCTGAGTCGTTTCCAGGGTGAGCGCCCCGCAATTAATACCGCTGTCACTTGGAAAACATACACCTCATCAGACTCATCTGCAAAATGGATTGAACATGCCTACTTCACTCCGACTGGTGATGTACAGGCGATCGTGTCAGAAAGCAGTCCGCGCGGTACGCTGACTAAAACTGTTTCCCTCTCCCCCGGAACAAGCATTGGCGATATCAAGAGTACGATAGCCGGAGGACAGGCGCAGGTGCAGCTGAACGATCAAACTATTCCCGCGGATACCAGCACCCTTAAAATCGCTATTAATTCCGATGGCTTTGCACACGATGGTGAATATCTTGTGGCAGCTTTGCAGGCCATCCAGAAGTATACCTCACGGAAAATTCGTTTTGTTAAGCCTTCCTCAAAGCCCGATATTCTATTCTGGCTGACAGCCAAAGATCTCCCTGCGGATATCGAAGGAACAGTATTTCGATACGTGGCAGGAAAGACCAATGTTATCGATACATGGATAACTTCCACCGAATCCGGCGCTCTTCAAAAAGAAAATATCGCCCTCCACAAACGGATAGTGTATCCTGAGGACAAAGCAGCATTTTCGATATGGAAGGACGGTTTCGGCAAACCGGTGCTTGATCTCACACAAAAAAACAATGCCGCTCTATACAGCTTCTACTCCCGCCTTGATCCTGAATGGACCGACCTGGTATGGAGTCCGCAATTCGTGAAATTGCTGTTACCCATAATAATCCCCGGAGCCGATCCCCTCCAAAATAATAGCCTCGACAAAAGATCTATAGCAAGATCTCAGATAACACCCCTCTCAGACCTCCTTGCCCGCCGTAGCTTCAGCGAAGGAGGGCCCGTAAATAACACAGACCTCACATTATATTTCTGGTCGTTTTTAATAGCTCTCCTCCTCCTCGAACGCTTCCTCTCATTCCGTAATAACCCCAACTGATGAAAGAGCGCGACGGACATATTGAACTGAAGAGATTTCATAAACAATGGCGGGCCTATGCGCTAATCTCCCACCTTTTCATCGCATTAGCGATATCGGTCCTTTGTGTTGCGATATTTAGAAGATTTGAACAGGTTTCTTTTCTGTGGACCATTCCGGTATGCCTGGTCATTCTGGGGATAATGGCCTGGTGGACGGGACTCATGAAGACCAGCACCCGCGATATTGGCCGCTTTCTTAACCAATCATTTCCTGAACTGGAAGAGAGCGCCGACTTGCTTGTAAAGCCGGCAGAGTCTCTCAATGTTCTCGAGAAGCTGCAGGTAATAAAAATTGAAGATAAATTATCGAATATCTCTGCATCCCGATTATTTTCGAAGCGGTTGAGGTCATCTGCATTGGTACTGCTGGCGGGGCTTGTACTAGCGTTTGGGATAAGTACCCTGACATTTAGCAGGAATACTGTCAATGCTAACTCTGCTAATAAAACAATTATCCCGACCGTCCCCGATAAGATACTTCCTGGGATAAGCTCCGTTAAGCTAAGAATCACACCCCCAGCCTACACGCGACGCTCGCCGAAAACTCAATCTCAGTTTTCTGTATCGGCAGAAGAGGGGTCGTCGCTTAACTGGCAGATCCGAACCACGCAGCGGGCAAAGAACATTAAGCTGATTTTTAACGATAAAGAAGCTATTCCTTTAGTTTCGGCAAATGAGCTCGGAACCCTGTGGTCTTTGCATAAAACCGTCACGAAGTCGGGTTTTTACCAGGTAGACCTGGGCGGCACTTTATCCGATCTATACAAACTGGAAGTCATTAAAGATCAACCTGCATCAGTCCGTATCATCAGGCCTGCTCAATATTCAAGTATTGATTTTGGTGAGCCGCAGCGTACCAGTCTGCAGGTGCAGATCGACGACGACTATGGGATAAACGACGCATTTATAGCAGCCATAATTAGCAGCGGCAAGGGCGAAGGTGTAAAATTCAGGGAACAGAAGCTGTCTTTCCAGCAGAATTTTTCCGGGGCCGCATCCTATAAACTGAACAAAACCATCGACCTCAAAGGACTCGGAATGGTGCCTGGAGATGAGCTCTATTTTTATGTTCAAGCGCGCGACAGCCGCCTGCAGGAAAGCCGGTCTGACATATATAAAGTTACTATTCAGGATACAGCCCAGCTGATGAACATGGATGGGATGCTTGGAGGAGTAAACCTGGTACCAGAATATTTCAGGAGCCAGCGGCAGATAATTATTGATACAGAAAAACTCCTGAAAGAAAGGACCTCCATAAGTACAGAGGCATTTAACAGCCGAAGCAACGAGATCGGCGTAGACCAGAAACTGTTGCGCCTGCGTTACGGGAAATTCCTGGGTGAAGAAGACGAGTCGGAAATCGGCGGGCACCAGGAAGAAACCAGCGACCCCGCGGATTTTGGGAACCCAGAAGCTATATTAGATGCGGTCTCACATAAACACGACCAGGCCGAGGATGCTACCTTCTTTGAACCTGAGCTGAAAGCACAGCTTAAGGCTACTCTTTCGGAAATGTGGAAATCTGAACTGCAACTGCGCCTTTACAAACCTGCGGAGGCGCTTCCATTTGAGTACAAGGCACTGCGACTGCTTAAAGATCTGCAGCAAAAGTCGCGTGTGTACGTTGCTAAAACCTCTTTCAAGCCGCCGGTAATTAAGGCGGATAAGCGGCTGAGCGGTGAGCTGGATAAAATAGTTCAGCCCCAGAACAACCGCATCATTGACCCGAAAGACAATTCTCAAAATTCACTTAAGCTCACCGCAGGAATACTTGCCGCGAAAAAACCTGGGCGAACCCTGACAGCTTCTGAGATTGTCACCCTGAATGATGCAAGCCGGCTCATCGCATCCCGTGCAGCATCACAACCTGCAAGCTTCCTCGGATCTTTGGGTATTTTGAGAGGCATTATCCGATCAGGCAGTGCTGCAAAAGTACCGCAAAGAGACGTGGCAGAACTCGAAGCCGTCCTGCAGAAGATTATTAAGCAGGAAAGCCGGTCGCCCCAGGCGCAGTCTGGCACACCAGCGAACGACCTTGCAAAAGAGTATTTCAACAACTTAAAAAGGAACCGTTGATGGAGAATTGGGTAATCATCATATTGTGTTTCCTAGTCCTCGCATTTATTTGCTGGAAGGAGCTCCTGCGAAAGAATAAAGCCAATCTTGCATTTCGACTGATTGCATCTTTAGTTACGGTTTTAGCTCTCTACTTTATCGCGCGTCCTCTTAGCTTCCAGCGAAAACTGGATCCCTCGAAAGAAAATACCGCAGTTTTACTAACGGAAGGGTATGACAAAGACAGTCTCGCGGGATTAAAAAACATTCCGATATACAGCGCTGAGCATTCTATCGCAAGCGCCAGCAAAAACGTAAAATTCATCCCTGACTTACAATATTTCAGTCGATCTCAGGCAGACATAAACAAGATCCATATCCTTGGCCAGGGGCTGGAGCGGCATGAAATGGAGAGCTTAAAAAACCGGCAGCTGATCTTTCATCCTGGCCGGGTCGCTGGGTTTCACTCTGTGAGTTGGAATACAACTGTGCGTTCGGGGGAAAGACTCATCGTGCAGGGCAGTTTTAAAAGCGAGTCAAAAAGAGCGGTGAGAATCCTGCTGCGCGGACTGAGCACCACGCTCGACTCAACTGAGGTCACCGGCAACCAAACTTTTGAGCTGAGGACAAACCCGAAAATGCTTGACCAAGCTGTTTATTCCTTGCTGGCCCTTTCGGGAAAAGATACCCTTGCCAACGAAAAAATTCCGGTAGTGATAGAAGCAAAAACACCACTCCGCATCTTAATGCTTTCTTCATCCCCGGATTTTGAAAACAAGTTCCTTAAAAACTGGCTCGCATCTGAACAGTATGCATTGGCTGTTCGCAGCGCCATCAGCAAAGACAAATTCAGCACTGAGTTTCTAAACATGGAAAGGACGGGCATAAGCCGCCTTAGCCCAGCGCTGCTTAAAAACTTCGATATCCTGATCGGGGATCTCGCAGAATTGTCCCGGCTAAGCCCGTCGGAAAATGCTGTTCTTCAGACTGAGGTAAGCAATGGGTTGGGTTTAGTGATTCGAGCTGATAGTGCTGGTGGAGGAGGCTTCTACCGCCGGGCCTTTAATCTCCGTCAGACCCGGGCGATAGATCAGAAAAATCACTCCCTTATCTGGCCCGGCCAAATGGCAAAAAAGACTTCCGCACCTACACCATGGGCAATGGAAATCCTCCCACTTCCCGGGGATCAGCCTCTTGTCCGTGACAATAAAAACCACATACTGGTCAGCAGTAAGCTAAACGGTTCCGGGCGAATGATTGCGACAACCGTAAATGATACGTATAGCTGGATGCTGAACAATAACAGCGCTGATTACACAGCCTATTGGTCTCATATCCTCGGAAAGGCTGCACGAAGAACTCAGGCAGCAGAAAACTGGGAGGTACTCAGCCAATTCCCTGTCGTGAATTCTGCTTCTGAACTCCGTCTGGAAAGTCCGGCAGGCACCCTCCCATTGGCAACTGCAAATAACATCCCTCTGCACTTTGCACAGGATCCTATTCAATCCTACCGCTGGACAGCAAAGTACTGGCCAACAGAACCTGGCTGGCAGTCCATCAGGTCTGGGAAAAATGAATACAGCTGGTATGTATTTGGTGAAGACGATTGGCAGGAGGCAAGGGCGGCAGAGAAGATCGAACATACCAGGAAATTTATTGATGAGCATAAAACGCTTGTTCAGAACCCGGAAGGTATTGCAAAAACCTATATGTATGTTATTCCGGCGGTCTGGTTTTATATTTTGTTTTTGGTGGGGATGGGATATTTGTGGTGGGAAGGGAAGATGAATTAGAGGCAGGGATAAAGAATCAGGAATTAGGAACCAGGAATCAAGAACCAGGAATCAGGAACCAAGAATCAAGACTTTCCACAGGGCGACGATTTAGTGCTCATGTTAGTGTCGTTGTGCATGATCCGTGGGTTATGTACGCTATGTGCGTTGTGTACGTATCCCGCTCCCCAGCCAAGGGGAGCTGTCAGCCCCTTCGGCTGACTGAGGGGTCAATCAAACCTCTCCACAATCAATCGAACAACCTCGGGCAGATTTAAATACACCAACTCATTCTTAACTCTTAATATTTTGAACCCCAATTTTTTCAAAAACTCATCCCGACAAATATCATATGTCATTTGTTCTGGCTGGCTATGAACGTCCCCATCAAGTTCTATGACTAGTCTTTCTGAAGCGCAATAGAAATCAACAATGTAATTTCCAATGCTTTGCTGCCTTCTAAATTTTCTCCCAAGAAGTTGCTTCCCTTTAAGGTAGTTCCAGAGATATTTTTCAGTGGGTGTAGGATTATTTCTTAAAGTGCTGCGACGATTTCTGAGGTAAGGGACACTATGTATTTTTGGAGGTGCCATTTTGTTGTTAATTCAAATGTGACAATGGTTGATTAAAATTTTCCAGATCCTTAACAACGGGTGTATATTAATCAACAAATGGTTTGAACCATGACCCCTCAGTCCGCCTTGGGCGGACAGCTCCCCTTGCAAAAAGGGGAGCTGGATACGCACCCACCGCACCACTCACATCGCTACCATCTCCACCAACTATTTAAACTTTTCTTGTTCACTTTTTCCCCTTCCCCAAAAAATATCATATCTTCAAAAAACCAATTACCTTTCCCGCCTTTGCGGGAGAACCTAAACCAATCTATAAATGAAAAGAAGTGAATTTCTCTACCTGAGCGGGATGGGTGCCGGGGCGCTTATGCTACCCAATCTGGATGCCTTCGCCCGACACATCGATCCGCTGGAAGCGTTAGATGGGATGGACGTAAAACTTAAAAAAGCTCTCGCCGATGTTGCCCTCAATACGGCAAAATCGAAAGGTGCCTCTTATGCAGACGTTCGCATTGGCCGTTACCTCAACCAATTCGTTGCAACCCGCGAAACCCGGGTGCAGGGCGTTGCCAATACAGAATCCTTTGGCGTTGGGATCCGCGTAATCGCTAACGGCTGCTGGGGATTTGCATCCTCAAACCTGGTAACGAAAGAAGACATAGCTAAAACTGCCGAGCGTGCTGTTGCTGTTGCAAAGGCAAATGCTAAAATTCAGGGATCACCGGTTCAACTGGCTCCCCAGAAAGGGCTCGGCGAGGTTAGCTGGAAATCACCCATTGAGCGCAATGCATTTGAAGTTCCCGTAAAGGAGAAAGTAGAATTATTACTTCAAACCAATGGCATCGCCATGGCCGGGGGAGCGAGCTTTATTAATTCGGCAATTTTCGCAGTTAATGAGCAGAAATACTTTGCCTCAACAGATGGCTCATATATCGATCAGGATATCCACCGCATCTATCCGCAATTCAACATCACTAAAATAGACCGCGCAACAGGGAAGTTCGATACGATAAAATCGTCGAGCACACCGATGGGAATGAGCTACGACTATCTTGAACCAAAAGCTGAAAGTAAAGTTGGCGGTATAGTAACCCGGTATAAAGACCGCTACGATATCCTTGCGGATGTTAAGGAAGTCACAGCCAAAGTTGACGAGAAGATGAAAGCTAAGTCGGTTGAACCGGGTAAATGGGATGTAGTGTTAGACCCATCACATTTATGGTTAACCATCCACGAATCTGTAGGCCACCCTACTGAGCTTGACCGGGTGCTGGGATACGAAGCGAACTATGCCGGTACCAGCTTCCTGACCCTCGACCGGATGAACTCTAAAAAGTTCAATTTCGGAAATAAGCATGTGAACATTGTAGCAGATAAACTTCAAAAGAATTCACTCGGTGCTGTCGGATATGATGATGAAGGTGTACCATGTAAAAAATGGGACCTTGTCAAAGAAGGAATATTGGTGAACTTCCAGGCTACCCGCGACCAGGCACACATGATCGGCCTGAACGAATCACAAGGCTGCTCCTATGCACAAAGCTGGGCAGATGTGCAGTTCCAGCGTATGCCGAATGTTTCGCTTCAACCGGGCAAGGAAAAGATGAGTGTAGACGATATGATCAAAAATGTCGAGAAAGGCATATATATCATTGGGGATGGTTCATTCTCTATTGATCAGCAGCGGTATAACTTCCAGTTCGGCGGACAAATGTTCTATGAGATCAAAGAAGGTAAGATCGTTGGCATGCTCCGCGATGTTGCGTACCAATCGAATACCCAGGAATTCTGGAATGCCTGCGGCGGTGTATGCGACGAAAGCGACTATCGTTTAGGTGGGGCTTTCAATGATGGCAAGGGTCAGCCTAGCCAGTCAAACGCTGTTTCGCACGGAAGTTCAACAGCACGATTTAATGGAGTTAATGTTATAAACACAGCAAGAAAAATATAGATATGGCCATATTAACAAAAGAACAAGCACAGGCGATACTGAAAAAAGCGCTTAGCTATTCAAAGGCAGAAGAGTGTGAGGTTAGTTTACAAGGGTCTGAAGGCGGAAATATCCGTTATGCAAGGAATGCAGTTTCTACTGCCGGCGATATCAGCACCATGAGCCTGGGTGTCAGCTCGACCTTTGCCAAGAAAACCGGCACTGCAACGATCAACGAATTTGATGATGCTTCACTTGAAAAAGTTATCCGCCGCTCAGAAGAACTTGCTCAGCTCGCACCAGCCAACCCTGAGTATGTTTCTCTTGAAGGACCAAAAACATTTCAGGAAGCAAAAACCTACAACGCCACAACAGCAGCTGTTAATCCTGACATCCGCGCAGACGCGGTGTTAAAGAGCTTAAACGTTGCAAAAGAAGCAAAACTTGAGGCTGCCGGATTCCTGGAAAACACGACTGGTTTCCGGGCGATCATGAACTCTAAAGGATTGTTTGCTTACAATACCAATACGGATGTCTCTTTTTCAGTAACAACCCGTAACCAGGCCGGAACAGGTTCAGGCTACGTGGAGCAAAGTTATAATGATGTCAGCAAGCTCGATACTTTAGCGCTGACCAAGATCGCTGCAGGAAAGGCCAACGGTTCCGCGGGTGCAAGAGCTATTGAGCCCGGAAAATATACTGTGATCCTTGAACCTCTCGCTGTCAGCGGCATGCTTTCGTACATGTTCAATGGCTTCGATGCACGGAGTGCGGAAGAAGGCAGGAACTTCATGAGCAAGAAAGGCGGGGGCACACGCCTGAATGAACAACTATTTGGAGAGAACATTAATATTTATTCCGATCCTTTCAATCCTGACCTGCCGGGCAATACCTGGAGCGGTGATGGACTGCCGCTGGAAAGAACTCAATGGGTTGAAAAAGGAGTGGTCAAAAATCTTGCTTATTCCAGGTACTGGGCAGGTCAAAAAGGCGTCAAGCCACTACCGGGAACCAACAGGCCAATTTTTACGGGTGGTACAGCATCATTAGAAGACCTTATAAAGAGTACTGAAAAAGGAATTCTTGTTACCCGTTTCTGGTATATACGGATGGTCGACCCTCAAACTGTATTACTAACAGGCCTTACCCGGGACGGTACTTTCTATATCGAGAATGGCAAGATCGCCTTCCCTGTGAAAAATTTCCGTTTCAACGAAAGCCCGATTATCATGCTCAATAACGTGGAAGCAATGGGCAAACCGCAGCGCAGCGAGAACATGATGGTGCCGCCAATGAAAATAAGAGACTTTACGTTTTCTTCACTTTCGGATGCCGTATAGGATTAAGATGCTGGGCCGAGATTTTGTCTGGACTAGGATTAGTAGGATGATTGGATTGTAGGATTACTTTTTATGATGCATAGGATAATAGGATTTATAGGATCTGGTCGGAGAATTGAGGTTCCAGCTTTCGCTGGAATGACAAGCATATGCGTTATAAAAGGGAGATTTCGGCTTCCGCCGGAATCTGAGGAAACAACTACACACTTAAGTAGAAATAGTTAGAAAGGTGCGATTTAGCTACTCCGATCCCAGCGAAGGCTGGGATCTCCCAATTCCCACCAGATAATTTGTCATCCCGGCGAAGGCCGGGACCTCAAAAAACTATAATATGAACGATGCGGGAGATGCGGTGTGTACGTATACCCAGGCGGATCCGATAAATATCGGATGAGGGGTCCTTAGCACCAACCACACAAAATTACCAGGAACCAAGTCTTGATACTTGATACCTGATACTTGATACTATTTTAACATGAGAAGAAGAGACTTTTTATACCTCACAGGAATCGGCACTGGTGCCACTTTCCTGCAATCGGTGCCTGTGATAGGCCGCAATATTCATATTGAGGATGCCTTAATGCCCGTTGATACGGCGCTCAAAAAGAGGATGGCGGACATTGCCCTAAACGCTGCGAAATCACGAGGCGCTACCTATGCGGATGTGCGTATCGGCAGGTATTTAAACCAGTTTATCACCACACGTGAAAAACGAGTGGATAATATCGCGAACACGGAATCGTATGGTATGGGTATCCGGGTAATCGCCAACGGAAGCTGGGGATTTGCCGCCATAGATAATCTTACGGACGATAACATCGCGAAAGCGGCAGCAACAGCGGTGCAAATCGCAAAGGTGAATTCCAAATTGCTGTTGGAACCTGTGAGGCTCGCTCCGCAGAGAGGTTACGGCGAGGTAAGCTGGAAAACCCCAATGGAGAAGAATGGCTTTGAAATCCCGATCAAGGAAAAAACAGACCTGCTGCTATCGGTAAATGATGCTGCCCTGAAAGGCGGTGCCAACTACGTAAACTCTGCGCTCTACCTGGTAAACGAACAAAAGTATTTTGCTTCTACTGAAGGTTCATATATTGACCAGGATATCCACCGTTTATGGCCAACCTTTACGGTGACCAAGATCGATTCTAAGTCGGGTAAATTTGAAACCCGCAACTCCCTGAGTTCTCCGATGGGTATGGGCTACGAGTACCTGAATCCTAAGAAAGATGAGGAGATCAACGGCTTGTTCACGATCTATAAGAACCGCTACAACATGCTGGAGGATGCTGAGACAGCTACCCGCCACGTAACTGAAAAGCTAAGCTCTAAACCTGTGGAACCGGGTAAATACGATCTGATCATCGATCCGACCAACCTGTTCCTGACTATCCATGAATCTGTGGGTCACCCTTCAGAACTCGACCGCGTTTTAGGATACGAAGCTAATTATGCCGGCACCAGCTTCCTGACCCTAGACAAGTGGGAAAGCAAGAAATTCAATTTCGGCAGTAAGGTGGTGAATTTCGAAGCAGACAAGACTGCCCCTGGATCGCTGGCTGCAGTAGGGTATGACGACGAAGGTGTAAAGTGCAAGAACTGGGATATTATCAAGGACGGTATATTAGTAAATTATCAGACTATCCGCGATCAGGCTCATATTCTGGGATTACCTGAATCACAAGGCTGCTGCTATGCTGACAGCTGGAGCAGCGTTCAATTCCAGCGCATGCCGAACGTTTCCCTCAAACCTGGGAAAGCGGCACTAACCCCTGCTGACATGATCAAGAATACCGAGAAAGGAATCTACATCTTCGGCCGTAACTCCTACTCGATCGACCAGCAGCGTTATAACTTTCAGTTTAGCGGCCAGCTCTGCTTCGAGGTAAAAGACGGTAAGATCGGCGGACTGTTAAAAGACGTTGCCTATCAATCCAACACTCAGGAATTCTGGAATTCAACATCAGCTATCTGTGATGAAAAAGACTATCGTACCGGCGGATCATTCTTTGATGGAAAGGGACAGCCAAGCCAGGTAAGTGCGGTGTCGCATGGGTGCTCGACGACTTTGTTTAAAGGAGTCAACGTTATAAATACGGGGAGACGTATTTAATTTAGTGGAGAGTTGAGAATGGAGAGTTGAGAATTGGCAGACGTACCCATTTATTGCTGGTGCTATAATTTACCGCAGAGGGCGCAGAGTACGCGCAAAGAACGCAGAGTTGCACAAGCGGGTGAATGAATTAGCCTCTGCGCTCTCTGCGAAAAACTCTGCGTCCTCTGCGGTTAAAACCTTTTAGCGCTATGCCGCATGCGGCTAATGACTTTTCGCTAGTGCAGAAACTCTGCGTCCTCTGCGAAAAACTCAGCGTCCTCTGCGGTTAAAACCTTGCAGCGAAAGCTGCTATCTCCCGCAGGCAGCTCTCTCTTTTTTTCGCACACTAAATCCCAATCATTTTTTTTAATTTACTCCTTCTAACCAACGAACTCAATTAGGAATCGATAGCTATCGTTTTACGTTTCCGCTGTGCATCTCCGCCCAGACATACAACGTAAAACGTACAACGTAAAACCAACTTATAACCTATTACTTAAAACTTACAACTTTGAAAAGACGTGACTTTATCCACCTAACCGGCCTCGGCGCAGCGGCCACCATGATCCCCGGCGTGGTCTGGGGGCATGATATTCCGCTGGAGGCATCGCTGGAAACTATCGATCCGGCATTAAAGAAAAGGATGTCGGATGTGGCGCTGAATGCCGCCCGCTCCAAAGGCGCAACCTATACTGATGTCCGCATCGGGCGATACCTCAACCAATTTGTGGTAACGCGTGAAGACAAAGTGCAGAACATCGTTAACACTGAATCGTATGGAATGGGTGTGCGTGTTATTGCCAACGGTAGCTGGGGCTTTGCCGCTACCGATAAAATGGACAACGACAGCATCGCGAAAGCGGCAGAGCTTGCCGTCGCTATCGCTAAAGAAAATTCAAGATTGTTAACAGAACCGGTGCAGCTGGCTCCTCAAAAAGGCTACGGCGAAGTAAGCTGGAAAGCCCCGATTGAGAAAAATGCTTTTGAGGTCCCGATGAAGGAAAAAGTTGACCTGCTCCTTTCGGTGAACGATGCCGGAATTAAGGGCGGCGCCAATTATGCAAACTCTGTACTCTTCCTGGTGAACGAGCAGAAGTATTTCGCTTCAACGGATGGATCATATATCGAACAGGATATTCACCGCATCTGGCCGACATTCAATCTCACCAAAATAGATGCAAAGAGCGGTAAGTTTGAAACCCGCAATTCTCTCAGTGCACCAATGGGTATGGGATATGAATACCTCGAAGCTCGTCCGCAGGACAAGATAAAAGGTGTAACCACCCTCTATAAAGGGCGCTATGATATGCTGGAAGATGCACGAAACGGTGCGGTTCAGGTGGGACAAAAATTAACCGCTAAATCTGTTGAACCTGGCAAGTATGATCTTGTGCTGGATCCGTCACACTTATGGCTGACCATCCACGAATCGTCAGGCCACCCAACTGAGCTAGATCGTGTTTTGGGATATGAAGCCAACTTTGCAGGTACCAGCTTCCTGACCTTAGACAAATGGCAGGCTAAGAACTTTAAATACGGTTCCGACCTGGTAAATATTCAGGGCGACAGAACGCAGCCGGGATCTTTGGGAGCGGTGGGTTATGATGATGAGGGTGTAGGTACCAAGAAATGGGATATCATAAAAGACGGTGTTCTTGTAAATTACCAGACCATCCGGGATCAAGCGCATATTCTGGGACTAAAAGAGTCTCAGGGTTGTTGCTATGCAGATAACTGGAGCAGCGTACAGTTCCAGCGCATGCCGAATATATCACTCATGCCAGGCAAGCAAAAGAAAAGTATTGATGAGCTGATCAAAGGTGTGAAGAAAGGTATCTACATAATAGGCGACGGATCATTTTCCATCGACCAGCAGCGCTATAACTTCCAGTTCGGCGGTCAGCTGTACTACGAGATCATCGACGGCAAGATCGCCGGTATGCTTAAAGACGTAGCGTATCAGGCCAACACCCAGGAATTTTGGAATGCCTGCGCAGATATGTGCGATGAAAGCGATTACCGCTTAGGTGGTTCCTTCTTCGACGGCAAGGGCCAGCCAATGCAGGTGAGCTCCGTTTCACACGGATGCCCGACCACCCGCTTCAATGGAGTTAACGTAATTAATACAGCTAGAAAAATCTGAGGATAAAGATCATGTCAATATTAAGCAAAGACGAAGCTCAGGCTTTATTAAAGAAAGTCCTCAGCTATTCAAAAGCAGACGAATGCGAAGTAAATCTCGACGGCGGCGACCGTGGAAATATCCGCTATGCACGGAATTCGGTATCTACCAGCGGCGGCATCAGCCAGGCAACACTTGTTGTCTCATCGGCCTTCGGTAAAAAAGCAGGAGTAGCCACCATCAACGAGTTTGATGACGAATCCCTGAAAAAAGTAGTACAGCGTGCAGAAGAGCTGGCCAGGCTCGCACCTGAGAACCCGGAATACATGCCGATGCTAGGTCCTAACGACTTCCCGGACTCGCCGACATTTGTTCCGGCAACAGCAGCCATGGGACCAAAAGAACGTGCGGATGCAGTTGCAGCTAGTCTGCAGATCTCTAAAGACAATAAACTTACCGCAGCCGGCTTCCTGGAGAACAATACTGCCTATTCGGCAATGATGAACTCCAAAGGCTTGTTTGCCTACAATACCTCCACCAACGTCAGCTTCAACGTAACGCTGCGCACTGAGGATGGCAAAGGCTCAGGTTATGCCACTAAATCATTTAACGATTACCGCAAGCTTGATGTAAAAGCTTCGACTGCAACCGCAGCAAAGAAAGCTACAGCTTCAGCCGCAGCCCGCGCCATTGAGCCCGGAAAATACACCGTTATTTTAGAGCCTGCCGCTGCACTTGTTCTGTTAGAGAACATGTTCTTCGGCATGGACGGGCGCCAGGCAGACGAAGGCCGTTCATTTATGAGCAAACCCGGCGGACTAACTAAACTTGGCGAAAAGATGGTCGACGAGCGAGTTACAATATATTCTGATCCTTATAACGTCGATCTCCCTTCAGCCACCTGGGCCGGAGATGGCCGTTTGCAGGAAAAGATCAACTGGATTGAAAAGGGTGTAATGAAGAATCTATTTTACAGTCGCTATTGGGCGCAAAAGAAAGGTGTTAAAGCCGTACCTCAGCCCAACACCGTAATCATGGAAGGAACTAACCAATCCCTCGAAGACCTGATCAAAAGCACCGAAAAAGGTATTCTCGTCACCCGTCTCTGGTACATCCGCAACGTCGACCCACAAACGGTCCTCCTCACCGGTCTTACACGGGATGGTACCTTCTACATCGAAAACGGTGAAATTAAATTCCCGGTTAAGAACTTCCGGTTCAACGAGAGCCCGATCATTATGCTGAATAATTTGGAGGCATTAGGAAAACCGGAAAGAACTGTGAGTGGGGAGTCGCAGATTAATGCGATGATTCCTCCGATGAAGATTAGGGATTTTACGTTTACGAGTTTGTCGGACGCGGTCTAGGAATAGGATTTTTGTCTGGTCTAGGATGCATAGGATTGTAGGATGCATAAGATCTGGGCGGAAAAACAATCGTGTCATCCGATAGTTATCGGATGCGACTGTAGCGAAGCAATCTCAACAACTCAAGTGGACTATTATTCATAAAATGCCGGGCAATAGAAATTGTACCGGCATTTTTGATTGGACCAATACGACAAATTATTCGATTTACACCTCCCATTTGTCCCAAAATTCACTACATTCATTCAACCACCTCCCCTCCTCCTAAACCCACCATTTAATATCCTCCCCAAACTTAAAAATCACCATTACCAAACCTGTACCTCATCTATATATTCTTCGGACTTCCTTCGGACTTTCTTCGGAGCTTACAGGGAGTTTTACGGAGATTCTTTGAAGAACCTGTGACTAATCTCTATCTAAATTCAGTAGAATTAGGTAACTCTTTAATCACTCTGTTCGTACACAGGCTATTCACCTTAAAACATTGATTATGGGAAGATTAATAAATGGAATTCTAGGGCCCTTCCGCGGAAAGGTCGGGCCTGTTGTGGGTTACACCTGGAAAGGTCAGGGAGTTATCAGAAGTTTACCAAAAAAGATCTCGAAAGCACCGAGTCAGAAGCAGCTTGATAACCGTGAGAAATTGGCAGCTTGCCAGGAATGGCTCAAATTAATAACCCCTTTTGTGCGACTCGGATTCAAAAACTATTCAGCTAAGCAGCACGGTTTTGGGAGCGCTTTGTCCTACCTTAAATTGAATGCAATGACGGCAGACTTCAAAGTTGATCCGGCGAAAGCCTTAATCTCCTGGGGTGATCTGCCGCAGCCTATTTCACCAGCTGTCACCAATACTCAACCGGGTATACTCGAAATAACCTGGGAAGCGATACCTGGCGATACCGACCGGGCGATGGTACTGGCCTATCATGAAAAGGTTGATTTTATCGGAGAGATCTGCGGTGCCCGGCGGAAGGAAGGAAGGGAAATCTTAGACTGCAGCGATTTGAAATCGCGTGAATTGCATGTTTACCTGGCTTTCGTGAGCGAGGAAAGGGACAGGTGTTCGACGAGTGTATATTTGGGGTCGGTTGTGGTGGAGTGAGGTCGGAGGTCGGAAGTCTGATGCATTTCCGACGGCTGGGCTGAGGTTAAACCCTGCCGGCAGGCACGCCAGTGCGCAGAGTTTTTCGCCGAGGACGCAGAGTTAGGCGTCCAGCCTCTGCGCTCTCTGCGTTTTACTCTGCGGCCTCTGCGGTTAAATAAACGGTGTGTGCGCTTCCCCACATTATCCTAAAACTTTGCGAACTTTGCGTTGAAATTACACAGCGTTTAGATGGACACCCCCATAGTCAACCAACCCCTCCTCCTCAAGAAAATGCCTATGAAAGGCGGGTGGACCTATGCCGAAGTGCCGGAAATTGAAGGGATAAGCAGGGCACATTTTGGGTGGCTACGGGTGAAAGGCACTATCGACCATATTGAAATCTCTGATCACAGTCTGGCGCCGATGAAGGGTGGCGGACTATTCCTTCCGGTTAAAGCTGAACTAAGGAAAAAGCTTAAAAAACAGGCGGGAGATTATGTCCATGTAATATTGTATCAGGATCATTCAACTTTCATAGTTCCGGAGGAATTAATTGATTGCCTGCTGTTGGATGAGAGGGCGCATGCAGCATTTAACAAATTAAGCAAGAGCGATCAAAGGATGCATGTGAAGTGGATCTATTCGGCGAAGAGGGAGGAGACGAAGGCGGCAAGAATTGAGGGACTTATGGGGAAGCTTTTGTCTGGGGGAGGAAGTTTGAGGTAGGAGGCTTGAGGTATGAGGTATGATGGATTTCCGACGGCTGGGCTGAGATCTAACCGCAGAGTGCGCAGAGTTTTTTCGCAAAGTAAGCCGAGAGGATGACTAGATTCACGCGAGAGCGGCAACTTCACAGACCTGGCATGTCGTCATTTCAGCATTGGCGGCGACCTCTTCACTCTAAAAGCACCGAAATCTGATTGCTATCTGGTCCAGCGAAACTGTAACCTCTGAGCACCGCCCAGCCTCTGCGCTCTCTGCGTTTTACTCTGCGGACTCAGCGGTTAAAAAGCCGATGAGTACGCTTCCTCGCTTTATCCTAAAACTTTACGAACTTACACCTGCCTTATACCTACAAACACAATCAGGTCCAACAATGAGACTTTCATTCCGCTTAAAAAAAGATATCGACTTTGTTTTTGATCATTTAACTGACATGCAAAAATTTGTGTCAGTCCACCCCGTCATTTCCCGAATTGACCGTACAGGAGACGAAAGTTATTTAGTTCATGAGACCTTGAAATTTGGATTAATTCCATTTTCATTTACTTATCCGGTGACAGTTGAAAAAAATGAATCAGACAAAAGAGTTGTTATTCGGGCGACTGTTTTCAAATTGACTAAGATTGAAATGAAGTTTGTGTTAACGGCTGATGATGATTCTACTGTGATTGACGAAGAGATCAAGTTCAAATCGCCATTGCCAGTTAAGTTCTTTATGGAACGAATTTTTAGAAAACAACATGGTCAGCTTTTTGAAAATATTGAAGAGTAACGAGTTAAACGGCGTTCGAAGCTGGATATGATGGATTTCCGACAAGGGTTAACCGCAGAGCGCGCGGAGTACACGCAAAGTACGCAAAGGCTGGTCGGAGATTTAAAAGATGCGGAATTACATAACACAATAAAAAAAACTCTGCGTTCTCTGCGGTAAAATTTCTACCCCAGGGCTGAGGTCCGAAGTTCTTTACAATCCCCTTACCATCAAAGTTTCCCCCTCCATACTAAATTGGCTACCTTTAAAATTTGCAGTGAGGTGCTGCGATTTAATACGAATACCATGAGAAAACTCTTTATTAACGTTTCGGTAGTCCTGGTTGTCGGGATACTTTTGATTAGTTTAGTTTGGACTCCAATACTGTGGCTTTTTATTCTGGTTGGCCCTTTGGTGATAATTGGGGTTATCGATATTTTCCAGGAGAAGCACAGTATTTCACGGAACTTTCCGGTCCTGGGAAGAATGCGGTTTATGATGGAGACCTTGCGTCCGGGAATTCAGCAGTACTTTGTAGAAAGCAACACAGATGGCCGGCCATTCAGTCGCATAAACCGTTCACTGATCTATCAACGCGCGAAAGCAGTCGACGACACTGTGCCTTTTGGTACACAACTGAATGTATATGACAGTGGTTACTCCTGGCTGAATCACAGCATAGCAGCCATTCATCCCGAAGACCTGAACCAGGATCCAAGGGTGATTGTAGGAGGTCCCGATTGTAAGCAGCCTTATTCTGCCAGTATCTTTAACATTTCAGCGATGAGCTTCGGATCGCTTAGCGAGAATGCTATCCTGGCTTTGAATGGTGGTGCTAAGCTGGGAAACTTTGCTCACAATACCGGCGAGGGTGGTCTGAGCGACTACCACCTGCAACCCGGCGGTGACATCATCTGGCAGATTGGAACCGGGTATTTCGGCTGCCGTAATACCGATGGAACATTTAACGATGAGGCCTTTAAAGAACGTGCGCATCTCCCCCAGGTTAAGATGATTGAGATTAAGCTTTCGCAGGGCGCTAAACCCGGTCACGGAGGTATTTTGCCGGCACGAAAGGTTACTCCCGAGATTGCCCGCATCCGTCTGGTCGAGCCGGGTATAGATGTGATCTCCCCTCCCGCGCATACTGAGTTTTCGACACCTCTTGAAATGGTGCACTTCATTAAAAAGCTACGCGATCTTTCGGAAGGCAAGCCGATTGGTTTCAAACTATGTGTGGGGAATAAAAGCGAGTTCTTTGCGATCTGTAAAGCGATGCATGAAACGGGTATATATGCAGATTTCATTACTGTAGACGGTGCCGAAGGCGGTACGGGTGCTGCTCCGCTGGAGTTTTCGAATTCTGTTGGGATGCCTTTGCGCGACGGGCTGGCATTTGTTTATGATGCACTCAATGGCTTTGGGCTGAAAAAGCATATCCGAATAATCTCTTCCGGCAAAGTTGCTACAGGGTTTGACCTGGTAAAGAACTTCGCATTGGGTGCCGACATGTGTAATTCCGCCCGCGGGATGATGTTTGCGCTCGGTTGTATACAGGCACTTGAATGTAACACAAACACGTGCCCAACGGGTGTGGCAACGCAGGATCCGGAGCTAAGCAAAGGGCTTGTGGTATCCGATAAGAAAGTACGCGTTTTCAACTACCATAAGTCGTCCGTATTTAGCGCCATACAACTTATGGGGGCTGCCGGTATTTGTCACCCCGAACAGATCCAGCGTACATTTGTCTACCGGCGTGTAGGACCTAACAAGATAGAAACCCTTGCCCAGACTTATCCGGAGATCCCGGAAGGAAGCCTGGTTCACACTCCATACCCTTCACAATATGAACTCGATATGGCGCTCAGCAGTTCGGCTACTTTTATGCCTCAGTTTGGTAATGTGTCGAAGGTCCATCCGCAGGATGCGAGTGCGGTGATTGATGGGGAGGTGATGAAAAAGGAATAATTTTGTCGGAAATCCATCAGACTTCCGACCTCAGACTTCCGACCTCCAATACTATTGAATGGGCCTTTGTGCTTTAATGCTCATTTTTCCGTCTGCGGTCAGCCGGGATGTTTGAAGTCCCCGGATATTTTCTTCTGTTGAATTGGTTTCGTTCCTTAATGTCCAGTTGATTCCCTGGTATGCATTTATCAAAATGATCCCTGCCCCATCTTCCGCCGGGCGCCAGGTGCCGTTTATCACTTTGCCTCCGATAGTTTTCCAGCTGTAAGAATTGTCTGATTTCACCTGTAAGGCTTCGGACGCTTTATGAAAAGTATATTCATCGCGCTGGTACCCTCCTTCGACACGAGTATTTGCAGCCATGGTTTCACCAAGACGCCATTCTCCGTTGAAGAAACTAGTCCAGAATGGTTCACGAGTTAAACCGGTTACATTCCCCCAGTCGGTCCAGTCATTCCAGTTAGCAGCACCCTCCCGTCCGATTAGGTAACGTCGCTCCTTGGGTGCCGCCAATTTCCCCGTATTATCTCCAGGAACGCCAACTTCGACGATTGTACCCGACTTCCAGCTTCCTGCGAAGAACTTGACACGGTCACCAACCTTATACGTGCCAAATACTGGCCACTTCCCAGCAGGGATTACTGCAACCGCAGGTGGTGTAGCTGTACCATTATTCGCGACCGGTGGAGGTGTTGCTGGCATTTCAGCTGGCGCTGGCGCAGTTGCAGGCTGGATCACGACAGTCTGATTATCAGTCTTTTGCGCCGAAACTGGCTGCGTAGCCAGTGATCGCAGATAGCGCACTACATCATTAGCACCTGCCAGCTGAGCTCTATCCAAAGCTGTGCGGCCATTTGAATCCTTCAGGTTCGGATCTGCACCTTTCTCAATTAGGAACTTTACAATCTCCAGGTGTCCTCCGCCTGCAGCTGCCATTAGCGGACTGAAGCCTGACTCTAATTGCCAGTTTACATCGCCACCACCTTCAACAATGCTCTGTACTTCCTTTAAATAACCTCCATCAGAATCCCTGACTAAGGCTTCACCTTTCATCTTACCGTTGTATCTAGCCCAGGGACCAGATTGTGCTTTGAGGGACTGTAGTGATACTGCCAGCAGGATAATGGCCACCGCAATGGCGGCTTTGATATTTAAATTCATTTGAAACAAAAACTCTAATTTACAATTTCGGTGTAATCTTTACCAATTTATCAAGCGTTAAAATATACACCGGCCCATCGCCTGAGCCGTTGATCACTCCAATTGGAAATCCTGCTGAACAAATCGTCTTGAGGTCATCATACTTTTTCATATCTGCAGGGCTGAGGCTGACACCAGTGCCGATGTATGATTTCCATAAGCCCGTCGAGAAGCTGTAATAATTGCCGTCGGAGGCAACAATGGTACTGCCATTTGTAGCAATACTGGAAGTCGCCCCGGCTGGAGTTTTCAAAGTTCCAAGCGACTTAAAGCTTGTACCCTCCTGGCGATAAATTCGGTTTCCATATTGAATAACTATGGTCTTATCTACACTTATGATAGCATTTATAGTTCCTGCACCCAGGCTGCTGAAATCCCAGTTATTTTGAATTCCTCCTTTTGATCCTGGTGTAGAACCGACAGTACTTACCCGATACAGCCTGTTTTCAGTTGCGCACCATAAGTCGGTTTCATTTTCGGGATCAGCGAAGAATTTCGTAACGAAACTTCCAAGCGGAAGCTGGATCTCGGCAATCTTATCAAACTTTTTGGGTGAGACAACTGCGGACTCAGACCAAATTTCATTACCGATGATACCCCATAGTCGCTGAAAACCTTTTTTTGCCGGTATGACATTTGAAAAGCCACCTGGTCCATTAGGAGGCATCGGAACAGTATAATTGAAAGACGGACTGCCATTATTCATATTAAACATCCCGTACTTCCCTGAATCGTTTCCATTCCAGTAAAAACTCAGTTCCATATCTTTTTCATTAGCGAAACTAGAAGGAATAAAGGAGGTGAGCGGGAAATCAGGTGAATAATTAGACCATGGTATGGCTCCTCCGTTGTGATATTTGTAAACACTCCAAAGCTGTTTCTTTGTGTTCTGGACATGCACATATGCTCCCCTATTGGTTACATAGAATGCACCCAAATTAGGAATGATCAAATTGGGAATATCGATGGTAGGGATAGGAATTTCAGTGTAAGTAGCTACGGTCCCGGTATAGGTCACGCCGCCACCACCTCCAGTGCCGCTGCCGCCGGTATCAGGAGTTGCGGGTGTGTCTTTACCACAACCAGCCAGCATTATACCAAGAAAAACAATTAAAGCCAGGGAGGAATTTCTTATTGAGGTCATAGGGTGGGTATTAAAGTAATAAGCTTCCCAAAGCTAGGGGCAGTCGGTTTTGCGTGCAATACCTATAAATAGTGATTTTTCGGAAAAAGGCGGCTGCTTAAAACGGCCAGGTGCCGAATTGTTGTGATAAAGCAGGAAGTATTGTTGCGAGCCTTCAGAATTAGCTATCCGTTTCCACGCTAATGATTTTGTTGGTGATGCTGATTCTGCTATATTGTACATCTATCTTCTTTTATGAAATTCGTCCTTTTACTATTGCTCTGCCTTGGGGCAACCCTTGCTCCTGCACAAGAATTATCTGCCACAGATGCCTGGAAGCTCAGCTGGCGGATGTATATGTCTAAAATTGAAAAAAATTATGAATTGGGGGAGCGTCAGTTCGATTCTTTACGAGCAACAAAATCCAGGATTGACAAAAAACTTATGCTCACCGGACTGGAGATTGTGAATCAGCGAAATGATATCGCGAAGGTTAGTGAAATCCTTAAGGAGCTTGATGTAGAGACACTCGAATATTTGTGCGGAAAAAACTTTATACACAAGGACTCTCCTGATTATGTGCACTGCAGAAGTTTTAATACTGAAGTAAGCCATCCTGAATTGGAGCTGGATATAATCAAAATGTTTGTTAATGATCAGATGGTCAGGGGTGCAAATATGGAGAGTATCCTTAATAGATATAATCTGAAAAAGGAGGCAGTAGTAAAGGGATTAGATATGCCAGCAACCGATCTTGAAAACCGTACAAGGCTCAAAGAAATTTTGTCTAAACATGGATTTCCCACCAAAAAGATGGTTGGAGCAGAGGCGATGAATGCTATATTCCTTATTATCCAGCATTCTGACCGCGATAAATCCTGGCAACGCTCTCAACTGCCGAACATCGAGCTGGCGGTTAAAAATGGCGACATGGACGGACAGAGCTATGCATACCTTTATGATCGCATTAAGCTTGGAGCTGGCGAAAAACAGCTCTATGGTACGCAATTTACTAGCCTGGACCCGAAAACTAATCAAATAGAGCTAGGTCCGACTGAAGATCCGGGAAACCTCGATAAAAGAAGAATGGAAGTGGGTATGATGCCTATTGATGCCTATAAGAGGCTGGCATTAATTTCAAGCAGGAAATAGGATTGGCCCCTTTTACGATTCTGCTTCAATGGCGTGGAAATCGACGACAAGTGTCAGATCATTCGCATAACGGAAAAATAATTTATCCGATGAATATTATCCTGGCAGTACTTTAGAAGCCCTTTTTCACTCTCCACTTTCAACTCTCAACTCTCAACTTAAAAAATTTATTTGCACATCTCATTCTTTCTTCTTTACTTTGAGTCGCAAAGTACTTTTGGGTATATGAAAATGGAACGCAGTCAATTTATTTTTAGAAACAGTAAGACTAGCTATTTTTTTATACTTATACTTTGCAACTCAAAGTACTTTAAATAAAACTTGAACATTATTTATTAAATTAAAATTTAGAACATGGTACACACTCAAAATTCACAAACACCGGCAACTGAGCAAGGTTCTCTGGCTGCTCCTATGATGATCGGCGCAGGGATCGCACTTGCTGTTATCTCATTTTTTATATTCGGGGCTGACAACGTAAATCCTCTTTGGGGGAAGTTCTGGATGATCAGGCCCCTGATTGTAACTCCACTAGCTGGTGCTACCGGTGGGGCATTCTACTTTTTCATGGATCGAATGCGGGCTAAGGGGCAGATAAACGGAGTTCTTGCAATTATACTAAGCGTTCTGATCTATATCATTGGCCTCTGGCTTGGTATCGTATTGGGTTTGGATGGAACGATGTGGGATTAATTGTCAAATCTGTATAAACGAACACTGAATTCTATATTATAAGACCATGAGAGAAGAAATAATTGCCAATCAGAACGATCCACGGGTACTTGAGCAAATGTACCGGATTAATAAAGCTGGTTTCAAAAAGGAGTTTACGTCACTATATCCAGAGCTCAAGGGTAATTCTCTAGCAGATTTTTGGAACGAGCGACTGAACTACGAGAAAGAGGAGATCAGTTGGGGTACCAGCAAAGAATTGTTATTTGTAGTGATCGCATCGCTGATCGCAGGTTTTATCGCAAAGTTCCCTGCAATTTTTGCAATTGACGAAGAGTTTTTTTATCCCCGGAATATCGGGTTTATTGTCTTCCCGGCACTGGCCCTTTATTTTGCGTGGAGAAATAAGCTTTCTACGGGAAAGGTCGCAGCTATTATCGGACTTATGCTTATTGGCCTGATCTACATCAATTCGCTTCCCGGGAAAGAAACTGATACGCTAATACTTTCTTGTATTCACCTTGCCCTGTGCCTTTGGTCGGTGCTAGGATTCGCGTATGTGGGAGAAACCAGCAATAATGAAGCGCGCCGACTGGGCTTCTTGAAATACAATGGCGATCTGGTCGTTATCTGTGCACTGATCGGGATATCGGGATTACTTATGTCGGGTATTACGGTTGGGCTCTTTTCTCTGATCGGATTCAATATTGAGAAATTCTATTTCCAGAACATCGCCGTATTCGGACTGGCAGCAATTCCTATTGTAGGTACTTTCCTCACCCAGACGAATCCGCAGCTTGTGGGCAAGGTGTCACCTGTAATTGCGAAAATATTCAGTCCCCTGGTTTTGGTGATGCTGGTGATCTACCTCGTGGCTATGATCTACTCAGGCAAGGATCCGTATAACGACCGGGAGTTTTTGATGATCTTTAATGCTCTCCTGATTGGCGTGATGGCAATTATATTCTTTTCTGTAGCTGAGACGTCCAAGTCAGGGAAAAGCCAGGCCGAAGTATGGATCCTGCTTTTACTTTCGATCGTTACCATTATTGTTAACGGTGTCGCCTTATCTGCGATTGTGTTCCGGATCTCTGAAATGGGATTTACACCCAACAGAACTGCGGTTTTAGGTGCCAACGTCCTTATTCTCATCAACCTGCTGCTAGTCAGCACCCAGCTTTTTGCCGTGATTTCAAAGAAAAAAGACATTAACGGTGTGGGCAAAGTTATCGCGAGTTATCTACCGGTGTATCTGGTATGGTCGGTTATTGTGACATTTGTGTTTCCATTGATTTTTGGGTTTAGATGAGTTGAGAGTGGAAAGTGGAAAGTGGAGAGTTGAGAGTTGAAAGTGGAGAACTGAAAACTGAAAATTAAAGCTGGGTGGTTATGATTTCCGACGTAGGAAGTCTGACCTCCGACTTCAGACCTCTGACCTCCGACTTCTGACCTCCGACTTCAGACATCTGACTTCAGACATCCGACTTCAGACCTCCGACCTCCGACCTCTGATCCATTTATATAGAATCAAACCTATAACCAATATTCCGAGCCATATCAGGGGAATGACCAGGACCGCCGACTTCTACAACTGTTTTTCATTCTTTTATCCTGTGGTCGACGTATTCCTGAAGCCGCAGAAGCGAAGATTGTACAGCGAGATTAATGAATTGCCTTCGGGAAGACTACTGGAAATAGGCCTTGGAAACGGTCTTCACCTTCCTCTCTACAAAACTCATCAGATCACAGGAATTGATACATCTTCAGCAATGCTTTGCATAGCAGCAAAACGAAAGCCTGAAAATGTCGAACTATTGCAAATGAATGGGGAATCACTTTTATTCAGAGATGGAACATTTGACTACGTCGTTTTATCGCATGTGATCGCCGTTGTCGACAAGCCGGATAAATTATTGATCGAGATTCATAGGGTATTAAAACCCGATGGAAGGGTTTTTATCCTCAATCATTTTACACCCGAAAATTGGCTTCGCTTTGTCGACAAAATGTTCCAGCCAATTTCCCGGCTCTTCCATTTCAATTCTGTTTTTCATATCCAAAGTTTACCCTCGATCGTGAATTTTAATCTGATAGATGAAATCAGCTTTGGCAGCCTCTCCTATTTCAAACTCAAGATTTACGGTAAAGCGTGAGAAAGAACTATTTGCTGATTGGAACAGCGCTATTGCTGAGTTTACTTATCTATGTTCTTTATCGAACAGAAAGGACTGTAGTTAATGAGATTCTTCTCACCATTATCTCATCAGGAGAATTCCATGCATTACGAAATCATATCACCTCTGCCCTTCCGTTAAATGACCACATCATTTATTCACTCCCGGAAGGCTTATGGGTATTTTCGATAACCATCACATCCAGGTTATTATTTATCAAGGTCAAGGGAACTGAGTTCAATCTAATTTTTATACCGCTCTTATTTTCAATCGGACTCGAAATTTTTCAGCTCCTCCAATTTACCAATGGCCGTTTTGATTTTTGGGACATCGGTGCTTCAGTTTTCTTCTGGATTATTGCCAGGTATGCGGTTTTAGATAATCAGGAACGGCAAAACATATTCGATCCGGTAAATTTTAGAAGTGTTCTTTGTATTCTATCCTACATCATTGTTTACCTTGCCCATGTATGGGAATAGCATACCCCCTGATTGAGGATCTTGTCAAACCAAACGGTGTCGTTAATCGTATGTATGAGTGCCCAGATTCAATAAACTTTTATGAAAATCCTACTCACCGGTGTCACCGGATATATAGCACAGCGATTACTACCTGTATTACTGGAAGAAGGGCATCAGGTGGTTTGTTGCGTCCGGGATAAGAGCAGATTTAATCAGGAGAAATACAATTCGACGGAACTTACAATAATAGAAGCAGACTTTCTTAAACCGGAAACTCTGCGGGAAATACCGGACGACATACAAGCTGCTTACTATCTAATCCATTCCATGTCGACCGAAACCGGCGAATTTGGAGAAATGGAGCAAACCTGTGCGAAGAATTTCTCACAGCGCATTAATCAAACCACCGCTAATCAGGTTGTTTACCTCAGCGGTATTGTGAATTCAGATGATCTGTCCAAACACCTTGAATCAAGGAAAAATGTTGAAGACATTTTATCCGGAAATAAATTTGCACTAACTACTCTTCGCGCGGGAATAATTGTCGGGTCCGGCAGTGCGTCCTTTGAAATCATCCGGGATCTTGTGGAGAAACTGCCGGTGATGATAACACCCCGATGGCTCAAAACGAGGTGCCAGCCCATCGCAATCCGTAATGTTATTGAATTTCTAAGCCGCGTACTAGGTAAGAAAGAAACTTACAACCAGAGTTATGATATAGGCGGACCAGACATCTTAAGCTATAAAGAGATGCTGCTTCACTTTGCAAAGATTCGCGGTTTAAAAAGGCATATTATCGTCGTTCCGCTGATGACGCCGAAGCTTTCCTCTTACTGGCTTTATTTTGTCACCTCGACATCCTATGCCCTAGCGAAAAACCTTGTGAACAGCATGAAGGTTGAAGTGATTTGCCGCCCCAATAAGCTGGCGCAATTACTAAATATCAATCTTATCGACTATGATACAGCAATAAAAATGGCCTTCGGCAAGATCGAGCAAAATCAGGTTGTATCAAGCTGGAAGGACGCGCAAACCAGCGGCATAATCAGTAAAGGGCTTTCTCAGTATATAGAAGTTCCCGTTAACGGATGTTTTAAAGATATACGTACCATGCAGCTTAAAAACAGCGGTCACTCGCTTGAAAAAGTCTGGGCTATTGGAGGAAAAACGGGCTGGTATTATGGGAACCACCTGTGGAAGATCCGCGGCTTTCTCGATCAGCTTGTAGGAGGTGTAGGTATGCGGCGAGGCAGAAGAAGCAATTCAGACATATTCCCAGGTGATGCGCTTGATTTCTGGCGGGTACTGCTTGCCGATAAGAAAGAAAAACGTCTCCTGCTATATGCTGAAATGAAACTCCCGGGCGAGGCCTGGCTTGAGTTTAAGATTGATGAAAAAGATTTACTAACCCAAACAGCAACCTTTCGTCCGCTTGGGATTCTGGGCCGGCTGTATTGGTATGCGGTCCTTCCTTTTCATGGGTTGATTTTTAAAGGAATGATAAAGAAGATATCGGAGGAAAACGCGGCTTAAGGTCGGTACCTGTCGAAGCCCCTCAATTTTTACTTTAGGTTGCTCACTTCGTTCGATATCACGGATAGGTGCCTTCGCTTGATAGGGCAAGCGAAGTGAGAAACTATAATTAAACATTTTCACGCTTGTCATGGGTGATCGATTTCTTAGATTTACAGGGATGATAACCGAACAAGATAAGCTGTTGGCCAGAAAACTATGGGACTACCATCATGTCAACCATATACTGGAAAAATCTGACTGCATTTTAGTGTTAGGCAGCCATGATACCCGGGTTGCCGATCGTGGTGCCGAACTTTACCTGCAGGGCTTTGCACCTTTATTAATATTCTCCGGCGGCTTAGGAAATTTTACAGAGGGGCTGTGGGATGAGCCGGAAGCGGACAAGTTTGCCAAAATTGCAATTGAGCATGGTGTACCTGAAAGTGCGATTTTAATCGAGAATAAATCCACGAATACAGGCGAAAATATTACTTTCACACAAAAGCTTTTAAAGGAAAAAGGATTAGACCCGGAAAGCTTTATCGTAGTGCAGAAGCCTTATATGGAGCGGAGAAGTTTCGCTACCTTCAAACAACATTGGCCGGCCAAAACACTGCGTGTAACCTCTCCGCAGATCACTTTTGAAGATTATCCTAACGTTGAGATTCCGCTCGAAAAAGTGATCCATATTTTAGTTGGCGACCTTCAGCGACTAAAGGAATACCCCAGCAAAGGATTCATGATCTATCAGGAGATACCCGATGACGTCTTGGAGGCTTATGAGTGTTTGGTTGAGAGAGGATATAGGGGGCATTTGATGTAAGATTATTTCGACGGGCGAGAGAATGATAAATTGCCGTTCACGTGATGCACGGAGAAATCTTTACTCTACATAATGTGACCGTCATTCCGAGTGTCCGTCTTGAGTATGCAGACGCGGCCAGGAATCTCAGCAAATAAGTTTCCTCGCTTCACTCGGAATGACGAACGACATTTTGAGACGGCCTGAGATTTTTCCTCGCGTTCATGGTTTGTCTCGACATTTAAAATTTTTCTCGCTCGTCGAAATACGTCACCATTAAAGTGCTCGTACATTTGAGTGGTGGGCTCCTGCTTTGCAGATAAAACCCTATTTTGCATTTGGTTCAAAAACTAACCATAATGAGACCTACTATCCTTGCAACTGTTTCCCTCCTATTTGCAACAATCTATACATTCGGCCAGACAACTATTTCAACATCTATCCCGGCTCTTTTCCAAAAGATAAAAGATTTTGAAAAACAGGAGTGGCAAAGGGATAGTGCTGACAAGCATCCGCTGCGCCTGCACAATGAAGAAAAATACCAGCGGGAATTTGCCTTTTATAATAGGCTTAACGAACAGTTATTAGGGATCAGCAAGAATTCGCTCCCAGTCAAGGAGCAGATCAATTACGAACTTCTGCAGCACGACATACTCGATAATTTAGCCACCTATAAATATAAGTCATATCTAAATCCAATCATTTCTTACGAAGGATTCCATACTTCGCTGGCAGGTCAGGGCAACAGAACTCTTAACAACAAGAAAGATACTGAGCAATACATGAGCATACTGCAGGATATCCCGCGATATGTAGAAGAAAACCTGAAACTGATGAGAACTGGTTTATCGCTTGGGATCAGCCAGCCTAAGGTGATCATCCGCGAAATGCAAAGCACTTACCAGCAGCACATTGTAGATTCAGTGGAAAAATCAGCCTTCTGGAAACCGCTTACTAAAAAGCCATTTTCTGTTAGTGATAAAGATTGGGGTGATTATCAGGCGAAAGCAAGGGAGGTAATCGCCAAGGATGTAATCAGCAGCTACCGTCAAATTAAACAGTTCTTTGAGAATGAATATCTGCCCAAGACGAGGGCGGAAGTTGGTGCATCGGCTTTGCCGGAGGGTGCAGCATATTATGAAGACCGGGTGCGGCACTATACTACCACATCGTTAACTTCTGAAGACATTTACAATATCGGACTGGCTGAAGTCGCCCGCATCCAGTCTGAAATGAACAAGGTGATGCAGCAGGTTGGATTCAAAGGAACGTTTAAGGAATTCATTAAATACCTGAGATCTGATCCAAAGTTCTATCCTAAAACATCAGATGAACTGCTTAAGGAAGCGTCGTATATCGCTAAGCAAATAGATGGCAAACTGCCATCACTTTTTGGCAGGCTTCCACGCCAGCCTTACACCGTAACCCCAATGCTACAGCCTGCAGCGCCCCCGGGCTTATATTCCAGGGGCGGGGGAAACACGCCAGGAACCTATCTGGTAAATATCACTAATCTCTCAAGCCGAACCCTTTATACGCTCGAAGCACTGACACTTCATGAATCGGTTCCGGGTCATCATTTGCAAATTTCCCTCGCGCGCGAACTGGATAGCCTTCCGGACTTTAGGAAAAGTTTGTACATCAATGCTTTCGGTGAAGGCTGGGGACTTTATGGCGAGTATTTAGGCCACGAGATGGGTTTTTACAAAGATCCATACAGCCTGTTTGGCAGGCTAACCTACGATATGTGGCGCGCCTGCCGACTGGTGATTGATGTAGGGCTCCATAAAAAAGGCTGGACAAAAGAACAGGCAAGCAGCTACCTGGCTGACCGTACCGCGCTTTCGCTGGTAGAAGTCAACACTGAAATAAACAGGTATATTTCCTGGCCAGGGCAAGCTCTGGCTTACAAGATCGGTGAGCTGAAGATCCTCGAAATGCGCAGGAAGACAGAGGCCGCCTTAAAGGAAAATTTTGACGTACGAGCTTTTCACGATATGATCCTGGGCAATGGGTCGGTTACCTTATCGGTGCTGGAGAAGATCACGGACAGGTTTATTGCGGAGAGGTTAAAGAAACTGAAAACTATAAACTGAAATCGGAAGGGATGCGCCAGCAAATTCAGTGTTCCACTTTCAAATTCTAAATGAAATTTACCAGTTGCCATTCATAGAACTGTACCCTAATCCATATCCTGTGTATTTGGTTTTGTATATTTAGTTATGAAAAACCTCAGTAACCTTCGATCAACCCTGGTCATGTTATTCCTTGGTGTTCTAGGTTGCTCAAAAACACCTGAAAAGCAAGAAGCAGCCCTTGCCAGGGAAGTAACTCATGATACAGTTTACTTATACAAATCTGATGCAGCAGCAGCCCCCTATATCAATGACTTCGAGCGAATACATGTCGATTCTCTCGATGCTGTAAGACGAGTAATTAAACTTAAACACAGTTCAGAAACCAGGTTATTAGGAGATATCGATACCTGTATCACAGTGAGAGCTGAGCGCTTGGCTATACGATTATACACTCGAACAGCTGGCCCCCTAGAAATTGAGGAAACACATGGAGTATACTGGAATGTCATGGTATCTGTAAGCGAATATGGAGAATATGAAACGAGTCAGGCATTTACAATTGGCCCTTTCCTTAGCCCCAAAATTAAAAGCAGTGGCCAGGATTTCGGCGACCATTATGAAATCGAAGTTTATCACGGTTTTAATAGTGCAAAGAAAACCAGGCTCGCTATATATCTTGACAAAGTGCTCATATTATAATAATAAATTAGGTAACAGCTAACTGCTGGGATGGAAGATAAACTCCATCTTCAGAAATTATTCTTCCCCGGTTCAGCCACCGCTACCAAAAAAAATAAACCCGACTCGCAAACGGAGCCGGGTTCATAACACTTAACACAAAAGATAATCCAGACTCGACCAGCCCGCCCGGGGCGGACCGATCTCGTCATCTGGATTAATTCGTTGGTACGGGGTAGCTGGCAAGAGGCTTTTTGTCCCACCAAACCCTTGTTTTCATATCGTCAGGCCCACCTAAGAGGTTCAGTGCCCCATCATAAGCCACTTTATTTGTTGTCACCTCAGACGGAGCATAAATCACTCTTCTGGCAAGCTCGGTACGTGCAAGTCCAACGTTATCCGAACCGAGCAGCGCATAGCCGCGCGGATAACCGGTCCGGCGTCGTTCCGCCCAGGCCTCATAGCCATCAGGATATAAAGCGATCCATTTTTGAGTAATGATCTGTTCCAATTGTCTTTCAAAACTGCCAGCTGAATTATACAATACCGGCACATCATTCATCGCTGGCGAATTCCATTTATCGGGTAAAGCCATCGGTGTGGAAGTGCTTGTTTGATATGCGGTGATCTGTGCACCAGTAGCTGTAGGTACGTTCTGCGTAATCGAAAGCGCAATTCCAGAGTTATAAAAGCTCTCCGCTGTACCGCCCATATTCCATCCTCTAAGAGCACCTTCTGCACGCAGAAATGCCACTTCTGAAGCTGTAAGTATTACAGTCGGGTTAGTAGTGCCCGGGCGCGGCGGGTTACCAAGCCATTGCGGCCCGACAAAAGAATTGGCCGGAGCTAACGTAGAACCTCTGTCTGAAGCCGGCAGCCCGTTGCGTAAAGCCGCATATTGACCGGAACTTACCGCCGGACTATAATACACTGGCAGGCGCGGATCACTATAACCACGCAATGCACTCATTAAGCTGCTGCTTGCACGAAAATCGCCCAGGTAGGTAATGCGTGATAAAATGTTCGTGTTATTGAGTGTTGAAGTCAGGGCAGCATTGTCAGCATTTGTAAGAATTAATCCATCAGCGACGGCTTTCTCGGCTTCTGTTTTAGCCTTTGCTGCATCCACATAAGCCAGGCGCATAGCAAGCCGTAAACGCAGGGAATTAGCAAATTTTAACCACCTGGCTGAATTCCCCTGGTAAACCTGGTCATTGGTGCCAAATGCATAACCAGTTGTACCAGATTTCAAAACGGCAACCGCTTCATCCAATGTCTTAAAGAAATCGGTGTAAATATCCTTTTGATCATCAAAAGGAACGCTGGTTTCCTGGTTTCCAAATTTAGAGTAGATAATAGGGCCGAAATAATCGGTCATGCGATGATAGATCTGCACCCGCCAAACCTTTGCGATGGCATTCGCTAGTGTCATCTTATTTTCAGCCGTGACTTTTTCTGTAGTCAGCTGCATTAATGCAGGATTACTGTAAAAATCTCTCCAGAACAGGTCTACCCAGGTACCATTAGGAGTGTACCTCTCCGTACTGAAATTTGCCACGGTACTGGTAAAGTATTGTGCATAAAGATCGGCATGGAGATTTTGTTCTACCTGAACATAGGTCGCGCCCAATCCATAATATTGAGCATAGCCAAAGGCCTGACCTACAGTCGCACCGTCAATCTTATCATCCGACAATAAGTTGCCAGGAGTATTAATTTCGTCGAACTTATCAGTACATCCCGTAAACAGCATAACCAGTATGAGTACCTTAGTAACGAGCGGGAGTCGGTAACTATTTAAAATCTTTTTCATCGTCTTATATTTTAAGATAGTAATGAGTTAAAAGTTAAATCTCAGGCTTGCCCCGTACGAACGTGTAGTTGGGGGAGCAAAAGACTGGAAACCTTCCGAGATCGTTGAAACACCTTCGGTGAAATCAGGATCAATATTGGAATCCTTTCTATACAGGAAAAACAGGTTACGTCCTACCAGTGACAAATCAACCGATGATACGGGAAGGCTTTTAAATATGGTTTTCGGTAAAGTATAGGTAATACTCATTTCGCGCATCCGGGTATTGGTAGCGCTCCGTGTGAATACTTCTCCTACCGGGGCTGTTCTAGCGCCCATTCCCCGCCACAACGCTTCGGCAGTTACTGGTGTGCTGTTAGGAGTACCGTCGGCTTTTATCGCAGTGTAATCTGAAAAAATGTTTTGTCCAAAGATCAGGCCTCCTGTACGCCCGGGAACTGTTTCCTCTACCAGGCCGGCACCGTATAGAATTGCATCTGTAAATGATGCAACAGCTCCGCCCTGCTTATGAGTGATAACAAAGTTAGCGCTCAGATTTTTAAATCGCAGCGAACTGGACAAACCTCCGACCCATTTTGGATTGATATTCCCTAGTAAAACCGTGCGGCCTGCAGTAAAAGTTGGCAAACCGTTGGCTGCGACAATTACTCGTCCCTGTGCATCGCGCGCGAAACCTTTTCCGTAGATCAGACCAAATGGCTTACCCTCTTCCAATACGAACTCACGCATATACGAATCACTTCCCAAAACCAGTCGTGGCAGACTCGATGAAAGCTTCTTAACCGTGTTGCGATTGACAGCGTAGTTGAAATTAAGATCCCAGTTGAAATTCGTTGTTTTAACTGGCGTAGTTGTCAATATCGCCTCAATACCTGTGTTCTCCACATCTCCGCCGTTTGAGAAGAAAAAAGCTGCACCTGAACCCACTGGCAGCGCCTGGCGGAAAAGCTGGTCATTCGTGTTTGTTTTATAAAGCGTCAAATCAAGTCCGATTCGGCTGTCCAGCATTCCCAGTTCCACCCCTAACTCAGTTGAGGTTGTTCTTTCAGGCTTGAGTTCGGTATTAGGAAGTGTAGAGTCTAGTAATATATATCCAAGTGATCCACCCGCAATGCTTCTGGCTGTCCGCTGAAGCAGGTAGGGCTGTGCACCGTTACCCACCTGTGTCCAGGATGCCCTAAGTTTCAGGTAGTTCAGAGTTTCCGGTAATTTAAAAAGTTCAGAAAGAACGGCACTAACTCCAGCTGCCGGATAAAAATATGAACGATTAGCTGAAGGTAGCGTCGAATTCCAGTCGTTTCGCGCACTTATATCTAAAAACAAAGCATCTTTCCAACCAAAAACTCCGTTTCCGTAAACTGATTGCGTTTCGAACTCACTGAGGCCATTTGCACCAGTTGGCAGACTGGTATTACTTATCGCAAACAAATTAGGCACGTTCAGGGCGGAACCGGTTGAAGAACTTACTGAGGTACTGCTGTTATTACGAATCTCTGCTCCAAGATTTGCCTGGATCGAGAAGTTGGGGTTCATTTGCTTGTTAAATCCTAAAAGCAAATCACCTATTGCCTGCTGAGATTCGCCCGCTCCTAATGCATACCTTCCGGATGGATCGCGGAACGTACCATTGTAAGATTTCTCCTCATTTCCGGTCGATTCGCCGTCGTATGACCCGCGCACCATTAATTTAAGATAGTCGGTAAAGCGATAGGTCAAAGCCGTCATAGCGATCAGACGGTTGGATTTGGTATATTTTAGATTCCTATACATGGCCCAATACGGGTTAGCCGCTGTTACTGCCCCATCTGACCAGTAATTTTGCCGGGCTACACCGGTAGCAGGGTTGATGAACTCATAATCTGCAAGGTCCTGCTGGCGGATGTTCGGCGGCATGGTATAGATGTGGCGAACCGGGTTAAAGCTTGACTCGCCTTCAGCGATCTGGTTATCAATGTTCTGCCTGGCATAGTCGAGCTTGCCGTCAATACTGAACTTCTTCGATATCTGGTTAGTGATCCGGAGTGCAATATTGTGCCGCTGAAGTGCGTTGTTAGGCACTATCCCATCGGCGTTCGTATAAGTATAATTGAAGGCCGTCTGCGTTTTTTCGTTTCCTGCACTTACGGTAAGGTTAGTAGCAGAATTATGACCCCGCTGAAATAAACCTTCCCGAACGCCTGGTTGCCCTGAAAAGGCGTAAGTCTGACCCGCTGCCGCCGGATTCAGTGACCATGTTGCCACCTGCGCACCGTCGAGTGCCGGACCCCAGGCATCTTCTGAAGCTCTGTTGTATATTCCTCCCGCACCTTGACCATAAGAATACTGGAATGGAATGGATTGGACAGCGTCCATAGCCATATATGTCGTATTCAGTCCTACATTTACCCCTTGTTTTCCTTTCTTGGTTTCGATAACAATTACACCATTCTGGCCGGAACTGCCGTAGAGGGCCGATGCATTTGCACCTTTTAACACGTTAATAGAAGCAATATTATCCGGATTGATATCGGCTGGGTTACCGCGCACCGGTACGCCATCAATCACATACAAGGGCTGACTATTCCCATTGATCGAGCGGTTACCGCGCAGGATAACCCGTGAAGGAGATCCAACGCCGCTGGAACCTGATCCAATATTCAGACCTGCTACTTTTCCCTGCAATGCGTTAACCACATTCAGGTCGCGCGATTGCGTAAGTTCTTCCACACTCACCGATTGAGTACTGTACGTCAGGGTTTTTTTCTGACGCTCAAGGCCAAGGGCTGTGACAACAACCACTTCGTTTATTGCCATCGCAGCTTCCTTTAGGGTAATATCAATCACCGTGCGGTTATTAACCGGAACTTCCTGAGTTGCAAACCCGATATAGGTAAATATGAGTGTACTTGTCTCAGGCACCGTAATCGAATATGAGCCTGAAGCGTCTGTAGAGATCCCCGCACTGCCATCTTTCACCTTCACACTCACGCCAGGCAGCGGGGTGCCAGTATTATCTGTAACCTTTCCACTTACGCGGATATCTGCCGCCTGAACCTCAGGCCTTTCCAGGTCTTTAATAACCACGGTCTTAAGAAGAATTTCATAAGTTAGGGGCTGCCCATCGAAACAGATTTTTAAAGCATCTTCGATATCAACGTTTTTGATATTGATACTTACCGTTTTTGCGTTCTTAAGGCTTTTGAGATTGTATACGAAATTATAGTCGCTTTGCTGTCTGATGAGTTTCAGAACTGAGACGAGTGTAGCGTCGTTCTTTGCGAGTGTGATTTTCTGGGCATAACCTGCAGCATTTACCTGCATCAGTCCGGCTATGAGTAAAATCATGGTAAGTTTCATCACTAAAAGAAATTTATAATACAGGCGACAACGCTCGCCTGAAAAGCCAGTTGGATTAAATTTCATACTTTTGTTATTTGAGTTAATTAATACTTATCCTGAGTTTTAATGAGATGCTCAATTTGCCAGGGGCGCTCCAACGCTCCTGGTTTTTTCTCATTATGAATGTGGTAGTGTTTATTTCATAACGATTATTCTCCTTCCTTTGCCAGAGTCATCACCCTGTACAATTTTAAAATGAATAGTTCCGGTTACTTCCAATATTTTTAGGACCTGCGAGACGTTTTCAAACCTTGACACAGTACCTCCAAATTTTTCTTCAATATCACGGTCCTGGTAAACTACTTCGACTCCATACCATCGGGAGATTTTCCGCATTATGCTGTGAATCTCTTCGTTATCAAACATGAAAAGCCCGTTTTTCCAGGAAATTGCTTCCTCGAGATCTACTTCGGCAATGTGCATATTTCCTTTTGTACGTGACAAGCGGTTCTGTTGTCCAGGTTTTATGGTATTATTTTCAGTCCCGGAAGATATTTTTACTGAACCTTCTACAACTGTGGTTTTAACTAATGATTCATCGCGATAAGCGTTGACATTAAAATGGGTCCCAAGAACTTCAATCAGCTGATTATCACTTTTTACACGAAATGGGCGTTTTCTGTCTTTTGCCACTTCGAAATAAGCTTCGCCTTCTATTTCTACCAGGCGTTCATTCGCGGTGAAGGCTGTAGGGAATTTAATGGAGGAACCTGCGTTAAGCCAAACCTTGGTCTCATCCGAGAGAACGACCTGGTATTGACCACTGGCGGGCGTTCTAATCGTATTAAACTCAAGCACTTTGGCTGATTCGGAAGCTCCGTTATTAACTTTATAAATCAGCTGCCCGTCTTTATTCTTGTTTACTGAAATGTTGCCCTGTGTGGTGAGCGTGCCATCAGCTGCGTTATCCAGAATGATTTGCGTGCCATCGGCTAGCGTCAGAATCGCTTTGTTTCCACCGGGTAGTATATCATTCAAGACCGGCTTTTCTTTTTTGGCTGCCAGAACAGGTACTGGATCTGCCTGCAAAGAATAAAAATAAACTGCAACTGAAACAATCATTATGACCGCTGCTGCCAGGCTCCATTTCATCAGGTATTTTGTTCTCCGCATCCCGGAACGCTCAACTTCCGAAATTTTGTTGAGTGCCCGGGTGTAGAGTTTGCTTTTTACCTCTTCCCGTATCCCCATTTTGTCTTCATCCCATGAGATCTCATTCTCCTGGAAAGAATCATAATAGTTTAACAGATATTCTTCCTCCTCCGGACTAGCCGTGCCTGAAAGATATTTGTCAACTAAAATTTTAAACTCCTTATTATCCATGTTCTGATGTATGTGTTGTCGAAGGGTGATTACCCCCAAATACAGCTGAAGTTTTTTAGCGTTCTTTAGACTTTTTATTCAGAAAAATTGGGCTCTTAAAACTGATCGGGTTGGCAGTTCTTGTAGGTAAAACTGCACAAGGAATTTTCAGACAAATAGAGAAACTTCACAAAAGCATTATGGAATTCCGGGGTAGATTATCAGCTGCCCAAAAAGTTTAATAACAGCAACCACACCATCACTTCATGCATTGCAGATCTAAGTCTACGCAAAGCAATCGTTAATTGATTTTCCACTGTTTTCGGGGAAAGTCCCAGGCGGTAAGCAATTTCTTTTGTACTAAGATGATCCTTACGGCTGAGGGTGAAAATTTCCCGGCATTTTGCGGGTAATTCTGCAACTCCTGCTTCAAGAAGTTTTTGAATATCTTTTTCAAGTATCAGATTATCTGCATCACTTATTGTTTCGCTATCATCAGTTTCCAGCGATTCAACCCTCATGGCAGAACGAACCGATTTAAAGATCTGGTATCTTACACATGCATACAGGTAAGCCTTAAGGCTAGCGATATTATTCGCGGCCCGTTTAGTCCATAATTGAACGATAATTTCCTGGACAATATCCTCGCATTGATATCTGTCGCGAAGGACCTTATAGGCCTGCAGATATAATTTCGACCAGTATCTGTCATATATAGCAGCAAGAGCATTCTCATCTCCTGCCTGAAGAAGTTCAAGCAGCATTTGATCATCCAGTTTGCTGTATGTGCTGATCATAGTTAACGAAAGCCCCTCGGGCAATTTTAATATTATTTTAAGCTAAACCAACCTGCCATCTCCGTAATACCAAGAAAACGGTTACGTACCCGAATATGTGAATAAAAAGTTGTTTTTCCAAAAAATCTAAGCATTAGATGATTATATTTACTTAAAGACCAGCCGAATAGCTTAATATCCCAATTGGATAAAAAAAGTATTGTCCCATATTTCACCTTGATAAGGCGCAAACCGCAAATCGCTTCGATATACCATTATAATCATAAAAAAAATAAAATAAACTAACGAAATAGTTGTATAACTAAAAAATTAGTTTTACCTTGGTGTTATCATTTCAGATCAGTTATATATTAAGCTTAGAAACAGAATTAACATGGAGATCAAAGAACTAACAAAAGCAGAAGAACAGATCATGCAGGTATTGTGGGATCTGGAAAAAGGATTTGTGAAAGATGTTGTCGATCAGCTTCCGGAACCGAAGCCTGCTTACAATACCGTATCAACAATCATCCGCATACTGGAAACAAAGGGTTTTATCGATCATGAGGCATTTGGGAAGAGCCACCGCTATTTCCCTCTTGTCAGTATCGAGGAATACCGAAGCTTTGCGACGGAAAAACTGCTCAATGGGTATTTCGACAATTCGGTAGAGAACATGTTTTCCTTCTTCGTGAAAGAGAAAAAGCTCGACCTCAAGGAAGCAGATGAGATCCTAAAACTGATTGAGAAACTCAAAAAACCCTGACCATGAACGGCCTGAACTACCTACTCCAGACCAACCTGTACTTGCTGCTCTTCATGGGCTTCTACGTACTGGTATTAAGGAATGAAACCTTCTTCAGACAGAACCGCTTCTTCCTGAACACGAGCATTTTTTTATCGTTCCTCATTCCCTTCATCAATTCGGATTGGTTTCGGGATCTCTTCATCACACAGAAAGTGCGGGAAGCGGCGATTATGCCTTCGCGGATGATCTATGAGACCGTAATTGTTGGTATAGATGAAGAGGCTTCTGCACCTACCGCTGCTGACCTAATCTTCTGGACATATGTGGTCGGAGCAAGCCTGTTGACCATCCGATTTTTAATCCGGCTTGCAATGCTAAAATCCAGCCTGAAAACAGAAAAAGGCTCAGCTTTTTCATTCTTCAAAACTCTTGTGGTCGACCGCAGTATGCCCAAAGCTGATACTATTATTGATCATGAGAAAGTGCATATGCGCCAGTGGCATTCTGCCGATATAATCTTCATTGAGCTTGCCGCGATCATTAACTGGTTTAACCCGGTGATGTATCTCTATAAAAAGGAAATCAGGCATATCCATGAATTTATAGCGGATGAAGAAGCGGCAACATTAATGCAGAGCAAATCGGATTACGCCTTGCTGCTGCTCAGCAATACCCTGGGAGTAGACCCAGTTCATCTCAGTAATAACTTTTTCAATAAGTCACTTTTAAAAAGACGAATCATGATGCTACATAAAAACAGATCACGCAGCACCGGGCTTTGGAAGTACGGTTTTTCTGCACCCTTATTTATGCTGATGCTGATCGTGTCGGCGGCAACGGTACAATCTGAAGAGGTACGGCCAGTTGCTGAGAGGATTTTGAGTCCCCTGACTCCGGAAACCAGCGAAAAAATTATTTCGGCGCTCGAACTCAATAAACCTTCTCGCCCTGATGACATAAAACCAAATGACCTTGTTAGAGTTTCCGAGACAGCTTCGGCCACGACACCGCCCGATTTTGCATCCCTAAAAAAGCATTTTATGCGCACGGTAAAGTATCCTGCAACAGCTAGGGAAAGTAGAACTCAAGGTTTTGTAGTCGCGACTTTTACAGTGCAAAATAAAGAAATAACCGGAGCAAATATTGTTAGAGGCTTACAAACAGACGCAAATGGCGAGGTATTAAAAACTATAACATCATTCCGTAGCTCGTTGGAGGTACCTGATGACACCTACACTTTGGCCGTTAAATACTATTTCGCTGGAAGCAACACACCCGCTGAGTTTGTCCCTGATAATAAAATCAAGAATTACATCGGTCAAATTGCCGTCCAGGCCTACCATCCAGATTCGACAAAGAAGGTTTCCGGAGCAAACCCAACAAATGCAGTCGGATTGAATGAGGTTGTTGTAAACGATGATAATTCGATAAAAGACTTTGCAAGTGTTGAAGTACTTCCGGAGTTTGAAGGAGGGATGAACGGTTGGGCGAGATATCTGCAGGCAAACTTAAAGTACCCGCAACAAGCACGAGATAAAAAAACTACTGGCCGGGTTATTTTGGCGTTCGTCGCAGAAAAGGATGGCACCCTGTCCGATATTAAAGTACTGAGAGGTTTAGGCGATGGGCTTGATGAAGAGGCGGTTAGGGTGGTAAAAAACAGCCCGAAATGGAAACCGGGATTATCAAACGGCAGACCAGCCCGAGTAGCCTACACCATGCCAATTTTCTTCCAGCTGGCTGAAAAAACTGACGAGAAGAAACCTTCGGAGCCTGTACAACCTAAACCATGACGATGAACGGGCTGAACTATCTTCCCAAGGAAAGTTTGAAATGTGCCTCAGTGTAAACCTAGAATGATAAATAGTAGCCTGTCATTATAGGTAATAAACTATCAATATGTTTCAACCCACAAAAATCACCATCGTTTTTAACTATTTAACCAGCGGGGAGATCTGCAAAGATTTTCGCTCTGGTTTTTTACTGACTTAGTTTGTGGAATTATCTGCCTGAAAGCATCCAATCAAGTAAAACGTCCTACAAACAATGAGGGCATTCTCCAACTTTATCATATTTGCATGGATTCTGTTATTTCCTTTGAGTTCAGGGGCACAGGTCGCTAAGACGGCAACCGATAAAGGCACTTCATTTTTGCCCAGATCGGGTACTAGTTTGTTTGAGTGTCCAATCGAAGTTCCGCCTGAGTATCCAAATGGAATGCGCGGCTGGCAGGCATATCTTAAGGCTAATCTTAGGTACCCTCCAGAAGCAAGCAAAAACCAGATCCAAGGCAGGGTTATCATCAGCTTTTTTGTGAACAGACTTGGTGAAATAAAGGATATTCGTGTACTCAGGGGTCTTGGATATGGTACTGATGAAGAAGCTATCCGGCTGTTTAAAGAGAGTCCTAACTGGAAGCCAGCTATTAGACAGGGAAAGCCCATTGACACGACGTATACCATGCCAGTATTCTTCCGGTTTAACTAAAAGCTCCCAGGTGCGAAGTGGTGTTGAATTTAGGAAGGATCAACTGGTTCTGAATATTTTGCTTTGTGGTGAGCAATACCTTTTCTCGACTTTCTAAAGGCCACGAAATACTGCAGCATCGCCACTCCCAGGTATGCAAAAGGCAAGGCTTTTTTGCCCATATGAAAATAGTCGTACGCAACTGCCAGCGACAATGTTCCTTCGATGACAAAAAATACCCCATCAATCCAGGGATACTTTTTTTCTAAAACAGGATGTAAAATCGCAAGTGTAATAAATATTAAGCCTGCAATCAGAAAAAACACAAATGGGCCATGACCTGTTTCATATTTCTCCCATGCATGGATCAGAATGATAAAGCCAAAGACAATATGTATGACCCGGTTCCGTTTTTCAGAGTTTTTTACAAATCGATTAAGTATCATTCGGCTAAAACCTTAAAAGTTTTATATGCTAGGTTGGGTGGATAATTGTAGCTAGTAAGATATGAACTTTCCCCAATAAATATCAATAAAGGTGTATCATTTGAAACGTCCGTCAGAAAGTTTATTCCATTGATATACTGCTTGTCAAGTTAAACCTAAATGAGTCGATCCTTAATCACCAGTGTCCCTCCTATTTTGTCATGAATGCACTGCTGACGTTTGTCAAAGAAGCCAAAAGCGTATCCAAGTCCCAGAGTTGCTACGCAGATAAGTTTTGATAAGTTTCTTACGGCCGACTGGCCAAGGGATATCGGAAGCCCCGATTCATCAGTTACTTTCAACCCCATAAGGAATTTGCCGTATGTTCCCTGCCGAAATGAGGCCTCGCTAAATATACTGTATATCATTTTGGCAATGGGAATGATCGCGAGTCCGGAAAGTGCGACGATGATCCTCTGATCTCTTTCGCCGATAAAAAGCACAACAATGGTAGCCATTACGCAGTATATAGCAAAAATGATAAAGTAATCAATAATGATTGCCAGCAGTCGAACGTCGAGGGAAGCGAAATACTGCGGCTTTCTGACCTGAGCCTTAATTCCAAGCAGTTCGCAGAGTTCGGGAATCTCATGGGCTTCTTTGTAGTCGTCCATTTCTTCTGTTTTCACAAACGTCCCAGGCCTGATTTTCAGCTCCTTCAATTGCTCAAGCGAATACGGTCCTTCAGGCTTTCCTTTTACTACGACAATATATCCTTTCATTTCTCCTTATACGCAAAACGGAAGCTCCCGTTGATCCGGGAAGCTTCCGCCTCAGCTGTAACAAATATATTTAATACTTTCTTACTTCGAATGAAGATAATCCACCTTTCAGGTTAATGTTTACTTTATTCGCTGCAGAGTCGTAGTTGCTCGATTTATACGTACCATCAGCTTGTTTGGAAAATCCACTAAAGTCTTTAGATGATAATCCGCTGTCTACAACGATGCGCGTTCCTGACTCTTTTGGCACTTCAATCTCCACACTCGCCACGCCGGTTTCTACGGTAATCTCTGTAAGTGGTAATTTAGTTCCCACCTTTGCCTGGAAAGATGCAGCACCGCCTTCAAAACGCAGGTTGCGAACCTTGAAGTTCTCCAAATTGAAGTTAGTTTCGCCAGCACCCATCTCAACCGTGATGTCCCATATTGGATTTGAATTTAACCGAAGGCGAGTATCGTTAGTCTCGATATCATCCATCTTTAAACCACGTCCGTTCTTATCTCTCTTCCGGAAGTTCAGAACGTCTACTGAATCAAGAACTGTTTTCTCCAGCGAGTAGCCCCCTGTCGATTCGTTTACGTCCGCCTGAAAGAGCATCGAAGTAGTGTCCTTAAGCTCGTACCCTGTAGCGCTACCCTGAATATTTAAGGTTGCGGATTTTGAACCGGTATAAGGTTCTGTAAAAACACTGGCGTTGCTCCAGTTTACATTTTTATCCCTGCGGCTCTCATTAAATTTAAAGTGCAGCCAGCCACGGTCTTCTCGTGGAATTGAGCCCTGGTACCCTATGAAAACAAGCACCAGAACTGTGATTGTCGCCGCAGCTATTGGACCCGTTGTGTTATTTGCAAATCTGCTTAGCAGCATGTTGGCACCTATCAGGATGAAGATAATTGGCCAAAAGCGCCACACTGATCCCCAATAAAAATTAATCACATTAAAGTTATCGAGCATGAACACTGTACCTACGAAGATGAAGATCAGGCCCCAAATTATTTTTTCGGTTTTCATAATTTTATATTTCTAGTTTGCTTATAAAATGAGAGCAGCAAGCTGCTCCCGATTTTTATGCTTCTTTTTTTGAATTTTCGTCAGCAATGATAGTAACTTCTTCAGTATTCGAAGCATTTGATTGCTGCGCCGCATCATTAGCTGCCTGATTTGCTGCCTGCTGCTCTTTCCATTCTTCCTTCCAGGTTTTTTTATTGGCGTTAGTGATCATAACGATTCCTGGGATTATGAATACAAGGGGCCATAACTTGTGGAACTCAAACCAGTATGGCACAAAGTGGAACTCATCCATAAGGAAGAATGCGCCGAAGATTACGAATATGATCCCCATTACTACGCCGCCATTTCCGGATTTCTTCTTTTTAGGGTAAGGAATCCCCGCAAACGCCGGATCATTTATTGGACCAATTGGGCCGGCCGCATTGTCATAAACTTTATAATCAGCCGTGTATTGTCCGTAGTTTGGAACGTAAGGCTTAACCGGTACAGCTATCCAAAGCACGATGTAGGCCAATACTCCTGATAATCCAGCCAAGACAGCCAGTACAAAAGCGATACGGATCCAGGTTACATCCACATCAAAGTATTCTGCAAGTCCGGCGCAAACTCCTGCTACCGATTTTTCCTGCTCGTTCCGTTGTAGTTTCTTTTCCATGTTCAAAGCGTTTTTTGTTAGTGATTTGTTGTTTAGTGTTTAGTTGTTCGTTTAAGTTGTACTTCTGGGGATTACCTTCCCTTTGACAAATCAAAACTACTTCAAGAATTTCTTCTCCAAAACATCAAATAGGCAGGGTATGGTAAGTTCTCGGTAAAAGAAGGTAAAATGTCGGTGAAACTGTGAGCCAGGAATCAAGAACCAGGAATCAAGACTTTCTGCATAGCGAAACAAAAATATTCTGATTAGATTTCGCCCTGTAATGGCCTAATAACAATCTCATCCACATTGGCGCCTGCACTCATCGAAAGGCAGTTTAAAACAGCATTTGCGACGTCTCGAGGCAGCACGAAGCGTTCAGGCGGCAGCGTTGTGCCAGACCATGAATCAGTTAGCGTTGCACCTGGCAGTACCGCGGTTACCTTTATCCCTGAATGTATCAATTCTTCTCTCAGAAGCTTTGTCAGAGTAAGTAATGCGGACTTCGTGATGCTGTAGGACGCACAAGCGGTAAGTGGTGTCAGCGATGCAATGGAGCAAATATTGAAGATGTGGCCGCCTTTTTTCGGAACCAGATTCTTAACAAAAAATTTCGAGAGATAATGAGGAGTATAGACATTCACTTTCATTTGTCTTGATAGTGTTTTGTCGTCTTCCTGCATCAAACCTGATGGGATAAATAAGCCGGCATTATTAATAAGTACATCCGCGTTCTTCAAGTTTGCTTGTACAAATGCAGCGAAACCGGCTACATCTACCTCTACTTCCAGGTCTGCTGCCTGCCCAAAAAATTTAAGAGCAGGATGCTTTTCGCGAAGCTCCTTAACAAAAGTTTCTATCTCAGCACTATTTCTCGCACACAAAGCGACATTAAAATTGTTAGCAGCTAGGAGTTCGACTAATGCCTTGCCGATTCCTTTTGTTGCACCGGTTACGATTGCGTTCATTGGCTAAAAATAGTAAAGAATAAAGAATAAACCTGCGAACCCGCAGGCAGCGAATACAGGCAGTCCGATTCACATCGGCGTTATTCTCTGAGTAGCCTCCGATTCGCGTCCTTAATCCTTGCTCTTTGTTCTTTGCTCCAGCATTTTTGTATTATTATTGTATATTCTTTTAAATTAATCCGATCCAAATGATATTTCACCCTCTAGGTAAATATATATTATTATTAAAAGCTGTATTCCGAAGACCTGAGAAATGGAATATTTACAGAAGAGAGATCTTCCACGAAATGAACTCCATCGGTGTGGGGTCCTTAGGGATTATAGCCATTATATCGGTCTTTCTAGGGGCGGTAACTACCGTTCAAACCGCATTCCAACTTGTCAGTGATTTGATTCCGAAGTCCGTAATTGGAAGTATTGTTCGCGACTCGTCCATCCTTGAATTAAGTCCTACAATCTCTGCTATTGTACTAGCAGGTAAAGTTGGATCAAGCGTTGCTTCGCAAATCGGGACGATGAGGGTTACTGAACAAATTGACGCATTGGAAATTATGGGTATTAACTCCCCTGGTTATCTCATTCTGCCAAAGATCATTGGCGGCATAGTTACCATACCCATGCTGGTGATAATTTCAATTGGGCTAAGTATTTTTGGGGGTTATCTTGCAGGTACTGCTTCAGGAGCTGTAACAGCCCAGGATTTTATTACAGGAATAACAACTGATTTCAACCCGTTCACGTTTACTGTATCTATGGTGAAAGCTGTAATTTTTGCTTTTATTATTACATCCGTATCTGCATACCAGGGGTTTTATACCGATGGGGGTGCGCTTGAAGTGGGACAATCAAGCACCAAAGCAGTTGTGATCAGCTGTATTGCTATTCTTTTTGCTGATTATGTTATTGCCCAGTTGCTGTTATGATAGAGGTAAAAAATATCCATAAAACCTTTGGAGAAAATCACGTCTTAAAGGGAATATCTGCTGACTTTAAAGAAGGTATGTGTAACCTGATCATCGGAGGATCAGGTTCGGGAAAAACTACACTTTTAAAATGCATGGTCGGACTTCACGAACCCGAAGAAGGCTCCGTGATCTATGATGGTCGTGATTTTACCAGGATGAATTTTGAAACGCGCATCGAGATCAGGACGGAAATTGGTATGCTTTTCCAGGGTTCCGCACTATTTGATTCGATGAATGTTGAAGAGAACATTATGTTTCCCTTAAATATGTTCACCGATCAACATCGCAAAGAAAAACTCGAGCGCGTAAACTTCTGCCTGGAGCGTGTAAATCTGGCCGGCAAGAACAAATTATTTCCTGCAGAGTTGTCGGGAGGTATGAAAAAGCGTGTGGGTATCGCGCGTGCCATCGCCATGAACCCGAAATACCTTTTCGTGGATGAGCCGAATTCCGGCCTTGATCCGAAGACGTCCATTGTAATTGACGATCTGATCCAGGAATTAACAGAAGAATATAAAACAACGACGATCGTGGTAACGCACGACATGAACTCTGTGATGGGTATTGGAGAAAATATAATATTCCTCCACCAGGGCGAGAAATGGTGGGAAGGATCTAATAAAGAGATCTCGGATACCGATAATGAAGAATTAAACGAGTTCGTTTTCGCCAGCAAATTCATGCGGGCACTGCAAAAGAATAAAAAATAAAAATCAACTCAGTAGAGACCTGATCGGCCTTGCGGGTAATTTATCATCAATGATCCAATTATTAACTCCTTCAAATTTCAAAGATTACGAGCTCATCGACTGTGGTGATTTTGAAAAATTAGAGCGCTTCGGCAATGTCATACTGATCCGGCCTGAGCCCCAGGCTGTATGGGCAAAGGGTCTCAAGGAAAGTGAATGGACCAAACAGCATCACATCCGTTTTAAGGGCCGCTCTGCAACATCCGGTGAATGGATCAAAAAAGATTTAAAGACCCCAGACAGATGGCACATTAAATACCAGAATGGTGACATTACTCTCCAATTCCGGTTGGCTATGACCTCATTCAAGCATCTGGGAATTTTCCCTGAGCAAGCAGTTAATTGGGATTATATAATCAAAAGTATCAAATCATTTAAAACCCCTCAGCCCAAGGTTCTTAATTTGTTTGCCTATACCGGGGGCGCTTCTCTTGCGGCCCGGGCTGCTGGTGCAGAAACTACCCATGTGGATTCTATCAAGCAGGTGGTGAGCTGGGCAAACGAAAACCAGACCTTATCCGGACTTGATAACATACGCTGGACCGTAGAAGATGCTTTGAAATTTGTTAAAAGGGAGGTAAAGCGCGGCAAAAAATATAACGGAATCATTTTGGATCCACCGGCATACGGACACGGTCCGAATGGTGAAAAATGGAAGCTTGAGGATAATATACAGGAGATGATGCAGGATGTGGTGGCGCTATTAGATGAAAACGAGCACTTTTTAATCCTGAACACATATTCTCTTGGCTTTTCATCCGTTATAGTTGATAACCTTATCCGTTCTTCCTTTCCGGGCGTAAAAAATCTCGAATCGGGTGAACTTTATTTGCAGGCTACATCGGGATGCAAATTACCTTTGGGGGTATTCGGCAAATTTTTTAAAGGGGCCTAAAGAATTTAAAATTAACTTGTTATTCAATTTTATCTAAGCTATTTTGCTGCAATAATTCCCCTAACCATCCAATCCGCTTCTTTTGAACTCCAAAATGGGGTAATACTAGAATTTTGTGAGGATGAACAGATCAGTTAAAACAAACACCTAATGATATGGTTCTGTATGGGGCCGTGATAAGTAAAACCACATGATGAATTTAAAACAGATTACATTAATTATTGGCGTTGCAGTTAGCGCAAGCTTTGCAGGATGTTCAGAAACAGGCACAAAAGCTTCAGAAAAAGCTGTTGCCAAAGATTCAACAAAAACAGAAGAAGCAGAAAGTGAGTTAAAAGCCACGTCCAGTGAATATCCGCCAATTGACACGGCAGCATATAATAAAAAACTCAAGCAACTGGCAAACGGTGATACAACAGGTAAATGGCCTGTAAAAAATCAGCCCTACCCCCTGCCGGGAGCAATTCTTCCATTTAAACGGGTAGTTACTTATTATGGAAACCTATACTCCAAAAAAATGGGAGCTCTGGGTGAATATGCTCCAAAAGAAATGCTGCGTATGCTATATGCTGAAGTTGCTAAATGGGAAAAAATAGACCCTTCGACTCCTGTTCAGCCGGCTTTACATTATATAGCCGTTGTGGCAGCCGGCGACCCTGGAAAAGATGGAAAATATCGGAACAGGATGCCTGATAAGCAAATTGACTCGGTTTTCAAAATTGCTTCGATGAAGAAAGACATGATCGTATTCCTGGACATCCAGGTTGCTTTAAGCACGATCAGAGAAGAACTACCCCGTCTGGAAAAATACCTGAAAAGACCAAATGTCCATTTAGGTATCGACCCGGAATTCTCGATGAAGGGTGGCGTTTTACCAGGCAGAAAAATCGGTACATACGATGCCTCTGAGATCAATTATGTTTCGGATTATCTGGCAAAATTAGTTCGGGATAATAATCTGCCACCAAAAATATTTGTGGTTCACCGCTTCACAGGAAAGATGGTTACGAATTACAAAAGCATCAAGTTAAGACCTGAGGTGCAGGTTGTAATGCATATGGATGGATGGGGCGAGCCTGAACTAAAATTGGGCACGCATCGCTATTTCATTTATAACGAGCCGGTGCAATTTACAGGGTTTAAACTTTTCTACAAAAATGACCTTAAAAAAGCTCCGAACCGTTTAATGACGCCAGCCGAATTAATGAAATTGAAACCGCAGCCGAGTTATATTCAGTACCAGTAAACGGTTGACAGTTGACGGTTGACGGTTGAGAGTTGAGAGTGGAGAGTGGAGAGTGGAGAGTGGAGAGTAGGGGCTAGGTAATCAGTATCGAGTACTACCTTACTATAACACGGTGTCTAGATAACCGATTTGCCCTGATCACTGATTACTGATAACCGATTACTGACCACTGATTACCGATTACTGGTTACTAGCTACTGATAACAGACCATTCGTCCTCAAAAGGATCACTCTTAATCATTAATCCCAACTAACAAGAAAGAAACAATGGAGCAAGCAATATTTGGCGGAGGCTGTTTCTGGTGTACAGAAGCAGTTTTCCAAAACCTTAAGGGGGTAACAAAGGTAGTTTCGGGTTATATGGGCGGGCACACCAAAAATCCGACTTATAAAGATATCTGTAATGGCGATACCGGGCACGCGGAAATTATCCAGATCGAGTATGATGAAAACGAGATTAGCTTCGAGGAATTAATGCTTGTTTTCTTTAAAACGCACGATCCGACGACCTTAAATCGGCAGGGTAATGATGCTGGAACCCAGTATCGATCTGTTATATTCTATGATACCCAGGAGCAAAAGGCTGCAGCAGAGAGCATGATCGATAAACTTGAGAAAGATATGGTGTTCGATCGTCCAATCGTAACAGAGATCACTCCAATATCTGAATTCTACGCTGCAGAAGACTACCATCAGAATTACTACAATAACAACCCGGATCAGGGATATTGCGCCTATGTTATCCAGCCCAAACTGGCGAAGTTCACGAAGGAGTTTGGGAGTAAAATAAAATAGGTGAAAGAGGAAAGTTGAGAGGGGAAACCCACTTGATGCAGAGTGCACTTTCACTTTTCAACTTTCAACTCTCACCTAAAAAAGTCCCAACTGCCCCTTATCATCGATATCGAGGTCGTCAGGATTGGTGATCTCAAAATCAATCTTTTTGGCAGGTTTTTGTTCTTCCTGAGTTTTAACAGGCTCTTCTGGCTTAGGTTCTTCCGGGGGCGAAACCGACTCTTCGACTTCAGAAGTTTCTCCAGGTTGCGCTACTTGAGCTGAGGAAGTATCCTCAGCCTGAATTGTATCAGTCCCGACCGTTTGATCAAAACCTTCTACCAGATCGATCCCCATTGAAGAGACAGGTGTTGCGGTATGTACACCGGGCAGTTCATCCTCTTCATCCTCGGTACCTTTAGAAATTGGATCAGATATAATCACTTCCTCTACTTCCAACTCTGATGGAGCGATGAGCTCAACCGACTTCACTTCATGTGGTGAAAGACGGTTGCCCTGAGCTTTCATCCCCTTTACCTCAATTGCCTCCGAAAGATCCATTTCGAGGGTTTCTGTGATTTTTGTTTTACCTTTTAAAAGTTCTACAAGCACTTTCGGTTTTTGCAGCCCGGTGAGTAAAATTAATTTGGAGCCGCTTTCCTCACTTATTACACTCAGCTTCTTACCTATAGATGCATTTTCAAAAACAAATCGTTTCAAATAATGGCTTCCGGATTTTCCTTCAAGGTACACGACGGTAAAAACCTTGTCCGGATTATACTTTTCAATCAGGATAAGGTGGTCGTCAAAATGATTGCTAAGTTCAAAGCTGCTTAGCTCATAAACCCCATTTTTGTCGACCGTTAATACTCTATCGTCGCCATCAAACTCACCCAGATATTTTCCGCGTGAATCAACATTCAACCGTTTTAAGATCTCATCGTACCAGATCTTACGCCCGGAAAGGGTGGAAACCCCCTTACTCTTCAGTACAACTTTTTTAACCGGATATTTCGTTACGATGTTACCCATCGAGCTCCGACCTTTGATCACATGCTCTGCAAAATCAATATCGAATTGTAATTTTTTAAGCTTGGAATGGGGCTTCAACTGCACGTTTACAATTTCTGCCTCGCCATTGGGATTTGGGGTGAAATAAAGAATTTTTGAGCCTTTGGTTCCTTTGGTAAGGTCATATTCTTTTTCGCGCGTAACACCAAGCACAGAAAACCGTTTGATATAGGAAGTGCCGCTTTCACCATCCCGGTAGATCATATTATAGACCGTACGCTCGTCGTTCTTTTTAAATACCTGTGCATGTAAAATACCTTTGCCAACAAAAGTCTTCTCGGCAACTTTCGATACATTGAACTTACCGTCCTCCCTAAATACAATGATCTCATCCAGGTCAGAGCAATCACACACAAATTCGTCCTTGCGCAAGCCGGTCCCTACAAATCCATCTTCGCGGTTCATGTAGAGCTTAACGTTCGCTAACGCAACTTTTGATGCTTCAACCCTATCAAACTGTCTGATCTCTGTTTTGCGTTCTCTGCCGGGTCCGTATTTCTGCTTAAGCTTCTCAAACCATGCAATCGCATAGTCTGTCAAATGCTTCAGGTGTTTATTTACTTCTTTAATATCATTTTCGAGCGACTTGAGCTGCTCATCCGATTTTTTGAGATCGAAACGTGTAATGCTGCTCATTGGCTTATCAATAAGTTTCTTATAATCTTCGGGAAGAATAGCCCGGTAAAACTGCGGGAAGAACGGCTCAAACAATTTATCGAGGACTTCGACAACCGTCTCGAAATTTCCTGAGCTTTCATATTCAGGATTCTTGTACATACCTTCCTGAATAAATATCTTCAGCAGGGAACTGAAGAATATCTTTTCCTTCAGGTCGGCAAGTTTGATTTCAAGTTCCTGCTTGAGCAGGTTTTTTGTATGATGAGTACTTTCGATCAGGATATCGTTCACACTCATAAAGTAGGGTTTGTCACCCTTTATAATACATGTGTTTGGTGATATCGAAACTTCACAATCCGTGAAAGCATATAAGGCATCGATTGTTACATCAGGAGAAATACCCGGAGCAAGGTGAATGATGATCTCAACACTTTTAGCCGTATTGTCTTCGATCTTTTTGATCTTGATCTTCCCCTTATCATTCGCGGAAATAACACTATCAATCAGGCCTCCTGTTGTAGTTGTATAGGGAATTTCAGTTATTGCTAAAGTTTTCTTGTCCCGCTCAACAATCTTCGCACGAACGCGTACCTTACCGCCCCGCATTCCTTCATTGTAATTGCTGAAATCGGCCATACCGCCCATTTGAAAATCAGGCAGGAGGTCTGGCCGATTTCCTTTTAGAACTTCGATAGAACTATCAATAAGCTCCACGAAATTGTGAGGCATAATCTTCGTTGCCAAGCCCACAGCGATACCATCGGCACCCTGGGCTAAGAGCAAAGGAAATTTAACAGGGAGAGTAACAGGCTCCTTGTTTCGCCCGTCATAACTTGATTGCCACTCGGTTGTATCTGGGTTAAAAACAACCTCGAGGGCAAATTTAGAAAGGCGTGCTTCAATGTATCGGGGTGCTGCTGCTGAATCACCGGTAATAGGATCTCCCCAGTTACCCTGAGTATCGATCAGGAGGTTTTTTTGACCGATCTGCACCATTGCATCTCCTATTGATGCATCACCATGGGGATGATACTTCATGGTGTTCCCAATGACATTTGCCGCTTTATTAAAGCGTCCATCATCCATTTCCTTGAGAGAGTGAAGAATACGGCGCTGCACAGGCTTTAAACCATCGTGAATATGAGGAACAGCACGATCGAGGATTACGTAGGATGCGTAATCTAAGAACCAGTTTTCATATAAACCTGAAAGGGAGATTGCATTATGAACAGCTTCATCACCGGCAGGCGTGTTTTCTGCACCTGTATTTTCTATTTCTTCGCTCATATTTCTATAGGATGGTAAATATAAGTGATACTTGGAAATTGTTAGTATGAAGTTTTACACAGGTCCAAAGTAGGATGCATAGGATGATAGGATGTGTAGGATTTTTGACTGAAAACCCTTGAGCCAGACAACTGAGACGCGTAGTTAGTAATTCTCCGCTTTGCATCTTATGAATCCTATCATCCTATGAATCCTAATTATTTTCTTACAAAAGCAACCAATCTCATTACTTTTTCGTGTATACATCAAAGCTTTGAAATTTGAAGAACTCGCTGGACCACCTGCCCGAAAATCTTCGAGAGGGCTGCATCCGTGGTGATACGGTTAGTCAAAAGAAATTATACTACGATTTCTATGGCTTTGCTTTGGCTATTTGCCTGAGGTACGCCCGCGACCGGGATGAAGCTAATGAAATTCTAAATGAAGGCTTTTTCAAAGCCCTGACAAACCTTACACGCTACGACGGGAACAAGCCCTTTTTGCCATGGCTTGGGCGGATCATGACTAATACAGCAATTGACCATTACCGCAGCCAGCTAAGGCACCAAGGTACTGATGATATCGACGAACTCGAATTATATGGAGAAAACCCTGTTATTGACAGCAAGCTGAATTATGACGACCTGATCAAACTAGTGCAGGCATTGCCGCCAGGTTACCGGGCGGTATTTAACCTTTATGCAATCGATGGTTTTACACATGATGAAATAGCGGAGCAGCTTGGAATCTCGCCGGGAACGTCGAAGTCAAATCTGTTTAAAGCCCGGCAGAAGTTGGTCAGCATGCTGGAAAACCAGGAACAAAAAACTGAACAGGTCGTAAGATCTATTCATAATAACAATAATGAACAATACGAATCAAAACCATACCGACAATTTCTTCAGGCAGGCACTTAATTCTCCTCCGGAGTTTAAGGCTTCGGAGAAGAATTGGAACGAAATGGAACGTCTGTTGAGGAAGGGATCGAAAAGAAAGACTGCCGCCTGGATCTATCCCCTTTCGGGTATTGCCGCAGCTTTGCTTATTTTTCTTTCATTATGGCTCGCACCGACAATGAATGATAAAGAAATTTCTGAGCCGCAATCAGTTAAGAATGTGGGGAAGAATGCTGGAAAAATCACGAACTCAACTGTCAATTCAGCGGATCCCACAAATACTGAAGCTTCATCCAAGCCCATTACTGACATTACCGACCCTTCGAAAGAAACTCTCGCTGAATTTAAAAACACTAAAACTCAGAACTCAGCAAACTCCCTGGATCTGGGTACATCTCAGAAGCTAGGTATTGCAAAATTCACGTTAAGAAACAATCTTCCCCCTGCTTCGCGACTCTTGCATCCACATGAAATCGCTGCAGAATTTGCGGGAATCAATCCCAGTATTACAAGCACAGTTTCAAGTCAGTCTGCTACAGAAATATCAAAACCTTCAGATGGCCTTACTAATGGACCGGAAAACTCCGAAAAGCCTGTATTCAGACCTACTTCCTTTCCCACCGGGAGGTGGGCTTTAAGCCTCGCATTATCCCCTGACGTAAATTCCGTTAAAGGAATAGAGAAGGGTGATCTCGGATTGAGTATGGGAATAGGCGTCAGTTACAGGCTGGGAAAGCGTATGAGTGCAGGCACGGGGATTTATTATTCGAAGAAGCTCTACTCTGCGGATAAGATGTCATATAAGACTATAGAAAAGCCATTTGCCACCTGGACCAGTTATTCCAGACAAATAGACGCTGACTGTCGTGTATTAGACATACCCCTAAACATAAACTTGATGGTGAGTAGTAAAGCCGTGAATAAGATTTATGCAACGGCTGGTATGTCGTCTTATATTATGCTTTCTGAAAAATACGATTTCATTTACAATGCACCCTCGCCTGCTTTCCCAACCGGGCGCCGGGAGTATACAATCCGTAATGAGAATAAACATCTCCTGAGTGTAGTTAATCTTGGCCTTGCATTAGAACATCCCTTATCCAATCAGGTGAGCCTTGTCATCCAGCCATATGCCAAGTTGCCTTTAACGGGTATCGGCCAGGGTGAGACGGATCTGAAATCATTCGGAGTTGGGTTTAAGTTGAATTATTCGATTAAGAAGCCTTGAGTTGTACGTTTTACGTCGTACGTTATACGTTCACGTGTTAACGCATAACACAGCGTTTAGAAACTTACAACGTAAAACGTATCACGTAAAACTTATTTTCTGGTAAAAATAATTTCCACCCTCCTGTTCGCTGCCCGGCCGCTGTCGGTACCATTATCGGCTGCAGGTTCAGTAAATGATTTAGGCTGTGCAGGAAGGTTTCGGATACCAAGTATATCGTTGACTGCTGCAGTTACAGATTGATTTCTTCTTTTGGAAAGTTCCACATTGTAAGCCATACTTCCGATGCTATCGGTATGCCCTGTGATCCGGAAAGTATAAAACTCGCTCAGCTTTTGAAATCTCGCCATGGCATCTTTCAATTTAGCCATTTCCTCAGCTTTAATATCTGATTTGTCGAAATCGAAATAGATAACGGCATTTTCCAGTACCGGAATGCTTACCGGAGCTTTAACCGGCGCAGGCTTTGGAGATTCTGTATTTGTTTGCACCGGAGTAGTTGGAACTGGCTGGGAAGTTGCCGGCGAAGGCGGAAGCGGCTGATTGTTCACAATAGCCGGTGTAACTTGATTTTTATAAGAATCAGGGATAATTTCTTCCAGCTTCTTACCCTGCAGGATCAAATTCGGATCAATAACCTTACTCAAATCAGGATAATCCTGGAAAGCAGGCTGGCTGGGATCTTTTTTAGCCGTAAGGCTTTTGTCTTCGATAAAAACTCCTGAGTCGTAGATATTGTCTGACACATCGGCCAGAACAATTTTTAGATGGCATTTCTTATAGGGCGTCACATACATTTGTGCTACCAGCTTCTTTGTGATCCCATCATAACGCAGGTTGCGGTATAGATTCTGATCCATTGTCTTCAAGAGTTCAGGATCTGGGGCGATCACTACACGATCTGCGCTACCAGCATAATTTGGCGACCCAAATACGGAGGCTATTCCCCGCAAAACGCGACCGGGAAATGTGCCCCGATAGGTTGATTTAACCGGATCCTGCCGCTTGATCACCACCTGCTTGTATAGATTATTATCAATAAAATGATCCTTATTCGTTTTAAAGTTTACCGTATTGATACTCACCGGGACATTGGTTGTTGGGATCAGGGCAATATTCTTAGAACCCGTTTCGTCTGAAACAATGAAAGCAAAAATATCATTGTATGGTGAATCCACATATTCTGGATACTCATCTGAACCGAACTGATAATTAAATTGAATACTGTTATCCATCGGCACAAAATCGAATTCGATACTGCAAACGTCAAATAGTTTCTCTTTGATCATAGCAGAAAGATCCTTGTCTACTTCCGGAACGCTTACGTCACTGAATGTTGAACTCTGGTTATGTGAATTGTTATATCCCGCGACATTATAAGAATTCCCAGATGAAAGGATTAAGCCTTTTGGTACCTGAAGTACATTTGGAGAACTGGTAAATGAAAGAATTGAAAGCGGGTAGCCTTTGTGCGTTATGTTGCCAACCACAACACCCTGCCCACTGAAGTTCTTCTTCACCCAGTCGTTCACGTTTATCGACGATAGTCTGATCTGGGCATTGCTTATGCTGCTATGTACTATCAGCATTGATATGAGGAGGAGAGCTTTCTTCATTTGTGTAGCAATTACAGGTATTAAACCATATTAATATACAATTTACGATTATTTCTTTAGTCTCGTTTCTGCAAACGCAAATGGAAGCAAACTTTCGATCCCGCTGGTTTTAATTATTGAACCATGCTGACAGTAAAATAAAACGTCGATTGAATGAGATTGTTTTTTCTCGTATTCCGCCATCACCTGCAAACAAGCACCACATGAGGTTACAGGATGCATGATCTTGAAATTATCCGTCTGGGCGGTAATGGCCATGGCCAGAATCTTATCATTAGGATAAGTAGATCCGATAGTGAATAATGCCACTCTTTCCGCACATAGGCCTGAAGGATAAGCTACATTTTCCTGGTTGCTGCCGTAAACAATTTTACCGCTCTCAAGCCTAACAGCTGCGCCAACCCTGAATTCCGAGTACGGGGAATGGGAATTAACCATAGCTGTAGTAGCTTCTTTACACAGATCTCTATCTTCGGGATTAAGGTCGTCGATAGATGAATATTCCTGGTATGATATCGTGATGTTCTTATTAGACATAGTAAGTTGTTAGCCCTTCAGCAATTTGCTGAAAGGGTTTACAATATACGTAAAATGCCCTTGGTTTTTATTCTTCCAATAGAACTTCTTCAACTACTGGCTCAGGAGCCGGCTCCTCACCGATGAAATCTACCTCAACCCGTAGATTCTGTATGATATGCTGCTGCCGATCGGGTGTATTCTTGCCCATGTAATATTCCAGCAGGTTTTTTATCGGTTGTTCTTTTGAGAGGATTACGGGATCAAGCCGGATATCTTTTCCTATGAAAAGCTCAAACTCTTCCGGCGAGATTTCTCCAAGTCCTTTAAAGCGGGTAATCTCTGGCTTATTGCCCAGTTTTTGTATTGCGCGCTGGCGCTCTTCATCGCTATAGCAGTAAATCGTTTCTTTTTTATTCCGTACCCTGAATAAAGGAGTTTGCAGGATAGAAACATGCCCTGCCTTAACAAGGTCAGGGAAGAACTGCAGAAAGAAAGTCATCAACAATAAACGAATGTGCATTCCATCGACATCCGCATCCGTAGCGATAACAATGTTATTGTAACGAAGATTATCTAAACCATCTTCAATATTTAAGGCATGCTGCAAGAGATTGAACTCTTCATTTTCGTACACAACTTTCTTTGTGAGTCCAAAGCAGTTCAGGGGCTTGCCTTTCAAACTAAATACAGCCTGGGTCTGCACATCGCGAGATTTGGTTATTGATCCACTGGCCGAGTCACCCTCTGTAATAAACAAGGTTGTATCCTGCTTGCGCTCATGCGTGTCTTCGAAATGGATCTTACAGTCACGAAGTTTCTTATTATGAAGTGAGGCCTTCTTGGCGCGCTCATTCGCTAGTTTTTTGATACCTGCGATATCCTTGCGTTCCCGTTCCGACTGCAAAATACGCTTTAAAAGCGCGTCAGCATCAGCAGGATGTTTATGCAGGTAGTCGTCAAGAGCTTTCTTGATGAAATCGTTTATGAAGGTTCTTACGCTCGGACCGTCAGCAGCAATATTCTGCGAGCCCAGCTTGGTTTTTGTTTGCGATTCGAAAACCGGTTCCTGGACACGGATAGAAATAGCCGCAACTATCGAAGCTCGTACATCCGATGCATCGAATTCCTTTTTGTAGAATTCACGGATAGTTTTCACCACTGCTTCACGAAATGCCGCCTGATGTGTACCACCTTGGGTGGTATGCTGGCCATTTACAAAAGAGTAATACTCCTCACCGTATTGCTGACCATGCGTCATTGCAACTTCGATGTCATCCCCCTTCAGGTGTATGATGGGGTAACGAATGGTCTCTACATCTGTATTCCTTGTTAAAAGGTCGTATAAACCCCGTTCCGAAAAGAATTTGGTGCCGTTAAAGTTTATAGTCAGTCCGGAATTCAGGAACACATAGTTCCAGATCATACTCTCAACAAACTCCGGAATGTAATGGTAATGACGGAAGATTGTGTCATCCGCATAAAAGACCACAGCTGTACCGTTGCGCTGGGTAGTTTCCATTTCCGGCTGATCGTTGATGAGCACACCCTGTTCAAACTCAGCTTTCTTGGTCCTGCCATCGCGATATGACTGAACGCTAAAGCTTGAAGACAAGGCGTTTACAGCTTTTGTACCTACTCCGTTCAGACCGACAGATTTCTGGAATGCCTTGGAATCATACTTTCCACCAGTATTTATTTTGGAAACACAATCAATTACTTTACCAAGAGGTATTCCGCGACCGTAATCACGTATAGAAACCTTTTTATCGGTTACAGTCACTTCGATAGTACGACCGGACCCCATAACAAACTCATCAATAGAGTTATCCAGTATTTCTTTTAATAATACATAGATTCCATCGTCATATGCGGAGCCATCACCGAGTTTTCCAATATACATCCCCGGCCGCAGGCGAATATGTTCTTTCCAGTCCAGCGACCGGATACTGTCATCACTATAATCTATTTCTGCCATTTCTTGAGTTGTACGATGTAAGTTATAAGCCTGCCGGCAGGCAGGTTGTAAGTTGTAAGTTTTTAAGTTTATAAACGCTGTGCTAACAGCGCGTAAAGTTGACTAACCCAATACAAATCTAAAATTTTGCATGATGTGGATGGGAACGAGATTTCAACATTTAAACATTGGAATGTTTGGGAACAAAGCGCTGTTTATGGATATCACCGGTTCTCCGACTTTACCGGGGATCTCTTTACGACACTCGCCCCAATTCGCTCGAGTCTGTCAGCGTCGACGTCTACAAACAAATCGCTAATAAATTATTACCCTCTGCTACACTTGGAACCCGGGTACATTCAAAATCATCGAGGACGCAAGGATTGCTGCTACGCGCGATCCCTAACTAAATCGGAGAAAGTTGTGTAAAGGAATCCCGAATGTCATAGAAATGTATACTAGACTATACACCAAATTTAGCTGTAAATACAGAAATACTAATAGACTATTTCAGTACAACAGTATAAAAACACCCCTGCAGGTTGTTTTAAGCAATTCTGCAATATTTTCAGCAATTCCAAATTCGCTTTGGAACAAAAATCGTAATACACATTACGGAAACACGATAATTATGACAGATCCGAAAAGACCAAAAGAGCAGAAAGAGGATTTCCCTGAAAAAGAAAAAGATTGGGACAATCCGAAGAATCCGGAAGCTACAGAAGATGCCAGAGATGAAGAGCAGATAGATAGACAAATGGAAGAAGCTAAACGGAGAAAAGAAAACTTAACCGACGATAACAACTAACCTTTATAACCTAACTAAACAATAACCTAAAAACTCTGAATCATGAAAAGAAATACTAAAAACCAGGCAATGAAACTAGTAGAGCAATTCGATCAGCAATTACACGAAATTCTGATGTCAGATCTTAAAGCTATCCGAAATGCACGCATCAATCTGATTAAACACATAACTTTTAACAACAACCGTCAGGACAGATTAATGACTGCCTGATTCAATATACACCAACTACCTAAAACTAAGAAAGTCGACCTGTATGGGGCGACTTTTTTTTTGCAGGAGACAGGAGGAATGAGGCAAGAAGCAGGATCCTGCCACCGGATAATACCGAAAACTAATTGAAACATTCGGTGATCACCATTATTCCACCAGGATGTCTACCTTTCAGCAGAATACTACTTATGATTAAGTCTTTTGCGGATCTCGATATATACCAACTATCCTATCAACTTTCGATCGACATTTTTAAGTTGACGAAGTCTTTTCCTGCTGAGGAAAAGTACTCGTTGACCAGCCAAGTTGTTCGATCCACCAGAGCTATATGCGCTAATATAGCAGAAGGTTTTGGCCGTCGGGTCTATAAAGCAGAACTCAAAAAATTCCTGGTTTATGCAATTGGGTCTCTGGAGGAGACGCGGGTATGGTTGAGTTTCGCCAAAGATTGTGATTATATCAACGAACAACAATATCGTGATTTCACCAATAAAACAAACGAAATTGGCGCTAAGATATTCAAGCTGTACTCTAACTGGAAATAAGTGTCGATCAGCCTACCCCGGCTTCAACATTCCTGTTTCCTACCTCGCGCTTCTTCCTTCTTATTTCCTACTTCATGGTTCCTGCCTCCTACACCTTCCTCAACCTAATGATCCTCAGAAGGTGCATCAACTTAATGATCGGATAAGACGGGTCAAACTCAAACCATCTGTTAGCGAAATTAACGTTGTTAGGGCTTTTGTGGTGATTGTTCTGGAATAGCTCACCCATCATCAGGAAATCCAAAGGAAGGCTGTTCTTACTATGATCGTCATTATCATGGTTTGAGTAACCATATTTATGGCCGCACCAGTTAACAATAGCGCCATGAATTGGTCCCATTAAAAAGTGGATAGGCAACAAGAGGAACATCCACCAGTATTCGGCGAAATAAATATAAAATGCAATATAAATTGCGATGAACACCGAACGTGTAATCCAAAGGTCGCCGATACGGTCGATCAAGGACCAGGTTGGGTACCTGTCGCGAAAAGCTGGTTCAGGCTCTACCTTAAACTTCACATATTCCAGGTAGATGTTCTTCGTCTTGATCATCAGTCCCCAAACATCTTTTATGAAGTGAGGTGAGTGCGGGTCCTTTTCAGTATCGCTGTATGCATGGTGCATCCTGTGCATTATCGCATAAGCGCGTGGATTCAGAAAAGATGAGCCTTGGGAAAGGAAGGTCATCAAATAAAATGTTTTCTCCCAGAAAGGTTCCATTTTGAACATTTTATGGGAAGCGTATCTATGAAGGAAAAATGTTTGAAAAAATAAGGAAAGGAACCAGTGACAAAGGAAAAAAACTAGAATAACCATGTGTGAGATAAGGTGTGCACTAATGAGGGGACAAAATTAGGAAAATTTAAACTCTTCCCATCATAAACGTGAGAAATCAGGGTTTAGCGCCCGAAGTCGTCTTGTACACGTACTATGTCAGATTCATCAGAAGGATTCGACGGATCAGTATGTTGCCAGATCTCTGCGACAATACCCCAATCCTTAAGTCCGATTAGTCGGTGTCGCTCTCCTTTTTGCAGGATAATACGATCGCCTTCAGCATAGGATTTGACTTCGCCTTCCTCGTCGGTATCACTGGTTTTTATCCCAACCGTACCTTTCATTACCTGCCAGATTTCTGCCCTGCGATGGTGATATTGCCAGGACAGTCTCATTTCAGGTGCAACGATCAATATCTTCGGACTCAGCTTACCTGAAATTTTGAGATCATCGACAGCAATGCCATTAAAATACTTATCGGCAAATTTTTGGGCCTGCTCTTCGGCAAGCACAAAAAAACCACCCCATGGACGGGACTGATCTTCTGAAACAATTTGGAAATTTTGAGCTTCGAGAGTTTTCCTTACATCGCTGAAAACATCGGATTTTTGCTGTTCTGTTGGCATATGACTGCAATTATAACCCTAAGAACAACAAATTGCAAAACTAGTTTGCAAATTTCTCTGGCTATATTTAATTAGCAAGAGCTATAGTAACCTTCCAGAAGCCAGGTTCGGTGATTTCCACATCAACCATCTGGTCTAGTATAGATACCCGTATCCTGCAGGGAAAAACAACGTCCAGCAGCTGCAAACTCATTCCACGTGCTGTTTTTGCCATATCTCTAGTCTGGTTATAACTACCGTTGACGATGTTCACATTCGTAATAACCGCCGGTGGTAAAACAGTCTGCGTTGCCATAATACCCGTACCTCCCGCAGAATTTGATGCATCAATCTGAATGACGTTTTTCGCGCCCTTCATATCCTTACGGACATCAACTCGGGTAACTTTAAACGACTTGTCGTGGACAATATAAGGCTTCACTGCCTTGATTTTTTCCTTCTTTTCAGCTTTCGTTGTAGTATCCTGTGCATAGGCACCATAAAACGAACAGCTTAGCACAAGAAGAATTGACAATCCAAATATTTTCATGGAGGTAGTATCTAATTTAATATTATTCGGAAACTGCAAGGCTTATTTTCCAAAATCCCGGATCCTTTATTTCAAACTCCAGTATCTGCCCAGAAACTGAAATACGGCCTCTGTAAGGAAAATTAACATCAACTAATTGCATAACAACCCCTCGGCCGGATTTGGACACATCCCGGGTGGAAAGATAATTACCGGTTATAGAAGTGATATCGGAAATTGTTGCGGGAGGCATAACAGCCTTTGCAAGCTGCCCACCGGAATTTCCCATAGAGACCGACCCACCGCTTGTATTAAGTGCTTCGATCTCTATCACGTTTCCACTAGCCTTCGTATCTTTTCTAAATGTAGCTTTGCTAAGTAATGCGCCTTTTTCGATCACCGAAAATGGCCTTTCAGCTTTAACAGGCTTTGCTTTTTCTTTTTCTGTCGAAGCAAGTTTCTCTTGGGCAACGGATGCAAATGAGATAAATGAAATGAATGTGAGTAGTATTAGTTTAGATCTTTTCATGTTTAGGTTTTTTGTAATATCTAATATATAAAAAATAGCTTTAGTTGTTAGTTTGTTTTGAGAATTGAATGGGCAGGTCATTCGCGAGCAATAATCTATTGAGACACTACAATATTGATCTTCCAGAACCCTGGCTGCTTAACCTCAAACTCGAAAATTTGCTCGGAAATAGTGAGACGTGCCCGGTAAGGATAGACCACATTCAGCAATTGTATTACAACCCCACGACCGGATCTCCGAACATCTCTGGTCATCACATAACTTCCATTCACTGAAATTATGCTGCTGATGTTTGCAGGGGGAAGCACCGGGTTGCTGCGCCCCATCGAAATAGAACCTCCGGAGACATTGAGCGCTTCAATTTGGATTATTCTATCGTTTGAGGTGTTGTCGTGTTTTATGTCTGCACGGCTGACTTTCGCGCCGCGTTCGTATACGACAAACGGTTGCTCTACTGCAGGGGAAACGGTAAATGCACCGGGAGAAATCAGAGCTACAAGGAAAATAATGGAGTGCTTCATGATCAGATAGTTAAAGCAATCTAATTTACTGAAATTAGATGGTAACTTTATACTATTTAAATCGGCAATCGTCAGTTCGAAGCTCAAGCACGCACTCATTAAGGAAAGAGGCCCGAAGGCCCCTTTCAAGACAACAAGTGTCCATCGCCGGAAAACAGCACTCTAAAGGGTCACTTCTTCTGTCGTGATATTTCCAGGAATATCGGCAGCACTGATAAAAAGAGTAGTGCCAGGGAGTGTGGGATTCACAACTGTAGCAGTATAAATCCAGTCCACGCCGTTTTCTGAAAGCACAGCGGCCCCTTCTTCAATGGTTTCGCCCAAGCTATCTTTTATCAACAGCATCACCCGTTCAACTTTAAAGTTGTCTATAGCACGAACGCTGATTTCATCCCCGATCTGGCCCGAATAGGCAGATGTGTCATACTTCCTGATTTCCGGCGCTTTACGAAAATCTGTAAGGGCAAGAAGGTAGGCAGAATAGTAAGGCGTGGCCTTTCCCTGATAAATCGCCTTCTTTGCTTCATTGGCAATAACAGCCTTTGCATAAAGAACCGCCTCAGAAAATTGCTCCCTCAGCTCTTGCTGAATCACGCTGGGCGGGGTATTTCGCTTAACAGGCCTCCGGGCAATAATTGTCTTCCCGTTGCGCTGTCTGTAAACTAACTGGTCGCCGAATCGGCCGCTCGAACCTTTTATAAGGTCATTGTTTTTAAGTTCCATAATGTTAAAAATTTAAATGAAAAATCTGTTTCACATTTCTCAATACCGGTATCAAATGCTTAATCAAATATACGGCGATAAAACATAAATGATTCACTGATAGACCTTTATGACCGATTTATGCCGCTAGTTTCTGGTTTTGGAACTTTATGTCCGTTTTGTCCGCTTTTGTCCGCAAGCAGGAATTAACGGCTAAATTTTATTACCAAATCGAGGAAAAACCTGAGCCCCTTTCGATGATTAGGAATGAAGGATTTATGTGCCGGTCAGTGGGAGATTTTGCATGTCAGGCTAGCGAAATTACACAGGCCTTAGCTTCGATCAAGTTTCGATCAAGCTTCGATTAAGAATCGATGCCACCAAATCTTGAAATATTGATCGGGAGGTTGGGACGCTACAAAAACAGTGTATACTAAAACAGTGAACAACAGGAAGGAAGGAATGAAAAATTTACAGCCCTGGTGGATACCAGGGCTGTTCAAAAAGATTCGCAGACGGATATAAAAACTGACGGTTTATAATACTAACATCCGGATATATGGAATAATCTGTTCCACCGGGATGCGAAGAAATTCGCATACTTGAAAATAGGTCAGTTCATGCTCCTTTTCTAATCCAAAATGCGCTTTAATTTTTCGTAAAAGCCGCCGGCAAGTTTTCTCGCCTTTGCCGCTGAGCCTCATTAGATCAGCGGGATAAATGAAGAGTCTTGGTGTTCTCATAGCTTTAGTTTTTAATACTATAAGATACGAAGAATCAAGCCATTCAATGCCTTAAAGACACTTTTGCCAAATTTTCAATACCCGTAAAAGCCCAATTACGAAACTCGCAAAGGTAGCAAAACGACGATTATGAAATTCGAAAAGCCAGTGCAAGCTGTATTGCGAAAATCGTAATTGGAAATTTGGGATTTTCAGGAATAAAAAAAGGAAAGTGTTGAATTTTCTGCGTGAAATTGGGGTTATGACGAAAGATCGATACAATCCATTTACTGGAAAATAAATTTACTGGGGGCAGCTAGCCTATCAAAATAAGTAACCTGAATATTAAGTATATATCTGATACTGGAACAGCCCGATCCAAAATTAGCCTTTGGTTACGGGATGAAATGACAAATGAAAGGCTTAGATACGAGATCAAGACTTTTGATGTTTCGGCAGACTCTGCCGATGTTACGATCTACTATTATAATTTCGTCATGGACTGCCACTATAAATTAAAGAGGCAGAGTAAAGTATGGGTTATAACATTTGCAGCATGCGGTTCGGAGTAAGGTATGATGAGATATTATCCTAATTACACCCTAGGAATCAAAAAGGGGCTTGTCAGCCCCTAAATAATTCTGTGGAGAATATCGGATTCGAACCGATCACCTCTTCACTGCCAGCGAAGCGCTCTAGCCAAATGAGCTAATCCCCCTCTTGTAGAATGCAATTTTCGGCATTTTTCAGGCAAATAGCAAATGAAATATATTGTTTCAGCAAACTATTGTGATTAAAATTATTTAAGTAATTTTCAGTCTATGAAAAAATCAATCATCGTCCTATGCGCACTCCTTCTGTGTTCCGGGATTGCCAGGTCACAAACTATAAAGTACGAAAGCTCGCTTGCAAAGGCGGAAAAGGAGTCCATTGCTCAAAATAAGCCTCTTAGTATTTTAGTCACAATTCAGCCTCCAGCGTTTGTAAACAATTTCCTGAGTGGCTTACAGGATGAGCAGGTTGTGAAAAAATTCAATGAGAACTTTGTAAACTTCAAGATTGACAGGTCTGACTCAGCTTCTAAGGAAATCATAACGAAATATAAGCTCCAGGGCTTTCCTGTATTCGTGTTTGTTGATAGTAAGGGGGGACTGCTCTACCAGCGAGTCGGCAATTTACCACCCCCGATGTTTTCGGCGATGCTGGACGAAGCAATGGAGCGCAGCAAAGGTAAGTCGCTTGTGGAATACGACAGGCAGTATGCTTCCGGCAACGATAGTGTAGCATTCCTTAAAGAATATATCAATAAGAGAATAAATGCAGGTATTACAAGTAACGCTGACATTATTGAAAAATATGTCAATAATCTGGCCGTGCGTGACCTAAACAATTATAACGAAGTATTATTCATTTTAAAATCAGGGCCACTTGCTGATGGACGCGCGTATACGTTGGTGAATACTAACCGAAAGATGGTGGATAGCGTTTTCAAACGCGAAATGTACGATGTTCGGGTAGCCATCAACAACCGTATAATAGAAAATACCATGGCCAGTGCAATCGCAACTAAAAACATGGCCCGTGCTTTTGCCGCATCAGCTTTTACTCAGCGAACCTGGAATTCCGACTTTTTGCAGGGACAAAAAAGCAGTAGTGCCCGGATGTTGCAATATTTTTCAGCCATCAAAGATACTACCGCGTATTTCAGACAGGCGATTCAGCATTACGACCGATTCTACATGAATATCGGGGTAGATTCAATTAGAAAGCTTGATCGTAAGATAGAGGATCAAGCCAGGAGCAATGCCAACGAGCAGGCAGCGCTATCAAGACCACCGGGGGCAGGTATCCGTTCTGTCTCCTATGCAGTACCCTCAAGCACAACTGCGGCAGACCTGAATAATGGTGCCTACAACATCTATATGACCGGCACAAGGAATCAAAATACTTTAAGTAAGGCCATGTTATGGAGCAAACGATCCATAGAACTGATCCCCAACGCTGCCAGCTACGACACCCTTGCTCATATTCTGTACCGTTTGGGATTTCATGCGGAGGCACTGACCACCCAGGAAAAAGCCATAGCTCTGGCAAAAGAGGAAAAAAGCGATGTAAAGCAGTTGCAGGATGAACTCCTCAAAATAAAGAACAAAACATTATAACATTACTATAGATCTAGCCTTGAGCCGGCATGAGATTTAATATATTTGAAAAAATCAGAAGATATGAAACAACTTATTTTAGCATTACTAATCACGGGACTAGCCAGTGCCACAGCCTGCGCCCAAAGACCAAGCCCTGCGGCGAAAGTATCTGAAACAATCAGCTCAGGAACCAAAGTTACTATCGATTACAGCCAGCCTGGAATTAAAGGAAGAACTATTGGAAAGGAAATCGCGCCATGGGGAAAGGTGTGGCGTACAGGAGCGAATGAAGCGACGGTTTTCGAGGTAAACAAAAACGTTACTATTAATGGAAAATCATTGCCAAAAGGGAAATACAGCCTGTATTCAATTCCAGGACAAAAAGAATGGGTAATAATTCTGAACAAAACCTGGAACCAGTCCGGAACAGAATATGATCAAAAAGCTGATATAATGAGGTTTACTGTGAAGACGCTTAAAGCAGCTGCATTTTCCGAAAGAATGACGTTTAAGATTGCAAAGTCTGGAGTGGTTTCTCTTGTATGGGGTAATTATCTGGTTAATTTTACGGTTAAATAGCAACCTGTTTCCTGCTTATTGAATCGGGAATGCCGGAAAAATCTGGCATCCCGATTAACTGAGCTGACAATTTCCAGATTTCCTACACTTCGCGAGATGGCATCATAATAACCAAAAAATTATGAGTCCAACTGTTACTCCAATTAGCGCACCTGCCATAACTTCACAATTCGTATGTCTTTGTAATACCAGCCGCGATTGCGCAACTACCGCAGTAAATACTAGAAATACCAGTCCGGCTGCCAAATTCACAGACATCATTAAAAATCCGAGAAAAACATTAACTGATACATGTAAAGAACTTTTGATGTAAAAATTAATGAGTTGTGAAATTATCAGGAGAATCAGCGATCCAGCAACTGAGTAGCGGAGGTTGTGGGGTTGATTAGTTGTGAATAAATAAACCGTAAAAACGGCAAGTAACATGGTAGCAAAGATATACCAGGACTGCCTTTGGCGCTGATCAGATACGTCAAAATTGGTATACACCCCATCTTTTGTAAACATATACATTCGTAACGTAAGGGGCAAAAATATTCCCAAAATCAGTATTATGGAATGTCTGAAAGCCACTACTACTTCTTCCAGATGGAAAAACATACATACAGCGAAAACTGCTGCAGTTAACAAGGGGTGACCGATTATTGACAGGACAGTAGCGACGCGTTTATTCATGTTTTAAAACAGCTCAATTTTGGTCCGTGCCAGCCTTGCATACCGTACCATGTTTATTGTGTCCAAAATATGAACTTTTTAGCGTTGAAAAGATTGTCTAGCTCACCGTACCAGCGTGACATACCCCGACCTTGAATACTTTTTTGACTCCAGAACGCCGTCAATCACCCAATAATATACTCCCACCGGTACTTGTGTTGTTTCCTTGAAACCAGTCCAGTACTTATCGATATTACTTGTGGTATACACCACATCTCCCCAGCGATTAAATATTTTAAAGTATTTAACCTCCACGTTACTATTTAATAGTACCGTCAATTCGTCGTTAACCCCGTCATTATTAGGTGTGAACATATTGGGTATGATCACATCCGGTATGATTATATCCACCAGAATAGGTGTAATAGAAATGCATCCGTCAGCCGTAACACTTTTTATATGATAGGTTCCTCTTCGACCTATTCTTGTCGGGTCAGGAATCGGAACTGTAGCTGCAGCATTCAGCCAGAACGAATAAGTGATCTCTTCATTTCTCTCAAATGCAGTGGTAATATCAACTGTGGCTGGATTTACGGCTTGCAATACCCTCGTCAATATGAGCGGTGGAACAAGACTTATCTGTGCCCGTACGGGCCTTACCAGCACACAGCCTGACGAACTTTTGCCTTTGATATAGTATGTACCCGTTATGTATACGTGCTTGGGGTCATTCAAGGGTATAGTTGCCAATGGGTCCATCCAATAAGTGTATGTTAGGTCAGAACTATTTCCTGCTTTCAGGGATATATCAGTCAGATCTACGCTAATGCAATTTGGAGGGGGATCAATTATGTTCATATACATCCCGCCGATGGTTGAATACAGCGTCAGCCTGCACCCCAGTCCCGCATATGGCACTAGTTCAACACCTATCCTGGTCCCTATAGGAGGAACCGGAGAAACTACAACACTATCTCCCGTTCCAAGCAATTCATTCGTATTTGCATTGAACCAGCGGTAGCCAAAAAATCCAGGTAAGGTTTTCAATGTGATACTTTCAATACCCGGACAGGTTATATTTCCGGTTATAGGAATGGAACAATTCTCATCAAAATCAATGTAGGCGTAACCAAAATGTCCGCCTAAACTGCAATCGTTTGTAGTAAACTCCAGGCGGATCGTTCTCCCGATATACGCATCGAGATTGACGAGAACCGGCGACCATTTTTTGTATAGTACTGGAACTGGCCCGGCTGCACCCCCACCACCGCCACCGCCTCCCCCGGTGGGATTTCGCCCGGGATGGGGCGATGTAATAAACCCGGGAAGGCCTCCAGACGCCACAAATTCAAACGACCCACAATCGGTGGAATTATTGTTTGCCACATCAAATACACGGGCAGTAAACTTGGGTTGTTCGTCAAAACTATGTGTAGGACTCTCAAAAACAACTGCATAATTGAAAATAATCGAATAGTTGTCGACATTCGCAGGCACATTAATCGTATAACTTATTCTTTCAGCACCCCGCCCGTTGAAATCATTTCCCAGCATCACGACGTAATCGCTTCCATTAGGAGCGTCAGTTGAAAACTCGCCGTAATAATCTTTCCCACCACGAGGGATAATAGTGTGCTGGTTGGGAATAGGACTGGATGACACGAGAGTGAGAAAAGCAGGGCGAACAGCATTAGGTGCCATATTTCCCGTTTGAGAGATATTTCCGATGGCACAGTCCCAATTTGACAGCGTACCATTTTCAAATCCGATGTTTTGAGGACACTGTGTTACGACCTGTCCGTAGCCTGAAAAACCAGTAATACATAAACAGACCAAAAACAGGATCCTTGTAAACATATGTTAAGTTAAGAAAAAAAGCTCTTTGTCAGATAGATACAATAACAAGTGGACAATCTTTTTGTTGATAACCTGTCTTGTGGTTTATATACGAAGAAAATCGATCCTTGGTTGGCGGGGCTTGGGATCTTGTCTGGTATGCCAGTACTTGGGGAGAATGTGACTGGTACAAATGACCTATTCCAGGTAATCCGTGAGCAATCAGATTATGAAGGCATTTTAAAGATAAATGGCGTAGTACCAACTACAGTCCATGGTAATCAGTATTCAATGGCATCGTCTAACCCGACGGTTACTGATTATCTAACACTTATTACTACCCGCCGTACTGATTTCCCGATTACTGATTACTGATTAATGACTACCGATTACCGGGTAGCGGCGGAGATACTCAACCATCAAGGCTGCCGCCCTCTGCGAAGCTCCGGGTCCACCCATTTTCTCAGCAAGCTCATCATAATTTATTAGCATGCCAGTCCGGTATAGCTGGTCATGTAATATAAGATCCAGCTCTTGCGCGATGGTTTTACTGTTACAATCTTCCTGGATTAGTTCTTTCACAACGCTATCGTTCATCACCAGATTTACAAGAGATATAAACTTGATATTAACAACAACGCGGGCTATAGCAATGGAAACAGGATTTCCTTTATATACAACGATCTGAGGAGTTTTCAGCAAAGCAGTTTCAAGTGTAGCTGTACCTGATGTTACTACCGCAGCCTTTGAATTCCGGACGAGATTGTAAGTAGCGTTAAATACTACAGGGATTTGCCGGCCATCCAGATAGGGCAGGTAATCCTCCGCTTTAAATGTTGGCGCGCCTGCAATTACAAACTGGTATTCAGGAAACAAGTCTGCCGTTTTAACCATCTCTGGCAGAACCCTGTCCAGTTCCTGTTTTCTGCTACCAGGCAAAAGCGCGATCAGGGGCCTCACGTCAAGATCGTGGGTGATCTTGAACTGATCGTCAGGCTCGTTCTCTGCGATAGCATCGAGAATTGGGTTTCCGACATAGTCGACATCCATCCCCCAGCTTTTATAAAATTCTATTTCAAAAGGCAGGATACAAAACATCCGGTCAACGTATTTTTTAATTTTTAAAACACGCCGTTGATTCCAGGCCCAAACCTTTGGTGAGATATAATAAAATACCTTAATATTTTCAACCTTCGCAAACTGTGCGATTTTCATATTAAAGCCCGGGAAGTCAATTAGTATGATCACATCGGGCTTAAATGCGAGAATATCAGCCTTCGCCTTCTTGATATTTTTAAAGATGGTATTAAGATTAGCAACAACCTCAACAAACCCCATAAAGGCCATTTCAGAGTAATGTTTGGCCAGAACCCCTCCTTCAGCATTCATCAAATCGCCCCCGAAGAAACGAAATTCCGCACCAGGATCTTCCACTTTGAGGGCTTTCATAAGATTGGAACCATGAAGGTCTCCGGACGCTTCTCCGGCAATGAGGTAGTATTTCATGTGAGTATCAAGTAGCAGGTATCAAGTAGCAGGTATCAAGTGTCAAGATTTGTGGCAGGTAACGGTTGATCGTGCAGGGCTTAATTACAAATACCCTGCAAAACAGAATTAGGCCTAACCTTTGTTCTCACCGAAATCCCAGGTATTTAAAATTGGGATCGCATGATGAGCAGTCATATCGAACTGAACGGGAACTACTGATGCATACCCATGTTCCAGCGCCCAAACGTCTGTATCCTCACCATGGTCGTTATTCTGGAAAACTCCCGTCAGCCAGTAGTACTTCCTTTTGTGCGGATCAAGGCGTTCATCAAATTCCTCTGCCCATTTTGCGTTAGCCTGGCGGCAGATCTTAATCCCTTTGATCGCATTTCCTTTAGGGAAATTCACATTTAATAAGGTGCCCAGGCCCAGTCCATGCTTCAAAACCTGTTTCGTTATAATTTCGATATATGTTTTGCAATGGCTAAAGTCTGCATCAAGTTCAAAGTCATCCAGCGAAAAGCCGATCGACGGTATGCTTTCAATCGCTCCTTCTACAGCGGCAGACATCGTTCCCGAGTACAGAACATTAATTGAATTATTTAAGCCATGATTAATGCCTGACACGCAAAGGTCGGGCTTCTTACCCTTGAATACTTTATTAACCGCCAACTTCACGCAATCAACTGGTGTACCGGAGCATTTATACATCTCCACACCTTCATACAGGTCTACCCCATCCAATCGAAGTGGTTTGGCAATAGTTATAGCATGACCTGTAGCCGACTGCGGGCCGTCAGGCGCCACTACGACTACATTCCCTAAAGTTTGCATAACCTCTATCAGGGCTTTAATGCCCGGAGCGGTAATACCGTCGTCATTAACAACAAGTATGGTTGGTTTATTCTTCATTGTGACGAAATTACAAAATAGTTGACAGTTGAAAGTTGAAAGTTGACTGGGTAATCGACTATGCAAACTATCAAAGGGATTGATCAGTGTCAGTTTGCTGGATACACTGCTCCTCGTAGATTTATACTATTAAAATACAATAATGAAAAAGCTCCCTCCTATTGGGGGAGCTTTCTGAATTATATGATTAGTGAAGTTTCAGGCGACGTATGCCAGCCACCCAGCCTGATTCCAGCAACTGATAACTGGTATCCGACACTCCAGCCCACTATAAACTTCTCAGCCAGTCGATTACACCTTCCCGTGTCTTACCTGTTTTCTGCTGCAAACGTCCGTACAGTTCATCGTCTTTACCTTCTTCGTACTTCAGGTCGTCATCTGTCATATCAGCATATGCTTGTTTTACTTTTCCTTTGAGCTCATTCCAGCTGCCTTTTAATTCTAACTTATCCATGGTGAATATCTTTTGGTTATAGTATAGATAACCATAGGGGATAGGAAATGTTTGGAGCTTGGATCCCTAAACCTTTCTAAAACGCCCCATTCTTTATCTCCTCCACCACATTCGGATCGAGCAAAGTAGATGTATCGCCAAGGCGCGAGGTTTCTCCTTCTGCTATTTTACGTAGGATGCGTCGCATGATCTTACCAGACCTGGTTTTAGGCAGTCCGGAAACAAACTGTATTTTATCAGGCTTAGCAATAGCACCGATTATTCGTGCAACGGTTTGTAAAATATCTTTTCTTGTGAGCTCATGATCATGCCCCGAAGTACCCAGGATAACATAGGCATAAATACCCTGGCCTTTGATATCATGAGGATACCCTACTACCGCACTTTCAATCACGTCGGCGTGCATGTTGATAGCATTCTCAACTTCCGCTGTCCCTATCCTGTGACCAGAGACATTTATTACATCATCCACACGTCCCGTTATACGATAATAACCATCCTCATCTCTCAGGCAACCATCTCCGGTGAAATACATGTTAGGATAAGTTGCGAAATAAGTTGTGCGGCAACGTTCATGATCACCATAGGTTGTACGGATAACTCCCGGCCATGGAAACTTGATACACAAGTTTCCACTAACATCATTTCCGCTAAGCTCATTGCCCTGTTCGTCAACCAGGCAAGGTTGAATTCCAGGTAAAGGCAGCGTCGCATATCCAGGTTTTGTAGGAGTTACTCCAGCGATTGGTGAGATCATAATGCCGCTGTTTTCGGTCTGCCACCAGGTATCGACGATCGGGCATTTACCTTTTCCAATGTTTTCATCGTACCAGTGCCATGCCTCTTCATTGATTGGCTCACCAACCGACCCAAGTTTTTTAAGAGAACTTAGATCTTTCCCTTTCAAGGGCTCTTCCCCAAAACTCATCAATGACCGGATGGCTGTTGGAGCAGTATACAAAATATTGACTTTGAACTTATCAACTATATCCCAAAAACGCCCTGCATCCGGATAAGTTGGGACCCCTTCAAACATTAAAGATGTTGCTCCCTGCGATAAAGGTCCGTACACAATATAGGAATGGCCGGTGATCCAGCCAATGTCAGCTGTACAGAAATGAACTTCGCCCGGCTCATAGTTGAATACTGTTCTGAAAGTATAGCCTGTATATACCATATAACCACCACACGTATGTACTACACCTTTCGGCTTGCCTGTTGAACCGGAGGTGTATAGTATAAATAATGGATCTTCGGAATCCATCGGTTCAGCTTCACACAGTGGGTTACCCTGGGTTTCAACCTTTCTGATTTCATCCTCCCACCACACATCGCGGCCTTTGATCATGGAAACCGGAGTACGGGTACGTGTAAGAACGATGATTTTCTGTACGGATTTACACTGGACAATTGCATCGTCAATGATGCTTTTCAATGGAATATCTTTTGGTCCTCTGAAGCCTCCATCAGCGGTAATAACAAGGCTGCACTCTGCGTCATTTATTCTATCGGCGATAGATTGGGCGGAGAATCCACCGAAGACAACAGAATGAATAGCTCCGATACGTGCACAAGCCAGAACAGCAATCGCCAGTTCAGGCACCATCGGCATATATATGCAAATGCGGTCACCTTTTTTTGCGCCGTTATTCTTTAAAACATTGGCAAACTGGCAAACTTTAAAATGAAGCTCTTTATAAGTGAATTTACGGTAGTGCTCTTCGACGTCATTAGGCTCCCAGATCAGGGCTGTTTTATCACCATCCTTTTCCAGGTGGCGATCAAGGCAGTTTTCCGTGATATTTAATTTGGCACCTTTAAACCATTGTACATTTGGTTCAACAAAGTTCCATTCCAAAACCTTATCCCATTTTTTCTTCCAGGTAAAAGTATCAGCAACGCCGGCCCAAAAATTTTCAGGCTCAGCAACACTGTATTCATAAACACGTTTGTAATCGTCAAAAGAATTAATACGAAGATCCATTTTATTAGTATAAAAAATATTCTTTCACACTGCTTATGCAGCACGAATTTGTCGTTTGTGGGGTAAAAATAGTTTTCTCATGTATAGGAAGCAAGTGGATGGAGCATTATCGTGTATAAGATTTGTGACGGGGGAGAAAGAAGTCAATAAGCGCAACGTGTACGTACACTTCATCGGTTAGCTTTATGTCAATAGAATAAAGATTTTAGCTATTGAAATGTGATAGGGTAAGACTGGAAAAAAAGCGGACAGGACAATTATGACGGCTATACAGCATTATTTTTTGAATGATATTTTGAAAAGCAGGTCCAGTAATCCTTAGGGAACGATGGTCCTGCTCTTCGCAGTAGTTTGGCAAAGACGCCCTGACTTTATTACTCAAACAGGTATTAGCCAAAGCTGCTTGCGTCGATCAGTTTTAATTGGTGGTGGCATTGCCACTATTCATCGTCGTCTCGGTTAGCAATTGTCCAAACTGACCTAGCAGCAATTCAATTGCGCGCTAAACCGGGGCGCAACGGCTGCTTTCTGCCAGGGCAGTTATTCGGCTAAAATGATCTTCATGTCAAAAACTGCAGCGATGAGAGAGTACACCCATCTCAGATTTCCCTTTCAACTTTCCCTTTCCCACTTTCAACTTTCACGATCCAGTCTTTTTCTTGGTTAATTTTCTCCCAAACTCTTGCGTATCTGATTTTTTCTCCCGATATTTGCAAACTCTTTAAAGAGTTGGATTAATAATAAAGATACACATAGAGTCATGTCGAGAATTTGTGATTTAACCGGGAAAATGGCGATGAACGGTTTTAACGTTTCTAATTCGAACGTAAAAACTAAACGTAAGTTTTACCCTAACCTGCATGTAAAAAAGTTTTACATTCCAGAAGAAGATAGATGGATCACGTTGAAAGTTTCAACTTCAGCGATCAAAACCATCAGCAAAAATGGCATTACAGCCGTAATTAATAAGTTCCTTAAAAAAGGGTATATATAAGTTATACGTATTACGTTATACGTTGTACGTGCAAGCGCACCCAGACGTAGAACGTAGGACGTAGAACGTAAAACATCAAAGTACAATGGCTAAGAAAGGTAATAGAGTTCAGGTTATTTTAGAATGTACCGAGCACAAAGAAAGTGGCATGGCTGGAATGTCTCGTTACGTTACAACAAAAAATAAAAAGAACACCACGGAGCGTTTGGAGTTAAAGAAATTTAACCCTGTTCTAAGAAAGGTGACTGTTCACAAAGAAATTAAATAGAAGTTATAAGTACTAAGCTATAAGTACTAAGTTCTAAGCATCTACTTATAACTTACAATCTATAACTTACAACTCAAAAAGAAATGGCAAAGAAAGTAGTTGCAACCCTAAAAACCGGAGCTGGTAAAGAATACTCTAAGGTTATAACAATGACTAAGTCTCCAAAAACTGGTGCTTACTCATTTAAAGAAATTATCGTTCATAACGATCACGTGAAGGACGCTATTGCCGGTAAAAGCGGTCAATAATTAGTAAATTGAACTTAAGAAAAGCCGCCCGCGTATTGACGTTGGGGGGCTTTTTTTAGTTATACGTTGTACGTTGTAAGTTGTACGTCAAATCGCCTATTGCATGACCTATACACAACGTACACGTATCACATAGAACTTATTAACTCATCGCGTAGAACGTGTTACGTATAACTCAACGTAAAACGTACAACGTAAAACGTATAACGTCCATGGGATTATTCGATTTTTTCAAAAAGAAAGAAAACAACGTTGAGGAACAGGAAGCTCTCGATAAGAGTTTAGAAAAATCCAGAGAGGGTCTGTTTTCAAAAATCACTAAGGCTGTTGTCGGTAAATCAACAGTTGACGAGGATGTTTTGGATGAGCTGGAGGAAATTTTGGTAACGTCTGACGTTGGGGTTCAGACAACACTGAAAATCATTTCACGCATTGAGGCTCGTGTCGCGGAGGACAAATACGTAAATACATCTGAGCTTAACGGCATCCTGCGTGGAGAGATACAAAAGCTTCTATCAGAAAATAACAGCAACGATTTCCGGAACTTTGAATATGGGAGTCATAAGCCGTATGTAATTATGGTTGTTGGTGTTAACGGAGTTGGTAAGACGACTACCATCGGCAAATTGGCTCACAAACTTAAACTTGCAGGCAATAAGGTTGTACTTGGTGCGGCTGATACCTTTCGCGCAGCTGCAGTAGACCAAATAAAATTATGGGGCGAGCGTGTTGGTGTTCGGGTAGTCGCGCAGCCAATGGGTTCTGACCCGGCTTCGGTTGCGTTCGACACCCTGCAGTCGGCTGTCGCAAACGGAGACGATGTGGCAATTATCGATACCGCTGGACGTTTACATAATAAGGTTGCCCTAATGAACGAGCTTACCAAAATTAAACAGGTAATGCAAAAGGTGGTACCGGGTGCACCGCACGAGATATTGCTCGTTCTGGATGCATCGACGGGTCAAAATGCAATCGAGCAATGCAAGCAATTTACTCAGGCGACCGAGGTAAACGCACTTGCACTTACAAAACTTGACGGCACGGCCAAAGGCGGTGTGGTTATCGGAATCTCTGATCAGTTTAAGATCCCTGTAAAATATATTGGTGTGGGTGAAGGCATAGACCACCTTCAGTTATTTAACAAGCAGGAGTTTGTAGACTCGCTTTTTAAATAAGAGAATTAGATTAAATGAAGACTAAGATCAGTACCAGCGTAGCAGTAAAGCCCAGGGTGAATGTCATCACCCTCGGATGTTCTAAAAACATTCATGATTCAGAAGTCCTTATGGGGCAGCTGAGGGGAAACCAGATGGATGTAATTCATGAGGCTGAAAAACTGAACAATAACGATATCATAGTTATTAATACCTGCGGTTTCATTGATAATGCAAAGCAGGAATCCATTGATACTATTCTGGAATACAGCCAGTTAAAAGATGAAGGAAAAGTTGGGAAAGTTATTGTTACCGGATGCCTTTCTGAAAGATACAAACCTGAACTGGAAGCTGAAATAACGAACGTTGACTCATTTTTTGGCACCAACGACCTGCAGAATCTTTTGTCTTCTATCGGAGCTGATTATAAACATGAACTCGTAGGCGAACGGCTTTTAACAACCCCCTCACACTTTTCTTATTTTAAAATAGCGGAAGGCTGTAACAGGCCGTGCTCATTCTGTGCAATCCCTCTGATGCGGGGTAAGCATGTGTCAAAGTCGATCGATGAACTGGTCAGAGAAGCAAAGTATCTTGCAAAAAACGGAACAAAAGAATTAATCCTTATTGCCCAGGACCTCACCTATTACGGATTGGATCTCTACGGTAAACGAAATCTGGCTGACTTGCTCAGAAACCTTTCTGATGTGAACGGAATTGAGTGGATCCGGCTTCAATACGCTTACCCCTCGGGCTTTCCGATGGATATTCTAGATGTTATGAATGAGCGGGATAACATTTGTAAGTATCTTGACATGCCGCTTCAGCACATAACCGATAATATGCTGAGTTCAATGCGCCGGGGGATTACACGACAAAAAACCGTAGACCTTGTAAACTCTATACGCGATAAGGTGCCGGGTATAGCTTTGCGTACAACCCTAATCTGCGGCTATCCGGGTGAAACAGACCAGGATTTCCAGGAGATGAAAGATTGGGTCGAGGAAACACGTTTTGAACGATTAGGATGTTTCACCTATTCCCATGAGGAGAAAACGCATGCGCATCAACTGATCGACGACGTTCCTGAAGAAGTAAAGCAGGAACGTGTGGATGAAATTATGGGCGTGCAGCAGCATATCTCGTACGAAAAAAACCAGCTAAAGATCGGCCAGAAATTTAAAGTTTTGATTGACAAAAAAGAGGGTGATTTCTTTATTGGCCGGACTGAATTCGATTCTCCGGAAGTGGATAACGAGGTTCTGTTAAACGCCAGCGTTGATTATGCCACACCGGGAACTTTCGTAAATGTTAAAATTGACCGGGCGGAAGATTTCGATCTGTATGGACAAATTGTCAAATAATCGATACCCCTGAGAGAATTCCACAAATTCCTCTAATTTCGTTTCTAAATGAAGGCAAATTATATTGATTACAGCGAAACGAAAAGTTTCTCACCTGCAATAATTCGCTATTTGGAAAACGACCCTCAATTGAAGTCATTTGTTAACTTCAGTGCGGATATCGATGGCTTCAGAAAATTCATTGAAACAAAAAACAACAAGTCCGACAGGGAAGTTCTGGTGGAAGTGCTGAAAGAACAGTACGAGAACCTAGGCCACCCCACTCCTGAACCCGTTCGCACCAACATAGATCTTCTTTTAAAAAAAAGCACCTTCACCGTAACCACCGGTCACCAGCTTAATCTTTTTACAGGTCCTCTCTATTTTATTTATAAAATAGTTACTGCAATAAATCTAGCGAAAGAATTAAAGGCAAATTTCCCTGATAAAGATTTCATTCCAATTTATTGGATGGCTGCAGAAGATCATGATTTTGCAGAGATTAACCATACTTACATTGCTGATAAAAAGATAAAGTGGGATTTAGAATCCCAGGGTGCAACGGGTCGCATTTCTACTAAAGACATTTCAAAGGTACTCAGAGAATACATCGGTACTTTAGGAGTTTCAAATCATGCATCCGCCCTGGCGGAATTAATGCAAAAGGCTTATACTGAACAGTCAAATTTGGCAGACGCAACTCGTGCAATTGTCAATTCTCTTTTCAAAGAATACGGTCTTGTCATATTAAACGCTGACGACCGAAGACTAAAAAGCCAGTTTTCAGAAATTATTTACCGTGATATTACCGAACAACACAGCTTTAAAAACATCTCAAAATCGAGTCAGCAGCTTCAGGATCTGGGACTAGACACCCAGGTAAATCCCCGAGAAATAAACTTTTTCTATTTGAAGGATAATCTGCGTGAACGAATCATTTTCAGTGATAGCAGGTACATGGTTCTTAATACCGAAGTCAGTTTTTCCCAAGAAGAACTTCGAAAAGAAATTGAAGATTTCCCTGAACGCTTTAGTCCTAATGTAGTTATGCGGCCGCTATATCAGGAAGTTATATTGCCTAATCTGGCATATATCGGAGGAGCAGCAGAAATTGTCTATTGGCTTCAGTTAAAGGAAAACTTTGATTTTTACAAGATAGATTTTCCAGTCCTGCTTCTTAGAAATTCGGCTTTGATTACGTCAAACAGCCTTACGTCTAAACTTAACAGGATGGATTTGGGCTTTCACGACATCTTTAAAGAAACTGAAAAACTTAGAAAAGAATGGGTTACAAAACACAGCAGCCATAACCTAAACTTAGATGACGAGCTGACGGAGTTGACTCATATCTTCGAAAGGATAGGTGCGAGAGCATATAAGATCGATCCTACCCTGGCTCCAAGTTCGGAGGCCGTTAGTGCCCGACTGCAGAAGTCCATAAAAAATCTCGAAAAGAAAATGATGAAAGCTGAGAAGCGAAATTTCTCTGATGCTCTCATTCAAATCGACTCAATCAAGGACAAGCTTTTCCCGCGTGGGGGTCTGCAAGAACGGACGGAGAACTTTGGTCTCTTTTATGTGAAGTATGGCCAGGAATTTATTAATGCACTGGTTTCTAATTTCCGGCCTCTGGAACCAAAGTTTACCATTTTAGAAGAATAGTTTTCATGGCATTTTATACGTTCACTGAGGATACCCTTAGAAATTTTACTATTTCCACTTTTTTAAAGATGGGGTGTTCGTCAGAGCACGCGAAACTTGCAGCTGATGTATTGATAAAATCCGACCTGCGCGGTATCGATTCACATGGAGTGGCAAGACTAAGCGGATATGTCCGTCTTTGGGAAAAGAAGCGAATCAACCCAAAGCCTAATATCAGAATCGTTCATGAAACACCGACAACTGCAACCGTAGACGGCGATGCAGGTTTGGGTTTGGTGGTAGCGCCATTTGCTATGAAAGTGGCAATCGAAAAGGCTGAAAAATTTGGATCTGGCTGGGTATCTGTAAAGAATTCCAACCACTTTGGCATTGCTGGTTACCATACGATGTTAGCCCTTGAAAAGGATATGATCGGCTTTGCCATGACTAATGCGAGCCCGCTGGTGGCGCCGACTTTTGCTAATGAAAGAATGCTTGGGACTAATCCAATGTGTTATGCATTTCCTGCGGGTAAATTTCCGCCCGTAATTATTGATATGGCCACCTCATCGGCTGCGAATGGAAAACTTGAGATTGCACAACGTTCGGGCAAACCGGTTCCTGATGGGTGGATTCAGGATAAAAACGGAAATCCATCAACTGATCCCCATGAACTTAAGAAAGGCGGCTCCTTACTTCCTCTTGGAAGTGACCGCGACCATGGCAGCCATAAGGGGTTCGGCCTCAGCGCAACCGTAGATATCCTGTCAGCGGTTCTTTCAGGGGCAAATTATGGTCCATGGGTCCCTCCTTTTGTCGCATTCCTTGAACCATCTGACAATCCCGTTGGCGAAGGAATAGGCCATTTTTTAGGCGCTATGCGGGTAGATGGATTTAGGCCGGTTGATGAATTTAAATCTCATCTGGATAATTGGATTGAGCGCTTTAAATCTGCTACACCAATTTCCCCTGACCAGGGTGTAGTAATTCCTGGCGAGCCCGAACTTCTTGCTGAAAAGGAGAGAAAAATTTCAGGAATACCGATAATAGATGCAGTGTATGATGATTTGAATGAGATGGCGGCAAAGTTAGGCGTTAAAGGTCTGCAGTCAAAGGTCTGAGGTAGGAAACAGGAAAAAAATCCATTCTGCTTCATGCCTCCTTCCTCCCAGTTAAAATATGTTAAACGCATCTTCGTTTCCTTTTATAGATAGCCATTTCTTTATATTAGCGATATATCATACCATATTTATTGCATGAGAATTCTACGTTTACTTTTCGTTTCCTGCATCGTCCTGCAGACAAGCCTAGCCTATTCTCAGGATACCCTGAATCTCAATAGCTTAATCGAAAAAAATCAGAAGTTAATCGACGAATTTCCAACAGAGAAAGTCTATCTGCACTTTGATAAACCCTATTATGCTGTTGGGGATACGATTTGGTTTAAAGCCTACATCGCTGGAGGTCAGGATCAGCCATCCGACCTAAGTAAAATAGTTTATGTTGATCTAATTTCCGATAAGGATACAGTTACCAGGGCGATGCGATTACCAGTGGTAAATACGTCGGCCTATGGTAGTCTAACCTTAGACCCGCTAGTATATCGATCAGGAAATTATCGGGTTCGCGCTTATACTTACTGGATGCTGAACGGTGACGAATCGTATTTCTTCAATAAAAATATTCAGATCGGAAATGCAATTAGCCGAAAAGTCATCACCTCTATTTCGATGAAGGGAGAGGAAATTGGCGGCTCACCAAGGACAAATGTGCAGATTTCATACAAAGATCCGGAGGGTAAGCCGCTTGCAAATGCGCGGGTCGGATGGCGGTTAATTTCCAACTTTGAAGATCTTTCCAAGGGTCGGGGCACAACAGATGCTAACGGGGTATTGACTCTTGCTCTCACTGCGAATCAGAAAGCTGCCCTGGATGCAGGTGTTTTAGAAACTGTCCTCGAAACCTCCGATGATAAGCAGTTAACTTCAATATTTCCGCTGAAGAATTCCTTTGCGGATGCTGATATCCAATTCTTTCCTGAGGGTGGTGAATCTGTAGAAGGAGTACGATCGAAGATTGGTTTTAAAGCCGTCGGTGAAAAAGGACTTGGCATAGGCGTTAGCGGGGAAATTGTTGACAACGCCGGAAAAATTGTTTCAACACTAGAATCACAGCATCTTGGAATGGGTGTTTTTGCGCTCGCCCCGGAAGCAGGACAGTCTTACAAAGCAAACCTTATATTTTCCAACGGTATAAAAAAGACCGTAACACTTCCGACAGCTAAATCGGCAGGAATTGTTCTGTCAGTAATCAATACCGATCCCACCAACCTATTGTTACGGATTACAAGTAATAACAGCTATTTCACTTCAAACCAAAATAAGAGTTTTTATATTGTTGCCAGAAGCAAAGGAGTTATATGCTACGCCGCCAAAGCATCCCTAACGGCTTCTTCATTTTCCGCCTCAATTCCAAAAGATAAATTTCCTACAGGCATCACCCAGGTCACCCTGTTTACCTCATCCGGTGAGCCGGTAACTGAGCGATTGGTGTTCATAAAACATCAGGAGGTCGTCACTTTAACAGTAAATAGCGATAAAAAGACTTATGGAGTCAGGCAGCCTGTTAAGATGACCGTAACGGCTAAGGCCAATAATGTGCCGGTGGAAGGAAATTTTTCCATCTCAGTAGTAAATGAGACTAAAGTTCCTCATGATGAAAATAAGGAGACTACTATACTGAGTTCCTTTCTTTTGTCCTCTGAATTGAAAGGTTTTATCGAGGATCCGAATTATTATTTTAACCAGGTTAATGAGAAAAAACGTGCTGATCTGGATCTTCTTATGCTGACCCAGGGTTACCGTAAATTTGCTTACAAGGATATTCTGGCTAACAAAACGCCAAACATCAGTTTTCTACCTGAGCAAGGTATGGAGTTTTCAGGAACGTTAAGATCTGCCAATGGAATGCCCGTTTCAAAAGGTTCATTAAAATTGGTAGTTCCCAAAAGTAGATTTTATGCCGAAGCTTTAACGGATGCTAATGGGATATTCAGGTTTAAAAACGTGGTTCTTCCCGATTCTGCTGAAGCCTCCATTACCGCGAGGACAGCAACAGGAGCAAGAAACATGATGATTATGCTTGACGGCTCTGCATTCCCGGGTGTAACAAAAAATGTCAACGCGCCATCGGAAGCACTCAACATCGATAGTATTCTAAGTCCTTACCTCCAAAATAGTCAGCGCCAATACCGATTAACGGCTCAAATGCTGCAGGAGGTTGTAGTTAAAGCTGCACCTATAAAAAAAGCCAGCCATAATGATTATCCTGCACTCTCGGGCCTAAGTATGCTTGCCGATCATACACTCGAGAATGAAAGATTTAAGGGTTGTAATGTAATGATAAGCTGTTTGCAGGGAGCTGCTATGGGGCTGACATATGCTGATAATAATTTTTACGTCACACGGGTTTACAATAGCGGATTAAGGGTTCCTGTGGCCATTTTCTTAGACGGTATGCAAATTGAAGCGACCTTTGTAAATAATATCGTTCCTTCAGATGTTGAGAGCGTGGAGATTTTCCTCAAAGACGACCTCGGCCTGGTAAACCGGACCTACGGTACTAATGGGGTACTTTCAATTTACTCTAAAAAGGATGCTAAAAAGCCGGTTACAGCTGCTGATCTTAAGAAGTTATTCCCGCCAAATAACGTATTAACGTTTAATCCGCAAGGATTTATCAAAAGCCGCGAATTCTATTCTCCTAAGTACCTTACGCCGGAAAGCCGTAGCTCGGGATCAGATCTACGAACTACAGTTTATTGGAACCCCAGAATATTCACCGATAAGAATGGAAATATGTCTTTCGAATTTTATAACGGCGACAATAAAGGGAATTACAAAGCCACTGTTGAGGGTACCGATATAAATGGAAATCTATCGAGGTTTATTTACAGGTATAATGTTGAATGAGGTCGGAACCCTGAAGTCGCAGGACTGAAGCAGGGCGGAATTACATCTGATCGTTAAAGGTCAGACTTCGGAAATTAATCAGATATCCGACTTCAGGCCTCTAATTTATCCCGTCCAAAATCCTGCTCCAACGAATCTTATTGAAGAATGAACCGTTGGTGTCCCAGCTCATCCAAACGAACAAGGCCTTACCCACAATGTGATCTTCAGGTACAAAGCCCCAGTATCGTGAATCGAGGGAGTTATCGCGATTATCACCCATCATCCAATAATAATTCATTTTGAATGTGTAGGTCGAAGCTTGCTTACCATTGATCAAGAAATTGTTCCCGGAGCGCTCAACTTTATTTCCTTCGTATAAACCAATTGCTCGCTCATATAATGGGAATGTTGTACTATCAAGTTTGACGGTCCATCCTTCCTCAGGGATAATTAGCGGTCCAAAGTTGTCGGCCGACCACTTGTGGCTTGGGCTATGAGGAAAAATTTGTAGATCAGTTGGCGCGATATACCTTGTGACAGATTTGACGTTGCTCCATTTTTTCACCACTGCGGCATCAGCACCAGTCATATTGAAGAAATATTCATCTTCTCCGGAGCGCTGAGCTTCAATGTGCATGTCCTGTAAAGTCTGTGGATTGAACTCGGTTCCGTCGGACTGTACCTTATAATATTTTTCGCCAAACTCTGGCACTTCGGCTGCCTTGCCGTTTACATATACCTGGGCATTTATAATGCTAACAGTGTCTCCGCCTATAGCCAGACACCTTTTGATGTAATTTTCACGTTTATCAACTGGCCGTGATAAGGGAGCATCAGCATCCATCGGGTAGTTAAATACTACTACATCATTTCGCTTTACCTTACTCAAACCGGGAAGACGTCTGTATTTCCATTGAATTCCATCCCAGTACGCTTTTGTTCCCGTAACTGGCATTGTATGATGCGCGAAGGGAAACGAAACCGGTGTAATTGGCATCCTTGCTCCATAGTTAACTTTACTCACGAAAAGAAAGTCACCTACAAGTAATGTCTTTTCCATTGAACCAGTTGGAATCGTATAGGCTTCAATGAAAAGTCCACGTATAAGAGTAGCGGCAATTACAGCAAATAGTATTGCATCAAACCACTCCCTTCCGGCACTCTTCTTAACCTTTTTTGTTTTTTCCTTCGACTTATCTTTATTCCAAAATTTCCAGTTCATGTTGTTTTATATAACAAAAAATTAAACGCTAAAATCAAACATATCCGTGACATTAAAAAATCCCTTTTTCCCGTGCACCCATTCTGCCGCCAAGATCGCCCCAAGCGCAAATCCTGCCCGGCTGTGGGCCTTATGCTTAAACTCAATGTCGTCTACTTCCGAGCTGTAGATTACCGTATGAGTACCGGGAACATCCTCTATCCGATGTGATTCAATTAACAGCTGATCGGGCTTGGTAATCAGTTCTGTATTTCCTCCGACTAGCTCATTAACCCATTCACTTTTTCGGCTGAGCCCCCCGATAATTCCTTCGGCAATACTCATAGCGGTGCCGCTCGGAGCGTCAAGTTTCTCGGTGTGATGAATTTCTTCCACCTGTACCTCGTACTGAGGATACCGGTCCATGATCTTCGCCAGGATCTTGTTAACAAAAAAGAAAATATTTACCCCAACGCTGAAATTAGACCCATACAATAAGGTATTGTTACCTTCAAGGCATTTGTTTTTCACTTCCTGTAATCGTCCATACCAGCCAGTCGTCCCGACTACAAGCGGTACTCCTGAAGAGAAACACGCTTCAATATTTTGCAATACAGAATCAGGAGTACTGAAATCTATAGCTACATCAGCATTTTTAAGATTAGCTGTGGTCAGATCCTGCAAATTATCTGCATTTACTTTTAAGACAATGTCATGTCCTCGTTCAATTGCCAACTGCTCAATTATCTGCCCCATCTTTCCATAACCCAGAATAGCTATTTTCATTTGATTAGAATTTGATTTTTGATTGCAATAGTGCTACCATGATTCCATTAAATCCTTTAACTGGCGGGTTTGCTCTGATTGCTGGTTTGTAATTTAGCTTAAAAAATAAAGTAATTATAAAGATAGCCTGACTTTAAAACCGACTCCAGGGCTCACAGGTGTTACTGCATTATAAATTGAGGAGGGTTGGGTCACTGGTGTAAGTCTGATAGACAGGTCGTTTGAAACGTCAAAACGGTAGAATTTTGCGTCGATATATGCATCTATAATTTGCACCGCATAAAAAGCCACGCCAGCTAATATGGAAAGGTCACGGGTTCGCCTGTAGTTATCTTTCACTCGAATTATTCCCTCATCTGTGACTCCCTTCCACGCAGGATTGGCCTTCGAAGGGTCTTCCTGGCGGTATTGGGCCTCCCTGAGGAAAATTTTATACTGTTGTTGATTAAACTCGTAAACTAGCCCTATTCCCACAAAACCGCCATAAACGAGTGGTACTTTCCACCAGCGCTTGTTATAAATTTGTCCAAGTCCGGGCAGCATGGCCGATCTGCGTGCAGCAATTCGGGGCATTGCTTCAATGGCAAGGCGAGCCGAATCTTTAACGACACCGTTTGGAGCAAGCTCCGGTTTCGCCTGTTTCCTTTGCGGGATGGTATCGGTATTTTGGGAATAAGCGTTAATCTGCGTCAGAAGACACACACAAAAGATTAAGCTTAAAAGTTTACGAATCATTACCAGTCTAACATTTCCAAAATTCGGTTCAGATCATCATCAGACATGAACGTAATTTCTATAGAACCAGTTCCTTTGTCTTTTAGTTTTAACTTGACATTGGTAGCAAATTTCGATGCTAAATCATCCTGGATCTTCATGTATTGAAAAGATATCCCGTCTTTCTTAGTTGGCGAGCTTTTAGGTTTACCCGATTTCTCTATCTGTCGGACCAACTCCTCAACTTTTCTGACTGATAGCCCGTGGTTGATTATCTCCTGAAAAATGTACAGCTGCTGGTCCGGGTTTTCTACTGAAATTAAAGCCCTGGCATGGCCCATGGAGATTTCCTTATCACGGATTGCGGCTTGTATGGCAGGAGGAAGTTTTAGAAGGCGCAAATAATTTGTAACGGTCGAACGGTTCTTGCTGACCCTGCTTCCCAGTTCCTCTTGCTTCAGGTTACACTCATCGATCATTCGCTGGAAGCTTAACGCGACTTCAATGGCATTCAGGTTTTCACGCTGAATATTTTCGATGAGGGCCATTTCCAGCATTTGCTGGTCGTTTGCCGTGCGAACATAAGCAGGTATTTCCGTGAGCCCGGCAAGCTTAGATGCTCTTAGTCGGCGCTCACCAGATATCAGCTGATAGGAGTTCTGGCCAGCTTTTCTTACCGTTATCGGCTGGATCAGTCCCTGGAGCTTAATCGATTCTGATAGCTCCTGAAGAGCTTCGATATCAAAATCGGTACGGGGCTGAAAAGGGTTGACTTCAACCTGATTTATTTTAACAAAACTTATAGATCCTAATGAGGTACTTTCACTGCTAATTTGCTGTTTTCTGTCATTTTCCGGCAGATCTGAATCGTCCAATAATGCTCTTAATCCTTTCCCCAGGCCTGTTTTCTTCTGATGGATCATAAAATAACTAAACTAATGCTTGCTTTTCGGCTTCTTCATTCGACACGAGTCCGTTCTTACGGATGATTTCGCGGGCCAGGTTAAGATAATTGATTGCTCCTTTACAATTTGCATCGTGCATAATTACGGAGATACCATAACTAGGGGCTTCGCTTAATCGGGTATTTCTCTGGATGATCGTATCAAATACAAGATCCTGAAAATGTGTCTTCACCTCTTCCACTACTTGGTTAGATAGGCGGAGACGAACATCATACATCGTCAATAATATGCCTTCGATCTGAAGTTCAGTATTTAAACGGTTTTGAACGATCTTGATGGTATTTAACAGTTTACCCAGGCCTTCTAAAGCGAAATACTCGCATTGAACAGGGATTATTACTGAATCCGATGCAGTTAAGGCATTAATAGTGATCAATCCTAAGGACGGGGAGCAATCGATGATAATAAAGTCGTAGTTATCACGGATTTTTTCCAGTACCGCCTTCATTTTAAATTCCCGATCAGCCAAATTGATCATCTCAATTTCGGCTCCAACCAGGTCAATGTGAGCAGGCAACAAATCAAGATTCGGCGTATCGGTGCTTTGGATAGCGTCTGCCGGGTCTATCTCATTTATTATACATTCGTAAATGCTGGCTTTTATTGTGCGCGGATCATAACCGATGCCTGAAGTTGAGTTAGCCTGCGGATCAGCATCAACCAATAATGTACGATATTCAAGCACAGCTAAACTGGCTGCCAGATTTATCGACGAGGTTGTTTTCCCAACGCCACCTTTCTGGTTGGCTAACGCGATGATTTTACCCATTTCTAGAAAATATTTACAAATAACTGATATTAAGTATATCTCTTTATAGCGGTATCGCAGTAAAAAACAATACTTTTGATATGTCTGGATGGCATTTTACCAAGGACTAAAGATAACAAACTTAAAACTATTTAACCGGCGGGGCGATTTTCGTTTTGCACATCTTATCAACAAAAATGATCACTATTGTCTCAGGCACAAACCGGGAAGGAAGTTATACGCTGAAGCTGGCTGCATATTATCAGAGACAAATTTTGTCGAAAGGATACGAAGCAGACCTGCTTTCGCTTACCGATTTGCCGCATCATTTAATCGGCACAGATCTGTACGGACAGCGGAGCGAAGCCTTCCAGCCAATCCAGGATAAAGTGACATTCACCAGCAAATTTCTGTTTATATTTCCTGAATACAACGGTGGCTTCCCCGGCATTCTTAAAACATTCATTGATGCCTGCAAATTCCCGGAAAGCTTTTATGGTAAGAAGGCTGCCCTTGTAGGATTATCCTCAGGTAAGTATGGCAACATTCGCGGTGTTGATCATTTTACGGGTATTTGCCACTATATCAATATGCATGTCCTCCCGCTGCGGATCCACATTCCTGCTATTCATAAAGAATTGGATGACCATGGAAATTTGTTTAAAGAGGATACCATCAGGTTCACAAATCAGCAAATTGATCAGTTTATCTCCTTTTAGCTGAGGTCTTACAATCACTTATATCCCAAATTTAACCCAGCCAGTGCCTTCATAACCGAAAACAAACTGTTTTGGGTTAATTATCTCAGCTAGAATTTCAATACTGTCTGTTAACCTGGGACCTGAGCGATTAAAATATTGGTTGCCATCTGCGATATATATCCGGTTATTCTTAACAGCTTTAAGTTCTTCCCACCCGGGGAGCTGCAACAATAGATTAATCTCTTGCAGTGTTCTCTGTATAGAAAATCCGCAGGGCATAACAACTATAATATCCGGATCTTCCTGAACGATCTCCTGAAAATCAACAAAGGGAGAATGGTGGCCATTTAAGGCCAATATTGCGTTACCCCCGGCAATATCAACGAGCTCGGGAGTCCAATTGCCTGCCACCATCAAAGGAGCAAGCCATTCAATGCAGGCAACTTTTGGCTTTTCTGTAATAAATTTTAGCTTGTGCCGGATTATATCCAGTCGCTCATTCGATCTTTCTAGTAGATGATCAGCCTCGCTCCGAACTCCAAGAATATCAGCGATAAGACTAATATCAGTGTAAACATCTGCCAGGCCCTTAGGCTCCAAAGAAACTATTCTGCATTCCTTATCCAACAAGCCTTCAAGTGCAGATTCAACATCTTTTATGCTAACCGCACAAACCTCGCATTGGGCCTGTGTAATGATAACATCCGGATTTAGTGTCCGGATCAACTCCTTGTCGATGGTATAAATAGACAAGGCGTCGGTAAGTATTTCTTTGACCTGTCGGTCAATTTCGAGGCTATCAGACCCTGATGTAAATTTTGCAGATGAACAGATAGGGAGTTCTTTCACGCTTTCGGGGAAATCACATTCGTGCGAGCGTCCGACCAACTGATCTTGAAGACCAAGGGCACATACGATTTCTGTGGCTGCTGGCAAGAGTGATATAATTTTCATAAACTGAATTTGAGCAAATGTACAAAATGGGTGTATTACAACCGGTCGGGCAGAAACAAAAAACACCGGACACTATACAGTGCCGGTGTTTAATATGAAGATTAATCTACTTATTGATTTCCTGTGGGTTGTTGCTCCTGTTTCAAGTCATCATTAGTAACACCGCGTTTTTTCCTTGGAGCCTGCATGGTCATCTTTCCAAAACGATAGCTGAAGCTCATACCAAAGGATCTGAATGGAAGCGAGAAATTGCTAGTCTGAGTGAAATCACTGCCAGTAATATTTTGACGGAAATTCTTGTTCTCATTGAATGGATCAATAACGGTAAGGCCTATACTTCCCTTTTTCGCCATAATCTCCTTCTTTAACCCAAGGTTCCACATATTGAATGAGGGATTACGACCCTGAGCCGTACGGCGCGGAGAGTTAGTGATCAGGAAAGTTTCAAAGGTTAAGCCTTTAGGGAAAGCATAAGTCCCCATTAAGAAACCATTGTAAAGCATTTGTACGCCCGAATTGGTATTTGCAACAACTACTGAACTATTGGTATTGATATCGTATGTAAATACGTTAAAATTACCCCGAAGTGTGAGTGGTTTTACCGGATTGATCTGACCAAAAAAGTTGAAACCTACGGAGTTATTGTTACCTACGTTACGGTAGGTTGTTTTCGATCCGGAAACGGTGTTCCCCGTAGTTGGGTCAACGACACTGGTTGGAAGAATAAAGCTCTCTATAATATCATTCGTTCTGCGATAGAACACGGATGCATTGACCACTGTAGTCTTAACAAACATTGAATAGTTGAATTCAATGTTATGAGAAAGCTCAGGTTTTAGTGACGGATTTCCTTGCGACTGGTTAAATATATCAGCACTGTTCAGGAAAGGATTCAGATAAAATAAGCTTGGCCTTTGCAAACGCTGGTTATAACTTAACTTAATAGATGAATAATCCTTAAAAGTTCTTGAAATTACAAAACTTGGCACCAGATTGTAATAGCTGCTGCTAAAAGGAGAAACGCCTGTTCCTGCACTTCTTGCATCACCTTCTATTTCGGTGGCTTCATATCTGGCACCGGCTCTGATTCCATATTTCTTGGCCAAGGTAAAACCCAGTGTCGCGTAGGCTGAATACACATCCTGATTGTAATCATAAATGTAGGTACGAGCAGCTATTGGGGTAAAGACACCTGTTGTTGAATTAAGATTACGAGTGCGGTTATCGCTAACTATATCTCGTAAGATACCTTTTACACCAGTCTCCAATGTTACCTTTTTGAACGGATGTGTGTAATCTACCTGGATTGTATTCTCAGTATTGTCTGCGTCGTTATCGCCATACTCATCAATCACCGTATTCGAGAAATCTGTCGTATAATCATTCAACTGCACACTGTGCGACAACTGATAGGCAAATGATATCTGCTGATCCTTCTTTTTGAATTTATGCAGGTAATCACTGCTCCAGTCGAAACCATTCATTTCGATTGAATTATCACTCAAGCGCGTAAACACCACAGGTGCTCCGCCAAACGTATTTTCATTTATATTACTTCCGTCAACCTTTGTATTGAAACCATTCAAACGCAAGTTTGAACTTATCGAATTGAAGCTATTGAAATCATAATCCGCACCAATTGATCCATTTGCCGCCAAACGGTCTGATTCACTTTTACCGGTTTGACTTAATACCTGGGTACCGTTATTTGAAGCTCTTTTAAACGAAATAGTACTGGTTTGCGGCCATGAATAAAAGCCACCTCCGTTCGCAGTAACTGCAAGACGACCAGTTTTAGCGTTCAGGTTTAAATTACCGCTGTTCTGCCTTGTACCAACCCCGGCGTTAACAGAGCCGCTTACGCCCGCAAGATTATTTTTCTTGGTGATGATATTTATAATACCTGAAGTTCCTTCCGCATCATATTTAGCTGAAGGTGAAGTGATCACTTCCACATTCTTGATCTGATCTGCAGGAATAGCCTTCAGAGCATCTGCCATATTGTTAGCCATGGAACCTGAAGGCTTTCCGTTGATCAGGACCTTTACATTCTGGCTTCCCCTAAGCGACACATTTCCTTCAAAGTCAACCGAAAGAAGGGGCACTTTACGCAATACATCGGTTGCATTTCCTCCAGCAATGGCAACATCTTGTTCAGCATTATAAACTAGCTTATCGATTTTGTTCTCTACAATTGGAGTAGTTCCGGTCACCACAACTTCACCTAATGCTTTTGAATTAGGTGCTAATAGAATTCGGCCCAGATTAAGGTCTGGCTTCGCAGCAGTAGTTTTTACTGAATCTATGATCTTGGTCTGGTATCCTAAAAAGGCTATTGTTACGCGATAAGATCCTGCAGCAATGTTTTCGATTTTAAACGCACCCTTTTCGTCAGTAAGCGCACCGTTTGTTGATCTGGTGGTACCGGCGCGTCCAAGTGCGATAGTAGCATAATCAATAGGTGTCTTCGTTATCGAATCCACGATAGTTCCGGTAATCCTTCCGGTAACACCTGCTGGTGCGGCTCCACCTATACCTTGTGCTGAAACCGTTCCGAAAGAGATTATAAAACTTAGTAATAGTAGTATTCTTTTCATGTAATTTTATTTTGTTGTTTTTGTTATGAGCTCTGGAAAGTCGTTTTTCCGTTGCTGATTCATATTAAATCAGCTGTGAAATCCCGATGCCCTTTCCATGTGATTGGTTTGCTATTAGTCTGCAGAAAATGGAGATTGTTACACTTTGCGATTTAAAAAAGGATAAAAGAAATTTATCGTCCAGGCCTGTTCATACTTGGAGAAAATGTTCATTTAAGAAATATTCTCGGGAGTATTGAAGTTAAACTACAACATTGATAATTTTCCCTTTTACGAATATTATTTTCTTCGCAGTTTTCCCTTCCATGTATTTTTTCACATCCACATTTTCAAGAACAATCGGCTCTATGTCTGCCTGCTCCAGGTTGAGGGGAATATTCAGATTCAATCTCGTCTTACCGTTAATAGAAACCGGGTAAGAAAATTCATTTTCAACCAAATATTCCGGGTTGAATACAGGATAGCTTGCTTTAGAAATAGAACCCGCCTCATTCCCCAGTAATGTCCATAATTCTTCTGTTATATGTGGCGCGTAAGGTTGCAGCACAATTACAAGGTCCTGAAGAATCTTACGCTTATTACATTTCAGATCTGTCAATTCGTTCACACAGATCATAAAACTTGAGACTGAAGTATTGAATGAAAACCGTTCGATATCCTCTTCAACTTTGCGGATGATCTTATGCAAGGCTTTGAATTCAGCTTTTGACGGCTCATCATCTGAAACATTGAAATTGAAGTCATCATCATGGAAAAGCTTCCAGAATTTACGCAGGAATTTGAAAACCCCCTCAATACCATTCGTGTTCCAGGGCTTACTTTGTTCCAATGGACCAAGGAACATTTCATACATGCGCAGCGTGTCGGCTCCATATCGTTCAGCAAGTTCATCCGGGTTAACCACGTTGAACTTAGACTTTGACATCTTTTCGATCTCTACCCCACAGATATATTTGCCATTCTCCAGAATGAATTCTGCGTTTTCAAACTCCGGGCGGAACGACTTGAATTTCGCGATATCGAGTATCTCATTGTCAACGATGTTGACGTCGACATGCATTGCTGAGGTTTTATACTGTGATCTCAACCCGGCGGAAACGAATGTATTAGTTCCTTTGCCTTCCCCATCGATAAGTCGGTACACAAAATTGGATCTGCCCTGAATCATACCCTGATTGATGAGTTTTTTGAATGGCTCTTCCTCAATCACAAATCCAAGATCTTTAAGGAACTTGTTCCAGAAACGGCTATATAGTAAGTGTCCGGTAGCGTGTTCAGATCCTCCAATATAAAGATCCACATCCTTCCAATAAGCAATCGCGTCTTTAGAAGCAAACTCACCTTCGTTCTTTGCATCCATATACCTGAACCAGTACCAGCTTGAGCCAGCCCAGCCGGGCATGGTGCTTAATTCATACTCAAGCTCGCCATGATATTTCCAGTTCTCCGCCCTGCCCAGCGGTGGTTCGCCGCTTTCTGTCGGAAGATATTTATCAACCTCCGGTAGCACCAAGGGTAATTCAGCAACGTCCATCAAATGAGGAAGCCCTGCTTTAAAATACACTGGAACTGGTTCTCCCCAGTAACGCTGGCGACCGAATATGGCGTCGCGCAAGCGGTAATTTACCTTTGCTTTACCTGCACCCAGCTCTTCAAGTTTTTTGATCAGAGTTGTGGTTGCCTCTTTATAATTCAGTCCGTTGATAAGACCCGAATTTATGTATTTCCCTTCCTTGGTCGGGTCCGCCTGCTGGTCAAGGTCAATCTGTGCATCGGAAATGGCCACTATCGGTAGTCCGAACTTAGTTGCAAATAACCAATCGCGTTGATCTCCCGAAGGTACTGCCATAACAGCCCCAGTTCCATAACCAGCGAGCACATAATCAGCAATCCAGACAGGGATTTTTTCACCGCTAACGGGATGGAGTGCGTAACTTCCGGTAAATGCTCCCGAGACAGTTTTTGTATCGGCCATCCGGTCGAGCTCACTTTTTTTCTTGGTTTGATCGATGTAATTAGCGATTTCCTCTTTTCTGTCAGACGTAGTCAATAGGTCTACAAGTTCGTGTTCAGGCGCAAGAACAAGGAATGAAGTGCCAAAAATAGTGTCGACCCTGGTAGTGAATACATCTATTGCACCTTCGTGGCCGTCAAGCTTAAAGCTGACCAATGCACCAACACTCTTGCCTATCCAGTTCCGCTGCATCTCCTTAAGCGGTTCCGGCCAGTCGATGGTATCGAGGCCCTGGAGGAGCCGATCAGCATAGGCAGTGATACGCATGCTCCATTGCATCATTTTTTTCTGTTCTACAGGATAACCCCCGCGTTCAGAAAATCCGTCTTTCACTTCATCATTCGCTAAAACTGTCCCAAGTGCCGCGCACCAGTTCACTGTACTTTCACGAAGATAAGTAAGGCGGTATTTCAATAATTCTAATTGCTTTTCTTCTTCAGATTTGCTTTTCCATTCAGTAGCCGTAAAAACGCTTATATCATCATCACAAACTGCTTTGATACCTTCGCTACCCGTACTCTCAAATTTATTTATAAGCTCGTCAATACTCTCTGCTTTATCTGAATCCAGATTATACCAGGAATTAAACAAAAGCATGAATATCCACTGCGTCCATTTATAGTAACCAGGATCACTCGTTCTGACCTCGCGGCTCCAGTCGAATGAAAAACCCAGGTTATCCAACTGTTCACGGTACCTGTTGATATTGGTTTCCGTTGTGATGGCCGGATGCTGCCCTGTTTGTATGGCATACTGTTCTGCCGGAAGACCAAATGAATCGTATCCCATCGGATGCAAAACATTAAAGCCCTTAAGTCTTTTATAACGTGAAAAAATATCAGATGCTATATAACCAAGCGGATGTCCGACATGCAGGCCTGCTCCGGAGGGATATGGAAACATATCCAGAACATAATACTTGGGTTTAGTTGAATTATTATCTACTTTAAACGTCTGGTTCTCTGCCCAAAATCCCTGCCACCTCTTCTCTATGTCTCTGAATTGATAATCCATTTTGTAAAACTAAGGTGCGAAATTACAAAAAACGTTTTACGTTGTACGTTATACGTTATAAGTTTCCTCCTGCGTACCAAATGCCCAGTAAAACGTCCTGGTTAAGAGTCCGTCTTTCCGTCTCGCAACGTACCACGTACAACGTATAACGTACAACTCACCCCCTTTAACAATTTTTAACTCATATAAGCGCTCATTCTAAAGTGAAATCTTTATTTTCGCGGATATAATATATGTTCATGGAAGAATTCGAAGCGAGTACCTCATCCAGAAAAACCAAAACCATTTATGTATCCACAGTAATCAGCATTGCACTGGTTTTGCTTATGACTGGTTTGTTGGGTCTTATTCTGGTTCATGCGAAAAACCTTTCCAACTACGTGAAAGAAAATATAGTATTGAACATCATTGTAAATGAAGGAGCAAAGGAAGTGGACATTACAGCTCTTCAAAAACAGCTCGATGCCAATAACTACGTTTTAAAAACGCAATATGTAAGCAAGGAACTCGCCGCGAGAAATCTGACAAAAGACCTTGGTGAGGATTTCGTAGATTTTTTGGGTTATAACCCCCTCCTGTCTTCAATAGACGTGTATATGAAAGCCGACTATGCGAATAACCAAAGTATTAAGGCATTCTCTGAACAACTAACCAAAAACCCTTTAGTGAAAGAAGTTATATACCAGAAATCACTGATCGATATGGTTAATCAGAACATCAGGGGAATCGGACTGGTTATTCTAGCCTTTGCGGGCATATTACTGATCATTGCTGTGGCTTTGATTAACAACACTATAAGACTTGCAATTTACTCTCAGCGGTTCCTGATAAAAAGTATGCAATTGGTTGGTGCGACAAGGAGTTTCATTAGGAAACCCTTTTTAGCATATGGAATTTTCCACGGACTGCTTGCCGGCTTGATTGCTATCATATTGCTCCTGCTCACATTATATTTCGCACAGCAACAGGTTCCGGAAATGGTAATTTTGCGGAACTGGTTCGAATTCCTTATCGTTTTCCTCGGGGTCATCGGTATTGGAATCCTTATTTCCGGCTTGAGCACCTACTTCGCAGTTAGCAAGTTTCTTCGATTAAAATCACATGACCTTTATAGATAATGGCACAGAAAAACACTCCGGTTAAGGAAACCAATCAGGAACCTTTTGTGTTCCAAAAAGCTAATTACAGGCTCATGATCGTCAGCATCGTTGTAGTCATTCTGGGATTTATAGTCATGGCTGGAGATACGGATATTTATAGCACAAGCAAAATTATCATTGCTCCTATCATCGTGCTGATCGGGTTTGCCATAGGATTTGTGGCTATTCTTAAAAAACCGGCAAATAATAATTAATGACGGTATTTCAGGCTATTGTTCTGGCAATCATTGAAGGCCTGACTGAATTTCTTCCAGTTTCTTCTACCGGGCACATGATTCTGGGCTCATCTTTGATGGGTATTCAATCTGATAAATTTGTAAAGCTATTTACTGTTGCCATTCAGCTCGGAGCTATTTTATCAGTTATCGTATTGTATTTCAAACGTTTTTTTCAAACACTTGACTTTTACTTCAAATTACTGGTGGCCTTCCTGCCAGCCGTATTTTTTGGAATGCTTCTGAGCGACAAGATTGATGAACTCCTTGAAAGTCCACTTACTGTAGCTATTGCACTACTTATTGGTGGGGTAATACTGCTCTTCGTCGACAAATGGTTCAAGAATGGCACGATTGACAACACCAGTGAGATTAGCTATGCAACAGCTTTTAAGATCGGATTATTCCAGTGCCTTTCAATGATCCCTGGAACTTCCCGGTCGGCAGCCACAATTGTAGGCGGGATGGCTCAAAAATTAAGCAGGAAAGCGGCGGCGGAGTTTTCCTTCTTCCTGGCTGTTCCTACAATGTTCGGAGCAACAGCTAAGAAACTATACGACTTCTACAAAGATGGATATGTGATCAGTTCACAAGAAATCAACCTCTTAATTATAGGCAATGTCGTAGCATTTCTAATTGCGATGCTTGCGATTAAGTACTTCATAACATTTCTGCAAAAGCATGGCTTTCGCCTTTTTGGATGGTACCGGATAATCGTTGGGGGCATCCTTTTAATATTACTCCTCTCCGGACATGATCTTCAAGTGATTTGATGGACGAAATTACCACGAAAGAGTTCCCTGAATTCAATTTTGCCGATGGTGAGATGCTCCTCATCAATAAGCCGTATAAATGGACAAGCTTTGATGTTGTCGGGAAGATTCGCAATTCATTCAAACCAATTAAGGTTAAAGTCGGACACGCGGGCACCCTTGATCCGCTGGCTACCGGCCTCCTGATCATTTGTACCGGGAAGCTTACCAAAAAGATTGACGAATTTCAGGCCCAGGAAAAAGAATACACCGGAACCATGACCTTAGGGGCAAGTACTCCCTCGTATGATATGGAGACCGAAGTCAACGAGACATTCGACATAAGCCAGATTACCACGGAACAACTTCATGAAAAAACGAGAATGTTTACTGGCGAACTGGATCAATATCCGCCAGCACATTCAGCCGTAAAAGTTGATGGCGAGCGTCTGTATATGAAAGCTCGGCGGGGCGAAGATGTAGAACTAAAAACCCGGAAGGTTAGTATAAGCGTATTTGAACTGACCCGTATCGAACTGCCGGAAATTGATTTTCGAGTGGTTTGCAGTAAGGGAACTTACATTCGATCGCTGGTGTATGACTTTGGCAAATCGCTTAACAATGGCGCTTATCTGAGCAGCCTCCGACGCACCAAAAGCGGGGATTACCATGTTGCGGATGCGTTCGGCGTGATGGAACTTGTAAATCATATTAAGGCTCTGAAAGAACAGGACAAGCTTAAATAATACGCGAAAAGTTTAATTTTGCCATTCCTTAAACCATGAAAATATATAATCACATCGATGAGTTTTCAAAGATCAGCAACGCTGTGGTTACTATTGGTACGTTTGATGGAGTGCATATCGGGCATCAAAAAATTATAAGCAGACTTCAGGAAATCGCCCGTCAAAAAAATGGAGAAACGGTTATCTTGACATTTTTCCCTCATCCGAGAATGATCCTCCACCCGGAAGACAAAGCGATTAAGCTTATCACGACAATGCAGGAAAAAGCAGAAAGGCTGGAAGCGCTTGGGATCGATCACCTTATCATCACACCTTTTACGAGAGATTTCTCAAATCTTTCCCCGCAGGAATACATTCGTAAGGTTTTACTCGACAAGATCGGGACTAAACATATTGTTATCGGTTACGATCACCGTTTCGGAAAGGATCGTGAAGGTGGGCTAGAGCATCTTCAAAAATTTTCTTCGGACTTTAAATTTGAGGTGGAAGAGATCCCTGAACAGGACATCAATGATGTTGCGGTCAGCTCCTCCAAGATCCGCCAGGCAATTTTTAGCGGTGACGTCAGAACCGCAAATGATTTCTTAGGATACCCATTTCACCTCACCGGAAAAGTCATTAAAGGCGATCAGATCGGTCGTACTCTGGGCTTCCCTACAGCTAACTTATTTGTCGAGGAAATTTATAAACTCATTCCATCCGACGGAATATATGCCGTTAATGTGGAGATAAACAGGGATAGCGGAGATGCTCAGTGTCTCAAAGGGATGGCGTACATTGGTCACCGGCCAACAATAAACGGAATGACGCATAATATAGAGGTGAATATCTTTGACTTCAGCCAGGATATTTACAACCAAACCATTCGGATTAACTTCCTTAATTTCATCCGCCCGGATGAGAAATTCGTCTCGCTTGAAGCGTTAAAAGTCCAACTGGCTAAAGATGAAGAAGCAGTTAGATCGATTTTGATCTAAAAAGCTTAAATTTATACTTTACCTATAATAAAGCATTGGCCAAATTAAACCTTGACAAGCAGGAAAGCGAGTTTCTGGATTCCGCTATCCGTAAATGGGAATCCGAAGGACTTATAGATTCTGCGACAGCCGAAAAGCTACATACGTCCTATGAAGTAAAAGGCTTTGACTGGAAGCGTTTAGCTCAGTATTCGTTTTGGGTTGCCCTGGCCTGTGGCATTATCGCCATAGCATCATTGATAATCGATGACGTAGTAATCACCTGGCTCGAAAAACTATACGATACTCCCGACATTATCATTAGCCTTATTTCCGGATTATTAGCCGCAGGACTTTTGTACGAAGGCAGCAAACGAAAGAACAGATACCCTGAACGTGTTTTCAGCAATGAGGCGATCGTTTTCTTCGGCATACTGCTCACCGCATGCTGCATTGCTTATCTTGGAAAAACATTCGACAATGGCAAAGGTCATTTTTCCATCCTATTCCTCCTTTCTGTAATCGTTTATGCCCTGCTGGCATTAAAGTTTCGTTCTGGTCTGATCTGGGCTTTCGCCCTTGTATCCCTTGGAAGCTGGTTTGGTACAGAGACCGGCTACCAGACTGACTGGAGTCATTATTTCCTGGGAATGAACTACCCGCTCCGTTTCGTAGCGTTTGGGGGGCTTCTGGTAGCTTTCAGCTTTGCCATGTTGAGGATCCAGAAAATAAATGAGTTCCGTAATCTTACCTACATCATAGGACTTCTTTATCTATTTATTTCATTGTGGCTCCTGTCGATCTTCGGCAATTTTGCAACGCTCGAAGACTGGATGAAAGTCAAACAAATTGATCTGCTTTATTGGGGCATAATCTCAGTTATAGTTTCAATTGCATTCACCGCATACGGGCTCCGCAACAAAGATCTTATCGCCCGCGAGTTTGGAATAACATTCCTCTTAATCAATTTGTACAGCCGGTATTTTGAGTACCTATGGGACATCACTGATAAAACAATTTTCTTCGCTGTTCTTGCGTTGTCATTCTGGCTGATCGGCAGGAAAGCAGAGAAGATTTGGAATTTAGAATTCCTGAAGTGAGCCGTAAATCTCATTATCATTTCAATTTCCTTTTCCCCCGCAAAAACCCTAATTTCATCTCCAAACTAGCACTTATGAAAACACGCCGTCATTTTATAAAGTCTGCCGGAGCACTGGCACTCGGTTCAATGATTCTTCCTGAGCTTACCTTCGCCATGGCAAGAATCAAAAACCCGGGCATTCAATTATATACTGTAAGAACTGAAATGCTTGCAGATGCCAAAGGCACATTAAAACAACTGGCAAATCTGGGTATCAAACAAATAGAATCTGCCAGAAGTGCAAAAGGCAATTACTACGGCTTAACAGGGAAAGAGATGAAGCAGGAGTGCAAGGATCTCGGTATGACCTTAAGAAGCGGGCATGTTGCGGTAGACGCCAAATGGCAACAAACCATGGAGGATGCAGCTGAAGCCGGGCAAGAGTATCTGATCTGCTCGAGCATGCCAAAGTCGGGACAGACCATTGATAATTATAAGCAGACTGCCGAAGTTTTCAACCGCAGCGGTGAGGAATGCAGAAAAATGGGATTAAAGTTTGGGTACCATAACCACGATTACGAATTCGAGAAGGTTGGCGGCCAGGTTCTTTATGACGTCCTGATGGATAACACCGATCCTAAACTAGTGCATATGGAACTGGATTTGGGATGGGTAGTTGCAAGCGGAAATGACCCTCTGGAATACTTCAAAAAATACAAAGGACGTTTCCCGCTGTGGCATCTTAAAGATATGGACCTCCAAAAAAAGCATAGCACTGAATTTGGGAAAGGCGGCCTCGACATTGTCAAAGTCCTTCAAAACCAAAACGAATCCGGATTAAAATACTTCTTTATCGAGCAAGAGGAGTACGCAAAGACTCCACTGGAAAGCATGAAATATAATATGGATTATCTTGAACGGACGAGAATTTAAACAGTGGAAAGTTGACAGTGTCCTTACAAGGACCGAATTTTGACATGCTCGCTTTGTAAATAATTTGAACACATCATTAATCTTTTGAAGTGCAACTGTCAACTCCCCACCGTCAACTTAATAACATGGTACCCCGCCAGTAAAAAGAAAACTACTGCAATACTTCTGTTGATTACTTTGCTGCTGAAAGCAAATCTTTTGTTCAGGTAGGAACTGAATTCGGCAAAGGCAAGCAGGCAAAAAAATGATCCTATAGCTGCACCAGCACTAAACACCGCCAATGCGCCATTGCCAGTTTCAACCCATCCATTGCTAATCAAATAGGTTCCGCCTATCATCCAAAAAGGGATCTGCATTGGATTTACAACTCCAAGTATTAAGCCGTATCGGACACTGTCTTTCAGCGAGTAATTCACTTCTCTGGCTTTTTGATGGTTAAACCAGCTTAAAAATCCCAGAATCAAAAAAACAAATATCAGTATCCAGTCAAGCCAGTAAAGAAAGCGCTGCTGGGCGGCAAACCAGTCGGCGAAATACATGATGGTATAGGTGAAAAAGAATTCAACAACGGAAAAGCTAACAATAAAATACATGGCTGCTTTAGCTCCACGGTTGACCGTCAGTTGGACAACCGTCAGGTTCACATTCCCTAAGGGGACATAACCGATAAAATTGACGATTGCACCAATCAGAAAATTCAAAAAAAGCATGCGCAAAAGTAAAAAAAAAGGCCATCCGCCCATCACGAATAGCCTTATCGATTAACCCATGTCTTGAACAGTTTCAGCTATTAACTGAATAGGCTGTCAGACAATGGCATAAGCAAGTTTATTGTTCAGCTTGTTTTGCAAATTGAACGTTGATATTCATTTTGATTTCATCGCCAACTACAATTGCACCAGCTTCAGTTACTGCATCCCAGGTAAGACCAAATTCCTTACGGCTGATTTTTCCTGTAATTTCAAAACCGGCTTTCTCATTGCCATAAAAATCTGTCGCGGTTCCACCATACTCAACATTAAGTTTCACTGGTTTGGTAACATCCTTAATGCTCAAATCTCCTTGTAAAACATAGTCATCTCCATCCTTGGTAAATGCTGTAGATTTGAACGTGATCTTCGGATATTTCTCCGCATCGAAGAAATCTCCTGATTTTAGGTGATTATCACGTTGCTCCTGATTAGTATCAATACTATTGACATCCAGGGAAAAATTAATTTCTGCGTTCGTGAAATCTTCATTTTCTGTTGCGAAGCTACCGTCAAATGTTTTGAAAGTACCCGTAACCGTAGAGATCACCAGGTGTTTTACCTTGAAATGAACCTCTGAGTGAGTTGGGTCTAATGACCATTTAGTTTTTACTGACATATCGTTTTAGTTTGATTAAACAAAAATATTAAATTAGATGTTACAACATGTAAGCTGAATGTCAAGAATGAATAAGGATCAAGAGCCAAGTATCAAGTATCAAGATATTGGGACGGAAATGATAAATGGTTTGTTAAAAACTAAAAATCCCTTGACTGAAAAGGCCTCACTATCTCATAGTCGTCTTCATCCTGACAGGAATCCGAGATGCTTCTTGATACCTGATACTTGATACTTTTCCCTAAAGCGATCCCTGTACCGGATTACTCCCCAATAGTTATCGAATATGTAATCTCCACCCCACCCGCTTCAAGCATATCATGTACAGAGCAATATTTCTTGACTGCAAGCTCTGCAGCACGGTTTGCCTTGTCCCGATCAACGCTGCCCTTGAGGTTGAAGGTCATGTGGATTTTGGTGAATATCGTCGGGATCTGCTCGCGGCGTTGGCCTTCAACGGAAACAGAAAAATCCTGCAGGTCCTGTTTCTGTTTTTTAAGGATGCTCACGAAGTCAAGCGAACTACAGGAAGCCAGGGCCATAAGCACCAATTCCATAGGTCTAACACCCAGCCCCTGTCCACCAATATCAGGTGAGCCATCTATGTGAACCTTTACTGTCGATGAAGGCGCAGATCCTTCAAAATGTACCGCATCGTTAACTCTTTTTAATTCTACTTTCACTTTAGCTTACTTTAAGATACTATCACCCATTGAGCATGCGAATCAGCACATTGCTAATCGCCTAACTTACTCATTTGTTAGTTAATCCTTTGCAAATTATTCAACTGAAGCCCTGAACATCAAAGCTCCCACAGTCAAATTAGTGCGGCTGTCAATGAGTATGGCCCCCCCATTTTGCTTATTCTCATGATATAGGTCAAATGCAAGAGGATCAGCGGTTTTTATGACAATCCGGCCGATATCGTTTAGCTGGAAGCTATCAGCTGGGATTTTATCTAGCGTGTTAATATTTACTTTGTGGAGAATTTCACGGATCTTACATTTCGTTTGTTTGCTGTTATGCTGAATCAGGTACATCATCGAATCGTCCAGCGGTCGAGTGTCCATCCAGCATAAATCAGCTTCTATTAGCTGGGATACTATCGGCTCATGTGAAGAATTCACGAGGATATCGCCCCTGCTTATATCGATATTATCTTTAAGATGAAGCGTTACTGACATACCGCTATGAATCTCAGCCTGGTCCTGCCCAAACGTTTCAATCCTGCTGATCTCCGATCGTACCCCTGATGGCAAAACAGTAACCTTGTCATTCACATGGAAACTTCCACTAGACACTCGGCCAGCATATCCACGATAGTCGTGAAGCTCATCCGTCTGCGGTCTGATGACCCATTGCACCGGCATACGCGCCTGCGGGGATTTTTCATCTTCATTTACTTCGATAGTTTCGAGATGATCCAGCAAACTCTTACCCGTATACCACGGCATATTACCGGAAACATTAACAACATTATCCCCTTTCAGCGCACTAACCGGGATATAGGTAACTTCATTTAAATGTAGCTTGGTGGCGATCTCAGAATATGCTTTATGAATGTCATTAAAGGTCTGCTCACTATAATCGACCATGTCCATTTTGTTGATACAAACAACAACATGCTTCAGCTCCAGCAGCGACACTATAAATGAATGCCTGATTGTTTGTTCAACAACCCCATTCCTCGCATCTACCAAAATGATGGCAAGATTAGAGTTGGATGCACCTGTCACCATATTCCGGGTATACTGAATATGTCCCGGAGTATCAGCAATGATAAATTTGCGTTTATCGGTCTGGAAATATTTATATGCGACATCAATAGTAATTCCCTGCTCGCGCTCCGCTTTTAGTCCGTCCGTTAAAATTGCAAGGTCAATTGTCCCATCGTCATTTTTGCGGTTGGATTGCTGAAGTGCTTCCAGCTGATCTGCCAGTATAGATTCACTATCATAAAGAAGTCTGCCGATTAGGGTACTTTTACCATCATCGACACTTCCTGCTGTAAAAAATTTAAGTAAATCCATTAAAAATATCCTCCCTTTTTGCGGTCTTCCATTGCAGCTTCAGAAACTTTATCATCCATACGGGCTCCTCTTTCGCTGATCTTTGAGGACCTTATTTCTTCAATTATATCATCTATTAAAAATGCGTCTGACTCCACAGCCGCAGTACAGGTCATGTCCCCGACAGTGCGGAAACGAACATTCTTGTGCTCAATACGATCATGTTCATCGATATTAAGGAAATCTGCCGCTGCCATCAATTGACCATTCCTGGTGATCACATCACGCTGGTGGGCAAAATAGATGGTTGGAAGCTCAATTTTTTCCCTGCGTATATAGTTCCAGACATCAAGCTCAGTCCAGTTGCTTATTGGGAATACACGAACGTTTTCGCCTTTGTGGATCTTGCCATTGTACACGTTCCATAACTCAGGCCGCTGGCGTTTCGGATCCCACTGCCCAAACTCATCGCGAACAGAAAAGATTCGTTCTTTGGCACGGGCTTTTTCCTCATCCCTGCGGGCACCTCCTATACATGCATCAAACTTATTGGCAGCTATTGTGTCGAGCAACGTGACCGTCTGCAATGCATTTCTGCTGGCATTCTTACCAGTCTGCTCAATCACTTTACCCTGGTCGATTGAATCCTGCACATACCCTACAATTAGCTTCTCGCCCAGCCTCTCAATCATTTTATCCCTATAGCTTATCGTCTCTGGAAAATTATGCCCGGTATCGATGTGCACTAAAGGAAACGGGAATTTCCCCGGCCTGAATGCCTTTTCTGCAAGCCTGACAAGTGTTATCGAATCCTTCCCTCCGGAAAACAGCAAAGCTGGTTTTTCAAACTGGCCGGCAACCTCGCGCAATATGTGAATTGCTTCGGCTTCCAGCTGGTCTAAATACGTTGTGTCCTGTGTAGTCATATTTTGTTAAAATCACGTGGGCCTTAAACCCCTCAGTCCCGCATGCGCGGGACAGCTCCACTTTAAGGAAGGGGAGCACTTCCCGATGAATAATTATATTATGTAGTAGTGTGTAAGCCACACTCCTTTTTACTCTGATCTTCCCACCACCATCTTCCGGCACGAAAATCTTCGCCTTCCCGTACAGCGCGAGTACATGGGGCGCAGCCGATACTTGGAAAACCTTTGTCATGCAGCGGATTATAAGGGATATTATTTTCCCTGATAAATTGCTTTACCTGATCCAATGTCCAATCAAAAATTGGGTGATATTTTAAGATTTGATTGCCTTCGTCCCACTCCACGTTATCCATGTGCTCACGGTTCATTGACTGGTCAGCACGGATACCTGTTATCCATACCGAATTTCCTGCTAATGCCCGCTTTAAAGGCTCCACTTTTCGAATCCCGCAGCATTCTTTACGGTTCTCCACTGATTCGTAAAAACTGCTTGGTCCTTTCGTGCTGATCATGTTTTCGACAGCAAGTGTATTTGGATAATATGCGTGGATTTGCTTTCCGTACATCTCAAGAGTCCGGTTCCAAACGTAGTACGTTTCCGGAAACAATCTGCCTGTTTCCAGGGTGAACACCTTGATAGGCAAATCATTTTTAAATATGATATGTGATATCACCTGGTCTTCCCATCCAAAACTGGTAGAGAATACTACTTGCCCAGGATATTTATCAGCGATGTACTTCAGTGATTCTACGATCCCTAAACCCTTTATCTCCTGAAGTAAATTCTGAGTACTCATTATGTAATTTATTTTGAATTGTCTAAAGCCCGGGCCAGATCCGCAATAATATCCTCTGCATCCTCAAGTCCTACCGAAATACGAATTGTGCCGGGGAAAATGCCAATCTGGGCTCGTTCCTCGTCTGTAAGCTTGGAATGGGTGGTAGATACCGGGTGGGTTGCAATAGTTCGTGTATCACCAAGATTAGACGATAAGCTGATCATTTCCAGTGCATCGAGGAAACTCATCGCACGCTGCATTCCACCCTTAATTATAAAAGTCACTATCCCGCCGCCCTGCTTCATCTGACGTTTTGCAAGATCATGCTGCGGGTGCGATTGCAGAAAAGGATATCGGACGACTTCTACGTCGCTATGCTTTTCTAAAGCTTGGGCTACCTTCAGTGCATTACTGCAATGGCGGTCCATACGCACAGGCAGGGTTTCCAGGCTTTTCGAAAACACCCAGGCATTGAATGCTGACATTGCTGGCCCGGTATGTCTGATAAAGAACATCATTTCCTTGATCAGGTCTTTACGGCCAACTACAATGCCTCCTAAAACCCGTCCCTGACCGTCCATGTATTTTGTTGATGAATGGCTTACAAGATCAGCACCGTACTGAACAGGCTTTTGCAGATAAGGCGTGGCGAAACAATTATCTACATTAAGAATGAAATTATGTTTCTTTTTCAATGCACCAAGCCATTCCAGATCAACCAGTTCCAGCCCAGGATTCGAAGGAGTTTCTAAAAACACCATCTTAGTTTCCGGACGCAAAGCCTTTTCAAAATCTTCGGGCTTAGATGCATCCACATAGGTCGTAGTGATTCCCCATCTCGGTAATAACTGGGTAAACAACTGGTGTGTGGAGCCAAAAATAGAACGAAAGGCAACAATATGATCTCCGCTTTTCAACAATCCTGCAAAGGATGCAAAAACAGCAGCCATTCCGGATGAAAATGCGAGCCCGGCCTCTGCCCCCTCAGCGTCGCACACCTTCTGTATAAATTCTGAAGTATTTGGATTTGAATAACGTGAATAAATATTACCCTCAACCTCCTCCGTAAACATTGCCCTTCCATGCTCCGCATCATCAAACATAAAACTTGATGTAAGGTACAATGGCACAGAATGTTCCCTTTGAGATGATCTGGGGGTTTGGGTACGGATAAACTTGGATGATTCCTTCATATTATTGACATTTCGGCAAAAATACTATTTATATAAATTAACGAAGATGCTAAAAACAGAATAGAGCACCAGTGATAGGATAATGCCCAATGCAGTACCCCATAATATCCATTTCCTTTTTTCAGGAGCTGATATTTTAGTATCAGCACCCACCAGCGACGCGGTTACTTTATTCAGCTCGGTCACTTTATGAGCAAAATCGCCTTTGAGCGTATTTCTCAGCTGATTCATTTGCTGCAAACTAATATCCAGTTCATCGGGGAGATTCTCCTGAAAAACCTCCTTTAAACGTTTAGCTATCGTAGGCGATTTACCGTTCGTTGAAATACCAATTTTCAGGTCGCCTTTTTTTACGATCGACCCGAGATAGAAGTCGCATAGTTCAGGCTTGTCCGCCACGTTAATAAGCAGGTGCCGTTCACGTGCCAAACTCCTTATCTCTGCATTCAGAACATTATCGCCGGTAGCTATGACTATCAGATCCTGACCATCCAGATCGCTGGGTTGAAATTTCCTGTAGTTTGAATATATTCCAGGGAATTTACCGGCAAGATCGATAACCTCTGGTAAAAACCTTTCAGCAACAATGCTTATCTGTGTCTCCGGACTGTTCGCAAGCAGGGCATTAAGTTTTTCAAGACCAATATTTCCCGCTCCAACAAGCAGCACCTTCAGCTCATTCAGCTTAAGGAACACAGGAAACAACTGATTTCCAATTGTAACTGAGCTGAGATTGGTATGTTCTTTACTCAGAACACTCATAGAATGCACGGATTGGCTGATACAGCGCATGTAAACCAACAACTTCACCAAATACGATTAGAGCCGGTGCACCTATCTTTTGATCAGCGGCAGCTTCAGCAATCGTCGCAACAGTGCCAACAACAACCTTTTCGTTTGCCATTGACCCATTCTGAATAACAGCTACGGGTAATCGTCCTTTTCCTTCTGCTTCGAATATTGCCGCTATCTCTTTCAATTTCCTGACTCCCATCAATACCACCACGGTGGCATCGGTTTTAGCTGCCGCATATAGGTCTTTAGACACCTCTCCGCTGGTAGTTGTACCCGTAATTACCCAAAAGCTTTCGCTGGTACCGCGGTGGGTAACAGGAATCCCCTGCAGGGCAGGTACAGAAATACTTGATGATATACCAGGCACTACCTCCGCAGGAATGCTGTAAGATGCAGCCATCTCCAACTCTTCGAATCCGCGGCCGAAAACAAATGGATCGCCGCCTTTAAGACGAACCACATGCCCGTAGTTTAAAGCATAATCGATCATCAGCTTATTGACCGCTTCCTGTGAATAGGAATGATCACCAGACCGTTTACCCACATATACCTTCATGGCATGCTCAGGGGCGAAATCAAGCAGTTCATTATTAACAAGGGCATCATACAAAACCACATCAGCTGATTTAAGAATACGAACCCCTTTTAAACTTATAAGCTCCGCATCGCCAGGGCCAGCTCCAACCAAAGTAATCCTTGGTTCTTTTACTTCTTGTTTTGTTTTGGAAATTATCATAATTGAACTGCCTCCTTTGCTATCTTAATTCTGTTTACGAAGTCAACTGTTGATGCAAGATAATTCTGTGCAAATTCTGGCGTTGGCTCGTTTTTATTAATCTGTAATGCCAGTTCGGTGAAGCTGTCTATCCCTTCAAGAATCTGGCTATCTCTGTATTGTTCATCGAAATCACGCATGATCCCGGTTTGTGTACTGCTATTGATTCCTTTATCCAGCAAAAGGGCTTTTGCACCGCTTATTAATACGCTATAGGCATGGTAAATAGAATCAGCATATGCCTGGTTTTCGAACGAGGATATCGCCCATTGAAGTTTTTCTTCAGCTTCAAGAACCAGAGTTGAAACCAAGTCGATCACTACTCCCGCACACTCTCCCACACCAATTGCTGTAAAGAAGGTTTCTTCATGTCCCCAGTCTACGAATTCATCAGGAGTAAGTGTAGTGAGGTCGGCAAGCGGCTTTAAAAGCTGATAGAAATGATCTTTACCCAGCCTGTCATAAAAGTCGTTGAAAAGCTCATCGCCAGCTTTATTCTGGCTATAATCGTCAAGTACCAGGCGAACAACATCTTTTGTCCGCTTAGATGGCACCTTAATCACTTTTTCTGCAGCACGCCCCAGTCCATCTCCCAGAGTTCCTCCGCCCAAAAGAACCTGTGCAGCTGGAACTACTTTTCCGGCCGCCTTTAGTGAACTTCCGTGGAATCCTATTTGTGCGAGACCATGCTGCCCGCAGCTGTTCATACAACCACTTATCTTGATCTTTATATCCTGGTTGTCGGTAAGCTCTTCATATTCATCTTCAATTAGATCTTCAAGAACCCGAGCAAGCTCCGTGCTGTTTGATATTCCGAGGTTACAGGTGTCAGTTCCCGGGCATGTTGTAACATCCGCAACACTGTCAAATCCAGGTTTGGCAAAATCTAGCTCTTTTAATCGTTCAAACAGCAGCGGCAAAGCCTCCTTCCTGACAAATTTCAAAAGCAATCCCTGATTAATGGTGATCCTGATCTCGTCAGCAACAATGTCCTTAATTGCCTCTATAAATTTCCGGGCTTTAGCAGTAGGGATATCCCCGGTAGTGACTTTGATGTAAACGCCGTAAAATCCCTGCTGTTTCTGCTCAAAGACATTACTCCTTAACCAGTTGTCGTAATGCTGCTGATCTGATATGATCACCTCGGGATAAGAGGTCTGTTCAGGTATCTGCGGAAGCTGTATTGTCTCACGATCAATAACGAACTTACTCGACTTATTTGCCGTTTTTTCTTCTTCAATTAAACGCAGAACTTCTTCAAGGCCAAGTTTAGCAACCAGGAATTTCATCCTTGCCTTATTCCGATTGTTCCGCTCGCCATGTCTGTCAAACACACGCAGGGTACTTTCGATATAAGGTATAAGATCATCCTCATGCAGAAAGTCGTTGATTGCATGAGCAATGGCAGGCTGAGCTCCGAGACCTCCGCCAAATAACACTTTAAAGCCACGGACTTCCTGGCCATCGATGTTTTTAACTTTGGGTATGAATCCAAGATCGTGGATATAAGTGAAAGCGCTATCAGCCTCGCTGGAAGAGAAAGCTATCTTAAACTTTCTGCCCATCTCCTGGCAAATAGGATTTCTTAGAAAATACTTGAATGTAGCATGAGCATATGGAGCAACATCAAATGGCTCCGCCGGGTCAATTCCCGCTGATGGCGATGCTGTAACATTCCTCACTGTATTTCCGCAAGCTTCGCGCAGGGTTATGTCATCTTCCTCAAGTTTTGCCCATAGCTCGGGTGTGCGGTCCAGACTCACGTAATGGATCTGAATATCCTGACGAGTGGTTAAATGGAGATTACTGCTGGCATACTCATCAGAAATATCTGCAATCTTCAGTATTTGTTTAAACGTTACTTTCCCGAAAGGCAGTTTGATCCGGATCATCTGGACACCCGGCTGCCTTTGTCCATAAATTCCGCGAGCTAAGCGAAGACTACGAAATTTTTCATCGTGTATCTTGCCTTCACGAAATTCTCTGATCTTTCTCTCGAGATCTATGATATCCTTCTGAACGATTGGATTTTCTAATTCTGTTCTGAAACTCTCCATTATTTATTTTGTACAAAAAAACCTCTTCTACCGGAGTTGAAGAGGTTTATGTATATTACTTAATATTATATCTAATCTTCTTCAATTATGAAACCAGGCATCCCATATAACAACAATTCGTCATTACAGCAGTGAACATATAGGTGCTTTTTGATTTCATTGGTCAAATATAATATAAAGTATATAGAAATGGTAGTCTATCCCGCACTTTTTTTACAAACCCATGTCATTTGCTAGTTTACTCTCCCTTTTGATGATATCAGCAATACTTGTTTCGCTCAGAACTTTTAGAGTAGCATTCCTCACATCGAGAAATACATCGCGAACTCCGCACGTACCTTCGTTGATACACTCATCACATTTCTGGTAGAAATTAAGACTTACGCAAGGAAGTAATGAAACAGGGCCGCCGGTAAGTCTTAACACCTGCACGAGGAAGATCTCCGCAGGGTCTTTAACAAGGCCGTAACCCCCTCCAGATCCTTTTTTACTAAAAAGCAGGCCCGCATTTCTTAGGTCGAGCAAGATCTGTTCAAGAAATTTCTTAGGAATATTCTCTTCGGAAGCTATTCTTGAAATCTGTAAGGGTGCCTGACCAAAATTCTTCCCTAATACCACCAGGGCTTTTAAAGCGTAGCGTGTCTTTTTTGATAACATAGTTCAAAATGTGCTTTTACTAATCTGCAAATTACGGAAATAGTTTGGGATAAGGGAAACGAGCATCGTGAAACGAGCACGGGATTAGGAGATGTTGGGTAGCTCGTGACTGGAAGCAAGTATCCGGTGTCGGGTATCAGGGCTCAGGGTATCAGGTTTCAGGTATCAGGTTTCAGGTATCAGGTTTCAGGTGTGTCGTACCATTGCGGCTATGGGCCAGGCCTATTCCTCCAGCACACCCTATAGCTATCGGGTCTCAACTCTCAATTCTCGATTCTCCATTTTAACCTTTCCCATTTTCATTTTTCTGCGCTTTGACAATAACGCTAACTCGGTACAGCAGAAATATCGAAATCGCAGAAAGGACGACAATAACATAACCCAAAGTATCATAGTGTTCCAGCGGACTAAACTTATCCTGCTGCACCACGATCATTCCACCGACGGCAGCTGCTGCACCGCCGGCAATCTGCTGGAGTGAAGCGTTTATACCCATAAATGCCCCTCGATCTTCTTTAGCGGGCAGCGCCGAGGAAAGCGCTATTGCCGGAACCATACGGCTCATTATCCCGATCATAAAACCGATATTCATTATTAGCACCAGCCAAAATGCCGTCGGACCCATATTTGTATAGATGATCACAACGATACTAAGCCATACAGAAGCGATTGTAAAAAGCTTAAACTTATCAAACCGGTCACTCAGCTTACCGGCAACAGGCATTATGATTAATGAGCAGACTCCTGAAAACATGAACAGGATTGGAAGCTGATGAACGGTAACATGAAGGTTGTTTACAGCAAAGGCGCTGCCCCAGGGCATCATCATAAAGCCGCCAAGCGATAAAAAAGCGGTAGCTAAAAACCCTATGCGGTAATTTTTCTTCGATACTGTATGCCACAAGTGACTGAACGCGCTACGATCACTTTGCAGGGCCAGGTGTTTGTTTATTGGCTGAAGTTTGAATACAATAACAAGCCAGATGATCGTCGCCAAACCAACAATCATTAAGAATGGAGATTGCCAACCCCACATATTGGCGATATACAGACTTATTGGAATACCAAGAACCTGGCTGGCACCAAAACCCATCTGCATGAAGCCCATAACACGGCCCCGGCGTTCTATTGGAAAAATGTCGGTTACAATAGCCATCGAAATAGAGCCGATAACACCGCCAAAGAGCCCCGTGAAAATCCTTGCTGCAAGCAGCATCGGGTAAGAAGTCGTCAGCCCGCAGAATAAAGTCCCCAGAATAAATCCGATGTAAAAAAACAGCAGCAGCTTCTTCCGGTCAAATCGATCCGCGAATCCAGCAGTCAATAACCCTGACAATCCCGCACTGAATGCATAGGCAGAAACAGAAAATCCAAATTGCGATGTAGAAAGGTCCATTGATTTCATCAGCATATCTCCCAGGGGCGACATGACCATAAAATCCAGAACCACGGTAAACTGAGTCAGAGCCAGGAGCAGAATTACGAGGATTTCATTTGATGAGAATTTGTCTTTTGCGGACGTGGCTTGTTCAGTCATTGATGTCAGAGGCAGGGATATGAAGTTTGAAGTCGGAGGTCTGATGATTTGCTACATCTGGACTAAATGTAAAGATACAATTATAGAAGTATTTACCACCCACTCCGACGTCTGACATCAGACCTCCGACTTCATTCCTCGCCATAAAACCTCTATATTGCTTCCACAAAAATCAACAACAATGAAAAGATGCTTTTACATTTTCCTATTGTGCTGCTCTTACTCGTTAAGCATTGCCCAGGAAGCCCCTGCGAAAAAAGACAACAGCAAATATTATGGTAAAGAAAGCTTTCTTATTGAAGGAACGGGAATTCCTGAATCAGAAAAAGAAAGCCCTTACGATCGCTTGCCCCTTGCATCAAAAGGCAAAGTACGACAGGCTGTCTGGGACCTTTCCAAGAATTCAGCAGGGCTGACAGCAAGGTTTATCACGAACTCGCCGTCGATAAAAGTTAAATGGGGTGTTCTGAATGATACCAAGCTCAATCACATGGCATCTACAGGAATTAAAGGTGTTGATCTGTACTGTAAAGTGAATGGCAAATGGGTTTATGTCAATACCGGCCGGCCAACTGCAATAGAAAACGAGGCTACCCTGCTCACTTCCCTCGCTCCGGGCGAGCACGAATTTAAGATATATCTCCCCCTTTACGACGGAACAACTCACCTCGAAGTCGGTATTGACAGCACCAGCTATATTAAAAAACCGAATCCAGAAACATTGCTGCCAATTGTTTTTTATGGAACTAGCATATTGCAGGGAGGATGTGCTTCCCGTCCCGGAATGGCATTCACCAACATCATTTCAAGAAAAATGAACGTAGACTGCTATAATTTCGGCTTTAGCGGGAATGGACGAATGGACCCGCCCGTTGTAGACGTTATTTCTAAAATCAAGGCATCCTTTTATGTTATAGACTGCCTTCCGAACATGACACCGAAACAAGTTACAGACAGTGTAATGCCGTTAGCAAAAGCCCTGCGTGCTAAAAACCCGTCCACACCTATTGTTTTTGTTGAAAATATAGAATACGCCCGGATACCATTCGAAGCCAGCATTAAAAAATCTTTTGAGGATAAGAATAATGCCCTGAAAGTTGAATTTGCAAAACTCCAGAAGGAAGGAATGAAAGGGCTCTATTACATAAGTTCGGCCAATGCTATCGGTGATGATAATGAGGGGACGGTTGATGGTACTCACATGACGGACCTTGGGTTTATGAGATATGCGGATTATTTGATCGGAAAGTTTAAAGATAATAAGTTGGTGGTGAGGTGATCAGGATAAGTTTTATTACAGCACAGTAGAATATATCGAGTAATAATCCTGAATTTGAAGAGTAGATTAAACGCCCAATATCATGAGGGCAGTAATATCTGAAAAATTATAGCTTATTAAATTCGGGAAGTCGTGCAAAGGATTAAGAGTTGAGGCTTTTTGGAAAGCAGAGACAGAAGCTTTTGGGATGCCATAGTCCGGTGCTACGCTTTAGTTTTTTGCCAAAAAATGGAGTCTTAACCTGCAACATCTATACTGGCAAAAAAGCTATCGCTTCCGCCCCGGTTTAAACACTTCGGACAGGATCTCTTGGGTCAGGTATTGCACAGCTTTTAGCTATTGCGATGAAATGCTGCTTTTAATAATAAACGCGATGACAGCGTAGAGCCCGCAGCCGACTATGTTCGTTCAAATTGAATAAGGATATCCTTGGCGAGGACTCGCAGCGAACAGCGCGACTATCAGCTCCGAAGAACTATTACAGCACCTTTAAAAAAAATGATTAAAAATTCCGCTCGAAAACTTAACCTTAAAATTAACCCAGACCTCTGACTTCCTACTTCCCACATCTTACTTCCTACCTCCTGCCTCTTACTTCCTTCCTCCTGCCTCTTACTTCCTTCCGCCTAAAACCTCTCCTTCAAAAAGCTTCCTGTATACGAATTCTTCTCCTTGATCAAATCTTCAGGGGTACCTTCAAATACCACATTACCTCCCTTATCACCCCCTTCCGGACCAACATCTATAACCCAATCCGCGCACTTGATGACATCCATATTGTGCTCAATCACAATAATGCTGTTTCCCTGATCGATTAGCGCATCAAAAGATTTAAGGAGCTTTTTAATATCGTGGAAATGGAGACCTGTAGTAGGTTCGTCAAAGATGAAAAGTGTCTTGCTGCTGTTATTCCCTTTTACCAGGAAGGAGGCAAGCTTGATCCGCTGAGCTTCACCGCCGGAAAGCGTGTTTGATGATTGTCCAAGGTGAACATATCCCAGCCCCACATCTACTAGAGGTTTTATTTTGGTCAGGATCTTGGGCTCATTTTCAAAAAATTCAAGGGCCTCGTCGATCGTCATATCAAGCACCTCGAAAACGTTCTTGTGCTTATAGGTAATATCCAGGATGTGCTGTTTAAAACGCTTGCCATCACAGGCTTCACAAGGCAGGAAAATATCCGCCATAAACTGCATTTCAATTTTCACTTCACCTTCACCCTGACAAACATCACAGCGTCCGCCTTCCACGTTGAATGAAAAAGCCGAGGGCTTCAAGCCTGAGGCTTTTGCAAGGCCCTGAGATGCATAGAGGTTCCTGATCTCATCCCATGCCTTCACGTATGTAACCGGGTTGGAACGAGACGACCTGCCGATAGGATTCTGGTCTACAATTTCAACCTGTTCAACTTTGGCATAATCACCACCAATGGAATCATATGAACCCGTTTGTTCACCAGAATAATTACCTATTGCTTTTTGCAGTGCGGGTTGAAGGATACGCTTCACCAGGGAAGTTTTTCCTGAGCCCGACACTCCCGAGACCACACTTAACACATTCAAGGGAAATTTCACATCCACGTGCTTCAGGTTATTCTCCCGCGCACCTTTTATTTCAATGTAATCGTGCCATTTCCGCCTTTGCTTAGGTATTTCAATAGAATTCCTGCCACTCAGGTATTTACCGGTCAGGCTGACATCATCTTTAAGGATCTCTTCGAAAGTTCCCGTAAATACAAGGTTTCCTCCATGGGTTCCTGCCTCCGGACCAATGTCAATAATATGATCCGCAGCCTGCATGATTTCTTCCTCGTGCTCCACAACAAGTACTGTATTCCCCACGTCCCGCAGCGATCTTAACACACCTATCAGTCGATGTGTATCCCGGGGGTGAAGTCCGATGCTCGGCTCATCCAGTACGTAAACAGAACCAACCAGGGAACTGCCTAGTGACGTTGCTAGGTTAATACGCTGCGATTCCCCACCTGAAAGGGTATTTGAAAGTCGGTTTAGGGTTAAATATCCCAGGCCCACATCATTTAGAAAATTTATGCGGTTAGCAATCTCCATCAAAAGCCGCTTGGCTATTTTTTGACTTGCCGGATCCAGATCCAGTGTATCAAAGAACTCAGACGCCTTATCTAATGGCATTAATACGATGTCTGTGATCGACCGGTCATCGATCTTCACATAGGATGCATCTTCACGTAAACGGCTGCCCTTACATTCAGGACAGGTGGTTTTACCCCGGTATCGCGAAAGCATCACCCGGTACTGTATTTTATAGGTCTGTGCTTCTAGTTCCTTGAAAAACTCATCCAGACCGCTGAAAAAGCTGTTACCCGTCCAGAGCAGCTTGCGCTGTTCGTCTGTTAACTGGTTATAAGCCCGGTGAATAGGGAAATCAAACTTTAAAGCATTTTTAACAAGCTTATTCAGCCATTCGCCCATTTTCTCACCTCTCCAGGGGGCTATTGCTCCATCATACACCGATTTGCTTTTATCGGGCACAACCAGGTCTTCATCAATCCCAATTACTTTACCATAACCTTCGCAGCGTTTACAAGCACCGTATGGATTATTAAAGCTGAAGAAATTGGGTGTCGGCTCCTCAAAACGCAGACCATCGAGCTCGAACCTGTCGCAGAAAACATGCACATTACCATTCTCTTCCACAAGGCAGTCGCCCCGACCTTCAAAAAAGGCAGTCTGGACCGAATCGGCAATTCTGCTGAGCGTTTCATCATCTGAAGCAACTGATACCCGGTCAATGACAATTTTCACATCTACATCATCGCCCGACTTCTTATTGCCGGTAGCCTTATCATCTAACAGATCTTCAATTTTGGATAGTTTATCCTCAATTACCACCCGTGTAAAACCTTTTTGCAGGAGAACTGCCAGTTCTTCTTTTAGCGATCTGTGGTTATGCGCGTGCAGCGGACACGAAATTGTTACAGATGTATCAAGTGTTAAATTCGATATAAAGTTCACAACATCGGTAACCGTATCTTTCTTTACCTCCCTGCCGGAAACCGGAGAAATAGTTCTCCCTATCCTGGAAAATAGAAGCTTGAGGTAGTCATATATTTCTGTTGAAGTACCTACCGTAGAGCGCGGATTGCTGGTGATAACTTTTTGTTCTATGGCTATTGCGGGGGCAATTCCCTTGATAAAATCCACGTCAGGCTTATTCATACGCCCCATAAACTGCCTTGCGTAGGAAGAAAGGCTCTCCACGTACCGACGCTGTCCTTCAGCATACAGTGTATCAAAAGCCAGAGATGATTTCCCTGATCCGGACATCCCGGTAATTACAACCAGCTTATTCTTAGGAATGGCAACATCGATATTTTTTAAGTTGTGAACCCTCGCCCCCTTTATGATGATAAACTTCCCCGGGTCTTTTTCCGCTTCTTTGCTCATTCGGTAAACCTATATTCTTTCTTATTTCGTATATATAAACAGATGCCCATTTAGGGTGTGCAAAAATACGGGTATAAGAGCTTAATACAGAAGATTGATTAATTATTCTTTGATATTGGCAAAATAATTGTTTCATTTGGGGTAAGCAACCACATCAATAAAACTAAAACAGGAGAAACGCTATCGGATAAACTCTACTTAATTAACTTTTGAGAATTTTTATATAAAAGGGGATTTTAGAGTATGAGTGCTATAAAACTTCAATCGAAGAGCGATCAGGATCTGGTGCATCAGTATTTACAGGGTCAGGAATCCAGTCTGGAGGAATTAATCCGCAGGCATAAAACCAAAATTTACACTTCCATTTATTTGTTAGTAAAGGATTCTTATCTCGCAGAAGATATTTTTCAGGACACTTTTATTAAGGTAATCAATACACTTAAGGCCGGAAAGTATAACGAAGAAGGTAAATTTCTTCCATGGGTAATAAGAATTGCACATAACCTGGTAATAGACCATTTCCGGAAAGAAAAACGGACACCGGTAGTTACTACGGTTGATGGCTTTGATATTTTCGAAGTACTTAAATTCTATGATGAAAGTACCGAAGATAAAATGATACGCGAACAAACTCACCGCGACCTGCGTGAGCTGATCCACCTTCTGCCTGCTGAACAGAAAGAAGTGCTGATCATGCGCCATTACGGTGAGCTAAGCTTCAAGGAAATTTCTGACATCACCGGTGTGAGCATTAATACTGCACTCGGACGTATGCGTTATGCATTGAATAACCTGCGGAAGATGATGCTGAGCAAGGAGTTGAGTTTGAAGAATGATGTCTGATGACTGAGGTCGGAGGTCGGATGGATTTCCGACCTCCGACCTTTAATCAAATCTGTAGACATCCAGCTTCTCCACCAGCTCAGACTTCAGACCTCTGACTTCCGACTTCAGGTCCCAAATAAAAAATAGTAAAAAATTTGCTGTTCAGTATAACATTCGTAAATTAAGTACGTTTTAAATTAAAACCAAACGGTGCTTATGATAGAAACTTCTACTCCAACAACAAATTCTTTACAAAACGACATGGTACAACATACTGCTATTCCCGAAGAGCTCGGGGAAGAGGAACAATCATTCTATGATTCGATTAAGAAAAATCTGAACCTCATAGTTAAAACCCCCGGCAAAGATGTTATTGCCCGAATTTTGAGCTACTCAAAAACGGTGTAAGAATTCCCCAAAAAGCCAGCTCAGGAGCTGGCTTTTTTATTGTTAGTAATTTCAGAACAGAATTTTCCTGCCGCTTCCTATCTTTAACCTGTGCTAAGAAAGGACCGCTATAAGGCATTTGTCGACTATTTTTCTTCCCATCAGCCGGATGCGGAAACGGAACTGAACTATATTAATTCCTATGAATTGCTTGTTGCCGTAATTTTATCTGCACAGTGTACCGATAAGCGTATTAACCAGATAACGCCCGCGCTTTTCGAACGCTTTCCCGATCCCTTAAGCCTTTCCCAATCAAGCCCTGAAGAAGTATTTCAATACATCCGGAGTGTAAGTTACCCGAACAATAAGTCAAAACACCTTGTCGGGATGGCTCAAAAACTCATCAATGAATTTAATGGCATCGTTCCGGCAGATATTGACGACTTGCAAAAGATGCCTGGTGTAGGCAGGAAAACTGCCAATGTTATCGCTTCTGTGGTATTCAATGCGCCCGCAATGGCTGTAGACACCCATGTTTTCCGGGTTGCTAATCGTATCGGCCTCACCAGAAACGCAACTACCCCACTTGCCGTAGAGAAACAACTTGTAAAATATTTACCGCAGGATAAGATATATGTAGCGCATCATTGGTTGATCCTTCACGGACGCTATGTTTGTGTTGCGCGCAATCCAAAATGCCAGATTTGTCCGCTCACCTGGTTTTGCAAATATTATGAGCAAAGCCAAACCGTAAAAGCGCTGCTCAAGGCAGAAGCTGATCAGAAGCGGAAAAAAGCGACTGCCAAAAAGAGTAGTCGGGCAAAAAAGATTGGAGATAAGATAAAATTATTGTCAGGACCGGTAACTGATGATGGAAATAACTTTAAGTGATAATTTATTTTACTATTTTTTTTAGTATTTAAATAAATAAATATAACTTTGATCATATTAAACTAAAATAATGAGCAACACAGATAAACTAAAGGCTTTACAGCTTACGCTGGACAAACTTGAAAAATCATATGGTAAAGGGACCGTAATGAAACTTGGCGACAATGCTGTAGAACCAATAGAGTCTATTTCAACCGGCTCAATCAGCCTTGATATTGCCTTAGGCATTGGCGGTTTACCAAAAGGACGTGTTATAGAAGTATACGGCCCGGAGTCATCAGGTAAAACAACCCTGGCCATTCACGCCATCGCTGAAGCACAGAAGAAAGGCGGCATCGCAGCTTTCATTGATGCAGAGCATGCTTTTGACAAATTTTATGCGAGCAAACTTGGGGTTGATATCGAAAACTTACTGATCTCTCAACCCGACAATGGCGAGCAGGCGCTTGAAATCGCGGATAACTTAATCCGCTCTGGGGCTATTGATATTATCGTAATTGACTCGGTAGCTGCGCTTGTTCCGAAAGCAGAGATCGAAGGTGAAATGGGAGATTCTAAAATGGGTTTACATGCCCGTTTAATGTCACAGGCCCTGCGTAAGCTGACCGGAACCATTTCCAAGACGGGATGCTGCTGTATTTTCATTAACCAACTGCGCGATAAGATCGGAGTGATGTTCGGGAGCCCGGAAACCACTACAGGGGGTAACGCTTTGAAATTCTACGCATCTGTTCGTTTAGATATCAGACGGATCTCTCAAATTAAGGATACTGATGAAGTTTCCGGAAACCGGGTTAAAGTTAAGGTTGTTAAAAACAAACTTGCTCCACCTTTCCGTATCGCTGAGTTTGATGTAATGTTCGGTGAAGGTATTTCAAAGGCGGGCGAGATCATTGATCTTGGCGTGGACTTCGATATCATTAAAAAAGCAGGATCTTGGTTCAGCTATGGCGACACCAAGTTAGGACAAGGCCGCGACGCGGTTAAAGCCCTGCTTTTGGATAACCCGGATCTGATGGATGAACTGGAAGCTAAGATTAAAGGGACGGTAACGGCAGAGCATCTGGAGGAGAAGTAGCCGTCCATCGGAAGTCTGAGGTCTGAGGTCTGGGGTCTGAGGTCTGATGGATTTCCGACAAGTGGATTTCCGATAAGGTTCAACCGCAGAGAGCGCAGAGTACACGCGGAGCACGCAGAGGCTGGGCGCAAAAGTGATTGTAGGCGACTCGATAACTAGTGAAAAACTCTGCGGTCTCCGCGTAAAACTTTGCGTACTCTGCGGTAAAGTAGGCGGTGGGTGCACTTCAATAAAATTTACAAACTTCAGACTTACCAAATAGTAGATTAGAAATATTTCCAAGATGCTTCCCCTAGGGTAAGCATCTTTTTTTATGACTAAACTTTGCGCACTGAATACCTGACGAACGAAGATCGTTTGGTTATCTGTGAAATTAAATGCAACTTATTGCACTATTAATTTTCAATTCATGAAACATATCAGACCAGCATTATTCGTTCTTTTACTATTTGCCGGGATCCAGGAAATTGTTGCTCAACCGGCTGAGCAGCTTGTAAAAGTTATTGTGGCACCGGATCACACAAACTGGACCTACCACACAGGAGAAAAGGCAAAATTTACGGTCAGCATTATTCAGTATGGCAACTTGCTGCAAAATGCCAAGATCAAATATGATGTCGGACCAGAAAGATTCCCTGCCGTAAAAAGTGATTCACTTGTGGCCAGAGACGGCAAGGTTACAATCGATGGCGGAACCATGACCACTCCGGGTTTCCTGCGATGCATTGTATATGCCGAAGTTGATGGTAAGAGATACCGGGGACTTGCCACAGCAGGCTTCGACCCTGACCAGATTAAACCGGCTGCGGCGGCTCCGTCAGACTTTACCCAATTTTGGGACAAAGCCAAAGCAGATCTTGCTAAGATCCCAATGGATGCGCGCATGACCTTGCTGCCGGAACGATCTACAGAAAGCGTAAACGTTTATCATTTAAACCTCCAGAACTTCCGTCCAGGTGCCAGACTATACGGGATACTATGTGTTCCTAAAAAAGAAGGCAAATATCCAGCCTTGCTCAGAGTCCCTGGTGCGGGAATCAGGCCATATAATGGCGATATAGCAACTGCTGAAAAGGGCGTTATTACCCTTGAAATCGGGATTCATGGCATTCCGGTAAACATGGATCTGAGTCAGTATGCGAATCTGGCAGGCGGAGCATTATCCGGCTATCAATTATTTAACCTCGAAGATCCGGAAAGGTATTACTACAAACGGGTATATATGGGTTGTGTTAGGGCCAACGATTTCCTGACTAGTCTCCCCCAATTTGACGGGGTAAACCTGGGTGTAACCGGCGGAAGCCAGGGCGGCGCCTTATCAATTGTTACCGCAGCGCTGGACCCCCGGGTTAAATTCCTGGGAGCCTACTACCCTGCTTTAAGTGATGTGACTGGCTTTTTGGTTGGTAGAGCTGGTGGCTGGCCACATATGTTCAATAAGGACAATGTGAATACAGCAAGTGCAAAGGATAAAATCAGAACCACAGGATATTATGATGTGGTTAATTTTGCGAGGCTGTTGAAAGTTCCGGGAATGTATAGCTGGGGTTATAATGATGAGACCTGCCCGCCAACGTCAATGCATCCGGCATATAATGTGATCACGGCACCGAAAACGTTAAAGCTTTATCTGGAAACGGGGCATTGGCAGTTTCCGGAGCAGAGGGAAGGGATGGAAGGATGGTTGCAAAGTAAATTAGGAGTGAAATAGGATTAGGATTGTCTCAATTAGGATTTGCAGGATTACAGGATTGTAGGATTACTATTGGACTAGAAGGCATAGGGTACTAGGATTCATAGGATGATAGGATGCATAGGATTAGGAACAATAGAATTCTAGGATGCATAGGATGATAGGATGCATAGGATTAGGAACCATAGAATTCTAGGATGCATAGGATGATAGGATGCATAGGATGTAGAGTATAGTGTATAGGATAGGATGGTGGGAGGAGATTGGACGGAAACTTATAACGTGTTGAAGTTCATGTCATACTAAAACGGAAAAAGGGATTGAATGCGACTATAGCCTCAGTCAATCCCTTTTTGAATTCCTAATAGGGGTTTACTCTGCGAAATAATAGATAGTTAATTAAAACGACTAGGTTAGCCGCCCAGTCTCCCCCGCTGGCGGGGGCCAGGGGGTGGATCTGAATCAGGTATTAAGAATATTTCTTTACATCCTCAAGGATGCCATTCGCCCGGCTTCCAATATATTCTGAAGCTTCGCGGCCTGCAGCGGCTAACATGGAGCCTTTCTCAGAACCGGCAGCCATTAATTTATCGGTAACGTCTTTTACTGTATTCAGTAATGTAGACCAATTTTGTTTTCCGTTTTCAGTACTCATAAAATACCAGGTTGCTGCACCTGCTGCAACTCCTGCTACAATCGCCAGAGCGATCTTCGAATTCTTGTTATTTTCCATCTGATTATAGTTTTGATGTTATTGATTCGTTTAGTTTAATCTTAAATATCCAATATCCTGCCAAATAAAAATCAGGACGAAACGCAACCGAAAGAATGACTTAACAGGAGTGAACTACAAGATAGAAAATGCCCGTAAATGGCTGTTTATCAACGCTAACCGGATTAGAAACAAAACAAATACGCAGGGAATTTTATTTACCGCGGGTCATGATGTACATGAACATGATGCCGGCAATGACCATAAAACCTAACACCATCAGTCCTATTTTACCTTTACGTTTATCTTCTTTCATAAGCCACACTAAAAACCCAATCAGCGGGATCAGGAAAATGAGGAAGAAGATGATACTCGGCGTGCTAAACATAATCGGGTGGGTTTTCTAAACGGTATAAAGGTATCAAATTTAAAAAGGCATACGAGCCATCGGTGCGACGTCCTGCCCAATGAAATCCTGCTTCAGGTACTTATAATAACCGGCAATTGCGATCATTCCCGCATTATCCGTACAATACTGGAACTGCGGGATAAATACTTCCCAGCCCAGGTCTTTGGCCGTTTGGTTAAGACCGTTTCTTAAGCCTGAGTTCGCCGAAACACCTCCAGCGATTGCAATGCGCTTGATGTTATATTGTGCAGCGGCTTTCTTTAGCTTGTTGAGCAAAATAGACACGATTCTGTCCTGAACGGATGCACAGATATCATTCATGTTTTTCTCTAAGAAATCAGGATCGGCTTTAACCTGATCGCGTACAAAGTACATGATAGACGTCTTTAATCCGCTGAAACTAAAATCCAGTCCGGGGATTTGAGGCTCCGGGAATTTATATGCACGTGGATTTCCCTCCTTTGCGTATTTATCTATAAGGGGTCCGCCCGGGTAAGGAAGTCCGAGGATCTTGGCAGTTTTATCAAACGCCTCCCCTGCTGCATCGTCATTGGTCTGGCCGATAATTTCCATGTCGAAGTAATCTTTGACGAGCACGATCTGGGTATGACCACCAGATACCGTCAGGCAGATAAATGGGAAGGCTGGCTTCGCATCAATGAAATGAGCAAGGATATGAGCCTGCATGTGGTTAACCTCGATCAATGGAATACTATTTGCTAATGCGAAAGCCTTGGCAAATGACGTTCCTACTAGTAAGGACCCCAGTAAACCGGGACCGCGTGTAAAAGCTACGGCATCGATCTCATTTTTGTGTATTTTTGCCTTAGATATCGCCTCGTGAATTGCGGGGACGATATTTTGCTGATGGACGCGCGAGGCAAGTTCTGGCACAACGCCGCCAAAATTTTGGTGGACAAGCTGGTTTGCGATGACGTTTGATGATATTACTCCGTCTATACAGATAGATGCAGAAGTATCATCACATGAAGATTCAATACCGAGTATAATTGCCAAAACTAAATAGAGTAAAAAGTGTTATCTGACTAAAGTACAAAAATATCAAAAAAGCGCTAAAAATCACCCTCTGGATACTCGCAAGTCTTCTGCTGCTTGTGGTAGTTTTTATTTTTTCACTTCAGTATCGTAGTGTACAGACCTATATAGCAAAGAAAGCTGCTAAATACCTGTCCAAGGAGCTGGAAACACGCGTGGAAATTGGTGGCCTTTACATCAAGCCTTTTAAATCAGTTGTTCTCGACAGCGTGTACATTGAAGACCGGGAAAAAGACACCCTCATTTTCTCTCCTAAACTTACCGTCGACCTTAACATGCTTTCTATCAAGCAGCGGATTGTTTCCATCAATACGATACAAATGGATAACGGTAAGTTCCATATTAAACAGTACCGTGATTCAGCTACCAACCTCCAATTTATAATCAATTACTTTGATACCGGTGATCCTACTCCTCGGAAGAAACCGCGTAAACCTTATAACGTTACGATGGATAAGATCGTCCTGAATAACATTGCATTCAAGTACCAGAACTTTAACAATACCACGCCGGTCGAGGGCGTCAACTTCAATGACATTGACCTGCGTAACCTGAGTACCACTATTCTAGGTCTGGATACAAAAAACCACCTCGTTAAGGCAGGATTCCGGAATCTCACCCTGCGTGAAAAGAGCGGTTTTTATCTTAAAAACCTGACCACCGATGCGACCATCGATACCAACCAGATGGAGTTCAGCAATCTCCTGCTTGAGACACCTACTTCGCGGCTTTCGGATTACCTGTTAATGAAATACGGTTCTTTCAAAGATTTCGGTAAGTTCATTAGCAAGGTGTACATGAAAGTGCATTTCAATAATTCAAAGATAAACAGCTCCGATGTAACCTATTTTGCTCCCCTGCTTTCCAAATCAAATATCATCATGGATGTGGATGGAGATGCTACCGGATTTGTAAACGACCTTAAAGCCAAGAATTTCTCGATCAGGAGCGGACAGGCAACCTATCTGAAAGGCGATTTTAATATCAAGGGCCTTCCCAACCTCAAAAGCACCCGGCTGGATCTGAGATTTGATCAGCTCTCGACGAACAAGAAGGATCTCGACCTGATCATCGCCAAAGCGACGGGCCGCAGGGCATCTATGATCCCTCCTATCGCCTCGAAATTTGGGACTGTTAACTTTAGAGGCAGATTTACCGGTTTTACCAACGACTTTACGGCATCGGGCGAAATTAAAACCCGGCTTGGCCGCGTCGTGACCGATATGAACATGAAGATCGATGGTACCGGCTATCCACGCTACAGCGGATTGGTCAAAGCTTACGATTTTAATCTCGGCGAGCTTCTTGACCGCGGGGACCTTGGCAGAACGACTCTTACCGCAAACATCACCGGCAGCGGTTTCAATGTAAACAGTTTGCAGGAACGCATTCGTGGCGATATCCGGTATTTCGACTATAACGGTTACCGGTACAGTAACATCAACGTGAACGGCAGCTTTAATAACAAGCTATTTAAGGGCCTGGTTAAAGTCAACGACCGTAACATCAAACTAAATTTTGATGGCAGCGTCGATCTGAAACCTAAACTTCCCATATTCAATTTCACAGCTAGTATACTTGGAGCTAACCTGCACAAGCTGAATTTTACAAAGGATACCGTGCAGATCGATGCCAACCTGAAAACTAATTTTACAGGTTCCAACCTCGATAATATCCAGGGAAATTTCGCGATAAACAGCATCCGTATAACAAATCCGGATAATTCCTTTGTGGTGGATTCGGTTAATCTAAGTGCCATTGGCCTCGGTGCCAACCGGGAGCTGAAGATTGCATCGGATATCCTGGACGCAAGTATCAAGGGCGAGTATGATTTGAACACATTCCCGTCCTATTTCAAATCGGTCGCAGCCCAGTATATCCCATCGCTGAATCTTAAATATGTAAAACCGGGCCCGCAGAATTTTGAATTCACGCTTAAGATCAAATACTTTGAGCCGCTCGCGGCCCTAATCATGCCTGAACTGCAAATACCTGAGGGAGCTAGCTTCAATGGGAAATTTGTTTCGGCTGAGAACATCGCAAACCTGAATGGTTTTGCGGAGCTCATTCAATTCAACAAGATCAAGATCAATAACCTGATCATTGATGAGAGTACTTCAGCAGAGGCGATGAATATCTTTATCACCTCTGATCGTATCGACATAACCGACAGCCTGTACATAAAGAATATCAACATTGCGAACATCCTGCGGAACGACAGCCTTAACCTGAACATTAAGTTATCTGACAAGGACGCCACCAACCAGCTGGATTTAAACTCCCTGGTAGAGTTCACATCGAGCGGGCCTGAGCAGGTGCGCTTAAGTGTGCTGCCATCCGATGTGATCATTAACCGTGAAGTCTGGAAGATCCAGGAGAAGGTTAGTTTCAGTTTTGATGAAGGACGTAAACCAAATGAAAAGTTCAGCCTGTTCCGGAGAACGAAGATTACCGGCTTTGAACTCTTCCGGGATAATCAAATGCTGACCATCGACGGCATTATATCAAAAGACCCTGCAGACGAGCTTCTTATAGGGTTCAATAAGTTTAAGCTGACCACATTTAATCCGCTCACTCTGCCCAGCGGTATTGCCCTCACCGGGGAGTTGAACGGTGATGCGAAATTCGCCGGCATCCTGGCCAAACCTGATGTAGAAGCCGAATTAACGATCGACACCCTGCATTACAATAAAGTGCTTATTGGTGATCTCGCCCTGAAAGCCGGTTTTGACAATGCGACAAAGCTGATCAATGTCGATGTCGATATTGAAAACCAGGGTCTGAAAACACTTGAGATTGATGGAACCTATAATGCCAACAGCGATGAGAACAGCCTTGATCTCAATGTGATGATGAATGAGAATGAGGTGGTGATCTTCCAACCCTTCCTGAAAAACCTGGTGTCCGACATGAATGGCAAGGTCTCGGCAAACCTGGAAGTCACGGGCAAGCTTACGAGCCCGAAAATAAACGGTACGGTTGCGTTTAACGATGCCGGCATGATTGTCAATTACCTGAAAACCCCCTACCGGATAACCGACGAGATCAAGGTTGAAAATAGTAAGATCGTATTGAACAGCCTTAAACTACGGGACATAAATAATACCGAAGCGCTTGTCAATGGCACGGTCGATATGGCAAATCCAATGAACCCGGAGATCCAGATCGATATCGTGGCCAACGAACCATTTATGGCCTTGAATACGACAGCAAAAGATAACCCGCTGTATTATGGTACAGCTTTCGGTACCGGAGTGTTCAGCTTCAGCGGCCCGACCAATGATATGCGCATTAATATAGATGCGAAGACGGAAGAAGGTACAGTATTTACCATCCCGCTTAACTCATCAGCAACTGTCAGCAAGAACGACTTTATCACGTTCGTCGCGAAAGATTCTGCATTTAACAAACCTAAGGAAACCTCTTTCAAAGGACTGGTGATGAACTTGTCGCTGCAGGTCGATGAGGCTTCAGAGGTGAATATCATAACCGATCTCGGAAAACTTTCAGGCCGCGGAAACTCCGAAAACCTCAGGCTCAATATTACCAGTCTCGGCGACTTTGAGATGTTCGGCTCTTACCTGATAACCAGCGGAAAGTTTGAGTTTACCGCTCAGGACTTCATTAACAAGGTCTTTAAGATCAATGAAGGTGGTTCCATCAGGTGGACGGGTAATCCGCAGGAAGCAGCTATTAACCTGAAAGCTATCTATGAAGTCCGGGCTAGTTTACGTCCGCTGTATATTGCTGCGGGTCGTCCGCCATTAGAGCAACGCGTGCCATCAGAGGCAGTCATGAACCTTAGCGGACCGCTTTTAACCCCTACCATTGCATTTGATATAAACTTTCCCTCTGACGCCTACATCAAGGATGAACTACAGTCTTACTTTAACGATGTGAACAACGTTAACCAGCAGGCATTGAGCCTTATTGTAAGACGCTCCTTTGCTGAGGGTTCCGGGGCCAGTATTGATGTGATACAATCCACATTCCTCAACGCGGGAACAGAAATGATTTTCAACCGCTTGAATACGGTCATTTCGCAATATCTTAACCTGAATACCGTCGATTTTAATATACGGTCCTTTAATGATGCGAGTGCTACGCTGCGCTTACTCAATGAACGGCTAGTGCTTACTGGTGGTGTCACTGACCGCAGGGCAAACAATGATCCGTTTGCGGATTTCAATGTCTTCGGCGGCTCAGATGTTGCTCGTGACGTAGAGGCTCAATACCTGATCAAAAAAGATGGCTCACTTGTCTTAAGGGCTTCTAACAAGTTGAACAACAGGAACCCATTCCTGAACATCAATAGTAACAGCGATTATGTCAGTGCAATAGGATTAGTATATAGAAAGGATTTTGACGATCTGAATGAGCTTTTAGGGTTTCTGTTAGGCAAGAGCCGTAGTGAAGAGCGCCGCAAAGCGTCTGAAACACCGAAGACGAATTCGGTTGCTACTAAACCGGAAGATGCTATAAAGCCTGAGGAAACTGCAGTGCCTAAGAATGAGTAAGGTAGTTCGAACTTTGGTTGCTTCGCAAGGAATTTTACCACTGAGACCACAGAGGAAAAACACGGAGAACACCGAAATAATCACTAATACTCGCGGTCCATTATTTCATTTTTACTGGTTCGCAACAATTTCTAACGCTTAAGTGACACATATTAAAATTCATACTCTGTGTCCTCCGTGAAAATTCTCTGTGCCCTCTGTGTTAGCTAACCAATATGCGACTAACTGTTCTTCATGATGGTATGTCCCATTTTATCCCGCTTGGTTTTCAGATAAAGCTCATTGTGCTCATTCGACTGGATCTCGATTGGAACATTAGATACCACTTCAAGACCGTATCCGATTAAGCCGGAACGCTTAGTCGGGTTATTCGACATCAGCTTCATCTTCTTGATTCCAAGGCTGCGCAGGATCTGTGCGCCGATACCGTAATCACGCTGATCCATCGGGAAGCCGAGCTGCAAATTTGCGTCAACTGTATCTACCCCGTTTTCCTGCAAATTATACGCATGTAATTTATTGATCAGCCCGATTCCGCGTCCCTCCTGGTTCATGTAGATCACGACACCTTTGCCTTCCTGTTCAATCATCTCCATGGCTTTATGCAGCTGCGGACCGCAATCACATCGGCATGATCCGAAAATATCCCCAGTAATACAGGAGCTGTGTACTCTCACCAGAACCTCTTCATCCTCCTCCCAGCCACCCTTTACCAAAGCAAGGTGCTGTTCGCCGGAATTGATCTGGGTATAAGCAGCCATTTCAAAATCACCCCATTGCGTTGGCAGCTTGACAGCCACCTCTTTCTTGATGAGTGATTCTGTTTTAAGCCTATACGAGATGAGGTCCTTAATACAAATTATCTTCAGATTAAACTGCTTGGCGATGATGAGGAGGTCGGGCAAACGAGCCATCTCCCCGTCTTCTTTCAATATCTCAACCAGGAGTCCTGCCGGTGGCAGTCCCGCCATTTCGGCCAGATCGACCGCAGCTTCCGTATGTCCCGCACGACGCAATACGCCACCCTTTTTGGCAATCAGGGGAAAAATATGCCCCGGACGACCCAGTTCCTCTGGATTAGTTGTAGGATCAATCAGTGCCTGCACCGTTTTAGAGCGGTCGGAAGCCGAGATCCCCGTAGTACATCCGTGCCCGATGAGATCCACCGATACGGTAAAATTCGTTTCAAATACCGCGGTATTATTGCCCACCATCAGGTTCAGGCGCAATTCCTGGCAGCGCTCCTCGGTAAGGGGTGCACATATCAGTCCGCGGCCATGTGTAGCCATAAAATTAATAACCTCAGGAGTAGCGTTCGAAGCGGCAGTCAGGAAATCCCCCTCATTCTCCCTATCCTCATCATCAACAACAATGATCACTTTACCTGCTTTTATATCGCTTATAGCTTCTTCAATCGTATTAAACATATGCTTGGGTGTAAGGCGGAAAGGTGTGCTCCGCTAAAATTGAGGCGAATTTACGGAAATAGTTTGGGAAGAGTATTGGGGGTAGGGAAAATGAGTGGGGAATGACAGAAGGAAGGAGGAGGTAGGAAGCAAGAGGTATGAGGTATGATGGATTTCCGACAAGTGGATTTCCGACGGTTTAAACGCAAAGAGCGCAAAGATGAGAACTCCGATTCAAGCAAGCTGGAACCCCTGGGTTAAATTATCAAAAAGGACACGAAGGAGGCGGAAAGTAATACCTGCTATCAGCTATGAGCTATCAGCTTCTTACACAGCGTTTAGACCATCCAGCACTGATTACCGATTACTGAATACTGATTACCGATTACCGATTACCTGCTATCGGCCGTCAGCTATCAGCTATCAGCTTCCTGCGCAGCGTTTAGACCATCCAGTACTGATTACTGATTACCCGATTACTGATTACCAATTGCCAGCACCAACTACCAGCCCCAAATTCACAATTACCACCTACTAACCAGTAACCTCAGTCTTCTTAGAAAAAACCCTCTTAAAAAATCTCTTATAAAAATCCGCATCAAAAAGCACGGAATCTACAGTTGCTTTATAGGTAAGGAAAGCACCGAGGGGGGCGAGAACGAAAATGGCAATCCACATCCCCATCGCCGGGGACAAGGAGCCGTCTTTCGCGTACTTTTCACCAATGGTTGATATAATGTGGTAGAGCAGGAAGAACAGAACAGACATCACTACAGGTAAGCCGAGGCCGCCCTTACGAATTATTGCGCCGAGGGGGGCTCCAATAAAGAATAAGACCATGCAGGAAACTGCCAGCGTAAATTTCCGGTTGAGCTCGATCAGAAATCCGCGGATGCGAACCTTGTTGTCAGCAGTAAAAAGTTCCTTACGTCCAAGCACATCTCTTACGGTGCGGATCTGGTCCTTTCCACCCGTTACGGCAGCAAGGCGCTTGTCTTTCGGGACAAGCTCCAGCACATCTTTATACTTCCCCTTCAATACAACCGGAGCTTTGGGGCTTAGGGAATCGGTCCTGTAAGTTTTGGCCAGCAGGGATATATCTTTATACGTTGATCGGAGGTTACTATCCCCTTTTACTTCGAATGAATCGCGGTACATTTTCAGCTGATTCAGACTCATCATTTGGTAATTCGATTTAAAAAGATCTTCGTCTGTGCGTTTCAACGCGAAACTGGAAAGATCGAATTTCTGCTCGGTTTCTTTAAATTCTGTACGCATCAGGCGCTGCCTTGGATTATAGGTCCCGCTTGTTCCGGGGGTTTCCTCATACCGCATCCCGTCCTTCAGCTTTAATATCAGCATCTGGTTGTCGTCGGTCATGTACATATTACCCTCCTTTGCAAGCACCACATTGAGGTTACCATTACTGGTATTGCGGTCATATATCCTGACATCATGAAGGGTCTGATCCTCATCTTTCTTTTTCACCCGAATGGCATAACCGGGGATGCTGTTATTAAATATCCCTTCCTTAATGAGGAAAGCCGCCTTTTGATTCCTAACGTCGTACAATAGTGAACCCATCTTCAGATTCGCCTTGGGCAGCATATAGTCAGAAAACAGGAAAGCGCCGATACTCAATATTCCCACGGATATGATCAGCGGCATCATGGCCTTTTGCAGGGAAATACCTGCCGACTTAATAGCAACCAGCTCGTAGTTTTCGCCGAGGCTGCCGAAGGTCATGATAGAAGATAGCAGGATTGCAAGGGGCAGTGCCATGGCTACATTGGTAGCGGAGGCATACATCAGGAGCTGTAAAATTACGTACCATTCAAAGCCCTTACCGATCAGGTCGTCGATGTATTTGAATAAAAATAACATCAACAGGATGAACATTACGATGAAAAAAGTAACGATAAAAGGCCTGATAAAGGCTTTTAACACTAATACATGTACTTTCTTCATGGATTGGCTATTGTACGTTAAGCAAATGCAAAGATCATGGTGCAGCAAAAGCCGCCCATAATAGTTCAGTCACAAAAATACAGAAAATTTAATCCTTATGCTCCTAAGACGCTTACCAGGTATTGGATTTGATTATCCCAGATGAGCTTCCGGTCCTGCAGGGTATCATCAGTGGCAAAGTCGGTTATGGAAAGAGCAACGTCATTCGTCAGCTCATCCTGGACAATTTCCATCTCGAAATAGCAATGCGGCTCATCATCAAGCCATTTGAATTTAACGTGCTTGTTTTCCTTTATAGAAAGAAGTTTGGCTTTTTGCTGCTCACCATCCCAGGTAAAGGTGTATACCTGATCGCGATAGTTCACATCATCAGCAAACCATTGAGCCAGGCCATTAGGTTCGTTTAGGAAACCAAACAATATTTTAGGAGATGATTTTACTTCATACTCAACATTAAACTTCTTCTTTTCTGACATTCCTATAAATATTTACTCGCTTGAGGCGTTTTTTTTGATGATTAGTTTCTAAAGAAAAGTAATTTCCTCTATATTTGCAACTCTCTTTTAAGAGGGTGTTGGCAAGCAATATAATCGTTGTAAACGACAAACAAATAAAAGTTAGAAGATTGTTTAAAAATAATTTTGGCGGGGTAGCTCAGATGGTTAGAGCGCAGGATTCATAACCCTGAGGTCGGCAGTTCGATCCTGCTCCCCGCTACATGTAAAGCCACCTTGCGGTGGCTTTTTTTATTGTAACCGTTGGCTCATTACAAAGGACCAATACTATCAAAAATCCTGCGTTTCCCCGAACATTGTACCATCACCTGCCGCGGGCTTTAATCAGGATATGGTGTTTAAAGTGTATATTCTATAGTCAGCTCGCCATAATAAAATCTACATCGGATACCCATCTGATCTCAACGAAAGACTCAAATCTCACAATCACCTTGCAACCAAAGGCCGGACAATAAATTTCCGTCCCTTGGATCTCGTATACACAGAAGAATTTCTGACCAAAGCTGAAGCCTTGAAGAGAGAAAAAAAACTAAAGAGTGCAAAAGGCAGGGATGAGGTCTGGACAATCATTAAGGCTGGAATTCCCGGACAAAGCGCAGTTGTTTTATCCGCATCCGGCGGACGGCTTTCGGTGCTACATAAAAAGGCTCTTCTCAGAGCCCTTTCAGCTTCAATCCTTTCTGCGTGGCAATTACCCTATTTTTCAATCTTAACAACTAACTGCGACGTAAAATCACTATTGTATCCATATAACATGATATGATACACTCCTGCGGCCGGATTTTGAAACACCACAACGTCATCTTCCCGGTTAGGATTAACGCTGGCTTTATCGGCAGTCCAGGAATAAGTTGGCAGAAGTTTAACCGTTGGATCAACACCCTTACTCACAAAAAGGTCAGCAAGATTGTAATAATAAGTGCCGGCAACTTCAGTTGTTCTCACTTCCAAAACCTTTACACCGGTTGGGATAGTAACCTTATATATCTTTTGATCTCCCCGCTTACCATCAACTTTCTCATTCAATAAAGTCTGAGCATTAGTACCCGTTCCCCCTCCCGAACTGCCTGTATTTTTAACACCCTTGTTGAGCGTGTAAGGAGCAGCGCCGTCGGGAGTTATCACAAGTTTATTGTTAACTATTTCCGCAGTACCTCTAACTAAAAATCCAAAACCATTTTTATCTCTAATATTTCCCTTCCATTTATTATTGCCTACTAATTCCATTCCGATGGCGAATGAATCGCCCACATTGGTTCCAGTTTTTGAAATACCGGCAGTAACGTATGTTGCCCTGTCGCCGCTTAGCTCAATCTGCCACCCGTCACCGAGGTCGAATACTCCTGCCCAATAGCCTTCCCAAGCTGCTTCAATCGTATCTTTTACCTTTTTACACCCTGAAAATCCGGTCATTAAAAATACTGCAAGGATAACGACTGGAATAGCTTTAATTACTCTAAAATTTCTCATCACATTTTTTCTGGCAAAAATATATAAGCCGACCATAGCTACCAGACCTTTTATTAGGTATTTTAAAAAAATGACACGAATAAGTTGAATTTTCATGTCAGCACCTTACTGTATCTTGCTAGAGATCTGGCCGGGTACAGTGTGAGCAATTAAATTATCTTGTCCGCTTGCTCGCCGACTGGAAACCAACAGGATACCACACTTGTCATCGCCGTTACTTTCAGAAACGTACGATCCTTATAAGCCCTGTTTACCATAATTTACATAATTTACATTTTTATTTACAACCCAAATCATTCGTTGCAGCAGCAGTAAGCCTAAATTTGACTATTCAAACTCAAAGGATATGAAACATATGAAAAAAACCATTTATCTGCTGATCTTACCCATGCTTGTGGTAAGCGGATTCGTATTTGCCAATCGCGATGATAAAAAAGCCACTAAGCCGAAAGCCCCCACTGCTGCCGAAAAGGAAGCTAGTATAGCTGCCCGAAAGAAATGGGAAAATACCCCAGATGGTATACATTATAAATTATGGGAAGCCTCTCCTGCCGGGAAAAAGGTGCATGCCAGTCACGACAAGATTAGAAAGAACATTAAGGATTTCTCCCCGATGAACGCCGTTGTAACTTCAACAACTTTTAAACGCGACGGAAAATCCGCATCAATTAAATGGCTGATCGTCGAAATTGCCGGGGAAAAATACATGATGCAATTTATTCCTAAGGATTTCGAGAAGTTACAAACCCTGAAAGTTAACGACAGAATCGTGGTAAAAAGCCGCAGCGCGGGTTACTCCCCAAATCATCCCTATTTAATATTATCGGGCGATGTGATTGAGCAGCCTAATAAGGTGCTTTTCAAACGGGATTTTAGTAAGAATAGAGGTTGCTGAGGATTGAACGCCGGGGGATCTGGCAGTAGGTAAAACCACTTTCAAAGCTCACAGGAATGTGGGCTTTTCTTATGAAATGAACCTGGCCGAATGCCTTAAAACTGTTGTAAGTCGTTTCACGCAGTACGATCCATTTGTTCCCACTGTCGAAGGCAATTTGTATATTAAGTCAAAATGCTAATCAACAGACATATCATATTTCAACAATACCAGATGCATAACACCAAGACTATTCTAATCATAATTGCGCTCCTTATTGCAGGTGTATCATCATCACAGGCTCAGACGGATCCCACAAAATCTGATCCCGCTAAATATGTTTTTGAACGTGATGAGCAGGTTATGAAAAAGGAACCCGGCCCACATAAAGGAGGCGGCGAGAGCATAGGTTATACTTTCTTTGATAAAGCGCCTGGCTATCATACCGTATTTAAAAAGCGAACCTTAAAGTCGGGTTCAGCGATCGGATATCATCAACAAACTGAAGATGAAGTATACTATATCATTGAAGGTAAGGGTGTGATCACATTAAACGGCGAGAAATTTCCAGTCAAACCAGGTGATGCAATTTTAACGAGGACGGGGAGCTCACATGGGATTGCGCCGGTGGAAGGGAATGATCTGAGTATGATTATTGTTTATGAGAAGAAGCAGTAAATAAAATTTGCGCTAAAACGACACACTCTAAAGCTGGCCAATTCTGATTCTGACTTGCAGCTAAACTTTTACAGGCAAATCCAAATTTCACGCAGAATTTCTACCCATTTTCTTTACAAATCTCGAAATAAAGCGAATTCTTCATTACGAATTTCATAATTCGGTTAGTGCCGGCCTTGCGAATTTCATAATTCGTCAAGTTCCGACGTTGCGGATTTCATAATTGTGAGTTCACCGGCATTGAAAATTTCGTAAAAGTGCATTCTACATGGAAAAGAGGAGGAATTTTAGTAAATTATAGGGAGGGAAAGGTGAAAGAGGAAAGGTGAAAGAGGAAAGGTGAAAGAGGAAAGTGGAAAGTGAAAGTGGAAAACTGAAAGAGATCGGAGAAATGAGGTTCGATCTGGGGATGTGAAGGGTACGAAAAAGAAAGAGAGGTGGGATGATTAGAAACTGAAATACCTTGATAAAACGGTGAAGGGTTAATGAACAATTAGTGAATCCTAATTAAATGGACCGGAGACACGAGGTATGATGCAGGTAGCAGGAAGCATGAGGGAGGAAAATGGAAACTGTGCCGTTCCGCAAATAGGAACGGTATTCCGGAGTGAATGGGGCGATAGTTCCGCAAAGAGGAATGATTTTGTTCTTCAGTTTTGGGGAGCATTGGGAACTTTGCGCTTGCTAGCCCCCAAATCGAAATAGTTTGTCCCGGACATAAAGACAAAATCGTTCTTCGTTTTTCGACGGGAGTGGAAAATTTGGTCTTGCAGGATGCCATGCAAAAACCTGCAGCTTTTAAGTCAAATTGACTCCATTTTGATCTTCACGGCTTCACCCTTCCTAAGCACTGAGATCACACTGTCTAAGCACTGAGATCACCCTTAGATAAGAAGGCTGGAATCAGTGCGTGTATGTGCAGGTTCTGGAATGAAAGGTGGGGAGGTTTGCGGGTTTTCGCAGGGAGATGAAGTCAGAGGTCAGAAGTCAGAAGCCTGAGAGGGATGGTAGCTATGGGGAGAGCTTAAAATGAACTTAGGGAAGGCCGGGATGAACGGGAGATAAACGTAGGATGATGCCTGCTAAGAAAATTGTACCGGTATGAATATTAAATATAAACCATTTAAATGATTGCTTATGGAGAAGTGAAGAAAGAGGAATGAAGTAAGAAGTATGAAGTCAGAGGTCTGAGGTCAGAAGTCGAAGGAGGGCTCCTGGAGTATGTGGCCACGTACTATTAGGAAATCTTCCCGGGCTTGACGCGGTTTTTCGGGAAAGGGTATAAGCGCCTGGCTCTCCGCCCAGACCAGATCACTGATTACCAATTACTGCTTCAAACGGCAAAGAAAGACCTGCCTTACGGTCAATAGCTTACTGTTGCTTTAAACACAAACACTGGTGCATTACAGTTATTGGGTTCTAATCCCGAATGGTGCCGTTAGTATGGTGAGGTCCGACCCGGGTGGACAGTACACCGAACGCGAAATAGGCGGTAAGTATGAAGACTCTGCTAAAAGTTTATTTTAAAGCCAGGCATTAACCTGTCCGCCGGAGGGCAGGGGACTAATAATCAGGATTATTGCATAGCGTGAAGATAAGGTTAATGGGAACTTCGAAATTGGCATCTAAGTTCATACACTACCGCAAAAATCACGGACCGAACGTATAAACGCGGAATTTCAATCCGCAGCAAACAAAATCACCCTGAACCAGCTTAACCATTTGTATTCGCAGCCCGTGCGACATGAATTTTAATACTGTATGGATACTTCAATTAATGCAATAAACACCTTCCTCAACGATTCCCAATACTTTTACACCATTGCGGTCGACCTGAATAGCGTGTATAGCTACGTCAGCCCTAACTACGACCGAAATTTCAGTTTTGGGAGAGGAACACTCCTTGGTCAATCATTTTCAGTAACCCTGCATCCTGAAGATATCGAAGTATGCGCCGCTGCGGGCTACCGATGTTTGCAGCATCCTGAGGAACTTGTACCGGTTACGCTGCGCAAGCACGACGGCCAAGGTGGCTTTGTAACTACCCGCTGGGAAATGCAGGCTACCCTTGGACCTGACGGAAGTCCAAGTGGTGTATATTGCATCGGCACCAATATTTCAGAACTGGTTATTACAAAAGATAAGCTCGGTCATGCCGAGACGCAGCTCGAAGAGATTGGGTTTATCCAATCGCATGTTGTGCGCAAGCCTCTGGCTAACATTCTTGGACTTGCGACTCTTTTGCAGACCACTGAGCCCAACCCCGAATTGTTAGATCTGCTCTTCACCTCAGCTAAAGAACTTGACCAGGTTGTAATTGAGATTTCGGAAAAGACGAATTAATCTCATTTCGAGCATTAACATTACATTATTTCTAAGCCTACACTATCAGGCAAGATTGATTAGTCAGTCATTGAATTCAATTGATATTTCCATAACCCACGACCTCACTTGCTTACCCTTTTCAAATTGATATTATCCACCGGAGCTACGATCAACGGAAATTTCTCAACGACCACATTACTGGTATCTAAGCCAAATGCAGATGCTTCAGATAGGCTGATATGTTTAATGAAAAAGTGAGTTTTCATCAACACCCGGTCGCGGAAGGATAACTCGTTCTCATTGCTCAGGTATTTTTCCATCACGACAAAAGAGAAATCGCCTGTCGCATTACTTTTTTCAAGACTGTCATACCGGCTGGTGATGTCAACTTCCTTATTGTGCACCAGGTTTTCCACCACTTTGCGGAATAGTAAATTGATACGCGGCTGAACCCTAAAGCCGAGGCGGAACTCTATTCGTATGACATCATTTTCGACAATGTGATCGACGATGAATTCACAGGTGTAAGGATCATCAACCGTATCCACATGGATAAACCAATAAATATCGGCACGCTTGGGCTTCTTGTAGAGAATGGAATACATGGTTTTGTGTTCAATCTCTTTGGGATTATCAGCGCTGGTCAGGTACACTAAGTGCGTTGCATATTTCGGGATACTGGTATCATTGCTAAGTTCCTTTAGCTTCTGCACATAATGCCCGAGCTCGACAAACTCAGTGTATCGGTTTTTGATCTTGCGGGTAGTATACCAGTTGTACATGATATAAAAGAGAATGCTGCCAATAATAACCGTTACATAGCCTCCGTGCGGAAACTTGTCCATATTCGCGGCCAGGAAACTCAGTTCAATAGCAAGGTAAACCAGCAGGTAGAGATAAATCAGAAATGGTGATGTTCTTTTGATGACCAGGTAGTTAGCAAAGAGCAGTGAGGTGGAGATCATACACAAGGTGATGGCAAGGCCATATGCTGCTTCCATATTGGATGCTTTTCCAAAGTAGATCACTATCCCTATACAACCGAGAAACAGTATAGAGTTAATTGCGGGGATATATAACTGCCCGCGTTCTTCCGTTGGGTAATTAATTCTGAGCTTCGGCCATAAATTCAGGCGCATCGCCTCACTGATCAGGGTAAAGGATCCTGAAATGAGTGCCTGGCTGGCAATGATGGTTGCAGCTGTGGCAATGATAATCCCGATATACAGGAACCATCCTGGCATAACCGAATAAAAGGGATTGAACCCTGTTTCGATCATTTCGCTGCTAATGTGTTTGCCTGAATAATGACTCAACAACCAGGCTCCCTGACCGAGATAGTTGATAATAAGACAAGTCTTTACAAAGATCCAGGAGTACCGGATATTCCATTTGCCGCAGTGACCCAGGTCAGAATACAGGGCTTCAGCTCCGGTTGTACATAGAAACACGCCGCCAAGGATGTAAAACCCTTTAGGATATTCGATCAATAACTGTATTCCATAATACGGGTTGAACGCCTTAAACACTGAAAGATCGTCTGAAATATGGAGCAAGCCCAGGGAAGCCAGCATAATAAACCAGACCGACATGATTGGTCCGAAAAACCTTCCAATTAGAGCCGTACCGAATTGCTGCAGGAAGAACAGCACGGTAAGGATCCCAATAACGATGTATATTATGGATGTCTGGGAAATATCAGAAAGTATAGGTACATTTTTCAAGCCTTCGACAGCGGAAGTAACTGAAATCGCCGGTGTGATCATCCCATCGGCAAGCAGCGCTGCTCCCCCGATCATTGCGGGTAATACGAGCCATTTCCCGCGCCTTCTCCTGACAAGTGCGAAGAGCGAGAAAATACCACCCTCGCCCTTATTATCAGCCTGCAGGGTTAGTATGACGTATTTTACGGTAGTCTGCAGCGTCAGGGTCCATATGATCAAAGAAAGCGACCCAATGATCAGTTGCTCACTGATCGTCTTTTCTTTTATGATGGCATTTAATACATAAAGCGGAGAGGTTCCGATATCGCCAAAGATGATACCCAGGGCTATGAGCAGTCCTGCAATTGAAACTTTTGAACGGTTTGTTGACATAATACGCTTGTTAATGCTAGCGATTGTGGGCGGGCGTAGCAGCCTTTGTTTTCCATCAATATCTGACAGGAAATTCGAGGCAAAGCAACAAATTATTTTCAAATATTTCTACGGTATTTGGCAGGGGCTTGGGAGGTTGGAGGTCGGAAGTCTGAGGTCGGAAGTCGGATGGCTAAGTCAGAAAAGCCGAACAGCAGACCCTGTCAACCATCAACCGTCAACTGTCAACCCTCAACTGTCAACCGTCAACCCTCAACTGTCAACCTATTTAACCGTTTTCTTCAACTTCCCATACTGGGTAATCATCAACTGTGTGGAGTCACCGTTTACAGTGACCGCGAAGAGATAATTATAATCATCGGCATTTAGGGGAGGCATGGTGCTCTTGATACCAAAGGCTTCCACCATGTTCAGGACGTTATTCAGATCAGCGACAATCAGCACTGCTCCACCGGTATGCTGGCGGAGTACTGTCGAAGCGAACTCTGCAAGATCTGTGGGATCATATACCTGCACCTTAACACCGTGCCCGTATGCCGAAGGTTCTGCAGTTAGTTTACTGCTTTTTGAGTTGGTGGCGTAGGCAGCGAGCAGACGCTTTGGCTGGAGGAGTGTCGCGAGGTCTCTGGCGCGGTCCTGCCCATCAATTGACAAGGCCGGATCGGCAGAGGCAGGGTCCTTCATATTTTTCTCTGCATGACGGACAATATATACTGTAGTCTGGGCCTGGCTGCTGAATGCTGTTGCCAAAACGGTCAACACAAGGATAAAAGTAAAAATGCGATGCTTATTCATAATGGAAGATTACTATTGCAAATTAAGAAAAAAGGGCCAGCGGGCAAATAGTAAATGGAGTGTTCAGTCGTAAAATCTACTTAGTTCTTTGAGCCTGGACTGACTATCCAGCGGTTAAGGGTATTGTATTTGCCTTGCACAGAAATCTTGTAAAAATCCGAAGGAGCCTGATTTCCTACATCGATTACGTAATTACCATCTCCCACAGGCACTTTGCCGACAAGCCGATACGTATCGCCCGCACCGTTCATTTTGTAATTATTACTTGATGTAATCCAAATTTTCACTTTCCCGGTCTTTCGGACAGGCAGCCAGCTCAGGTTGATCTTATTGTCAGCACGAATAGCTTTAAGCTGGGTTAATGATAAATTCCCAATCAGGGGTGTTCCATCCAGTTCCCGCTCGTTCTGCAGCGATAGCTTCACATCCAGAAAGCGGGCAATGGTTGGCAGGACGTCCACAGCACTCACCTGATCGGCTTGTTTAGCCTGATGGTTGAGATCTTTTGCATTGGTGACCATCCATGCGGCCCTTTCACGATCTGATTGCCCGCCATGTCCGCGACCGCTTTGCGCATCCCGGCCATGGTCGGTGGTGACTATGATGAGCCAGTCTTCCCTGTATTTTTCCCTGCGTTCTTTAATGGCTGCCCAGATCTGGCCCACACGCCGGTCTGCAAGCTTTACGGCATCGGTGAACTGATCGCTGTCGCCATACAGATGACCCATATCGTCAGTGAACTCCAAATATACCCAGGACAAATCGGGCCCGGTCTCCCTGATTGAACGCGCAGCATCGTTAGTAACGGCCTGATCTATATCGGACATGTAGTTCCGGCCCTTATCGTGCGGGTATTTCACCGTATCCAGTTCAAGTCCGTCGAAGTGATAATCCAGTTTTATATTTCCTGTTTGAGGCAAGCCTTCACCAACAAGCTTGGTACGATTATCCAGCCAGCTCGAAAATATTGCGGTTTGTCTATCGGGATACTGATCTTCAAAAAGCCGGAAGATGCTTGGGTAATGATAGTTGGGCGCTTTGATGGCATTGTCTGGCACATTATGCTTGTTGAACCACACCCCAGTCAGCACATTATTATATCCAGGTGCCGAAATTGTCGGCGTTTGGTTATACTCCCCGCGCTCACCCCCCTGGTATGAACTGAGAAATCCTCCTTCCGCTGCAATGGCATCCAGGTTAGGTGTGGCAACTTTTTCGATGACATCCTTCGATACACCATCGATAATTATAAAAATTGCTTTCTTTCTCTGCGCCGAAGCTGCAGCCACCAGGAAAATGAATACAGTAATGAGGAGAACCTTCTTCATCATTTTTCAGCACCTGCTTTCACCAGCGGAATCACCTTCGTCCCGATCAGCTCAATCGAGCGCATTAGTTGTTGATGCGTTAATCCGGCATTATCCATCTGGAAGGTAAATCTTGATATGCCACCCAGCGACTCACTATGAGCCAGCAGCTTTTGAGCAACCTTTTCCGGTCCGCCAACCACCAGGACACCCTTCGGCCCCATGAGGGAATCGAAATGCGGACGGGTAACAGGAGGCCAGCCCCGCTCCCGGCCTAATCGTGTCCACAGCTCAGCATACCCTGGATAATATTCATCAACCGCCATAGAATCATCAGCCGCAACATATCCTGGAGAATGAAGGCCTACTTTTAATTGTTCGGGAGTAAATCCTGCCCGTGCCCCGGCATCCCGATATAGATCAACGAGCGGCCGAAAGCGTTCCGTTTCTCCGCCAATAATAGCGACCATAAGCGGCATGCCCAAAGTACCTGCGCGGGCAAAAGATTCTGGTGTTCCGCCAACACCTAGCCATATCGGCAGTTTTTCCTGAACGGGCCTCGGGTAAACCGGCAGATTATTCAGGGCTGGACGAAAGCGGCCCGACCAGGTGATAAACTCCTGATCCCTGATTTGCAGGAGCAGGTCCAGTTTTTCACGGAAGAGTGCATCATAGTCGTTCAGGTTGAATCCAAATAAGGGATAGGCTTCGATGGATGAGCCGCGGCCTACTACCATTTCTGCCCGGCCTTTTGCAATTAAGTCGAGTGTAGCAAAGCTTTGAAACACCCGCACCGGGTCGGCGGCACTTAATACTGTGACGGCACTGGTTAGCCGGATGCGGCTTGTTTGTGCAGCAGCTGCAGCAAGAATGACCGGTGTTGCCGAATCAAGAAATTCTTTTTTATGGTGCTCCCCGATGCCGAAAACATCCAGACCAACTTCGTCGGCCAGCTTAATCCGTTCAAGTAGTTGTTCCATTGCTTCCACGCTGGTGAGCGAATTGGAGCCATACATCGCTGAAGCAAAACTGTCGATACCAATTTCCATTGTATATTTAATATATACCTGCAAGTTAGGATTATCAGGAATTACTTTAGCAGCCCCAAGCTTTTTAGAACCGGAAATTCTTTAACTGGAAATGAATTGTTCGGTGGATTAGTACCTTTATGATCAGAAACACTGCCGATGAAAGCTATCATTGACCTTGCTGCCAAAACGATCGTTCTCGATAGAAACGAATATCTCAAAGTTAAAGGCAGCATCGACACCAATGTGTATTATGTGGAAAGCGGAAGTTTAAGAGCTTTTGTACTGGACGATTATGAGGAACAGGTAATCCGTTTTGGATACCAGGGAAATTTAATTGTTGCCTTGGATTCGTTTCTAACAGGGCGCCCATCCGATCTTTTTATCCAGGCGATTAAAAAGACTGAGCTTAAGGTAATCACCAAACAGCAGATGGATGCGTTCCTGGCCAGTGAAACTAATAAGCTGCTCTGGATACAAATTCTGGAGCAGCTCGTGCTTCAACAGATGGAGCGTGAGGTAGACATCCTGACGAGCTCCCCAAAAGAGAGATACAACCGTGTTTTGAAAAGAAGTCCGCAGCTGTTCCAGGAAATACCTAATCGCCACATTGCCAATTACCTGCGGATGAGCCCGGAAACCCTGTCACGTTTAAAAAAGTCTTGACTTCAATCAATATTTAAATTGTAGCCTTTTAGAATCTTGCATAAAATTTAAGACAATATGCAATCCGAAGATCTAATACAATCTCTGCTTGATCAAACCCGGCTAATGATAAACCGGGCTGAGAAATTTAAAAGTTATGAGCTGCAGGCTTTAAGCTGGAAAGACCACGCGACATCCTGGAGTATGCTCGAGTGTCTGGAACACCTGAATCTGTACGGCGACTACTACCTGCCGGAAATTAAACGACGAATCAGCGAATCTAAAAGCACATCTGATTTGGAATTCAACAGCGGCTTTTTAGGCGGCTATCTTGCCAAAAGCATGCTTCCAAAGGAGAAGCTGAATAAGATGAAAACCTTTAAGGACAAGAATCCTTTGAACTCAAGTCTGGATAAGTCCGCTATCGATAGGTTCATTGATCAGCAGCAGGAACTGATCAATTTACTGAATGCCTCCAGGGCGGTAAGCTTGAATAAAGTAAGGATCGTTACGTCGATTTCCAGCTTGATCAGAATGAAGCTGGGCGACACATTCCAGTTTCTGATAAACCATAATCTCCGGCATCTGGAGCAGGCGGAACGCGCTCATGCAGCGTACACCAGGTTAGCCTGAGTAATTAAAGTGTAATTTTGTTGCCTTGCGGGAGTATCTTATAACATATCCTGTGCTATTCACTACTTTTATAGTATGATGTCAAAGCGAATTCTTTTCTTGCTATTTGCCGTAGCAATTTGGGTAATGCCCGTATTAGCAAATCCTGGTGCAGATGCTATACTTGGTCAGTGGATGTCGACCCGTCGGAATGTTAAAGTGCAGGTGTACAAAGAGGGTAATGAATTTAAAGGCAGGGTGCTGTGGTTCAAAGATAATGATGATCCAAGTAAGCCGATGGCTACACGCCTGGACGAAAACAATCCTGACCCGAAGCTGCGTAAACGCAAGGTATTAGGAATGCAGGTTCTGTCGCGGCTGGAATATAACGCCAAAAATGGCCGCTGGGAGAATGGCAAGATCTATGACGCAAAAACCGGCAGAACATGGAGTTCCGTGGCTTATCTGGATGATGATGGGGTGTTAAACGTGAAGGGTTACTGGCAATTTGAATTTATCGGCAAAACGATGAGGTTCAAAAAGGTCAGTTAAAAGTACTGACCTAAATATCCTCTTATTAGTTCATCGTTTCGACCAGCTGCCCAGCACCGCGCGGACCCGGATATTCGCCATTGGAAAGCACCCGCATATCCTCAATATATTCGCTGTATTCACTTTGTACACACTTCAGGCTGCTTAGCACATCCTCAACACCTTTCCTGGCTTCAGGATTTTCTAAGTGCTCAAGTGCAGAATTAAGCTTGTCTATATTAGCCGATAACTGTCCGTCTTCAAGGAAACAGTGTTTAATGTAATCCAGCAGGTACAGATCTACGGTAAAACGCAGTCCCGGCTGCTTGGCCAAATCTATAATCGCCCTGATCTCATCGGTGGTTAAATGCTTATTTTCACCGACCTCTTTTTTCGTTTCTTCAGCCATAATTTTGTAGTGTTGTCTTTATTTAACGAACAAATTTTGAATTTGTTCTGCGGTCTGCTGAGATGCTAACTAATATTATGCCATTCTTGAAAAAGAAATAATGAATCGCGGAGGAATTATTCTACCTCCACGACTCACCTGGTTTTTTTTAGGCTATTTGAGCCTTGACTGGAATTCCGAGATAACGTCCTTGTATGTGTTCAGGATTCTGTCCCATGGAAGATACGATTCATCCTCCTTCACACTGGTCTTGGCCTCACCACTATACTCACTCACCAGTTTAATAGAATATTTCAAAGGCATTATATCAGCCTGTTTTACTATAATCCGCGTTCTGATTGTGTTGTTAAGGAAATTTTTCAGGTTCCAGCTTGTGCGGATATATCCGGTTTCTTTGTCGGCCAGCTCAATATTGTCAAAATAATTCATGGTGATCTGGCTCAGAACTTTCCATGCATCTGCTTCAGGCTTGCTGGTTTCTATCGTAAAGTTGATGTTTGCCTGGTCGCTTTGAACAGAACTGATGAAGGCTTCATCCTGTGGCAGGATCAGGTGCTCTGCTATAGGAGGGGGCTGCACACCATCTTCATTACAATAGCTCTTTTTGGAAATTACAAATCCCGCTTTCTCAACAATCACTTCCACACATTGATTAAATGGCACGCGCACCTTGTATTCTCCTTTGCCCATTACACGTCCATCAACCTTGATACTGGCATCCTCGGGAGTTGTGCGCAGGGCGACCTGCCTGTCCTTAAGGGAAATGCTTTCCGTTATTGGAGGCCCAGGCTGTCCTTCTTTTGCACAGTACTGCTTTTCTACCGTGACGTAACCATCCTTTACATACTCTATGGTTACACAAGCATCCATTGGGATTACAATTTCTGTGTTTCCTTCGCTGACTTTTTTCCCGTTAATAACCACCTGCACATCTGCCGGGACAGTTTTAACGAACATTGAACGGTCAGTAAGCGCAATCGATTCATTAATCGGAGGAATATCCATCCCCTGACGATTATGATACGTTTTAGCTTTTGTAAAATAACCAGCCTTCTTAACTTCGACAGTAATGGATGCGTCTTTTTTGACCTCAACCCATCCTGAATTCGTTGACTGGTCGACACCATTAATAAAAATCCTGGCATCATGCGGCTGAGCATTTACCCGCACAAGCCGGTCTTCAAGCACCAGCCGGTCTTCTTTCGGCAAGGTAACCGATTTGGAATTTACATAGGTTCGAACTAGCGGCTTATAGCCATCGAGACGAACGACAATTTTAATAGGTTCATCTTTATCGATCTTTAGCACAGCAGTTCCGGTTCCTAAAGCCACCTCAGAGTTATTGGCAAGAACACGGTAAATAGTTGCCTGATTTGGGCTGCAAAAAATCGTAATGGTTTTATCCGCCCACGCATCACTAAAAAACAATAAAAATCCTAACACCAGTAGCAGATTTCTCATACGCAATGAATTAAAGTTTAAAAAAATTATTTGATTAGCTATCGAAATTTCGACTAGTAAATATAATAATATATCGAATATTCAATAGGCAGAAATCATTATTCTAAGTGCCTCAATTGATTTTTTTAGATGATGTGAAGATGTATTCAAAAGGAAAGATTATGTTAATTGAATTAAGGACGAACCAATATAATATCCTTAGTTTCGTTTCGAGTTTAAGAAAAAATATAAACTGATGAAACGACTAATCTTACTGGCACTTTTCACCTGCTATTTCACTGTTACAAACGCCCAGCAGCCTTTCAGATTTGCCTTTTTGAGTGACACGCATATCTCAACTGATCCAGGGGTGCCGGCCGACGATCTAAGACGCACAATTGCTGACTTGAATTCACAGACTGATCTGGATTTCGTAGTGATCACAGGAGACATTACTGAAATGGGAACTGCTGAAGAAATCAAACTGGCGAAGAGCATATTTAACGACCTCAAAATTCCTTATCATATAGTGCCCGGCAACCACGACAGCGGCTGGTCGGAATCAGGAGGTGTGGATTTTATCCGGGAGTTTGGCTATGATAAATTTGTATTTGATCATAAGGGCTATCGTTTTATCGGCTGCGCGTCCGGTCCTTATGTGCGGATGTCTGATGGTCATATCCCACGTGATGCTGTCGTTTGGCTGGATTCCGTATTGGCAAAAACACCTAAGGAGCAGCCCCTGGTATTTTTGAATCATTACCCGCTGACCAATGAGCTCGACAATTGGTATGAGATCACTGATCGGTTGAAGAAATACAATACTCAGTTCGTTCTTGCTGGTCATCACCATAATAATAAGGCGGCAGATTTTGAAGGTTTACCGGCAACTCATGGCCGTTCTAATCTTCGAGCAAAGGCCGAAACCGGTGCCTATAACCTGGTTACCGTGCGCACGGATTCAGTACTTTTCGCTGAGCGTAACCCTTTAACAAAAGCTATACGTCCGTGGAGGAAGATTGCGCTGGGAAAAAGATCCTTTGTACAGGGAAATTATCCGCGGCCCTCTTTTGAAATCAATGAAAAGTATCGTAATGTAAAAGCCGAATGGGTTTATCATTCAAGCGCCAATGTGGTTTCAACGCCAGCATATGCCCATGGCCTGGTAATATTTGGTAATAGTCTCGGCAAGATCGAGGCTGTGTCGGTTAAAAGCGGCAAGCCTGTGTGGTCATATCAAACAGGCGGAGGGATCTATTCGTCTGCAGCGGTAGATGGCAAAACCCTGGTCATTGGATCCGGGGATGGCAGCATTTATTCTTTAAATGTTAAGAACGGTAAGCTGAACTGGGCCTTGAAAACCGGCGCATCGGTCCTGGGCGCTGTAACCATTGAAAATCATATTGCCTATGTGGGCGGCAGTGATCGCCACTTCAGGGCGATTGACGTCAGAACGGGCAAGGAGATCTGGAGTTTCGGAGGGCTGACAGGTTCAGTAGTGAGCAAACCGCTGATTTACGAGGGCAAAGTGATATTTGGATCCTGGGATACACATTTATATTCGTTAGATAAAGCCACCGGTTCACTTTTATGGAAATGGAATAATGGCAGTGCGGTGAGGCATTTATCACCGGCCATGTGCAACCCGGTAGCTTACGATGGTGTAGTATATGTAGTTGCACCCGACAAATTCCTGTCGGCAATAGATGCAGCAACAGGCAAAACCCTGTGGCGAAATAATGAAGCAACAATCCGGGAGTCAATTGGCATCTCCGCTGATAACAAACTGATTTACGGTAAAACCATGAACGACGAGATTGTAGCGTTTAAAACGAATAAGACAAAAGGCGAACTGGCCTGGCGATTGAATTGTGGATTTGGGTATGAGCATGTACCATCTATGCTTATTGAAAATAATGGGAGTATATATTTCGGAACTAAAAGCGGCGTCACTTATTCAATCGACCCGTCGCTTCAGAAAATCAATTGGGCCTATAAGCTGGACAATTCCATGATCAACACGGTGAATGTGATCGGGAAGAATCGGGTTATTGTTGCCTCCATGGATGGAAAAGTGTCCGTTTTGAGATCTTTCTAAAAGATTTAAAGTTAAATCTGTAAATTAATACGACTATTGTTAAAAGTGGTACGCTTATCGCCATATTGATTATCAAAAGGTGGTATATTAGTTGTACAATTTAGCCGAGGTAAATACCTGATATGGAAAACAAAGACGAACTTGAATCAGCATTCTTTTGTGTGCCCGATATAACAGGTTTTACAAAATTTATAGCGACTACAGATATTCAATTCTCAAGGGAAGTGATCCCGGCATTGCTGCGAAAACTCATTGATTGCAATGTGCTCAAGATGAAGATCGGGGAAATTGAAGGTGACGCGATTTTCTTTTATAAGACCGGAAGGTTACCTGCTGTGAGCCGGGTGGCTGCTCAATGTACTGCCCTTTACAAAACCTTCTCTGACTTTATAGCCTCAATTAAGAATAATGACCCTGAAAATTATGAGAAGTATCTTGCCGACAGTCAGCTGGGGCTAAAAATCATCATACACTACGGAGATATCAGCATTGCAAATATTAAAGGAAGGATCAAACTGTTAGGTCAGGATGTGATCATCGCACATAAATTGCTGAAGAACAAAATTCCGGACTTCAACTATATCCTATTAACGGATAAATATCTGTCCAAAATAAAGGACAGAGACAATTTGCAACGCTGGTTCCACTGGGAGGAGTTAAGAACCGGATGCGAAAGCTATGAATTTCTCGGTGACGTGGGCTACCGCTATATCACCCTGGATGAAATGGACTTCCTACTTGATACCGAAGTTTCTGCTATGTTTAAACCTAGTAAGAAAACAGCATAATCACCACCAATCCTACGGAACAGAATACCATACCGAACATAAAGATGAGGTAACTTCCAGCGATGGTTTCATTGGAAGAAACTTCGCACAGGCTGAGAAAGCTACGAATACCCGGGAGATGTTGGCTACCGGTACATTGCGCTTCATTAAATGGACTTCCTCCCTGACACGGAAGTTGCTGCTATTATTAAACCTAATAAGAAAACAGCATAATTATCACAAAACCTACCGCACAAATCACCATCCCGAACATAAAGATATTATAAGACCAGCTTAAAAAGTTATACTTCCTGATCAGCACGCTGCCCAGATAGTAGATATCAATCGACATACTTTCATAAAGTTCGTCTTTCTGCTGTTTAAGCTCTTTTATCTTATCCACAAATTCACGCAGTTGCAATTGCGCAAAATTTCCGAAGAAAAGTATACTGCTATCTTTTTTACTTAGCTCGTACTTTTCTTTTGTAGTTACGTTAGGACGCGCAGAAAGGATTGCAAATACTACTGCCAGTAAACTTGTTAGTAGCAAAAACGCCATTGGAAACACAAATCGGACACTGGCGAATTCGCTTTGGCTGGAGAATGTGAAGCCCGTACCAAATAAGGTAATAACAATTGATATGATGATAGTATTAATACTGATCATCATATTTGCTTTGTTATCAGCGATAGAAGTCAGGCTGATATGGTAATCATAAACCGAACGGTATAGGGTTTCAATTCCCCGGCCATCCTTTACAGGCTTAGCTTTTGACTTATCCTTATCTGATTCTTTGGTGAACTTATCTATTTTAGCGCGTTGCTTCAGAATATTCATTTCCTTTTGCTCGTTGTAATTCAAGACGGCCTCTTCGGTTTTAAACTGAGTGTCCAGTAAAAACTGAAGCTGAATCTGAGCCCATTCTTCTTCGGTATACGTTTTCTGGAGAATACGCTCCCATTCTATCCGTAATAAGTCGGCGCGATGATCAAAGCTTTTGTTGCCCAGATTTATATAGTCGGCATCGTGCAGAATTTCCTGCAGGGAGCCGTCGGGCACTGTCCTGTATTTAGTAGAAAGGATCAGGGATTCAATTTCACTGATATCCTCATCAGAGTAATTTCCCGTCAGGTACTCCTTCATAAATTTCACGCTTTCTTCTTCGTGATTTTCATAGGTAGTAATGTATCCTGTATCGTGAAATATTGCTGCTAGCATCAAAACTTCATAATCACGGCTGGTTAAATTGTATGATTTAGAAAGCTTTTTACATGCCTTGGCTGTTTCAGCAGTGTGATTATAGTTGTGATACACATAATCTCCCGGCAATTTATCCTTGAATAAATTGAAAACATATTCGGCAGCATCTTTAACAATGGTATTACTCTTCATATATAAATTATGTTAATTCTTATGCTTAATAGTAAAAACTATGCCATCATGCGTTAATAATATTATTTATTTCCCGGCTTTGGTATGATTATGGCAAATCATTCAGAATGAATTTAATAAAATATGATAAGAAACGCTACTCTGCTGATTATTATAGCGCTGGCATCGTGCAATAACCCTATTGTTGCAGAAAAAGCCGCAAATGATGATCCTACTTCTAAAGTTATTTTTCCTACTAAAAACTCGGTGCACGAGCTTCCTCCTGAATTAAGCGAGATTTCAGGCATCACTTTTTTGAGCGATACTGTATTGGTTGCCATACAGGATGAAGAAGGAATTTTATACTATTATAATCTCCCGCAAAATAAAATCATAAAAAAACAGACGTTTGCCGGTGCCGGGGATTATGAAGACCTGGCTCGCGTGGGTAAAGACATGTATGTCATTACCAGTGAAGGAAAACTGACACAAATCAAGAATTTTGAATCCACCAACCCCGTGGTAAATACGGTTGCAACCCCCTTTACCAAGAAGAATGATATCGAAGGAATGGCATACGATTCCAAAAATCATCGCCTGCTCATCGCACCAAAAGAACATGGGCTGGACGAGAATAAAACAACTAAGCAGATTTATGGTTTTGATTTGAAAACCATGAAATTTAATCCCGAACCCGCATTTTCGATCAGGCTGGACGACATCTCTGCCCAATTTGAGGGGGATGCTTTGGAGGAAAGTTCCAAAAAATTCCTCAAGGCTATCGGCAACCAAAACATGAATAAAGTATTTCGCTCTTCAGCGATTACTCTTAATGAGAAAACCGGGGAGATATACGTCCTTTCATCGCTCAATGGCTTGATCATAATTTTAACGCCACAAGGAGTGATGAACCAGATTATTCAGTTCTCCGGGGTCGAATACAAACAGCCGGAGGGAATTGCCTTTGCTCCGAATGGCAAACTTTATATTTCTAACGAAGGAAGCAAGTCAGGAATCGGGAACATTATTGAAATTACACATGAGCACTAAATTTAACAGATCTGCCCTTTTTTTAATTGCTGTAAGCGTTTTAGCAATTCAGGCTTGTACTACTTATAAGCCTTTTTACGATAAAACCCAGGCGAACTGGGAAAAGGCTAACAGCCCTGATACCTTAAAACTAAAGTATTCAGTCTGGCTTTTTGGTGATGGCGGTGTTCCGGATGAAGACCGGCAAGAACCTGTTCTCAAGCTTTTACAGTCGCAGGTATTTCATCATGACACTTCGAGGGTTAACGCAAAGCCGGATACGGGTGTGGTTAATAATTCACATGCAGAAGATGTTGTTATTTTCCTGGGAGACAATATTTACGAAACTGGTTTGCCTGAGCCGGATGCCTCCGACCGCAAGGAAAAGGAGCGCCGCATTAATGAACAAATGAATGTCGTTAAGAACTTCAAAGGGAAAAAGATCTTTGTTCCGGGTAATCACGACTGGAATGAGAGTCGGCCAGGTGGACTGGAGGCAATAAACCGTCAGGAACAATACATTGAGGCATATCTGAATTCCGGGGATGTTTTTATGCCCAGCAATGGCTGCGGAGGCCCCGTGGAAGTGCAGATGAATAATGACCTGGTGATCATCGCTATTGATTCGGAATGGTGGTTACAAAAGCATGAAAAATCACTGGCACCGGAAAACGGATGTACGGTGTCGACACGTCTTGAAATGATCCAGCAAGTTCAGGATATCGTTTTAAGGAACAAAGGCAAACATATTATTATCGCTCAGCATCACCCATTATTCAGTAATGGCAGGCATGGCGGCTACTATACCCTTAAAGATTATCTTTTCCCATTAACCCTGGTACGGGATAACTATTATATTCCGCTTCCTATAATCGGTGCAATTTATCCCCTGATGAGACAATATGGTATTTCGCGTCAGGATCTTTCAAATAAGGATTATCAGCAATTGAAAAGAGGTTTGCTTTCTATTCTTGAAGACGAAAAGAACGTAGTTATCGCAGCAGGGCATGAGCACGCGCTGCAGTTCAATAAATACAACGACATCAACCATATCATCAGCGGCGCAGGTGCTAAAACGTCCACGATGATCAAAGGTAATGGTGCCCTGTTCTCTTACGGCGGTGGTTCACAGGGTTTTGCCCGCCTGAATTATTATGACAATGGGCAGGCATGGCTTGAATTCTGGGAGCCGGTAGACGATGGCTCCACCGGAAAAATTGTTTACAGGACACCTTTATATGCTATTCCGGCTAAGGCCGATGCCAAGACCGCTGAAGAAAAAAGCATTAGCTACGTAGACAGCACGAAAGTGATCGTCGCCGGCGATACCTTTGGAGCTGGTCCGTTCAAGCGAAAACTGTTTGGTGAGCACTACCGCGACACCTGGGCGATACCGATTACTGTTAAATACCTTGATCTGAATAATTTTGGCGGTGGCCTCACCCCTATCAAAATGGGCGGTGGTAAACAAACGACCAGCCTCCAGCTTCAAGGAAAAGATAAAAACATCTACCAGTTCCGGACGATCGCTAAAAATCCAACAGCGCTTCTTCCAGAGGGTTTCCTTAAGACATTTGCAGAAGATTTTATCCAGGATCAGATATCCTCGGCGCATCCCTATGGCGCGCTGATCGTTCCTGACATGGCAAAAGCAATTGGTATCTATCATACGAACCCGGAACTGGTTTATATGCCATATTCGACATTGCTTGGTCCGTATATACAACAGGTGGGTGGTAAATTTGGTCTTATTGAAGCCCGCCCAGACGAGGACGTTTCGGATTTCAGCGAATTTGGTAACGCCAACAACGCGGTCAGCACCCCTAAAATGTATGAAGAACTACGGGATGATAATGACAATGAAGTAGATCAGGAAATGTTCCTTAAATCCCGTTTGTTTGATATTTTCATTGGTGACTGGGACAGGCATGAGGATCAGTGGCGATGGGGAGAATTTAAGAAAGAAGGGGGTGTTATTTTCAGGCCGATACCAAGAGACAGAGATCAGGCATTTACAAAATTCGACGGACTAATACCTAAACTGGTAAGCAAGGTATTGCCGGATATTCAATCGTTCCTGCCACAAATAGGAGACCCGGCAGATCTATCTATCGCCGCGCGTAATCTCGACAGAAACCTGCTAAATGAATTGACACGGGAAGACTGGCGCCGGATTGCTACGCAGGTGCAGAGTGATCTTACTGATGAGGTAATTGAACTGTCTGTGAAGAAAATGCCAGCAGAAGTTTATCATGCATCCGGACAGGAGATCATCGACAAATTAAAATCAAGACGCGGACAGTTGGTTTCTGTTGCGGATCAATATTTCGAGGTGCTGGCAAAAGAAGTGACTGTTGCCGGATCTGATAAAAAAGAGTTTGTTCGGATCGAACGTTTTGAAAACACCACTCGACTTACCATGCATAAGATCGACTCTAACGAGAACGTCACTCGTCCGCTTTACAACCGGACTTTCCTAAACTCGGAAACCAAAGAACTCAACATCTATGCTTTAAATGGACGCGACAGTATTCTGATTGACGGGTCAAGTTCAAGCCCGATAAAAGTACGGGTTGTAGGTGGCGACGGTAATGATAATTTCACGGACTTAGGTAAAGGGAGATCATTCTATTACGATCTTGAGACTGAGAAAAACGTGATCAACCGTGGGGAGAATACTGCCCTGAGAATGTCTGCCGAAGGCTATGTTAACGATTACAATGTGAATTCATTTGTGTATGACAAGGGCGGGATAAGACCATCACTTGACTATAATGCCGACGATGGCCTATTCATCGGCGGTGGTTTTGGTAAAACACATTATGGATTCAGAAAATCTCCGGCAAGTTCAATCCAAAGTCTTTTGGGTAATTATGCCCCTCACACAGGTGCATATACTATCGGGTACAAAGGAGACTTCTATTCAGTATTCAAACGCAACTGGGATTTGATCATTCGAGCAACATACAATGGCCCGAAATACACATTTAACTACTACGGTGAAGGAAATTCAACAGAAAATGTCGGAGATAACATTACTTACTTTAGGGTAAGGACTAAAAACTTCAGTACTGCAGCATATCTGCAACACCGGTTTACTAAGGTCTTCAGTGTTGGTATCGGGCCTGGATTTGAGTACTTCCGGGTAGAGAAGCCAGCACTGCGATTCGTGGCCTCACCAAGTTTTCCTGAGAAGGATGATATCGCGTCAGCGTCGCGTTATGGAACCATACGTTCTTTTGCCAATATCGATTTTGTGGATGATCCATTGTTCCCTGGATCGGGAGTCAGGTGGAACAGCCAGATCAATTACTTCAATGAATTTCAGGGCAATAAACATCGTTATGCACAACTAAAGAGTGATATTTCCTTCTATGCCACACCGAATTTCAGCTTCCCGGTTACGGCGGCCATTAGGTTTGGCGCAGCAACAAATTTAGGCGACTATAAGTTCTTCCAGGCAAACTCACTGGGTAGTAATACAAACCTACGGGGCTTCCGAAACAATCGTTTCTCAGGCCGGTCGTACCTGTATCAAAACACCGAAGTCAGGTTTAAGGTAACGCACTTCAGGAACTACATTTTCACAGGCGATTTTGGATTATTTGGATTTTATGATGCTGGCCGTGTTTATTCAGATCTACCAGAAGAGAGCACCTGGCATTCGGGATACGGACCGGGTGTATGGCTGAATCTGTACAATAAGTTATTAGTCTCGAGCGGTTATGGGTTCTCTAAAGAAGGGCGATATCTTACTCTGAAGACAGGAATGTCTTTTTAATAGAATAGCTCAACAACAAAAAAGGGTGCACTTGACGGTGCACCCTTTTTTGTTCTAAGCTTTAAGCTCTTACTTAGATTTCACGGAAGCTGTAGAGTTTGTTTTCTCAGCAAGAAGCAGTGCATTATATGCATTAACTACTCCTCCAGACACAGATATCTGACTAACCGGAACTTTATTAGAACTTCCTTCCTCTCTGATCTTGACTTTTTGCTCCACTTTTGTAACAGAATTCATAATGATTTCCTTAACCTGGACAGCTGTAAATTGAGGATAGTAAGAACGAATTAAGGCAGCCAGGCCAGCGACTACAGGTGACGCCATACTTGTACCATCATTTTCTTTGTACTTAGAATCGGGCATGGTAGAATTGATCTTTACGCCCGGAGCAAACACATCAACAGATTTACCGCCGTAGTTCGAAAAAGAGGCTACAAGATCCTCATCGTTCTTCCAGCCCGATGCGCCAACTTCAATCCATCCTTCAGCAGTACCCATAGTAACCCCTGTGCTATCAGCGAATAAACGATTCGGCACATTATCTTCTTTTTCGGTATTCTTTCCATCATTCCCAGCTGCATGAACTAATAGTACATCTTTCGAAACTGCATATTTTACAGCTTCGTCCACGACTTTCTTATCCCATGAATACGCTTTACCGAAGCTCATGTTGATGATCTTTGCACCATTATCAACCGCATACCTTATAGAATTTGCAACATCCTTATCACGCTCATCTCCATCAGGCACGGTTCTGAGTGCCATGATCTTGACATTATCTGCGACACCTTTAATACCCAGGCTATTACTCCGAACGGCGGCAATAATTCCTGCCACGTGCGTACCGTGTTCAGCATCTGGTCCGGTTATATCATTATTTCCATAAATACGCTCATTACTGTTAGCATAATTATCGCCAACGGAATCTTTCCTCGGATCAAACTCCAGGTTTAAGTGATATTTAACCTGAGTGTCGTAATGCTTCAATCCATCCTCAAGCTCTTGTCTGAATTCCTGGTAAGAGGTTTTCTTAATTTCAGGTTTGAGGAACTTGATTACCTGTGGTTCTATATCCCCTTCAGGCTTATAGGCATTGAAATCGTCAATAGTAGGCTCGGTCTTACCCATCTTAACAAGGATCCCGTCGAGATACTTTAAGATCATCGTGGTATTTTGAAGTCCCATCTGAGCTTGCTGAAGTTTCTCCATGTAGTCCGTAACCAGTTTTTTGTAAAGCTGAAACTCTTTCCTTTCGGCTTCAGTGAATGGCGTGGAGTTAAGTGCAGCTGCATATTTTGGCTGCAGTTTGTTAATCAGTCGAACAACTTCCATATTATCATGGTGAACATTCGTTCCTTTTGCAGAACCGATAAAGTTCCAGCCATGAACATCGTCGATGTAGCCGTTCTTATCGTCATCAATCCCATTCCCGGCAATCTCCTTTGGATTTACCCACATTACCTGTTTAAGGTCTTCATGATTTTCATCAATTCCACCGTCAATTACAGCAACGACCACTGTTTTGGAAGTTTTGCCTTTCAGCAGTTCGCTGTATGCTCGTTCTGTACTAATCCCGAAAGTTCCGTCGGCTTTCAGGTCAAGATTAAACCAGTTCTCTTTTGGCTTTTCATCACTGCTCTGAGCAGAAGACGTTAAAGGCAGTGCGAACACTGCTGCAGTGTATAATAGTTTTTTAATAAAATTCATTTTTTGATTAGTTTTTATACAAAGTATGTTCAAGATAACGAATTATTTGACCCAACGAGTATGCGAAAAATATTCAATCCTAAATATTACAGATATATACGAATATGGAAGATTTCCGGTTCTGTACCAAATACAAAGAGATAGCGTATTTGACATTGAAATGGTATTAAAAGCAAAGAGCAATGATAGGGGTGTTTATGGTGATTGGTTGATTATTTGGATAGTGAAAGGAATGGAGTATTATGCAGGAAGGAACAGCCCTGAGCTTTCTTTAACACTAAACAGAAATTCAGCTGTTAATCCAAGCGGCATCACTCTCAATTTTCCTTGCTTTTTACTGTCAGGAGGAAGCAGGCTGGTTCTTTTCTTTAATATCCTATCTTGAAAAAAGCTCCAATTAACTACCATCCCATCCTCCTGGGTCGGACAGCACCCTTGGCTCTAGCTGAGCGAAAGCACGGTCCACAAAAAAAGCCCAGTACAATGAAGTACTGAGCTTTCGTTTAAAATTGGGCACCGACCTACTCTCCCACCTGTTACGGCAGTACCATTGGCTCTGGCGGGCTTAACTTCTCTGTTCGGAATGGGAAGAGGTGGACACCGCCGATATAGGCACCTGAAGGTTTTGGAAGTTGTACGTGATACGTTGTACGTTCTTGCGAGCGTACCCTATCCGTTTTCCAACGTATAACGTAAAACGTATTACGTTTAACTTCACTAATATCTTAACATACAGGAAAAAGTACTTGAGAAAGAAAACAACAATATATTCTT
>NZ_FUYR01000005.1 GCF_900168015.1 Daejeonella lutea | reverse complement strand
TGGTACTCTTGTAAACTTCTTAGGAATGAAACGGGTGAACACTATTGGAAGATCTCAGGCGAATAAATGCGTGACCATGGCAGCAATAGCTTACAATCTGAAGAAGCTACTAAAACACAGTTCTGAGAGAGCAAATGACCGACTAAAGCACGCAATTCCATGCCCCATAACCCGTTACACATTGTTTTTTAAGTTGTTAGTCAGATCCAATCAAACTACAATATGAAAACTTCAATTAAGCGAAATACAAACCCGACTTTTATTACGCGCTTGCCTAAAATATCATCATGTTGTGCAACGGTCACTTAGGTCAAAAAGTATGCAAAAACCCCACCGCTGCGTCTGCTGCTTCTGAAGTTACTGCTAGGGCCTGGCTTGTGCAGTCCGCACCAGCCGAGGCGGAAAAAACGTGAATGAAGAGTCAGTACTTTGGCTTAAGAGACGTACACGTCGCTTAGCTGGTGTGGAAGCGGTCCGCACAAGGCGGACGCAGGCAGGCGTACCTAACGTAAAGGAAAGTTCCATAGTTCGTTGGGTAGCTGACATTAATCGCTCTTCAGTCTTTGCAAGTCGCAGAACTCGCCCTCTTGAGATTTGGCAGTAAAGGCGCGTTTTAGAGCCTAGAAACTGTTCGTCAATGTTTACTACCCCTCAAGCAATGCAGAAGTGTTGCAGAGACATTAATCAGTTGCAATGGCATTCACACGGCTTGGATTGCGCCATGGGTCTAAAGCGTGAATTTACAACAAATGTCGAGCAGGCGCGGGCTTTTTGCCTACTTTTTTGCCTGCAGAAAAAAGTAGGTGCCATTCCGGCGGCACGAGCGGAACGAAACTTTCATTTTGACCTAAAGCAAAAGAACTAGGCCATCCCGTGGCTATGAGCGGGGATATCGTGTACGTCAACAACCCGGTCCTTTTTGCGATATCTTAAAATATTTTTTCTCTCCAATGCAACTAAAACCACCATCCAAACATCTTACATTTAAAGCATATGAATTTGGATCATAAATTTACTATAGATAGTTTATTGGAGGGTTGTAAAAGGGGGGATAGGAAAGCGCAGGAGAATCTTTACAGAACTCTGGCCTCAAAAATGATGGGGGTGTGTATGCGTTATGCGAAAGATACTTATGAAGCTGAAGATGTGCTGCAAATGGGTTTTGTTAAAGTCTTCCAAAAAGTCTCTGAATTTCGCGGCGACGGATCTTTTGAAGGTTGGATTAGACGGATAATGGTTAATACGGCGATAGAAAGCTACCGTAAGAATTTGCGAACATTAAATATCGTTGATATTGACGAAGTGTATGACCAGCCGCAAAGCACTTTTGACATGAGCGGTCTGGAACTGAAAGATTTGATGAAGCTGGTTCAGGGCTTATCTAATGGTTACCGGCTTGTCTTTAACATGTATGTGATCGAGGGTTTTTCGCATAAAGAAATCGCTGAACAACTGGGAATAAGTGAAGGAGCATCAAAATCACAGCTGTCACGCGCCCGGACTATATTAAAAGAAAAAATTATTAAAATGGAGGGATCAGATTATGCATCGAATATCGGATAAAGAATTAGACAAATTATTTCAACAACGGTTTGCGGATGCGGAATTTCAGCCTTCAGCTGAAGTATGGGGTAAGATTGCTTCAAAGATGGATCAGAAGCAGAAAGTAAAAAGAACTTTCCCTGTTTTCTGGATGGCAGCAGCAAGTGTTGTAGCTGTAATTGGTGCGGGTTTGTGGTTTTACCGGCCGGTAGAGGTAATCAGGCTACAGGGTACTCAGCAGGAAATGGTTGAAAATACTCCGGAGGATGTAGTAACAGATATCGCCACCGGCGAAAGAGTGATGGACCATGTTCATCCGGAAATCAAAGGCTTCGACTTTTCTAAATTAGCAGCTTCTGAAGATAAGTCTTATGAGACACCTGTAGCGGTGACAATACAGGAAAGATCATCAGAATCATCTCCAAAGCAGGAGGTTATAGCAGCAAACAGTTCGCGAAGGAATGTTCCTGAGGCAGTACAATCCAGGAAGGAAGTCAAGGTGCCACGATATGATGGTGATCAGTCGCAGCTGGATGTTACCAAGCCAGATATGATCGCTAGTGCTGATGTAGTGAAGGAAGATCTTTCAGCGGAGCCGGAGCAGGTTGCTCCGAAACGGATTCGTAGCGTAGGCAGCCTGGTAAATTTTGTGATCTCTAAAGTCGATCGAAGAGAAGACAAGATCATTGAGTTCAAAGATGGTGATGAGGGATCAGAAGTGTCGGGAATAAATTTAGGGCTGATAAAGTTGAAAAGCAGAAATCGGTAGAGATGGGTTTGGGGATTATCAAGTGCCAAGTAGCAAGTATCAAGTATCAAGTATCAAGTAACAAGTATCAAGTAGCAAGAATAAGAATTTAGAGTGCGAGCGTGTCATTGCCGGCAAGTATACGAGCGCTTCGGATAAATAGTAAACAGTATAGAGAACAATTACAAAAACAGACATGAAAAGATTATTAATTAGCGCTCTCGTTATATTTTTAACAGCGCCCGGCTTTGCTCAGGACAATAAGAAAGATACGGTATTGGTTATTACCGCGGATACCGTTAAAAACAACAATAAGAAAAGTATCACCATACGCATTGGTAGCAATGGGAAGGATACCACGGTAACAGAAATTAAACCTTCCTCAGGATTTTCGGTTCAGTTTGTTGCTGCTCGCTTTGACCTCGGTTTAAGCACGTACCGGGATAATGGAAGCTTTACCCTGCAGCCGGCTAATTCATACCTGGAGCGCGAGACGTGGAAGAGCAGTAATTTCGGATTTGAGTTTTTCCAGATGGGGTATCGCTTTAACAGTTACTTTAAGATTTATACTGGAGCGGGGCTTGACTGGAATCACATGCGCCTTAAGCAAAATATCACTTTCCAGAAAGACAAGCCGACACTTACCTACGTTACTGAGACCATAGATTTCAAGAAAAATCGCTTTTCCAGTCAGTACCTGAGGATTCCACTGTCAATCCAACTGCGTACGAAAGACGACAGGAAGGGCAATAAACTGAACTTCGTATTTGGGCCGGAAGTGGGCTTCCTGCTGAACGGCAAAATTAAGCAGGTTAGCTCTGAGAATGGCAAAGACAAATCTAAAGATGATTATAATTTCAATCCTTTCAGGTATGGAGCCTTTGCAAGGCTAGGGTATGGCGGCACGGGGGTATATGTCAAATACTATGGAAATGATGTATTCGCTGATGGTCAGGGACCTAAGGATTTCAAAAACCTCGCTTTTGGAATAATGCTGGGATTTTAAAAGAAGTATCAAGTATCAAGACCTAAGACTGCTATAGCTAACTATAGCAGTTTTTTTATGACTTGCTGAATTAATTGTGAGTGCTTTGCCCGCTGTAGCGTGAGCGAAGGCGGGTTTTGTTATATTTGGAACATGTCCGAAACTATGATCTCATTAAAGAGCGTAAGCAAGCATTATTCTGTCGACCTGACTGCAGGAGTAAGCGACATCAGCCTGACGATTGAAAAAGGTCAATTTATTGCAATCGTTGGAGAGAGCGGGAGCGGGAAAAGCACACTGTTAAAACTCATCTTTGGGACTCTTGCTCCAAACGAGGGAGAGCTTACTTTCAATGGCGAGCACATTCCTGGACCACACGAGAAGCTGATACCGGGCCACGATTCAATGAAGATGCTGAGCCAGGATTTCAATCTTAACCTTTACGCCAAGGTCTACGAAAATATCGAGAGCATGCTTTCGAATGAAAATGTGCAGGAGAAAAAGCAGCGGTCACTGGATATGATGGCATTGCTGGGAATTAGTGAATTGGCTGAAAAAAGAATTGTGGAGTTAAGCGGAGGTGAGCAGCAGCGGGTAGCGCTGGCAAGGGCAATTATTACAAGGCCTGAGGTTTTGCTCCTTGACGAGCCTTTCAGCCAGCTCGATGCTGTACTAAAGACACAGTTTCGTGCCGATTTAAAGAAATTAGGCAATGATCTCGGAATCACGATTATTATGGTTTCACATGATCCGGTTGATGGACTGACTTTGGCAGATAAAATGTTTATTCTAAAAGATGGCAGGCTGATCGAATCGGGCGAGCCTGTAGCGGTCTATAATAATCCTTTACATATTTACACAGCCCGTTTATTAGGGAATGCTTTTTTCCTGCCTTCCGATGAGGCTAAACTTATGGGCATACGGAGCAAAGCACAGCATGTAATGATCTACCCTGAATGGGTACAGCTGAAGAGCACCTGGGCCAGTAAGAAATATGAAATTGAGGAGATTTTTTTCAGGGGCTTTTATGAAGATTTGCTGCTGGAGCGTAAGGGGATTAGGATTCATGCGGTAAACACTAAGCCGGGGATGTATAAGAAAGGGCAGGGGGTGCAGGTGGTGATTGAGAGGTGGCTGGAATTTGATTAGGAGAATTTTTGTCTTAATTAGGATTCCCAGGATGGTAGGATTTGAGGATTAAGTTGCTCGACTTAATTGAGTTATCGGGTACTTATTTACGTTTTTAGTCATAATCAGTATAATTGATTATGATACATGGCGAACTAACCCATCAAATTATCGGTTGTGCTATGGAAGTACACAGTACTTTAGGTGCCGGATTTCAGGAAGTTATTTATCAACGAGCGCTAGCAATTGAAATGGACAAGCGAGGTTTGTTATTTGAGCGTGAAATGGGAATGTCTATTTTTTATGATGAAATACAAATTGGAACCAGGCGGGTTGATTTCTTTGTCGGAGATATAATAATGGTTGAATTGAAAGCCTTATCCAAATTGGAAGATATTCATATAAACCAGGCCATGAATTATTGTCAAGCCTACAACCTGCCTGTGGGCTTGTTAATCAATTTTGGCGCCAAGAGCTTGCAATTTAAGCGCGTTTATAATCTAAACCATCCTGATAATCAATCTAAGGTTAACTGATTTTTAATTTGGAAACAAAAATGGTAGAAAGATAAGACCGAGATCCTATCATCCTACCATCTTACTCATCCTAGTCCAGACAAAATACTGGTCCAGACAAAAGCCCTACTTAATCTTATTCGCCAGCCAGTCTCCAACTTCACTCGTCCTATACGCCTTCTTATCCCCTGATAGATCCTCAGTCACCACGCCTTCAGCCAATGACTGATTAACAACTGATCTTATTAATTCTGCTTCTTCCTTTAATCCGAATGCGTCCTCAAACATCATAGCTGCTGAAAGTACCGTCGCCAGCGGGTTTGCAATATCTTTTCCAGCTGCCTGCGGGTATGAGCCGTGAATTGGCTCAAATAGGCTGGTATGGAGACCGATCGACGCCGACGGCATCAATCCCATCGAGCCGGAAATTACAGAAGCTTCATCGGTAAGTATATCTCCAAACAGATTTTCAGTAATTAAGACATCATATGAACTTGGCCATTGAACCAGGCGCATTGCTACAGCGTCTACAAATTCATAGCTCACTGTTACTTCAGGATAATCCTTTTCCATATCCTGGACAGTTTCTCTCCAAAGCCTTGAACTTTCCAGAACATTAGCTTTATCCACACAACATAACTTTTTGCTGCGGGTCATGGCCATTTCAAAACCTAGTTTTGCCAGGCGTATGATCTCATCGCGGGTATAGGTACAAGTGTCAAAAGCGGTATTCCCATTATCTTTTCTACCGCGTTCGCCAAAATAAATTCCTCCTGTAAGCTCCCTTAGGATGATGAGATCGGTTCCTTCGATACGCTCTCTTTTCAAAGGCGAATTATCAATTAATGACGGGAAAGTAAATGTTGGGCGAACATTTGCGAATAGTCCCAATTTCTTTCTCATTTTCAGCAAGCCCTGTTCCGGGCGAACAGGTGCTTTCGGGTCATTGTCATATTTAGGGTGACCAATCGCTCCGAATAAAATGGCATCGGCAGCCATGCAAATCTCGTGAGTTGAATCAGGGTAGGGTTCACCCACTTCGTCAATTGCACAAGCACCAGTAATAGCAGGTGTCCAGGTAATTTCATGTCCAAATTTCGCAGCTATCGCATCGGATACTTTTACTGCCTGCTCAATTACTTCCGGACCAATTCCGTCTCCTGCTAGTAAGGCTATATTTAATTTCATATGTTTATAAGTTGTACGTTATCCGTCGTAAGTTTTCGGTTGTTAGTTGTAAGTCTTTGGTTGTTGATGGTTGCCGGAATGAGTGAACTAGACGCATGGTACGCCAATTTAACCACTAATAGCCGTCAATGAACCAACTAAATTATATTAAGCATTTTCTGCGTTGATTTGATCGCACAAACAGTTTGATCTGAATCTAATCCGCGGGTTATAAATTTTTTAGAAGGAGTCTCCCAGGTGATGATCGTTTCACATAGCGCATCAGAATTACTTCCGGGTGCGATGCGGACAGCATAGTCAATCAGTTTTGGCAGGCAAAGTTCCTTTTTGGTATAAACTTTAGTAAGAGCTTTCATAAATGCATCGAACTGGCCATCACCCTGAGCGTTTTCTTCAAAGATCTCGCCATCAATACGAACGGAAATTGTTGCCGAAGGACGTAAACCTTTCGAATGCGTCAATACATATGATTCAACGATCACTTTATCAGCATAGGTATTGCTATCTAACACATCTGAAATTATGTAAGGCAGATCTTCTTTCGTTACGGTTTCTTTTTTGTCGCCGAGTTCTATAACCCTTTGGGTTACCTTTTTCAAATCTTCGTCGCTTAATTTCAAGCCAAGTTCCTGCAGGTTTTTCTCAATATTCGCTTTACCGGATGTTTTTCCCAGAGCATAAGTTCGTTTCCGGCCAAATCGCTCGGGTAACAGGTCGTTGAAGTACAGGTTATTTTTATTGTCACCATCGGCATGGATACCTGCTGTTTGAGTGAAAACATTCTCCCCTACAATAGGTTTGTTTGCCGGGATTCGAACCCCCGAGAAGGTTTCGACCAGCTTGCTTACCGTATAGATATAGGATTCTTTAATCGAAGTTTCGACATCTGGAATAAAATCATTGATCACAGCCACAGCGCTCGACATCGAGGCGTTACCAGCACGCTCACCCATGCCATTTACGGTTAGGTGCAGGCCGTTTATACCAGCCTTTATCGCCTCCATGATATTGGCGTTACCGAGATCATAGTCGTTATGAGCGTGGAAGTCAAAATGCAGCTTAGGATAGCGTTTTCTGAGAACGTCTATAAAACTAAAAGTCTCACAGGGTGTAAGAACACCCAGTGTATCCGGAAGCATTACTCTCAGCACAGGCTGTGTCGAAATGAAATCAATGTATTGATACACATAATCTGGCGAATTTCTCATCCCATTACTCCAGTCTTCCAGATATACATTTGTGGCAATCCCAAACGACTTAGCGGAAGCAATCACCTCGGCAATCTCAGAAAAGTGTTGCTCAGGAGTTTTCTTCAACTGATGGGTTAAGTGATTCATCGATCCCTTTGTCAGAAGATTTTGAACCCTCACACCAGCCTTATTCATCCAATCAATAGAAACGCCATTGTCGACAAACGATAAGACCTCTATATTATTAGTATAACCGTTTGTCCCGGCCCAGTCCATTATTGCTTTTACAGAAGCAAATTCCCCATCAGAGACTCTTGCTGAAGCAACCTCCACCCGATCGACATTAAGCTCTGCCAGTAACAGCTGAGTTATGGTCAGCTTTTCCGAAATGGAAAAGGAAACTCCGGATGTTTGTTCCCCATCCCGGAGAGTCGTGTCCATTATTTCAATTTTCCTTTTCACCCTTTTTGCGCTAATCTAAATGACATTGTTATAATGGGAGGTTCGCCGCAAATTCCTGGATCTCACCCTTGATGTTTTGAAGATAATCTATATCGTCAAAGCCGTTAAGCATGTTATCTTTTTTGTAAGAACTGATATCAAACTTCTCATTTTCACCTGTTGAAAGGAGTGTAATCGTTTGCTCGGGAAGATTAACTTCAATTTCAGTTTTCGGATCTGCTTCAATTGCTTTAAAGATTTTATCGGCAAACTCCGGACTAACCTGTACGGGAAGGACTCCAATGTTCAGGCAGTTATTTTTGAAAATGTCAGCAAAAAAGCTGGAGACTACACACCGGAAGCCGTAATCATATACAGCCCAGGCTGCATGTTCCCGGGATGAACCTGATCCAAAATTCTTTCCTCCTACGAGGATCTTACCACTATAAAGTGGATTGTTTAATACGAAATCTGCTTTTGGAGTGTTATCTGCATTATACCGCCAGTCGCGGAAAAGATTATCTCCAAAGCCAACGCGTTCAGTTGCTTTCAAAAACCTTGCGGGGATAAGCTGATCCGTATCTACATTCTCTATTGCCAACGGAACTGCTGTACTTCGTAATACTGTGAATTTATCGTATGCCATTTTAATATCGTTAGGCGGATTGAACCGCTAGATTAAACTAATTCTTCTATAAGATCTCTTGGATCGGTGACAACTCCGGTCACTGCGGCTGCAGCTGCAACCAATGGGCTAGCAAGCATGGTACGTGATCCCGGGCCTTGTCGTCCTTCAAAGTTTCTGTTTGAAGTACTAACTGCATATTTTCCTGCAGGGATCTTGTCGTCATTCATGGCAAGACACGCAGAACACCCAGGCTGGCGTAACACAAATCCTGCTTCGTTGAAAATATCCAGTAGACCTTCCTCTTTGATCTGAGCTTCAACGATGTGCGACCCAGGGACTAGCCAGGCAGTCACATGATCGGCTTTTTTCCTGCCTTTCACGATGGAAGCGAATGCTCTGAAATCTTCGATCCGGCCATTTGTACAACTTCCTACGAAAACGAAGTCCACCTGCTTGCCGATCATTGAATCTCCTTCATGAAAACCCATATAGTTCAAAGATTTCTCATAGGTAGCAACGCCACCTTCCACATCTTCGGCGTCAGGGATATTGTGAGAAATTCCCATACCCATTCCCGGGTTGGTTCCGTATGTGATCATCGGTTCAATTGCCGAACCATCGAATGTATATTCCTTATCGAATACGGCATCAGGATCAGTTTTCAATGTTTTATAGTATGCCAGTGCACGATCCCATGCTTCCCCTTTCGGACTGAATTCACGGCCTTTAACGTAGTCTATAGTAGTCTGGTCTGGAGCGATCATGCCACCGCGAGCGCCCATCTCAATACTTAGGTTACAGACCGTCATGCGGCCTTCCATTGTCATGTTTTCAAAAACATCGCCTGCATATTCAACAAAATATCCGGTTGCTCCCGAAGTAGATAGCTGAGATATAATGAATAAAGCAACGTCTTTTGGAGTCACTCCTTTGCCGAGCTTGCCGTTAATATTGATCCTCATTTTTTGAGGTTTCGGCTGCATAATACATTGAGTTGAAAGAACCATTTCAACTTCAGATGTACCAATGCCAAAGGCTATAGCACCAAAGGCGCCATGTGTTGAAGTGTGTGAATCGCCGCAAACGATTGTTGCCCCTGGCTGGGTAATACCATATTCCGGTCCAACAACATGAACGATACCATTTTTTTGATGACCTAATCCCCAGTGACTGATCCCATATTCATTTGAATTGGATTCCAGTGCTTTTAACTGGTTAGCTGAAAGCGGATCGGCAACCGGTAAATGTTGGTTCCATGTTGGAGTATTGTGATCGGCGGTAGCGAAAGTACGCTCCGGGTATAAAACTCTGATGCCTCGGCTTTTTAATCCTAGAAAAGCTACCGGACTTGTAACTTCATGGATAAGGTGACGATCAATAAATAACACGTCGGGGCCCCCTTCTATCTTACGGACCACGTGAGTGTCCCACACCTTGTCAAATAATGTCTTGCTCATTTTTTTTTAAGTTATACGTTATAAGTTATACGTTGTAAGTAGCTGACGCCCGTTTTAACGTATCTATTGTCTTAGTATTTGTTCTTTGTCCGTTTAAACGAATTTGTTCAGCGCATCCAGATATGCATTTGCCGAAGCCCTTACAATGTCTGTGCTGAAACCATATCCCATATAAGATTTTCCTTCATCGGTAACGCGCATATCAACCTTGCTCACATCATCGCTTCCACTATGAATCGCGTGAATGTTGAATTCTTTAATATTAAAATTGCGTCCTATAATCTTTTCAATGGCTTTGATCGTTGCGTCTACCGGACCGTTACCAGTGGCGGTTGCCTTATGATCTTTACCGTTGTAATTAAGATCGATGGTTGCTTCAGGGGCCGACTGATCACCAGTGACAACCTGCAGCGAATTGATGGCTAAACCATTTTTGTAATTCTGCTGAGTTTCATTACCCATCAAGAAGAGAATGTCATCGTCTTTGATTTCTTTTTTGCCATCAGCAAGAACAAGAAAGCGCTCATATACCTGATCAAGATCGATCCGATCGACGCTATATCCCAAACGTTCCAGGTGATGTTTCAATGCATGGCGCCCGCTGCGAGCAGTCAGAATGATCTCCGACTGATCGATACCTACATCTTCAGGATTGATGATCTCATAGGTTTCACGATGTTTCAAAACGCCATCCTGGTGGATACCAGAACTGTGAGCAAATGCATTTTTCCCGACAATCGCCTTGTTAGGCTGAACCGGCATGCGCATCATTCTGCTGACCATGCCACTCAGCTCATATAAATGTTTGCTATTAACTCTGTGATGGTAGTTCAGTGTACGGTGTGTTTTAAGGATCATCACCACTTCTTCGAGAGAAGTATTACCTGCTCGTTCACCAATACCGTTTATTGTGCACTCAACCTGGCGGGCACCATTCTCGATCCCGGCAATACTGTTTGCAGTAGCAAGTCCAAGATCATTATGACAGTGTACAGATATAATTGCCTGATCTATATTTTTGACGTTCTCCTTCAGGTAAAGGATCTTTGACCCATATTGTTCAGGAAGACAATATCCGTTTGTGTCAGGGATATTTACTACTGTGGCACCTGCTGCAATAACCGCTTCCACCATTTTAGCTAAATATTCATTATCCGCCCGGCCTGCGTCTTCTGCGTAGAATTCAATATCCTCTACAAAGCTTTTCGCATATTTTACAGCTTCGACAGCACGCTCAAGGATTGCTTCCCTGGTACTGTTGAACTTGTATTTAATATGCATATCAGAGCTTCCTATACCTGTGTGGATTCGCGGATGTTTTGCAAATTTCAGGGCTTCAGCAGCGCAATCAATATCTCCTTTATTTGCACGGGTTAAGGCGCAGATTATTGGCTCCCGAACAGCCTTCGACAACTCGAGCACGCTCTGAAAATCTCCCGGGCTCGAAATGGGGAAACCCGCTTCGATAACATCAACACCAAGGTTCTCCAGAGCCTTGCCTATTTCTATTTTTTCAATAGTTGATAACTGGCATCCTGGTACCTGTTCTCCATCGCGGAGCGTGGTGTCAAAAATGTAAATTCGGTTTGGGTCGTGTAACATATCTTTTTTTAATGTAGGTTCAGGTGTTCACTGAACCCTATTGTAATGGATTAAACCATTAAGTTCTTATTAGTCTTTACTCTTTCAAATTCTTCGATCATATCCTGCTGGCTCAAGATGTAGTCTGTATCATTATGTCCTTCGATTAAGCCCTTGTCGTCAAATGACGATTGACTTACACTCTCCTGGGCTTTATTGTTCATTAGTTTTGAGAGGCCGATGCCATAATTGCCTGGCCTAATATCTTCAGCATCAAATTCGAGGACTTCATCAAATACTGAAGCTTCGTCGGAAAATAAGTATTTCCAGCCTTCAGGGTACTGTTCCAAAACGTTTGCGGAAATCAAACCTAAGTCCCTCAAATAATCAAATGTTAATGCGTCCGGGGCCATAATGCCCCCAATAGCACCAATTTCCCGGCTCATATTGCAGATTGCCATACGCCCGTCCATATCAAGGTTTAAGATGGTATCACCACTAAACTCAATAAAATAACCACTAGCACCATCAGAAGAAATTTCAGCAATTAAATAATGGTTGATATCTTTTGATCCAAGGCCTTTTTCCAGCTTACCATTTACCTCAATCTTCATTCTTTTCGGCTTTTGCTTCAACAGACACTGTGTTGCGAGAACTTGCTCTACCTGGCCTTCATGGACACCAAGTGCAATAACTCCTAAAGCCCCAAGGTTATCTGTGTTGTCAGGATCACAAACGATAGTTTGTCCCGGAAAACCTATCAGGCTACCATCAAAATTTCGCTGCTGCCCTGATGCTTCAATTCCAAAGTCGCTGCAATTTCTGTTAAGTAAATCTAAATGGAATCGTTCCAAATCGCTCAGTGGAATATGCGCAGTGTATTCCGGCTCACTTATGGGCACTGTTTGCTTCGGACGGAAAACCGGCATATTGCGCTTGCGAAGGGAATCAAAAGCTCGCGGGCTGGTTAATTTATTGATGAAATGTGTATCAATAAATAACGTATCAGGGAAGCCAGAACTCCTGCTTACTATATGCTCATTCCAAATTTTATCGAACAGTGTAAGTGCCATTTTTGAGTTGGAGGTTATAAGTTGTAAGTTTTAAGTGTCCGGACGGCGTCTAGAAACTTATAACTTACAACTTAGGATTCCTGCCTGTGCGCAGGCAGCTAAAACTTATTACTTCTCCGGTTGATTCTCCGGTCTCAAGCTTCTTACCGCCTGACCAGCCTGCCATATTTCACTATCGCGAACTGTTTTAAGTTCAGCCTCGAGTTTCACACGGTAATCCGGTTCGCTGTTTAATTTGATTGTGCGCTCAGCTTCTTTTCCTGAAGCAACACTTTTGTATAGCTCGTCGAATACTGGCTGAGTTGCATCACGGAATTTTCCTTTCCAATCCAAAGCACCACGTTGTGCAGTAGTTGAACAATTTGCGTACATCCAATCCATTCCGTTTTCTGCTACCAGCGGCATCAAGCTTTGTGTAAGCTCTTCTACTGTTTCATTAAATGCTTCAGAAGGGGAGTGACCGTTATTCCGAAGGGTGTTATACTGCGCTTCGAAGATTCCAGCAATAGCGCCCATCAGAGTACCACGTTCGCCTGTAAGGTCAGAGAATACTTCCTTTCGGAAATCTGTCTCAAACAAGTATCCGGATCCAACGCCAATACCTAATGCAATCGCGCGGGTTCTTCCTTTTCCTGTTGCATCCTGGTGGATTGCAAACGAAGAGTTCAAGCCTTTTCCGGCAAGGAACAAACGACGAAGTGAAGTTCCTGAACCCTTAGGAGCAACAAGAATTACATCTACATCTGCAGGAGGAACAATACCCGTTTGGTCTTTGTAAGTAATACCAAATCCGTGAGAAAAATAAAGGGCTTTTCCCGGAGTTAAGTATTTTTTGATGGTAGGCCAAAGCGCTATCTGACCAGCATCCGATAAAAGATATTGAATGATAGTGCCTTTTTCAGCAGCCTCTTCGATTTCGAAAAGTGTTTCACCGGGAACCCATCCATCAGCAATAGCTTTGTCCCAGGTTTTTGAATCCTTACGCTGGCCGATGATAACGTTGATACCATTGTCGCGCAGATTTAATGCCTGTCCCGGCCCCTGAACACCGTAACCAATAATTGCTACGGTTTCATCTTTTAAGACTTCACGTGCTTTGTCTAAAGGGAATTCTTCGCGGGTTACTACTTCTTCATTAACTCCACCGAAATTGATTGTTGCCATATTGTTTGTTTTTACTTTTGTTGTGTTGCTTGTTTATGATTTCTTGTTATTGTCTTCTACATAGTGAAGATCTTCTGACCGTTGTTCAGATACTCATTTTCTGAGACCTCTTCTCCGGGCTCTAATCTTTCGAATTCGCGTAATTTTCTATTGAATCCATCGCTGTCTTTGATGATAGCCACACGTGCACTTCTTACAAATTCAATTAAACCAAATGGCTGGAGAATTTTTATCAGTGCATCGGTTTCTTCACGGTGACCTGTAGTCTCGAATACCGTGTAATCTTTACGGATCACCACCGCACGGGCGCCATTTTCGCGAAGTAAGCGTTCCACGCTTGCTTTTTCCGCAATGATATCAGTAGGCACTTTATATAAGGCTAGTTCCTGCCAGATGACATCCTCATTGGTGTTGAAGTATACCTTGAGTACTTCCACCTGCTTTTCTATCTGACGGGATAACTTTCTAACCACGTCCTCCGTTTCGTTTACCACGATGTTGAAGCGATGAATACTTTCAATCTCTGACGGGGAAGTGTTTAAACTATCTATATTTATTTTCCTTCGGGTGAAAATGATCGCGATCCGGTTGAGAAGGCCGATTTGATTTTCCGTGTAAACCGTAATGTTAAATTCCTGTTTAGCCGGATATATTTCTGTATTTTTCTGAGTGCTCATATTAGTCTCTTTTATTCAGCTTATTTAAGCCTGATCTCTGCCACACTGCATCCTTGTGGTACCATTGGGAATACATTATTTTCTTTAGTTACCATTACTTCCAGCAGGAATGATCCTTTGTGATCGATCATTGCTTTAAGCGAATCGTTCAGGTTTTCACGCTCTGAAACTGTTTTACCAGCGATCCCATAGGCTGCAGCAAGAGCAACAAAATCTGGGCTGGCAATATCAACGAATGAATAGCGGTGCTCATTAAATAGCTCCTGCCATTGACGGACCATACCTAAGAAGCGATTGTTTAGGATCAGAATCTTTACATCAATTCCGCTTTGCATTATCGTTCCGAGTTCCTGTAGGGTCATTTGAAAACCCCCGTCTCCAATTACAGCAACGACTGTTCGTTCAGGTGCACCGAACTTAGCACCAATGGCAGCTGGTAAAGCAAAGCCCATGGTGCCAAGACCTCCGCTGGTTACATTGCTGCGGGTCTGATTTAACTTTGCATACCGGCAGGCCACCATTTGGTGCTGACCAACATCCGTTACAATAACTGCATCGCCGTTTGTAAGCTGATTCAACTGGTGAATTACTTCTCCCATTGTAAGCTCTCCCGATCCAGGATGAATCTCGGCATTGATAACAGCTTCAACTTCTTTGCTTGCGTAGTCCTTAAATTTAGCAAGCCATTCGGGATATGATTTTCCCTCAATAAGCTCAGTAAGTGCAGGCAACGTTTCCTTACAATCTCCCCAAACGGGTACCGTTGTCTGTACGTTTTTATCTATCTCTGATGGATCGATGTCCAGGTGAACTACTTTAGCCTGTTTTGCATATTTATCAAGGCGGCCGGTAACTCGGTCGTCGAATCTCATTCCGATCGCGATAAGCACATCACACTCGTTGGTAAGAACGTTCGGACCGTAGTTGCCATGCATCCCAAGCATTCCTACATTCAAAGGATGATCAGTTGGTATTGCGCCTGCACCCAGAATAGTCCATGCCGAAGGTATCCCGCTTTTTTCAACGAAAGCCTTGAATTCCTTTTCCGCTTCACCAAGAATTACACCCTGTCCCCAAAGAACAAAAGGCTTCTTTGCAGAGTTTATCAGGTCGGCGGCCTTTTGAATATATTCTTTACGGACGATCGGCTTCGGACGGTAGCTACGAATATGATTACAAGGTGTATATCCCGCGAAATCGAATTTCTGGATTTGCGCGTTTTTTGTAATATCGATCAAGACCGGTCCGGGCCTTCCACTTCTCGCGATGTAAAAAGCTTTGCTGATTACCTCCGGGATTTCAGTAGCATCAGTTACCTGATAATTCCACTTCGTTACGGGTGTAGTTATATTGATAACATCTGTTTCCTGAAACGCATCCGTACCCAGAAGATGAGCAAACACCTGACCTGTAATACAAACCAAAGGCGTGCTGTCGATCATTGCATCAGCCAGGCCAGTCACAAGATTAGTAGCTCCAGGCCCGCTGGTTGCGAAAACAACACCTACTTTTCCCGAAGTGCGCGCAAATCCCTGGCCGGCGTGGATGCCACCCTGTTCATGTCTGACTAGTATGTGGTTGAGTTTCTCTTTATAGTCATATAAAGCATCATAGATTGGCATGATTGCTCCACCCGGATAACCGAATATAACTTCGGTACCCTCGGTTATCAATGCTTCCAGTAAAGCTACAGAACCTGAAACTTCAACTGTTTTAGTTTCGGCTGATTTGGCTAATTCCTGTTGCGCTATTTCCATAATAATATCTTTAAGTTTTGTCTGAACCGTTTGTACGTTTCCACGACAGGTTCTTTTTTATGCTTCGTCTGTAACGCAGCCCTCGCTTGCGTTTTTTACTTGTCTGAAATATTTGAATAATACACCATTCTTGACAGGAGGCTCTGGTTGTTTCCATAGCGCTCTTCTGCTGGCCATTTCATCATCTGAGATCATCAGGTTTATCGAATTTTTTACTGCGTCCAGTTCAATAATGTCATTGTCTTTCACGAGACCGATATTTCCGCCTTCAAATGCTTCAGGTGTAATATGACCGACGACAAAACCGTGAGTTCCGCCAGAAAAACGTCCATCTGTTATGAGGGCTACTGACGAGCCCAGGCCTGCACCAAAGATCGCTGAAGTGGGTTTTAGCATCTCCGACATTCCCGGCCCCCCTTTTGGACCGACATATCGAATTACAACAACATCTCCTGCTTTCACTTTTCCGCTATTAATACCTGCGATCAGCTCAAATTCTCCGTCGAAAACCCTTGCAGGCCCCGTGAACTTTTCTCCTTCTTTGCCGCTAATCTTTGCTACAGACCCCTGAGGTGCCAGATTACCATAAAGCATTTGTAAGTGGCCAGTTTTTTTAACGGGGTTTTCGTAGGGCAGAATAACATCCTGGGTTTCGAAGTTCAGGTCAACGGCATCAGCCACATTTTCTGCAAGAGTTTTGCCGGTTACTGTAAGACAATCTCCATGTACCAGGCCTTTGCTCAGCAAGTATTTTAATACTGCTGGCATTCCGCCGATGTTGTGGACATCCTCCATCATATATTTACCGCTCGGCTTTAAGTCAGCGATAACGGAAGTTTCATCACTCACTTTCTGGAAGTTTGCAAGTTCAAGCTTAATACCAACAGACTTTGCCATTGCAATAAGGTGAAGCACTGCATTTGTTGAACCCCCCAAGACCATAACAGTTACAATAGCATTATGAAATGCTTTTTCTGTCATGATATCTTTTGGTTTTATATCTTTTTCAAGCAGAATGCGGATATATTTACCCGCTTCTAAACATTCGTCTTTCTTCTCCTGGCTTAATGCAGGGTATGATGAACTGTACGGGAGGCTCATTCCCAATGCTTCGATCGCTGAGGCCATGGTGTTAGCAGTGTACATTCCCCCGCAGGCGCCGGCGCCGGGACAAGCATGTTCGATAATACCTTGGAAATCTTCCTCGTTCAGGTTGCCGGCAATCTTCTGACCTAAAGCTTCGAACGCTGAAACTATATTAAGGGACTGCCCTTTATAATTTCCAGAATGAATACTCCCTCCGTAAACCATAATAGCCGGTCGGTTCAGCCTTCCCATAGCCATTATTGCTCCAGGCATATTTTTGTCGCATCCGGGTAAGGCAATCAAACTATCATAATAATGACCTCCACATACAGTTTCTATAGAATCTGCAATCAGATCTCTTGAAACTAAGGAGAAGCGCATTCCCTCAGTGCCGTTTGTAATTCCGTCGCTGATACCTATTGTATGGAACGTCAGGCCCACAAGGTCATTACTCCATACACCTTTTTTGACAACCTGAGCAAGATCGTTTAGATGCATATTGCAGGTATTTCCATCGTAGCCCATACTCACAATACCAACCTGAGCCTTTGCCAGATCTGCTTTCGTCAACCCAATTCCGTGCAGCATAGCCTGCGAGGCCGGTTGTGTCGGATCTTGAGTTACGGTCTTGCTGTATTTATTTAGTTCCATTTAGTCTTTAATTCTATTTTGTTCCCGGTGGCATTTTGCCTGCTGTACTTTTTCGTACGTTTTTTATATTCTTTACTTAAAAAAAAAGCCTTTTCTGTTAGAAGAAGGCGTCGGATTTTAAGTGTGTTAAAACTTTCGCCTATTAAGAGGGAATGAGAATGACTGTAAACAAAATATTAAGGACGAATAGGTTATTTACCACCTTTGGTTTAAAGCAATTTTCTATTAAACTATTCATTCTAAAAACGGTCATCTTATCGTGTTTTTATTAATATCTCAATTTAACCCCTTCATTTATTTATAGCAAGAGTTAAAATATTTTTTTTAATTAAGAATAAGATACTGCAAAAACAAATTATGCGGAATAATATTCCGCATAATTAGACAATTATTGATTATTATTTCGATCACTAGACTAAAACCGTTTTCGGTTCTCAGTTCAAAAAACTATGCTTGCATAGCATGTTGCGTGAATTCTGCCTGAAAATTGGGTTACTGTGAAAAATATGGCACTTAATAGACAATAAAAAGCCCCTTAGATCATAGACCTAAGGGGCTTTTTATTTGTTGTTTAAATCAGGTAGTCTGAGCTCCCTCAGCAAGTACCATAATATTATTATTAATTACTTCGATTACGCCACCTTTTATTAGTATGGTTTCTTCTGTACTGCCGGTTCGAATGATCACCTTTCCATCTTCCAGTGTCGAAACGATAGGAGCGTGGTCTTTAAGTACTTCGAAAGATCCCATCGTACCAGGTACAGTTACGGATCTTACTTCGCCTTCAAATACCTTTTTATCGGGAGTTAAAATTTCTAGTTTCATTTTTGTAGGTTTTAGGCGTTAGGTTTTAGGCATTAAGATTGACCTAATGCCTAATATCTAAAGCCTTCTTATGCGTTCGCTTCTGCTAATAACTTTTTACCTTTCTCGATAGCATCTTCAATTGTTCCAACAAGGTTAAAAGCTGCCTCAGGATATTCATCAACTTCACCATCCATAATCATGTTGAAACCTTTAATAGTATCTTTAATGTCAACCAGTACACCTTTCAGCCCAGTGAACTGTTCAGCAACAAAGAATGGCTGAGAAAGAAAACGCTGAACACGACGTGCACGTCCGACTACTAACTTATCTTCTTCAGAAAGCTCATCCATACCTAAGATGGCAATGATGTCCTGAAGTTCTTTATAACGCTGTAAAATTTCTTTAACCCGTTGTGCTGTGCCGTAGTGCTCATCACCTAGAGTTGCAGCATTCAGAATTCGTGATGTTGAATCTAGAGGATCCACAGCCGGGTAGATACCAAGCTCAGCAATTTTACGTGAAAGTACAGTAGTAGCATCAAGGTGGGCAAAGGTTGTAGCCGGTGCGGGGTCAGTCAAATCATCCGCAGGAACATACACCGCCTGAACTGATGTAATTGAACCACGCTTAGTCGAGGTGATACGCTCCTGCATCAATCCCATCTCAGTTGCAAGAGTTGGCTGGTAACCTACCGCTGATGGCATCCGTCCAAGAAGAGCAGATACTTCAGAACCTGCCTGAGTGAAACGGAAAATGTTATCTACGAAGAAAAGGATGTCCTTTCCTTGTCCTTCTCCATCACCATCACGGAAATATTCAGCTACTGTTAGTCCAGACAAAGCCACACGTGCACGTGCACCAGGAGGCTCATTCATTTGTCCGAATACCAAAGTAGCTTTCGAGTCTTTTAATGCTTCTTTATCAACAGATGCCAAATCCCATCCGCCTTCTTCCATAGAGTGCTTAAACGCATCTCCATAGTTAATAACACCAGATTCGATAAACTCACGCAAAAGGTCATTTCCTTCACGCGTACGCTCTCCAACACCAGCAAATACAGATAACCCTGAGTAAGCTTTAGCGATGTTATTTACAAGTTCCATGATAAGAACTGTTTTTCCAACACCCGCTCCACCAAATAAACCGATCTTTCCACCTTTTGCATAAGGCTCTAACAAGTCAATAACTTTAATACCTGTAAACAGAACTTCTGTTTCAGTTGAAAGCTCATCAAATTTTGGCGGTGTATTGTGAATAGGGTAACCATCTTTGTTATCGATATCATCGATACCATCGATAGCCTGGCCAACGACGTTAAACAAACGTCCTTTGATTTTATCGCCAACCGGCATTTTAATAGCAGCGCCTGTGTCAGTTACGCTCATTCCACGAACTAAACCATCGGTTGAATCCATCGCAACCGCTCTCACGCGATCTTCACCAAGGTGTTGCTGAACTTCAAGAACGATCTTTTGACCGTTATCCTTTACGATTTCAAGAGCATCGTAAATTTTAGGTAAGTGTGCATTGTCAGTGAAGCTAACGTCGACTACAGGTCCGATGATCTGTGCTATTTTTCCAGAGTTTGGCATATAATTTTTGTAAAACTTTATTAAATCAACAATTTACGCCCTTTTTGAAGGGTGTTTTTTGGTCTGCAAAAATACTCTTTATCACCGTAAATCAAATACTTAATTGAGAATTTTTATACAATATTTTGCTTAGTTTTTTTTAAAAGGTTTAGGGATTGATCCGGAGATACAAAAGAGTTGAATTTCGCCAGATTAATTGTGGGTGTTAACACCCAGTAAAACCAAAACTTAAATTGATTGTAGTAAGTAATATCAAACGAAAAACTAAATCAAAACGTCATGAAAACAAACAATCAACTTAAATCACTTTCTATATTTCAGAAAGCTATTTTATCACTTGTAGCAACATTAAGTATTTTCTTAGCATCTGTTAAATCCTTTGCTCAGTCGGTTCCGGAAAAAGTAGAAGTAGACGTCAATACCGGCGGCGACGCAGTGTGGTATGGACAACCATGGGTTTGGGTAGTAGGAGTAGCTTTATTTATCGTTATTATCATTGCGATCACTCGTAATAATAATAGCAGAGCATAATCCCAAAAAGCCGTTTAAGCATCGGACAGGTCCTTGCTTACTATTATTAACCTTTATAATACCGGAAGAGTTTCCTTAAAGAGGGAGCTCTTTCTTTTATTTATCCATATTCATTGGTAAATCTTTTCCTCTATCTGCGCCATAGAATTTAATTATCGATTTAAATAAATTTCGGTTTCTTTGAGTAATTGAATTCAGCGTCTTCATTTCGCTGGAAGTTCATTTAAGTAAGTTATTAATGAAAAGAATTTTAGTGACCGGTAGTAATGGCTTATTAGGTCAGAAACTAACTGATATTAGCTTGCTTGACGAAGAGATTGAACTCATTGCCACGGCAGTAGGAGAGAACCGGCATCCTGTCAAGTCTGGATATATTTATGAAGAGTTTGACATTCGTGATGGTGGGCGCCTAAGCGAACTAATCGAAAAATACAGACCTGATGCGGTGATTAATACCGCGGCAATGACTAATGTCGATACATGTGAAGCCGAGCGAAGTATTTGCAAATCACTTAATGTGGATGCCGTGGCTACCATGAGTTCAGTTTGTGAGAAAAATGATGTCCATTTGATCCATATTTCCACTGATTTTATTTTCGATGGAGAAGACGGTCCTTACGCTGAGGATGCGGAGCCGAACCCACTGAGTTATTATGGAGAAACAAAACTTCAGGCCGAGGAATTGTTGAAGCTTTCCAAGGGGCGGTGGACAATCCTACGTACCATCATTGTTTATGGCATTGTCAGCGACATGAGCAGAAGCAATATAGTGCTTTGGGCCAAAGGGGCGCTGGAGAAAGGGCTCCCGATCAACGTTGTAAACGATCAGTGGAGGATGCCGACTTTGGCCGAAGATCTTGCGCTGGCCTGTATCCTTGCGGTTAAAAAGGAAGCTCAAGGTGTTTACAATACCTCAGGCAAAGATTTGATGAGTATCCTCGAAATTGTGGAGCGGGTAGCTGATTTTTACGAACTGGATAAATCATTGATCAATCCCATTTCGGCCGAAAGCCTAAATCAGGCGGCAAAGAGACCGAAGAAAACAGGATTTATTTTAGATAAGGCTATTCATGAACTGGGCTATCAACCCAAATCCTTCGAAGAGGGAATTCGGATTTTGGACGAACAGTTTAGACGAAACACCACCTGATCAGTAAGCTGTGACAGATGTAGTAGTAAAACATTTCATGAATTTTAATATTTACAGAAAATAAGCATCATTATGACATTATCTACAGGGCAACAGGCTCCCGTGTTTAAATTATTTAGTTCCGATTTGAAGGAAACTTCATTAGAGGATTACAAAGGCAAGAAGGTCGTTATACATTTCTTTCCCATGGCATTTACAGGAGTTTGCACCACACAACTTTGTACCATGCGCGACACTTTCGGCTACTACAACGATCTTGGTGCAGAGGTCGTCGCGATCTCTGTTGATTCGCCGTTTACACTCGCAAAGTTCAAAGAAGAAAATAATTATCAATTCCCTCTGCTTTCTGATTTTAATAAGGAAGTGTCGCAGGCTTATGGAGCCTATTATGATGAATTTGTATTTCATTTAAAGGGAGTAGCCAAGAGGGCTGCGTTCGTTTTAGACGAAAACCATACAGTTCAATATGCTGAGGTGTTGGAATCAGCAGGCGACTTGCCGGATTTTAACGCGATTCGCGATGCTATAAATCAATAGAGAATCAATGTTGCTGAGCGAGTGAGAGAAAAATCACTACTATTTTCAAAAAACTTATGGTAGTTTGAAAAGAAAGCATATTTTTGCAGTCCGTTAAAAAAGGCACCTGTAGCTTAATTGGATAGAGCACCTGACTACGGATCAGGAGGTTAGGGGTTCGACTCCCTTCAGGTGCACATAGTAAAAAGCCTTTTCGACCATCACACGGAAAGGCTTTTAAAATTTAAAATAAACCTATTCTTGTCACCCATTCCGTACTGGTGATACCAGAAGGAATGAAATTTAGATCATTCGAATGCTGAACTTAGTATTGTTTGGCCCTCCGGGCGCTGGTAAAGGAACTCAATCCGAGAAGTTAATTCAAAAATACAATCTGGTTCATTTATCAACGGGCGATATCTTAAGAAGTGAAATTACACAAGGCACTGAATTAGGTCTGGAAGCAAAGAAATTGATGGATCAGGGTATCCTGGTTCCCGATCAGGTTGTTATCGGAATGATCAGTAATAAGCTTGATTCTAATAAGGATGCCACAGGGTTTATCTTTGATGGTTTTCCTAGGACTGTTGCGCAGGCGGAAGCCTTGGATGAACTTTTAAAAAGCAAGTCTGCTGCAATTTCCGGGATGGTTGCTCTGGTAGTTGACAACGAGGAACTGGAGAAGCGCCTTTTAAACCGGGGTAAGGATTCTGGGCGCCCGGATGATGCTAATCCTGAAGTGATACGCAAACGTATTGTTGAATATAATTCTAAAACAGCACCTGTAGCCAACTACTATAAAGATCAGGATAAATTTACGAGCATTAATGGTATTGGTACCGTCGATGAAATATTCGGATCTATCTGCAAGGTTGTAGATACCTTTTAATAAACCAGGGTACCCTAAATTGCATCCTTTCTTCTTTAATTAGCATGCATTTTGCTCTCTGTTAAATAAATAAACAATGTCTCAGAGTTCAAATTTTGTTGATTACGTAAAGATCTGCTGCCGATCAGGTCATGGCGGAGCGGGGTCATCCCATTTGCACCGAGATATTTTAACGTCAAAAGGGGGACCTGATGGCGGGGATGGAGGGCGTGGAGGTCATATCATCTTAAAAGGAAACAGCCAGCTCTGGACACTTCTTCACCTTAAATACAGAAAGCATATTATTGCCGAAAATGGTTTGCCTGGTTCCAGTGGGCAACGATCCGGCAGAACAGGAGAAGATGAAATACTGGAAGTACCTCTTGGAACTATTGCCAGAAACGCTGAAACAGGGGAAGTATTATTTGAGATCACCAAAGATGGAGAGACGAAGATATTAACTTCCGGGGGTCGCGGGGGATTAGGAAACTGGCATTTCAAAACTTCTACTAAACAAACTCCGAGGTATTCTCAGCCGGGTGAGCCCGGTAAGGAGGAATGGATGGTTCTCGAATTAAAAATCCTTGCTGATGTTGGACTTGTTGGATTTCCAAATGCTGGTAAATCGACATTGCTTTCCGTGGTGTCAGCAGCAAAGCCTGAAATAGCTGATTATGCATTTACCACGCTTGTTCCAAATCTTGGAATAGTTTCCTATCGGAATAGTAAGTCATTTGTGATGGCTGATATACCAGGAATCATCGAAGGTGCGTCCAAAGGCAAGGGCCTAGGCATTCGCTTCTTAAGACACATCGAGCGTAATTCAGTTCTTTTATTCCTTGTGCCATCTGATACAAGCCGCACCATCAAAGAAGAGTATTCTATTCTGCTCAACGAACTGGAGCAATATAACCCGGAACTTATGCAAAAGCCTAGAGTGCTGGCAATAAGTAAATCAGATATGCTTGACGACGAGCTAATTTCTGAGATGAAGGCTGATCTCCCTGATCTGCCAGTTCTTTTCATCTCATCTGTAGCCCAAAAGGGATTGCTTGAGCTGAAAGACCTTCTCTGGAAGGTCATCAATAGCTAAACTTTACCATCTAGACCAATAATTTTTTATTGAGTCGACAAGGTATTTGTCGTCATGATGACAAAATCCTACAAAATGCGTGCGTTCTAAACAATTTTCTCTTTTTTCCCTTTTAACATCATGACATCAGAGCAAGAAACCCTGGAAGAGACCGGCTTGATATATGCGAGCGATTCAAGTGCCGGAATAAGCAGAAAGAAATACGGAAATGAATTCGTCTACTTTGATAAAAAAGGCAATAAAGTAACAGATGAAAAGATTCTTGATCGAATAAAGAAGTTGGTTATTCCTCCGGCGTGGACGGAAGTTTGGATCGCTGAAAAAAAAAATGCCCACCTTCAGGCAACTGGTATTGATGCGGCTGGTCGAAAGCAATACAAGTACCATCACGATTGGGCACGGCACCGGAATGAAACAAAATACTTTCGTCTGCTTGAATTCGGGAACAAACTCCCAGAATTCCGGAAAAATATAGCCAAAGACCTCAGAAGAAAAGAGCTTGACGAACGTAAAGTACTTGCCATATCGGTGAATATGATGCAAAAAACTTTGATTCGAATCGGGAATGAATCTTACAAGCAATTATATGGGTCTTATGGACTCACAACGCTCAGAGATAAACATGTTAAAATCAATGGGAATTCGTTGAGACTGAGTTTTAAAGGCAAAAAAGGTGTTCTGCATGATATTGATATTTCTGACAGAAGCCTCGCGAGGTTGGTTAAAAAGTGCCGCGACATTCCGGGTCAGGAACTCTTTCAGTATTACACTGCTGATGGAGACAGAAAGTCTATCGATTCGGGGAAAGTGAATAATTATATCAAGGAAATCAGTTGCTGCGACTTTACAGCTAAAGACTTTCGTACATGGGCCGGAACCATGCACACAATGAAACATCTTGCAGAATTTGATTATCCGGAAAATGCAACCCTGAAGAAAAAAATCATTGTTACAGCGATTGATCAGGTTGCGGCGAAACTCGGTAACACCAGAGCGATATGTAAAAAATCTTACGTTTTCCCAGCCTTACTTGATGAGTACGAAAATGGCAGTCTTTTACCTTACCTGAAAAAATTGTCAAGATCATCAAAGATTGCCGGTGAGAATGGACTCAACCACGATGAGAAAATCTTGTTAAGTTTCTTAAAAGCTGAAAAGAAGAAGAAGTCGGTTTCCAGAACTAAATAATGGCGGAACAGGAAATCTTCCTAAATAGCGTAATGCCATAAAAGGCATAGATATTCGTTTTTAGTCCTTTGCCGGTATTTTTACTGAATTTACCGGTTGTTCGTCGGTCTCGCGCCTTTTGGAAGGATTATCGAACTCCGCTTCATCTTTTGTGTAAATTTTGTCCTTCGCTTTCACGACAGCCTCATTGTCGTCTTTTGGATTTTTTACATTTTTCCTTTTGGAATCCTGCGGAAGGAAATTTTCCGGTTTTTCGCTTTCGTTATTCATGTTTTATCAACAACTAACAGGAAACAATGTTTCGCCTTCAAGCTGTCAGTTCACTTGATTTTGCAAGCATGTTTATAAAGTCAAATACCTTATCAGTTTCGACAATGTAATCGACCTCCATTTTGTCGAGTGCCTTTTGAGGCATGTAGGATACCTCCGCAGTTTTTGGGTCTTGTACAGCAGTTATGCCCTGGAGTGTTTTCACTAGTTCAAGCCCTTCAACTCCGTCGGCACTGGCACCTGACATGAGCAGGCATGCTAACCTATCTTTATAAGTTTCAGCCGCAGTCTGAAAGGTTATATCGATGCATGGCCGGGAGAAATTGACTTTTTCGGAATAGTCGAGTGAAAGTGTGTGATCATTTTCAATCAACAAATGATAATCTGCAGGAGCGACATAAATACAACCAGCTTTTATGAGTTCTTTTTCATTTGCCTCTATCACAGTTATTTTCGTTTTTGCAGAAAGCAGGTCGATAAGAGTTGTATCGGTATTTTGTTTCCGGTGAAGAACAAGAATAATTGCAAATGGAAGGTCAGTTGTCAATTGAGGAAATGCTTTTAAGATTACCTCAAGGCTTCCAGCAGAACCACCAATAACTAACAAGTCAATACGGGATTTATTTATACTTTCCGCCATATCTTTTCGGAATTTAGTTGCCTGAAATTTGAAGCTATGGAAGAGAAACGTAATGTTTCCTTGGTTCCAAGAGCAAGGAATCCTAAATTTTCAAGGCTTTGGTCGAACAAATTGAAAACCTTTGCCTGGAGATCTTTGTCAAAATAGATTAGTACGTTTCTGCATAAAATCAGTTGAAATTGGTTGAAGGAATGATCGGAAACCAGGTTGTGAGTTGAAAATATCATTTTCGATCTCAGGCTTTCATCGAATTTTGCAAGATTGTAGTTTGCCGAATAATAACTTGAGAACTCGTGTTTGCCGCCGGATAGGATATAATTTTCGGAGTACTGTTTCATCTGGCTTAGTGGAAACATACCTTTTTCGGCTTTCTCTAACACCTCGGGATTAATGTCGGTGGCATACAGCAATGACTTGTCAAACAAATTTAATTCCTTAAGCACAATGGCAACCGAATAGGCCTCTTCGCCGGTAGAACAGCCTGCAAGCCAAATCCTTATGAACGGGTAGGTGCCGAGGTGAGGGAAAACTTGTTCACGTAATGCCTTATAGAATCCCGGATCACGGAACATTTCGGTTACGTTTACTGTGATTTGTTCTACAAAACGTTTACTGTAAGGAGCATCATTTCTTAAATGATATCTAAATTCGGCGAAACTTGGAAATTTATCCAAACTATAGAGCCTGTTTATCCTGCGTTTTATCGAGGCTTTGGAATAGTTGGTAAAATCATAGCCGTATAATTCCAGAAGATCGTTCAAAAGGATCTCAATTTCTTCGTCTCTTATCGCACTTTCCTGCACCCAAATTAATTTAAATGTTCGTTCAAAATGGCGGTGAGGTAATCGACATCAATTGGTTTCGATGCATAATTATCCGCTCCTGCCGCAAGTGTTTTTTCTCTATCACCTACCATTGCCTGAGCGGTAACCGCGATAATAGGAATGCCTGCAATTTCCTGATTACTCCTGATCTGGTCTATGGCTTCATACCCATCCATTTCTGGCATCATCATATCCATCAGGACTATACCAATCTCGGGGTCGCTGGTTAACAAGCCTATGCCTTCGATTGCTCCCGAAGCTGATACACACTGAAAACCCCGTGCTTTTAATACGGCGGATAAAGCAAAAATATTCCGGCTGTCGTCGTCTATAATTAGAACTTTCTTCTTTGAAGCCATTCCTTCTACAGTATTATCTTTTAATGTTATTTGTCATACAGCCAAACTCTGAGGAGTGAAATAAGCTGGTCGATATCAACCGGTTTCGATATATAATCCGAGGCTCCAGCTTTTATACATTTCTCCCGGTCGCCCATCATTGCTTTTGCAGTAACAGCCAGTATGGGCAGTTGTTTGTACTTAGGATTTCGCCTGATTCGGGTAGTGGACTCATACCCGTCCATCTCTGGCATCATCATGTCCATTAGTACGATATCGACCAGCGGATTCTCATCCAATATTTTTAATGCTTCCTTTCCGTCAATGGCGGAAACTACTTGCATGTTGTGTTTTTCAAGCGCCTTTGTTAATGAAAAGATATTTCGGACATCATCATCAGCAATTAGGACGGTTTTTCCCTTAAGCACTTCATCCATACCTCCCAGCGTCTTTGTTCGTGTTGGGTTTTTGGCTTTTTTATTATCCTCGACAACGTGAAGGAATAATCCAACCTCATCTAAAATTCGTTGGTAGGAGTGCGCAGTTTTGACCACAATAGAATCTGCATACTGCTTGATTTTATTCTCTTCGCCCTTTGAAAGGTTTTTCCCAGTGAAAATGATAATAGGGAGATTTTCCAAGCCCGGGCTAGATTTGACTAGCTCAAGGGTTTCATAAGCATTTTGATCTGGAATACCCATGTCAAGAATCACACAGTCTACTTCGTTCTTGTTGAGCAAATTTATACCCTCACTTACCGTTCCGCTGATCTCGGAATTGATGTTGAAGTTGCTGAGGAAATAACCCAAGGCCTTGGCATGTTTGGGATTTTCTTCAATGATCATCACTTTCTTTGGATGCCGGCTCAAAGCTTCTTCAAGTTTTTTGAAGATTTGATTCATGTCATCAAGGGCAATTGGTTTATTGATAAAATCAACTGCCCCCTTCATCAGACTTTCTTTTTTAACCTCCATAGAAGACATGATGTGCACCGGGATATGGCGGGTAGACGGGTTAGACTTTAATTCTTCCATTACTTCCCAGCCGTCTTTTACGGGGAGCTGAATGTCAAGGAGAATTGCTATTGGCTTATACAACGCGGCCATTTCCAGTCCCTGATCACCGCGGACAGCAACAACACCCTTGTAATTCTGTTTCCTGGTATAGTCGAGGAGAGCTTTGGCGAAAACCGTGTCATCCTCTACAATCAGAATGATCTTGTCATCATCTTTCAAATTATTTCTATCATCTTCAATTTCATTAGGAATTACCTCAGCTCTAAAGCGCTCGGGAACTTTAATCTTAGGTTCGTCTTCAGTAACAAGTACTGGTGCTGGTAATTTAATACTAATGTTATTCTTTGTCGAGGGAATGTAGACGGTAAAATCACTGCCTTCACCAGGTTTGCTGAACAGCCGTATCTCGCCGCCCAGTAACTTTGAAAGTTCGCGGCTGATCGACAAACCTAAGCCGGTTCCGCCGAATTTTCGGCGCGTAGACCCATCGGCCTGTTGGAATGCTTCAAACACCTGCTGCTGTTTTTCTTTCGGAATCCCAATGCCGGTATCTTTAACACTAAACTGTATCAAGTTTGAATTGTCCGGCTGTGAAATATTTAATTTTATCGACCCTTTTGACGTGAACTTCAAGGCATTGGATAGCAGATTTTTTAAAATTTGTTCGAGTCTTAACTTATCCGTGACAATCAGCTCCGGAGCTGAGGGTTCTATGATTAATTGTAGATCAATGCCTTTTTCCCGGGCAAGTGGATCGAATAATGATCTTAAGTCATTGGTGATCTCCTTTAAAGTCACAGAACGTAATTCAAGATCCATCTTTCCGGATTCAATCTTTGAAAGATCGAGAATCTCATCAATGAGACTTAGCAGGCCTTGTCCGGCGCTTTGAATGACCTGAGCATATTCAACTTGTTCTTTATCGAGATCTTTGTTTTCAGACATAAGTCTTGATAGTAGCAGAATAGAATTTAGCGGTGTGCGAAGTTCATGCGACATGTTCGCCAGGAATTCGGACTTGTATTTAGTGCTTAGCTCCAGTTGCTCTGCTTTTTGTTGGATATCAAGGTTCCGTTCAACAATGATTTGATTTTTTTCTTCGAGAAGCCTGCTGCGTTCTTCAAGCTCCTGATTACTTTGAAGCAATTCTTCCTGCTGAACTCTCAATTCTTCTTCTGATGCCTGGATCTTTTGGGTTTGAGTCTCGAGTTCCGTATTAAGGTTTTCCAACTCACTGTGTTGAGTTTGCAATTCTTCGGCCTGGGCTTGTGTCTCCTCAAGAAGTTCCTGCTGCATTTTTCTTATCTGAGAAGTATAGAGCGCAATTCCAATGTTATTCACCACTGATGACATAAATTCAAGAATGCTTTCTGAAATTTCGTTCAATGCCCCAAGCTCGATAACGCCTACCATTCGATAATCATGATAAACTGGAATTGCAGCAATGCTGGCAGGCTTCACGTCTCCAAATGCAAAACTGATAATAATATTTTCTGCAGGGATATTGTTAATTACTACTGGTCTGCCGGTTTGTGCACATTGTCCAACCACACCCTCCCCAAGATTTACGTATTGCCTTTTCGCTTGATTGTCAATTGCAAAACTTCCGGCTAGTTTCAGCTTTTCGTCTTCCAGCATGTAAAATGCAGCCACCTGGCTATTGGTAAATTCTGCAATAAATTGAATCGTGTCATTTGTTAGCTGGTCTATATTCTTTTCTCCGACCATTATTTCATTTAGTCGCGCAATACCCCCCTGAAGCCACTCTTTATGACGGAGTTGAGTAAACGATGCATCGAGTGACTCTGCCATTTTATTCAATGCGAATGAAAGGCTGCCCAGATCATCCTTTTCGGTGTCGTTAACCCGAATTTTGTAGTCTCCGCCGGATATTTTATCAGCGATATCCTGAATTATTGCAATTCTGTTGCGGATTTCCAAGTCTTTTGCTTCCAGATCCTTCTGAAGCTTAGTTTTCTCGGCGAAATCGTTACTGACCTTTAAGTAAAAGAAGATGGTAATAAGCAGGGATAGTATAGCTGCAATGATTATGAGAACAGGAGTGTATGATGCAAATCTGTTCATTGCGGCTGTCCGTTCTGCAAGGAGGTTTTCTTCGGTGGTTTTCATTGCGGCGGAGTGTATGCGCAACTCATCCATCATGTTTTTACCCTCTTCAAGAAATGTTATGTTAATAGGATCATCGGCTCTCCTCATTTCTACAAGTCGTTTCATAAAGAAAATTCGTCTTGTTAGCAGCTGTTTAAGGTGATCGCAGTTTTTTTGCTGAACCGGGTTGTCAGCGACCAGAATTTTAACCTTTGTCCATGCAGCCATTGCATTTTCGGTAACGCCGTTATAACGCTCCAGGAAATTTTCGTCGCCCGAAAGCAAATAACCCCGCTGGGCGGTTTCTGCGTCACGCATTATCGCCATAATTTCATCAAGTCCCTGAATTACCTGATTTGTATGATTTACCAGTTTAGAGCTGTTGAGAAGAGCCCTGATACTGATAAATGACGCTGCGGAACTAAGAATTAAAACCAGAAGTGATAAGCCAAAGCCAATCTGAATGTTTCTTTTAAATGTAGATCTCATAGAGTTATTTAAATTTTCTCTGAACTTGACATATTGGATGAGTTTAGTGGAATTCTGAACCAGAATTCAGATCCTTTTCCAGGTGAGCTGACAACTCCACAAGTTCCATCATGGCGTTTTATGATTTCTGAGCAGATATACAGGCCGATTCCCAGACCCTGAAAGCGTGTAGCAGACCCTTCTACCCTGTAGAATTTTTCAAATAGCTGTGACTGCATCTCTTTGGGGATTCCAATTCCGAAATCCCGCACTTTGAATTGTATTTCTTTATTCCCGTTGATGGAAGTTTCGACATGAACCTCTTTGCAATCCGGCGAATATTTTATCGCATTTGTTAGATAATTAATTATTACCTGCTCAATCCGCATTTCATCGCCAAAAACTTGTGCCTCGACGGTTTTTTTCTGAATGATGATACAGTCCTGTGTTTGCTGAACGGTATCGATCGCACTTTGCAGCATTGCATTGAAATCAAATTCTATTTTATTGAATTCGATTTTACCATTTTCGATTTTCGAGATATCCAGTAAGTCGCCAATGAGATTTTCCAGTTTTCCTAATTGTAAGTTCGTCCTTCCTAAATAATTGTCAACTGCTTTGTCTTCGTATTTCTTCAGGGAGCGTTGAAGGAGCTGAACATAACCAATAATACTTGTCAGGGGTGTTTTGAGCTCGTGGCTGGCGATACTAATGAATTCATCCTTTTTGTTTTCAGCCTCCTTCCTGGATTCAATTTCGGTCAGGAGAGCCGACTGAATCTTAGTAAGTTCCTGATTTTGCTGATAAAGCCGGTAAAAGGTCTTCACTTTTAGGAGCAATATGTCCGGATCAAAGGGCTTTGTCACATAATCAAGTCCGCCAGACGCATATCCTTTTGTGATAAATTTCTTGTCAGTATTTACGGCGGAAAGAAAAATAATAGGGATATCTTTTGTTTTACTGTAACCGGAGATTGTTTCAGCGACCTCGAAACCATCCATTCCTGGCATCTGCACATCAAGAATGATCAGGAAATATGAATTCTTTAATATTTTTTTCAGCGCCTCTTCGCCGGATAAGGCGGTGTCAACTGAAAAGCCATGTAACTCAAGTATTTTCTTCAGAGAAAATAAGTTCTCTGGGGTATCATCAACAATTAAAATCATTTTTGTATTGCGGCATGAGAGCTATTAATCAAACTGGAGGTGTGGGATAAACTTATAAAAATATTGCGAATGAAACGTGATTATTCTAAACTCAAACCTCTAATAACGAAGATTGTTTCGGGCCGATGCAATTTTACTGAAGGTTTATCGCCCAATGTGATAACTTTGGGCACTTGTTAATAATATATGAAAGTTGCAATAAATGGTTTTGGGCGTATTGGCAGGATTACCCTTCGTGCTTTACTTGAAAAAACAGGAATCGAAGTTGTTGCAATTAACGACCTTACAGATACTGCTACCCTGGCCCATCTTTTTAAATATGACTCCGTTCATCGTGGTTTTAACGGGAAAATCAGCGTCAGTGAAAACGGCCTGAATGTTAATGGGAGATCGATACGTGTATTTTCTGAAAATGATCCGTCGAAGCTTCCGTGGAAAGATTTGTCTGTTGATCTTGTAATCGAATCCACCGGTAAATTTACCACTGGAGAACTTGCATCTGCCCATCTTCAGGCGGGGGCAAAGCAGGTTTTATTGTCTGCACCATCAGGAGACAGGGATCTGCCAACCGTAGTGTTGGGAGTAAATGACGATTTGGTTGATCTCAATTCTCCGATTATCTCAAATGCATCATGCACAACAAATAATGTTGCAGCCATGGTTAAGGTTTTGGACGACAACTGGGGTGTGGTTACTGGATACATTACAACTGTTCACTCGATGACGGGGGATCAAAATCTACATGATGCTCCTCATCGCGACCTTAGAAGAGCAAGAGCAGCCTCCGCATCGATAATTCCAACTACCACCGGAGCGGCAAAGGCTATTACCAATATCTTTCCGCATCTCGACGGTAAATTGGGAGGTGCAGGAATTAGAGTACCGGTCTTGAACGGATCATTAACAGATTTTACATGTATTTTAAAAACTGTTCCCACCGCTCAGGACATTAACGTGGCCTTTCAAAATGCGTCTGAGGGGTTTCTAAAAGGTGTTTTAGAGTATACATCAGATCCAATAGTATCAGTAGATATTCTCGACAACCCCCATTCATGCATTTTTGATTCTGAACTTACTTCAGTTGTGGGAGATCTGGTGAAAGTTGTAGGATGGTATGATAATGAATCAGGATATTCAAATCGCCTTGCCGATCTGGTAGTCAAAATAGCGCTACTCAATGCAAGATAATTAGGCCGGCTTAATGATAAAATTCATTACAACTGATCAGACTCTGGACTTGCGGAGCGCAGAATTAAGATGGGGTCTTGATAGAAATCTATGTCGTTTTGACGGCGATGAGGATGAAGGAACGTTCCATGTAGGGTATTTTGTAAACGAAAACATTGTAAGTGTTGCCACGTTTCACAGGCAGGTCCGGGAAGGTTTCGTTGGTCAGGGATATCAGTTACGAGGGATGGTGACTCACCCTGACTTTCAGAGAAAAGGTATTGGTAACCAACTTTTAAATTTTTCTATTGTTTACCTCAAAGGACAAGGAGTAAATTATTTGTGGTGTAACTCAAGGAAGATTGCCTATAAATTTTATCAGGGGATTGGATTTGAATTTATATCAGATGAATTTGAGCTGCCAAAAATTGGTCCTCATAGAGTAATGTACCTTAAAATCAATTAAAGCTAAAAAATAACCCATCGGGTATTAGAAAATAAAATATGAAGACAATCGATTACATTAATTTTTCAGGTAAGAAAGCACTAGTACGAGTTGATTTTAATGTTCCTCTGGACGAGCACTTTAATATAACTGATGACAATAGAATAATGGGTGCAATCCCTACGATTGAGAAGATACTTAAGGATGGTGGATCAGTGATTTTAATGTCGCACCTGGGCAGGCCGAAAGATGGTCCTGTAAAGAAATATTCATTAAGTCACGTGATAAAGCATCTATCACTGCTACTCAATAGAGAGGTGAAGTTTGCAGAAGATTGTATCGGTAAAGAAGCCAAAAGTTTTTCGGAAAATTTAAAAGCAGGGGAGGTTTTGCTTCTCGAAAATTTAAGATTCTACAAAGAAGAGGAGAAAGGTGATGAATCGTTTGCAAAAAAACTTGCATTACTTGGTGATGTGTATGTGAATGATGCCTTCGGAACGGCTCACCGGGCACATGCTTCTACAGCCATTATTGCAAAATTCTTCCCGGAGGCTAAATATTTCGGTTACCTGATGGCGGGTGAGCTTGCAAATGCAGAAAAAATCCTCAATCATGCCGAGAAGCCGTTTACAGCAATAATGGGAGGGGCTAAAGTTTCTGATAAAATCGAGTTGATAGATCAGCTGCTTAAGAAAGTCGATAATTTAATTATTGGTGGTGGTATGGCTTATACGTTTGCGAAAGCGCAGGGTGGAAAGATCGGCAAATCGCTTGTCGAAGATGATAAACTTGATCTTGCAGTCGAACTAATAGCGAAAGCTAAGAAGAAGAAAGTAAACCTTTTATTGCCTGTAGATTCGATCATCGCGGATGCATTTTCTGAAGACGCGAAAACAGGGAAATCCAAAAATGATAATATTAAGGATGGCTGGATGGGTCTGGATATTGGTCCTGAATCCATAAAATCATTCGTGAAAGTGATTAAGGAATCAAAAACAATTCTTTGGAACGGGCCCATGGGTGTTTTTGAAATGGAGAAATTTCAGGAAGGTACTAAAGCAGTTGCTGAAGCAGTGGTGGACGCGACAAAGAATGGGGCATTCTCTCTCATAGGTGGCGGTGATTCAGCTGCAGCAGTAGCTAAATTCGGTTTCAATGATGATGTGAGTTATGTTTCTACCGGCGGTGGTGCATTGCTTGAATACATGGAAGGAAAAGAACTTCCAGGAGTCAAGGCCATAAATTCTGAGAGTTAAACCTAGGGGTAAAACACCCGTAAGTGTTTTGGGATGCCACAATCTCACTCCTAGCCACAGTATCTATCCGCTGTTCTTTTGTTAGATCGTAAAAGGACATAAATTAATTCGAAAAATCGGAGACGAACTCACAAGAAATTGCTGATTTAACTCGTCCGTCCGGCTAATTTCAGTAATTTATTTTCTGATACAACTAATATTCTTGTACTTTTAGTGACAAAGTACTTTTGTATGAAAGAAAAAGATGTTTACGCTGAACTAAGCTCAATTAGAAATCTGATGGAGCGGTCGTCAAAGTTTATTTCACTGAGCGGCTTGTCAGGCATTTTAGCCGGTATTTATGCACTCGCTGGATCAGGATTGGGATATTTTCTTATTCATAGCGCACTGGGGACTGATTCCGGTGCAGGGCCTTTCGAAAAGCCTTTGATCTTTTGGCAATTGTTCATGATTGCCCTTGCGGTATTGTTCTTTTCCGTTGTCACGGCTTGCTGGTTAACTATCCGTAAGGCTAAAAGTGTGAATGAGAATGTGTGGAATCCCGTGAGCAGGCGTCTGCTGGCTGCCAGCGGAGTGCCACTAATAACCGGGGGCCTTTTTGTTCTGATTATGCTTTTCAAATCAGAATATATACTTGTAGCTCCCGGATGTCTTATTTTTTACGGTCTTGCCTTATTTGCCGGCAGTCATTATACATATATAGACGTAAAATGGCTAGGCATTTGTGAGATTTTGCTAGGTTTGCTTGCGCTGATAATTCCTGGCCATGGCCTCATTTTATGGACGATTGGATTTGGCTTCCTGCACATTATTTACGGCAGTATTATGCATTTTAAATACGATAGGTGAAGATCTCTCTGGAACAATTTGATAAGGCCTTTGAAAATAGGATAAGGCTCCAGATCATGAGTGTACTCTCAGTGAATACCAGCTATGACTTTAATTCATTGAAAGATTTGCTGCAGGTCACTGACGGAAACCTTGCTTCACACCTGAAGGCCCTGGAAAAAGAGGAGTACATTAGTGTTGTTAAATCATTTATCGGGAGAAAACCGAATACACAATATTCAGCAACTGAGCAAGGTAAGCATGCATTTAAAAGGCATCTACAGGCCTTGGAAAATTTAATAAAACAGCAGAAATAAGTTCCTATTGTGGTAAAATCACTTCAAAGGTTGCCCCCGCTTGGTCTGAAGTGATGTTGAAGGACCCTCTTAGGCCATCTATCAAATGTTTGACTAAAGCGAGTCCAAATCCATACCCTGCCTCGCCATCTGTACCTTCCGTTGAAGTTGAAGTGCCTTCTATGATGTTATCAATTTGACTTTGAGTGAGTCCGCTGCCGGAATCTGTTACAGAAATTCTTAGAACATTGGGGTTCTCCCGTGCAGTCAAAACGAGATTTACTTGGACATTCCCTCCCTGAGGTGTGAATTTAATGGCATTTGAGATAAGGTTCCCGGTTATCTGCAGCAATTTATTTTTTGGAAATGGAACTGTTTCGGTTTCAGGGCTAATTGAAACAGTGAACTTTATACCTTTTATTTTTGCTTGTGGGACGTATAGTTTTTCTAGTTTCTCTCTGAAGACCCTTAGGTTTAATTCGTCGCCCTTCACCTTTACTGTAGTTTTCTTTTCAGCACTTAGAATCTCATCAGCAAGCTCCAAGATTGAATTCCCGCTTTTATGAATTAAGTTTATAAATTCTAGAACTTCATCCATATTATTGTCTTTCCCCTGTTCACTGATGATCTGAGCCAAGCCGATTATTCCTCCAAGCGGCCCGCGAATATCATGAACGACCTTGTTTTTTGTATCGGTTACTTCGGTAACTTTGTGCCTGAGTAATTCTATTGTCTTGTAGGTCTTGAGTCGATTTACGATCTCTTCAGCAATTATTTTCAATAGCTCTGTTTTTTCAGGAGCCAGTTTTTTTGCACTTCTGTCAAGCAGACACAGGGTACCGATATTGTGACCCTCTGATTTCAGCGGAATGCCATAATAATAGCGGAGGTTAGGATCTTTCGTTACAAACGGCTTTTCCTGGAACCTTGAGTCCATTGAAAGATTCTCTATTTCTAGATGATCCTCCTCCATGATAGTATACTGGCAAACTGTTTCCTCGCGGGGAGTCTGCTGTATTTCCATTCCATGTCCCGAAATAATCCATTGCGTGTAGGAATCGATTAATCCGACTAATGAAATTTCTGTACCAGCAACGCTTGCAGCAAGTTTTGCCAAATCTTTGAACTGATCATCAAAGTTCGAGTAGTCAACATTAAAATCGGAAAGGGTTAGAATTCGGTCCAGTTCGTTTGCTGGAGTCGGAAATTGCGTAGTCATAACGTTTCTTGATAATTACACGATATGGTGGTTTCTCACCAGGGCAATATACGACATTGAGAATAATTGAGTTTTAACGAAAAAAGCTTATTCATTATGATAGTTGATTTCAACGTTGATAAATGCCCTCATCGTCACAAGCAGGGCACTTAAATCAATTAAGGCTCAGGACGGTAATCGTAAAAAACATCCTTATGAAGATGCTGCCAACGGCTTATAATTATCTCAAAATTTCGCTTAAAAACTGTGGAAAACTTTTTTTGTGGGAGATAGTGGTAAAAAGTGGTAAGTTATTTACTTTTACTCTTGAATTAATGAGTGAAGTGCTGTAATGTCCCATTTTTTAGGAGAATTTGATTGTAAACTTGATGCTAAGGGCAGGATGATGATACCATCCAGCCTGAAGAAGCAGCTTCCTGAAGCTGAGCGTGAGGGGCTTGTGATCAATAGGGGCTTTGAAAAGCATCTGGTAATTTATACCAAAAAAGAATGGGATAAGATTACCGGAGAGCTCAGTAAATTGAATTTGTACGAGAAAAAGAGACGTGATTTCGTTCGTTATTTCACTCGTGGGGCAACGGAATTATCACTTGATTCGGCCAATCGAATACTTTTTCCTAAAGGACTGATGGAATATGCTGGTATCACAACGGAGGTTGTTTTGTCGTGCCAGTTGAATAAAATTGAAGTATGGGCTAAAGAGGCTTATGACGCTCAAATGGATAACGAACCTGAGAATTTCGCAAATCTTGCTGAGGAGGTTATGGGCAATTCCGGAAGGGGGCTTGATGACTGAATATCACCAACCGGTTATGCTCCAAGAATGCATTGAAGCTTTAAATATAAAACCTGATGGGATATACGTCGACGTAACTTTTGGCGGCGGCGGGCATTCCCGCGAAATACTAAAACGCCTCGGGCCAGAAGGAAGGCTGCTTGCCTTCGATCAGGATGCTGACGCACAGAAGAATTTACCCAAAGATGATCGATTAACCTTTATTGATCAGAACTTCCGCTATTTGAAAAACAATTGCCGTTTGCAGGGCGCCATTTCTGCAGACGGCATTCTGGCTGATCTAGGTGTTTCATCGCACCAATTTGATCAGCCAGAACGGGGGTTCTCCATTCGCTTTGATGCTGATCTGGATATGAGAATGGATCAAGCTGGCGCGCTTACAGCTAAAGAAGTGGTAAACACTTACTCAGAAGAACAGTTGCATCGAATTTTTGGTATTTACGGGGAAATAAAGAATGCCAGGTCATTGGCCCGTACGATCGTTACTGTTCGATTAAACAAGGCAATACACACTGTCGCCGATCTGAAAAATGCGATTGGGGGATTAATTCCTAAAGGCAAAGAGAATAAGTATCTCGCGCAGGTTTTTCAGGCGCTGAGAATTGAGGTAAATCAAGAGCTCGAAGCCTTAAAAGAATTTCTTGAACAGTCGGTTGATGTTTTAAGAAGTGAAGGTCGGCTGGTGGTGATGTCGTACCACTCCCTTGAAGATAGGCTGGTTAAAAATTTTATTGCAAAGGGAAAATTTCACGGTGAAGTTGATAAGGACTTTTTTGGAAATGCAATTAAACCTCTTGAAAGCTTAACAAGGAAGGCTATAGTCGCTTCGGAACGAGAGGTTAAGGAAAATAATCGCGCCAGAAGTGCGAAACTAAGGATAGCTGTGAAGAATTAAGTTAGGAGACTTGTGAAATATGAGTAACCAATTTAAAAACGAAACTACTGAGGAGGGTGAAGTTGAAAGGGAAGTGCAGCCTGAACCGAAGGAGAAAGCTGAGCTTCCCCGCAACTTCTTTACAATGATGTTTACCGAGGGAGTGATATCAAAGGAGGCAGCGACGGATATGTTACCATTTATCATATTCATAGCTTTTCTCGGGATGATCTACATAGGCAATCGTCATTTTGCTGAAAATAACATTCGTGATATTGATAGGCTTGGTAAGGAAGTCAAAGAGTTAAGCTGGGATTATAAGACCTTGAAAGCAGATCTTATGATGAAAAGCACCCAGACTGAAGTAGCGAAGGAAGTGGATACATTGGGCTTGCAAGAGCCGGTTGAACCTCCAAAGAAGATTGTGATAGCAGAGGGCGAATTTGAATAATAAAGATAAAGGCATTTTTTCAACAAAGACAAGGTGAATATCAGAACCGACATAATATTACGCGTGTACATAGCTTTTGGGCTTATAGTGCTTTTTGCGTTCGCGGTTTTGTTTAAGCTTTTTCACGTTCAGATTGTCGAAGGAGCTAAGTGGAGATCAATGGCTGACAGCCTTTCTACGCGGTTTGCAAATGTTGAAGCTGCGCGAGGAAATATTTATGCGGCAGATGGGAAAAGTTTGCTGGCAACTTCAGTTCCTGAATATGAGGTTCGGATGGATTTAATGGCCGGAGGTATCGAAAAGGACGAAGTGTTTTACGAGAAAATCGATTCGCTGGCGGCCAAGTTGTCTACTTTTTTTGGCGATAAATCAACCAAGCAGTATTCACGAATGTTAAGGAACGCGAGGGCAGACAGGGCGCGTTATTTGCTTCTCAAACGTAATGTGACTCACCAGGAGTTGAAAGCGATCAGGAAATTTCCTGTTTTCAACATGGGCAGGTACAAAGGAGGATTGATCGCCGTGCAGCAAAATAAGAGAATCATGCCATTCCAAAGTTTGGCAGCACGTACTATAGGATATAAAAACAATAACGTCCAACCTGTCGGGCTTGAGGGAGCTTACGGATCCTATATTGACGGGGAGAGTGGAAAGAGATTGGTGCAGCGAATCGCTGGAGGGATTTGGATGCCTGTAAATCAGGATATAGAAATAGCACCAAAAGAGGGAGCTGACATCATATCAACTATTGATGTCAATATGCAGGATGTAGCTCAAAGGGCCTTGAAAAAACAGTTGATCCTGAGTAATGCAGATCACGGTACAGTCGTTTTAATGGAGGTTGCAACTGGCGAAATCCGGGCCATAGCAAATTTCAGTAAGGAAAGTGAAGGTGTTTACAAAGAAAAATTTAATTACGCCATTGCTGGGAACCAGGACCCGGGATCGACTTTCAAGGTAGCTTCGTATATGGCGCTGCTTGAGGATAAAAAGGTAGATACAAATACGATGGTTGGAACTGGCACATATCCAATCCCCGGCAAAGTTATAACTGATTCGCACGGCAGTATAGGAACAGTGACCGTAAAAAGAGCATTCGAAGAGTCATCAAATGCTGCTATTGCCCAACTGGTAAACTCAGCCTATAAGTCAAATCAATCTAAGTTTACAGATCATTTATACAGGTGGAATCTTCAGGAAAAGCTGCAATTGCAGATTCCAGGCGAGGCTAAGCCTGTAGTTAAGAATCCAAATAACAGGAGCTGGAATAAGAATATGACCTTGCCACAAATGGCTTATGGTTACGAGATGCAGCTTACACCTTTAAAAATGCTGTCCTTCTACAATGCAATTGCAAATGACGGGAAGTATATAGCACCCATTTTTGTTAAAGAAATCAAGCGCCTTGGTAATACCGTAGAGCAGTTTAAAGCACGCGTTATTAACGAAAAAATTTGTTCCGATGAAACTCTTAGTAAGATCAGAGCCATGCTTGAGGGCGTTATAACAAATGGAACAGGTAAGACTGTTATCAAGAGCCCGTTCTACACAGTTGCAGGTAAGTCTGGGACAGCTCAGGTTGCGGATGGCAATAAAGGATATAAAGCAAAAAGACAATATCAGGCATCCTTTTGTGGTTATTTCCCGGCTGAAAATCCGAAGTACTCATTGATTGTAGTGATTAACGATCCGAAGAACGGTTATTATGGAGCTCAGGTAAGTGGCCCCGTATTCCGTGAAATAGCTGACAGGGTATATGCTGCCGACATCAATATGTATGATTCCATGAAAGATCAAAAGTTGGCGGGCAACGTAAAAATGCCATCAGCGAAGGCAGGAGAGAAAAAAGCTACTCAAAGAATATACAAGGCATTTGGAGTTAAAACTTTGTTCGCTGCTAATTCAGAGAATGTTACCGTAGATACAAACAAAGGAGTCGTCAATGCGGAAATAAGGATTGTTGAAGGATCAGTTCCCGACGTAAGTGGCATGGGCCTGAAAGATGCATTGTATGTATTAGGCAATTCGGGGTTAAGGCCAATTGTGAGAGGTAGCGGAAAGGTCATGAAGCAATCTATTGCTGCAGGTACCAGAGTGGGAAAGGGTTATCCAATAGTATTAGAGCTTAACTGATGAAGGTACTAAAGGACATATTATATGGTGTTTCGCTGAAACAAGTATCCGGCTCAACGAGTCTGGAGGTTACTTCGATATGTTTCGATTCGAGGAAAGCTGAACTAGGATCATTATTTGTTGCTGTCCGGGGGACTTTATCTGATGGTCATCAGTTTATAGATACGGCGATAACTCAAGGTGCGAAGGCAATTATCTGTGAGAAATTTCCAGATGCTCTACAGGAAGGAGTGAGTTATTTTCTTGTAGAAGATTCTGCAAAATCACTTGGAATAATCTCAGCAAACTTCTTTGATCATCCATCTTCCAAGCTTAAACTGGTAGGGGTGACCGGCACTAATGGAAAAACAACAGTTGCGACCTTGCTTTTTCAATTATTTCGTGATCTGGGATACAAATGCGGACTGCTTTCTACTGTTCAAAACCAGATTAATGATGTAATTGTACCCGCTACACACACTACACCCGATCCTATTTCGCTGAATAACTTGCTCAACGACATGATCAATAGCGGATGTGATTATTGTTTTATGGAGGTCAGCTCGCATGCTGTCGCTCAACATCGGATCACGGGTTTGCAATTTACCGGGGGTATTTTTACAAACCTCACCCATGATCACCTGGATTTCCATCAAACTTTTGACGCATATCTAAAGGCAAAAAAGGCATTCTTTGATTCTTTGGAAAGCAGTGCGTTTGCCTTGACAAACATTGATGATAAAAATGGAATAGTGATGCTGCAAAATAGCCGGGGTCATAAAAAAACTTACGGGTTAAAAAATATCGCAGATTTCAAAGCTAAGATCATCGAAAATCATTTTAGTGGCCTGCTTCTCAACATCGATGGTGAGGAAGTTTGGTTTAAAATGGTAGGCAGTTTCAATGCATACAATTTACTGGCAGTGTACTCAACAGCAATGTTGCTTGAGCAAGATAGAGCGAGGGTATTAATATCACTTTCCCGATTGAGCGGTGCCGAAGGCAGATTTGATTATCTAGTTTCTCCGACGGGAATTATTGGTATTGTTGATTATGCCCATACCCCTGATGCGGTTCAGAATGTTCTTCAAACCATTCAGGATATTCGGACCGGTACCGAACAGGTGATTACTGTAATAGGATGTGGTGGAGACCGGGATAAAACCAAGCGTCCGGTGATGGCTCAGGTGGCCTGCGACTGGAGTAACAAGGTGATCCTAACCTCAGATAATCCAAGGAGTGAATCTCCTGAACAGATCATTCACGATATGGAAGCCGGAGTCATGCCCCAAAATAAGAAAAAGGCAATCTCAATCATAGATAGAAAAGAGGCAATAAGAACAGCGTGCCACCTGGCTAAACCGGGAGATATTATCCTCGTTGCCGGGAAAGGCCATGAGAAATACCAGGAAACTGCCGGTGTTAAACATCCTTTCGATGACAAACAGATTTTAACTGAAATTTTAACCCTGATGAGCTAATGTTATACTACCTGTTTACCTGGCTGGATCGGCAATACGATATCCCTGGGGCTGGATTATTCCAGTTCATTTCATTCCGGACAGGGATGGCAGTTATCTTATCGCTGTTCCTCACTACCGTGTACGGAAGCAGGCTGATCCGGATACTTAGAGCGAAGCAAGTTGGTGAATCAGTTCGAAATCTTGGGCTCGAGGGACAGATGCAAAAACAAGGGACACCAACTATGGGCGGGCTGATCATCCTTCTGGGCATCCTGCTTCCTACCCTGTTATTTGCGCGGCTTGAAAATATCTATATAATATTGATGCTGGTTACAACTGTTTGGATGGGAGTAATAGGCTTTGTTGATGACTATATAAAAGTCTTCAAAAAAGATAAGGAAGGTCTTGCTGGAAGGTTCAAGATCATGGGGCAGGTGGGACTTGCACTAATTATCGGATGGACCATGTATTTCCATCCCGACATAGTCGTTCGGGAGCAGCTTGGAAACTTGTCACAAGCTACCGCACCTGTTGAGGTTCATAAACGGGGCAATGAGGTTTATTATACTCAGGATGTTAAATCAACTCAGACTAATTTTCCATTTTATAAAGATAATGAGTTCGATTACGCCAAAGTCTTAACATATATCGGCGATGGTCTTGAAGGTTACTCCCTGGTGGTATTTTTGCTGGTTGTCATAATAATTGTAACTGCTGTCTCAAATGGCGCAAATCTTACCGACGGTATTGACGGGCTCGCAACCGGCTCTTCAGCAATTGTAGGGATCACGCTGGCAATACTTGCATACGTTTCGGGAAACACGATTTTTGCAGACTACCTGAATATAATGTATATCCCGTATTCAGGGGAACTTGTAATTTTCGCAGGAGCATTTGTAGGTGCCTGTGTCGGCTTCCTTTGGTACAACTCCTATCCAGCCCAGGTCTTTATGGGCGATACAGGCAGTCTGGCTATAGGCGGAATAATTGCTGCCTTCGCTATAATGATTCGTAAGGAACTTCTGATACCAGTGTTGTGTGGTGTTTTCCTGATAGAGAACCTGTCTGTAGTGATTCAGGTGGCTTATTTCAAATACACCAAACGAAGATTTGGTGAAGGACGCCGTGTTTTCATGATGTCACCCTTGCATCATCACTATCAAAAGAAGGGGTATCATGAAGCCAAAATCGTGACCAGATTTTGGATCGTCGGGATCATGCTGGCTATCCTAACTATTGTAACCTTAAAACTGCGTTGATGGAAGGAAAGAAATATATCGTGGTTCTCGGTGCTGGTGAAAGTGGTGTTGGCGCAGCTTTGCTTGCGCAGAAGCAGGGGTACGAAGTTTTTGTATCGGATATGGGCCCTATTGCCGATAAATACAGGACGGAGCTTGAAGAAGCTGGGATTTCATTTGAACAGGAGAGCCATACTGAAGCAAAAATCCTATCTGCTACTGAGGTAGTTAAAAGTCCTGGTATCCCTGAGAAGGCACCAATTATAAAAAAACTTACAGAAAAAAATATCCCGATTCTCTCGGAAATCGAATTTGCAGGCAGATACACTAATGCAAAAATGATTTGCATTACTGGGTCAAATGGGAAGTCGACTACAACGATGTTAACCTATCATATTCTCAAAGATGCCGGTCTGAATGTGGGACTCGGCGGAAACATTGGGAAGAGTTTTGCGAAACAAGTCGCGTTCGAGCAATACGATTACTATGTTCTTGAGATCAGCAGCTTTATGCTGGATAATATGTACAAATTCAAAGCTGATATATCCGTATTGCTGAATATTACACCAGATCACCTGGATCGCTACGATTATAAGATGTCGAATTATGCAGATTCCAAGTTTCGGATCATACAGAATCAGACTGAAAAAGACGTGTTTATTTATTGCACCGACGATGCTGAAATTCAGTCTGGCATAGAGAAGCGTGGAATCAGTTCCAAAGTTTATCCATTTACAATTGAGAAGGTACTATCTGAAGGTGCCTGGCTTGATGGGAAGCAAATAACAATCAATACAAACCACAAAAACCAAGAACCACTAATCATGTCAATTACCGAATTAGCCCTGCAAGGCAAGCACAACATCTACAACTCTATGGCATCTGGCATAGTGGCTAAAGTGCTTGAATTAAGAAACGAATCTATCCGTGACAGTATGGGAAGTTTCAATAATATCGAACATCGGCTGGAGCACGTAGCAAAAATTTCCGGGATTGATTTTATTAATGATTCTAAAGCTACAAACGTTAATTCTACTTGGTACGCTTTGGAAAGTATGCCAGCACAAGTTGTACTTATCCTTGGTGGTGTGGATAAGGGGAATGACTATGGCATGCTGAAAGATTTGGTTAAAAGCAAAGTTAAAGGGATCGTTTGTCTTGGAAAGGACAATAAGCGAATTCACGAAGCATTTGAAGATGATGTTGAAGTGATTGTGAATACTTTCTCAGCAAGTGAGGCCGTACAAATTGCCTATCATATGGCAAAGAAAGGTGATACCGTACTGTTGTCCCCGGCTTGTGCAAGTTTTGATCTTTTTAAGAATTACGAAGATAGAGGCAATCAATTCAAGAAAGCAGTAATGGAACTTTAGTCCCAATTAAGAATGGAAAGGCTCATTAACAAAACTAAAGGTGATCGTTGGATCTGGCTGATAGTGATCTTGCTTTCGGTATGGTCTGTGCTCGCTGTGTATAGTGCTACGGGAACTCTTGCTTATAAGCAGGGGGTTGGGAGTGAGCAATTCCTCGTAAAGCACCTGGTAATGATCATAGGCGGTATCGCCCTGATGTACTTTTCGCATTTGCTGGATTATCGCCATTATGCTGGGATTTCAAAGATTTTGATGATTATCACGATACCCTTATTGATGTACACGCTTTTGTTCGGAAACCACGTGAATGATGCGAGCCGGTGGGTTACAATTCCTATCATCAATCAAACCTTTCAAACCTCGGATTTAGCAAAACTTGCCCTTATCACGTTTCTGGCCAGGACGCTATCTAAAAAGCAGGAAAATATCAAAGATGCCAAGAAAGCCTTTTTGCCGATTATGGGCTCAGTATGTATAATATTCATTCTTATTCTTCCGGCAAATTTATCTACAGCAGTAATGTTGTTCGGTGTAAGTATATTATTGCTCATTGTAGGAAGGATAAGTATTAAGCAAATCTCCATTGTTGGGCTGGCCGGATTGGTGATTCTTACAAGTGTTGTTTTAATAGGCAAGGGACGGAGCGCCACCTGGATGTCACGGATCGAAGTATTCATGCATCCGGAAAAGGCCGACCCTGATAAATCATTTCAGGCGAATCAATCCAAAATTGCCATAGCCACGGGCGGTGTTTTTGGAAAAGGCCCCGGCAACAGTACCCAACGTAATTTTCTTCCCCATCCATATTCTGATTTTGTGTTCGCATTAATTATTGAAGAGTACGGTCTTGTAGGGGGAGTGGGTCTGGTCCTTTTATATCTGGTATTTCTCTACCGATGCACCCTGATCGTGACGCACAGCCCGAAAGCATTCGGTGCGCTGCTTGCCGCAGGTTTGAGCTTTAGTCTGACAATACAAGCTTTTGCGAACATGGCCGTAGCGGTTGGTTTAGGTCCCGTAACAGGAGTTCCCTTGCCATTAGTGAGTATGGGTGGAACATCTATATTGTTCACAAGCGTAGCTTTTGGGATTATCCTGAGTGTTAGCCGCGATATAGATGAAAAGAAAGAAAAAAGTAAAGAAAAAGTAATTGTTGGGGAGATCCCCGCAATGGGATAACATATGGGAAAGCGAGTGATCATAAGTGGTGGAGGTACCGGCGGACATATATTCCCTGCTGTAGCCATCGCTAATGCACTCAAAAAAATCTCTCCCGATATTGAAATTTTATTTGTCGGAGCCAATGGCAGAATGGAGATGGAAAAAGTTCCCGCCGCAGGTTATGAAATAGTAGGACTGGATATTCAAGGGTTTCAGAGAAATTCCATAGTGAAAAATATCCTGTTGCCTTATAAGATAATCATGAGCTTGATCAAATCGAGAAGTATAATAAAGAATTTTAAACCAAATGCTGTTGTGGGTGTTGGTGGATATGCGTCGGGGCCTCTATTATTCGCTTCTTCATGGATGAATATTCCTTATTTGATACAGGAACAAAACTCTTATGCCGGAATAACCAATAAAAACCTTGGAAAAAACGCTAGGAAAATCTGTGTTGCCTTTGAAGGAATGGATAAGTTTTTTCCAGCGGAAAAAATACTTATCACGGGAAATCCAATTCGAAAAGAAACTGTGGATATTGATGGGAAGCGGGACGAGGCATTAAAATTTTTCAATTTATCACCATCTAAGAAAACTATACTGGTTACGGGAGGAAGTCTGGGAGCTGGAACGCTGAATAAAAGTATGCTTGATGGAATAGATAAAGTTATTGCCGACGACGTTCAACTCATTTGGCAAACCGGTAAATACTACTATCAGTCAGTGAATGAACAACTCAAAGGTAAATTCCATGCGAATATTAAAGTCCTAGAGTTTTTACAGAGAATGGACTTCGCATACGCAGCAGCTGATGTAATTATATCACGCGCCGGTGCAGGGACGATCGCGGAACTTTTTGTTATAAAAAAGCCGGTGATCCTCGTTCCATCTCCCAACGTGGCGGAAGATCACCAGACTCAAAATGCGATGGCGCTCGTGAGAATGAATGCAGCTGTTCTTGTGAAGGACTCGGACGCGGAAAATGAATTGCTGAACTCTGCTTTAAAGTTGCTCAAAGACGAGGAAAAGCAAGCTGAACTTGCAAAAAATATTGGTTTGATGGCATTGCCGGACGCCGACGAAGTCATTGCCAATGAAGTTTTAAAAATTGCTAACTAAGGATATCACAAGAGTTATGGAGTTAGAAAACATTAAAAGGGTTTATTTAATTGGTATCGGCGGAATTGGAATGAGCGGTCTTGCCAGATATTTCAAGAAACGGGGGGTAGTTGTTTGTGGTTATGATAAAACTTGTACTCCTCTAACCGCTGCCTTAATGAATGAGGGTATACCAGTGGTATTTCACGACGAAGTTGATAATATCCCAGTGAGTTTTCACGAAAAAGACGCTAATACATTAATAATCTATACCCCTGCAATCCCGAAAGACTCTGCGATTCTAAATCATTTCAAAGCGGGTGGTTTCACTTTTAAAAAGCGGTCTGAAGTACTGGGTATCATTAGCAAGGGCATGTTTACCATAGCTGTTGCGGGTACACATGGAAAAACAACGACTTCCAGTATGATAGCGCACGTACTGAAGGACAGTGGATATGATTGCTCAGCATTCCTTGGCGGAATTGCCAGCAATTACAACAGCAATGTCCTATTTGGCGAAAATAATACTATGGTTGTTGAGGCTGACGAGTTCGATCGTTCGTTCTTAACGCTTTATCCGGATATCGCCATCGTAACGTCAATGGATGCCGATCATCTAGACATTTATGGTGATAAAAGTCATCTTGTCGACTCCTTTAAACAGTTTACATCCCAACTAAAACCTGGGGGCAAGCTTCTGTATCGAAATGGATTGGATTTGAAAAACGGACAGACTTATGCAGCAAACGCAGTCGCTGATATTCAGGCTGTAAATGTTCGGGTAGAAAATGGCAGTTTTCATTTTGATTTTAAAAATAGTGACCTGGTGATTGAGAATATTGAGATGGGACTTCCAGGACTTCATAATATTGAGAATGCTGTAGCCGCTGTTGAAGTTGCCCTCAAACTTGGAATTAGGCCGGATAAAATCCGTGCTGCCTTAGGTAATTTCAAAGGTGTGAAACGTCGTTTCGAATATATAGTTAAAAACAAAGATTTTGTTTACATCGACGATTATGCTCACCATCCGGAGGAACTTCGAGCATGCATTCAGGCTGTTAAGACATTGTACCCGGATAAGAAGCTAACTACCATATTTCAGCCGCATTTATTTACGAGAACAAGGGATTTCGCGGACGGATTCGCAGAGGTGCTGGGAATGACGGACGAATTAATTATGCTCGACATTTATCCGGCAAGAGAACTGCCTATCCCAGGCATCGATTCGGAGATGATCTTAGAAAAAATTGATTTGTCAGACAAGCAAATATTGACTAAGCATGCGGTTGTTGACTACGTTCGTGAAGAGAAGCCAGAACTTCTGCTCACAGTAGGCGCAGGGGATATAGATACTTTAATTGATCCACTTAAAAAGGTTTTAGAGAATGCTTAAGAAGATCAATTGGAAGCTTATTTTTTACTGTTTCAGCTGGATTGTGTGTCTAAGCGGAGTGGTTGTCCTGATGAGTTTCATCAGCGTCAAAAAAGATAAGCAAAAATGTACTGATCTTAAAGTCATGCTTCCAGGCAATAATAATTTTATTGAGCGCGAGGAAGTTGACAGAATTCTGCTAGGAAACAGCGGAACGCTGGTAGGAAGGAACCTGGAAAATATTAATATTCATAACCTGGAAAATGTGTTAAAAGCAAATCCATTTATAGAATATGCCAAGGTTTTCGCAGATATGGATGGTGTAATACACGTTGACATTCGCCAGCGTAAACCTTTGATCCGGATTATAAACATGGCCAACGTGAACTTCTACATCGATGAAAATGGGTTTAAAATCCCAATGTCCGATAATTATACAGCAAGGGTTCTGGTAGCCAATGGCCTGATAGATGAAGATTTTTCAGGAAATGTGGATACACTCTCATCGCAGCTGGCAAAGGATCTTTTCAGAACTGCGAAATTCATAAGGCAGGATACATTATGGAATGATCAGGTGGAGCAGCTTTACGTTAGCCTCAAAGGTGACATTGAAATCGTGCCTCGCGTAGGAGATCATAAAATTATCCTGGGAACAGCGGACTCACTTGAAACGAAATTTAGGAATCTTTTGGTGTTTTATAAGAAAGCAATACCAAAAGTGGGATGGGATACTTATAAGTCGATCAATCTTAAATATGCAAACCAGATTATATGTGAACGCAACATAATTGACAGTACAGCTATTTCTACCGCCACGATAAAGGCAGCTATTGATAGCACATTAGCATCAAAACCAGATTCAACAACAAATTAATGCACATAATATGGACAAGAGTAACTCAGCTTCAGTCAAAAATTCACCAATAGTTGTAGGCCTGGATATAGGTACAACGAAGATTTGCGTTACCGTTGGTCGCAGAAGCGAACACGGTAAGATCGAAATTTTGGGTATGGGAAAAGCCGAATCCGCTGGTGTAACCCGCGGAGTGGTATCAAATATTCAAAAAACAGTGCAGGGAATAATCCTTGCTGTTGAAGAGGCAAGCGCCCAGTCGAATGTTGATGTTAAGATCGTGAATGTTGGTATCGCGGGTCAGCACATAAAAAGTCTTCAGCATAGAGGCATACTTACCAGAAAAGATCTGAATACTGAGATCCAGAGAAAGGATATCGACAAGCTGATCGAGGATATGTACAAACTGGTGATGCCACCGGGTGAAGAGATTATTCATGTTCTTCCGCAAGAATTCACCGTTGATAATGAGCCGGGGATTAAGGATCCGATTGGTATGGCTGGTGTGCGTCTGGAAGCGAATTTTCATATTATTTCCGGACACGTAAGTGCTGTGAAGAATATTATCAAATGTGTAGGTAACGCGGGTTTGGAAACCCAGGAGTTAATACTGGAACCACTTGCATCTTCTGAGTCGGTGCTGAGCGACGAGGAAAAGGAAGCAGGCGTAGTGCTGGTTGACATTGGTGGTGGAACTACGGATCTTGCTATTTTCCATGAAGGTATAATTCGCCATACAGCTGTTATTCCATTTGGGGGCAATAGTGTCACAGAAGATATCCGAGAAGGATGTTCGGTAATGAGAAATCAGGCTGAGTTGTTGAAGACCCGTTTTGGATCTGCTCTGGCGGAAGAAAATAAAGAGAATGAGATCATTTGTGTGCCAGGCCTTCGCGGAAGGGAGCCTAAAGAGATCTCCGTAAAAAATCTTGCTTTTGTTATCCAGGCCCGGATGGAAGAAATAATCGAGCATGTTTATTATGAAATCAAATCATCCGGCTACGAGAAGAAGTTGATTGCTGGTATAGTTATTACGGGTGGTGGGGCGCAGTTGAAGCATTTGCCACAGCTCGTTGAGTATGTGACGGGTTTAGATAGTCGGGTTGGCTATCCAAATGAGCATTTGGCGAAAAATGATGTGCTTCCCAAGCCTACATATGATGAATTGAAGAGCCCGATGTTTGCCACCGGTATTGGACTGCTTATTAAAGGAATTCAGAAAGCAGAGCAGATCGAAGAATCGAGCAGACGCATCGGACTTCCTGAAGAGAAGGCACCTGTAGCAGACAAGTCTAAAAAGAGCCTTGGACTGTTTGAAAAAATTCTGCAGTCAGGAGCAAAATTCATCAAGGACGATATCAAGGACGAAGATTATATACGTTAATTATCCACAAAGTGGCGAGTTTCCCACATATCTAACAATTGTGGATAACCTGTGTGGATAAATGGCTAATATTACGGCAGGAACTGTCAAAACAAAGATTTTACCTAACTGATAAGAGATATGCAGTTTGAAATGTTAAAAGAAAAATCATCGATTATTAAAGTTATCGGTGTTGGTGGCGGCGGCGGGAACGCAGTTAACCATATGTATCGTCAGGGAATTACGGGTGTAGATTTCATCATCTGTAATACCGATGCTCAGGCCCTGGAACTCAGCCCGATTCCAAACAAGGTTCAACTCGGTGCTAGCCTAACTGAAGGTATGGGAGCCGGTTCGATTCCTGAAGTTGGAAAGAATTCCGCTATTGAAAATATCGAAGATATCAAGCGGATGCTGGGCAGCAACACCAAGATGCTTTTTATTACCGCAGGGATGGGTGGTGGAACGGGTACTGGTGCCAGCCCAATCATTGCGAAAGCTGCAAAAGAAATGGATATCCTGACAGTGGGTATTATAACAACTCCTTTTTCATTTGAAGGAAAACGCAGAAAAATTCAGGCCGAAGAAGGACTGGATGAGTTTAAAAAATATGTAGACTCTTACCTGGTAATTTCCAATGACCGGCTACGGGAGATTTTTGGGAATCTCACTCTTGGATCTGCCTTTGCACAAGCCGATAATATATTGACTACTGCGGCAAAGGGTATCGCGGAGATTATAACCATACCTGGTTATATCAACGTTGACTTTAAAGATGTGCGCACAGTAATGAAAGAAAGTGGCGTAGCAATTATGGGAAGCTACGCTGCGGAGGGTGAAAATCGTGCTTTACGCGCGGTGGAAGGGGCATTAGCTTCTCCATTATTAAAAGATAATGAGATTGAGGGTGCACGGTATATTTTGCTGAACATTAGTTCCGGTGACAAAGAGGTCACGATGGATGAAGTAAGCATCATCACAGATTATATCCAACAGGAAGCTGGATTAGCTGCGGATCTTATTTGGGGTAACTGTTCAGATGAAGCATTGGGTGAGAAAATTTCGGTAACTATTATTGCAACAGGATTTCAAACCAAGGAAGAGCGGGAAGTTGAGAAGAGTCAGGTGAGGAAGGTATCTTTACTGACTCCAGAACAGGCGCCGCTTGTTAGACCTGTACATGAGAACACCTTTATAGCGCCAAAGGTGGAAGAAGTTGGCGAACCAGTGCTAAAGAAAGAAGAAAGCCAGGTTGATTTGTTTGCCGGCTATTTTCAAAGTACTCCTAAGGTAGAAGAAGTAACTAAGCCTGATGCGGATTATGTACGGCACACATTGAACGACGAAATTCCGGCCGACAGCATAAAAATTGAACCTTCGTTTGAATTTGAAATGAAGGCAGATGAATTTGAGATAAAAACTGAGGAAGAAGAGCAATTGCCTGTGATGGAAACTTGGGTTGAGGAAGAGCAAATCCCTAACCCGGATGAAAATAAAACTGACGAATCAATAGAAGAGCAGCTTCGGAAATCCAAAGAGCGTATTCTCCGCCTGAAGGATCTCAGCATGAAACTTCGTACTAGTAACGGACTGCAGGAGCTTGAAAGTGAGCCAGCTTACAAACGCAAGCAGATGTCATTACAGGATGTTCCACATTCTTCGGAATCCCAGGTATCACGTTTTACCTTAAGCACTGAAGACGGAATCACTGAGATTCGCCCCAACAATTCTTTTCTGCATGATAATGTAGATTGACATAATCCAAGTCAGCATAAACGCCTTTATTCGCATCTAGGATAAAGGCGTTTTGATTTTATGGCATTATAATTACATCGAGTTGAATTAGCTTTTGATAATCAGGCGGGTAAATCTTAACTTTGCGGGAAAGATACGCTAACATTTAATAATATAAGGTTTGGATTTATTTGATAAAATTTCGAAAAATATGGGCCCATTGGGCCAGCACCAAAAGATGGCGCATGGTTATTTTTCTTTTCCGAAGTTGGAAGGTGAGATTGCTCCTCACATGAAATTCAGGGGCAAGGAGCATTTAGTGTGGAGCCTTAATAATTATCTTGGCCTTGCTAATCACCCTGAAGTTAGAAAGGCTGATGCGGAAGGTGCCGCAGAATTTGGATTAGCTTATCCGATGGGTGCACGGATGATGTCAGGTAATTCAAATAATCATGAAGCCCTGGAAAAAGAGCTTGCGGAATTTGTAGGAAAGCAAGATTCATTCCTTCTTAATTATGGCTACCAGGGTATTATGTCGGCTATAGACGCTTTAGTTGACAGGCATGATGTGATCGTTTATGATGCTGAATCTCATGCATGTATCATTGACGGTGTTCGTTTGCATCAGGGAAAACGGTTTGTTTATTCCCATAACGATATGGAAAGCCTTGAAAAGCAGCTTGAACGTGCTGCCAGATGGGTTGAGAATACGGGCGGTGCAATTCTTGTAATTACTGAAGGTGTATTCGGCATGTCCGGTGCGCAGGGTAAGCTTAAAGAAGTGGTCGACCTAAAACAAAAATTCAATTTTCGAATCTTAATAGACGATGCACATGGTTTCGGAACTATGGGCGATACTGGTGCGGGAACTCACGAAGCCCAAGGCTGTATAGAAGGTATTGATATTTATTTCGGAACTTTCGCTAAGTCGATGGCTGGAATCGGAGCTTTCATAGCTTCAACGGAAGAAATTACAAATTTCCTGCGTTACAATATGCGTTCCCAGACATTTGCAAAATCACTTCCAATGCCAATGGTAGTAGGCCTTCGTAAGCGTTTAGAGCTTTTGAAAAGCAAACCAGAATTGAGAGAGAAGCTTTGGGAAGTTGCAACAACTCTTCAAAAGGGCTTGAAAGAACGTGGCTTTAATATCGGCGTGACAGATACTATGGTTACTCCTGTTTTTCTTGAAGGAGAGTTATCTGAAGCTACAGCTATTACAATGGATCTTCGAGAGAATTATGGAATATTCTGTTCGATTGTTGTGTACCCGGTCATACCAAAAGGATTGATCATGTTAAGGCTTATCCCAACAGCCTTACATACTATTGAAGATGTCAATCGGACATTGGATGCATATAGTGAACTTGCCGTGAAGCTTAAAAAAGGTCATTATAAAGAGAAAAATCTGGCAAACGCCTAGTGATAGCTCGCTGTAAAGAAAGTGCCCTTAAACAAGCTTTAAGGGCACTTTTTGTTTATGTTCGATTTGTAAACTACTGAAATAAAACGCTTTATATTTTTACGAAGCACATTTGTTGTGGATAACCTGCTTAAATGTGGAAAAAAACGCTAAAAACGCATGATTTTATTTTTTTCAATTATTCTTTTTTAAGAAAAAACATTCTACATTAGTAATAGTAATCATACTAACCTCAAAACTAAAGGAGTACAAACATGAAAAAATTCCAAGAAGCAAAAAGTTTATTCGAATCACTGGAAGCAGATGCTGACAAATTCTACAACAAGGCAAACAGCGCTGCAGGTACCCGCGTAAGAAAAGGTATGCAGGATCTAAAAAACCTTGCGCAGGCTATCCGTCTTGAAGTTCAGGAAACTAAAAACAAAGAAGCGGCTAAAGCTAAGAAATAGTTTGCAGAAGAAATTTAATGCCCGTCTCAGCTAACTGTGGACGGGTATTTTTATTATATCAGTTTTAGCTTTTGTAGTTCAGTCTGAATTTTTGAAGCAGTTTCCACGCTAACATTCACAAGGGGTAAACGTAAGGTATCGCTGCAGATATTCAATAGCTTAAGAGCCGCTTTTACTCCACCAGGATTGCCTTCGGCGAAGCACAAATGAGTAAATTCCACAAGGCTGTAATGAAGCGGCTGAGCCTCAATGAATTTTCCATCCAGGCACATCCTAACCATGGTAGATAAAATACCCGGTAAAGCATTCCCTACTACAGAAATCACCCCAACGGCACCTGCCGAAATAAGAGGTAAAGCAATAGCATCATCACCAGAGATCATCAGGAAGTCCTCCGGTTTGTCACGTATAATTAGGTTGAATTGGTCAAAGCTACCCGAAGCTTCTTTCGTACCGAAAATATTCTTAAAGTCATGGGCCAAACGCAGGGTTGTGTCGGCAGAGATGTTCATACTGGTCCTGCCCGGAACATTGTAGATCATCACAGGGAGATCGGAGGCTTCAGAGATCGCTTTATAATGCTGATAGATTCCTTCCTGAGTAGGTTTGCTGTAATAAGGGGAAACGGATAGTACAGCGTCATATGCTTTATTGTCAAACTTTTTGAGGTCACGAATAACTTCGGCAGTGTTGTTGCCTCCAATACCTGCAATAAGCGGTATCCTTCCTGCTGTGTGTTCGGCAGTGATGTCCCATACCTCTTTCTTTTCATCACTGCTAAGCGTTGCTGCTTCTCCAGTTGTTCCAAGTGATACTATATATTCAACACCACCGGAAATAATGTAATCAATCGTGTTCTTTAGTCCGGAATGATCAATAGAACCGTCTGCTTTAAATGGAGTGACCATTGCTACTCCTGTGCCGTGAAATTTGTTCATTCTGGTATTTTTAATTCGACTGTTATTTTGCGAATTTAGCAGGATAAGCCGCAATTTGAAAACGATTCGTGAAAATTCGCAGTTTTATCAAACATTATTTAAGCATTTGCAGTAATTCGGCATCGGAAATCATTGGGATTTTCAACTTTACAGCTTTTTCAAGTTTAGAAGGGCCCATGTTGTCACCTGCTACCAGGTAATTTAATTTTGCGGAAATACTACTTAAAATTTTACCACCATTCGCTTCAATGATATCTTTCAGTTCGTCGCGGCTGTAGTTTGCAAAAACGCCCGAAATAATGAAGGACAGCCCCTCAAGTTTGGTGCTTTGCAGTTCAATTAGAGTTTCAGATGTTTCGAATTGTAAGCCGTGTCTTCGAAGCACCTCGATCTGCTCGATATGACGTGGCTCCTTAAAATATTCAACAATACTTTCTGCTATCCGTTCACCTATCTCGTCTGCTGCAGTTAACTCCGAAAGGGTGGCGTTCATCAAGCTATCGATGTTCTTAAAATGTGCTGTGAGCTTTTTTGCAACAGTCTCTCCCACATAACGGATTCCCAAGCCAAACAATACCTTTTCAAATGGCATTTGTTTCGACTTTTCGATTCCCTCAAGCATATTTTTGATTGATTTTTCTCCAAAGCGGTTTAGTTCTTTTAGCTGGCCTTCTTTTTCAAAAAGCGAGTATAAGTCGCTAATGTGCTGCAATAAGCCATTTCGGTAAAAGGAATCGATTGTTTCCTGACCTAAACCTTCGACATTCATTGCCTTGCGGCTGATAAAATGCTGCATTTTACCAATTATCTGAGGTGGGCATGCTTCATCATTGGGACAATAGTGCACTGCTTCACCTTCTTTCCTGATAAGATTGCTACCGCATTCCGGACATACTTCCGGATAAATTATCGGTGCCGCCCCAGATCTGCGCTTTATGGTATTAACCGAAATAATCTTCGGAATGATTTCACCACCTTTCTCTACCAGCACCGTATCACCTTCATGAAGATCAAGTCGCACAATCTCATTTGCATTATGGAGAGTTGCCCTTTTAACCGTTGTACCGGCCAGCAAGACCGGCTTAAGATTTGCTACGGGAGTAACTGCCCCAGTACGTCCAACCTGGTAAGTTACTTTTTCCAATATCGTTTCAACTTCCTGGGCCTTGTATTTATAAGAAATAGCCCACCGCGGGGATTTTGCCGTGAATCCGAGCTCCTGTTGCTGGCTGTAATTGTTTACCTTAATTACTATTCCATCAATGTCATAGCTCAGACCAAACCTCTTTTCCTCCCAATAATGAACGAAATCAAGAACCTCCTTTATATTTTTGCAAAGTCGGGTATGCTCACATACATGGAATCCCCAGCTTTTAACAGCCTCTAAACTTTCCCAATGTGTGTTGTAAAGGCGTTTATCCGTATAAAGAAAGTAGAGAAAACAGTCAAGCGGTCGTTTTGCTACCTCGCTCGAGTCCTGCATTTTAAGGGTTCCGGAGGCAAAATTTCTTGGGTTCGCATATGGAACTTCGTTATTTTCAAGACGTTCAGCATTCAAACGATCAAAAGCGGGTTTATGCATGAAAACTTCGCCCCTGATCTCGAACATTTCCGGGAACTCGTTACCTTTTAAGTTTTTTGGAATAGTCTGGATTGTCTTGGCATTTGTTGTAACGTCGTCGCCTTTGGTACCATCACCACGTGTAACAGCCCTGAGTAACCTGCCGTTCTCATAGGTAAGGCTTAACGACAGTCCGTCAAATTTCAATTCACAAACATATTCGAAGTTATCGCCAATTGCTTTGCGGACCCGTTCATCAAATTCGTTTAAGTCCTGTTCATTGTAGGTATTCCCCAACGAAAGCATGGGCCATTTATGCTTTACAGTCTCAAATTGTTTTGTAATGTCGCCTCCAACTTTCTGGGTCGGAGAATCGGGGTCCTGTAATTCCGGATAAGCCTTTTCCAAAGAAGCCAGCTCTTCCAGTTTTTTGTCGAATTCAAAATCTGAAATTGTTGGTTGCGCCAATACGTAATAATTATAATTATGGTTGTTCAGCTCTTGTACAAGGGTCTCAACACGTTCTTTGATTTGGGAAGTAGACATTACAAAATGGAAAATTTAGAATTGACAATGTTATGTTCAGGGTCTAAAAATACTAAAATCGTTTTTCACGGATGGTATGGGAGTGTAACTGGTTATTTCAATTGTCCAATACTTTCTCTATTTCGTCGAAAATTTCCATAAAGCATTTTTGCAGATTCTCATGGTAGCTGATTAAAATCGAACTAAGCTGTAATACCTGCGTTTCACTCATCGGATCGGGCCAGATACGCATACAGATGCGATTCAGTGCAAACATGATGTTGTGGGTTTCACGATAACTATGGAGATAATTTGCTTCAAGAAACTGATCAAAGAACTTAAAAAAGTGTGGTGTGTCGTCTATCTTATTAAGTTCGAGAAAATTATGAAGAGCTTGGCGGTTGGATCCGCGAAGATTCGAGTACAGCAGATCAGCATCGATAAGTTTTTCAGTTAGCAGAATGCTGTCAAGCATAATCTCCAGGGCAATGTGCGCCAGGAATGAGGGTCGGACCGGCGAATGTTCCAGGACCGGAGCGATTGCCGTTCGGATAGAATTGGTGTGTTTTATGAAAAAACCTGAATTATGAAAATGCCGGTCGACGATGAGATGACGCTTCCATCCTGTGAGGATAGCTTGTTCAAAAGAACCGGTGATAAGATGTTCATTCTTATGTGGATGTAAATTCCAATCTTTTCTGGCATTTTTTACAAGGTCAGGCAATACAGTTCCCAACACAATGTTTGGGTCGCTGGTTTGTCTGTCAAAATAAAAATGAGACAAGAAGTTCATAGTAATAGGATAGACTTGTTACTAATACGCGTGATCCTCTTTAGAAGTTCGCCTGACATAAATTTATGAAAATTTTGCGATGCCTGGCTTTTGCCAATTCTGTTATATTTGCAGGAAAAACAATATTGCAAGGATGAATTTTGTAGAAGAATTACGCTGGCGGGGAATGCTGCATGATATAATGCCCGGGACTGAAGAAGAACTTAATAAAGGGCAGACATCAGGCTATATAGGTTTTGATCCCACCGCTGATTCACTGCACGTTGGTCATCTTACTCAAATCATGACCCTAATTCACTTCCAGCGGGCGGGTCATAAACCCTTTGCTCTTGTAGGCGGGGCAACCGGTATGGTGGGTGACCCCTCAGGAAAATCTGCTGAGCGGAATCTTCTATCGGAAGATGTTTTGAACCATAATGTGAGATGTCTGGAAGGCCAGCTGAAGAAATTCCTGGATTTCGACTGCGGTGCAAAAAGTGCTGAAATGGTTAATAATTACGACTGGTTTAAAAACTTTACATTTCTGGATTTCATCCGCGACGTAGGTAAACATATTACTGTCAACTACATGATGGCAAAAGACTCTGTAAAAAAGCGCCTTGAAGGTGAAACCGGAATGTCCTTTACTGAATTTAGCTACCAGCTCGTTCAAGGATATGATTTTTATTATCTGTGGAAGGAGAAGAACTGCCTCGTACAAATGGGTGGTTCTGATCAATGGGGTAATATTGTAACTGGTACGGAAATGATACGCCGTAAAGCTTCAGGCACTGCGTATGCGATTACAACCCAACTGATTAAAAAGGCAGATGGAACTAAGTTCGGCAAAACGGAAAGCGGGGCTGTATGGCTCGACCCCGCTAAAACATCGCCATATAAGTTCTACCAATTCTGGCTGAATACAACCGATGCAGATGCTAAAAGCTGGATCCGGATCTTTACACTGAAATCTCAACAAGAAATCGAAAATTTGGAAGCCGATCACGATCAGGCACCGCATTTGCGAATTCTCCAGAAAGCCCTGGCTGAAGAAATCACCGTGAGAAGCCACTCTGAGGAAGCTCTCCAAACAGCATTGAAAACATCTGAATTTCTATTTGGTGGAGGCTCCCTCGAGTTTCTTAATGGTTTAAATAAAGAACAGGTTCTTGACGTATTTGAAGGTCTTCCACAATTCACAATCTCTACAGCTGAGTTGGCTGCAGGCATCAATGTGACTGATTTGCTGGCAGAGAAAACTACAGTCTTTCCATCGAAAGGTGAGGCGAGGAAAATGATAACAGGTGGCGGGGTTTCTGTGAATAAGCAAAAGGTCGATGATCCGGCACATTCGCTAACTACTTCCGACCTTATTAATAATAGGTTTCTCGTAGCTCAAAAAGGAAAGAAAAACTATTTCCTGATCATTTCGGAATAATTATGTCTTTTTAGATAATTTATCTTCTTTTCATTTTCGTATTTAGTATTATAGCGCACTGCTGGGTTGATGCAGCTACGTATGCAGACTTAGTTTGATTCCACGTCTAAAGTGTATCACCGATAACGGTGAAATTCATTTTTGACTTTTAATTAAACAGGAGAAAGTGCATCTTAATAGTAAAATTGAGGGGTTGATGACATGGCCGGTAGGCATGCGAAACATACGCACCATTTGTAACTCAAATTTATGCGCATAATACTTCCGATTATTTTAAGCGTACTCACTATCCTTTTCTGTGAAAGTCAGGGATTTTCCCAACCCGGCAATAAATCGCCGGAGGGCAAATTTAAAAACGCAGGGCAGCAGGAAGTCATTGAAAAAGCTTATCTGCACTTTGACAGACCATTCTATTATTCAAGTGATACCATTTGGTTCAAAGCATATCTTGTCGATGCAGACAATCGCCTCACGGAAAACAGCCAACTCCTTTATGTTGAGTTAATTGATCCAACTGATCGCGTCATAAGAACATTGAAAGTGCCGCTTAGTGCCGGCCTTGGCTGGTCAGATATTCCGTTGGAAGCTAATACGGCAAGTGGAAGTTATCGAATTCGGGCGTACACCAACTGGATGAGGAATTACGATAACAGTGGTTTCTTTACAAAAGAAATTTCTGTTGTAAACATTCTGTCGTCCGACATAAAGACTAAAGTGGATTACAAGAGGGTCGGGGATGAGGTACAAGCACAACTGAGTTTCAAGGATCTGAAAGGTGAGCCTCTTGCCCGGCGCCAGGTATATCATAATATTTCTGGCAGGCAACAAAAGGGTACAACGGATGATTCAGGAAAGGTGATTCTACAACTTGACACTAACCGGATTAATGAATCTCGCACAATTTCAAGTCGCATTATTAACGGTGCTGATACGGTTTCAAAGACTTTTTCTATACCAAAGCTGGCTCCGGATTTTCACGTTGCCTTTTTTCCTGAAAGCGGAAACTTGGTTGCAAATATTCCTTCACGGCTGGCTTTTAAAGTCGTCGGTTCCGATGGACTTGGTCTGGATGCAACGGGCTATATTGTCGACTCATCTAATTCCCGGATAGCAGAATTTGAAACAGCACATTTAGGTATGGGAGTGGTGGGAATTAATCCTATGCCCAATATGACCTATACGGCTCACATAGTTACCGGTAATGGTTTAAAGAAGACAATTACTTTACCAGTGACTTCTCTTCAGGGCTATGTATTAACCCTTAACCGTGATGGCGCGAATTTGGCAGTCCGCGTCCGTATAAGTGAAAAGTTGTTTGGGGGAGGTAATTTTTCTTTAGTGGTACGAAAGCCAGGAAATTCCCAGATATTATCCCGAACTGCAATTAATAAATCCTCGATGGTGGTACGAATTCCACGCGAAGTCCTGCTTTCGGGGATAATTGAAATTTCCTTGTATGAGAATGAAAGGGCTGTAGCCGAACGAGTAGCTTTTGTCCATAATCAGCAGGAGCTGAATATTTCACTTTCTCCAATTAATTCGAGTTACGAAGCAAATAAACCATTAACGCTCAAGCTGGATGCAAAAAACGCAAACGGTGTCGATGTACTGGCAAATTTTTCAATTGCAATTGTTGATGAGGATCTTGTTAAGGTCGATGAAGAAAGCGAGGTATCGATCGTTTCAAATCTGCAGTTGACATCAGTACTGAAGGGCTATGTCGAGCGCCCTCAATATTATTTTTTACAAAGAAGTGAGTTGAAAGAGCAGCATTTGGATCTGCTAATGATGACACAGGGTTGGCGCCGATTAATTAATACATCTCCTACATTCACTGCAGAAAAAGGAACAACGATCAAAGGAAAAGTAGTTCGTCCATTTGGTGGGCCGGTGCCCGGCTCTTTGGTTAGTCTGATAATCCAGGGAAGCGGTGAGCCAATGATACAGGTAAAAGCAGACGAAAACGGATCATTTGCATTTGAAAATTTGAATTTTGAGGGTGAACGTAATTTAGTGTTCAGCGCATACAGCGCTGATGGTAAATCGAATGTTAAAGTTGTAATTGATACCACAGGAAACGTACGGCCTGCTATTGGCCCGCGACAATACATCCCATCAGAAAGTATAACAGATAGTATTTTACAAAAGGGAGAGCAGGGATATCTCAGTTATCTTAAACGCTATCAAGACGTTACAAAATCTCAACTGCTGCAAGAGGTTGTTGTTAAAGCTACCGCTACAAGGAAGATTCCCAATTCCAAAAATCTAAACAACCGGGATGTGACATACTCTTTTCCCGAGAATCAATTCGGTCATTACATAAATTTAGCGGATCTGCTGCAAGCAAAAATTACCGGTCTGGTCATTCAAACCAATGCCCGGGGTGAACGTACGGCCAAGACCGCAAGGAGTATGAGCCGACTCTTTCGGGGAGCTCCGCCCATGATGATATATTTGGACGGTGTTCCAACGGGACATAACCTCAACGAATTTAACCTCGCTGACTTCGAAGGTGTAGAGGTTTTAACTGAAGATAATGAGCTAGCAATTTATGGGGCTCAGGGGGGAGGCGGAATCATTCTCCTGACCTCTAGAGCGACGGGTCCGAAAATAGATCCACCAATGAATGTTTCATTAATGAAAATGGTTGGTATGGCGCCACGGCGTGAATTTTACTCGCCACTATACAGAACTGAGCTGAACCCCCCGTCAAATAACAACAGAGCAACGATCTACTGGAACCCTTCAGTATTTACCAATAGCGTTGAGTCTAACGAATTTACGTTCGTTACCGGAATTAAGCCTGGCAAATACAGAATAGTAATAGAGGGAGTGGACGAAAATGGAAATCTCGGTAGTAAAGTCTTCACTAGTGAGGTTAAATAACATGAAATGAAATTTAAAAAGTCACTGACGTTGCTCTCCTATGTTTCGTTTTGTCTAAGCCATATTGCGGTATATTCTCAAACTGGCCCCACTGAAATATCAAAGGCGCTGGATACCTTTTACAAAATGACACCTCATGAAAAAGTCCACATTCATTTTGACCGGCCTTTTTATTCAGCGGGAGATACTATATGGTTTAAGGCCTATCTGGTCAATCAGGGAAATCTACTCACAGAGCATAGCAAGATCCTTTATGTCGATCTCATCGATGACAAAAACCTAATCGTTAAAGGCATCAAGGTGGCGATCAACGCTGGACTCGGCTCCGGTGATTTTGTACTGGATCAAAACTTGAAAGGCGGAAATTACAGGGTACGAGCCTATACCAACTGGATGCGCAATTTCGGCGAGGATTATTTCTTCAATAAACATATTCCTGTGAGCGACGTGTTTACAAGCAGAATTAATACTAAAGCTTCATTCTCGTATTCCGGGAAACAGCTTGTTGCTGATATTCACTACAAAAATATCGATAACCTGCCTCTATCGAATGCGGAGGTTTGGTACTCTGTGCCAAAGGACAATAAAAGGCAATTATCGGGCCGTGGGCGTACCGACGAAAGTGGAAAATTAAGAATAAGCATCGACACATCTGATCTTTCCTTTTCAAAGATTTTAACGACCAGAATTAAAGTGGACAAGGATACAGTCGCTAAAGGATTTACTCTACCAGATGCCCTTAAAGATTTCGATGTGCAGTTTTTCCCTGAAGGAGGGGAGCTCGTGAACAATATACCGTCAAGAGTGGCTTTTAAGGTAACAGGGTCGAATGGACTAGGATTAGATGCATCAGGATATATTCTCAACTCTGCAGGTGCTAAAATAACAGACTTTGAAACCGATCATGCCGGGATGGGCTTGTTTGGCCTAAACCCGCAGCAGGGTGAAAGTTACAAGGCTCACGTCAAGCTCAGCAATGGTTTCGAAAAAATCGTCGATATTCGGCCGGCGCTTGAATACGGTTACGTGATGACTGTTACGGAAGAAGGTCAGGATATTGTCGTAAACGCTCGGGTTATTTATCAATTATTAAAGGAGAATGAGCTGACTTTGGTGGTTCAAAGCATGGGCAGGATTTACGGTACATCCAGTACAATTGTTGATAAATCACTTCTGACTGTTCGCATCCCCAGACTGAGACTTCCCGGCGGTATCGTTCAGCTAACACTTTTTTCAGGATTGAATACGCCTGTGGCCGAGCGGCTCGTATTCGTGGATAATTCTCTGGATAATTCGCGGCTGCAAATTACGCCAGCCCGGAACGAGTATGAGATGAAAGAAAGAGTGCGACTTAAATTCAATGCCCGTGATGGATTTGGTAACCCGGTTCTTGCGAGTTTCTCTCTGTCGGTCACGGATGAAGCAAAGGTGCCGTCTGATGAGGATAAGGAAACTACGATATTGTCGAACCTGCTGTTAACTTCCGAGCTTAAAGGCTTCGTCGAAGATCCCAATTATTATTTTAATGAGGCTAACACGGACAGGAAACGCCATCTCGATCTCCTGATGATGACACAAGGCTGGCGGCGCTTTGAGTGGAAGGATGTGTTTGCTAGAAAAGTTCCGGAGCCAGAATTTCTTCCCGAGCGTGCTCTGAAAGTAAGCGGTAGAATAACAACCGCGTTAAATTCGCCTGTTCCTTCCGCGAATGTAAACCTGATGATTCCCGGTCAGGGTATGCCGATATTAAATACACGGACGGACGAAGCAGGTAAATTTACTTTTGACACCCTGGATTTCGAAGGCCCGGTCAAACTCATGCTGCAGGCGAGAAATGAGCGCGAGAAAGCTAATGTAAATATCTTGCTGGATTCACTTGTTGCTTTGCCTGTAAACAACCTCAATGTTCCACTTGCGGATGTTTTATCAAAGCTGGATAGCACCGTTATCACGGATGCAGATGATGAATATCTGCTGGAAATGAAGCGTTTTGTCGATCTGAACAAGGCACTTAGTCTTGCAGAAGTTACCGTCAGGGCTACAAGGACAAAAAAAATACCTGAGTCGCTAAATATTAATGGTAGCGAGGCTGAATTAATCTTCACAGAAAAGGATCTGGAAACCGCAATTAGTGTCGAACACGGTTTAACAAGGACCGGGTTGCCCTTCAGGATTCAAGGACCGATGCAAAAAAAGGATGTAGTTTACAGGGGCGATACGATGGCTATATATATAGACGGGGTGCGACAGGACGATATGGGTGTCAATGAGATTAACGTAAATGATGTCGCGGGAATAGAAATTTTGACCGGTCCGCATGCAGCGGTTTACGGAGAACACAAAATTCTTTTTGTAACCTTAAAATCAGGTATGCCAAAGCCTCCGGGCCCTCAAATGGGTGAATTAATTAGGAACGCTGAGGGCTATGCGCTCGAACGCCAGTTTTATTCACCACGCTATGGCGACCCTAAAGTTCCCGAACCGGTAAAAGATCATCGTAAGACGATATTCTGGGAGCCCTATATTATGACGAATAAATTAGGGGATGCAGATCTCAGCTTTTTTACCGCTCAAACACCTGGGACTTACAAAATAGTAGTTGAAGGAATCGATGAGCACGGTACGGTGATCAGGAAGGTTCTTAGAAAGGAAGTGAAGTGAGATCTGAATTATCTTAGTGTATGTTATTGTCCAAAATTACGGCACATCGTGAGGTAAATGTCGCATAATCATAATCGAAGCTTAATCGAAGCTTGATCGAAGGTCAATCGAAGCTCAGGAAATACAGTTTTGCTGATTAATCTTTTAGAAAAAAGTGCCTAAGTGTATTGTGTAAAAGGATAGCAGGTTGTATTTATCGTTTAACGTTGATTAGTTGGGTCTAAATGCCGGTTGTATGATCCTCTGAAAGAAATTTATTAGCTTTAACTACAATAATAAGAACCTTCAACATGTCGAATTCTTTCAGCCGCCGCAATTTCCTGCAAACAAGCGCTCTCGCCGGCACCGGAACTCTATTAACATCTACTTTACAAGCAAATAACCTGGATATGATTCTGGACAAAGATTCAATTGGTAAATCAAAATGGGATCTGGATACGCCCGCCTTAGTTGTTGATCTCGACAAAATGGATCGAAATATTAAGGCTGTACACACTCGTTTGCAGGGTAGCGGTGTTGGTGTTCGCCCGCATGTTAAAACTCATAAATCGCCTTTCATCGCGAAAATGCAGATTGCTGCTGGTGCAGTCGGCGTCTGTGCTGCCAAACTGGGTGAAGCGGAAGTGATGCTCGAGAATGGGATCAAAAATGTTCTCATGACCACTGTGAACGTTACGGCGCCGAAGATCATCAAAGCCATCGCGTTGCGGAAGAAGCACAAGGGTTTTATTCAGGCAGTTGATAACCCTCAGAACATTCAGGATCTTCAGGATGCGGCCAAAGCTGCGGGCATTAAAGCCGAAGTCGTTCTTGATATCGATGTGATCAGAAGATCAGGTGTGCCACCCGGCGAACCCGCAATGTTGCTAGCGCAGATGATTGACAAAATGCCCAATCTTAGATTTTGCGGTATTCTTGCCTACGATGGGGGAGTTCAGCATGTCGTTGGTTTTAAGAAACGGCAGGCACAAGCGCTTAAGGCTTATGAACCAGTTATCAAAACCTATGAGATGATGAAGGCGGCGGGAATGAACATGGAAATATTTAGCGGTGCAGGCACCGGAACCTATGACATTATGAGTGTTGTTCCTGGATTTACTGATGTGCAGGTAGGCAGCTATGTATTTATGGACCGGCAATACATCGAGATTGGCGGTGCAAGGAATGAGAAGGTGTTTGATGATTTTGAAACTTCCCTCACGGTGATGTCGACCATAGTCAATAACTATCATGCCGGAAGGCTCACCACCGACTCAGGCTCCAAAGCTTTTACTCTTAACAAGCCAAATCCACTAGTACTTGGCGAACCAGATTTCAACTACAACGCCGGATCCGATGAATACGGTGTTATCACATTTGAGAAGTCTAATAAAACCTACAAAGTAGGTGATAAATTAGAACTTGTCGCTCCTCATTGCGATCCAATTGTAAATCTTTATGATGTTATTTACGGAACCCGGAACGACAAGGTGGTACAGGTTATACCGGTGCTGGCCCGAGGTAAGTCGCAATAAGGAGCTGAAAGTGGAAAACTGAAAATTGAAGCGAAACGTTTAATACCGTTAAATCAGCGAGCTATACCCTGAACTAAGTTTTTCCTTCTATGTGGATATCTCTTTAATAGGTTGCACCATACTTGCACAACTATGAGAGAAAGTATTATACAGATTAAAACCTACGCGTTTGCGATTAGAATCATAAAGCTCTATAAATTCTTGTGTGAGAATAAAAAGGAGTTCGTGCTTTCAAAACAATTATTGAGAAGTGGGACAGCTCCTGGTGCTTTAAGTTACGAAGCCGAACATGCCCAGTCCAAAGCCGATTTCTTGAATAAAATGAACATTGCTTTGAAGGAAGCAAATGAAACTAAATTTTGGTTATTTCTATTGAAAGACTCCAGCTATCTTACAATTGAGGAATTTTCGGCCATTATGCCGGATTGCAAAGAAATAATTCAAATGCTAGTGAGTACCGTTAAAACTACAAAATCCTCCATGAATCGATAACTGTGCTTCAACTTTCAGTTTTCAGCTTTCAGTTATCGATTCATTATTTAGAAAATTCTCTCCATTGAAATCTAGAGCCTTTTAATAGAAATATTCCTATACCAAACATCATTTCCATGATCCTGAAGGGCAATTTTACCGGTTTTGTAAATACCGAAGGCAGGCCAGGTTTTGAATTTACTGTTGGCTACAAGGGCTTTCCAATTATCATCCCACATAGTGGTTTTTACTACCGATTCGCCGTTTTGGATAAGTTCAAGATTACCGTTGTTTAGAATAATCTCGGCTGTGTTCCATTGTCCAACGGGCTTAACGTTTTCAACGCGGCTTTTTACCAGGTCGTAAAGATCTCCTGCGCGATGTTTTGTGATTTTGCCGTCAGAGTGTCCGTCATTGTCGATTACCTGCATTTCAGGTCCAGTTGTATATGTGGCGCCGTACTTAGGATCCTCATTCACGTTAAAAATTATCCCGCTATTCCCTCCCGGAGATATTTTCCACTCCAATTTCAAATGGTAGTTGGTAAATTCTTCGTTAGTTACCAGATCGCCTCCTTGTCCGGCTGTTTTATTCTTGGTATCCAGGAATAAGGCGCCATCTACAACTTTCCAATCGGTACCAGCTGTTGGTTTACGATAGGTATGCCATCCGGTGGTTGTTTTACCGTCGAACAGCTTTTGCCATCCTTTGGAATTCGAATTGTTTACACCATCTTTTGAGGAGCTGCATCCAGCCAGTAGAGCCGCTCCAAGAATCATTACGTTTATTGATCTCATATTTATTTTTTTAAGGATAGTATGTACTTAACCATTTCTTTCGCATCGCCTTCGCTAATCGAAGGGTGCGGGGCCATTGGTATATCTCCCCAATTTCCTGCTCCGCCCTTAATGATTTTGCCAGCAAGCATCGCAATATTTTCTTCTGTAGCAGGATATTTAGCCGCCACCTCCTGATAGGCAGGTCCAAGCAGCTTTACTTCAACTTGATGACATGTCAGGCAATCACTTTTATTTATTAGCTGTTCGCCATTACCACCTGATGATGAAGGTGAATCTGTGCCAATATTATTGACGTTTGTATCTGCATTTGACTGTTGGGCTGTCGCAGATTGGTTCGCCCCAGCTGAAGTAGTGTCTGTTGATCCTGATTCTCCACTATTACTGCAGGCAGCAACGATACCGCATATCCCCAGGATAAAGATTATTTTTTTCATCGCAAAAGAGTTTATATGTCTAGTGTCAACAGGATTGTGAATGTAGTGTTTTAAATTTAAATTCCTAAAATCTTGCGGTTGATATCATCATTGCTGGCGCCAGACGCAAAATCGTCAAATGCTTTCTCGGTAACCCGTATAATGTTATCCTTGATGAATACAGCACCTTCGCGGGCTCCGTCCTCAGGGTGTTTAATACAGCATTCCCATTCCATGACTGCCCAGCCAGAATAATCATACTGAGTTAATTTACTGAAGATTTTTTTGAAGTCTACCTGGCCATCGCCTGGAGAACGATAACGCCCTGCACGATTGGCCCAGCTTTGGTATCCTCCAAAGGTTCCTTGTTTTCCAGTAGCGTTGAATTCAGCATCTTTAACATGGAATGCTTTAATGCGTTCATGATAATGATCGATGTACTGAATGTAATCCAGCTGCTGGAGGACAAAGTGTGACGGGTCGTACAACAGACATGCGCGAGGATGGTTGTTAACTTTTTCCAGGAACATTTCATAAGTGACTCCATCAAAAAGGTCCTCACCCGGGTGGATTTCATAACACACATCCACACCTTCTTTATCGAAATGGTCAAGGATTGGTGTCCAGCGTTTAGCAAGTTCAGTGAAAGCCATATCCACTAAACCGTCCGCTCTTTGAGGCCAGGGGTGCCACATATGCCATAATAATGATCCGCTGAAAGTTGCATGTGCATTCAAACCCAGATTTTTGGACGCTGTTGCGGCATATTTCATTTGCTGAACTGCCCATTCCTGTCTGGCTTTCGGATTATTTTGTAGATGAGCTGGCGCAAAGGCATCAAATGGCTGATCAAAAGCTGGATTAACGGCTACCAGTTGACCTTGTAAGTGAGTTGACAGTTCCGTGATCTCAAGCCCGCATGAATTTACAACACCTTTAATCTCGTCTGCATAGGTTTTACTTTCAGCAGCCTTTTGCAAATCGATGAAGCGGGGATCCAATGTTGGGATTTGAACTCCCACAAAACCCAGGCTTTTAGCCCACTTGCAAATAGATTCGAGGCTGTTAAACGGTGCGTCGTCGCTAATAAATTGTGCAAGAAATACTCCTGGTCCTTTTATCGTTTTCATATCCTAGAATTAAACCGTGTAATCAGTCCATTTTTCAGTACTCTCGTTGCTTCGAACAACGTTGTCGATGAACGCCATTCCGCGAATACCTTCTTCTACCGAAGGGAAATCGAGGATTTCAGCCGAAGCTTCTGTCCCATCGATTCTGGCAGAAAGTGCAAGTGCGAAATTCCGGTAGAGATTTCCGAATGCTTCAAGATATCCTTCAGGATGGCCTCCTGGTGTTCTGCAATTATGGGTAGCATATGAAGAGAGCCTGTCGGTGTAACCTGCACCCGCGCGTAATATTTCGGTCGGTCTGTCCAGCCATTTTACAAGTAATGTATTAGGTTCATGCTGAGCCCATTCCAGACCGCCATTTTCACAGTAAACCCGGATTTTTAGTGCATTTTCCTCACCAGCTGCAACCTGTGATGCCATAAGCACACCATTTGCTCCGTTATCAAACTTCAACAATACATTTCCGTCGTCATCCAGCTGGCGCCCTTCAACAACTATGTTTAGATCAGCACATACTTTAGTGATCTTTAGGCCTGAAATGTATTCAGCTAAGTGAGCTGCGTGCGTCCCGATATCTCCCATGCTTCCACTTTTTCCGGATTTCTTGGGATCTGTTCGCCAAGCTGCCTGAGCATTTCCTTCACGTTCAGATAAGCGGCTTAACCATCCTTGCGGATATTCTACCCATATCTTTCGAACTTTGCCAAGCACATTATCCTTAATCATCTGCTTGGCTTGTTTTACCATTGGATAACCTGCATATGTATGAGTGAGAAGCAGGATAAGGCCCGTTTCCTTAACTTTCTGCTGAAGTTGTTTTGCTTCATCCAGTGTAAATGCTATAGGCTTTTCGATAACTACGTGAAATCCATTGTCGAGGGCCATCATCGCAGGTGCAAAATGTGCAAAGTTCGGGGTTACAATAGTTACGAAGTCAATTTTCTGATCCGCCGGAAGCTTAGTTTCTTTTTCGATCATTTCTTCGAAAGTGAGATATGTTCTCTCTTCCGGAAGGAATAACATTTTACCACTTTCGCGTGCTATTTCGGGGTTTATACTTAAAGCTCCGCAGCTAAGTTCTACAAGCCCATCCATATTGGCAGCAATTCTGTGGATGGCGCCAATGAAGGCATCCTTTCCGCCGCCAACCATGCCCATTCTTAATTTTCTGTTCATAAACTGTATTAATATTAGATAGAATTAAATTTTATCGATTGAAGAAATGGCCTTCGTCTGATCGCGTTGTTTGATTTAACAATGATATACAAATCATGGAACTTTGAATCTCCCGCCGACTGTAAATTAATCAGGGAGTTGAGCTGCTTCTGCGTACCACCTGAATTTATTTCGGAACTGCCTATTAACTTTCCATTTTCCTGATCTAACCTCACTTCGACCGAATAAGATCCAGCCTCATTTCCATTTAAGGAACTCAGGTCAATACTGCCAATGCCGGTAAGGTCAATACCTTTAAGTTTTATCCACCCATCATTTTGCGGATAAGCAATCAGGCCGGTTGAAGTGGAATCTTTCAAAGCTAAACGTGCCCGCTGAGTTATTTCACGCGCATTAATGACATTACTTCGAAGGTAAGCAGCTCCAGTACCGGTCAGGGGATTTACCCCGGCAGAACCAGCATCGGTATACGATGCATTGATCACAAAAGTGTTATTTTCTTCTGAGCCTGATTCAGGGATTATCTGACCTTGCGCGGGTAAGCTTGGTTTTGAAGAGCTTTTGCTCCCAAGCGATAATACATATTGCGCAATTTTTTGTGCATCAGATTCAGGCATTGTTGCATGTGCCGGCATCGCCACCTCGCCCCAGACTCCGCTGCTGCCTTTCAATATCTTTGTCGCAATATAATTTATTGCATTTGCCTGTGTTTGATACTTATTGGAGACTGCTGTAAATGACGGACCAACTGAAACAGCGTTTACTTTATGGCATGCGGAACAATCTGACTTTAGCATTAATCCCTCGCCAATTTGGACATCAGGTACTTCCTGATGACCAAGAGCCGCCCCGGCCATATCGGTCCCTTTGGTATAATTGCTGGCAACGTATATTTTACTTCTGTTGACATTTGATCCCTGATCAGTTACCAAAATCTCATAGCTGATTGGCTTGCCCGGAAAATAGAATGTTTTATTTCCTTTTAATGCGACGTTCAGCTTCGGTCTGGAATTACCCGCAAACACATTTTTCTTTACACTCGAAGTGCTTGCTTTTGTTTTGTCGATTACTTCTACGCTGACAGGGAACTCACCCGCTTTGGGATACACATATTCGATTGAAGGTTGAATGGTAGTTTTTTTAGTTCCGTTACCGAGATCCCAAACGTAACTCAATGCATCGTTGTCCGGATCACTCGCAATCACCTTTGCCTGCAGCTTGTATGGCATGGTACCGCTTGTATTGGTGATGACAAGGTCATCGACCTTAGGCGGACGATTTCCCGAAATATAATCGATCCTTATTAATCCGGCATCTGGATTTTGGGTGAACCACCCTTTTCCATATTCTAACACATACAGTCTTCCATCCGGTCCAACTTCCATATCAATCGGTGCAATAAATGGTGACGATCCCATGAATGGCTCCATATTATCATAATCCCCATTAGGGTGCATAGTAACAGCCTTCACCCATCCACGTATCCAGTCATACATAAATAGCTTATTATCATAATACGCCGGATAACGCGTTTCTTTGGGATATAGCTCACTGTGATAAACCGGCCCGGCCTCCGCATTTCTGCCACCTGTACCTAATTGCGGAAATTCCTTTGATTCCGCATATGGATACCAAATAAATGCAGGTTCTACCGAAGGGAGCTCTTTTAATCCGGTATTGTTTGGAGAATTGTTAACGGGTTTCAACTTGTCAAAAGGCTCGCCGCTGGTTCCCGTTTTGTAATCATATTGTCTGTAGGCATAATTGTTTCCTACAAAATAAGGCCAGCCGAAGAAACCTGCTTTTCTGGCTTGATTCAATTCGTCATATCCCCGAGGGCCCCTCTCAGGGCTATCGGCATTTGCATCAGGGCCAACCTCACCCCAGTATAGGAAATTAGTTTTACTATCGATTGAAATCCGGTAAGGATTTCTATTTCCCATCACATAGATTTCTGGTCTTGTTAATGGAGTATTTGGGGGAAAGAGGTTGCCTGCAGGAATTTCATACGAGCCGTCAGGCTTAAGTTTTATCCGCAGGATTTTTCCACGCAGATCGTTGGTGTTACCAGAACTTCGGCCCGCATCATATTGCTCAAGCCCCGGGCGATTGTCCATAGGTCCAAATCCTTTGTTTGTAAACTGTTGATTTGGCACATCAAATGGGGTTGAATTATCGCCAGTTGAAAGATATAAAAGTCCGTCTGGTCCAAAGGCAATTGATCCACCGGTATGGCAGCAGATTTCACGCTGCGAATAAAGCTGAAGAATAATTTTCTCAGAGGACTTGTCCAGTTTGTCGTTGACGAATTTAAACCGGGATAAGCGATTAACGGAAGTGTCTATCGGACTATAGTAGATATAAACATAATTGTTCTCTTTAAAATTAGGATCGGCGGCAAGACCTAGAATACCTTCTTCAGCATTAACTCCGGGAACGGATGTTTTAGAATAAACATCCAGCGATGCGATCTGGCTTATGGTCTTTGTTTGTTCCTTATAAAGCATGATTTCCCCACGACGTTGAACAAGGAGGATGTCCAGATTTGGAAGGATGGTCATCTCAGTAGGTTCAAACAGAGTTCCCTGTGTCAGAATTGTACGAACAAATCTGTTTTCCTCGGGAGCTTTCGCTGTTGTTGCTTTAGAATAATTTAAAACAACATTATTTCCAATCGCATATTTAATACCTCCCAACAGGTGTTTGAGATATAAAGGATCATCAAAAGATTCTTTGGTGTGTCCCATTCCTGTGTAGAACGCTCGACCTCCGTCATATTGATGATACCAGGCAATTGGATGATTGCTTCCGTTTTTGCCGCCTTCATAGCTCGATTCATCCAGCGAAGCCAGGACCCTGACATTAGGATTTAGCGTTTTATAATTATACCACTCGTCAGTACGTTTCCATTTTTCCGGAAGGTGACTCGTTGATGCATTTGCCCGATCGGTAACATTGACAACAGCTTCCTGAGTTTTGGGATGACTGAGAAAATACCCGCCGACCAGTTTGCCATACCATTCCCAGTCGTATTCTGTATCGGCAGCTGCATGAACTCCGGCATACCCGCCGCCGGCCTGGATATAACGCTCAAATGCAATTTGCTGAGGGGCGTTTAGAATATTGCCCGTTGTGCTCAGGAAAACAACTGCCTTATATTTTTTCAACGAATCTTCTGTAAAATAGCTGACACTTTCTGTTGTGTCGACCAGGAAACCCTGTTCTTTACCTAGTTTAATAATTGCTGCTTTGCCGGCGGCAATCGATTCATGGCGAAAGCCGGCCGTTTTACTAAAAACCAAAATCCGTGGCTTTACCGTTTGTTTCAGTAAACGGAAAGAAAACAGCGACAGCAGTATTCCTGTGGCTATTAATACAAGGGTAGAATTTCTCATGTTGGTTATATTACGGTATTGGAATGAAGACACGGAACAAGCGTTTCAGATCTTTGTACATAATGTAAAATGTCATACTTGTTCCATTGCTGAACAAACATCTTCCGGAAAAGCTAGCGAAGGTGTTATTACAAGTTCGTTCGCTTCTGTCTTGTTGTCTTTTTATTCGGCTAGTATGATTTTTAAAAATAAAAATATACATTTATTTAATACAAGTAAACTAAATTACATTATTCAAATATTGCATTTACGCTATGTTAAGCCATAAAAATATAAGTACTTCGTGTATAACTTACACCAAAGCCTTATAATCAGTAGTTTACATCGCCGTTTTGCTTTATTTTCATTAATTTTTTATTATTTCGATTCAAACTAAAAACCAATTTTTGAAGCTATGAGCCCTACCAATCGTGTCAAATTATCACTAATGATGTTTATGGAATTCTTTATCTGGGGGGCCTGGTTTGTAACTCTCGGGACTTTTTTGGGTAAAGAGCTCTCTGCCACAGGTTCACAAACCGCAGCTGTTTTTTCTACTCAGTCGTTCGGTGCTATTATAGCTCCGTTCATTATCGGTCTAATTGCCGACAGGTATTTTAATGCTGAAAAGATCCTCGGGATTCTTCACCTGATCGGGGCAGTTCTGATGTTTCAAATGTATAATTCGACAGATTTTGCAGGATTCTATCCATATGTATTCGCATACATGATCATGTTTATGCCCACATTGGCCCTGGTCAATTCAGTCTCTTTTAATCAGATGAAGGATCCTGAAAAGGAGTTTTCATCCATCCGGATCTGGGGTACGATTGGTTGGATTGTTGCCGGGCTTTGCATAAGCTTCGTTTTCCATTGGGACTCTGCAGAAGGTGTTTCTGAGGGCTTATTGAGAAATACATTTATGATGGCAGCAATTGTTTCCGCAGTTTTAGGCTTATTCAGCTTCACGCTTCCGAAAACTCCGCCAGCCGTTGAAAAAGGGGAGAAGGTTACGATTTCTGATATTATTGGCCTGGACGCTTTAAAGCTGCTTGGCAATAAAAATTTTCTGATATTTTTTGTTTCGTCTATATTGATCTGTATACCCCTGGCATTTTACTACCAGAATGCGAATCTTTTCCTTTCAGAGCTGGGAGTTGCAAATCCGACAGGTAAAATGACAATCGGACAAATTTCAGAAGTATTGTTCCTATTGTTATTGCCTGTGTTCTTCAGCAAGTATGGTTTCAAAAAAACAATACTTGTAGGTATGCTGGCCTGGGCTGCACGTTATGCGCTTTTCGCCTATGGTAACCCAAGTGATTTAAGCTTTATGCTGATCATTGGAATTGCCCTGCATGGTATATGCTATGATTTCTTCTTCGTCTCAGGTCAAATATACACCGACTCAAAAGCTGGGAAAAAATACAAGAGCTCTGCTCAGGGTCTTATCGCACTCGCTACTTATGGTATAGGCATGCTGATCGGATTTTGGGTAGCTGGTTTGGTCAGTGATGCCTATAAGATCTCCGATACTCAGCACGACTGGCAAGGAATATGGTTGGTGGCTGCCGGCATTGCTGCAGCTGTAGCAGTACTTTTTGCGGTAACATTTAATCAGAAAAAAGAGGATGATTTAAGATTAAAAACTGGCAGTTGATTATTGGCCAGCATGTAGATTGATATTGTCACTGTAGGTGAAAAGTTAAATTTTGTATGACTTTCAATTTTCTGTGTACGGGAAAGAGATGAATTTTAGGTTGTAATATATTCAAAACGAATGGCAAAGAACGAAAATCGCCGGCGCGCCCTTAAAAGTATTATCGCTGGAACTGCTGCCTTGTCCACGGGAACTATGCTTTCATCATTTGGTAAAATGACGAATACACATTCAGGTTTACTTAAGGGAAATATCAACCATTCAGTATGCAGATGGTGTTTTAATCAGCTTTCTGTAGAAGAACTTGCTATTGCTGCAAAGGAAATGGGACTTAAAGCGATAGACCTTGTTGGTCCAAAGGATTGGCCTATCCTTCAAAAATATGGACTCGAATCGAGCATGTGCAACGGAGCTGAAATTAACCTTGTAAACGGATTTAACGATAAGCAGTATCATTCAACACTTCTGAAGAATTACTCAGATATGATACCCCTGGTGGCTAAAGCGGGATATAGAAATCTCATCTGCTTTAGCGGTAACAGGGCTGGAAAGGATGACGAAACCGGGCTTAGCAACAGTACCGAGGGACTTAAGCAATTGATGGCCCTTGCTGAAAAACACAAGGTGACTCTTGTAATGGAACTGCTTAACAGCAAAATTGATCATAAAGATTACCAGTGCGATAAAACACCATGGGGCGTTGAGCTGGTGAAACGAGTTGGTTCTGATAATTTTAAATTACTTTATGATATTTATCATATGCAGATTGATGAGGGTGATGTGATCCGCACCATCAAGGCAAACCATCAGTATTTTGCACATTATCATACCGCTGGTGTTCCGGGGCGACATGAATTAGATGAACTTCAGGAATTAAACTATCCTGCAATAATGAAGGCTATCGTGGGTACTGGTTTTAAAGGATTTGTTGCTCAGGAGTTTATTCCTGTAAAAGCAGACAAACTGGCTTCGTTGCGGCAGGCAGTTGCTTTGTGCGACGTTTAGTTTGAAAGCTAAAGTAACGGAAGTTTTGCCTACTAATAGTCTAATGAAAGCAAATAACGTATAACTTACAACCTAAATAGTTTAACACAAATGGCTGACAATACTTATGATGCAATTGTAATTGGCTCAGGGATCAGCGGCGGATGGGCTGCCAAGGAATTAACCGAAAAGGGCCTTAAAACCATAATGCTGGAACGCGGGCGAAATATTGAGCATATTAAGGATTATGTGAACGCCACAAAAAACCCATGGGATTTTCCGCACCGCGGTGGCAGGACCCAGGAGATGATTGAAAACTACCCAGTCTTGAAAAGAGATTATCCATTAAATGAGAAGAATCTTGATTATTGGGTTAAAGATAAAGAGAGTCCTTATACGGAGGTAAAACGTTTTGACTGGTATCGCGGATACCACGTTGGCGGACGTTCCCTGATGTGGGGCAGGCAAAGTTACCGATTGAGTGATCTGGATTTTGAAGCTAACGCAAAAGAAGGGGTTGCTGTAGATTGGCCGATCCGTTATAAAGACCTGGAGAAATGGTATGGCTATGTTGAACGCTTCGCAGGCATCAGCGGGAACCGTGACGGTCTCTCGCAATTGCCAGATGGAGATTTTCAGCCTGCCATGGAAATGAACGTTGTAGAAAAAGATGTCGCAGCACGTATAAAAGCCCATTTCAAGGGAGCCCGAAATATGGTAATAGGACGGGTTGCCAACATTACTCAGCCCCTGCAAAGTCGCACAAATTGCCAGTATAGAAATAAATGCTGGTTGGGTTGCCCGTTTGGGGCCTATTTCAGTACCCAATCATCAACGTTACCAGCTGCAGTTGCTACAGGAAATCTGACACTTCGCCCATTTTCAATTGTCACTAAGATTCTTTATGATAAGGACACCAAAAAGGCAAAGGGTGTTGAGGTACTCGACGCGGAAACAAACAAGACGTACGAGTATTTCGCTAAAGTCATTTTTCTGAATGCCTCTGCCCTTAATTCAACCTGGATATTGATGAATTCTGCAACTGACGTTTGGGATGGCGGTTTGGGGAGCAGCAGCGGTCAGCTCGGCCACAATCTCATGGACCATCATTTCAGGCTGGGAGCTGCGGGCCAGGCGGAAGGATACGACGATAAATATTATTACGGGCGCAGGGCAAATGGAATATACATCCCCCGCTTTCGTAATCTGGGAGATGAGAAGAGAGATTATCTTCGCGGATTTGGATACCAGGGTTCAGCCAGCCGGGAAGGCTGGGGTAGAAATGTAGCCGAGATGAGTATAGGTGGCGACTTCAAAGATGCGCTATGTGAGCCGGGAGGCTGGAGAATGGGGATCACCGCATTTGGAGAAACCCTTCCTTACCATGAAAACAAGGTTACCCTGGACAAAACTAAGAAGGATAAGTGGGGATTGAATGTCCTTTCTATTGATGCTGAGATTAAGGAGAACGAGATTAAAATGCGGAAGGACATGATGCAGGATGCCAAAGATATGCTGGAAGCCGCGGGGTTAAAAAATGTAGAAACGTTTGACAATGGATATACCCTTGGAATGGGCATTCATGAAATGGGCACAGCTCGCATGGGTCATGATCCAAAGACTTCGGTTCTGAACAAATACAATCAGGTTTGGGATGCAACGAATGTTTTCGTGACTGATGGTGCCGCCATGACTTCAGCTGCATGTCAGAATCCATCATTAACATATATGGCGATGACTGCCCGTGCAGTAGATTATGCTGTTGCGGAATTAAAAAAAGGTAATATTTAAGCTCATGGACAGAAGAGAAGCAATAGCGCAGGTAAGCTGGATATTGGGAGGAACCATTATTGGCTCAAGTATCTTTCTGGAAACAGGCTGCAAAACCAGCGCTGAAAAGGCAAAAGACTTTTTTGACAATGAAACAATCGCTTTGTTAAATGAGATGGCTGAAACAATTTTGCCGAAAACGACGACACCCGGAGCAAAGGATGCAAAAGTGGGTGAATTTATGGCGGTCATGGTGAAGGATTGTTATACTAAAAAAGATCAGGGTATATTCCGGGAGGGTATAGACCGTTTAGAGAAAAGATGTAAGGAAGACACCGGAAAGGCATTTATGGAATGCACTCCCGACGAAAGAACCAATTTTTTTGTAAAAATGGATGCGTTGCAAAAAGCATATATGGACGCAAAAACTGCCGATCAACCGTCTCATTATTTTAGAATGGTAAAGGAGTTAACACTTCTAGGCTTTTTTACTTCCGAGATTGGTTCAACAAAAGCAATGCGCTATATAGAAACCCCAGGAAAATACGACGGAAATGTGCCCTATAAAAAAGGTGATCGTATGTGGGCAAATTCGTAAAATAAATATCTGATATTAATGAAACAAGAAAAGAGTAAGACTTCGAGACGAGATTTTGTTAAAACTGCTGGTGTTGCTGCTGCCGGCTTTATGATTGTACCTCGGCACGTGCTGGGCGGCAAGGGGTATATCGCTCCCAGTGATAAACTATTGATTGCAGGTGTTGGAGTTGGAGGAAAAGGCCAGAGCGACCTTGCCGGATTTGCAAAGAATCCTAAAGCAGAAATCGCATTTCTTTGTGATGTTGACGACAGACGCGCCGCTAATTCTGTAAAGGCCTTTCCAAAAGCAAAATATTATAAAGACTGGCGTGAGATGATTGACAAAGAACGCCGTCATTTTGATGCAGTATCGGTTTCAACTCCAGATCATAATCATGCGATAGTTGCACTTGAAGCAATGAGAAGAAAAAAGCATGTTTATGTTCAAAAGCCATTAACACATGATATATATGAGGCGAGAGTATTAACGGAAGCCGCTAAAAAATATAAGGTGGTGACACAAATGGGAAACCAGGGTTCTTCATCTGATGGTTCTGCGAGTATTACTGAATGGTATAATGCCGGACTAATAGGAGAAGTGCACACGGTGTATGCCTGGACTAACCGTCCGGTATGGCCTCAGGGTATTCCATGGCCAGCAACCAAAAGTGTAGTTCCAAAAGAACTTGATTGGAATCTATGGTTGGGTACAGCCCCTTACACGGAGTATGTCGACAAGCTTGTTCCCTTTAACTGGCGGGGCTGGTGGGAGTATGGAACCGGCGCAATTGGTGATATGGGCTGCCACATGGTTGATGTACCCTTTAAGACCTTAGGCTTGACCTACGCGACAGATGTTGATTGCAGTGTCGGGAGCATCTACAACGATCAGGGTCAACGAAATTATTTCCCGGATAGTTGCCCTCCTTCATCTCATGTTACAATGACGATTAATTCTTCAAAACAAGTTACCCCAGTTCGTTTGCATTGGATGGATGGCGGAATCCAGCCGGAGCGCCCTGCCGAACTTGGCCCGGAAGAGAGATTCGGCGATGGCGGTAACGGTGTTCTTTTTATTGGGACCAAGGGCAAAATACTTTGCGATGCGTACGGAAGAAATCCAAGATTATTACCTGTCTCGAAAATGGATGATCTAAATGTTCCTGAAACACTTCCGCGGGTACCAGGACAGGAAGAAGGACACTACACCCAATGGGTTGATGCGTCGATCGCGGGATATGGAAAAATGGAGTTACGATCGGACTTTGCTATATCGGGACCATTAACGGAAGCTTTATTGGTCGGTAACCTCGCCATCCGCGCTTATGATATTCGCGTGCCAGGAGCTAATCCTAATAGCTTCCAATATCCAGGGCGGAACAAAAAATTCCTGTGGGATTCGGCCAATATGAAAATTACAAACTTTGACCTGGCTAATCAATTTGTTCAGAGGAAGTATAGAGAAGGGTTTGATGATTTTAAATTTAAGTTATAAGTAGTACGTTATACGTTTTAAGTTGTATGGCGGATAACCCATCGGAAACTACCGGTGGTTAGACGGATTTTAAGTAAAACTGCATGTTTCTTACGTTTGATGGGAATCAAAATTGGAGGACATGCAGAATTACAAAGAATTAAAAGTTTGGGACAAAGCTCATCAGCTAACTCTGAAAATTTAGACTATTACAAAAGTATTTCCCAAAGAGGAGGTTTATAGTCCTACCAACCAATTGAGGCGATGCGCATCAAGTATTCCAGCGAACATTGCCGAAGCCTGCAGTGTCGCAAAAGGAATTAGGTAATTTCTTAAATATTGCGCGCGGTTCAGCGAATGAAGAGAATACTTTTTGTTATTATCAACTGATCTCGGGTACTTAAAGAAAGATGAACACCTTTCTTTGTATGATAATATAAACGAAATCGAAGCCATGCGGATCTCCCTAATTCACAAAGTTCGTTCAACAAACAGTTAATGTTATCCGTCAAGCTGTAAGCGACCAGCAACTTATAACGTAAAACGTATCCCCTACAACTCTTATTGAACAAGCAAATTACACCCTCTGATATCACTATTATCAAACCTGCCAAGCACCTCAAATGTGCCGTCTTCGAAGGTTTTACCGAGGTCTTGGGTTGCGATAAAAGAGCAGGAATTAATGTTAGCGAGATCGATGACATTAATTCCTCCTGTTTGATCATTTCCCAGTATTTCTAAAGGGTCATTTGTGTCACGGATTTGAATAGCCATCCATGGAGGGCAGCGGAAACTGCCAGCACCTTTAGAATAAGCCTGGGAAAGGAGTTCCGTCATTCCATATTCCGAATGAATTACCGGCACGCCAAAGCCTGCGCACAAAGTGCCGTGTAGTTCTTTTTTTACCATTTCACGCCTTTTGCCTTTCATTCCACCTGTTTCCATGACTACCAGCTCAGGAAATTCTATAGAGTGACTTTCTGCAAAATCCAGCAGGGCATAGGTAACGCCAATGAGAATGGTAGGAGTGTTCGATGCCTTTAAGCTTAATAAGGTTTCGTTAAGCAATTTATGATCGTAGAGAAAATAGCCGCTGGATTGAATGTTGCTAGACCTGATCAAATCGTCTACCATGTAAATCAGCGAAGATCCATCTCTTTCAAGGTAAGACGGTAATAGGGCAAGTACCGCATATTTGCTAAAATTACCATAAAAGAGATTAAGTGCCTTCCTGAAGCTTTGAATGTATATTTCGATATCCAGAACAAAATGCTTGCTCTGCACCATTCCTGTCGTACCGGAACTCGTGAATATTTCTTCAGGCTTTCCATTTCCGTTAATTATTTCATGACTTTTGAAAAATTCTATGGGTAGAAAGGGAATGTCACCGAGCCTCTTAACCTTTGAAATGGGAATACCAAGATTTTTGATAAAATCACTGTATACCCTACAGTTTTTGGCCTGCAATCTGAATGTTTCTAACGCAACAAACTCAAATTGTTCCTTATTTTGGATAGAAAAAATATCTCCGGAGCTAATATTAATCACCTTCAAAGATACAACTGAACTCTTTAATTAATGTGCAGTCTTCTCCGGAATTACCATCGCCTGACGGAAATAATATCCTGCCAGGGCACAAAATCCTGCAGCCACGCCTCCGATAAGTCCTGAAATTAGAAGCACTATAACCCAGTTTATGCTTGTATCTGGCAAGCCAAGCATAGCGCCAACTCTGTTTGCTAAAATATGATGATTCGGAATGCTGTAATATAAACCTGTAGCAACCCACAGAGTAAATACTGCGAAGAATCCCGACCAGAATGCATGGACTCCAGATTTGCCTTTCCAAAAGGCAGCTCCAAATGCCAGAGGAGTAATGATCCACCAGGGAAGAAATAACTGGAAGAGTAAGCAGAGTGCGATTATTATAATGAACAACATAATCTTTATTATAAATTGAATAATTATTTCTTAGACATCGTCCACGATGCGTGAATGCTTTTAGGTTTATCTTCCTTTGATTTTAGATATAGCAACTCATTGAGTTTCCCCTCCGACCATGTATCTATCATATTGTCATAATAAAAGCTTCCAGGATTGCCCGATTCGCCCCCCGGAAATACACCATAAGCTTTTACATCTTTGCCAAGTGCAACTACCATGCGCCATGATGGACCATTGCTTTCGCTCATCGCGTTAACTGACGATTTTGATCCGCCATTCTTAAGAAATTTTGATCCAAATCCGGCTACTTTTGCTAGATGTGGGACGTTGGTATGCTTAATATTTCCCCAGTTCCAGGCTTCATCAATGGGCCCGTATTTGCGCTGAAGACTATCGATAGTAAACCTGAAAGCTGCATTTACAGCGTCGGTTCGAGTCTCTTTCTGGGCTGTGTGGACATTATCGAACCAATGCGAGTCCGGTTCGTTCAACAACAACTGTACGTTTCTGTCACGGGAAGGGTAACGCATAGGAATTTTCGGATCACCCAGGTCATCTTCCCAGATTTCTTTTGCCAGGCTTTTATGCCACAGCTCGAATATGCTTGCTCCAATTTCATCAGCATCAAAAAACATATTCCATTTGCTTACAATATCGAATCCTTCTCTTTCACTTGCATTTAATTTCTCGGTGTCTACAAGTTGGACAAGTGTAGGTAAGATATTCTCAGCGAGAATACTGTAATTGTCATTTTGCAAATTTATCATGCTATCCACGTTCGCTTTGGTCATCACCGTAAGTCTTTTGTTGATACGGTGAGCACGTTCGTATGCAGCGAACTCCCAGTTGATATAATATGGATAGGTTTGATCAGTTAGTGATTGATTCGCTGAGCTTACAAAATTTCTTGAAGGATTTTTAACTGTGGGATTTTGTGCAGCTTCTATCCGCCCATGCCAGTCGTTAGCTGGATCAGAACCGTCCATCAGAAATTTGCCCTGTCCTTTCCATTTTCCCGGGAAATAGCCATTCGGGGTGATTGCAATATCATTTTCAACGCTTGCAAAAACAAAGTTTTGTGCGGGAGCTGAATAATAAGTTAGTGCCTCACGATAGTCTGTGTAGTTCTTTGCTCGATTTAATTTATAAAAGGTTTTAACATCGTTTGATCCATCATGTGCAACCCAGCGTAGTGCATGGCCTGTAGGGATGTTATTGATCTTAGAGAAGTTGTCAGGTCGTTGTTCACTGGTATATACAATTGGACCATGGTGGGTGTAAAATACACTGTCGACAATTGTTTTGCCTCCTTTTACCTCAATGGTCTCAACCCGGGTTTTAACTTCATTCCATTTGTTGTTATACCAATATTCTTTTTTGGAAGAATCTTTAAATTTGATGTTATACCAGTCTAGGACATCCGCACCTACATTCGTAACACCCCAAGCTACGGTTTGATTGAATCCTATAATTACCCCAGGTGCACCAGGGATAGACACACCGTAGGCGTTTACGTCAGGCGATACCACCTGAACCTGATACCAAATTGAGGGAAGTGTGATGTCCAGGTGGGGGTCGTTTGCCAGTAAAGGATACCCGCTCGCGGTTTTCGCGCCAGAAACCGCCCAATTATTGCTTCCTATGCCTTCTTCAATCTCATGAGTTTTTATTTGGTAGGATATTTTTTTATCGCTCAATAATTCGGGAGCTGCTGGTATGGCTACCGGGGTAAAATCCCATTTTGTGCCGTTCGGGATAATTGGATCTTCACGGAATGGATAATCTGGAAAGAGATCTTTTGTAATTTCAGGGCCGTACTTATTCAAAATATTAGTCATGTAAAACTCATTCGAGCCTCCTGCAAGAGTTGCGGACATAAGTTTCAAAAGTAGGGCTGAATTCAATGGGGTCCAATCTTCAGGCACGTAATTCAACAGTTTGAATTCGATTGGATAATCACCGGGCTTCAACGAATGTATGTAGGCATTGATTCCGGCTGCATAGGCTTCCATGGTTTCTTTTATTTCAGGATCCTTCATCATCACCTTAACCATGTTTTCAGCTCCATATGTCATCCCCATACGGCGCTGGTATCTGTCAAGTTCGATAGCCTTAGGGCCTACAACTTCTGAAAGTCGTCCCGAGGCAAAACGTGTCTGGAAATCCATTTGCCATAAACGGTCTTTTGCAGTAATGTAACCCTGAGCAAAGTACAGGTCGTAGTTATTCTCGGCAAAAATGTGAGGCACCATTCTCTCATCAAACTTGATCTCAACTGAACCACGGAGGCCATCTATTTTAATGTCTCGTTCAGCATTCAATTTTGAATTTTCAGCATTTTTCCAAAATCCACGGAATGGATCCATGAATTTACCGAGAGGAGGTATATCACCAAACTTACTGTTCAATGAAATCACCAATGTTAATGCAATTAGTGATGAAATTACGGCCTTGATAATCTTCATATGGGAACTGTGGCTTTCAACCAGGTTTAAAAGTTACGACTTATTTCAAAATGTTACGGATGTATTACATTTTATTTTATGTTAAAATGTTAATCTCGGATTAATAGGCAAACAATTTTACTATGCAAGCATAAAAAAATTAATTGAAAGTCCTTGTCAGATTCAAAATATTCTACTTATGTTTATAATTACAATTAAGATAACCATAAACTAATCTCAGAATTATGAGCAGAATTTTTACCCGTTTAGCTTGCCTGTTGATTGTACTTTTCGTGAGTGCAAACATGGTATTCGCGCAAAATAGCACCATTTCAGGAACTGTCACCGACAACCTTACCAGAGAAACCCTCCCTGGTGTAACTGTAACAGTTAAAGGAACAACAATTAGTACATCTACAAATGAAAACGGGCAATTTACTTTAAATACGTCTGCAACTGCACCGTTCACGTTAGTTGCTACTTACCTTGGCTATAAAACAGTTGAACAGACTGTGACTGGGTCAGCAACGGCAATTTTGATTTCGATGGAAGCTCAAGCCATCATGGGACAAGAGGTTGTAGTGGCGGCTTCACGTACTCCGGAAAGGATATTGGAATCGCCGGTTTCGATCGAAAGGCTGGGTCAGACGGCCATTAAAGAAACAGCATCCCCTTCTTTTTATGATGCCCTAACAAATTTGAAAGGTGTGGAGTTGAGTGCCCAGAGTATCACATTTAAATCAGTAAACACTCGTGGTTTCAACGCTAACGGAAATACTCGTTTCAACCAGTACGTTGACGGTATGGATAATCAGGCACCAGCGCTGAATTTTGCTGTTGGTAATATCATCGGAATGAGTGAACTGGACTTAGACAATGTGGAGCTTTTACCAGGCGCTTCATCAGCATTATATGGTGCAGGAGGTATAAATGGTACAATGCTTTTAACGTCTAAAAGCCCGTACAGTTCACAAGGTGTCAGTTTTCAATTAAAAACAGGTTTGAATCACCTCAATGATCCTAATCAAAAAGCACGACCGTTCCAGGAAGCCGGTGTGCGATTTGCCAAAGCCTGGAATAAGTTTGCAGTTAAATCAACCGTATCCTTATTAACTGCAGATGACTGGCAAGCGACTGATTACACCAATTTTGATCGTAACTCACGCAGTGTTAAAGGTGGTGACAGAACGACCGACCCTAATTATGATGGAATAAATGTTTATGGAGATGAAGTGAATGTGAACATGCGTAATGTCGCGAATAATGTCCTCACAGCGACTTCTGCGGGAATTGCTGCAGCAAGTGGAGGAGCTATTCCAAACATTAACGCTATTATTACAGCATCCCTTCCGGTAAATGCTACACCAGCTCAAATTGGAGCCTTTCTGGGGGGATTTCCTGCAGCTCTTAGACCTTCCATTCAAAACGCCATTCCTTTTAACATTGGTTTGCGTGCTGGATTGATCCCCGATCAATCGGTATCCCGAACAGGATATAATGAGAAAGATCTGGTCGACTACGATGCACGCTCGTTCAAAACTTCAAATTCATTACACTATAAATTAAGTAATACTGTTGAAGCAATTGCACAGGTTAACTGGGGAGCGGGTACCTCTGTTTATACAGGATCCGACCGCTATTCATTAAGAAATTTCAGTATCGGACAATATAAACTTGAGTTAAAGGGTCAGGATTTCATGCTCCGAGGTTATACTACTCAGGAACGTTCGGGGGATTCTTATATATCTTCTATCCTCGGTGTGTATATCAACGAAACATCAAAGGCTAACTCGACTTGGTTTCCGCAATATGTTGGCAATTATGTAGGTGCGCGTGCTGCTGGTGCACAGGATGCACAGGCTCATGGCCTTGCCAGGTCTGCTGCTGACGTAGGACGTTATCAGGTAGGTACTCCCCAATTTAACGCTGCAAAAGAGAAGATCATGAACTCAACTATTAGTTCCGGCGCAGGAGCTAAATTTGACGATAATTCAAATCTATGGCACTACGAAGGGATGTACAATTTCACGAACGCCCTTCAGGATAAATTGGAATTACAGGTTGGAGCCTCATACCGTGTTTATGACTTGAATTCCGGCGGAACGATTTTCGACGACCTGAATCGCGAAATTGATATCAATGAATACGGTGCTTTTATTCAGGCAGGGAAGAAATTCAGCGATATTTTCAAACTAACCCTTTCAGGCCGCTATGATAAAAATATGAACTTTGAGGGCCGATTCACTCCGAGAGTTACCGGAGTATTTACCGTTGCACCTAACAACAATATCCGTGCTTCCTTTCAGACTGGCTACCGTAACCCAACCACGCAAAATCAGTATATCGATCTGGCAGTACTTGGGGGAGCAACACGTTTAATTGGAGGTTTACCTGAAAGTATTTCAAAATACAGCCTGTACACTAATAAGCCTTTTACGGATGTGAGTTACAGAGCTTTCCTTGCTTCTGCGTCTGCAGGAACTCCTAATCCGGCCTTGTTGCAAACATATACCTTCGATCCAAAAGGCGTGCGTCCTGAAAGTGTCAAGGCTTATGAACTTGGATATAGAGGTTTACTAGGTTCAAAAGTTCTAATTGATGCATATGGTTACTATAACCAGTACAAAGATTTTATTACAGCAGTTGATGTGTATCAAAACGTGTCGAACGTGTTCACTAGATTCGGTGTTCCGGTGAATGCAGCGGGTGAAGTAACGGCTTATGGAACAGCTGTGGGTATCGACTACATGATCGGCACTTTCAATCTAAATGGTAATCTGTCCTATAATAAGCTGGGTGAAATCCCTGTTACTTATGTTAACGATTTCAATACCCCGACAGTTCGCTACAATATTGGACTCAGTAACCGTGAAGTTGTAAAGAACGTTGGTTTTAATGCATCCTACCGCTGGCAGGATTCTTTCTATTGGACGTCCTCATTTGCCTCAGGCAATGTTCCGGCATTCGGCACAGTAGACGCACAGGTGAATCTTAAGATACCAAGTGTAAAATCAGTCATTAAAATCGGCGCATCGGATCTTTTGAATAAATACTACACCACATCATTTGGTAATCCTTTGATGGGCGGTATGTATTATGTAGGATTTACATTTAATCAATAAGATTTTTTCGAAGAAGTTAACTAACCAATACTTTAGTAGGTCCCGTTTCATTAATTTGGAACGGGACTTGCTATTTTGTATAAAGTGAGATATATTTTTTAGTATGTGTCTAAACTGGTATTTTGTCGGCATATTATCTTTGCGTAATCGCACTACAGGTCATCACCAGCTAATTAGTAAGTCCTCTTAAGCTGTTTAAAATATTATGTATATATGGAAGTTAGTAAAGATCCGATAATAACGGAGCTGGATATCAATGATTTGGAAAGTGATATGCAACACGTTAATAATCCGGTCGTGGGGCTGGAGCCCATTGTAAAAAAATATCTTTCCGCGGTCACTGAATACGTTCAGGACCGCAATAATTTTTACTTTTCGGACGGTAATTCTAAAGTCGAAGTAAGGGTAATTAGTGACCAGATAATCCGAGTGAGGCTGGCACCCCAAAGTGTTTTCCTGGAGGAATTCTCCTACGCAGTTGAATCATTGGAACATAAAGTAACGGTTTTCAAGTTAGAAGATGAACCTGAATCCTACAGGGTTGAGACAAATTCGGTAGCATGTGTAATCCGTAAACACGATTTTAAGATTTCATTTGAAGATATAAATGGGAAGGTAATCAATGAGGATCTTGAACCAATGCACTGGGAAGAGAACACTGACTTCGGCGGCTATTATGTGTATGCAACGAAAAGATGTCAGCTGTCCGAAGCGTTTTATGGGCTTGGCGATAAATCCAGTGACTTAAATCTGCGCGGTGACAGGTTTGTGAATTGGAATACCGATGCATATTCATTCGGAAAAGGCCAGCAGCCACTTTATCGAACGGTCCCATTTTATATGGGAGTTAACGAGGGTGTGAGTTACGGGATCTTTTTCGATAATACTTTTAAAAGCCAGTTTGATTTTGCTCAGGAGGATAGTAATAAGATAAGCTTTTGGGCCGACGGCGGGGAGCTGCAATATTATTATATTCATGGTCCACACATAATGGACGTAGTGAAAAGGTACCATACACTTACTGGTACGCATCAGATGCCTCCAAAATGGGCCCTGGGTTTTCACCAGTGCCGCTGGAGTTATTTCCCTGAAAAAAAAGTTAAGGATATCGCCCGAAACTTCCGCGAACGCAAGATTCCTTGTGACGCGATTTACCTTGATATTGATTACATGGACGGTTACAGGTGTTTTACCTGGAACAGAAAGTACTTTCCGGATCCGCAGCGAATGATTAAAGAGCTTGCTGATGACGGTTTCAAAACCGTTGTGATTATCGATCCGGGTATTCGCGTTGACGAAAATTATAGCGTCTTTAAAGAAGGCAAGCAAAATAATTATTTCTGCCGCCGCTGTGATGACTACTTTATGGAAGGTCATGTTTGGCCCGGACGGTGCCAGTTTCCTGATTTTACAAATCCAAAAGTTAGAACCTGGTGGGGTGGATTATTCAAGGAATTAGTAGATGCAGGCGTTGCCGGTGTATGGAATGACATGAACGAGCCAGCTGTTTTTGGGGCAGGGACCTTTCCAAACGATGTGAGGCATAACTATGACGGGTTCCATGGATCCCACCGGAAAGCTCATAATGTTTACGGAATGCAAATGGTTCGGGCAACCTATGATGGGCTGAAAAAACTGCAAAAAAATAAACGTCCGTTCACGATAACCCGGGCGGGATATTCTGGGGTACAGCGTTATGCATCGGTATGGACCGGTGATAACGTTGCTTCATGGGAGCATTTGCAAATTGGGATTGTTCAATTACAGCGTTTATCCATGTCGGGAATTCCTTTCTGCGGAACTGATATCGGCGGGTTCAGTGGTGAACCCGATGCCGAACTCTTTGCGAGGTGGATTCAAATGGGGGTATTTTCGCCATTTATGCGTGCACATTCGGCCGGTGACACAGCCGAGCGGGAACCATGGAGCTTCGGATCGGAATTTGAAGAAATTAATCGCAAATTCATCGGCTTAAGGTATCGCCTGATGCCATACATCTACTCTGTTTTCTGGGAACATCATAAGCATAATTTCCCAATCCTTCGCCCATTGGTAATGCAAGAGCAGGAAAACACGCATACTCATAACATACAGGATATCTTTACTTTTGGTGACAAGATCCTGGTTGCCCCAGTCACTGACCCAGGCGCAAGGCATAAAAATGTTTATCTTCCTAAAGGCAAATGGTACAATTACTGGACTCACGATATGATTGATGGGGGTGGAGAACATTATGCCGATGCCCCGATTGATTCTATGCCGATTTTTGTTAAAGCCGGTTCGGTTATTCCAGAATCTCCACTAATGCAATATGTAGGTGAGTTTGAGATTGACGAACTAATGTTCCAAATTTATTACTCAGATTATGAAGCAAATTCATTTTACTATGAAGATCATGATGATACATTTGCCTTTGAGCAGGATATTTACCTCGAAAAGAAATATGTAGTAAAAGGAGATGTATCCTCAATGACTATTACTCAATCAATTGAGGGGCTCTTCACACCGCGTTATGAGACCTATGATCTCAAAATAATCGGACTTCCGTTCACGCCAACAAAAGTGTATATAGACGGACGCGAGTATTCAGGAGATCTAAGCTTTGATGAACTTCGTCGAGTCCGAGTGAAATCCAACAAGAATTTCAAACGAATTGAGATTCTTGCCTGATCTTTGTTATAAACAGGTATATTCAATTTATTCAATTGGATATACCTGTGATTAACATATGGCGAAAAAAAGTAAACCCCTAACTGATTCCGTACCAATTATTGCAGATCCGAACACTGATTGGTATTCGCGTTTCACTGATTTCGATATAAGTCTTTTTCGGGCTGGCAAACATTACAAATTATATGAAAAACTTGGCTCACATGTGGTAACACATCAGGGCCTTCAAGGAACCTATTTTGCTGTGTGGGTGCCGAACGCCAGGCATGTCAGCGTGGAAGGCAATTTTAATGGATGGAATAAAACTTCCCATCCGATGCAAGTTAGGTGGGATGGTTCGGGAATATGGGAAACATTTATTCCTGGCATATCAACAGGAGAAGTCTACAAATATTATATAAGCTCAAATACTGGTGATAAGCTCGAAAAAGCAGATCCATTTGCATTGAGATGGGAGGAGCCACCTTCAACAGCTTCCATAGTTTGGGATACCTGGTACGAATGGCGGGATGCGGATTGGATGAAAACACGTTTTCAAAAGAACGCACTGAATAAGCCAATGTCGGTTTATGAAATGCATTTTGGTTCTTGGGCAAGAAACATTGAGTCGCCAGGTGAATTTTTAACCTATCGTCAAATGGCCGAACAGTTGATCCCCTATATCAAGAATATGGGGTTCACTCACGTCGAGTTCCTTCCAATGATGGAGCATCCATTTTATCCCTCCTGGGGATACCAGATTACGGGTTATTTTGCTGCCACATCGCGATTTGGTACACCACAGGATTTCATGTTCCTTATCGACGAACTTCATAGAAATGATATCGGTTTGATTCTGGATTGGGTTCCGTCTCATTTTCCGGGAGACGAGCATGGCTTATATCGATTTGATGGAACACATTTGTATGAGCATGCTGATATGAAAAAGGGTTTTCATCCCGATTGGAAATCTTACATTTTCAATTATGGGCGGAACGAGGTTAAATCATTTTTAATCAGCAATGCAATCTTTTGGCTCGATCGTTACCATGCTGATGGGCTGAGAGTTGATGCTGTCGCCTCCATGTTGTATCTGGATTATTCGCGCGACGCGGGCGAATGGATACCTAATGAATTTGGAGGAAATGAAAATTTGGAAGCCATATGTTTCCTTAAAGAATTTAATGAAGCGGTATATTCAAATTTCCCAGATGTGCAAACTATCGCGGAAGAGTCGACAGCTTTTCCCGGAGTGAGTAAACCGACGTATACGGGAGGGCTTGGTTTTGGCATGAAATGGATGATGGGCTGGATGAACGACACGCTGGAATACTTCTCTAAAGATCCGGTTCACCGCAAATACAATCACAACCGGATAACGTTCAGCACGGAGTATGCTTTCACAGAAAATTTCATGCTCCCTTTTTCCCATGATGAAGTAGTCCACGGAAAGGGTTCACTCCTCAATAGGATGCCTGGTGATGAATGGCAGAAATTTGCTAATCTGCGCTTACTGTATATGTATATGTTCACACATCCGGGAACTAAGTGCCTTTTTATGGGAAATGAAATAGGGCAGAGTCGGGAGTGGGATTTTGATCATTCACTCGACTGGCATTTATTGGAACATGCTCCGCACCAGGGCATTAACGAATTGGTCAAATCGCTAAACCATTTATATACTTCACAACCTGCTTTGTATGAAAAAAGCTTTGAAAGTACTGGTTTCGAATGGATTGAGGGAGGTGACGCGGAAAATTCGGTATTGGTTTATAGCCGTAAGGGTCACGAACGCGATAACGATTTACTAATAATACTTAACCTGACCCCAGTTCCAAGGACAGGCTGGCGCATTGGCTTGCCGGCAGAAGGGAGATGGAAGGTAATCCTCAACTCCGACGATGTGAAATTTTATGGCAGTGGATTTTCGACAGATCAGGAGGTGATTTCGGAGCAAATATTCTGGCATGGTAAAGAACATTCCGGACTAATGAACCTACCTCCTTTGGGTGGCTTGGTGTTAAGATTATTAAAGAAGTAACGATTGAATTTAGTTTTTGCTTGGTTTCATGACTGTAGTATAAAACTATTAAGATTCAAGCCGTTTTACCAGTGATTTTATCCATCATTGTCATAACCGCAACTGCTTCTTCGGCTGGACAGGGGTTACTACCTTCATCTATAAAGTATTTTACAACCTGGTCGATCATGGGTTGCTGCACGTGCGGTAAATAGTCGAATTCGAGTTTTTCAGTTTTTTCCCCTATCGTTAAATCGCAATCATTTCCAAAGACTTCAAAGCTTATTGAACCGTGGCTGCCATTTATTACACATAGGTCTTCTTCACTACCAAATGGCGCATTAAAATCCCAGATGCCATGAAATTTAATATTGTTCTCAAATATAATTTTCGCTTGGGCATAATCGTCAGCGTCATATAGATTTGCACGGTTTAATGACGAGCCCTCAACTTTTAATGGCCTCCCAAAAAAATATACCATGAGGTCTAATTGATGAGGTGCGAGATCATGAAACAAACCACCGCCGGATATTGCCGGGTTAATCCTCCAGGTGTTTTCCGTACCAGGTTGATAAGGGCTGTGAAAATGCAATTCCACAGCGAGAATTTCGCCAATGGTTTTGTCATTCAGTAGTTTCAATATTTTTTTAAAACGAGGTTGGGCCCGGCGATAGTGTGCAATACTTAATTTGCATTGATAGTGCTCAGCAGCTTGGGCCATTCTTTCGGCTTCTGCAGAATCTAATGCCATGGGCTTTTCAACATACACCTGCTTCCCCGCCTTAAATGCCTGCAAAGTATAGGCCTCATGAAAAGCAGGGGGAGTTGCAATGTAAAGGGCATTGACGTCGCTATCATTGATCAGATCTCCAGCATCAGCAAACCATTTTTTGACACCGTGGCGCATTGCGTAATCTTCTGCCTTCCCGGCGTCTCGTCGCATTACAGCAACTAATTCAGAATTAGGTACAAGATTAAAGGCGGGACCGCTTTTTACTTCAGTGACATTGCCACAACCAATAATTCCCCAGGATATTTTTTTCATGTTTTATTTAGTAACAAGCATCAAGTACCAGGTATCAAGATTCAAGTAGCAAGATTTTGGGGCCGGTAATCAGGATCAGGGATGTTGATCTCAATTTTACTTTGAAGTTGATCCCCAATGTCGAAACTTGATAAATGGCTCTTTATACTCCGAAAAAGCCCTGCTCTATGAATAAAGCAGGGCTCAGTTAGATGAGTTTCCTCATTGCGTTCGGAATGGCGGCGTCTGTCGGTGAAGGTAAAGCGAGACCGTCCCAAAGAACCTTTGTCTTAATCCTACAATCCAATCAACCTACCAATCCTATTCCAGACAATTCTCCGATTAGATCGTACGAATTTTATAAATCCTATTCCTATTTTACTGTTCCGATATGCTGAACAAGATCTATGATCTTATTTGAATATCCCCATTCATTATCATACCAAGACACAACCTTAACGAAGTTGTCATTCAAAGCGATTCCTGCTTTCGCATCAAAGATTGATGTACGTGCATCGCCAAGGAAATCTGTTGAAACTACTTCATCTTCGGTATACCCAAGAATGCCTTTAAGTTCACCTTCAGATGCATCTTTCATAGCTTTTTTGATCTGATCATAGGTCGCACCTTTTTCGAGACGAACTGTTAAGTCGACAACTGAAACGTCGGCTGTAGGAACACGGAAGGACATACCGGTTAGTTTTCCCTTTAATTCAGGGATTACAAGAGTTACTGCTTTCGCAGCTCCTGTTGATGATGGAATGATATTTTGATATGCACCCCTTCCACCTCTCCAGTCTTTTGCCGAAGGACCGTCAACAGTCTTTTGTGTTGCTGTAACTGCATGGACGGTCGTCATTAAGCCTTCGAGTATGCCGAAGTTATCATGAAGAACTTTCGCGAGGGGAGCAAGGCAGTTCGTGGTACATGAGGCGTTCGAAACGATATTTTGATCTGCTTTAAGGTCTTTATGATTTACTCCCATCACAAATGTAGGAGTATCATCCTTTGCAGGGGCGGAAAGCACAACTTTCTTTGCTCCAGCGTCAATATGTTTTTGAGCATCCGCCTGTGTCAGGAAGAGCCCTGTAGATTCAATTATCACTTCAGCGCCAACTTCATTCCATTTTAAGTTTGCCGGATCTTTTTCTGCAGTTACCCGGATTGTTTTACCATTAACTACAAGATTTCCGTCTTTAACTTCAATGGTGCCATTGAACTTACCATGAGTTGAATCGTAACGTAACATGTACGCCATGTAATCAGGTTCAACTAGGTCATTGATGCCGACAACGTCAACACCATCACGCTCAATAGCAGCTCTGAAAGCTAAACGGCCAATACGGCCAAATCCATTAATTCCAATTTTCATCGTTCTGTTATTTTGTTTTTGATTGTCATGAATCCGGTAAAATTTGTCGCATGCAAGTCAAGCGATATAGGATTCACGGTTTTAATTTTTATTTGAGTAATATTTTAACAAGTTATATATCGGCTCTTTTATTACTGACCCGATGGTTAAACCGTTATTTTGTGCAGCTTCATTTAAATAATCCTGAAAACCCGAAGCTACTGTTCCAACAATATGTATGGGGGTATCTGGATGTTTAGTTTTAAGCGGAATAATATAGGTTTTAAAATAAATATCAAACCCACGGATCACCAGCTGCTTGACAAAAGCCTCACTGCGATGTTCCATCAGGAAATCTGCAAAATAGCTCAAAAATAAGGCCGGTTGTGGCTGTCTGTAGACTTTATCGAGGATTTGTGTCCTGTCCAGGTCATATTTTTTTTGAAACAATTTTTCGAATTCTTGAGGGATTTTATTGTTAAGGAACGCCTTCAATAAATTTACACCCAGCCAGTTAGCAGATCCTTCATCTCCCAAAATATAGCCCAGCCCGTAATTGTTGCTGTGTACTTTTTTACCATCGAAATATGCAGCATTTGACCCGCTTCCTAAAATCCCTAAAACACAAGGTTCATCCCCGCAAGCTGCCAGAGCAGCTGCTTTAAGGTCATGATCTACGACAACCCGACTATAACGGAAAAATGATCCGAAGGCGTCGGAAACAACTTCTTTCCTCTCTGAGGAAGATGCCCCGGCTCCAAAGAAGTATACCCATTTAATCTTTTCAGCATTATTGATCAGCTGAACATTTTTGTTTAAAAGCTGTGTTATAGAACTATTATCGTTAAAAAAAGGGTTGATTCCCTGTGTTTTAAATTCTGAAACAATCTTTCCTTTTTCTGCCAGCTTCCAGTCTGCAAACCTCGACCCACTATATACTACCGCAATCATATTAACTATATTGATAACACATTTATCATTTCAAGCAGATCATCCTCAAGTTTGAAATGAGAAAAATGCAATGCTTCTTCAAGAGGGGTAAGAACAATAGCATTCCCGCGCAAGCCAACCATTTGCCTGTCCTTTCCATTTAGTAATGCTCTTACTGCTGCGAAACCAAGCCGGCTGGCTAAAACGCGGTCAAAACTACTCGGACTACCGCCTCTTTGTAAATGCCCTAATATAGTGACTTTACTGTCGTAAAAGTCAAATTTTTCTTTAACACGCTCTGCAACATGATATGCACCTCCGTTTTTATCCCCTTCGGCGACAATTACAATGCTGGAAGATTTATGATTATTTGCATGACTTGACAGTTTTTCAATAAGCTCATCGATCGCGGTATCTCTTTCTGGAAGTAGAACAGCTTCAGACCCGCCCGCTATGCCAGCGCGTAATGCTATGCACCCGGAATCTCGTCCCATAACTTCAATAAAAAAAAGTCGGTTGTGGGAAGCAGCAGTATCCCTAATTTTATCAATTGCTTCGATAACGGTATTTGTAGCGGTATCGAAACCGAGTGTAAAGTCAGAGCCATAAAGGTCATTGTCGATAGTTCCCGGGATACACATTACCGGAATTCCATGGGTCAGAGAAAGCCTGCTTGCGCCATTTGCTGTGCCATCTCCGCCAATGGCTACAAGGGCATCAATCCCATATGACCTAAGGTTATCATATGCTTTTTTTGTACCCTCGGGAGTCTTGAACTCGAGACATCTGGCGGTTTTCAAAATCGTTCCGCCAATGTGAATGATATTTCCGACATCGCGGGCGCTCATATCCCAAAAATTGCTTTCAAGCATTCCCTGGTAGCCCTGACGTATCCCAACAACTTCAAGTCCGTCATGGATAGCAGTTCTTACCACAGCCCGTATGCAAGCATTCATTCCCGGGGCGTCACCACCAGAAGTAAAAACACCAATTTTTTTTATCCTAGCCAAGCTTAAATAATCTATAAGTGCAAACGAATATAGTGTGTATTTTTTACACTAAGTAATTTTTCCGTTATTTTTTCATCCAGTTCCTTTTAATCATATATATTTAGTCTTTAATATTCTTGAAAGCTTTGGAAACAATTCTGCCCAAATTTGATTCAGTATTTTCAATCGATTGCGTAATCTTCGGTTTCGATGAGGGAGAACTTAAAGTCCTTTTGATAGAACGTAACGTCGAACCTTTCAAGGATTGGTGGGCCCTACCAGGATATCTTGTTGAACAGGAAGAGAGCCTTGATAACGCCGCCGAGCGGATTTTGTATGAGCTAACGGGACTGAAAGGAATATACATGGATCAATTTTATACTTTTGGGGATGTTAACAGGCATCCGCAGGGGAGGGTGATCACGGTAGGGTATTATGCAATGATAAGGTTGAGTGGAAACAAAGATCTCAAACCAGCACCGATAACGAATTATGCACGTCGAGCAGTATGGACACCGCTCGCCGACCTACCAAAGCTCGCATTCGATCACGATAAGATATTTAAGAGGGCCTTTGATAAGATCAGAAACAAAATAAGCTATCAGCCAATAGCCTTCGAATTGCTGCCCGAAAAATTTACCTTAACCCAGCTTCAACATCTTTACGAAGTTATACTCAACAAAAAATTAGACAAGCGGAATTTCCGGAAGAAGATGTTAAACTATGACATCCTGAAGGAACTCGATGAAAAACAAAAGGGTGTTTCATACCGTGCAGCCAAACTTTATAAGTTCGACAAGAGAAAATACGCCAGACTTTTCCAAAAAGAGCTTTCATTCGGAAAGTAAACGAATTAGCAAATCGCTAATTACCTCACAATAATTTAGGATTTCGATTTAATTTCCCCTTGGGGCAAGTTCGACATGATAGCGTACCAGATCGTCTATTGGAGAACGAATAATCTTGCCGACTGCCATTCCATATTCTATAGCAGTTTCTTCAAGAACATTTCTGAAATTATAACCAACTGATCCTATGCAGTTGAATGTGTAATCCTTGTAGTTCGGATAGTGACTGACTAAATTTTCAAAAAAATCTACGAACGAAGTTTTTACAATGCCTCTGGAATACTCTGCATGAACATTATTATCGTACACAAATTTACTAAAGCTGGCGCAAAAGCGATTCGCCAATGGTTTTGTGTAGATATTATCAGTTACTTCATCCACGGTTAATTTATAGGTATCCCAAAACCGTTGCCTCACGACTTCTGGCATATAACCACGCAAATAATCAGTCAATAATTTTTTACCTATATAACATCCACTACCTTCATCCCCCAATATGTAAGCAGCAGAGTCAATATTGTGAACGATTTCTTTTCCGTCGTAGATTCCAGTGTTCGTTCCTGTACCTAAAATTGCAGCAAAACCAGTATCAAGCCCAAGTAGAGCCCTTGCAGCAGCCAACAAATCATGGCCGACATGTATTTCGGCATTTTTGAAAATGGCCTTCATTGCGTCGGCAACTATTTTGACTTTATCGTCTGTTGAGCATCCAGCACCGTAATAATTTACTTCTGTAATCTCATCTAATTGAAGGTCAGAAGGCAAGTCATTTTGTAGGGACTCGGTAATGTATTTTGTGTCAACAAAGTATGGATTATAACCCTGGGTATTAAAATATATCTTTTGACCAGCCTTATTCAATAAACACCAATTGGTCTTGGTAGACCCTCCATCTGCAATAATGATCATAGTTTCGTTTGCTTATAAAAAGCTAAATGTATGAATTTATACGAAAGTTAAAAAAATGGACAAAATAAAATTCTGTACAGCATAAAAGGTAGTTCTCAGGAACAGGCATTGCTTTTCATTGTGTATCAGTGATTCGGAATAATGTGTTAACCATAGATCTGTGAATGAAAATCTTTCAAAAAATATTTTAATAAAGCAGATTAAATCTAATTTTAACCATGGATGAAAAAAGAATGACAGTTGATCTTCGGAGTGATACAGTAACACGTCCGACTCCAGGGATGCTTGATGCTATGATGAGCGCTGAAGTTGGAGATGATGTTTTCGGAGAGGATGAAACAGTAAATAAACTGGAAAATAAAACCGCTGAAATCTTTGGGATGGAGGCTGGTCTGTTTTGCCCTTCCGGCACTATGACAAATCAAATCGCTATTAAGTGTTTTACAAATCCTTTGGAAGAAGTCATTTGTGATGAAACTGCACATGTTTACAGGTATGAAGGTGGAGGTATAGCATTCAACTCCTCAGCGTCTGTGCGCCTCCTTTATGGCGACCGCGGACGGTTAAACCCTGATTTAATTGAACCCCACATCAATCCCGATAATATCCATTACCCTAAGAGTAGCCTCATTGTTTTGGAAAATACTGTAAATCGGGGGGGCGGAAGTTATTACACCACAGATCAAATTGCCCCGATATATCATCTTTGCAGACTCAAAGGCCTTTCGCTTCACCTGGATGGCGCACGGATTTTTAACGCCTTGGTGGAAACAAAAAATGACCCTAAGGAGTATGGGGATATGTTTGATGGGATATCGGTTTGTTTGTCAAAAGGGCTTGGTGCACCCGTGGGTTCAGTTTTGCTGGGAAGTAAGGAGTTAATTCATAAGGCAAAAAGAGTACGAAAGGTTATGGGAGGAGGATGGCGGCAGGCTGGATTCATGGCCGCAGCGGGCATTTATGCTCTTGATAATAATATTGAAAGACTTGCTGAAGATCACAAGCGGGCAAAAGTATTAGGAGAAACCGTGGGAGGTCTGTCGTATGTAAAGAGTGTTATGCCTGTTGACACAAATATTGTGATTTTTGAACTGGATGGCCATTACAAGTCAGAAGACTTTGTTGAGCATCTAAATCATTCGGGTATCAAATGCAATACCTTCGGGAAGCAAATGATACGCTTTGTAACGCACCTTGACTTAAATGATTCCATGCTTGAGTATACTTTCGAAATCTTAAAGAAGATCCACTAAGATCATCAACTATCGGCATCAAAGGATTTTAAATGGCGTATCTTTGCTAATGCAATTCCACCATTAGTCCCGTCACGGGATCGTGATCTGATAAATAGTGGATTAGCAGATAAAATGATAATTTATTGATGAAAAAAATTCTAATTGCCAATCGTGGTGAGATAGCGCTTCGAATTATGCGATCTGCTTCTGAAATGGGAATTAAAACAGTGGCTGTTTTTTCTGAGGCAGATCGTAATGCCTTACATGTCAGATATGCAGATGAAGCCATTTGTATCGGACCACCTGCTTCTTCACAATCTTATCTGCTCGGCGATAAAATCATTGATGCATGTAAAGCAACTGGCGCTGAAGGAATACATCCCGGCTATGGCTTCCTTTCTGAAAATGCTGCGTTCGCCCGAAAGGTGAAAGACGCTGGCTTGATACTGATCGGCCCATCACCTGAGGCGATGGAAATAATGGGAAATAAGCTGTCTGCCAAGGCCGCTGCTCTAAAATATAACATTCCGATGGTTCCTGGTACAGAGGAGGCCATAACGGATATTCCGCTCGCCCAAGCAAGAGCCCTTGAGATTGGCTTTCCTATTCTTATCAAAGCTGCGGCTGGTGGCGGTGGTAAAGGCATGCGAATAGTCGAGAAAGCCGAAGATTTCATCGAACAAATGGATCTTGCAGTATCTGAAGCTACATCTGCTTTTGGGGATGGATCAGTTTTTATTGAACGCTATGTTTCCTCGCCAAGGCATATTGAAATCCAGGTTCTGGGGGATAATCATGGGAACATTGTTCACCTTTTTGAACGCGATTGTTCAATCCAGCGACGTCACCAAAAGGTGGTTGAAGAGGCACCTTCATCGGTACTTAGTCCGGAGCTACGTAACAAAATGGGACAAAGCGCGGTCGATGCTGCACGCTCCTGTAATTATACAGGAGCAGGAACGGTGGAATTTATCCTGGATGAAAATCTTGATTTTTTCTTTTTGGAGATGAATACCCGGCTGCAGGTTGAGCATCCGGTTACCGAAATGATCACGGGAATCGATTTGGTAAAAGAGCAGATCAGAGTTGCCCGGGGCGAGAAATTGAGTTTTACACAGGATGATCTGATAATTAACGGCCACTCTATCGAGGTACGTGTATACGCCGAGGATCCTGCAAATAATTTTCTCCCTGACATAGGAAACCTGCAGACCTATATTACACCAAAAGGCCCAGGAGTACGGGTAGATGATGGATTTGAGCAGGGTATGGATATCCCAATCTATTATGATCCGATGATAGCAAAGCTCATTACCCATGGTAAGGATCGCCAGGAAGCAATTGAACGAATGATCAGGGCAATTGACGAGTATACAATAACCGGAATCCAGACAACTTTGGGCTTCGGTAAATATGTTATGCAGCATCCCGCATTTATTAGCGGAGATTTTGACACTCATTTTGTAAGTAAATATTTTTCACCGGATGATTTAAAAAGCAGTGACGAGGAGGAAGCGATGATCGCCGCGGTAATTGCTGCAAAATTCATGAAAAATGATAGCCCTTCCGCGCTATTGGAAAACTCAACTGAGTCTACATCAGCTTGGAAAAAGCATAGAAAAGAATATTAAGGTTCGATAAATGTTTACAGGAATTATAGAAGATTTAGGTCACCTGATAGGTGTTCGGGCTGATAAAGGAAATATTCATTTCACGGTCAAGTCAGAAATCTCTCAGGAACTCAAAATTGATCAGTCGGTATCTCATAATGGTGTCTGCTTAACAGTAGTTGCTATTGAAAATGGTGCGCATACGGTTACAGCTGTTGATGAAACGCTTAAAAAATCCAACCTCGGATCACTTAAGCCTGGAGATATTATAAATCTCGAGCGCTGTATGCAAATGAACGGACGTCTTGACGGACATATCGTTCAGGGTCATGTCGATCAAACTGCTATTTGCGATGAGGTTCGGGCACTTGAAGGCAGTTGGGAATATACGTTCAGCTATGATGCTGCCTTAAGAAATGTAACGGTTGAAAAGGGCTCCATTTGCGTCAATGGTATAAGTTTGACAGTAATTAATTCGCGGGCAAATTCGTTTTCTGTAGCAATAATCCCATATACTTTCGAGCATACTAACATGCAGAATTTGAGGCAGGGCGATTCCGTAAATCTTGAGTTTGATATTATCGGCAAGTATGTCGCACGATTGATGAATCAAGCCTGATCCCGGCTTGATTTGAGGGATCTATTACCCTCTTTATTATTTTCCTAATTGTGCGATTCTGTATTTACTATACTCTATATAACTTTCATGATCCTTCGGTGGCTTGGCTTCAAGGTATCGCTTGTAATATTTTAAAGCTGTTGCTTTATCGTTTAGTTTTTGATCATAAATAGTAGCCATTGAATAAATCGTCATTGGTTTATTTTCGAAAAACAGGCTTTTTTGATAGGATGCCAGGGCAGACTTCATTTGATTCCTTTTTTGGTTGGAATCACCGATCAAGGCGTAATATTCAGATGTATTGGGGCTGATACTTTCTTTCAGGGTTTTATTAAAATATTCAATTGCTTTGGGATAATTTTCAAGAGATTTATAACTCATGGCGATAAAGTATAAAGATGATTCTGTTTGCTGATCATTTTCCTCAAGACCGGAAAGGATCTCGATGGCCAGGGTATATTTTTTGACTGAATAGTAGGCCTCTCCCAGCATTTTAAGTTGAAGTGCATTCTCTTCTCCCAGCGCAATCAGGCGGTTTACTATTTCAATTACTACGGGCCATTTATCTTCTGCATAGGCCAGCTCAGCTTTCCCACGTAAAAGGAACATGTTGGTTGTGTCCGCAGCAATAGCAGTATCCAGAACTGCACCAGCTAATTTATATTGCTTGACCGATTTTAATACCTTAGAATAGCTATACGCAATGTCGCCATCGTAAGGATTAAGGGAATTCGCTTTGGCAAGATATGGTGTTGCAAAGACCAAACCCTCAGAGCTTTCAATCATGTCACTTAATCGACTGTAAACGGCGAAGTTGTTGCTGTCGATAGCGAGTATCTGTTTATAATAGTCACCCGCTTTTTTATAATTTCCTTTCGTCTGGTTAATCCCTGCCAGACTAAATAGTGTAGAAACCTCTGTAGAATCTTTTTCGAGAATTCTGCGATAGTAGCCTTCGGCCTCGGTTAACTTCCCCGCCATCTTCAGGCTGTAACCGAACCGGGATAATATTTTCTTATCGGATATTGGTTCCTGATACACTTGTTTGAGATATTCTGATGCCTCGATAAACCGCTGACTTTGAAAAAGGTCGAGCAAATGTAGATTATCAGCCTCTTTAACTTGAGAATGAGCATGGGATGCAATTAGTACCAGGATGAGGACAACTATTTTTTTCATAGCGGAAATTTTATTCAAGATACAAAATTTATTATTCAAACTAAGTTATTAGTTCAATTCATTCGTTAAACCAATTGAAACATCCTGTAAATACCCACAGTTTCCTCATTGCGCTCCACAAGGGCCGTATCTGGTGGTAGTAGGGGGGAGTCACAGCTCAAACAACATAAATTTTCAATCCTGACAATCTTAGATGGTAGAAATTCCATTCAAGGTGATAACCAATCCTAATACTGGCAGCATAATTGCATTATCCTGCTAAACCAAATCATAAAGAATATGGATAAGTTGAAAAAATTCGATCTAATGGAGAAAATAACGCATGAACTGGAAGACTTAAAGAACAGCCAGACTGCAATTGTTCAGAAGATTGGCAAAATTGAAATAGATAACTTTGATCTGGGTAATAAAACTCTTGAGAAAGTTCTTCCCGAAATGCATCAGAACGTAGCAGATAATCTGGATAAAATAGCTGAAATATTGACCAGCTTCGAGGAAGCGAAGGATGATTATGAAAAGAAAAATAACATAGAAGGTCTCCGTGAACAGGAGATTATTCGCGAAGCGGGGATTTAATAGACTTCTCCGTGCTGTGTTATTTTGCTATCGTATCAACGAGTAAAAAAACCAGGAAGACTTCATTGCTTCCTGGTTTTTTGCTAGCGGTAACTTCAGCCGTTCCAAGTTAATTGCTGCAACTTACACCATACTATTTTTACTCAATAGCCTTCCCTTTCATAGCGGCACTAATTGCCACATTCATCAATCGCTCGGCAAATGGTCTTGTAAATTCATTAAGCTCATCAATTGCTTTATGAATTTGATCTTTGTCACCGGAGCTAAGAGCTTTTTTTAGTTCCTCTAAAAGCTTTTTAGTATCTGTCAATTCTTGTTCGGAAACATGATCCTTGTTTTTTTCAAGAAAGCGTTCAACTGTATAAATCATTTGTTCACCTTCCGTTCGAGATTCTATTAGCATCCTTTTGCTAACGTCTTCCTTCGCGTTCTCTATGCTGTCAATCAGCATTTTTTCGACTTCCTGATCGGTTAATCCATATGTAGGCTTCACTTCTACTTCTTGTTTAACCCCGGAGCGGAGCTCTACAGCTTCTACAGTGAGGATACCATCGGCATTTAGGCGGAAATTAATGTCTACCTTAGGAAAGCCAGCAGGCATTCCCGGGATACCCTTTAGGTCAAATTCTGCAAGTTTTCTATTTTCTTTCACCAGATCTCGTTCACCCTGATAAACAGCAATTTTCATGTTAGCCTGTCCATCGATTGATGTAGTATACTGTCGCCCAGCTTTGCTCGGAACTTTTGCATTTCGTGGAATGATCACGTCCATAAGTCCGCCCATAGTTTCAATCCCAAGAGACAGCGGAGTGACGTCAAGCAATAAAATATCTTTTCTGTTGCCAGCCAGTACGTCCGATTGAATGGCCGCGCCAAGAGCAACAACTTCGTCAGGATTTATTTTGTCGTGAACAACTTTGCCGAAGAAATCTGAGACCTTTCGCTTTACAATAGGAGTTCTGGTCGAGCCTCCCACCATAACTACCTCCTGGATATCGTCAACCTTCAGCCCGGCATCAGCCAAAGCATTTTGGCAACATTTGATAGTTTGTTCAACTTTTGGACTAATAAGTTCCTCGAATTTTATTTTCGTGATAGCACAAGGAATGTCGTTAACCTGATCGTTGAATAAATTTTGTGTGCTCAACGCTTTTTTTGCCTCTTCAGCTTTTAAACGCAGGGCCTGACGAAGGCCTTTATCAATATTTTCGCCAAGTCCATTGGATTCAATCCAATAATTTACGATTGCCTGATCAAAATCATCACCCCCCAGAAAAGTATCGCCGTTAGTTGAAAGAACTTCGAAAATCCCGTTTTGTATCTTCAAAATGGATACGTCGAAAGTCCCGCCGCCAAGGTCATAAACCGCAATGGTTTTTTCTTCCTCGGGATTAAGCCCAATGCCATAAGCCAGGCTTGCAGCGGTCGGTTCATTTACGATACGCAGCACATCCAGGCCAGCTAGTTTACCGGCATCTCGTGTCGCCTGCCTTTGGCTATCATTGAAATAAGCTGGTACGGTAATAACCGCCCTGTTTACTGCTGTTTTGAGGGCATGTTCGGCACGATCTTTCAGCTCTTTTAAGATCATTCCGGAAAGTTCGATCGGTGTATAATATTTACCGCCAGCGTTGATCTTAACAAGACTTTCAGTGTTGTCGTCAATTATTTTATAGGAAAACGTATCGCTGTGTGCTTGAATATCCGTGTACGAACGACCTAAGAGGCGCTTGACTGAAAAGATGGTATTTTGGGGATCGGAGATTAGATATTCCCTTGCATCATTACCTACAATAACGCTTCCGTCTTGTTGAAAATGTACTACTGAAGGTACAAGTACACCTTTACCAGTATCGTTAATCACTTGCGGATTTCCTTCCGGGTTAATAAAAGCGACAAGACTATTAGTAGTTCCCAGATCTATTCCAACAATAATTTCTTCCTTTTGAATCGATCCCGTAGCGAGGTTAATTGAAACTGTAGCCATAATTGGGGCAAATGTACTTAGTTTAGAAGCAATTGAGAAGGTTGGGGATTATTATTACATTTTGATTAGTATCCCTGCTTAATGCTTAACCCTGTCGAACATCAGCCGCTCGCCTCTGACGTCGTCAATAACATGGCCCTTTTCATAAGCTATTTTTCCTGATACGATAGTTGTGTCAACTGAAGCGCTAAAGATTAATCCTTCAAACGGGCTCCACCTGCACTTTGAGAGTATATTTTCCTTGCTGACCTCGGTCGGTTTAGCCAGATCGACTAATACCAAATCAGCCCAATATCCTTCACGAATAAATCCTCTTTTCTCAATCTGAAATAATATCGCAGGGTTATGTGCCATTTTTTCAACCACCTTTTCCAGGCTGATCTTCCCCTGTTCGTAAAGTTGTAGCATCGCAATCAGAGCATGCTGGACCAGCGGGCCGCCTGAAGGCGCTTTAATGTAGCTTTGCGATTTTTCCTCTATAGTATGAGGTGCGTGATCAGTAGCTATAACATCTATCCTTCCATCCAAAACAGCCTCAAGAATTGCCTGCCTGTCTTCGCCTGATTTAATCGCAGGGTTCCATTTTATCCAGTTGCCTTTTTTAGGATAGTCCTTGTCCGAAAACCAAAGATGATGGATGCAGGCCTCAGCAGTAATTCGTTTTTCGGATAATGGTAACTTGTTTTCAAAAAGGTGAGTCTCCAGCGCGGTGGATATATGCAGGATGTGTAAACGTGTGTTGTATTTTTTTGCCAATGCTACTGCGAAAGAGGAGGATTTATGGCATGCATCTGCATTTCGGATTTGCGGGTGCATCTCGGGAGTGATATTGTCTCCATACAGGTTTTGAAAATTCAGCGCATTTTCACGAATCGTCGCTTCATCTTCACAATGAACCGCAACCAAAATCGGAGCTTTACTAAAAATTCCCTCAAGAGTTTTTTCATTATCAACTAGCATATTTCCAGTAGATGAACCCATAAAAACTTTGATGCCGCACACTGTTTTAGGATCGGTTTTTAAGACCTCGTCGAGATTGTCATTGCCAGCTCCCATGAAAAATGAATAATTCGCGGCTGATGTACGTGAGGCGATTTCAAACTTGTCTGCGAGTAAGGCCTGGGTTAGTGTATTAGGTACAGTGTTCGGCATTTCCATATATGAAGTTATACCACCGGCAACGGCGGCACGGCTTTCAGTATAAATATCTGCCTTGTGTGTAAGCCCGGGCTCGCGAAAATGTACCTGATCATCAATGCAGCCTGGAAGGAGGTGAAGATTGGAGGCGTCAATTATTTTATCAGCAGACGCATCAATGCGATCGCCAACCTTCGCAATTCTTCCATTCTGTATTAGTAAATCTCCTTTAAAAGATTTTCCTTCGTTTATAATTGTGGCAGATTTTATGAGGATTGAGATCATTGCTATTCAGGGATTTTAATCCTGCAAACTTCGGAAATTATGGGCACAAAAATATAAGTACGCTTCCGGTAAAGAATGGTATCACCGCCCAATTCCAAAAAGGATAAAATCTACGATCTTGTCTATCGAGTTTTTATCAGCAATCAGGCGTGGAGAAGTACTAAGCGGCAACTCCAATCCACCAAATGCAGCCACCGTCCATCGACTGAAGAATCCAATTTCATCAGTAGGCATCTCCCTGAATTCACCAGACTGGACCCCTCCGTAAACGATTTCACGGACAATTTCCACCTGAGTAGCTTCAAATTCCCCTTTAAGGCGGCAAATTTCCTTGAAGTTGTCGAAGATATCATCATGAATAACCTTTCCCAGATTATGCATTTTATCTTTCAATTGGAGACGCGCAACTAAAAATGCTTTAAGTTTGCCGGTTGACGATGGTTCGCCGTTTATTGCAATACGAATATCTTTAAGGATCTTCTTTAGTTCATCAAGTACTACGGCCTCAAATAATTCATTTTTTCCCGTGTAGTAATAATAAAGGGAGCTTTTCCCTTTGCCAACAGCCCGTGCCACATCGTCCATTGTGGTTTTTTTAAGTCCGTATCTGGAGAAGAGTTCCCGGGCAGCTTCTAGAATCTCCTTAATCAGTATTTCATCTTTTGGAATAATGTCTGCCATTCGACTAAAGTTTGTTATAATTCTAAAAATACAAATTTAAATCCGAATTGTTTAATTTTTCTTTCTGAAGATTCTGTAATGGCAGCCCAATTTGTTCTTCTAAAATTTTAATATCAACTATTCTTCGTTTTTGTACCCTATTGTCACTTAAGCGTAATCATTAAGTAATACGAAAATAATATTGGCAGTAGATCAGTCACTTACAAAAACAGTCTTTTTGGTGATGATAAATTAATTTTGCGAGTAAGAATTTTCGACTAATTTTGTCATGTAGTCGAAAGTAAACGACTTATTTATTTTAAAATACACAATTATGAAAAAGTTAATTTTATCATTAACAGCAGTAGTTGCAATTGCCTTGAGCGCAAATGCACAAACCGAAAAAGGAAAATGGATTCTTGGTGGAACAGCTTCTTATGACTCACAAAAATCTGACGCAGATGGTGCTAAGGCCTCTGAAACTTTGTCGTTGGTTCCAAATTTAGGATATTTTGTATCTGATAATTTCGCCTTGGGAACAGGTGTTGGCTACAACTATTCTAAAGTTGGAACAGCAAGCCCAAGCGGTTACAATGAGGCATTCGTTGTAAGTCCTTTTGGCAGATATTATGTTGGATTAAGCGATCAATTCAAATTTTTTGGCCAGGCTGCTGTGCCTTTGGCATTTGGAACGGTTAAAGCAACAGACGCAAATGGTGAGGCTGGTGCAAAAGTAGGTTCATCTACTGCAGTCGGCGTAGCGCTATCTCCTGGTTTTGCTTATTTTCCGACTAAGAAAATTGGAATTGAGTTCGCATTCAGAGGTATTTCTTACAACAATTATCGTGTAGAAGATTCTGCTGGAAACGAAGTTAAAGGTGCTGGTTATGACAGGTTCTCCATCGGAACTAATTTCTTTACTCCGCAAATTGGAGTTCAGTTCCACTTTTAATCACCTCCATAAGCAATAAAAGAAGGTGCATCGAAAAGGTGCGCCTTTTTTTATGTGTAGTAGCCGATAACGATAGCTCATTGCTAATCCCTACCTTTGCCAAATGTCATTATCTTTTGAAGACTTTAAGCTTAACCGCCAGATCCTGAATGCTGTTGCAGACGCGGGCTATACCTTGCCAACACCGATACAGGAAAAAGCGATCATGCCTATTTTGTCGGGGCAGGACATCATGGGCATTGCGCAGACCGGAACAGGTAAAACTGCGGCCTTTGTGCTGCCGATGCTGATGAAACTTAAATATGCTCAGGGAAATGACGCACGTTCATTAATTATTGCCCCTACGCGTGAACTGGCAATGCAGATTGAACAGAATGTTCGAACTTTCGCTAAGTATACCGATCTGCGTACTGTTGTGTTATACGGAGGACTCGGTCCAAAAACCCAGATTGCTGAGCTTAAAAAAGGAGTAGACATAATTATTTCCACTCCAGGCAGGTTCTTAGACCTATACCTTGCCGGAAACATTAATACGCAGTATTTGAAGTTTCTGGTCATGGATGAAGCAGATAAGATGATGGATATGGGATTTATTGGATCTATTCATCGAATTTTAGAAGTAGTTCCTAGAAAGAGACAGAATCTTCTTTTCTCGGCAACAATGAGTGACCTGGTACATAAAATATCCGGGGATTTCCTGAAGCATCCCACTGTAATTGAGGTTGCTGCACAAGCCACTCCCGCCGAAACAGTTAGTCAGGTCCTTTATAAAGTTCCGAACCTCAAAACTAAGCTTAACTTGCTTCAGCATTTGCTGAAAGATACTGAAGACTTTACCCGGCTTATCATATTCTGTAAGACAAAAACAGTAGCTGATAACATCTTTCATTTCCTTGAACGCCGGTATGGCGCCGAGCAGGTTAGAGTGATTCATGCGAACAAAGGTCAGAATACCCGTATAAATTCGATTAATGCATTTAAAGATGGTGACATCAGAATTCTGGTTGCGACGGATGTTGCGTCGCGCGGTCTGGATGTTACGGATGTTAGCCATGTCGTAAATTTCGACGTGCCAATAATTATTGAAGATTACGTGCACAGAATAGGTCGAACGGGGAGAGCTTTGCAAACGGGTGATGCAATCACATTCTGCAGCCCATCGGAAGAATATTACGTCCAAAAAATTGAAAAGCTGATCCGTCAGCAGATTCCGGTAATTGAAATTCCTGACGGAGTTTTTATTGACGATACCCCATATGAGGAGCGTCAGGATATAGCCCGTGAGATAGACTTACAAAAGCGGCGTGATGACCCTGAGTTTAAAGGTGCCTTCCATGAAAAGAAGGCTAAAAACTCTAAAGGAGCCAAGCCGGCTGTGAAGGCTGGTGCCACTGCAAAAGTTAGAAACAATAAACCTGGCGGAGTCAGAAAGCGAAAGAGTGTAAAGTTTGATGCCGTACATAAAAAGGATAAGAAAAAGAAATGAGGTTACGCTTGACTCCGCTTAACATCTTTTCCTCCATTCTACTGGTAAGCATGACTTATCTTTTGCTTTTTCCCGACGAAAATGGCTGGCGATTCCTCGGCCTTGTACCACTGGCAGGGTTGTTACTCGTCAGTTTAATTTCAGATTTGCTGTTCAGAAGATTAATTGTCGATCTGAAACGAATTTGGTTATTTGAACTACTATTTCTCATATTTGTCGCCGTATTAATTGTTTTGATTAAAACCCAATTCAGTTAAAAAAATTAAAATATTTACGAGCGGGCACTTGAGCTGCTCGTTTCTCATATCCCGAATACACATGAAAAAGGCTGAAATAAAACTCACCATTGAACTAGACGAACAGAACGTACCGGAAAACATCCTTTGGGAATCTACCGATGCTCAAAATAAAGAGGCGTTGCCAGTAAAATCCATGATGCTCGCACTTTGGGATCACAACTATAAAAATTCTCTTCGCATTGACCTTTGGACTAAAGATATGCCCGTTGACGAGATGAAACGCTTTTTTTACGAAACTCTGCAGACGATGGGTGATAGCTTTTTACGTGCCACCGGTGAGGAAGCCATTGTGGAAGACCTTCGCGATTACTGTGCCCACTTTGCTGAGAAGATGGAGCTTACTGACGGAAATGCCCCGCATTCTGCCTTGAAAGGTTAGAAACTACGATATGACAGCTAAAAATTATACGGGACTTCTGGGTGTGATACTCGTATTGGTTGGTGGCATGTGCCCCATGTTACGAGTCCCAATTTTTGGTAATTGGAATTACTGGGACATTGATACTGTACTCGCATCAATCGTATATTCATTGAGTGCCCTTGCCCTTATTGCAGCGGTAACACGGAAGCAAGGCCTCCTCCGTTTTTCCGGATGGTTATTATTATTGATGCTTGTTTTCACACTTACAGCAGTATATTTTAAGGCGAACGATTATTTCAGCTTTATTCCTTTAAAGAAACTTGCTGCAGCAGCCACAAGAATGATAAAGTTTAAATGGATCGGATGGGGTTTGATGTTTGCGGGAACTTTTATTATAATTTTATTTTCAGGCAAGGAGAAGGTTTCCCTGAAGACAAGTCCTAAAATGCCAGGCTAGTCTGTCCGATCCCAAGCATTTTTGCTTCGTGATCCAGTAGCCACTTTTTACGCCAAAGTCCGCCTCCAAAACCTACCAGGTCACCATTACTTCCAATAACCCGGTGGCATGGAACTACGATCATTAGGTTATTCTTTCCATTTGCAGAAGCTATTGCACGGATCGCTAGCGGATTATTCATCAACTTTGATAAATGGGCGTAACTTATAGGTTTCCCGGCGTCAATTTTGGTCAGCTCATCCCACACAGACTGCTGAAATGGTGTGCCGTGTTGTTTCATTTTGAAATCAAAGGAACAGGAAATTCCATTAAAGTAGGATTTGAATTGCTCTAATGCATAAAGAGTTAATTGATTTGGTGTTTCGTCCGGAATTTCACTGGGAAAGCCTACGAAGCAGACCTCCTGATCATTTGATCTGATGACAAGCTTGCCGATTTGTGTATCGAGGAGTGAACTATACATGTCTCAAATTACGATTATTATGCAAAAACAAACTCTATCTTTGCCTGAAATGACCCTCATTCACCAGATTAAATTTCTGATCCGAAAGGAAATAATGCTTGAATGGCGTTCGCGTTACGCACTCAATGGCATTCTCCTCTATGTGGTTTCAACGGTATTTGTCTGTTATCTGTCATTCAGGGAAATTAGCAATCCTCCAACCTGGAACGCATTATTCTGGATCATTATGCTTTTCGCGTCGGTGAATGCGATCACTAAAAGCTTTATGCAGGAAAGTAGGGGCAGACAACTCTATTATTACACCATTGCAGGCCCCCACGCAATTATAATATCCAAAATTATCTATAATGTTTTATTGATGCTACTCTTGTCAATAATCGCTTTGGGCTTCTATTCCCTTGTATTTAAAAATCCGGTGGGTGATCCGCTTTTTTATATGCTCGCGGTTGTGTTAGGGAGTATAAGCTTTGCATCGGTATTTACTATGATATCGGGAATTGCATCAAAAGCGGGGAACGGAGGGGCTTTGATGGCGATACTAAGTTTTCCCGTAGTCATACCCTTGCTGCTGGTTTTGATAAAATTATCTAAAAACGCACTGGATGGTTTAGACAGAGCAGTTTCATATGATGAAATTGCAATTTTGCTGGCTATCAATGTCATCGTAATTACCACTTCGCTTCTTTTGTTCCCCTACTTGTGGCGAGATTAGTAAAATTACACTGACACTCGCAATTTGCCTCTGTTTTTACAAAAATCAATTTAACATATATTACATTTGCTCACCAATATTATCTTATGAACAAAAGCTGGTGGAAAATTTTGGCCATAGTGCTGGTACTTTTTTCAATCATTGGCGGGTTTCTTTTTCATGTGCCCGCAAAGCCTATCCTTAACGAATCAATCCGAAACATTCACTTTCATGTTCCGATGTGGTTTGCAATGATCACCATGCTGGCCGTATCATTTGTCTACAGCATTAAATATCTCAACAAAGGCAATGAGAATGATGATCTGATGGCCGTAGAGAGCGCCAACGTTGGGATCGTATTTGGAATATTGGGATTAATAACCGGCATGATTTGGGCGAATTTTACTTGGGGCGAACCCTGGAGTAACGATCCGAAGCAAAACAGCTCCGCTATTGCGCTTTTGATTTATATGGCATATCTGGTTCTTCGTAATTCAATGGACGAGGAGCAAAAAAGAGGCAAAATATCTTCAGTGTACAACGTTTTTGCTTTTCCTATTATGGTTGTCTTATTATTCGTGTTGCCGCGCATGACAGATTCCCTGCATCCCGGAAACGGTGGAAACCCGGGTTTTAATACAAAAGATATGGCTCCGGAGTTAAGGCCTGTTTTTTATCCTGCATGTCTAGGATGGATTCTGGTTAGCCTGTGGATTACAAATCTTAGATTCCGGATTCGGAAACAAGAAAACTTAAATAGTTGATTTCGAAAGTTGACAGTTGAGAGCGGCGGATCTTCAGGTTAAACGCCAGCCTCGATATTCGATACTTGATACATAATACCCAAAACTATAACAATGAAAAAATTCCTTTTTGTAATCTGTTTTTTATGCTTGACGGCGGCCTCAATTTTCGCACAGGGAAGCTCTGAAGTTGAAATGGCGACAGAGCTACGGAGCTCCGGCAAAATATATGTTGTGGTGGCGGTGTTGGCCGCAATTTTCATTGGACTGGCATTCTATTTGTTCTCAATAGACAACAGGCTAAAAAAAATCGAGAAGCAACAGAAGTAAAAAATCTGCCTTTAAAATCTGTCTGTTAAGTTTTTTGAATTGGTTTGGAAAATGTACTTGGTACACTAAGTGATTTTCATTTTTAGTATCAATTAATTTCTTTCAACTTTGCATAAACCAATTATTAAATAAATTTATTTACAGTATGGCTAAGTCTATAGACGCAGCGCATTCCGAAACATCTTTTTTTGGAGACGTCTGCCAGTTTTTTGATCATGCAGCGCAATTTACATCACATCCTGAAGGATTGCTTGATCAGATCAGATCATGTAACAGTGTATACCGCTTCCGTTTTCCGATTCGAAGAGGGAATGGATTTGAGGTGATTGATGCATGGCGTGTTGAGCATTCTCATCACAAGTCACCAACGAAAGGTGGGATTCGTTATAGTGAAATGGTGAATGAGGATGAGGTGATGGCTCTTGCAGCATTGATGACGTATAAGTGTGCGATTGTCAACGTGCCTTTTGGTGGAGCCAAAGGGGGTATTAAAATTAATCCTAAAGAATACACGGTTGCGGAGTTGGAGAATATTACACGCCGGTACACCGTTGAGCTGATAAAAAAGAATTTTATTGGACCCGGAATAGATGTACCTGCTCCTGATTATGGTTCCGGTGAGAGAGAAATGAGCTGGATAGCCGATACCTATCAGACAATGAATCCGGGCCAGCTGGATGCCCTGGGTTGCGTGACGGGAAAGCCGCTGGCGCTTCATGGTATTGCTGGACGAAAAGAAGCTACTGGTCGTGGTGTTGCCATTTCCATCCGCGAATGCGTAAGCGTTGCTGAAGATATGCAGAAACTTGGTCTTGAAGCAGGTTTATCCGGCAAGCGGGTAATTGTTCAAGGTATGGGTAACGTAGGATATTACACCATCAAATACCTTACAGAATTTGGCGCCACGATCGTGGGTATTTGCGAATTTGAGGGTGCAATTTACAGTTCCGAAGGGTTCGATCTTGATGAAGTTTTTAATCATCGAAAAACAACAGGTTCAATCCTTGGATTTTCAAAGGCTCACAAAGAATTTAAGAATTCTTCTGAGGGTCTTGAACAGGAATGCGATATCTTAGTTCCTGCAGCTCTTGAAAATCAACTTACAGAACATAACGTTGCAAATATTAAGGCAAAAATTATAGCTGAAGCTGCAAACGGACCTACTACTCCTGATGCGGCGTCTGCTTTGATTGAGAGAGGTTGTATTCTGATTCCTGATATGTACTGCAATGCCGGAGGTGTTACCGTATCCTATTTCGAGTGGTTGAAAAACCTTTCGCATGTTGCGTTTGGCCGTATGGACAAGCGTTATGAAGAGAATGCAAATCTCAATCTTGTCAACACAATTGAAAAATCTACAGGCGTAACCCTCGATGCAACTCAAAGAAGTATGATCATTAAAGGTGCATCAGAACTTGAGCTCGTTAATTCAGGCTTGGAGGATACAATGATTCGCTCATATCATGAGATTCGTGAGATCAAAATGGAAAATTCCAGAATTGATAGCCTTCGTACTGCCGCTTTTGTTAGTTCAATTAACAAAGTTGCCGTGTCATACATGAATATGGGAATCTGGCCATAATTGAGTTATACGTTTTACGTTGTACGTTTTACGCCTGGGCGGTCAGCGCAGCGTTATAAATCGTATAACAACCACGTTTTAGACCTTGACGGCTGGTGCAGCGTTTAGACACTTAGAACGTACAACGTAAAACGTATAACTTATTTAGAATGATTCTAATATAGAAACATTGTTGTTAGAATTGCTTCAAAAGTTTAGCATTTAGTACTTTTGTGGTGGCAATCGCCGTTTAGGTTCTAATATTCACAACAATGAAGAAAAGTTCTATCGCAGGTATGATCATTATAGCTATTGCTATCTGTGTCATCATCAGCACCTACGCAGATTCGAGTACATACGGTTCATTCACTGACGCTCGTCAAACTGAATCGGAATTGCATGTTGTAGGCCAATTAAACAAAGAAAAAGAACTTTTTTACAATCCTGTTCAAGATGCCAACTATTTTTCCTTTTACCTCAAAGATAACGACGGTAAGGAGTGCAAGGTAGTATTCAGCGGTTCCAAACCACAAGATTTTGAGCGTTCCGAGCAAATCGTTCTGACAGGAAAGATGATCGGTAATGAATTTCACGCTTCGAAAATCTTGATGAAATGCCCATCTAAATACACCAAAGACGAGGTAGAAGTTACTGAAGTATCTGCTACTACCGCAAAAATCTAAATCTTAATGGACGTACAATTTATTGGAGAAAACCTTCTTCCTGGCAAGCTAGGTCAATTCTTCATCATCCTATCGTTCTGCTCAGCTTTGCTGGCAACGGTAAGTTATTACTTTGCAACAGTTAATTCTCACGGAGATACTTTTCAAAAACAATCAGTGGCCGGTTGGCAAAAGATTGCGAGAACTGCTTTCAGTTTAAACTTGCTTTCGGTTGTTGGTATCGGTTCTTGCCTATTTTACATCATTTATAATCACCTGTTTGAATATCACTACGCTTGGGCACATTCATCTAAAACTCTCCCGGTATACTACATAATCTCATCTTTCTGGGAAGGGCAGGAAGGTAGTTTCTGGTTGTGGACTTTCTGGCAAGGTGTTTTAGGATCCATTATCGTGTTGAGGGGCAAAACCTGGGAAAACTCAGTTATGACGACTGTTATGCTGTCGCAGGCTTTTATTGCATCAATGCTGGTCGGAGTTGAGTTGTTCGGTCAGAGGATAGGAAGTTCGCCGTTTATTTTGCTTCGCGACGCCGTCCCAGGGCCTATTTTTTCCCGACCAGACTATTTGACACTAATTACTGATGGTAACGGCCTAAACCCGCTACTACAGAACTATTGGATGGTTATACACCCCCCTACCTTATTTCTTGGATTTGCTTCAATGATAATTCCTTTTGCTTACGCCATAGGCGGATTATGGGAAAAACGTTATAGCGAATGGATAAAACCGGCTTTGCCATGGTCTCTTTTTGCTGTAATGATTCTGGGTACGGGCATCATTATGGGCTCCTTCTGGGCCTATGAAGCGCTGAACTTTGGAGGTTTTTGGGCATGGGATCCGGTTGAAAATGCTTCAATCATTCCATGGTTAACCTTAATTGCTGCTGTTCACGTGTTGATCGCTTATAAAAATTCGGGGCACTCATACTTCACGGCAACTTTTTTAGTGCTTATTAGCTTTGTTCTTGTTCTCTATGCGTCGTTTCTTACGCGAAGTGGTATACTTGGAGAAACATCGGTCCATGCGTTTACCGATCTCGGGATGTTTTGGCATCTTGTATCTTACGTGTTGGTTTTCTTTGGCTTGATGATCGCGTTCCTAGTTATCCGATGGAAGGAATTACCTATTACAAAGAAAGATGAGGAAACCTATTCGAGAGAGTTTTGGTTATTCATCGGTGCGCTGGTATTATCAGTTGCATGTATACAGATTCTTGCAACTACCTCCGTACCTGTTTTTAATGCCATGTTCGGCACAGAGATCGCACCTCCCCCTAATGTAATTCAGCATTATAATAAGTGGCAGGTACCATTTGCTGTCGTTATAGCATTTATATCTGCATTTTCTCAATATCTAAAATACAAAAATACCGACGCCAAGAAATTTTTCGTCAGCATCGCTATTTCGCTTGTGTTGTCGTTGTTCATAACAGCCGCGGCAGTATATATCACCAAGGTGTACACCAACTTTATGTACATCATCCTTACATATGCAGCAGTTTTTTCTATTCTTGCAAACGCCAAAATTCTCGGAGATGCATTTAAAGGCAAATGGCGGCTTGCAGGTTCGGCGGTTGCACATATAGGGTTTGCATTATTGCTCGTGGGGGCTTTGATTGCTGCAGCAACAAACAATGTGATCTCTGTCAATAATACAGGAATTGGCTTTGGCGATGAATTTGCAAAAAGCAACAATCCTCGCGAAAACATTATCCTTTATAAAGACGAGCCTGTCAAGATGGATCGGTACACAGTAACTTATAAAGGGGATTCTACCGAAGGCGTCAACACCTATTATAGAATAAATTACCAGGTTGTTGACTCAGTTAGCGGTAAGGTTAAAGAGAACTTCAATTTGTATCCCAATGCCCAGCAAAATGCAAAGATGAGGCAAATCATTGCTTCACCGGATACACGTCATTATTTGTTCCATGATATTTACACACACGTGAGCAGTGTACCACTTAAAGAGGAAGACCACGAGGATCATGAAGGGCATTCAGATGATGAAAGCTATGAAAAACCAGTTAATCATGAAGTTAATGTGGGCGATACTGTTCGTTTCCGTGAGGGATTCATTACTGTTAAGGGGATAAACCGTGCGGCGAAAATTCAGAATATTCCTGTTACCGCGCAGGATATAGCTATCGGTATGCAATTGGAAATCAATTCAAATGGTAAGACTTACAACTCGGAACCAGTTTATCTCCTGAAGGACGGGTCAAAGTTTGACTTTGGCAAAAAGGTTGATGAGGCAGGATTGAAGTTGCGTTTTACAAATGTTTATCCGGATAAAGATAAACTTGAGCTTATGGTATATCAGAAACCTAAAGCGGAGAAGAGTTGGGTCGTGTTAAAAGCAATAGAATTTCCCTATATAAATTTCTTCTGGGGCGGAACGATTATTATGGTCGTTGGTTTCCTGCTTTCTATTTTCCGACGAAATAAAGAGTTAAAGGCAGCCTGATGAATATCGTTTTATTAGGAAGTGGCAATGTTGCTACACACTTAGGCCGTGCTTTTAAGATGGCCGGGCAAACAATCGACCAGGTTTGGAGTCGTGATCTTGAACATGCAAAGCAGTTGGCGGATACCCTTGCTTCTCAAGCGATTTTTGATATAGATGATATAAACCGATCCGCTGATTTATACATTATTGCCGTAAAAGATAGCGCAATCACAGAGCTTGCAAAATCTTTGGATCTAACAGATAAACTGATTGTTCATACTTCGGGTTCAACGTCCATCGATGCTTTAATAGGTGTATCCGATCATATCGGCGTCTTATATCCCTTACAAACTTTCTCTAAAAATAAGGCGGTCGATTTCAGACAAATTCCTATAGCGATCGAGGCAAATAATCCGGACGACTTAGCAGCCATAAGGGCCATCGCAGACCGTATTTCAGAAAAGGTAACAGAACTTTCCTCTGCTCAGCGAAAGGCCTTGCATGTAGCGGCGGTATTTGCATGTAATTTTACTAATCACCTGTTTGCAGTTTCTCAAAATTTACTCAAAGAAGAGAATCTGGACTTTGATCTTATAAGGCCCCTGATAGCTGAAACAGCTCATAAAGTGCAATTGTATGATCCCGTATCCGTTCAAACCGGTCCGGCTGTCCGTGAGGACATGGAGATCATAAATTCGCACCTTGAAATGCTGAAGGATCAACCTGAATTGCAGGACCTTTATAAGAAGCTAAGTCAGAGCATAGTCAATTTGCATAAGCATCCGCAGGGCTGAATTTAATTTGTTATTTTTGCCCTAATGAACATTTTTAAGATTAAAATTAACTTTGAAGAGGCATCAAAACCCTCTGTGGAACTACCTATTGCCGAGGGGGAATCTGTTCTTGACGTCTGTCTCGATAACGGAATAGAACTTCAACATAACTGTGGGGGTGTTTGCGGTTGCAGTACATGCCAGGTATATGTTAATCGTGGAATGGACAATATTGAAGAAATTTCTGATAAAGAAGAAGATTTTATAGACCGAGCTGTTAATCCTAGAATTAACTCCCGCCTGGGATGTCAGTGCGTAATTATTGATGGCGATATCGAAGTGACATTACCGGACCAAAACCAGTTTTTAGGACATTAATAAATTGCTGAATCAAATATATGGCTAACGAAAAATTTGAACTACCCATCCATTGGAATGACTACGAAGATATTGCAATGGGGCTTTACGAAAAGTTTGGCGATGACTTCAGCGAATCAAAAATATATCGTATTCGATTTACTGAACTGCTTGAATGGGTTTTAAGTTTGCCTAATTTTGCGGGTACCCGTGAAGAAAGCAATGAGGGTCATTTGGAACAGATACAGTCTGCCTGGGTTTATGAATGGCGGGATAATCAGGACTAGCGAGATATGAGAATAGAGGAAACAGTTTTGTCCAGGTTAGTTGGCCCAACACGCTGTCAACTGTCAACTGTCAACTGTCAGCTTCTCTAATGTTTCTCGAAAAAATCAAACATATAAAAGCCTTCGTACTCGACGTTGATGGGGTGCTTACGGATGGTACTGTTCTTGTGACGGAAACTGGTGAGCAGTACCGAAGATTCAATATCAAAGATGGCTATGCATTACAACTCGCAGTGAAGCGCGGTTATCATGTTGTAGCACTTTCTGGGGGCCGGTCTAAGGGTATAGAGCTACGCCTAAAAGGACTTGGTATTACCGAAGTATTTCTCGGTCTTGATTCCAAGATCGAAACTTACAACAACTTTCTTGCAAGCAGCGGGCTATCGTCCGATCAGGTTCTGTACATGGGTGATGATATACCTGATCTTCCTGTAACAAAATTAGTGGGATTGGCAACCTGTCCGGCTGACGCCGTGGAGGAAATAAAAGCTGCTTGTCATTACATATCACCGAAAAATGGCGGCCAGGGTTGCGTACGTGATGTTATTGAAAAAGTAATGAAGATCCGTGGCGACTGGCACGATGAAAGTCCATCAGCACATGATGGCAGCTTGAATTAATTTTGTGAGGTGGTTAAACCATTTGAGGAAAATGGTATCAAACTGAAAAACTAAAGAACGATATGAGAAAATTAATTATTGCATTAGGCTTCATGTTATGTGTAGTAACATTTGCTAAAGCACAAGGTGGTGGCCAAAGGGGAGGTACTCCACAAGAAAGAGCTGAAAGATCTATCACTCGTATGGAGGCACTAAAGCTGACAGCAGATCAAAAAGCAAAGCTTACAGAAGTATTTTTGGCTCAGGGGAAATCAATTGACAGCCTGAGAGCTGCAAACGGTGGTGCCGGCTTTGAAGGCATGCGCGAAAAAATGGCTCCAATCCAGGCAGCTACTACTAAAAGAGTAATGACACTTTTGAATGATGAGCAGAAAAAGTCTTACGAGGCTATGCTTGCTGAGCAAAGAGCACGAATGAATAATTAATCGTCGGTCTACTCTGAAATTATTAAAGCGGCTAATGGCCGCTTTTCTTATTTTTGGAGAAATACAAAATATGAACAATCAATTTCCTCCAATAATATTAGCCTCTAAATCTCCACGCAGGCAGGAGCTCTTAAAGCTTATGGGTATTGATTTTCGGGTTGTACTGAAAGAAGTTGATGAAAGTTTTCCCGATGGACTTGAGCCGCATGAGATAGCCCTATATATTTCCGAAAAGAAAGCAAAGGCTTTTGATGAGATGGTTATTGATGAAATCGTTATTACCGCCGACACAATAGTCGTTATCGATGGAAAGATTCTTGGCAAACCGGAAAGTGAAGAAAATGCCTTCGAAATTCTTACGACTTTATCAGGAAATATGCATCAGGTTATTACAGCCGTTAGTTTGTTGAAGAATGGGCAAATTCATAGTTTTTACGAAATCTCCGAAGTGTTTTTTAAACCTATAACAGAAGAGCAAATACGTTATTATATCAAGACTGGAAACCCAATGGACAAGGCCGGGGCATATGGAATTCAGGAATGGATTGGACTGGTCGCCATCGAAAAAATAAATGGCTCTTACACAAATGTTGTTGGGCTTCCTACACACAGACTGTATCAGGAATTATGCAGTTTAATTTAATATTTTCTGAACAATTTGCTTATAAGTAAGTTTTAAAGCTCTTTTTCAATTTTAGTATGAATTTTGCTACGACCGTAGTATGGTCCTTATTGATAAAAGCGAGACAGGTCGAATCCCTAAATGGGGCTTGTTCGTATTCCCATTTCTGACAATTATTTTTGCTGGGTTTTACCTGCTTGACGAAAGCTTATATCGTTATATAATTAAGGAGGACAGCATCGTTGAATGGCTCACTTTCGCGTTCTTATTCGCTGCCGGCATTCTGTCTTTAATAGTTGCAATTAGAATTAAACACACTCATCAGTATTTGCACTGGTTTTTTATCTTATTCTTTGGTTTCAATATACTGGCCGGTCTTGAGGAGATTAGCTGGGGGCAACGCGTTTTTCACGTAGAAACTACCGGCGTGTTTCATGAATACAGCGATCAAAATGAAATCAACCTGCACAATACCTTTCAGGGGATCTTTCACATAAAGACTAAGCATATTGCACTATTAGTGTTATTCCTATATGGAAGTATACTTCCAGGGCTCATGCGCGACAGAAATTGGCAAAATGAAAATTTCGTCGTCCGGCAATTCATTGTTCCACCAATGTTCCTTCGGGGCGGGTTCACTATTGGAGCTATTCTAATGCTGGATTTTCAAACCGGACATGAGGAGGAAATCGGGGAATTCTTTTTCAGCATATGTTTCTTTATCATGATGTTGTGGAATCTGACACTGTTTAAACGCGGTTATTTTCGTCCCGATAGTTACATAAGCATCTCAAAAAGAACTCCTTCTTTAAGCGAATAGGTCGAAAGTTTAAAAGATTTAAACTCCCTCATAGTCAGTATATATTTCGTGAGCATCGTTGCTACGACAATCATATCCACACGCACTGTGGGGATTGCATGCATTTGGCTCCGTTCATGATGGGTGCTTTCTTCAATCCACTCTGATATTTTTCTGAACCTGTTCAGGTCCAAGTTGAATTCAGGTCTGCTAAACGCAGGTTTGAATTCGGGATCCTGTAATGCAGCAAAGGTTTCAAAAGATCCTGCAGAGCCCACTAATACGTCAGGAGCATGTAAGTAAAGTTGATCTTGCAGACCCGAAAGTGTTTCATCCAGAAATTGTTTAAGCTGATCTCGTTCGTGCTTAGTGATAGGATCATTTTGATGAAATTTTTCCATCATGCGGGCAGCCCCAATTGGATAGCTGTGTTTCCAAAATATGGTGGAGTTGTCGCAGATGATGAATTCGACACTTCCACCTCCAATGTCCACTATCAGAGCTTTACTCGTTAAATTGACAGCAGCCCTCACCCCAAAGTAAATAAGTTCTGCTTCCCGCTCGCCGTCAATGATTTCCAGATTTAGTCCGGTCTGATTTTTTATCGCCGTAATAAATTCCGGACCATTTGAGGCAGTTCTTACGGCTGACGTTGCCGCACTTTTTACTTTACTAACATCATAATGGACAATGCGGTCTTTGAATTCCTTTATGGCATTTATCCCACGTTCAAAAGCCTGGCTTGAAATAATGCCCCTGGATATACCACCTTCGCCAAGTTTAACGTCTATAGTGTCCTGATATACAATAAACGGGTGTTGCTTTTCTATGTCTGCGATAAGGAGGTGGAACGTATTTGTCCCCAGATCTAATATCGCGGTTCTGGTTGGCTGGTTATTAGTTGTTAGTTGCTTGGGCATTTCTGAGGTCATGAATCTTAATTTAATTCAACACTGTCCAACAACCAAACACTAATGCCCAACCATTATCCTTTATACATAAACCATTTGCCGAGCTCCTTAAAGCTAACTTTCTTACCGTACATAAGAATTCCTATGCGATAGATTCTCGATGCAACCCAGGTCGTGAAAATGAATCCTCCGATAAGCAGCACGATGGATAAAGCCAGTTCCCACATGGGCACCCCGAATGGTAAACGAACCATCATAGCAATAGGTGACGTAAATGGAATGATACTTAGCCAGAATGATAATGAGCTATCCGGGTTATTAACAATGAAGCTGAAGGACATGATGTAGGTAAATAACAGCGGCAGAGTTATTGGCAGCATAAACTGCTGCGTCTCTGTATCACTGTCCACGGCGGATCCTACTGCCGCGAATAAGGCACTGTAAAGCATATATCCTCCGAAAAAGAAGATGATGAATGCCGGAAGGATATAACTCCACTCAACGGTCTGTATCGCTTTAACTATATCTGTTCCTGGTCCAGACTGCGCTGCAATTTGCTGTTGTGCGGCAGGCATTTCCGATTTAACAGCCTCCATTTTATCTTTAAACAGTACATTGGTTGCAACTGTCATCAAGGTTCCGGATAAAATAATCCAAAGAAGAAATTGAGTCAAACCCACTAAACCAATTCCGATTATTTTACCCATCATAAGCTGGAAGGGCCTTACTGATGAGATCACCACTTCAACGATACGACTTGTCTTTTCCTCAATTATACCACGCATAACCTGGATTCCGTATATGAAAAGTGACATATAAATGAGGATCGCTGCAGCAAATCCAACAGCCATCGCCGCGCCCGAGCTGCTGTCTTTTTCGCCCTCCAGAGTTAGCTGCTTAGAAACTATGTTTACATCAGGCTTTATGTTATCAAGTGTCGCGGCGTCGATTCCAGCATCCTGAAGCATTTTATTTCTCAGTCCATCATTCAGCTGGTCTTCGATTGTGCTCATAACTGATAGCCCTGCCTTTTTTTGCGAAAATAATTCCAGGTTCCCTCCGCTTGCTATGTCTTTTGGGATATGTAAAAGAAATGCTCCATCATCTGCAATAACTTTTTGCTTAGCCTGGTCGAGAGGTTCTGTCGACAAATGGAACTTTACAGACTTCTTGTCTTTGAGCCCTTTATTAAAAATGCCGCTGTCGTCAATCACCTCTACTGTCGGAACGTTATCACCTCCGTTGATAGATAAGGCGATAACTAAAGCATACATCCCGATAATCAGCATGGGGACCAGGAACGTCATTAACAGGAATGACTTTTTCTTAACACGGCTTAAATATTCTCGTTGTATTATGAGTAAGGTTTTGTTCATGATGCTAATTCTTTACGTTCTGAATAAATATGTCGTTCATACTCGGAATTACTTCCATGAATTCGTTCACCTGTACCTCCTGAATTAAAAATTTTAGCACGTCATTCGCAGAATATTTCTCTTGAACTTTCACGGTCAAATAGTTAAGGTCATTGTCGGCGGTTTGGTCTAAAATTTCAAACATTGTATTTTCTGTTGACGTTAACTGACCTTCAAAGCCTATTCTGTACGTATTGCTGCGGTAGAGGTTTTTGATATCCTTGACTTTCCCGTCAAGTATCTTTTTGGATTTGTGGATAAGAGCAATACTATCACATAGTTGTTCAACAGATTCCATCCGGTGGGTTGAGAAAATGATTGTAGCACCCTTTCTGTTGAGTTCTAATATTTCATTGGTAATAACCTGTGCATTGACCGGATCAAAACCAGAAAAAGGCTCATCCAGAATTATAAGCTCTGGGTCGTGCACTACCGTTGCTACAAACTGCACTTTTTGTTGCATGCCCTTACTAAGATCTTCCACCTTTTTCTTCCACCAGCTTTCGATTTCCATTTTTTCAAACCAATATTTGATTCGTTTGGTAGCATCCTGCTTACTCATGCCTTTTAATTGAGCGAGGTAAAGCATTTGCTCACCGATCTCCATTTTTTTGTACAGGCCTCTCTCTTCGGGGAGGTAACCAATTTTAGAAATGTGCGAAGGATTTAATTTTTCACCATTAAAAAATACTTCGCCGCTATCAGGGCCAGTAATTTGATTAATAATGCGGATTAAGGACGTTTTTCCTGCGCCGTTAGGGCCGAGCAGACCAAATACGCTCCCTTTTTCGACCTCGATAGATACATTATCCAACGCGCGGTGATTAGCATATTGCTTGACAATATTTCTGATACTCAGCATCTTATTTTTTATGGTTAAACGAAATTTAGATGAGCACGTGTGACTTTAGTTACACGGCCCTTTCGTTATGATTAGATGCGTAAATTATAAAATATTAGCGGAAGATAGCTCAGGATTTGGCTTTTTTGCTCTTAGAGTGTCCAAACCAGTTTTTAATGGTAAGAAATATTTTAGGGTCGCTATTTTTTTCCTTTCCGATCAGGTAACCATAGGGTTTAAGGGGTTTTACATGATCGCAAATTATCTTTAAAATACCAATCATCGGAATTGCGAGGATCATTCCGGGAATACCCCATATTAGTTCAAAAAGAACCAATGCAAAAATTGTAAACATAGGATTGATATTTACCTCAGATCCGACGACCAGCGGTTCAAGGATATAAGTTTGCAAAAATTGGACGATCAGATATGTCGCTAAAACAGAAAAAATCATTTTGTCATCTCCACCCTGGGAAACCACCATCAATAATGTCAAACTTGTTCCAGCCAAATTGCCCACAAAGGGTATTATTTCCAGAATCCCACACAAGACGGCAAAAAACAATGCATTTTCAACACCAGCCACAGTGAAACCTATGCCATAAAGGACCCATAGAGAAACGATCATCAGGCTCATCCCCGAAAGATACTTCTGAGCCATTTTCCCGGCATCATCCATAATTTGATTTGCCTCTTTAGCTTCGGAGTTGGGAACGATCATCAGAACGAATTTTTTCAGATGGGCTCTCGAGGAAATGAAAAGGAACAAATAGACTAATACCAGCACAGTATCTACCAGGATTCCCATAATTGAGCTTAACACCGTAGTTGCAGTACCCATTGAGGCTCCGCCGGATGACGATTGTTTATCTAACCAGGCTTTTTGCCTCTCTGGAGAGATCCCCATGTTCTTTGCAATATACTGTTTGATCTCACTAGAGATTTTGCTTATTCGTTCGCCAATTTGTGAAAGGTCATTAGTAATGTCTGATGCCTGCCAGGAAAGCAGCGCGACTATGCCTGCGATACCCACCAACAAGGTGAGAATGCACAACAAACTCGCAACCGCGCGGTTCATCCCCTTGTTCTCAAACCATCTGCATAGAGGCAGAAACAACATTGCCAATAAAGTGGCAATGGCTATTGGGATAAGAAATTCTCTGCCAAAGTATAAACCGCTGATCACCAGGAAGGCAAAGAACAGTATTGAAATACTTTTAGAAAGTGAGGGACTGGTTGTAAACATGTTGCTAGAATTTTCAGATGCTACCTATTCGGTCTCCGCTATTGTTTCCAGCGGAGCTAGCTTACAACCTGAAGCGTAACAAATAATGTGGGTACAAGTTTCCCCTTATTTCAATTATTTCTACCACATTGGATCGAAGCAAAGCGGCTTCGATATCAGAATCGAAAATCAACACCGCACTTGCTTTGCACCTACAATATTATCCTTAGTCCCCCAAAGAAGTTTCGTCTGGGTGCCGCATTAAAATAACGTCCTCCAAACGCATTTAGATCGTTGCCAAGGCTGTAATTTTCATCCAATAGATTGTCGACTCCTGCGAAAAAGTCTAAACCAGGTTTTCCAGGCGTAGACCTTCTCCAGCCGGCTTTAAAATGTATTAGGTTATATTCTCCTGAGTACAGGCTATTTGCATCATTCAAAGGAATCTTCGAGGTATAATTATGCTGTGCGAACAAGTAGAAATTTTTATCCATACGCAGGTCAATACCGCTGATGACTACCCCTCGGGGAACTCCCGTTAATCTGTTACCTGAGTAATTGGCGGCTCCATTGACATAACTTCTAAAATAGTATTTACTTAATGTATAACTGTTTTGAAGTTGTAAGCCACTTATAAATCCTTTTGACCCGGGATGAATTAGCCAGTAAGAAGCCTGAGTTTCAAAACCTGTTTGTTTCGTGCCCCCGGCATTCAGATAAAATTCGGTGTCATCAGCATTTACTCTGCGTACAATCGCACTTTCCAAGCGGTAATTGAAAAGCGAGGCGTCCAGCCAGAATCGGTCAGTTCGGTCGCGAAGACGTATCCCTCCTTCATAATTCCAGCCTGTTTCCGATTCTAGGTTTGTATTGATCTTATTGTCTGACGCCCGTACTTCAGCAATTGTTGGGGTTGAATAACCCCGGCTTACTGATGTTCTAAATGCTACACCATCACTTACCTGGTAAGATAGTGCAAACCGCGGCATTAGCTGAGGATCAAATTTTCTAACGGAGTGTGATGTTGCCGTTTTAACATCCTTGTCAAACTCATATTTATAATAGTTAAAACTTGCTGCAACCTCAGCTGTAAGCCTTTCGCCAATATTGGCTGAAAAGCGGGTGAAATAAAAGAACTGTCGTGAAATAATATCATCCTGAGCCTGGCTGTTTCCTCTTACGCCCCTGTTGTTGTCATAGTTCGCGATGTCTGCGTTGGTACCCTGTAATTCCAGGCCAGCATTCCATTTCCAAGTAAGAGCCTTTTTTCCATTTCCAGCAAGTTCGAAGTATGTGCGAAGGCCCAGGGTGCCCTCGCTCCGAACTTCATAATTCGTTATAAACGGGTTAAGAAAGTCTGTATGCGATCCAAAAAGGGCAAGGACATGCCGAAAATTACTTGTCAGCTTAGTTTCATTAACAACACCTCCAAAAAAAGTTTTATTGTCAATTCTGGCTTTTTGTGCAACCGGCCCAGCCACTGCAGGTGTTGAGGGACGGGCAAGTTTAGGATTTGCCGCGTATTGGGCCGTCGTTAATCCCCCCGGAGTCTGATAATCGAGATCTGAATATAAAGCAAGGAAACGAAGTTGGCTGGCATTTGAATAATTCCAGCGATACCCCACCTGGCCATAATGACGCTGCATTGAGCTGTGCTCGCGGTAGCCATCTGAGGTTTGGTATGAGTGATTAACGTTTAAGTAATTGTTATTCCACTTTTTCTGTAAAGCCACTTTTTCCTGGAACAAGCCATACGATCCGCTGGTAATATTGGCTGATGCCCAGCTGCTATCCGAACGTTTATCGAAAGGATTCAATAGCACAACGCCCCCAGAATTAGCTCCGAATAAACTTCCATCCGGCCCTTTGAGTATTTCGATGTTGTTAATACTTCCTACATCCAGGGAATTCAGGTAAGTATTTCCGCCCGCGTCAGTTAATGGAAAATCATCGATATAAACTTTAACATTTCTAACCCCAAAAGGAGAACGCAGAAGACTTCCCCGAATCGATAATCGGTAACTGCCGGGCGAACGTTCTTCCATGCGTATTCCTGCTATCGTATTAAAAGCTGGTAGCATAGAAATGCCGGGCTGGTCTCTCAAAGCTTTACTGCTTATTACACTGACCGAAGATGGAACTTTTAATATAGCCTGCTCGGTAATATAACCCCTAACAACTATTTCATCCATTTTCTGAATGGAATCAACCTTAGTTTGAGAAAAAACGGAGCCAACAGAAGCAAGAAAAACTGTTGTGATAATTGCCCTTGAACGGAAATATTTTGAACGGATATTCATTTGGGGATGAGCCTCTTTAAATAGGCGACGCTAAATTATCAAAAGTTCCTGCCATTTGCTTCTGTATTCAATTATGATATATGGGATTTGTGTAAAATTTCTGCGTTAATATTTTCCAAATTAGTAAGGCTTGCGGATTTGCGAAAAATATGTCAACATAAAATTAATGTAAAAAGCTGCTAAAAGGCTGATTGAAAATATTTTGTATATTCAATTGCTCAACCCTTTAGCACCTATGAAATCTTTTGTGGTAATTTTATTTCTTCTTTATTCTCTGGCCGGATTCGGGCAATCTCGAAAACTAAGTTTGGAGCAGTTTATTGCATCAACAGATAGCATTAACGACCTTTATCCACCCGAGAAAGTTTATCTCCATCTTGATAAGCCATTTTACGCTGCGGGGCAGAATATTTGGTTCAAGGCTTATGTAGTCGACGGATCAAACCAACCGTCGATGTTAAGCAAAATCCTGTATGTTGATTTGATAAACGAGGAAAAGCAGATCAAGAAAACTCTTAAACTCCCTTTGTCAGCTGGCCTTGGATGGGGGGATATCGCACTTCCGGATACCCTCAGTGAAGGTAACTATCGTATACGCGGCTATACCCAGTGGATGAGGAATTTCGGCGAGGAATCGTTTTATGATCATAGCCTGGTAATAGTAAATTCCTTCAAAAGCGGTACAGTTAAAAATAAAGCTCAGTCTGGTTCTCAGGCAGTAACAGTTCAATTTTTTCCTGAAGGGGGCCAGCAGGTAGAAGGGGTGCGATCGCGTGTAGCTTTTAAAGCGCTGGCATCGAACGGCCTTGGAAAAGATATGACCGGCTACGTGATGGATAACCTTGGAACGAAAGTAGCTGAATTTAAAAGCGACCATGCTGGCATGGGGTCATTTCTGCTAACTCCTTTTGAGGGGCAATCGTACAAAGCTATCGTGTCTCTGCCCGAGGGGGAAAAGACTTTCCCCATTCCATCGGCAGCGAAGGATGGATATGTGATTAGCGTAAACACGGAGCCTCAGGATAAAATCTTAATCAGAATAACCGCTACTCCAACAGCTCCAATCGACGACAGGGAGCTAACTGTGGCCGTTAAAACTTATGATGGATCTATATTGCAATCATCGTTTAAGATGACAAGGCAGTTCGCAGATGTCGCTATCTCCAAGGGCGAATTAAAGACTGGTATCGCCCAGCTAACGCTATTTGACAAAAATGACATGGCAGTTGCCGAACGTCTGGTTTTTACAAGGAAGAATGGTGATTTGAATATTTCAGTGCAGTCGGGTAAAGATGCATATTCGAAAAGGGAAAAGGTCAAATTGGACATTGCACCCACTTTTGAGGATCAGTCACAGGCGATTGCGAGCTTTTCTGTGGCAGTTACAGATATGGATAGAGTAGGTGTTAAGGAGGATGATGAAACCACGATATTTTCCGAACTTTTGGTGAAATCAGAGCTGAAGGGTTTCGTTGAACAGCCGAACTATTATTTTACTCGCGGCGCTGAAGCCGTTAAACTTAAACAAAAGCATTTGGATAACCTCCTCATGACCCAGGGTTGGCGCCGGCTTGACTGGACAAAAAATAAACCAAAACTGTCATTAATTCCAGAGAAGGGTATAAGTATTTCGGGAACAGTATCCCGTGGTGGTTCTCCGGTAGCAGGTGGGAAGGTGACCGCCTTCACACCGGATGGGGGGATGTTAATGGATACAGTAAGTAATTCAAAGGGATGGTTCAACTTTGATAACCTGGTGTTCCCGGACAGTACCAGATTTATAGTGCAGGGAAGAACAGAGAAATCAAAAGCAAACGTGCAGATCAAGCTAGATCAAGTCAGCCGTCAATCGGTAGGAAATGATGTTTTTTTTGCTTCCCGAAAAGACGAAATACCTGACCTGGTGCAGACCTATGGTAAAGATATCAAGGAGGAGTTGGCTGAACTTCTCAAGCAAGGCCTGATTACAAGAAATAATGTACTTAATGAGGTGGTTGTAAAAGGAGTTAAAGATTCAAAAACACTTACCAATTCCAGTAAACTGGGAAATAGTCCGGCAGATTATACCTTTCGCTCGGAGCAATTATCTGATCCGAATCTGGCATTTGCCCTAAAGGGAAAAGTATTGGGTTTCGATTTTCACATCGGTGAAAAAGGTGTTGTCACCGGATCCCTGGCCAGAAATACAATGGTATCAGGGCCACCCGCAATGGAATTATTTGTCGACGGTATGCCGATGGGCACAGATCTTAGCCAGGTGAACATGCAGGATGTTGCCTATGTGGAAGTGTTAAAAGGCGGAGCAAGTGCAGCTATTTATGGTGGAAAAGCGGCAGCTGGGATACTAATCGTTACAACAAAGGGATATGCAGGTATAAGTAATAATAATGTTCAGACAGACGCGCAAGGAATCATTAAATACCTGCCCCAGGGCTATACCGTTTCACGTACTTTTTACTCGCCGGATTATGCTGCCCCTGAAACACAAAAAGCTAAAGCTGATTTCCGGTCTACAATTTACTGGAATCCGGACATCTTTAGTGACAAAGGAGTGGTCAAGCCTATTGAGTTCTACACTGCTGATAGACCTGGTATTTATCGGGTTGTTGTAGAAGGTTTGGATTATAAAGGAAGATTAGGAAGAAGTGTAAAGACCTTTACCGTTCAATAAAAAAAGCCCATCCTTTTTAAGGACAGGCTTTTAAATCGTTGCCAAAGAGCTCACATCTCGTTTCTCGTCTCTCGCTTCTCGTTACTCAAAGTACTCCTTCATCTTATCAAAGAAGCTCTTTTCATTTTTACCCGGTTGTGGTTTGAAATTGGGAGAATCTTTTAGTTTATCGAGCATTTCACGTTCGTCTTTGGACAATGCTTTTGGCGTCCAGATATTAACATAAATAAGCTGGTCGCCGCGGTGGTAGGAATTAACTTCCGGTACTCCCTTAGATTTCAAGCGAAGGATTTTTCCACCTTGCGTTCCAGGCTCTATCTTAATTTTTGCTTTACCGTCGATGGTAGGAACCTCAACACTTGATCCCACGGCAGCGTCAATAAAGCTGACATGAAGATCATAGATAATATTATTACCTTCTCGTTTCAGCAATTCATGAGGCAATTCTTCGATCAGGATAATCAGGTCTCCGGCAATACCACCCCGTGGAGCTGAATTACCTTTACCGCTCATCGATAACTGCATTCCCTCGCTCACACCAGCAGGAATATTAATATTAATCGTTTCTTCTCCTCTTGTCAGGCCGTCGCCATGACAAACAGTACATTTTGCAGTTATTTCACTTCCTTCGCCATTACAGGTAGGGCAGGTGCTGGTAGTCTGCATCTGGCCAAGAATGGTGTTGGTAACCCGGCGTACCGATCCGCTTCCGTTACAAGTATGACAGGTATGGAATGAAGATTTGTCTTTTGCGCCGCTACCGTCACATGTTTCACAGATGATCTGTTTATTAACTTTAACCTTCTTCTCAACCCCTTTCGCGATCTCTTCCAGAGTTAATTTGACTTTGATCCTCAGATTACTTCCTCTTGATACACGACGGCCTCCCCGAGATTGTTGTTGCCCTCCAAAAAAACTGTCAAAAGGACTTCCACCGCCACCACCGAAGATATCTCCAAACTGGCTGAAGATATCATCCATGTTCATGTTTCCGCCACCATAGCCTCCGCCATTAGCACTTGCAGCACCTCCCGCATGACCAAACTGATCGTAACGCTTCTTTTTATCGGCGTTGCTCAAAACTTCGTATGCTTCGGCGGCTTCCTTGAAGTTATCTTCAGATTTCTTATCACCAGGATTCTTATCCGGATGATATTTGATTGCCATTTTGCGATATGCCTTCTTAATCTCATCCGCCGTAGAAGAGCGGGTGACGCCAAGTACATCGTAGTAATCTCTTTTCCCCATTTTTATTTTTCAGTTATGCCAGTCCGGCATACCTTGTTAAATCCCCGGTTTAACTAGTTGTGTTTTTATGATCCAATTATAACTTTCGCGAAGCGGATAACTTTATCGTTCAGATAATAACCTTTCTCCAACTCGTCAATAACTTTTCCCTTTAAATCGTCAGAAGGTGCTGGAATATTCGTAATTCCTTCGTGAACATCAGCGTCGAATTCTTTCCCTTTCGCATCCATTTCCTTCAAGCCTTTATTAGAAAGCGTACTTTTTAGTTTCTGATGAACAAGCTTAACTCCCTCCTTCACTGCATCGATATCAGTAGCGGTCTCCATCGACTTCTGAGCTCTTTCAAAATCGTCAAGAACGGGTAATAAGTCTACAATGACGTCCTTACCTGCTATCTGTAGTAATTCCAGGCGTTCTTTACTAGTCCGGCGTTTGAAATTATCGAATTCCGCATACAGTCGCAGATGTTTGTTCTGCCATTCAGCAACCTCGGCTTTTAGTTTCTCTTCTTCAGATAAAGCGCCTTCTTTAGTGTCATCCGTATTTTCTGTATCTGTCTGATCTACAGTTTCCTCAGCCAGACTATCCTCATTTAATTCGTTCAACTCCTGATCCTCAGGTAATTTATTCTCTTCCATTTTATTCTTCTTCATTTTATTCAACATGTCTGAAAGACGCATACCTGCCTATGACAATTTTTTTGCCAAAAGCTGAAATGCGTCAGAGTGTCAGATAGAGTATCACGTAGCAAGTATCAAGTAGCAAGATTTGGAGTTTGTAAATAAAAACGATTTACCGCTGGGTACGTTAGTCTTGATACCTGATACCTGATACTTGATACCTGATACTTGATACCTGATACTTGATACCTGATACCTGATACCTGATACTAGTTCTATATCGTCACATCTTCATGCACATGCCCGCCTTCACATTTAATAATCCTTGTCGGAAACTTACGAATGATGTGAAAATCATGGGATGCCATCAGTACAGACGTACCTGAAAGACTGATCTGCTTCAATAAGGTTACAATTTCTTCTGAGGTGTCAGGGTCGAGGTTTCCGGTTGGTTCATCTGCAAGGATTAATTCCGGATCATTCAATAAAGCACGGGCAATTACGACGCGCTGCTGTTCGCCACCTGAAAGTTCATGCGGCATTTTTTTTATCTTAGAACGCAAGCCTACTTTTTCCAGAACATCCCGTATGCGCTCCGAGATAAGCTTTTTGTCTTTCCAGCCGGTTGCTTTCATCACAAACTCGAGATTCTGTTCAATAGTTCTGTCGGTTAGCAGTTGAAAATCCTGGAAAACAATACCAAGCTTTCTTCTAAGGAACGGAATATCTCTTTCCGCCAATTTTTTAAGGTCAAAACCCGCTACCTGTCCTTCACCATTTCCAATATGCAGGTCGCCATAAATTATTTTTAACAAGCTGCTTTTCCCGGAACCAGTTTGACCGATAAGGAATACAAATTCTCCCTTATCAATGTGTAGATTAACATTGTTTAACACCAGGTGTTTCTGCTGGTACACGTCTACGCCCTGTAATTTAATTACGGAATTACCACTCATAATCAGATGTCTAATTTTTTTATTTGCCCGAAAGGGAGGTCTTTTATCGTATCCAAAATGTATGATGCATGCTCAGCTAAACCCGCCTTGTCGAGGGCTTTTTCCGGTCTGTCCAGTCTGAAATACGCCAATAAAGTAAATTTCTCATCCCTTAACTGAACGTAATCAGGAATTTTGGCGACACCCTTAACTTTTATTACATACATGAGGTTCAAAGTTACGAATTAGTAGCAAGTATCAGGTATTATGTATCAAGACAGGTGTATCAAAGGAATAAAAAGGTCACAATGAAATTAAAAGCTTACCGGCTCCGAATCTTGATACCTTATATCTGTTACTTAATACTACACAAAAAAGCTATCGTATCAACACCATCAGCATAATCCCACAGCTTTGGTGTTTGACTATCACCTGGTTCTATTGTTTTGATGCTAAGATTATCAGATGATATCACACATTGAATATGATTGGCTTTGTCTATGAGTTCTTTTTCAAGCATACGCACGTCGTCATATTCCTGATAATAAAGTACTGCCAGCGGCGAAGCCATGCGCTCGTCTTCTTTTAATAAGAGGAAGCCATTGTCGAGATGTTTATCCAGATTTACAAGAAATATGGATTTATTATAGTCGTAATTGTTATTATACTTGTGATGATCGATGATGGGTTTAAAGCTTTCAACTCCTTCAAAAAAAAGTTTGAAATCATATCCCCTCGGAACATAAAGCTTAGATACGTTTCTGCAACCTAGGCCGAAGTAGTCAAAAATGTCGTGCCCGAGCTGGCTTAGTTCAGCAGGACTTTCATTCCCATTTAAAATAGCAACGCTGTTCCGGTTTTTGCGGATAACGTGAGGCACCTTGCTGAAGTAATATTCAAAATACCGGGAAGTATTATTACTTCCCGTAGCTATGACAGCATCAAAGTCCACCAGCCGATCAATGTACTTTATCTGATCCTTAAACCCGGGCTCAATCTCAGTTAATTTAGTGAGAATATAGGGTATCATTTTCGTATCCTGTGATGACAGCTTAATCAAGGCTATATTCCCGGTAACGAGGACACACAAGATGTCATGAAACCCAACAAGCGGAATATTTCCAGCAAGAATTAACCCTACTGAATAGGGTTCAACCGTGTCGAATTTATCGGGGTCAGCTATCCATTTCTCCAGGTCTGCCCGGTCCAGCATTGCTGCAATTGCTTTAACAGCATTCGCAGTACTGTCAGATGTAAACCACGCATTAAATTGATGTGCGGAATTTATCAGGAGCGTTAACTCCTGATCCGGCGTGCTCAAAATCGTGCCCAATTTCGCAAATGCCTCCAATCGTTGTTTGGTTGTCAAAATCTCAGTCATCAAAAAAAATACTTCAAATAATGTTATATTTGTGTCGTTTTAAAACAATTACCCGGTTTGGGTGTAAAAATAGTTTAACAAATAGAATTTTAGATAGAGATGGCAATTAAAATCACCGATGAGTGTATTAACTGCGGGGCATGTGAACCAGAATGCCCGAACAATGCAATTTACGATGCCGGAGCTGCCTGGAGATTTTCAGACGGCACAGGTCTGAGTGGAGTGATTGATTTTGGAGATGGAACAACTCTTGACGCTGGCGAAACTCAAGCTGCAATTTCAGACGAGGTTTATTACATCGTTCCGGATAAATGTACGGAGTGTGTAGGCTTCCATGACGAGCCTCAATGTGCTGCTGTGTGTCCGGTTGATTGTTGTGTCGATGACGAAGACATTCGCGAAAGCCGTGAAGAACTGCTTGCTAAAAAAGCATGGCTGCACGCGGAGTAGACGATATTTTTTTAACGGAAAAGCGGGTACTTTTTATAGGTAGCCGCTTTTTTTTTATGTATCAAGTATCAAGAATCAAGTATCAAGGCTGGTGTATCTTGCATAGCTAAATTTCATGTGTAAGTTAATCTTCCTCGAATCTCGATTCTTGATACCTGATACTTGCTACTCCCGCTTCGGAATAATCAGCACCGGACATTTCGCTCTTTTTGCAACACTTGCCGAAACGCTCCCTGAGATAAAATGATCGAGGCCAGTTCTGCCGTGGGTTCCTAAAATTATCAGGTCGGCTTTATACTCGTCGGCAACTGCAAGGATCTCATCCTGGGCGCGACCTACCCGGATGTATTTCGAAATTTCTATATCGTCTCCATACTGCTCCTGTATTCTTTTGAAAAGGCTTTTGCTGGCTTCCTCTTGTACTTCCATCATTTCAGGGATCATTAACGGGGTTTCGCTTAGCATGGGATCAGCAATAAAGGGGGTATTTACCGGAATCTCGTCGGCATGAACAAATGCAATTTTTGAACCCATTTTCTTAGCCAGCATCATGCCATACTGAATCGCCTGATCTGAATAAGGACTGTCTTCAACAGCTATTAAAATTCTTTCTATATTCTCTGAGCTCTTCATAGATTTAACAACAAGTGTAAATGGTTTCTGTTTCTAGTGACTAATGCAAGCGATATCCATCATCCCATAACTTCGGAAGATGATTTAATCCTGCAATTTTTTATATTCTTAACATTTCTAAATTTAAGTCTCAAATTAATTGAAATTCAGTTTATTTGCAATTATGAATCAACAATTTGGTGTATGTAATCTCTCTTTGGTGCCCGTGCGGACAGAACCATCAGATAGAAGTGAGATGTCATCGCAATTATTATTTGGGGACCACTTCACCATTTTGGAAACAACCGACAAATGGTTGCACATATTAATTGCCCATGATGATTACGAAGGATGGATTGATCGCAAACAGTTTGAAGAAATCGAGCATGCCGCATTTGTCGCGCTCCATGATCTCCATACAATTCTCGGTCTTTCACTTAGCCATACGATAACTAAGACAGCAAGCAATGAAAAGCTGAACTTAATTGCGGGGTCTAATATCCCAAATGCCCTGGATAGGTTTTTTTATTTGCGAGACACTAAATATAAGCTGGAAGGGGATACCATTAAACCGGCAAAGGACAAGTTCAGAAATGGCGTGGCTGATGCTGCCATGTTCTATCTGAATGCCCCTTATTTATGGGGAGGAAAGTCTGTGTTTGGTATAGACTGTTCCGGGTTAACACAGATGGTATTCAGGCAGTTTGGTTTAAAGCTTAAACGAGATGCATATCAGCAGGCCGAGCAGGGTGAGCTTGTTGGGTTCCTACAGGAATGTAAGGCTGGAGATCTGGCCTTCTTCGATAACGACGAGGGAAGGATCGTTCACGTTGGAATTATGCTTGATAATGAACAAATAATCCATGCTTCAGGCAGGGTGAGGATTGACTCGATCGATAATCAGGGTATATTTAGCAAGGAATCAGGCAGATATACGCACAAATTGAGGATTATAAAAAGGATTTGAGTTGTACGTATTACGTTGTACGTATTACGTTGCATATCGGATAGGTAAATAGTGATTAGTCGGAAGCCATAACGTATAACGTATAACGTAATACGTATAACGTATCACTCACACAAAACGTCCCAAACCTTTACTAATTTATCGTCTCCGACAGATATCAGCCTGTTCTCCATATCCCAAATAATCTTATTGACAGAAAGTCGATGCATCTCGTAGCCCTTCTCAAAACTGATAGTTTTTTTAAGGTTAAAATTGTCAGCATCCCAAATCTTTATGCTTTTGTCTCTGCTTGCGGTGGCAACGAAGGGCAACTCCGGATGAAATGCTATGCTATATATGGAAAACAAATGTGCGGCGACATTTTGAGTGAGCCTGTAGTCTGTGGTATCCCATATCTTGAGCTGAGCATCCCTGCTTCCCGACAACAGGAACCTGCCATCAGGGGAGAATTGGAGGGATGTAACTGGAAGTGTATGTTCACTGAGCTCAGCTACCAGGCTATAGTCTTCAAGCTTATATATCCTGACTTTGTTGTCTTTACACCCAAATGCGACTGACTTTTGGTCGGGACTTATACTGATAACACGCACTGTATCTGATGAAACTTTAAAGTTGTAAAGCATTTTCAAGCTTTGCACATCCCAGACGGACACGGTCCCGTCTTCGGACGCTACCAGCATCTCATCCTTACCGCTCACTGTTTTAATGTCAAATACAGGAAGCTTGTGATGACGCAGGACCTGCGTTACCCGTTGTTCTGTAAAATCAAATACACTAACCTGGCCGTTTCTTTCGCCTGCTATCAAATAGGGCTGGCCAGAGGGGCAATGCAGGGTGTACACGGATGAACTGACAGGGAACATGACTTTTATAAAGCTCATGGTTTTCAGACTCCATTCCACCACACCTTTATCATTTCCGGCCGTAAATAAAATTTCGGGTTTTTGTGAATTTTCAGCGGTGAATATTGGATTCTGATGGCCCGAAAAGGTCGCTAAAAGCTTTACTTCAATCATCGGATGAATTAGATATTACGTTCACGATCTTAATAGCTGAACAAGCTGTACCCCTGGAGGCAGGCAGGCCACTCGCCATTCTCAACTCTCAATTGTCAACTGTCAACTCTCAACTGTCAACTTTTGCGGAGTGTCTCGCAGCAAGATTTTTTGCGATTGTGTCCAGGTTAACATTTTTTTCTTTCATAAGTACGAACAGGTGGAAAACCAAATCGGAAACCTCGTTGACGAAGTCATGCTCTGTTTCGTTGAGGGCAGCTATAACGGTTTCTACACCTTCTTCCCCAACCTTTTGAGCGATCTTGTTGATACCTTTTCCACGAAGCTTGTTTATATAGGAGCCTTCGACTGGATTAGTGTATCGGTCATGGATGATATTCTCAAGTTCAAAAATGAAGTTTTGATTGTATTCCGTATTAAAGCAGCTTCTGGAACCGGTATGGCAAGTTGGCCCTTCCGGTTTTACTTTGATGAGAAGCGTGTCATTATCACAATCTTCTTTGATTGAAATTACGTGCAAAAAATTGCCGCTCTCTTCACCCTTGGTCCATAGGCGGTTTTTTGTTCTCGAAAAGAAAGTGACTTTGTTCTCCGACGAAGTTTTTTGATATGCAGCTTCATTCATATAGCCAAGCATCAACACCTCAAGGGTTTTTTCGTCCTGGATGATCACCGGAACGAGTCCGTTGCTTTTATCAAAATCAATCTTCATGTTCTAATCAGTTGTGAGTTGCCAGTTGTCAGTCTGGAAGGCTATTCGATTTGCCTGGTAACTGCTAACAGACAACCGGCAACAATTTTTAAATTCTTACTTCAATATTATTCTCCTTCAGTAATTGCTTTAAATCCGGAATTAAAATTTCGCCGTAATGAAAAACAGAAGCGGCTAATGCAGCATCGACATTGGTCTTATGAAAAAGGTCAACAAAATGCTCCACATTTCCAGCGCCTCCGGATGCAATCAAAGGAATTCCCAGGGTGTCGTTCACTTTCTTCAGCAGGCCGTTATCGAAACCTCCTTTAGTGCCGTCGTGATCCATGGAGGTAAGCAATATTTCTCCCGCACCCCGGTTTTCCGCTTCTCTGATCCAGTGTTCAGTTTCAATGTCCGTTTTAATCCTGCCGCCGTTTAAATGAACAAAGTTTTTGCCGTCAATAAACTTAGTGTCTATGGCCACAACAACAAATTGTTTTCCAAATGCCCGTGCCAGCTCATCTATGAAAGCCGGACTTCGTACTGCAGCTGAATTAATGGAAATTTTATCAGCTCCCGAGTTTAACAGGATATCAGCATCAGCAATCTCATTGATACCACCACCAATTGTGAAAGGGATATTAATTTGCGTAGCTACTGATTTTACGAGGTCCACTAGAGTTTTACGTCGTTCATGGGTAGCAGTAATATCCAGGAATACCAATTCATCTGCCCCCTGCTGTGAATACTGATATGCCAGTTCCACGGGATCTCCTGCATCGCGTAAAGCAACAAAATTTACACCTTTTACGGTGCGGCCATCTTTAACGTCGAGGCAGGGAACAATTCGTTTAGCCAGGCAGGTATCCAATGCCAGACTTCCTGTTAAAATATGGGATTTTTGGGCAGTCAATGCTTGATCAATTAAAAGCTGATCAAAGCTTTCAGGTTCCAGTCTTTGATTTCTTCGATCGTGATACGACCTTCATAAATGGCTTTCCCTACAACACAAGACTCCACTTTTATTTCCTGAAGTTTCTCAATGTCATCCATTGAGCTAATTCCGCCGGAAGCAATTAATTTGATAAATGGTGAGTGTTCCAAAAGCTTTTTGTATAACTCAACTCCCGCACCTCCTAATTTTCCATCTTTATCGATATCGGTACAAAGAAACCGGAAGAACCCTAAATGGAGACATTTATCGACGTAATCCATTAATTTTATTGGGGAGCTTTCCATCCATCCGGAATATTTTATGACTTCATCAAGTACATCAATAGCCACGACAATTTGATCCTGTGACTTGTATTTCCCACAGATCTCTTTACTGAGTTCTGGCAAAAAGTCTGTGTTAGTCAGAGCCTGTGTTCCCACAATAATTCTGTGAATGCCCGAATCAATTAACTCTTTCACCTTATCGATACTCCGGACGCCACCTCCATATTGAACTTTTATTTCGGTTTTATTGATGATGTCAAACAAAAATTTCTGGTTGCTAAAGTCACCTTTTGCCCCATTTAAATCGATGATATGAATGAACTCTGTGCCGTTTGACTGATATTTCTCAATCATTTCCTCGAGGGTAACATCATAAAAAGTAGCCTGCTCATAATCTCCTTCGCGAAGACGAACAACCTTTCCGTTTAAAATATCAATGGCTGGGATTATATACATGTGATTATGCTAATTGTGAGAAATTTTTTAATAATTGTTCACCGGCCAGACCGGATTTTTCGGGGTGAAACTGTACACCAAAAAAGTTATTTTTTTGAATAACTGCAGAAAATTTTATTCCGTATTCTGCCAAAGCAATCGTAAAATTAGAATTAAATTCTATAAAATAAGAGTGCACAAAATAAAAATGAGCTCCCGGTGATATTCCGTCAAAAAGGACGTTGCCCGGAAGTGCACTGACACGGTTCCAACCGGTATGGGGAATTTTGATCTTCAAATGTTCATCAAACAATCTGGTTTTCAACGGTATGATACCCGTTAACGTTGAATTCCCCTCTTCCGAGAACTCCGTGAGCAATTGCATTCCGACGCATATTCCGAGCACGGGTTTCCTGAGGTTCAAAATAGCCGGCACAAGCCCGGTTTGTTCAAGCTTTTTCATTGCCGAGCCCGCATGACCGACGCCCGGAATGATAAAACGATCAAATTTATCAAAATCCTCGGCTGTATGGATCATGCCGTATTCCAGCCCAAGCCGGTCGAGCGCCGCTGTGAGTGAAAAAATGTTACCTGCTCCGTAGTATACGATACCGATCATATCACTCCTTTGGTAGTCGGCAGTTCTGTACCTGTTACTTTTATTGCCTGTTTGATGCTTTTGGCGAGAGCTTTGAAGCTTGCCTCAATCATGTGATGGGTATTATCACCATCAATTATCTTTAAGTTAAGATTCATCCCGGCATGCTCTGAAAAAGATTTCATCCAGTGTTCAAACATTTCCGTAGGGAAATCTCCTACGTATTCCCGGCTGAACTTCCCTTCATAAATAAAATATGCCCTGTCTGAAAAATCTATCGCACATTGTACAAGAGCTTCGTCCATTGGCAACAGAAATCCATAACGTTCAATTCCACGCTTATCCCCAAGAGCCTGTTTAAAAGCTTTACCGAGAGCGATTGCACTGTCTTCAATTGTATGATGTTCGTCAATCTCAAGATCTCCTTCAACGGTCAGGCTCAAGTCTACTCCAGAATGCTTGGCCAGTTGGTCGAGCATATGATCATAAAACTTCAAACCAGTGTTTATATTAGGTTCTCCGTTTCCGTCGAGGTTAAGTGAAAGTTTAATTTTTGTTTCCTTTGTATTTCTTTCAAGGTCGACTTTACGAACTGCTTTTGTTGTAAGAAATGCGGTGATATCAAGCCAGTTTCTGCTGTTCAGAACAGCATCCGGGTTTTGCTCACCATAAAATATAGCTTTGCAGCCCAGATTTTTTGCAAGCTGCACATCTGTCGCCCTGTCCCCAATGGTGTAAGAATTGTGCAAGTCGATAAGGTTTGAAATGAGATAGCTTGTAAGCAGGCCTGTGTTCGGCTTTCTGTTGGGACTATTATCTTCTGCAAAAGAATCGTCAATAAAAATTTCAGAAAAGCTAACACCTTCATTTTTGAGGATGTCAAGCATTTTTTGATGCGGCTTCTGAAAATCCTCCTCAGGAAAACTGTTTGTTCCCCGCCCGTCCTGGTTTGTAACCATTACGAGCTCATAACCAAAATCCTGCAGTTTTTTTAACGATGATATGGCATACGGCAAAAACTCCAGTTTCTCGAGACTGTCAACCTGCATATCAACTGGTGGCTCCACGATCATTGTGCCGTCGCGGTCGATAAATAGTACTTTCTTCATTTCTGCACAGAAAAAGTTTTCAGATTATTAATTAGGCTTTGATTCTCTTCAGGGGTGCCAATTGTTATGCGCAATGAACCTTCACAAAGTTCCACTTTGGAACGATCGCGAACGATAATGCCTTTACTTACAAGATGATCGTAGATACCTTTTGCATCGAATGTCTTAACCAGGATAAAGTTTGCATCGGATGGGTAGATCTTCTGAACTATTTCAAGATTTCTCAGATCGCTCGAAAGTTTTTCTCTTTCCGAAACGGTAAGCCGGATCCAGTCATTGATTTGTTCAATATTCTGTAGTGCTTCCAGGGCAAGCTGTTGTGATGCCTCGTTTACGTTATATGGAGGTTTAACTTTATTAAACACCTCGATGATCTCTTCGCTTGCAAACGCCATCCCAAGTCTCAATCCTGCAAGTCCCCACGCTTTTGAAAGGGTGTGTAATACTACAAGGTTTGAATATTCTGTCAACTCCTGTATAAATGTTTTCTGGCGGGAATAATTTATATAGGCCTCATCGATGACTACAAGTCCGTTGAAATTAGCCAGAATGGTTTCTATATCTGTCCGATTTATCGAGTTGCCCGTTGGATTGTTGGGCGAGCAAATGAAGATGATCTTTGTGTTATCATCGATAGCTTCAGCTATGCCCTCGATATTCAGTTGGTAGTCTGCGGTTAACCTAACCTTACGAACTTCGATATCATTGATGTTTGCTGATACCTCGTACATTCCGTATGTAGGAGGGACTGTTATCACATTATCCAATCCGGGGCGGCAAAATGCCCTGAACAAAATATCTATAGCCTCGTCGCTGCCGTTTCCTACGAATATATTACGGGGAGGTACGCCCTTAATCTCGCTCAGCCTCTGTTTTACCTTAAACTGCATCGGATCCGGGTAACGATTGTAATTTGTATTCAGAGGGGAACCAAAGCTATTTTCATTTGCGTCCAGGTAAACCGACGCGTCTCCCTTAAACTCATCCCTTGCCGACGAGTAAGGGACCAGGTTTTTAATATTTTCTCTAAGTATGTGTTGAAGATCGAACATGTCTTTTTATGTATCAAGTATCAGGTATCAAGTATCAGGTATCAGGTATCAAGTATCAAGATCTGAGGGTGCTAACATTCGAATTACTCTTTAGATTCTTAACCACACAAATCCTATAATCCGATAAATCCTGTCCGATATCCTACGCATCCTATTCCTATTCCGCTTTGCCATCCTATGAATCCTATAATCCTACTAATCCTATTCCTATTCCGCTTTGCCATCCTATGAATCCTATAATCCTATGCATCCTATTCCGATTCCGCTTTATAATCCTATAATCCCATCATCCTACTAATCCTAGTCCTGACAATCCTAGTCTTTTAATCTAACCGTTATCGCATTTTTGTGAGCATCCAGCCCTTCCAACTCTGCTAAAACCTCCACTGTTGGGCCCAGGTTCTCAATCCCAATCCTGGTTATATGCTGAAAGGTGATCTTTTTTACGAACGAATCTACCGAGACGCCCGAATGAGCTTTAGCAAATGAACTGGTTGGCAAGGTATGGTTGGTTCCTGACGCATAATCACCAGCACTTTCAGGTGTTAGATGACCAAGGAAGACTGATCCCGCATTAATAATTTTGCTGGTGAGTGATTCCCAGGTGTCTGTAGCAAGAATGAGATGCTCTGGTGCATACTCATTGCTAAACCCCATAGCCAGATTCAAATCCTCAGCTAAAATTGCGAAAGAATTTTCGATCGCTTTTGCCGCAATTTCCTGTCTCGGAAGGTCCTTTATTTGTTTGAGGATCTCTTTCTGGGTCTGGTCTATCAAATCCATTGAGTCTGAAACCAGCACAGCCTGGCTATCGACCCCATGTTCCGCCTGAGCCAGCATATCAGCGGCGACAAATGCGGCATTAGCTGTTTGATCAGCAATGATCAGCACTTCTGATGGTCCAGCAGGCATGTCAATGGCCGTCTGGCTTTCAGACTGTATAATAGTCTTAGCCTTAGTGACGTACTGGTTTCCCGGGCCGAATATTTTGTTAACTTTCGGAATGCTTTCTGTGCCGTAAGCCATAGCAGCCACGGCCTGAGCGCCGCCAACCAGATAGATTTTCCCGATGTTCAAAAGCTGGGCACAATACGCCAGGTAAGGATTTACTTTTCCATCCTTTTGGGGAGGAGAACAAACAACTATTTCGGCGCATCCTGCAATTCTTGCCGGTATGCCGAGCATTAGAAAGGTACTAGGAAGAACCGCAGTTCCGCCAGGAATATATAACCCTACTTTCTCAATAGCCCGGGTTTCTCTCCAGCAAACTACACCATTGCTTGTTTCAATTTTGCTTTCGCTAATTAATTGTGGCTCATGAAACTTCCGGATATTGGAATAGGCCAATTGTAGCGCTTGTTTTTCGGCATTTCCGACATGTAAAGCGAGTCTGTCGATTTCTTCTTTGCCAATGTACAGCTGCTGCAGTTGTATCCCATCAAACTTCTCAGCAAATCCCCGCAGTGCACGATCACCGTTGAGCTTAACTTCTTCAATAATATCGGCAACAGTATTTTTTATATCATTGTTCCCGTCAACATTTCGAAGGCACAGCTCAGAGATCTTCTTTTGGTCCAGATCACTTAGTTTAAAAACGTTCAGCATGGTTTTCACTTCCGGTTTTATAATATGATCTTTTCGATCGGCATTACCACTATGCCCTGGGCACCAGCGCTTTTCAGCAGGCTTATTTTTTCCCAGAAATCCCGCTCAGGAATTACCGTGTGAACAGCAACCCAACCTTCTTCTGCAAGAGGTACGACCGTTGGGCTTTTTACACCAGGTAATAGCTTCACGATCTTATCCAGGTTTTTTGACTCGGCATTCAAAACCACGTATTTGGTTTCTTTTGCACGTAAAACCGATTGAATCCTCTGGATCAATTCGATTATCAGCGGATTGGATTCTTCACCTTTTCTGCCAATAAGCACCGCTTCAGAAGAAAGTACGTCGGCGAATGGCTTTAGACCATTACTTTTTAATGTGCCGCCTGTTGAAACAATATCAAATATCGCATCGCTCAGCCCAAGGCCCGGAGAAATTTCCACCGATCCGGAGATGGTCCGTATATCGGCCTGGATATTGTTTTTGTCAAGAAATTTCTTGAGGATGACCGGGTAGGAGGTAGCTATCGCTTTTCCGTTCAAATCATTAATATTTTGAATATCGCTGTTGTTTTGAACTGCCAGCTTTAAAGTACATTTCCCAAATCCAAGTTTTTGGAGGTAACTAACGTCCACTTCCGTTTCGCTGATCACGTTTTCCCCGACGATCCCCAGGTCTGCAATGCCGTCCTGAACATATTCGGGAATATCATCGTCGCGAAGGAATAAAATTTCTAGAGGGAAGTTAGAAACGGTAGAAATTAAAGAGCTTTTATAGTTTTCGAAACTTAATCCGCAATTTTTAAGAAGTTCAACCGATTTTTCGTTTAATCTACCAGATTTCTGGATAGCTATTTTAAGAGTTTTCAAATTTTAAGTTTTAATCAGACCAAAAAAAATTATTATGAAGTAGTTTCACGTAGAAACGTATATTATTTTACCATCGCCGCAAAGCGATGATGAAAATGTACGTGATGTGTGAAAACTTTATTCATAATATTTGGCCCAAATATGCTTGGGAGGCTCACAAATATACGGATACCGTGTTAAAATTGAAAATGAATTTTAATAAGTTGACAGTTGACTGTTGACAGTTGACAATTATTATCGATTAATAATTATTTAAGATTGGATTTTGTGCTCTTTACAATAGATATAAGCAGGCGTAGGATTGATTTACAAGGTGCAATTATTTTGTTATATCTTTCCTTGTCGATGTTGTTGCTGTCTTTGAGTAACATAAGCCAATACTCCGTCTCATTCGCCTCTTTTAAGGCTATATTCATTTTGTGAAGGAAATCAGCCCTCGACTGCGCGTGCTCCGCCTCCTTTATTAAAGCTCCAATAGCAGTTCCACTTCTAAGTAATTGTTTAGATAAGACATATTCTTTCTTCGTTTCTAACAAATGCCTGTGAATTTCAATTACCTCGAGGGCAAATGAATATGATTTTGTAGCTACTACACCCATACGACTTATTTAGTTTGAAAATCAAAGCTAAGTTGGGCCACGCGGTCTTAATTATTAAGTCAACAAGTATTTATTTAACGGCCTCACCGCTGTCAACCGTCAACAGTCACCTGTCAACTAACAAACCGTTTCAAATATCTGACAGTATAAAAGTTGATAGTTCAACTTAATTTGTATTTTTGATTCTTAATGAGATTCCTGTCCCCCGGATTTTTATTTGCCCTTCTGGCTATTGCCATTCCAATTATTATACACCTTTTTAATTTCCGGAAGTTCAAGAAAGTCTATTTCAGCAATGTTCGTTTTTTGAAGTTTGTGCAGATTCAAACTTCTTCCCGGCAGCACCTGAAGGACCGGCTGATTCTCGCTTCCAGGATTCTCGCAATAGCATTTCTTGTATTCGCTTTTGCCAGACCCTACATCCCAAATCCTGAGCAGAAAAATACTTATGAGGAGCAGGTAGTCAGTATATTTATTGACAACTCGTTTAGCATGGAAGCTCTGAATAAAGAGGGTACCTTACTTGATGAGGCAAAGCGGCGGGCAAAGGAAATTGCTTCAGCTTACAGCTTTAACGATAAATTTCAACTGCTCACCAATGATTTCGAGGGCCGCTTTCAACGCCTGTTAAACTATGACGAATTTCAAAGTGCAGTCGATGAAGTAAAAATAAGTTCAGCCAATAGGGATCTTAGTCAGATTATCCGCAGGCAGGAGGATGTCTTTACTAAAGAACCCAATTCCAAAAAAACTGTATATGTGGTTTCTGATTTTCAGGACAACATCCTTCCTTCAGCACCCATTCAAAGTGATACGGCAGTAACTGTCAGGCTGGTTCGGGTAAAGGCGAATGCCCAGCCTAATATTTCAATTGATTCCGTCTGGTTCGCCTCTGCGATCCACAAACCTGGCGACCCTGAGCAAATGGTTGTGAAACTTAGGAACAATTCGGATGAGGAAGCTGAAAATATTCCTGTCCGGATAATGATCAATAAGCAGCAGAAGGCTATCGGGAGCCTAAGCATCGCGCCTCGTGCAACATCAACTGATACCCTTTCTTTCAGCGGCCTCAAATCAGGTTGGCAGGAAGGCGAAATAGAGATCACGGATTTCCCGGTGGTTTTTGACGATCGGTTCTATTTTAGCTTCAATGTACAGCAATCAATTCCACTTCTAATTATCAATGGGGGGTCTGAGAATGAGTACCTGAATTCGGTATACCGCTCCGATGTTTTCTTTAATGTAAGCAATGTAAGTTCAGGAAATATAAACTACTCAGGCTTGAATAATTTCCCGCTGATTGTACTTAACGAAGTTGCCCAGATCAGCGATGGGCTCATTCAGCAATTAAGGGCGTATGTAAATAAAGGCGGCAGCCTGATGGTATTTCCGGAGCTTCTGACTAATCAGGAAGGATTGAGAAAATTATTGCAAACCTTAGGTACCGACGTTCCCGCTGAAATAGTCACAGCCGAAACAAAAGTCTCTGCCATCAACCTTCAGCATCCGATCTTTAAAGGGGTTTTTGAAAACATTCCGCAAAAGCTGGATCTTCCGATCGCCAAAAAGTACCTCCGCTACAGTAGTCAGAATAATACCACAAAGCAAAGTGTACTCGACTTTCCCGGCCGGGGGACATTTTTTGGGGAGTACCGACTGGGACGTGGTAAGATTTACCTCTCGGCAGTGCCTTTGAATGCGGAAAACAGTAATTTTGCCCGACATTCAGTATTTGTACCTGTTATGTATCAAACTGCTCTTTTGTCGTTGCAAGATCAGAACCTGTTCCATAAGCTGAACAGGGATCAGGTTATTGAACTGCCTAAGCTCACGTTGAATGCAAACCAGACATTAAAACTTAAAAAGGATAAATTTGAAGCAATTCCTGATTTGCGTCAAAATGAAAATGCCTCTCAATTATATATCGCGGATCAAATCAGGCAGATTGGCAATTACCAGCTTCTCAAAAATGACAGTCTGCTTGCTATTTTATCATTTAATGATGCAGGCCCGGAATCTAACCTTAGCTATGCAACCGACCGGGTGATAAAAGGGAAATTTCCGAATCAGAAAATTGATGTTATCACACCGGAACGCGGATCAATGCAGGCAAAGGTTAAATCTATTAATCAGGGTACCTCCTTATGGAAACTTTGTATTATTCTGGCACTATTATTTTTGGCAGCAGAAATAATGCTTATCCGGTTCTATAAAAAGTCACAAACTAAAGCTGTAACAACTTGAATAATTTATTAATTCAGTCGGCCACAATTCTCCATCCTGGAAATAAAATGCACGGGAAAGTTGCTGATATACTTGTCCTTGACGGAAAGATCTCTGAAATCGGAAAGGGAATTAAGACTTCGGCAAAGAATACAACTATTATAGATGCTAAAAACCAGTATTTTTCAGCAGGTTTTTTTGATCTAAACGTGAATTTTGGAGATCCCGGACTTGAAAGCAAAGAAGATCTCATCACAGGTACGTCCGCGGCAGCTGCAGGAGGATTTACCGGGCTGGCCCTAATGCCTAATACTCAGCCCCCAATTCATTCCAAAGCTGAAGTTGCTTACCTCGTAAACCGCTCAAAAAATTATCTGGTTGATATTTATCCGCTGGGTTGCATCAGCCATAATTGCGAAGGCAAGGAGCTTGCCGAAATGTACGATATGCAACAAACAGGAGCTGTGGCCTTTACAGATGGAAAAAAGCCAGTATCAAATGCTGGCTTAATGAGCAGAGCCTTATTATACACAAAATCATTTAAGGGACTTATATTTTCTCACGCGGAAGATCAGGACATCGCCGGAAAGGCAAAGATGAACGAAGGTGTAATGAGTACTTACCTCGGTATGAAGGGAAATCCTTCCCTTGCTGAGGAACTTATGATATCACGTGATATCTATCTTGCTGAGTATAATGATGCCCCTATTCATTTCAGCACAATTAGTGCCGCCGGCAGCGTGGATCTGATACGGAAGGCCAAAAAGGCTGGAGTAAAGGTTAGCTGTGATGTTGCGGCACATGCTTTGGTATTAACAGAAGACCTTCTGGAAGGATTTGATAGTAATTATAAGGTTAAACCACCGTTAAGGACGAGAGCAGATCAGAAAGCTTTGATTTCAGGTCTCAAAGACGGAACCATTGATGCTATTGTTTCACAACACACCCCCCATGAGATCGAATTCAAGAATGTCGAATTTGAAATAGCCTCATACGGAATTACCGGACTGCAGACTGCTCTGCCTTTGGCATTGAAAGCCGGATTATCACCGGAGCAGATTGTCGAGAAGATGGCCGTCAACCCGCGAAAAATTTTAGGCTTGCAATACCCTGACTTGGAAGTGGGGCTTCCCGCTAATTTTATCTTGTTTGACCCTTCCGAAGAATGGACATTCGATGAAAAGACAAATTATTCCCGCTCAGAAAATTCACCTTTTATGGGCAAAAAGTTAACAGGAAAGATTAAGTTAGCGTATAATAATGCCCAATACTTCACTTACTAAACAGGATTTATGGATGCAAGTGTAAAAAAGGCAATGCTCGCTGCATTGCGGCAGTATGCTGCGATAAGCAAAAAAGACAGCGGTGAATTTTACGATAGCCTGGTCAAGGTCTTTGATGATTCCGATGACTACCTGAAAAAGGTGGCTGCTATGGACAGTAAATTCGATGATAATCCGGAATTTGAATCGCTGCGTGAATTATTTTTCGATCTGTTGCTTATCAACTTCTTTAACGAGGATGTACGCAAGCTGGAGGAGGATTACCTGGATTCACCAGAATGGGAAGCAATTGAGGAGAAGACTCTGGACCGCGGCACCGAGCTTTTAAACCTGATGTTATATCTGAAAGAATGCGAAGACGAAGATATTGAGCCTGAACTTGAGGATTTTTTGAAGGAGTTTTTGCTGGTGGATGAAGATGAGTTTCAGGACGAACACAGGATCTATGAAGATATTATCGCGAACCAGATACTAATTGACAGCGATCTGAAAGAAGTAGCACGGGTTGCCAATACACTCCCCGAAGATTCAGAACTGAGAGAATTATTTTATCCGATGATGGGGTTTTTCCGCGACCAGCATCCGGACAACGAAGACTTCGATGAATTTGTGAAATACAGCAAAAATGCTGAATTTGATTCAGCGGTATATGCACTTTTAATATCTTATAATCAACGTTAATAAACTAAACCTAAACTAAACTTTGCAAGAATGGAATTATCACTTGAAAATTTAAATAAGGCTGCCGCAAACAACGGCCTTATAATTGGCATTCTGTCTGCCGTATTCGGTATTATTATCTTTTACGTAGCACCCGCTCTTTTTGGATCGATGTGGTTCGGTATCGCTAACATGATCTTTTTTCTCGTGGTGTATATTTTCTTTACTATAGACCTGCGGAAAAAAGTTGGAGGATACTGGAATTTCAGACAAGCATTAAAAGGAATATTCCTTATGGCTTTTGTCGCTGTTATAGTTGGAGCCGTTGTCAACTATGTGTTTTATAAGTTTGTTGAGCCAGACGCGTTTTCAAAAATCTCCGGTTACATTGAAGAGGGGATGACTAAAACTTTCGAAAATATGGGAATGGATGCAGATGCAGCCGATGCAGAAGTTGCAAAGGCAGTTGAAAGAATGCAAGCCCAGTTTGATCCTACACCACTTCAGATGGTGCAAAATCTCGCCATTGGGATTGGAGTAGCATTTGTTATGTCACTGATTTTCGCTGCAATTTTCAAAAAGGAACCGCCGATCTTTGCTCCGGTTGAAGACGACATAGACTAAAATTCATACAGAATATAATAAGCGGATACTCTTTCAATTGAGGGTATCTGCTTTTTTTTGCATTCCGGAATTCAGTGATTTCAGGCAAATTTATCTGTGAAGTTTGCACCTTCGGCAAAAGAAATCATTATAGATATTCTGAAGCATCAGGGGATGGTGAAAATCTCTGTAAATGATAAAGGGCCAGGTATTCGCAAAGACATGCTTCCGGACTTATTCGATCGGTATTACCGGGTTTATAGCAGCGGAAGTCAATGTTCATGTCTGGGCCCCGGACTTTATATCTGTTTTACTCTTGACATGGTCAAAGACAAATCCGTATTATGAGAAAACTGAGAATCTCTGGAGGACTCCTAAAATTATCTAATCCGATTTTAAACCACTTTATCCTGCATTCCCGGCAGTGCCAGTTTTCGGAAATAATCAGCAGTAAGTTGTGATGTGACAAAATCAACTATCACAGGATAACTTTTAGCTTTATTGATCTCATTTTCATCAACGGTGAATGAGTTGATAATGACGCTGGTTTCGTCGAATGAAGGCAAATATAGCTCTGAAAATTTATCAAGGAATTCCCATCCGTCTACTTTAGGCATATGGATGTCAAGCAAGACAAGCCGCGGGTAGTTTGTTCCGGGTGTTTTCTTAAGTTTGGCGTAATAATCCAGCGCTTCCTGTCCGTCAGCGGCGGTTATTACAGAATCAGTTATTCCTGATTGTAATAACAGTCTTTTCTGAACAAACAGATTAATGCTGTTATCGTTAATGCAAAGTACAGGTATCATAGTAGGTGTAATACAAACTTAACGAATTATCACTTAGTTTTCTCATTTTGTTTTAAATCTATGCTCCACCATTCCCCTGAAAGAATGATCTTCGTTCAGGTCGCGCACCTCAAGTGAGCTGGACGTACTACTGATCTTCTCACCCTTGATGCTAAGTAAAGTTGCCAGACTGCTTGTCGAAATAAAGCTTCCCCGCGAGATGTAGTTTAGGGCAGCGGCAAAACAAGCTTCCTTAGGGTCACCAAAATCATGCGTCACGTCATCCGCGGAATCCCAATCTGGAGCAAATCCTGAGAAGTAGTCTGTTTGTCCGGCAGAATTTATACTGGTGAACATCGAATAATACACATCGTAATTGTTTTCCAGGGTTATTGGAAAAAATCCTACCGGTTTTCCATAGGATGTCTTGCCTACGAGTTTTACATCCATATAAGGACGCAGATTGTTGATCAGCATTTCACTGGCAGAGGCCGTATTTCCGCTGATGATAAAGACAACTTTCTGAATCGAGTTCAGACTGCCAGCCTTTTTGAAATTATAGCTATTATCCTGTTCCCTGTAGCTGTAATCGGCATAAGTCAGAAGCCTGCCATTAGAATACTGGACCTTGTCATTCACGTCAAGCGCAGGCTGATTTTTTAATATGTTGGCACCGCCGCTTTGCATTAATGTGTTGAATTTTTCCCGAAACATAACCTTACCGTTCAGACTTGAAGGAGCTATTAAGTTCGTAAAGTGTTCAGCCGTAGAAACATAACCTCCGCCATTGTATCTCAAGTCGATAACCAGATCGGTAACACCCGTCCCGGCAAACTCTGAAAAAATGGAATTGAGAACGCTGTTTGAATTGCTCGCGCTTGAAAACCTGGCATAAGCCACATAACCAACCTTTTTGCCATTAGTGGATATTATTGTGTCTTTGAAAACCGGACTGCTTTTATACGAAGTTCTACTTAGCGTTACGTCAAATGTGGTACCGCTGTTCTTTTTGCCTGTAAGCCTGACTGAACTGCCACTTACCGCATTGTTGATCAGTGTTGCCTCACTATTGTAATTATTTCCCACGGCAGTATTATTAATTCTGGTGATGATATCACCGCGTGAGAGTCCGGCACGATCTGCGGGTGAACCTTCGCTAACAGACTTAACCCGTACTTCATAAGAAGAGGACGTCCCAATCGCTGAAAAAGAGATCCCCGTATCAAAGCCGTTTCCTTCGATGTCGACTGAACCCTGCAAATCAGGAAGGTATGCAACCGGGTTGGCAGCACCCTGATCCTTTATGTAAGAATATTTCGCATATCCTGCGTTTCCCCCATTGCTGTTTCCAACAAATTCATAGGGCTTTCCCGTTGCAGGGTTTATGCTGTATTGACTCAGATTGAACAAAGCCATCTGGTAGGATGAAATATTTGAACCGCTTGTGTAACTCCTTGGGTTAAAAACGTCATAACCTGGAATTGCGTCGTTCCAATAGTAAACTTCTTTTGCGTATAGAAATAACGAATCAAGGGTAAGTTGTCGTCGGGTGCCATTTGCCGGTGCAGTCGTTGTACCGGTAGAAGTCGGTGTTGTTGGTTGTGTTGTTATTGCAGGTTCTTTTTTACAGGCTGCAAATAGTATCAGGAGGGTAAACAGACCGAAGAAATTTTTCATGTATAATGGTATTGCTAATGTTCTGATACTAAAATAAAAGTGGATTATGAAGATAAAATGAAGTTCCAATTCTCATCCATATACGGATGTTGTTAGTGTTTGGATTTAAGAGTCATTTCTGGGTCCGTGATACGTAATTAGAATAACGGTTCTGAGTGTTCAGTCTGTTCTGAGAGCATAATATTTAAGAGCAATTTTACAATTGGGCAACAATCGGCGCTTTAAGCAGGCGAACTTGCGCCAGGGGTGAGTCGACCATCCATCCAGTTAGACGGCACCCGATAACTTGTAATTTTAAGCATTCCGAAAGAAAACTATATATTCCGACCTTTTTTGATGAAATTTGCTCCTTAGAAATCCTGTTTATACAATATGTCGCTGTTAACTTTCTACTGTCAACGTCCCCTGTCAACCGTCAACCGTCAACCGTCAACTGAAAAATGAACATTTCTGTAGTCGTCCCTTTATTAAACGAGGCTGAATCATTGCCTGAATTGACGAGCTGGATCAGCCGCGTTATGGATGCTAATGGTTTTACTTATGAAATTATCCTGGTTGATGATGGAAGTAACGACGGTTCGTGGGAAGTAATTGAGTCCCTGAAGCAAAACCTGCCGAATATCGTAGGCATTAAATTCCGTAGAAATTATGGCAAGTCGGCTGCGTTAAATGTTGGCTTTGAAGCAAGTAAGGGTACCGTAGTGATAACGATGGACGCCGACCTACAGGATAGTCCGGATGAAATACCAGAGCTATACAGAAAAATCACGGAAGATAAGTTTGACCTTGTGTCGGGCTGGAAGCAGAAGAGGCATGATCCCCTGAGCAAAACTATTCCAACCAAAGTTTTCAATTTTTTCACCCGCAAGATGTCGGGAATACATAACCTGCACGATTTCAATTGCGGACTGAAAGCCTATCGGAAGGACGTTGTGAAAAATATCGAGGTGTATGGCGAAATGCACAGATATATCCCTGTGATTGCAAAATGGGCAGGATTTACTAAAATAGGTGAGCAGGTCGTAGAACATCGTGCAAGGAAATATGGAACTACAAAATTTGGGTTAAGCCGCTTTGTGAATGGTTTCCTGGATCTGCTTTCGATATTTTTTGTGGGTAAATTTGCAAAGCGTCCTATGCACTTTTTTGGCACAATGGGAGCATTGAGCTTCCTTGCCGGACTTTTTATAGCAGTTTGGTTAATCGCTGAAAAGCTTATCGACATTTCTCATAACCTAAAATACCGAAATGCTACCGATCAACCTTTATTCTATATTGCCCTGGTCGCAATAATTGTTGGCTTCCAGCTTTTCCTTACCGGATTTGTAGCTGAACTGGTTTCAAGAAATTCCCCGGAACGGAACTCGTACCACATTGAGAAAACTGTTTAGTCAACTGTCAACCGTCAACTGTCCACTGTCACCATGTTTTTCTCTATCATAATACCGCTTTATAACCGTCCGCAAGAAATAGACGAATTACTGTATACGCTGACAAAACAGACGTACCTGCAATTTGAAGTTTTAGTTATTGAAGACGGTTCGGTAAATGGTGCGAAAGATATTGTGAAATCCTATTCGGAGAAGCTCGATATCAGCTATTATTTTAAGGATAATGAAGGGCAGGGCTTTACAAGGAATTATGGTTTCGCCCGCGCAAAAGGCGATTATTTTGTTGTTTTTGATTCCGATTGCCTCATTCCTGAAGACTATCTGGAAACAGTTAAGGACTTTTTGCTGGAACACCAGTTAGACGCCTATGGGGGGCCAGATGGTGCACATAGCTCTTTTACACCGATTCAAAAAGCAATAAGTTACTCTATGACTTCGCCGTTTACCACTGGCGGGATCAGAGGAAATAAAAAACACATCGGCCAATTCCATCCGCGGAGCTTTAACATGGGGATCTCCCGGGAAGTTTGGGAAAGAACTGGCGGCTATATTCTTACCAGGCTAGGGGAAGACATTGAATTCAGTATCCGCATACAATCACTTGGCTTTAAAATTGGCCTAATCCCGGGCGCTATTGTATATCACAAAAGGCGTACTAGTTTCAAACAGTTTTATAAGCAGGTACATTTCTTTGGCCGTGCCAGGATCAATATATACAAACACTTTCCTTCGGAGCTAAAGCTTGTGCATTTTTTTCCGGCATGCTTTACAATTTTTCTGTTTTTAGGCTTGATTTTAAACCTTTTAAAACATCCGCTGGCAGCATTTTGTAATACTATGCTGGGTTTATGGGTATTGTTAATATTTTTCCACTCACTGGCAGTGAACAGATCAGTAAAAGTTGCATTTTTGAGCATCTTTGCTTCATTCATTCAGCTTGCCGGGTATGGGCTGGGTTTTATACAGGATTTTTGGAAGCGGATAATTTTAAGGAAATAATTTATGGATAGGGCGGTAACGGTCAAGCAGGTTTTTTGGGATTCGTGGGCATTAGCGAAGGATAATATATGGGTATTGCTCGGGCTGACTGTGTTTCAGTTTGCCATAATTTTCATCATTTCAATGCTTTCCCTGGTATTAGGCAGCGCCAGTCCATTGATTCTTTCTTTATTTGACGCATTCTACACGGTGGCTTTCTACCAGATATTTTTCAAGTTGATTGATGATCCTAAAGATGCGTCGTTCCCCGATGTTATACCGAATTTGGTTAAGGCATTCAATTTCCTCATTGTTAAGCTCATCATCAGCCTGGCACTGGTTTTTGTTATCGCGATTATAAGCACGATATATTTCTATGATACCCCTCAGATTGAGATAGACAAAGAAAACCCCTTTAGCTGGGAGATGCTGCCTATTTTTGTTCTGATCTCGATCCCGATAACCTACTTAACAATACGCCTTTGTTTCGTGGTGGCATTTATTGTTGATCAGGAATCAGGATCATCTGAATCGATCAGTCAGAGCTGGACATTAACAAAAGGCCATTTCTGGTTTATTTTCAGGTTGTTCCTACTCATGCTGGCTGTTAATATTTTAGGGGCCATGGCCTTTGGTATAGGCACCCTGTTCAGTGTCCCCTTTTCAAGTATCATCCTGATCATAGCTTACCGCCACATGGTGAACAGCTATGCCGACGAAGAGGAGATATTGCTCGATGATGTAGAAGAGAATAATGGGAATTAAGTCTGCCTTAGCTAAGCCGCTGGCTGCCTTGGTTGTTATGCGGATCAATAAGTGGAAAAACAATCCGCTTGCAGCCCAGGAAAAGGTTTTTGCGAAGCTTCTGAAAAAAGGCAAAGATACCGCCTTTGGTCAAGACCATTCTTTTTCAGCCATACGGACCTACGAAGATTTCAAAAAAAATGTGCCTGTCCGCGACTACGAAGGCCTGAAACCCTACATCGAACGTGTTGTCAAAGGGGAACGTGATGTACTTTGGCCCGGCAAACCTAAATATCTGGCGAAAACCTCAGGTACAACCTCGGGCACAAAATACATTCCCATTTCAGATGATTCGATGCCCGAACATGTCAGGGGCGCACAGAATGCTATGTTCTGCTATATTCATGAAACAGGCAAAGCAGAATTCCTGGATGGGAGGATCATTTTCCTGCAGGGCAGTCCAGTAATGGAACATAAGAACGGTATAGCCTTCGGCCGTCTTTCGGGGATAGTTGCCAATCATGTTCCTGCTTATCTGCAGAGGAACCGGCTTCCTTCATTTGCGACGAACAGCATTGAAGATTGGGAAGAAAAGGTAGAGGCAATCGTTGCGGAAACAATTAACGAAGATATGCGCCTTATATCGGGCATTCCACCATGGGTGCAGATGTATTTCGACCGCCTGTCGGCACATGCTGACGGTAAGAAGATCAAAGACATTTTTAAGAATTTTTCTCTTTTTGTTTATGGCGGTGTGAATTTTGAGCCCTATCGTGCCAGGCTGGAGGAAAGCATTGGGAAGAGTATCCCTTCAATTGAGACCTACCCTGCTTCTGAAGGCTTTATTGCTTTCCAGGATTCCCAGACGGAGAAAGGATTGCTATTGATTCTGAATTCAGGGATATTCTATGAATTTATTCCCTCTGAAGAATATTTCAACGAGAATCCTACCCGAATTTCGCTCAAAGATGTAGAGCTCGATAGAAATTATGCCTTAATAATGAATACAAATGCCGGCCTTTGGGGATACAGCATCGGCGACACCGTTAAGTTTGTCTCAAAAGATCCATACCGGATAATTGTTACCGGCAGAATTAAACATTATATTTCGGCTTTTGGTGAACATGTGATAGGGGAGGAAGTTGAATCGGCAATACTATCGGTTGCGAAGGATGAGAACCTGGAGATAACAGAATTCACGGTGGCGCCGCAGGTAAACCCTCAGGAAGGAAGTCTTCCTTATCATGAGTGGTATGTGGAGTTTGCTAAGCCGCCCGATGACTTAAAGGCATTTAGTGCTAAAGTGGACAAATCTTTGCAAGCTTTGAATTCGTATTACTTTGATCTGGTGGAAGGGAAAGTTTTACAGCCGCTTATTATGCACGCCCTTCAAAAGGACGCATTCAGGGAATATATGAAGTCGCAGGGTAAATTGGGCGGGCAAAATAAAGTTCCCAGACTGTCGAACGACAGGATCATTGCGGATGAGCTGCACAGAATGCTTAACGACAAAGAATAGTGAACGAAGATCAACAGATTAAAAATATAGCCATCCTGGGCTCCACCGGCAGCATTGGAACCCAGGCTTTGGAAGTTATCCGTCAAAATCCGGGTCGCTTCAGGGCCTTTGTGCTTACCGCCCAAAATAACGCCGATCTGCTCATTGCCCAGGCAATCGAATTCAAACCGGCCTATGTAGTTATCGGAAGTCGTGAGAAATATGAAGACCTTCAGTTTACCCTTCATCCATACGGCATAAAAGTGCTATGTGGTATTGACGATATGTGCGAGGTGGTCACTCACTCGGATATTGCTATTGTACTGACCGCAATGGTTGGCTTTGCCGGACTAAAGCCCACGCTTGCGGCGATTAAAGCGGGCAAAGACATTGCATTAGCGAATAAGGAAACACTGGTGGTAGCCGGAGACTTAGTAACGAGCCTTGCCAAAAAGCATAAGGTCAGGATCCTTCCAGTAGATTCTGAACATTCAGCGATATTCCAATGCCTTGCCGGAGAGGATTTAAATCCGATTGAAAAGATCTATCTCACAGCATCCGGCGGACCTTTCAGGGGAAGGGATTTAGCATTCCTGGCATCCATAAGCAAGAAGGAAGCGCTGAAGCACCCGAATTGGGTAATGGGTGAAAAGATCACGATTGATTCAGCCTCGCTCATGAATAAGGGCCTTGAGGTTATAGAAGCAAAATGGCTTTTCAACCTCGAGGTTTCTCAAATTGACGTGATCGTGCACCCTCAGTCAATTGTTCATTCTATCGTTCAGTTTGAGGATGGATCAATGAAAGCTCAGATGGGTTTACCTGATATGAAGCTGCCGATTCAGTACGCTTTAGCGTATCCGGAAAGGATTCAGAATAATTTCCCGAGATTTAATTTCATAGACTTTCCAAATCTTAGCTTTGAACAGGCTGACAAAAAGACGTTCAGAAATCTGGCGCTGGCGTTCGAAGCACTCAATACCGGAGGAAACATGCCATGCGTTATCAATGCAGCTAATGAAGTTGTTGTGGCTGAGTTTTTGAACGACCGTCTTGGATTCCTGCAGATGAGCGATGTCATTCAAAATTGCATGTCTGAAATATCTTTCATTGGTGAACCAACGCTGGAAGATTATCTGGAAACCGACAGGCAAACCAGGGCTTATGCGCAGGACCTGGTAACAAATAAGAAGTATTAATATCTAAAAAATAAAATAGAGAATAAGGCATGGATGGATTAGTAATGACAGGTCAGCTGTTACTTGGGTTATCAATTTTAATCATATTACACGAAGCAGGGCACTTTTTAGCCGCCCGTGCTTTTGGCATTCGGGTAGAGAAATTCTATCTCTTCTTTGATGCCTGGGGATTTAAATTAGTCAGCTTCAATTATAAAGGTTGTGAATACGGTATTGGATGGCTTCCTCTTGGAGGCTACGTGAAGATATCCGGTATGATCGACGAATCGATGGACACTGAACAATTATCGGGTCCCCCGCAGCCCTGGGAGTTCCGTTCCAAACCGGCATGGCAGCGACTAATTGTCATGCTTGGCGGTGTAACTGTGAATATTGTCCTTGGTATTTTCATATTCTGGATGCTTACTTTAAGCAATGGCGAGACATTCGTACCGAATGATAAAATTCCTTATGGCATAGCACCAGGGATAATTGGCCGTGAAATTGGCTTGCAGAATGGCGACCGTATCACCGAGGTGAACGGCAAGCCTGTAAAGCGCTTTGAAGAACTGACGAGCTCAAAAGTATTGCTGGGTAATACTGAACTTACTGTTAAGCGTGGCGAAGAGACTAAAAATATTCACGTTCCGGGAGATGTTCTTGAGAAAGTATCAGATCTGGGCATCGGGCAGTTTGTAGAACCGCGTGTAAAAATTTCCGGAATTTCGATGGTTGAGCCCGGTGGAAATGCAGAGAAAGCAGGGGTCAAATTAGGGGACAGTATCCTGGCGATCAATAATACTCCAGTTACGTTTTATGACGAATTCAAGCAGATAGTTGTTGCGAACAAAGGTAAGCAGGTCGCCATTACAGTAGCAAGAGACAATAAAACTGTTCAGATTCCAACCAAAGTTACCCCTGAAGGTACTGTTGGAGTTTATATCCCGCTGTATCATGACATCCCCCTGGAAACTGTAGAATACGGATTCTTGGAATCCCTGCCTGTAGGTGCGTCTCGCGCATGGGGTTCCTTTATGGATAATGCAAAAGGTCTTGGTAAAGTAGCATCCGGTCAGGTTAAGGCTAATAAGGCCTTTACAGGACCTATAGGTATCGCAACCATGTTCGGGTCTACCGTTAACTGGGTTAAGTTCTGGAGCCTTGTAGGATTACTTTCTATGGCACTTGCGCTGATGAATCTTTTACCTATCCCGGCGCTTGATGGCGGGCATGCAATTTTCCTCCTTATCGAAATGGTTAAAGGCAAGCCGCTTGGTGACAAGTTTATGGAACGCGCACAAATGGTGGGATTCGTGATCCTTATTACCTTAATGGTGTTTGTGTTTGGGAATGATATTATTAAGCACGTAATTAATTAGTGGACAGTTGACGGTTGACAGTTGACAGTTGACGGTTGACGGTTGACAGTTGACTGTTGAGAGTTGACGGTTGAGAGTTGAAAGGTGAAAGTTGAAAGCGGCAGACCGGTTTTATGAGTTGAGTGTCTGGATGATATGCGAGTCGTTGCGAAAAAGAAGTCTCCGCCTGGATCTTATGAATCCTATAATCCTATGAATCTTAGTCCAAATCCAGCCATCCTATTATCCTACGAATCCTACTCATGACAAAAAGTTCCCAATCCTATTTCGAGTTTTACGATCTCCCTCTATCTTTCCAGATCGATGAGGCCCAGCTGAAGAAGAAATTCTACGCTTTAAGTAAGGAATACCACCCTGATTTTCACGCGAATGAATCACAGGAGAAGCAGGATGAGATATTAGAGTTGTCAACAATTAATAACAAAGCGTATAAGGTGTTATCGGATCCACTCAAGCGGATCGAGTACATCCTTGAACTTCATGATCTTATTGCCGAAGGCGATAAATACACCCTTCCCCAGGATTTCCTGATGGATATGATGGATGTGAACGAGGCTTTGATGGATATGGAATTTGATCCTGATCCGAGCAGGTTAATGACGATTACTTCTGAAGTTGATCAGCTTGAAGCAGCTCTATTCGATGAATTGAAACAGTTAACTGACAAATTCGACGCTAATGGCGGTTCAGATCGTAAAGAAATTCTCGAAAAGGTTAGGGATATCTGGTATCGAGAAAAGTATCTGATGCGGATACGCACGAGCATCGATAAACTTCGCGCGAAAGGCTAGTCCTTACGGGAAAGACTTTTGATTATTATACTCGAAGATGAGGGTCCGTTCATCCTTCGATTCGGCCCATAACACTTGTGGAAAATTCAAGTATTATACACTAAGTCTTTAAATTTACCCTGGTAGTGCTTTGTTCGACAGTTCTTCGAGACAGGTTCGAGACAGGTTCGGGAAGCGTTCGGGAAGTGTTCGGCTTTTCTTCGAGTGTTGTTCGAGTGTTGTTCGACTGGAGGGGTGTTTTGTCGAAGCTCAGTCGAACAACACTCGAAGCGCGGTCGAACAACTTCACCCTTTTTCCCGTATCTGTCTGCCATCATTCTTTGAAAAGGCTTCCAAAATGTCCGTTCTAAATGCAAAAAACGACATTTTAGAAAATTTAGCTCAAAATAAGCGTTTTGGTGGTAAGCGCGGCGTCAGACATACATTTTGCCCCTGCGAGCAATTGCTTTCAACAGGCGGTTTTATTTGCCCCTTAAACGACAAGCTTTTGGTCCACATGTCAGCCTCCAAAAATCTAATTCCTGGACAAAGGAGAGGCTCGGAGTTTTTGTCCAAGAAGGTGAAGCTTTATCAGCCCAATAGTATCGATGAGTTGGTCAAGCAGAAAAACCGCCAGAAATACACTTAGCCATACACACTAAGTATCGATCATAATAAATATAATGGTCACCGATTTTACTATTATTTTTCGCGTCTTCGATAATTTCAAAAAAATTTCTAAGTTTGCAACCCGTTAACGACTTAACGGTGGGCACGCCGCCCAGACGTAAAACCTGCCTACCGGCAGGCAGGCTTACAGGTTGTACGTTAAACTTTCAAAATGCCCAGCTGGCGGAACTGGTAGACGCGTCGGTCTCAAACACCGATAGGAAACTGTGCCGGTTCGATTCCGGCGCTGGGTACGAAGCCTTAGATTAAATCTAAGGCTTTTTTTATTGGGCACAGACGGTTTCTACCGATAGCTATCCTTTATTGGCCCGGTAGGAAACCTTAGAGAAATTCAAGCCTTTTTGATGCCGCAGCATATCTCTTTGGATACTACCGATCCATTAGCACCTATTATAACATCCTTTATATACAGGTAAATAAATTACCCTCCGGTAGATTAATGATTTGCCTTATGGCTTTATGATTTGAATTGAATAACTTGGACAAAGTGATCTGACTGTTTGGACTTCCGTGAAAAAGGAAATGTAAATTACTGTAAAACGCATTGTAAAGTTTTTTTGGATATGAACTTACGTTATTTGTATGCCGCTCTTATTGCGCTCTCCGTTTTCTCTACGGCGATATTGTATGTTGGAAAGTCTGACGAGTATGAGCGTTCAAGGGAGCTAATAGCGTTCAGGCAAGTGGGACATCAGATTCTGCTATCTGCAAACGACTCCAGTTCAAGAGTGCTTCCTGTGAGTATTTCGTCGTCAAATCAATACCAGCTTGAATTTGAGCATGCTTTCGCGATTGTGCCAGACTCGCTGGTCAAGTCAGTTAACAGGGTGATGCAGAAAAATAAGATTTCAACTGATTATGTGGTTAATGTGTTGGACTCAAAAAGTAACAAGCTCGTCTACGGTTTTGCCATCTCAAGGACTAGCGACAACATTGTGCCCTGTATGGGTCGCGTATTGCCCGAAAAAAAGTATAAAATAAACATCATACCTGAAGCAAAACCAACGTCAATCGTTGCCCGGAATAAATTCCCTCTTTTTGCCTTTTTTCTACTTATTAGTATCAGCGGAGCGACATTTTTCAGCCGTCGTAAAAATACTGATCGTATAGCCGGCGCTTCCGTTTTGCAGTCGAGGCCAATTCTTATAGGCGAATACTCTTTCTATCCTGATAGTTTGCTATTAATGCACCACCACACACCTTTCGTCCTGACACCCAAGGAGAATAAACTGCTGCGAATTTTTGCAGGAGATATTAACAAGATAATTGATAGAAATCAGTTATTAAAAAAAGGCTGGGAAGACGAAGGTGTCATTACCCAACGAAGCCTGGATATGTACGTGTCCAGGCTAAGAAAGAAATTGGTGAATGACGCTTCAGTCAAGATCACAAACGTTCACGGCAAAGGCTACCTTTTAAGTACAAAATCCTGATCGCTAAAACGCTTTAGCTTTATCTATTAGCAGGTATTTATATCAAATTTGAATATTCTTGAAAAGATATTCTTCTGATTATCAATTGTTTGTTACAATTTGCTTTCATTTTGCTTTTTATTGTTTTTTTAATGTTAACAAAATGTTACATTTAGTTACAGGATCGTTACTATTCCACTGTCAACGGTAAGATCCATCTATCTTTTAATGGCGGATTTTGTGAGTTGGGGTATTGTTATTTTAATGTTCAGTTAACAGGAGGCAGTTAGTTTTGCTGCATCTTAAAATAGAATATATTGACGAGTAAATGGCAACTATGACGCAATAGAAGACCCTCACACAATAAAACCGGCCCTGAAGCAGAGCCGGTTTACCAGCAGCAATTTGGATTGAGCCCCGCGCCGCTGTCTAAGCAACTAAACTATTAATCACCTAAGTATTCGAAAATATGAAAATATTCTTACTGCACCAGCAGAAGGGTGTGCTTCTAGGTATGTTCCTATTGGTACACGCTTTACTAATTTTCCAAACACAATCAGTCTACTCACAAACCGGAACCGGCCGGATAAGCGGCAAGGTAACCGATGAAACGGGAGCCCCGCTCCCCGGAACAAGCGTTAAAATAGAAGGAACTACTAATGGAGCGCAGACTGGCGCTGATGGTACCTACTCTTTGACCGCGCAGCCAGGTACTTACACCCTGATCGCGACTTTCATTTCTTACCAGCAAAAGCGTATCACAGGAATTGTGGTGAGTTCAGGGCAGACTGCAATCAATAATATTACCCTTTTACCAGAATCAGGTGTTCTGAATGAGGTAGTTGTCGTTGGTTATGGAACACAGAAAAAAGAGAATTTAACAGGATCAGTGGATCAGGTTTCAGGAAAAACCCTGCAGAACAGACCTATTCCAAATCTTAGTCAGGGACTACAGGGTGTTCTGCCAAATTTGAATATCAGGCTTGGGGATGGTAAACCCAATCAGGCACCTTCATTCAATGTTCGTGGAGCAACCTCAATCGGACAGGGAGGTAACGCTTTAGTGCTTATAGATGGTGTTGAAGGCGACCCTAGCTTGTTAAATCCAAACGATGTAGAGAGTGTTACCGTGCTAAAAGATGCAGCATCTTCATCCATTTATGGGGCAAGGGCAGTGTTTGGGGTGGTAATGATAATGACGAAGAAAGCATTGGGAGGTAGAACTTCTGTAAACTATTCTAACAATTACGCTTCGAAAAGTCCCGTTGAGCGTCCCGATTTCGTAACCGACGGATATACCTGGGCGAGGATGTTTACAGAAGCGTTTCTAAATGGAGATGGTTCATTCCCTCAAAATGCTAATAAAACGCAAAAATGGTCGCCAGCTTACCTGGCTGAATTTAAAAAGCGAGCAGAATCCGGTCAGCCGTATAATACAGTAGAGGTAGATCCCGTGACAAAAGAATATGTTTATTATGGAAGTACAGACTTTTACAAAGAGTTATACAACGATCATAATGGAGCAAATGAACACAACTTGTCCATTACCGGTGCAACCGACAAACTAAATTTCCTGGTTTCTGGAAGATATCAGAAACAAGGAGGCTTATTCCGTTACAATTCTGATGACTATGACGCGAAGAACTTTAGAGCACGCGGATCAATTCAAGTATTTCCGTGGTTGAAAATAGATAATAATGCGGATTTCTCGGTGGTATCTTATTTTAACCCTTTGAATGTGGGTGAAGGAGGCGGAATCTGGCGGAATATTGCTGATGAGGGGCATCCAACCTCAGTAATGTTTAATCCCGATGGAACCCTGGCATTTTCCGCAGTTTATACTGTCGGTGATTTTTGGTATGGTAAAAATGGTATCGATTCTAAAAAGCAGCTTTTTCGAAATACGACAGGTTTTACCACGAGTTTTTTCGGGAATAAGTTTAGGGTTAATGGAGATTTCACTTTTAGAAATAACGATTTCAACCGCGAGCAGAAGCGTGTGCAAGTTCCTTACAGTGCAATTCAGGGAATCACAAGTTATGTTGGAACGACGACCAATGATCTTGCATATGATAACCGCAACACCGAGTATATAGCTAATAACTTATATGCGGAATACGAAAATAAATTCCGGGATGCTCACTCGTTTAAAATCATGGCAGGTTATAACTTCGAGCAATCGACATATAACCGGCTTGCTGCACAGCGCAATGGTATAATCTATGATGGGGCATCTGACCTTAACCTTGCATTGGGTCAGCAAATCGTGACCGGGGGAGGTTATGACCGCTGGGCAATTCTTGGGGGTTTCTCAAGGCTGAATTATGCCTTTAAAGATCGCTACCTGCTTGAAGTAAATGGCCGCTACGATGGATCCTCCAAATTTCCATCGGATCAACGATTTGGATTTTTCCCGTCATTATCGGCTGGATGGAGGGTTAGCCAGGAACCATTCTGGAAAGTTTCACCCAAATTCATCTCCGATCTGAAGATCAGGGCATCATATGGTTCTTTAGGAAATGGTAATATTGATTCCTACGTTTTCCAGGAGAACTTTGGAATTTCTCAGTCCGGTATTATTTTAAATGGGACAAGACCTCAGCAAACAAGCCGCCCGAGTGTACTTCCAAACGGTCTTACCTGGGAAACTTCGACAACATCCAATCTTGGTCTGGACATGGCGCTTTTATCGGACCGCCTGACTTTCTCTGGAGATGCTTATATAAGGAATACCACAGACATGTTCACGGTAGGTTTAACTGCACCGGCCGTATTCGGTGCGACTGTTCCAAAGGGTAATTATGCGGATCTGCGCACCAAGGGCTGGGAATTATCAATGGCATGGCAGGATCGGATAAAAGGCATGTCTAAGCCATTAGGATACAATATTCGCCTGTCGTTGGCTGACAATACAACTAAAATCTTAAAGTACAATAACCCGGATAAGTTACTCAATGACTATTATGAAGGGCAGACAGTAGGGGAAATCTGGGGTTATGAAACTGAAGGGTTTTTTATCGATCAGAAAGATATTGATTCCCATGCCAAACAAGGCCCGCAGATGAGAGCCTCGCCAACAAACTTATGGTATCCGGGCGATATCAAGTTAAAAGATCTGAACAATGACGGGTTCATTAATGTTGGTACTGACAGGGTTTCTAATCCTGGAGACCGAAAGATTATTGGAAACAGGTCACCAAGATATACCTATGGAATAAACCTCGGCGCGGACTGGAATAACCTCTATTTTACTTCATTCTTCCAGGGCGTTGGCAAGCAGGACTGGTATCCAAGTACAGAAGCGGAATTTTTCTGGGGCCAGTACAACAGGCCATATAACAATATTCCAAACTTCCATTTAGGCAATATGTGGACGCCAGAAAATACGAACGCTTATTTTCCGAGAACGATGTCACGTGCAGCTTCAAATGCAACGAACAGAACCCTCGGAGTGGCTCAAACGAGATATTTGCAAAATGTTGCCTACATAAGGATGAAAAATATTCAGGTTGGATATAATCTTCCGCAGAAATGGATCTCTAAAGTTAAAGCCACTTCTGCAAGGGTATATTTCTCAGGGGAAAATCTATGGACTTACTCACCGCTCTATAAGATCGCAAGTGGTATTGACGTAGAGAACACCGTGGCATCCGATCAGGTGTTTAATCCGGGGGGCAATTCAGGTGATGGATATAATTATCCTATGCTGAAAAGTATCTCCTTAGGTTTGAATTTATCTTATTAATAATATCTAGAAACTAGAATTATGAAAATAAACTATTATTTATTGCTGCTGCCACTCATGCTTTTTGTGGCTGCTTGCGAAAAACTGGAGCAGGAACCTGAGTCGACCACATCGAAATCAGCGGTGTTTGGAAGTGATAACGGCTTGCAGCTATATGCAAATTCATTTTACGGAATTTTGCCGGGTACTTCTACCAGTCTTGATGCTATGTCGGATTACCTCGCAGTAAAAGCTGTTCCAACATTTATACAGGAGAATGCATTTGCTCCATCCCTGAGCTCAGGCTGGAGTTGGGGTGACCTCCGGAATATAAATTACTTTATCGAAAATAACACGGGTCCTGGTGTCAGTGCTGAGAGCCGAAGACATTATATGGGGCTGGCGAAATTTTTCCGCGCTTATTTTTATTTTGAGAAAGTAAAGCGCTTTGGCGATGTGCCATGGATTGGAAAGCCATTGGACGTAAATGATCCGGCTTTATACAACGGGCGGGATTCCCGCACTCTTGTAATGGATTCGGTACTGGCAGATATTGATTATGCGTGTGCAAATCTGAGAGCCACAGCTGATAATTCGAGAAGTACTGTTACCCGTGACATCGCTTTTGCGCTGAAATCCAGGATCTGTCTGTTCGAAGGAACTTTCAGGAAATACCATACTCAGCTGAATCTTCAGAGCACGGCCAATGCATGGCTGACCAATGCTGCAGCAGCTTCGAAAGTTGTGATGGATAAGGGAACTTATACGATCAATTCAACAGGAGGGCCAGGTGCTTCCTACCGGCTGGTATTTACTAACCCCGCACCGGTAGCTAACGAGGTTATGATGGCGGCTGTTACGGATATTACGCTTAATGTTTTGAACGATGCCAATTGGTGGTGGACAAGTGGTACTTATGGTGCCAAAGCAAGTCTAATCCGCACGTTTGTTAATACTTACCTCAACCGGGATGGTACTCCTTTTACAAACAATCCTGCATATCCAACAATGGTGTTCAAGGACGAAGTGAAGAACAGAGATCTTAGGTTACAGCAGACGATTCGAATGGGGAGTTATAAGAGAGTTAATGGAGGAGTACAGGTTGCAGCGCCACCGGTATTCACTTATACCTTTACCGGCTATCACCCGATCAAATTCTCTTTGGATGACATGTATTATGACGCTGGTGCATTGAATAATAATTCAATTCCTTTGTTTCGCTTTGCGGAAGTTCTGTTGAATTATGCCGAGGCGAAAGCCGAGCTTGGGACACTTACAGATGCTGAATGGGCTAGTACTGTTGGTGTTCTTCGTGCCAGAGGAGGTATTACAGGGGGATTGACAACAAAACCAACAATAGCGGATCCCTATCTGATGACTAATTATTTCCCGGGTATATCTGATGCTACCATTCTTGAAGTAAGACGTGAACGGGGTATTGAACTGAGTCTAGAAGGTCACCGTTTCCCTGATCTCTTAAGATGGAAACGTGGTCCGCTCATGCAGATGGAATGGAATGGATTTTACGTTCCTGCTCTTAATACACCAATGGACCTGAATGAAGACGGTGTTATGGATGTACTATTTTATTCTGGTACAAAACCAGCAAATATTGCCGGTGTAACCTTTGTGGATGTATCTCCGACAATAGGTACTGCGGTAAATTCACAACGACTGAAAAACGGCACATCCGGTGAATTAACCTGGATGAATGAAATATCCCGGAAATGGAATGACAAACAGTATTTCTATCCAATTCCTCAAGTGGATGTGTTGAAAAATCCTAAACTGGGGCAAAATCCTGGCTGGTAGTTCGATGGTTTTAAAATCAGAAATATGAAAATAAAATCAATTTTAACAGCAATTTTCGTTTTCACTGTCGCTTTGGCCAATTCCCAATCGTTAAAAGTTGGCACTTTCAATGTCAGGTATGATAATCCACGTGATTCGGGCAACCTTTGGGTTGCCCGGGCACCGGTGGTTGCGAATCTGATTCGTTACCACGACTTCGATGTATTCGGAGTGCAGGAGGCGTTAAAGAACCAGCTGAATGACATTAGTGCTGCACTTCCTGAATATGCCGTTTACGGTAAAGGGCGTGATGACGGAAAGGACGGTGGAGAACATTCCTCTATTTACTATAAGAAAGAGATGTTCAAGTTGCTGAAGAGTGGTGATTTCTGGCTTTCAGCAACACCGGATGTACCTGGTAAGGGTTGGGATGCTACCTGCTGTAACCGCATTGCCTCATGGGTGCAGCTTCAGGAGGTCAAAAGCAAAAAGAAGTTCTATCTCTTTAATGTGCATTTTGATCATCAGGGAGTAATCGCTCGTAAGGAAAGCGGCAAGTTAATGGTCCAAAAGATCAAAGAAATCGCGGGCAACGACCCTGTCTTGTTAACAGGAGATTTTAACGGTGGCCGTGAAAGCGAATGGTATCAGACTATCGCAAATTCCGGGATATTAAGGGATTCTTATAAAGACGTAAAATATCCATATGAGAATAACTCATCCTCTAACGGATTCAGGGTGCCGCGCGGTAAGGGAGTGATCGACCATATCTTTATATCGAAGCACTTTAAAGCAAACAGGTGGGGTATCCTGACTGATACTTACTTTGGTAAGTTTCCTTCAGATCACTTTCCTGTGGCTGCTACGGTGACGTTGTGAGAGACTTGGCAGACTAAAACCAATCAATATTCAAAAGGTCGACAGTTAGCGGTCGGCCTTTTCTTGTTTGATAGATAACGCCGTCAATATATGATGGGCGATTCTTTCCTCGTGCCTCAGGGCAATGACATGTGCTGTTGCAGACCAACGGTCAACAGATTGCTTGGCCGTACCTCCTCGCAATGACAGGCGTTAATAGCGAGGATTGGGCAGGGGTGGAAGGGCGCGGCCCTTCCACCCCTGCCTTTTTTTAAAAAGTGCTCTTGTCATTGAGAACGCAGTGAAGCAATCTCGCCTTGTCATCCGACTTCAGTTCACGGAAATCCATCATACCTCATACTTCCTGCCTCCTCCTTCGTCCCCAACTGTTAAAATTTGTTAAACTCCTCACAGAGCTACTAAACTTTCGTAGATTTACGATAGTTAAATAGAAAATTAATTAAAAACTGATATGAAACGACTTTTACTTTGCTGTGCGATCTTATTTAGCTTTACAGCTTACTCACAGGAACCGGACAAGGCGCTTATCCGGGTGCTCTACACTTTTAACCATATACATGATACATTAAATCGTGATAAACCGCGCACGGAGAATATGTTGCTCATTGCAGGTAGAAATGCTTCTGTATATACCAGCAATGACAAGATAAGCCAAAATGCAAACCGCTTAAAGCAAATACAGGAACAAATAAAAAATAGTGCCGGGGGGCCAACTCAGATCAGGGTCGAGCAGACATCCAGCCGGCCGATCACCCGGACCGACAATTATTTTTTTGCCAGGGAGAATAAATTTATCACCGTTGAGAATTTGTTTAACAATTACCTGATTGAAGAAAAGGCCCCGGTGATTGACTGGAAGATATCCAAAGATACCATGACCATTTCCGGCATTCAAACCCAAAAAGCCACAGCGCGGTTTAAAGGCAGAAATTGGATCGCCTGGTATGCTCCGGATATGCCTTTTCAAAGCGGTCCGTGGAAGCTGAACGGTTTGCCGGGATTGATCATTGAAGCCTATGATGACAAGAAGGAAGTTCAGTTTCTGTTCGCTGGCACAGAAAAGCCACAAGTTAGTGCAGAAGCTTCCGCGGCAGGGGGACATATTACCGGACCCTCTGGCGCAACTGTTATGATAGGTGGAATGGATAATAATCTTTACGCCGGTGCGGAGGTGAAGCTGCCGGCTGATGGTATAAAAACCACACAAAAGGATTTTGATAAGTTAAAAGAAACCCGCGATAAGGACCCGCAGGGATTTATGAAGGCGCAAATGGCAGCAAGGGGTATAAGCGGTGCAAACATAACTATACGGCAAGGCTCGCCCTCCGGACCTACGGGAGCAGCTGGCGTAACACGTCCGACCATTGTAATCAACAATCCGATAGAACTGCCTGAAGCGAAATGAAACAGCTCCTTATTTTGACATGCTTTTCCCTATTCGCATGTTTTGCATTTGGGCAGCAAACTATTAATGGTAAAGTAACAGACGCCCAGGGCAAAGCTATTGAAGCTGTTAGCATTAATCTAAAGGATGCGGAGGGTAACATCCTGAGCTTTACCAGGACCAATGCAGCCGGGGTCTACAAGTTCAGTCTTAAAGATCAGGCTAAAGGTCTGAGGGTGGAGGCATCAAGCCTGGGATATAAAAAGGCTGGCGTCAATGTCACCGATCCCACCAAACCCTATAACCTAATTCTGCAGGATAACGCTATTGATCTGGCACCCGTCACGGTGAAAAACCGTGCTGCTCTGACGGTCAATGGTGATACCTTGAGTTACAAAACTTCCGATTTTGCGGATAAGCAGGACCGGACGATCGGAGATGTAATTAAGCGTATGCCTGGCGTTGAAGTCGCGGAAAGCGGGAAGATCAGTTATAACGGAAAGGCCATATCCAACTTATACGTCGATGGCGATAATTTGCTTGACGACAAATACAACATTGCGACAAAAAGTATTCCTCAAGGCGCTGTTGATAAGGTTCAGGTAATCCAGAACGATCAGCCGATCAAAATGATGCGGAAGAACAATATGAGTGAAGATGTGGCACTAAACCTCGTTATCAAGGACGACGCGAAAATGAAAGTGATGGGCGACGCTTTGGCAGGAGCAGGGGCGCCGGATAAGTTCGATGGGAATGTTTCGGCGATGCTATTCAATAAGGAGCTCAAGTTTGTGAATAATATAAAAGGAAATAATATTGGTGTTGATCCAGGTATGGATGTGGTGGGGCATAATATGGCTGATCTCATGCGCCGCCAGGAAAATAGCAAGCCTGCGAATTTACTTTCGACCGGCGCCGCCGGAGTGCCTGGTCTCCCTCAGAACCGCTCACTTTTAAACACTGCCGGCTTAGTAAATCTAAACAACTTATATAAGTTCAATACAGACCTGCAGATGCGGGCAAATGTGTCTTATTTATATGATGAGCGCGTTCAGCAATACGACAAGCTTTCCGAAATATATCTTCCCGGACAAACGGTGAGGTATACAGAACTGCAGGATAATTTGCTTAAGCCGCAGAAACTGCAAACTCAGCTTAACCTCAATGAAAATTCCGACCTGCACTATCTTAACAATACATTTAAGGCAGATTATCTGCCTTCTCAGGCCACATCTCGCATTGTCCTTAACGGAACAGGTGCAAATCAATCTCTTAATCAAAAGACCTTTGACATTTCGAACGAGTTTAACTACCGGAAGAAATTAAAATCGGAGAATATCCTTAACCTGTATTCATTCCTTAATAAGATCAGCCAGCCTGAAATATTATCGATAACGCCAGGCTTAAATGCGGACATCAACAATAGCGGCATGCCATATGCAGGCCTGGATCAATTGCTGAAGCAACCAGCATTTTTTACTAATAATTACGCCTCGATGGCCTTCGTGAAGAATCAATTTTCGCAGACCTATAAAGCCGGGTTTAGTTTGCAGGAACAGGAGATCAATTCGCAGCTTTACCGAATCCAAAACTCGGGGATAACAGAATTGCTATCGTCAAATGCTGTTAATGATCTGAACTGGTCAAGGACAAGGGTTTATGCCGAGGGTACATATGAATTGAAAAAGGATAAAATTCAGGGGGGGCTGAGTCTGCCGCTTGGCTATAATTTAATTAAGTATCAGGACGGCGTAACCAGGCTGGATAAATCTATGCGGCGCCTGTTCCTGACGCCCTCTCTCAACGTTAAGTACCTGACCGGTATCGAAACCTACCTTACGATGAATTATTCGTTCCGCAACGAGCTTGGCGGGATCAATGATATCTACCGGGGGACAATCCTCAGAAACTACCGCTCTTTTTTTGCTAATAACTCGCCCCTATCTGAAGTACGGACACACAATGTTGGTGCAAGCTTTAACTTCAGGAAGGCTATGCAAATGTTGTTCTTCAATATTACCGGCAACTACAGCGATGCAGCTTTAAACACCATTTCCTCAATGTCGCTCACTGATAATATACAGCAGAGCGTAGCATTGCCGTTGTCAAATCACATCCGTAACTACGGACTTAGTGCAAGTTCAAGCAAGTACCTTTTCGGGCTTAGCAGCACGGTCAATGCCGGGGTGAGCTTTAACTATAGCACATTTGCCCAACTTCAAAACGGCCTTTTAACGCCTTTCGGCTCAAGGACCCTAAGCTATAAGGGCGGTATAGAATCCAAATTAACCCGGTTCATGACTGCATCCTATAACCTGAATTATTCTGTAACCGATAATAAGGCGAAGGTAAGCAATGGCCTGGAGAACAATTATCAGCAGTTACGGCAGCAATCAACCTTGTCGTTTACTACACTTAAAAATGTATACGTCAATGTTTCCGGCGAACACCTATATACGCACCAATCGACGCAGCCGGATCTGGAATATCTTTTCGCAGACTTAAATTTAAGATACAAGCTGGTCAAAATGAAAACTGATCTTGAGTTTGGGGTAACTAATCTGGCTAATATAAAAACCTTTGATGCTTTGATCCTTTCCGCTAACTCATTTACTACCGGATCATACAGGATTCCAGGAAGGATTGCGATGTTGAGGGCGAGATTTAATTTTTAGTATCAAGTATCAAGAATTAGGAACCAAGAACCAAGACACAAGCGCTTATTCAGGTACTTTTAAACGTTTTATATGGCCGATCTTGATTCCTGGCTCTTGGTTCTTGGCTCAAATTATTAACACTACTGTTTCTCCACCCTAATCATCAATTTCTTACCACTACCAGCACCGTCAGGACCTGCTAATTCAAGCTTTCTGAATTCTTCCTGTGAGATTTCTTCGCCATTCAGAAAGAACTTTGCAGAAAGTTTGCTGCCGGTATCAGGCGATTGTCCAGGCCCAGCTATATGTCGAAAATTCATTATACCAGTTGGAGGGTTTTCTCCGCTCTCCCGGTGGACGATAAAAACATTCTTTGGACGGATGCGCAAGCTGTCGGTGTCTGAAAATATTGTGCTTGGGCTTTCCTCGCCGGTTCGTCTAACTGTGATCATTTTTATGCGATCGCCAGGCTTTGGCATCGGGAGCTCATCAAATTCGGAGTGGACTGAACCGCTGTCGGTATCATAGGCTTCGATAATTAGAAAGCGTTTCAGTGTATCCTTTTCGACAGCGGGCGCTAGAGAGGGCGTCCTTTTTAGCTCAGCACTTCTCATGCTCATTTTCGGGTTTGGTTGTGACTCCCGGCGCTCTGGGCTACTAATAGCCAGCATTGGCTTTGAAAAAATGATCTTTTTTATTTCGGCTTTCTTACTGATGGTAAAAGCGAGGGTGGTTAATAATAAAATGGGCAGTAAAAAAAGATACCGCGACAAAGCCAGGGGCGACGACCGTCTGGCGTTCATCATTTTGATCCTTTTTTTGAGATCCGAGAGACTGAAATTATTTACGATCGCCATAGCCGGCACCAGATTGCCCGCGTGAAGCAGGCTATATTGATATGTTTTTTTGTCAATACCCTTTCTCAGAATCTTCGCATCAGTTATAAACTCGATATTTTCACGTACCGCACGCTTCATCAACCAGACCCCGGGATTAAACCAGTAAAACACAATGGAAAGCTCAGCCAGAATTATATCGAGAGTGTGCCAGTCATCAACATGCACCTTTTCATGTTTCAGGATATTTTCCAGGTCAGTTTTGCTGTGAAGTTTGGGGTTAATGTAGATCGTTTGCCAAAAGGAGAACGGTCCCAGGTCATCCGATAAGATTCTCATCCTATAATCTGAAGCATGCCCGGGACTGGAATTTTTGTGGATCCGATACAGCGAGAAAAACTGCATAGCCAATCGGAAGGCCATCAGCACTACAATAGTCCAGAAAACAAAATTTGCGGATTGCCAGTAAACAGATATACTGCCGGGTTGAATGTATCCGGACACCTGCTGACCAATGGCCGGTGCGATCGAGGCAATTTTATCGTAGCGACTCGATACGGTGTTTATATTAATGAACGGATATGCAGACGAAAATAAGATTCCGAATATCAAAAATGCCCGGTTTAGTCCGTAGAAAGTGAGTTTTCTAAGTACGAAATAATAAGCTGCCGCGAACAGAATAAGTACTACATTTATTTTGAACAGGAGTATAAAGAGAGCTGGCATAGCACTATTTTTCGGATTCTTCGATAAGATTAATGATCTCTTTCAATTCGTCAGGGCTGATCTTTTTGTCTTTCGCAAAAAATGTGACCAGCTCCTTATACGAACTTTTGAAATAGTCGTCTACAAAGCCGCTGAGGAATCGTTTCTTGTAATCCACTTCCTTTACCTTAGGGCTGTAGCGTAAAGCGTTTGCAAATTTTTCGCTGCTTACAAAGCCTTTTTGTTCCAGCTTCCTGACTGTTGAAGCTACGGTTGTGTAAGGCGGTTTAGGATCCGGCATCTGATCAACAAAATCTTTTATAAAGCCTTTTCCCGCCTGCCAGATCGCAAGCATCACTTCTTCTTCCTGTAAGGTTAACTTCTTCATTAATATCAATTATACACCCAGGATTATCTACGAGGGTTTCGTAAAAATACGAAAAGTTTTAAGTAGGAGAGTGTTATTAAATGTTAAAAGTAATTGGTCCTTTTCCGCCTTATGCCGGCAGTGCACATACTTTTTGCTTTAGGTGACCGTTGCACAACTAACATCGGTTGATAATTCATGTTTTTCTAAAAAGGCACTTTTCCTGAAATTAGATCAT
>NZ_FUYR01000007.1 GCF_900168015.1 Daejeonella lutea | reverse complement strand
TCGAGAAGATGAGAAAATATTATGGTGGCAAACTTAAAGGTAAAAAGATAGCGGTCTGGGGTCTGGCATTTAAACCGGAGACAGACGACATTCGCGAGGCACCATCATTGTACATTATTGATGAATTGCTGAACGACGGCGCTGAAGTGAGTGTTTTTGATCCGGAGGCTATGGACCATGTAAAAAAGCTCAAGGGAGACACGGTTAAATTTGGAGACAATCAGTATGATATTTTGAAAGATGCGGATGCACTGATGATCGTTACCGAATGGTCGGTATTCCGCACACCTGATTTTGACAAGATGAGCGATTTCATGAAGAGCAAGGTTATATTCGACGGGCGGAACTTGTATGATCTGCAGAAGATGATCGACTGCGGATACTATTATAATAGCATCGGCAGAAAAGTAATAAGTTAACTTTGTTTGGCAAAGAAATTACTTTATATAAGCAACTACTGTTACCTTTGTTCTCTTTCGCGCATACCTGTTAGAAGTTAAAAGATTGGAAAAAAACGCAAAAATATTTGTGGCCGGACATCGCGGAATGGTGGGCTCAGCCATTTTAAGAAGATTGGAAATGGATGGCTATAATAACCTATTGACCAGGACTTCTTCTGAACTCGATCTTAGAGACCAAAATACGGTGAGCGCCTTTTTTAAGGTTGAAAAGCCAGAATATGTTTTTCTTGCTGCAGCTAAAGTTGGCGGTATCGTTGCCAATAACAATTACCGGGCTGACTTTTTATATGAAAATCTGGCAATTCAAAACAATGTCATCCACAACGCATTTTTGACCAACGTTAAAAAGCTTATGTTTCTTGGCTCAAGCTGTATTTATCCCAAATTAGCTCCACAGCCCTTAAAGGAGGAGTTTTTATTGACGGGACTGTTAGAAGATACAAATGAGCCTTATGCAATAGCTAAAATAAGCGGAATAAAAATGTGTGAGTCATATAGGAGGCAGTACGGATGTAATTTTATTTCTGTAATGCCAACCAATTTATATGGTTATAATGACAATTACCACCCCGAGAATTCCCACGTATTGCCGGCCTTAATTAGGAAATTTTACGAGGCAAAAATTTCGGGTGCCGGCGAAGTAGTCATTTGGGGTTCAGGTACTCCCAGGCGTGAATTTTTATTTGCTGATGATCTTGCCGATGCTTGTGTGTATTTGATGGTAAATTACAATGAAGAGGCCTTCGTAAATATAGGCACAGGTGAAGACTTGAGCATAAAAGATTTAGCGCTTACGATCCAACGAGTTATCGGATTCAATGGGACTTTAAAGTTTGATTCTTTGAGACCAGATGGTACACCCAGAAAGTTGCTTGATGTTTCAAAGCTTACATCATTAGGATGGACTTATCAGACCAAGCTTGAAGAAGGTATCAAGCTGGCGTACAATGATTTTTTAAGCAAAATACCCGCAGATATTTAAGTTTGCAAACTTAAATTTATTTCCTTTAAATTTTTATTTACATTTGCGCGCAATAAATGAGTAATAAATTTACTCAATAACTATGCTTGAAAGCTTAATCACTTCTAAAACGCGGATTAAACTGTTGTTAAAATTCTTCTTGAATATAAACAATCAAGGGTATTTACGAAGCTTAGGCCATGAATTTAATGAAAGCACTAATGGTATCAGGCAGGAACTGAACCGATTTGAGCATGCCGGCTTGTTACTTGCTGAATCTGAAGGTAACAAAAAGCTTTATAGAGCAAATATTTCTCACCCGCTTTTCAAAGACCTAAATAGTATAATTCGAAAGTTCGTTGGGGTCGAAGAGTTAATAGAAAGAATAATAGACAGGACAGGTAATGTCCAGCAAGTATATCTTGAAGGCCAGCTTGCCAAAGGTCTGGAATCGGACATTCTTGATCTGCTCATTATAGGGAACGATATCGATCGTAATTACCTGAGTTCTCTTGTTGAAAAGACTGAACCTATCATAGGAAGGAAAATTCGCTATTTGATTTTCGAAGAAATGGATTCGAAGATCTATGTCGAGAGGCATTATAAAGAATTGGTCCTGATATTCGATCATACGGCATGAGTTGGCATTTGATATACACCAAATCACGCTACGAAAAGGCTGTGGCAGAGAAACTTACCACGCTTGGAGTGGAAGTATATTGCCCGCTGCTAAGGACAAGAAAGCAGTGGAGTGACAGGTGGAAATGGGTTGAGGAGCCGCTGTTCCGTTCGTACTGCTTCGTAGAAGAGCCGGCCGAAAAAGATAAGGTTCTCGCGGTTCCGGGTGTTGTCCGCTACATTTATTACTGCGGCCGTCCGGCAGTTATCCGGAACAATGAGATGCAGTCGCTTCAGGATCTGCTTTCACGTTACACTCATGAAAGCATAGAATCGGGGATCCTCAACGCAAAGGATAAGATTATAATCCGATCTGGAGCTTTGAGTGATAAAGAAGCCGAAGTCGTTCATACAACCGGTCATCGTGCTACCCTTTACCTTGAAGATATGGGTCTGAAAGTCACAGTTGACCTGCGGAAGAATCTTGTTGAGAAAGTTGGATAAACTTTCCCATTATTGAATTGCAAAATTTGTAGTCCAGGTTACATCGCAAATGTGACTGAAAGGGCGGAGCCATACACGAACAAAATATTTACATTTAATGAAGACAGCATTAATAACCGGAATTACCGGCCAGGACGGAGCTTATTTAGCAGAATTCCTTTTAAAGAAGGGGTATTTTGTGCATGGGGTCAAGCGCAGAAGCTCTTTGTTCAACACTGACCGCATTGACCACTTATATCATGATCAGCATGAGGAAGGCCTGAAGCTAAAGCTGCACTATGGTGACTTGACCGATTCGACGAATTTAATCAGGATTATCCAGGAGACTCAGCCAGATGAGATCTATAACCTCGCAGCAATGAGCCACGTTCATGTCAGCTTTGAAACACCAGAGTATACTGCAAACGCGGATGGGATTGGAACATTGAGGATCCTTGAAGCAGTGCGTACCTTGGGATTAGAAAAGAAAAGCAAGATATATCAGGCTTCAACCTCAGAGTTATATGGCTTGGTTCAGCAAGTTCCCCAGTCTGAAAGTACTCCGTTTTACCCCCGGTCACCATATGCCGTCGCAAAAATGTATGCATATTGGATTACCGTGAATTACAGAGAAGCATACGATATGTTTGCCTGCAACGGAATATTGTTTAACCATGAGAGTCCAGTAAGGGGTGAGACATTTGTAACTAGGAAAATTACTCGCGCGGCTTCAAAAATAGCTCTTGGCATTCAAAATTGCCTCTATTTAGGTAATCTTTCCGCACAACGGGATTGGGGCCATGCAAAAGATTACGTTGAGGCAATGTGGCTTATTTTACAGCAGGAAAAAGCCGAAGACTTTGTAATCGCCACCGGAATCACCACTACCGTGCGTGATTTTGTGAAAATGAGTTTCTCCGAACTTGGAATAACGGTTGAATTCAGCGGTCAGGATGAATTGGAAAAGGGAGTAATAATAGATTTTGAGGAAGAAAAGCTGAATTTACTGGGCATCGATTCGAAAGAATTGAAATTGGGCCAGACTGTTGTCAAGGTCGATCCTAAATATTTCAGGCCAACAGAAGTTGATCTGCTGATAGGGGATCCAACCAAATCAAACACCAAATTAAATTGGCAGCCTAAATATGATCTGGCAGCGTTAGTTAAGGAAATGGTCTTGTCTGACCTGCATTTGATCAAAAAGGACGAATACCTTAAAAAAGGCGGCTTCAACACGCTAAATTACTTTGAATAACCAGATTGAAGTTAGAAATGAGATGTCTTGCTTTGGTTTGTAAAATTAGTTTATAATTTTTGCTGACAATTAGTAGTAATTATTAGGGAAGTATATTACAAGAAGATTAATTAGCTTTGGTCACTTACAAACTATGGATATTAAAAAATTCGTAAGCCTGCTTACAATCCTCGTCGCAAGCGTTGTTACTGTGCCTTTATTGGCTCAGACCGCGCCTCAGAACTTCAGTAATGTGCGTGTTGATGAGCTAAGTGACGATCAGGTTAGAGCATTTATGCGGCAGGCTGAGGCAACAGGGCTGGGAGATTCACAGCTTGAGCAGATCGCCCAGGCGAGGGGTATGCGCCCGGAAGAAGTTAAAAAGCTCCGTGAAAGGGTGGATAAGCTGAAGGGAGACAGTAAGGCAGGTGCAAACCGGGGTATAAGCCCGGGCGGTAGACAGCTGAATTTTGATACAGATACCAGCTTAACCAGGGTGAGGCCGGAAACCGAGGCAGAAAAGGCATTGTTAGAGCTGCGTTCTAAAATATTTGGGGCAGACCTGTTTCGTAATACTAACCTGACTTTTGAGCCTAATCTAAATATGGCCACGCCCAAGAGCTACGTTATAGGGCCTAATGATCAAATCCTTATTGATATTTACGGCGATTCAGAAGCGTCTTACTCATTAAAAGTTAGTCCGGAAGGGAATATAAATGTAGAATTTATAGGCCCCGTTCCTGTTGCAGGCCTCACAGTCGAAGCGGCAACAGCTAAAATTCGCAGCCGTTTGGCCTCGGTTTACACGGGATTACGTTCAGGGCGTACAAATATCAATATAACTATAGGAAACATCCGGAGCATTAAGGTTATCCTAACCGGAGAAGTTCAGAAACCAGGAACTTACACTTTACCATCTTTAGCGACTGTATTCAATGCGCTATATTCTTCCGGTGGGCCAACCGAAAATGGATCGTTCCGCGTGATTGAAGTGATACGAGGGGGCAAAAAGGTTGCTGTCCTTGATATATATGACTTTCTGATGAAGGGTGAGATGACGAATAATCTTCGACTTCAGGATCAGGACATTATAAGGGTCCCTGTTTACAACTCCCGCGTTGAAATGGTAGGTGAAGTGAAGCGGCCCGCTATTTTTGAACTTGTAAGCGGTGAAAGCTTTGTAGACCTGTTAAATTTTGCCGGTGGTTTCACGGAAAACGCATTTAAAGCGAGAATCAAAATTCTGAAAAACACCGATACTGAGCGAAGAATAGAAGATATAACCAGCGAAAAATTTAGCAGTTACCGGCCGTCTACAGGCGATAAATTCTTTATAGACCGCGTGTTGGACAGATTTGAAAACCGTGTAAGTATCAATGGAGCAGTATTCAGACCGGGTCGATATGAACTGGAACAGGGTCTTACTTTATCCGGATTGATAAGAAAAGCTGAGGGCTTGAAAGAAGAAGCTTTTTTGCCAAGGGGATACATTCTTCGATTAAGACCAGATAATCAATCAGAGGTAATAGCATTTGATGTAGCCGGGATACTTAATGGTACAGCACCGGACATAAGGCTATTAAGAGAGGATGTAGTCTCAATTTCTTCCATCACTGACCTGAAAGAAGAATACAGAGTAAATATAGATGGTGAAGTCAGAAGGCCGGGCTCCTTCCTGTTCGCGGAGAATATGACATTGCAGGATTTGATTGTTCAGGCAGGAGGATTTAAGGAGGGTGCCAGCGTAAGCCGGGTTGAAGTTTCGCGAAGAGTTAAGAATAGTAATGTTCTCTCTCAGTCTGCAGCAACAGCAGAAGTCTTTCAAATCGATGTAGACAGGAACTTAAGGCTTTCAGGAGCACCTTTTATTCTGCAGCCTTTTGACATAGTCTCTGTTCGTGGGGCTTCAGGGTATGAGATACAAAAGCAAGTAACTGTAACGGGTGAAGTGTTGTTTCCGGGAACTTACACATTGCTAAGAAAGGATGAACGGATATCGGATATTATCAGGCGTGCTGGGGGGCTAACGGCATTAGCTCACCCTCCGGGTGCATCATTAAAAAGGCCAGGGGTTCCTACTGTAGATTCTGCAGAGGTGGCAAAGGAAAAGCTTGAAACAATCAGGCGTTTACAGTCTTCTATAGGAGATTCATCAAGTGTTTCCAGTAATATAGAGTCTTCAGTAAGAAACACTAATGTTGGAATCAATCTGGTGAATATTTTAGAAAATCCGGGATCGAGTTATGACCTGATTTTGGACGAAGCTGATATAATCAACGTCCCTAAGTTGCTTCAGACAATCAAGGTAAGCGGCGAAGTGCTTTCACCGGTAACGATGGTTTATGAGCAGGGGAAAGGTTTTAAAGGTTATATTTCTCAATCCGGAGGGTTTTCAGATCGTTCACTTAAAAGAAGGTCGTATATTCTTTATGCAAATGGATCGGTGAAGAGTACTAAGAAAATATTATTTTTTAACGATTATCCTGCGGTGACTCCCGGCGCGGAAATCTTTGTTCCTAAGAAGTCTGAAAAAAGGCCTCTTTCAGCGGCTGAGATAGTTGGTATTTCCAGTGGTCTCGCATCTTTGGCAGTTATTATTCTTAACCTGGTTAAACAATAGTCATCATTATCTTAGTGGATACACGAGTAAAAAATCAGGAAAATCTGGAGAATGAAATTTCTTTAAAGGAAATATTCTTAAAGGCGGGAGAATGGGTAAAGTACTTAATATCTAAATGGTACTTGATCCTTATTGCTGGCATCCTCGGGGGAGCTCTCGGTTTGTACTACGCCTATCAGCAGCAGCCAGTATATACCGCAGAGCTGACTTTTGCGCTTGAGGACGATCAGGGCGGTTCGGGTGGATATGCTGGCCTTGCAAGTCAGTTTGGACTGAATTTAGGCGGAGGAGGTGGTGGTGGTGTGTTCGCTGGGGAAAATCTGATTGAGTTGATGAAATCCCGGTCACTGATCGAGAAAACACTTCTTACATCGGTAAGCATCGGGGGTTATAAAGAAATTACCCTGGCGGAATATTTTATTGTATTTAATAAGCTTCATGAAAGCTGGCAGGATAAGCCAGAGCTGAAGAACCTGCATTTTTATCCGCGTGCCGATCGCACAAAATTTACTTTAAAACAAGATAGCGTACTTGGCAAGTTCTATAAGGTTATAGTAAATGGCACATTAACTGTGAATCGAAAGGATGATCAGTTGGGAATAATTATGATCAGGGTGAAGTCAGGCAATGAGCAGTTTGCAAAGAAATTTGTAGAAACATTGGCGGAGGTGGTAACCGGTTTTTATGTTGAAACGAAAACAAAAAAATCGGTCCAAAATCTTGCGATTCTGCAGTACCAAACAGATTCAGTTCGCAGAGCATTAAACTATGCAATTAGCGGCGTAGCTGTTTCGGCAGATATGAATCCGAACCCTAATCCAGCAAGACGAGTTTTGGCAGTCCCATCTCAACGGCGAACCGTGGACGTGCAGGCGAGCCAGGCTATTTTAACTGAGCTGGTAAAAAACCTGGAAATTTCAAAAATGTCTTTGCGAAGAGAGACACCTTTGATTCAGGTTATCGATACTCCTATCCTTCCCCTCGACATTACCATGTTCGGAAAACGAAGGGGCTTAATGATAGGCGGAATAATAGGTGGCTTCCTTATGATTAACTATTTGTTGATCCGTAGATTTCTGTTTAACCGCTAATTAGGGTGGAAATAGACCTTTTAAGCAACTAACTTTCTGAATAAGTAATGAAAATTGGTATGCCATGCTTGGCATACAGACAAACAATTGCCTCTGGGCACGGTATACACTCAGCTTTGTAAAATAAAATAATGGACTTTAAAAATACTAGAATAGCTGTGATTGGTCTTGGCTATGTAGGTTTGCCTTTAGCAGTTGAATTTTCGAAACATTACAAGGTTCTTGGATATGACATAAAAGAGGACCGGATAAAAGAGCTAAATGATGGTTTAGACTCAACATTGGAAATTTCTGAAGCAGAGTTGAAGAAAGTTCTCAGTTCAGATTCCGATGCGTTCGGTCTGCGGATTAGTTTATCCCAGGACGACCTTAAGAACTGTAACGTATTTATAGTGACTGTTCCTACACCTACAGATAAGCATAATAGACCTATCCTAACGCCTTTGATAAAGGCCAGCGAGGCAATAGGGAGAGTCCTGAAAAAAGGCGATGTTGTAATATACGAATCAACAGTATACCCGGGCGTAACGGAAGATGATTGTGTCCCGGTACTTGAGAAAATTTCTGGACTCAAGTTCAATGAGGATTTTTTTGCCGGGTATTCTCCTGAACGGATCAATCCGGGAGATAAGGAACATACTGTTGCTAAAATTTTGAAAGTTACATCAGGATCTACACCTGAGATAGCTGAATTTATTGATCAGTTGTATAAAACCGTTATCGTTGCGGGAACATTTAAGGCAAGCTCGATCAGGGTTGCAGAAGCGGCAAAGGTGATAGAGAATTCGCAGAGGGATATAAATATTGCCTTTGTTAACGAGCTTTCAAAGATATTCGGACTTTTGGGTATTGATACCCAGGAAGTACTTGAGGCTGCAGGTACTAAGTGGAATTTCTTAAAATTTAAGCCTGGTTTAGTCGGGGGACATTGCATAGGCGTTGATCCATATTATCTTGCCCAAAAAGCACAGGAAGTAGGGTATCATCCGGAAATCATTTTAGCCGGTCGCAGGATGAATGATAGTATGGGGCGCCATGTAGCCCTGGAAGTCATCAAACTTATGATGCGTAAAAACCTGAAAATCATCAATGCTAAAATCCTGATTCTCGGTTTCACTTTTAAGGAGAACTGCCCGGACATCCGGAACACATGTGTGATCGACATTTATAATGAGCTTCAGAACTTTGACATCCGGGTAGACATACACGATCCCTGGGCAAAAGAGCAGGAAGTTAACCGGGAATATAATCTTTCGAATGTTTTAACTAACGATACACCAGATTTCACTCAGTATTCTGCGGTGATCCTTGCCGTGGCCCACGATTGTTTTCAGGACCTGGCCCTGGAGAAAGGCGAAAATCTGGTAGTATATGATGTAAAAGGTATCCTTCCGAGGATCAAGATCGACGGAAGGCTATAAGGCAGATATGTACAACCCAGAATTATATAAAACGCCGTATCATACGGAGGATATTTCCAAACATAGCTTTCTTGTCACAGGAGGTGCGGGATTTATAGGGAGCAATATCGTCGAGTATTTGCTCAAATACAAAGCGGGCAGGGTTCGCGTATTAGACAATCTTTCTAACGGTTATTTTGATAACATTAAAGATTTTACCTCGCTGCCAAATTTCGAATTTATACTGGGCGACATCCGTGATCTGGAGACATGCAGGAAAGCGGTAGAAGGGATAGATTGTATAAGCCATCAGGCGGCTTTAGGTTCGGTTCCCCGGTCGATTACAGACCCAATAACTACTAATGAAGTTAATATAAAAGGCTTTCTTAACATGCTTGCTGCAGCTAAGGATTGTGCTCCCAATGCTAAATTCGTTTATGCCGCTTCCTCCTCTACATATGGAGATAGCATAGAATTGCCAAAGGTTGAGGGCAGGGAGGGGAAGCCATTGTCGCCATATGCTGTCACGAAGGCGGTGAATGAGATGTACGCGGAAGTGTTTAGCAGTATTTACGGAATGCATTCCACCGGTCTAAGATATTTCAACATTTTCGGCCCCAAACAGAACCCTAATAATCCATACGCGGCGGTAATTCCGATTTTTTGTAAAGCGTTCATTGAGAACACTCAACCCATTGTGAATGGCGACGGCGAAACGAGCAGGGATTTTACGTTCGTGGAAAATGCTGTGCAAGCAAATATAAAAGCGCTTCTGCACCACGGACAGAACCAGCATACAATTTTTAATACAGCATGTGGTGATCAGGTTAGTTTGAATTCCATTTTGGAAATACTTAGAGAGCTTAGCGGAAAAAATATACAGGCGATTTATAAAAATGAACGGCCGGGAGATGTAAAGCATTCGAAAGCCAGTATTGAGAAAATACAAAAGGAGCTTGGCTATTTGCCGGGGTTTAATTTCAGCGAAGGCTTAAAAATTGTTTACAACTGGTACATTAAGTCTAATACTCTTTCCTAATTCTTTAAAAATAATATATGATCAATGTAGGCATTATCGGCTTTGGTTATTGGGGCCCTAATTTAGTGCGGAATTTTCTGGCGCAAAAAAAATGTATAGTTGCAGCCATTGCAGAGTCAAAAACACAGCGACAAGCTGAAATATCAAAGATGTACCCTGGAATTCGTAACTATAGTGATGCTGGAGACCTAATAAACGATTCAACTATAGATGCAGTAGTTATTGCTACACCCGTTTTCTCGCATTTCCCGCTGGCGCTCAAGGCCCTGGAGCAGGGAAAGCACGTGCTGCTGGAAAAGCCGATGACGTCAACAGTAGAGGAGGCCAGTATTCTAATAGACCTTGCCGCAAAAAAGGGATTGACCTTAATGGTTGATCACACTTTTTTGTATACAGGAGCGGTTCAGAAAATCAATGAAATCATCGCAAATGGCGGAATCGGTACTGTGCAATATTTTGACTCAACACGTATCAACCTTGGACTTTTCCAACCTGATGTAAATGTCCTTTGGGATCTGGCGCCTCATGATATTTCTATACTTACTTATCTGGTAAAAGATACTCCGTTGAGCGTCAATGCAACTGGTATCTCGCATACTAAGAACGGGATTGAAAATATAGCGTACATGACAGTTAATTATGAGCGGGATTTTGTCGCGCATTTCAATTGTTCATGGACTTCACCGGTAAAGGTAAGATCGACACTGATAGGGGGGAATGAAAAAATGATAGTATATAACGATCTTGAGCCTTCAGAAAAGGTCAGAATATATGATACCGGGTTTAATCATACCACGTATGAAGATAAGAACAGCATAATGGTGGATTATAGAGTCGGGGATATTTATTTGCCGAAAATTGCCGGAACTGAAGCATTATTCAAGGTAGCTGAAGACTTTATTAATTCCATTGAAAACGAGACAGAACCCCTGTCCAGCTCGTTGCTGGGGCTTAACGTGGTGAGAATCCTTGAGGCCTCTCAAAATTCAATAAAAAATAACGGAAAGGAGGTTAGATTGTAATGGAAACAATTACTATTAAAACTGAAAAGCAGAGTCTGAACAACGTAAAAGTTGGAAAAGATGTAAAAATCTTTGATTTTGTTAATGCGTACGGCTGCAGCATAGGAGCTGGATCCAAAGTAGGAGCCTTTGTCGAAATCCAGAAAGGTGTAGAGATCGGAAGGAACTGTAAAATTTCAAGCCACAGTTTTATCTGCGAAGGGGTTAAGATCGAAGACAATGTTTTTATAGGCCATAATGTGACTTTCATCAACGATAAATTCCCAAGAGCTACAAATCCCGATGGCAGCATTCAGACAGAAAGTGATTGGCACATGGAAGCTACGATCGTAAAAAAAGGTGCTTCTATTGGCTCCAGTGTGACGCTTCTTTGCGGGATAACAGTTGGTGAAAATTCGATTGTTGGTGCTGGTTCAGTTGTGCTAAAGGATATACCAGACAATGTAATTGTAGCGGGAAACCCTGCCCGGATCATTAGGAAATTAAATACTAACGAATGAAGAATATACCATGCCTTGATTTGAAAGGGCAGCATGAGCAAATTAAAGCTGAAATTTTCGACGCATTTCAAAAGGTTTACGAAAAAACTGCATTTTCAGGCGGTCCTTTTGTGCAACAATTTGAAACCGAGTTTGCAGAATATGTGGGAGTTAAACACAGTATCGGTGTCAGCAACGGTACCACGGCTCTTCATCTGGCTATGTTAAGCCTTGGAATAGGGCCGGGCGACGAGGTGATCATTCCCGGCAACACCTTTATTGCGACTGCCTGGGGACCCTCCCACGCTGGTGCTACCCCTGTATTTGTGGATTGTGATCCTGATACCTGGCAAATCGACATAAATAAGATAGAGGATAAAATCGGCCCTAAAACGAAAGCAATAATTGGAGTTCATCTTTACGGACAGCCCTTCGATGTTGACAGGGTCAAAGCAATTTGTGAAAAATATAAGTTGGTTTTTGTCGAGGATGCTGCGCAGGCGCAGGGTGCAAGATATAAGAATTCAGTTGTCGGTAAATTTGGTGATATGGCATGTTTTAGCTTTTATCCCGGTAAAAACCTGGGTGCCTGCGGTGAAGCTGGTGGCATTACCACGAATTCAGATGAATATACACACCATCTTCATTCACTGAGAAATCATGGCTCACACCATAGGTATCATCATGACGAAATAGGATATAATTATAGAATGGGTGGCCTGGAAGGTGCATCCTTATCCGTAAAACTTAAGTATCTGGATACCTGGAATAACCGCAGACGCGAAATAGCGGTTTTGTACAATAAGGGTATAACAAACCCCAAAATTAAACTTCAGAAGCAGGAAGACTGGAGTGATGGTGTACATCATATTTTTGTTGTTACTGTTGACGACCGGGATGGACTTGTCAAACACCTCGCGGATAATAATATTACTGCAGCTTTTCATTATCCGGTGCCGTGCCATTTGCAGAAAGCGTATTCGCATCTTGGTTATAAAAAGGGTGATCTTCCAAATTCCGAATACCTGGCAGATCATTGCGTTTCTTTACCAATGTACCCGGAGCTTTCTGATGAGCAGATCTCACTTGTCATTAAAACCGTCAATGAATTTTAAGCCGAAAGGATGAAACTAGCAGTTTTGGGAGGTGGAGAACTTGGAAAGCTAATAGCTGAACACACCAGCGCTATTGCAGTTCTGGAAGTAGTTGGATTTTACGATGATTACTTATCAACCTCTTATTCTGATAGTCTTCCTATACTGGGAAAGATCGATGACGCTTTGTCTGACTTCCAGAAAGGACGATTTGACTTGATAATCGTTGGTGTAGGGTATAATCATTTTGATGTCCGGGAGGCATTGTATAACAAGTTTAAAGATATAATCCCGTTTGCAACCATCGTGCACCCGTCAGCATATGTTGATCCGAGCTGTATCATTGGTGAGGGGGTATTTATTCTGCCAGGTGTGATACTTGATTTGGGGGTTATAGTCGAGGACAATGTATTAATTAACACAGGAACAATCGTTGCTCACCATTCCAGGATTTGTAAAAATTCCTTTCTTGCACCCGGCGTTAGCGTAGCAGGTTTGGTAGAGATCGGGTCAAGCAGTTTTGTAGGAATTGGAGCTATAATTAAGGACTCGATAAAGATAGGCAGCCAATGTATAATTGGAGCTGGATCATTAGTTTTAAAAGATACCAAAAATCAAAGTATCTACTATGGTGTACCTGCTCGGCAGATAATAAGTTAAAATGAAAAAGAATATTCTTGTGACAGCAGTTGGCGGCCGGAGTGTGGGGTCAGGCATAGTACATGCTCTGACCAGAACGACGGAAGATGTAAGAAACAGGTGGAATGTTATTGGCAGCGACGCGGATTCTTTCGCATGGGGCTTATATAAGACACCGCAGGCAACTTTACTTCCACTGGCAAGTTCGCCGGATTATATCCCTGAACTCAAACATGTGTTGGATAAATTTAAAATAGATGCTGTAATTCCAGGTTCTGAAGCTGAGGTAAGCGTATTGTCCAGGTTCAAAAGTGATATTCCTGTCCCTGTTATTTGCAATAGTAATGCGCTGATGCCTCTGATGATGGACAAGTTCAAAATGGTGCAGAAATTACAGGAGTTCGGGCTTAATTATATTAAAACTTACCCCATCAGTGAATGGGAGGAAGTTATAGCTCATTATCCATTTCCATTTATCATCAAGCCCACCACTGGAACCGGCGGATCAAAAGGCCTTCATTTCGTATTTAGCAAAGCTGAGATTGAGAACATTTTATCCCGCTTGAATTCAGAATCCAATTACTGTATTCAGCCATATATTGGTACGGGAGATGACGAGTACACCGTGGGTATATTGTCTGATAAAAACAGTAATATCATTGACAGCATCGTAATGCGGAGAAAGCTGATCGGACTTTCGCTGCTTGACTCAAAACGTCAAAACGGAATCTCATATGAAGTCTCAACAGGTTACTCACAGGGGTTTTTCATCAAGCATAAAATCATACAGGAGTATTGCGAGAATCTTGCCGTACGGCTGAAGAGTGTCGGGCCATTAAATATTCAGCTGCGAATGGATGGTGAAGATATTTATGTGTTCGAGATCCACGCAAGATTTTCAGGGACAAGTACCATGCGTGCTGATGTGGGCTTTAATGAGCCGGATATTTTACTGAGAAACTACCTGTTTGATGAGAAGTTCGGCAGGATCCCTTATCAGCACGATGTGGCTGTAATTCGGGCATTTGAGCATGTGATTGTACCTATTGACAAAATGATACGCTAGTGTCCAGGAAAATTTTCATGACTGGTGCTACCGGCCTTGTAGGCTCCGCCATTCTGGAGAGAATGATCTCTGAAGGGCATGAGATTACTGCTGCCTCGCGGTCGCCGAAAGGCAGCATGAAAGGAGTCAGGTGGCTGCAAATGGATTTTGAAGAGGCAATTGACTTCGGTAATTATCTGTGCGGTACAGACGTCCTCATACACAATGCTGCCTGTTTGAAACAAGGGTCGACGCAGTCCGAGCTAAACGAAATTCAGACCGTAAATATTGACTTTACCAGAGCGATCCTTAAGAAGGCGGTTGAATCCGGAGTTAAGAAGGTAATATTCACCAGCAGCTTCAGCCTGATACAGAAGCCGCTTCCGGATACCATAACAGAAGAGTCGCCCGTTTGTCCGCTGACCCCATACTCCAGATCAAAATATGATGGGGAGAATATCATAAAGGAAATTGCAGGGGAAAACGGCCTGGAATATCACATCATGCGTATTTCCAGTCCAATATCTTTTAATTTTGATCAGATGCCAATGAATGTGGTAAAATCCTGGATAATCCAATCGCGGGAAGGAGCCTCACTGAAAGTCTTTGGACAGGGTAACAGGACTCAGGATTTTGTTGCTGTGCAGGATATTGCGCAGGCATTTGCGAACGGCGTTGAGTTGTCAGCCAGTTCCGGCGTTTATAATATTGCTTCGGGCAACACTATATCGATGAATGAGCTTGCCCGCTTGATATGTCTTAAGTTTGGAAACTTTTATACCCATGAGAATGCAGATGTTAATGAGTCAGACAGGTGGAATATTTTAATTGAGAAGGCCCGTAAATATCTGCAATATAAGCCTTTGTATACGTCGACCACTGTATTGGAAAAGCTTTTATCAATGGTGGCGTAATGAAATTGGGGATATTAAGTGATATTCACTCCAATGTATATGCTTTGCAAGCTGTTGTCAGCGAGCTGGAACTCCATGAAATTGATAAGTTAATAATTTTAGGCGATACCTTTGGATACTACCCCTGGGCCCATGAGACTTATGAAGCGCTCCATAGCTATCTTCCAAACGCTATTTGCATAAAGGGAAATCACGACCAGTTAGTCATACAGTCAAGTCCTCCCGATCCCGTACCATCGTATTGGTACGCAGCAAAGCTCAATGAGAAGGAATTACGAGAAAAATCACCTGAGGCCATTGATTGGCTCGGCACTCTGCCTTTCGAGAGTGCGGTTACATTAAATGGATCAGTATGCCGGTTAGCGCATGGAACTCCTGCCGATCCCGAAAATGGCCGATATTATCCGGACGATATGAACATCTGGCCCTGGTTCCCAAAGCCAGGGACTATGCTCCTACTGGGACACACCCATTACCCTGTTGTCAGGAATATCAAAAATGGAGGGAAAATAATCAATCCGGGTTCGGTCGGACAGCCAAGGGATGGCAACCCCGACGCCGCATGGGGAATTTTGGATACAGAAACCAGGCAATTTGAATTTAAAAGAACAAATTATAATTATCAAAAAGTTATGGCGACCCTCCGCGAGATAAATTGGGACAAAAGGGCAATTGCTTCGCTGGGTAAATCTACAGGCGGAGCTTTAGAAATTTAAAAACGTATTTTTACAGATATAAAAATGGATAAACAGAACGACTTAATACTTGTTACAGGAGGCGCAGGCTTTATAGGTTCACATTTAACGGATAAACTACTGAGTTTAGGTTACAGAGTTAGGGTTATTGATAACCTTATCAATGGTTCAGAAGAAAACCTGAGGGATGCTAGTAAAAATTCATTGTTTGAATTCTTTGAAGGGGACATCCTGGACCAGGCAAGTTGTGAAAAAGCGTCGGCAGGTGTTAAATATATTTTTCATCTTGCCTGTCTTGGTGTCAGGCATTCTTTACATAGTCCGTTTGAAAATCACCGGGTAAATGCGGAGGGAACTTTAAATGTACTGAGCGCAGGCAGAAAAGCCAAAGTGGAGCATTTTTTTTATATATCAACCTCTGAAATATATGGAAGAACTTCGATGTTCCCAATAACTGAAGAAGCTCCAACGAATCCTTTGACTGTATATGGTGCAAGTAAGCTCGCAGGGGAACATTACACCAATGCTTACCAGGAGTGTTTTGGACTTTCGACTACCGTCCTGCGTATTTTTAATAATTATGGGCCTCGTGCACATTATGAAGGCGATGCAGGCGAAGTTATCCCGCGCTCAATTGTCCGGATCTTGAATAATCAGCAACCGATAATATTCGGTAATGGCGAGATCACCAGGGATTTTTTCTATGTTAAAGACACAGCCTCGGCATTGGCGTCGCTTATCCACCTTAGAGCTGAGCTTTCGGGGCAGACATTGAATATTGGGACCGGGGTGGAGATCACAATGAAGGAGTTACTGGAAAACCTCCTCAGGCTTACACAAAAAGAAGATATTGGCATTCATCACATGGAAGACCGGCCTGCGGATGTGCCCCGGCTTTGGGTTAAAGCGGAAAAATTTCTTACGAGTACGGGCTTTGTACCGAAGTATACTTTTGAAGAAGGGTTAAGACAAACGATCATCTACTACGAGGAGAAAATGAAAGAACGTGAAAATATGTTAAGTGAAATCCAAATCACGAATTGGGGAGAAAAAAAATGATACCTATAGCAAAACCATACATGACAGCGGACGAAGCTTCTGCCGCTCACGACACCATATTAACCGGGTGGATCACCCAGGGCCCCAAAACAGCTGAATTTGAACAATTGTTTGCAGAATACACGGGAGCCAGGTACGCAGTTGCTGTATCGAACTGTACTACCGGACTGCACTTGTCAATGTTAGTTGCAGGAGTTGGTCCCGGGGATGAAGTGATTTGCCCGTCAATGAGCTATATTGCTACATCAAATTCGATCAAGTATGTAGGAGGGGTTCCAGTTTTTGCAGAAATTAACCCATTCAATTATAATTTGGATCTTACTGACACTGAAAAGAAAATTACTCCAAAAACAAAAGCAATACTCCTTGTACACCAGATTGGCATTCCGGCAGATATTGAGGCCTTTCAGGAACTAGCGTCAAAGTATAATTTAATTTTAATTGAAGACGCAGCCTGCGCGATCGGCTCGTCATACCAGGGGGCTAAAATAGGGTCACATTCAGACCTGGTGTGCTTTTCATTTCACCCCAGGAAAGTAATATCAACAGGAGATGGGGGTATGATTACAACCAATAATCCTGCTTACTGTGAAAGGTTGAAGTTATTAAGGCAGCATGGGATGTCAGTGAATGACCGGATAAGGCATGAGTCTAAGTCACTGATCTTTGAAGACCATGTTGAAGTAGGATACAATTACCGTATGACAGATATTCAGGCGGCAGTGGGAATTGAGCAATTGAAGAAGCTGGATTGGATAGTAGAAGAAAGAAGAAAGATTGCTCATCAATATATAGAAGCATTTAAGGATATTCCCTGTATTCGTATGATGTCTGAATCAGAGGGGGACTTTTTAAATTATCAATCTTTCAGTATCTATTTGAATAGTCAATGTGCAATAAGCCGGAACGAAATAATGGCTCAAATGCTTGAAGCTGGGATTGCAACCCGTCGGGGAGTAATGACTGTTCACCGGGAAATCGCCTATAAGCACGAATGCGTCGGTTTAGAGCTTCCCATATCAGAAGACGCTTCTGACAGAAGCATCATAATACCGTTATATGTGCCTATGGAACAAAAGGACATTGATTATGTGATCAACACATTTACAGCAATTTTGAGCTCTGCGGTTGTTTCAAATTGAAATTCGTCATTTTTTAGGAAACTGAGATTGTGAATACCTTTAAAAAAATTTTTCTACTATTAGATAAGAAGCAAAAACAACAGTCTTACGTGTTGTTATTTCTTCTTATTATAGGCATGGTTCTGGAAATGGTGGGGCTGGGTATCCTGGTACCTGTGATCACCGCCTTTACCGACATCGAAAGGTTTACCCGGTACCCGCAGGCCCAGCAGATCATTTCATTATTTGGCAGTCCGAGCAATACAGAGATAGTCATCGGAATGATGATCGCCTTGACCCTGGTGTACATAATCAAAGCTTGTTTTCTGATGTTCTTGGCCTGGAAGCAGGCGTCGTTCGGACAAAATTTATCTAAGAATTTATCCAGAAAGCTTTTTAAGAAATACTTGTTTCAACCTTACGCGTTCCATTTGAACAGAAATTCTGCGGAATTGATGCGGAATGTAGTGGGGGAGGTAAGCATGCTTTCCGGAGTCACGTCGAGTATATTATTCCTTACGACCAATATTTCGTTAATGCTTTCTATAGCAGTTATGCTCGTGTATTTAGAGCCATTTGGCGCTATTTGTTCTGTAGGCATATTGGCAACTATGTCCTGGATCTTTTACAGGCTTTCCCGAAAAAAAATAAGTGAATGGGGGCTAAGCCGTCAATTCCATGACGGATTCAGGCAAAAGAATCTTGTTGAAGGTTTGGGAGGGGTGAAAGATGTAAAAGTGTTGGGCCGCGAAAGCTTCTTTGTTAACAATTTTTCCCGGCATAATGATTCTTCATACAATGTGGGAATACGAATGCAGTTTTTGAATCAGGCTCCAAGAATTTGGCTTGAGCTGATGGCGGTCTTTGGCCTGGCGTTCGTAGTTATTGGCGTTGTTGTTCAAGGCAAACCTCTGGGAAGCCTTGTTCCCACGATTGGAGTGTTCGTCGCTTCCGCCTTTCGGCTTATTCCGTCAATAACCGTGTTACTTACATCGTTTCAGACCTTACGGTTTTCCAAACCCGTTGTCGACCTGATTTATGATGAGTTCCAGAATGTTTCAGACCTCGATCCCGAGAAAAAAATAACCGACTTAAAGGCAGTCAAGGAAATAAAGATAGAAGACCTCACTTTTGGATACGAGGGTGCTCCCCGCAACGCTGTTGAGAAAATCAATCTGACCATAAATAAAGGAGAATCTGTCGGGTTCATAGGCAATAGCGGTGCCGGGAAAAGCACGATGGTGGATCTTATTCTTGGCTTACTGCGCCCGTCATCAGGCCAGGTTACCGTTGATGGAAAGAATATCAATCACGATTTAAGGGCGTGGCAGGATCAGATTGGTTATGTGCCCCAATCCATCTTCCTTACTGACGATACCTTGCGAAAGAACGTGGCCTTCGGGGTTATGGATGAAGATATTGATGATGAAGCTGTTAAACGGGCAATTAAAGCTGCTCAGCTCGAGGAGTACGTAGACGGGCTGGAGCTTGGGCTCAATTCAATGGTGGGAGAACGTGGCGTAAGGATATCTGGTGGGCAAAGACAACGAATTGGAATTGCACGGGCCTTGTATCACGATCCGCAAATTCTGATCCTTGATGAGGCCACAAGTTCTCTGGATACTGCGACTGAGAGCGAGGTGATGAATGCCGTAAATTTACTGCACGGCAATAAAACCATTATAATAGTTGCACATCGCCTAAGTACCTTAAGTAAATGTGATGTGATCTTCCAATTGAACAAAGGCAGGATTCAGAGGCAGGGGACAGCCGAGGAAATGCTTTCCTAATAACAAGAGCTAGCATGCACATAGAGAATAAAACAGTTGTTTTTCTTTGCGACGTAAATAATGTTCTTTTAATGATCGCTTCGCAATTTCATAAAAGAAAGATCAAAGTACGTTATATCCCAGATTTACGACTCAATCAGCATTTTAGAATATGGGATGCTCCTATAGGATCTGAATACTCGATTGAAGCATTTACTGATTTTTCAGCACCGGAAAATATAGACAAGAGTTTGATCTACACCAAATCATCTGAAGAGGTTAGGCGTTTATTATTATCGGTCGTAGGTAAAGACTCCATAGTAGTTGGAAGCGATTACGCACCGGCAATATTTCAGTATGCGGGGCTAAAACTGGATTATTTTGCAGTCACTGGGGCTGATGTAAATCACCATACTTTGATTACAAAATTCACAAAGCTGGCTGATATCAAGCAGGCTTTTTTCAGCAAGTATAAGGGCAAGCGTCTTATCCACCGCGTCAATGAATCTTTAAACTCGGTGGATTTGCCAACTCTTCAAAGGCGGGGAATTTTCAATTCAAACATAGTAATCAACTCAGATCATTTTAATTGGACACCGCTTGTAGTAACTAAATTTTCAAGTGTACCCTATCCCCTTCCAGGCGCGGTATCCGAATTTGGTGTATCATCCGACGATGAAAGATTTGTTTTGAAAGATACACTCAAACAGATCAAGGAGAATTGTGATCTTCTTATTGTTAACGTCTCTAAAAATGATTTTTGGAAAGGAACACATTTGTTCTTTCAAGGCTTTTCTCATTATAGAAAACTGAATCGTCTTAATGCTAAACTATTGATTTTCGGGCGAGGTAATTTGGGGGCCATCAGGCGATATGCACCTGAAGTAGATGAGCTGATAGCTCAAGGGAGCATTCTAATTTTGCCCCCGGTCTCACAGCGGGATGTAGACGGAATCATCGGCATGAGCGACATTTGTTTCGGGGGAATATGGCCCGAATCAGATAATTATGAGTCGAATCCATCTTTTGCGTATGATTGGAATACTTCCTTAATGCAATATGCGAAAATGTGTAAACCGATTATTACCTACAGTCCTTTTAAAGGTAAATTTTCAGGGTTCGCTGATATTGACGTTTATCCCCACGAAAGTGCAAAAAGCGCGGAGGAAGTATGCGAGTCAATCGTTAAACTTGAAGCTCCGGAACTCAGGGCGAGGTATGCCATCGATATGAAAAAGTGGATACATGAATTTACAGAGATATCTTTGGACAAATGGCAGGAGGTGCTAAGGTAGGTGGATCAGTATTCGACAAAGATTTCCTATGCTATGAATGTCTTGAATGGCGAGCCCTTCATCGACTATCAGTTACGGTCTATTTACAAGCATGCGCATGAAATTATTATAGTTGAGGGTGCTTATAAAAAGTTTGCATTCGCAACCAATAATGGAAGAAGCCAGGATACAACATTGTCTTCAATAAGATCTTTTCCTGATCCTGATAGAAAAATAAAATTGATTGTTAAGGATGGATTCTATGAGGACCGTATGGAGATGTGTAATGAATTCATGCACCATATCACCGGAGACGTTGTCTGGCAAATCGACGCAGATGAGTTTTATCACGATCACACCCACATTTATATCAAAGAGCTGTTTGCTGCTGACGCAGATCTGGATACGGTATCATTTAATTTCATAGACGTTTTCGGTTCACTGAAACTACAGACCTCCGGACTGGAGGGAACGGGTTTGCAGGATGTAAAACGTGTGCATCGATTTGCGAAGGGGGATATATGGATTAATCAGAGACCTCCTGTTTTGGGCAACGAACTGGGGCAAATAAAACCAATCAATAAAGTTATCCAGGGTGATGAACTGGAGCGTTCAGGACACTTGATGTTCAACCTGACGATGCTTTTTGAAAAGCAGATCCAGGATAAATTTTTGTATTATCAGGCGAAGGAATTCACTGGGCCTATGTATGATTGGTTTGATAAATCAATCAGGACTTTCAGGGATAAGTTCAATATGTTGAACTTTGCAGGCCACCTTACATATTTAACTGTGATCAAATCGAAGCTGCCGGATATTTGCATTCAAATCCAGCAAGACTGCATTGATAAGAATACCAAATATCCATTTATACCAGATAGTATTCATTATGAAATAGTCACAAGCCCGGTGTATAATCCAGCAGTTCGAGCGGCCTATGAAATTAACACTTTGCCGCAAAAGCAGTGGTCGCTGCTGAAGCTCGCTTTAAAAGTTCCGGTAATTGCAGTTGATATATTTTATACATTTGACAGCTCATCAACGGGGTTTGTATTTAGAGTGTTCCTGACAAAATCATTACTGAGTTTGAAAAAGATCTTTGCAGGATGGTTCAGATTATTAAAAAAGGCCATAGCACGGCCGGAAGCAATTAACAATGAGATTTAAAGTAATAGCCGAAATCGGTTCGGTACATGACGGGTCCTTCGGCAACGCATGTAAGCTAGTAGAATCAGCTGCCGCATGCGGCGCTGATATTGTCAAATTTCAAACACATATTGCAGAGGCTGAGACTTTGGCCGATGCGCCTTCTCCTGCTTATTTCAAGGGGGAACCCCGGCTGGATTATTTTAAAAGGACCGCGTTCTCCAAAGATCAATGGTTAAAAATAAAGGAGGTTTGCCGGAACTCGAATGTGGGGTTTCTTTCTTCACCATTTAGTCTGGAAGCAGTTGATCTGCTTGAAGATATAGGGGTTGATGTATATAAGATCCCTTCAGGTGAAGTAAGTAACCTTCCGTTATTACACTATGTTGCACAAACTGGAAAACCTGTTATTTTGTCCTCAGGAATGAGCGATTGGCGGGAACTTGATCAGGCGGTTGGTGCATTGTCTAAAGGTGGACCGCTTAGTGTAATGCAATGCACGTCAGAATATCCATGCCCGCCTGAGAAGGTTGGACTAAATATTATAACGGAAATGCTCGCCAAATGGAACCTCCCTGTCGGTTTTTCAGATCATACTTTAGGTGATGCGGCAAGTTTTGCAGCTGCAGCCTTGGGTGCAACCTCCATTGAAAAGCATTTTACTTTTTCTAAATTGATGTATGGTTCTGATGCGGCAAATTCCATGGAGCCAGGGGATTTTGCTCGTTTTTGTGCCGGCTTGAAATCCATATGGCGGATGCTTGAAAGCCCGGTTGACAAGGATGATCTAAGTGCCCTCACAGACATGAAAAGGATCTTTGAAAAAAGTATTGTAACAAGTCGCCCGATTAAAGCGGGTGATACAATTTCTCAGGAGGATTTGGCCTACAAAAAGCCGGGGGATGGCATTCCGGCAGCTAAGTGGCAGGAAATAATAGGAAAAAAAGTAAATAAAGAATTGCCGGTAAATTATAAATTGAGAATAGAAGATCTATGTTAAATACTCGTAAAATATGCGTTGTTGTTGGTTCGCGTGCCAATTACAGTTCAATTAAGTCTGCATTGATTGCAATAAAGCATCATCAAACCCTTACCTTACAACTTGTAGTAACAGCTTCAGCTCTATTAGACAGGTTTGGGGCTGTAGTTGATTTAATGCGAGCTGACGGATTTCAGGCAGACGCTGAGGTGTTTTCCCTCATCGAAGGAGAAACCCCTGAAACTATGGCGAAATCAACGGGACTTGGATTACTTGAATTACCTACAGTTTTTAGCCGGCTGAAGCCCGATTTTGTGGTAACAATAGGTGACAGATTTGAGACGATGGCTACGACCCTCGCTGCGGCTTATATGAACATCCCGGTGGCACACACTATGGGCGGAGAGGTTTCAGGAACTATTGATGAGAGCATCAGGCATGCTGTTACAAAGTTTGCACACGTACATTTTCCGGCAAGCGAGGATGCTAGGGAAAGGATAATAAAATTGGGAGAAGTGCCAGAGGATGTCCATATGGTGGGCTGCCCGAGAATCGACCTGGTTGCTGAAATCCTGGAAAAAGATAAGGGCACAGCAGAACTTGCGAATGAGCTATTTACCGCTGGCGTTGGTGACGTTATAGATCTTGATAAGCCTTTTATTCTGGTTTCTCAACATCCGGTTACCACTGAATACGGCGAAGGTGAAAGACAGATCAGGGCTACTCTGGAAGCTGTAAGTGAAAGCGGACTGCCTGCTATCGTATTGTGGCCGAATGCTGATGCCGGATCTGACGACATATCACGTGGTATACGTAAATGGAGAGAGCAGGGACATGGCAAGAATATGCATTTTTTTAAGAATCTGCCAATAGATGTATATGTACGGCTGATGAAAAGAACGAGCTGTATTGTCGGTAATTCATCTTCCGGATTGAGGGATGGGGCCTTTATTGGAACGCCATGCGTTAATCTTGGGTCGCGGCAAACTACACGGGAAAGAGGGTCTAATGTCCTCGAGGTACCTGCCGAGAGAGAGGCAATTCTGCAAGCAGTAAAGCAGCAGGTAGCCCATGGGCCCTATCAAAGGGATACCATTTATGGTGATGGAAATGCAGGAAAAAGGATAGCAGAAGTTCTTGCGACGAAAACAGTAAACGTCCAGAAAAGGATAACTTATTAATGAAGTTTATCAGTATCATACCGGCTAGAGGTGGTTCCAAAGGTATTCCTGGCAAAAACATTTATCCCCTTTTTGGGAAGCCATTGCTTGGGTGGACGATCGAGGCATCTTTAGGTTCAAATTTTGTACATCGAACTATTGTTTCTACGGATGACCCTGAGATAGCTTCAGTTGCCCTTGAATTTGGAGCGGAAGTGCCGATTCTGCGGCCAGAAGAACTAGCAGAGGATGACACTCCCACTATGGCAGTTTTGCAGCATGTTGTGCAATATTTAGCCGTGCATGAGGAATGGATACCAGATGCTGTAATAACACTACAGCCAACTTCACCGCTTAGAACGAGCGAAGATATAGACCAGGCTGTCCAGCTGTTCCTTTCGGATCCTAATGCAGACAGCCTGGTTTCTTGTATTGAGGTTCCGCATATTTTTCATCCGACTTCAGTTATGGAACTGAATGCTGAAGGCTATTTAAAAAATTTTATTAACGGGCAGCAACCGACAAGAAGACAGGATAAAGCTCCCGTCTTAGCACGAAATGGAGCAGCAATCTATATTACCCGCCTAAATTGTATTGATAAGTTTGTGTGGGGAGGGAAGGCATTAGCTTATTTGATGAATGCAGAAAGATCAGTAGACATCGATAATATTGAGGACCTTAAAACCGCAGAGAAGTATTTAGCGCGAAGAAAGTAAAATGATCGCTCTATTTTGGCGCAGACTAATATGAATAATCAGACACGGCATATTTCCCTTTATATCGGGCACGCATATGACCTTGTCTATTTTCTGCGGCTGGTTCCATTGATTCGTGCGTACGGGCGGTTTACATTTTCGGCAGTGGTGGCTATGGACCCCCACCTAAATAAAATTGCGGGTTTGAGCAGTTATCTTGATCATATTGCATCGGATTATATAATGATAACTGAAGATCAGGTACCCAGGTTGGGCAAAGGGATTGCCCCAATTTCGAAGTTAATCTCAACGGCCCTTCAGCGGATTGATAAGCTGATTAACAAAGCTGATTTATTTATTTCACTGGATAAATCTCAGCTTTTGCCACATATATTGCTAAATAAGTTCCACCACAGTATTCTAATTCAGACCTTCGAGGCACCAGATCTGACTAAAGATTATACGATTGCATGGAAGTCAACCGTTTTAGCTAATATTTATCATTCTATTTTTGGGGCTAAATGGAAAATTATCCGCGTCAATAAGAAAAGTACATTTGTTAGCCACCATCATGTTATCAGACAAAAGGTGGAAATTATTTTCCGGAATGGGGATAAGTCTCTTAAAAACAGAATTGTTTTACCCCCATTAATTGAAAGCGAAGTCACAAGTAAGAAAGTGATTTTATTTGGAAGCAGGTTTTTGAGCTGGGATTATTTTACAAAAAAGATGACGGCAGATTTATTGAAATATTATAAAGAGTTATCGTCATCTCTTCCAGGATATACGTTTTTATATAAACCACATCCGGCAGAAATGGATGACGAGTTCAAACTTATCAGGGAATGCTTTCCAACTGGAAACATTGAAAACATAGGTTACGACCTAAGCTCGGAGTTGGTATTGCTGACCCACCCGGAAATTGACTACTGCTTTTCATTGGGCTCCACATCTTCACTCTCAGCTCTGGAGATGGGATTCAAATCGTATGTAATTTATAAACTCATTGGTTTTCCCGATGAAATTGAAGGTACGTACGATAGTATCTTTCATGACGCTCCTGCTAATTTTTTCCTTAACGACACTTCTGACCTTCAAAAACTTCCACCCTTAAAATCGCATCCGGGTTATCTGACATATTTTCTGGACCGCCTTTCTTTTTATACGCGGACCTCATTATAATTATCACCTAACATTTAAGCATGGAACTTCCGTTAAAACCTATCTCCGAGTACAATGAAATTGATTTAGAGCAACTAAGACCAAAAGATTCTTACGGAACACTCATATCAAAACGAAATCATAACCTCGATAAATTACTCTCCATCCACGGAAAAATACCTCGTGAATATTTGAGTTTAAGAAATTGCCCTAATTGCGAAAAGTCTGAGTATTTACCTGAGCTTAAAAAGGATTCGCTGGACTTAGTTAAGTGCACCTCCTGTAGCACAATTTATGTGAACCCGATCTTCAACGAAAAGTATTATGAGGATACTTACAAATCGGAAGAATATCAGCAGGTAGTGTCTGAACTTGGTCATTCCTCGCACAATTATCGGGTAGAGCGATTTGGGAAAGAAAGGGTGCAAAAGATATCACAGTTCTTCACCGACAAGCAAAATATCTCACTGCTTGACGTTGGCTGCAGCACAGGATTCGTCGTTGAAGCAGCGAGAGAGCTGGGATGGGAAGCTCTGGGGATTGACCTAAATCCTGCAGCAGTAGATTTTGGGAAATCGCTTGGTCTTCCCCTGGAGAATAAAAGAATTCAGGATATCGAAAATATTTCTTTTGATGCCATAGGAATGTTCGATGTCCTGGAGCACGTACCTTACCCCAAAGATATACTTGATCATGCTTACCGATTGTTAAAACCGGGTGGTATTGTGTACATTTACGTCCCAAATTATAATTCAGCATCCAGAGTATTGATGGGTGCCGATGCTCACTTTATTTGGCCTTCACATCATCTTACTTTATATACACCCGCAACACTGCAGTTACAGCTGGAAAATAGTAATTTTAAATTCGAGTGGTTTGAGACTGAAGGTCTTGATATGTTCGACTATATTTGGTACCTGAAAAATAAAGCGAACAATACGGGAATGCTCGATAAAATAGCCGATAAACTCCAGTTTTTTATTAATTCGTCTGGATATGGAAAGAATTTGAGAATGATTGGCAAAAAAATATGATTCTACTATCTATTTTAGAAGCTACATGGCCTATACTAATAAGAAACACGTAAAAAATGATACAAAAAATTATTTGTCAGGGGAGGGAGCTAGCTATAATATTGCGTGCCTCCTTCAAGACAGAAGGGATAGAATTTTTCACTCCCAGCGACTTCTCCCAGCAGTTGGGTTACATGAATCGTCCTGAGGGTTATGTAATTCCTCCACATGTACATAATCCAGTAGCACGGGAAGTGCAGTATACAAAAGAAGTTTTGTTTATTAAGAGCGGGAAGGTGCGGGTAGATTTTTATGACGACAATCAGAATTATTTGGAAAGTCATGTTCTCTCAACTGGCGATGTAATACTACTGGCGTTCGGCGGCCACGGCTTTGAAATGCTGGAAGAAACCGAAATGATAGAGGTTAAGCAAGGTCCCTATGCAGGGGACGGGGATAAAACCAGATTTGAAGCTGTCTCTGTTGATAAACTTAATATGATTTGTTAATATGAGCGCTACCCTTCCGTTTATACCAGTAAACGAGCCTCTCCTGAATGGCAACGAGGAAAAAAATCTAATAGAATGTATCCGGACCGGATGGATCTCATCTGAAGGGCCGTTTATTAAACAGTTCGAAGAAGAAATGGCAGGAACCGTTAACAGGAAGTTCGGAGTTGCAGTTTCTAACGGCTCTGTTGCATTAGATGCAGCCATCGTAGCATTAGATCTTTCTGTAGGTGACGAGGTGATCATGCCGGCTTTTACCATCATTTCGTGTGCGGCAGCCATAGTGCGGGCCGGAGCTGTTCCGGTATTGGTGGACGCTGATCCGGTCACATGGAACATGGATGTTTCAAAAATTACTGAGAAAATTACCGCCCGGACTAAAGCGATTATGGTAGTCCATATTTATGGCCTGCCCACCGACATGGACAAGGTACTTGAAATTGCTGAAGCTCATAATCTGAAAGTAATAGAGGATGCCGCGGAAATGCACGGCCAGACATATAAAGGAAAGCCATGCGGCAGCTTCGGTGATATAAGCACTTTTAGTTTTTATCCCAATAAGCACATTACTACAGGCGAAGGCGGAATGATCCTAACGGATGATGAGGAACTTGCAGAGCGGTGCCGCAGTCTGAGAAACCTATGCTTCAAGGCTGAACAGCGGTTTGTGCATGATGAGATTGGCTGGAATCTCAGGATGACGAACCTCCAGGCAGCTATGGGAGTAGCGCAGCTTGAAAGATTAAGTGAATTCGTGGGCTTAAAAAGGAAGATGGGTAGCCTGTATAACTCCCAGCTGGAGTCCACAACAGGAATACAGATACCCCATTATCGAACTGACTATGCCGACAACATTTACTGGGTTTATGGAATTGTACTCGATGAAAGTGTGCCGTTTGATGCAAAAGAAGCAATGAAAAGATTATCTGCGGAAGGAGTAGGCTCCCGCCCGTTTTTCTGGCCGATGCATGAACAGCCAGTTTTTATGAGATCGGGACTTTTTAAAAATCAGAATTACCCGGTCGCTGAACGCATAGCCAGAAGAGGGTTCTACCTGCCAAGCGGCATGGCGATAACCGAAAGTCAAATACAACATAGTGCTGCATCATTAAAAAAAATATTAAATGCTCGATAGGTTAAAGAAGGTAGTTTCCGGCCAAAAGACACTGTTTGGACTTCCGGATAAAGTAGTAGCCGGACATGATGAATTAAAGATTAACATTGGATCATTACATAGTGCCCTGATAAGTTCCAGGAAACAATATAATAAGCTCTCAGACCTTGAATTTAGGGTCTTTTCGCAATTTGGCGATGATGGCATTATACAATACCTGACGCAAAATATTGACATACCTCACAAGACTTTCATCGAATTTGGGGTTGAAGATTATTTTGAATCGAACACAAGATTTTTACTGCAGAAAGACAATTGGTCGGGATTTGTAATTGATGGTTCCGAACAACACATTGGAAAGCTCCGGTCTTCTCCATTCTACTGGAAGCAGGACCTGGAGTCTCAGGCGGTTTTCATTACTAAAGAGAATATTTCAAGCTTGTTAAAACCTCATGTAGACAGGTGGGGAGGCTTAGGCCTCCTTCACATTGATCTGGACGGGAATGATTATTGGATTTGGGAGGCCCTTAATTTAAAGCCGGTGATCCTCATCCTTGAATACAACAGTAACTTCGGAAGCGAAAGAGCTGTAACGGTGCCATACAACCCATCGTTTTACCGTACGGACGCCCATTATAGCAATCTCTATTGGGGAGCCTCACTGCGCTCTCTTTACGAATTAAGTCGCTCACGGGGGTACCGGTTCATTGGATGTAATAATGCGGGGAATAATGCTTACTTTATTTTAGAAGACTATATGAACGAAACAGTAAGGGAGGTGTCGCTCGAGGAAGGGTATGTTTCATCAAAATACCGGGAGTCACGAGATGAGCATGGTCGCCTTACCTACCTTGATGCCTCTGAGAGAAACGATAAGATAAAGGGGCTAAGTGTTATTAACACTACCACTCAAACACCAGAGATATTTTAAGATGGACCAAGTTTTTAATGCATATGCCCGGTATTATGACCTGTTGTATAAGGACAAGGACTATACCGCAGAATCGAAATATATTCATTCAATTATAGACGAGTTTTCGCCTCAGGCTGCAGCTGTTCTTGAACTGGGCTCGGGAACTGGAGCTCATGCGGAACATCTGGCACGTTTGGGATTTTCCGTGCACGGCATTGACCTTAGCCCAAACATGGTTGAACGGGCAAATACGAGAAAAGAAGGGCTGTCCAGGGATGTTTCGGATCGATTGAGCTTTGAAACAGGCGATGTTAGAAATTACAACACCGAAGTTAAATACGATGTTGTAATTTCCCTATTCCACGTGATGAGTTATCAAACAAGCAATGAGGATCTGAGAGCCACATTTGAAACGGCAGCAAAACATCTCAAGCCGGGCGGCATTTTCATCTTTGATTATTGGTTTGGGCCTGCTGTTCTAACTCAAAAGCCGGAAGTAAAGATCAGAAGGATAAATGATGAGAAAATTGATGTTCTAAGGATCGCCGAACCTGTACTAAATCCCTTATCAAATTCGGTAGAGGTAAATTTTACAGTGATGATCACTGAAAAGCATGAGGGGGCTAAAACCGATGTTGTTGAAGAATCACATTTAATGCGATATTTTTTTCTGCCTGAGTTGGAATTAATAAGTACGCGGTTTAAGGTGTTGGAGACAAGAGCATGGATGTCTGATGACTTGCCCACCGCTGACGATTGGGCTGCCATTTCAATACTGAAGCTTAATTGATGAGGATCGTCGCTGTCCTGGAAACTACTTTGAAGGCTGGAGGGGCGCATAATCAGTCCCTGAATGCATTGTTCCAGATGAAACGTATTTGTGAAGGGCAATTTGACCTGCAGGTTATTGCCTTTGATAAGCAAACTGTGGAGGTACTGATCGACAAGGGTTTTGATGGTGTTTTGGTGCAATTCTCTTTGCTGGACAAAATCAAGGTGCGGATACTAAATTCTTTTTTCGGTAAATATATTCTTTCTGCAAAAACCTTGTTTACGTTTGAGAAAAAATTAATATCCTGCCAAACAGATCTGGTTTATTTCACAGGCCCATCGTTATGGGCGACACATTTAAAAAAGACTAATTATATATTTACCCTTTTTGACTTGGCGCACCGGGATTTTCCCGAATTTCCGGAAGTAAGTGCACTTGGAGAATTTCAGAAACGCGACGCACTTTACTTCTCGACAATATCGAACTCATATATTACTCTCACAGATTCAAAAGAGCTTTCCAACAATGCGGGTAAATTTTACGGGGTAAATCCGGGAAGGTTGCTGCACATGCCATACGGACCCTCTCCTGATCTGGAACGCAATTCAACAACCGTGACCGAGGTTATTCAATTTTACAAATTGCCTGAGGTTTATTTTTTTTACCCGGCTCAATTCTGGCCACATAAAAATCATATTCGAGTTCTGGAGGCATTGTCCGTGTTAAACAATCAGGGAAAACATTACCATGTGGTTTTTTCCGGGGGCGACAAAGGCAACATTCAGCACATCCTGAATTGCGCAGTAGAATTATCGGTAGATAGTCAGGTTCATACTTTAGGCTTGGTCCCTTCCGAACATATCAAAGGCTTATACCAGGGAAGTTGTGCCCTGGTCATGCCAACCTATTTCGGGCCTACTAATTTGCCACCTCTCGAATCATGGTCGCTGGGAGTTCCGGTCATTTACTCTAGTCACCTAGCAGGCGAGGCAGGCGGTGCGGCATTATTGATCGACCCCGATAATGCTGAATCTCTCGCAGAAGCAATGGAAACAGTATTAGATCCGGATGTTAGAAAAGATCTTGTTTCCCGCGGATATTTAAGATTAAAGGCTGTTGAGGACGAGCGCGTGAAGTGTGAGCATGAACTACTGGAAAGGCTGATTAAGTTTAAAAACCGGCGAAAGTGCTGGGCATAATATATTTTAATTCACATCATTTCGAATACTAAAGACATAATGAAAAAGCTCGAGAAACTCGATTACAGGTTGCCGAAATGGGATATGACTGATTTGCAGGAAAGACATTGCCCAATCTGCGGTACTTTGGAGAATAAACAGCTCTATTTACGGCCGGACAACCTGGTTGTTAAAAATTGTGGAGTATGTAGTGTCTACTATATATCACCTTCACCTTCTCCAGAGCAAATTAACCAATTTTATGCCCAGTATGATAGTAATCATCGCAAAACGAAAGACCTGCGAATAAATAAGTCTAAACTGGATTTGATTTTCGGAACGGATCATTTCGGTGATCTGAGGATTCGGAAGCTGGCATCAATGGTTGATTTCAAGAATTCAAGTTTCCTCGATGTAGGTTTTGGAATTCCATATTTTCTCTATCATTTACAAAAACTTGGGGGCAACGTGTTTGGCGTGGAATATGATAATCAAGCAATTGACTATGCCAGGCAATCCGGGCTGGATAACGTTTTTTTCGGTAAGATCTCGGATCTGCCGAAAGAGCTGAAATTCGACGTAATCTCGATGAATGATCTGATCGAGCACCCGTTAAATCCCCTGGACTTATTGAATGAGGCTTTCGAAAGGCTCAATCCGGGTGGCAGGATATTGATTTGGACCCCAAATGGAGATTTCAGCAAAAAAGATCCCAATTCGACGACCTTTCGTGTTGACCTTGAGCACATGCAATATTTTACTACTAAAAGCATAGCATATCTTGCTAGTAAGTTAAACGCGAGTATTGAACATTTAGAATGTTATGGATTTCCTGCACTTGGCGATCTGGTTGCGCCTCAGACGGCGATGACAACCGCGATGTCTAAATTGAAGACGCGTTTAAAGGATTTTTATCCGGTGCACATGGCCAATGAGTTTAAGAGGTTATATCTAAAACGCGCTTACGAATTTAATAACCGAAAGGGCTCTTATCACCTGTTTGCCATTCTTCAAAAAAAATAGCCCGACTTCGCAGGTTAGTTCTGGTTAATCGTAATTTAGCGGTCGCTTTAGTGCGAGCGCCCAATATCGTATAATGAATAAAATATCAGTAATAACAGTTTGTTACAATGAACCTGCGGAAAAGATAAATTTCACCTTTGACTCCGTCCTTGATCAGGAGGTTGATGCAATCGAGTTCATTGTAGTTGATGGCGGCTCAGGAGAAGAGACCCTCTCGGCAATCAAACCTTATCTGAATAGAATAGACCGCTTTATCAGCGAACCGGACCGTGGTATTTTCGATGCAATGAATAAAGGGATCAAGTTGGCTACAGGAACTTGGATAAGCTTTATGAATGTTGGCGATTCATTTTTCAACAGCCAATCTTTAGCAAGTCTTGTACTTTCTAACCATGGTAATGCCGGTATTTTATATGGTGACGTTGATAAAGGAGATTTTGGCATTATTCATTCGCCCGGAATATTAAGGAAATATAGCTTATATGAGTCCGGAATCTGCCATCAGGCTATGATCACAAGGCGGGAGGTATTTGAGCGGATCGGAGACTTCGATCTCAGTACTAATTTGTATGGTGATTCAGATTGGGTGGCACGAGCATTTGTCGCCGGAATTTCGTTTTTTCACGTGCCTGAAATTATCTGCGTTTATGAAGGGGGGGGAGCAAGTGCTGATCATACGATTTTTCGTAAAGAGAGAGAATCTTATTTATCGAAGTATTTTAACAGGAGGCAGCGACTTGCATACTGGCTTCGCTCATTACTCGGAAAGGTGTCTTACAGAATTGCGAACCGCGACCTGCGTCTGCCATATTTCCTGGCTGCACGTTTAAAAGTTATACAAAAAAAGTAAGTATTTATTGATGATGATCCAAAATGCTGATTGCAATCAATGAAAGCAAAGTCAATTCTTATTTCCGACCCTTTATTTTTCCCCACAGAAAAAAAAAGCCTAAGCAGCCGGGTTGTTTGCAAACTTGTCGTTCTGTTATCCTACCTGATGATGGCGGGATTTTCGGTATATGAATTGTCGCCGGCTATTTTACTATCCTACATTATTTTCGGTTTTGCTGGTTTAGTAATAACTTTTAAAATCGACAGGCAAGCAACGGGGATATTCCTGACTGTATACGCCCTGTGCACTCTTTTTGCTACGCTTCTATATTTCCATTACTTTAATATTTATGGTACCCCGTACTGGAGCGGTGGATCTGATGAATTAGAATACGAGCGTCTGGGTAAAGAGTTTGCAGATAAGTACGGGATTTTGGAATATGGCAGCATACGAGGAAACCTGGTGCCTCTGTGGCACAATTCTGTTGGCTACATATATTTGGTAGGACTGCTTACGAAGCTAAGTCAGACCCTAGGTGGTGAACATACTATGGTCGTCCGGATTTTCAACTCCGGTTGTTTGTCAATGATTTCGGTAATGGTGTATTGCCTTGCAAAGCGCCTGGATTTGAGGAATAATATAGCCTTTTGGGCAGCCATGTTTGCCGGCTGCCTTCCTCTGATGATGTGGACTGCTGGTCAATCCTTAAGGGATATTCTAGTGTCAATGTTGCTGTTCATTGGAATATTTGTATGGTCGCCGGATCATTCAGGTAAACAAAAATACCCCCTTTTTTACATCCTGGTTGTCACTCTCTTTCTCGCTCTCTTCTTATTTGAATTGCGCAGGGCTCAGGCATTTGTTTTATTGCTTGTTGCTACTATCGGACTTTTAACCGGATCGGACAAAAGATACAGGTGGGTCCGTATCCTCTGGATCCTATTAATGTCATTGATAGGGATATGGATGGTCATCAAATTTTCAGCCATACTTAACAGCGATTTCAAGCTTATATTAATGTCTTCGGATGCATACAGTACTTATAGGACAGAAGAAAGAGGCGGGGGGCTAAGTACTATTGTGTTTTCCTCGTCGCCCCCGTGGAGCTATTTCCTTCGGACTGCATACGCATTGGTTTCTCCCCTCCCTGTAATTAGCTATAAATTATATGTGATATGGCTATCTATTGGTACAATTGTACACATATTCTATTTGCCTTTTTTCTTTAAAGGTATCTCTGTATCAATACGAAACAAATCCTGGTGGATAGTTCTTAGCGGCTTAGTTATGTTGTTTATAGGAATGGCAATGTTTACTTTTACAAGCAGGCATATTACCCAATATTTACCCCTGGCGGTGCTTATTACAGCTTTGGGGTACTCACGTTATCGTGGAGTCCATAAAAACGCCTTTTTCAGAATGGGCGGTATTATTGGCGTCATGTGTTTTTTATATGTCGGATTGAAAATGTTAACCTCTTAAATTCTATCACTTGAAGATACTAATCGTTATTGGGACCAGGCCCGAGGCTATTAAGATGGCTCCCCTTATAAAAGAACTTAGAGGATGCCCCGATTTTGTCACGAGGTTGTGTGTAACTGCACAACACAGGCAAATGCTTGACCAGGTTTTGGAACTGTTCGGCCTTGTCCCCGACTACGACCTGGATATAATGAAGCAGAGTCAGGACTTAACGGGAATTACCACCCAGATACTGGCAGGAATGAAAAGCGTGTTTGCAGATTTTTTACCTGATATAGTGCTCGTACATGGTGATACCACAACCACCCTTGCAACCACCCTATCCGCCTATTATCACCAGGTGCCGGTGGGTCATGTCGAGGCTGGTTTGAGGACAGGGAATATTTATTCCCCATGGCCTGAGGAAGCAAACCGGAAACTTACCGGAGCGCTGGCTACTCTTCATTTTGCACCCACAGAAGCTGCCAGATCTAATCTATTTCATGAAGGGATCACACCCGATAAAATTTTTGTTACCGGGAATACGGTTATTGATACGTTGCTTCACATTTCCCAAATTTTAAATGAAGATGAGAAGCTAAAGCTCAAATTTGCGGATCAATTTTCTTTTCTTAATGCAGGAAATAGAGTTATACTAGTTACAGGTCACAGGCGAGAGAGTTTTGGAGATGGGTTTCAACGCATCTGCCAAAGTCTCAAAACTATCGCGAGTGAGTTTCCCTCGGTCGATATCGTATATCCCGTCCATCTAAACCCTAATGTCCTGGAACCCGTTACCGGGTTGTTATCTGGAATTTCGAACATACATTTGATAGCACCGCTGGATTATTTGCCCTTCGTTTATTTAATGAATCGTTCTCACATTATCCTTACCGATTCCGGGGGCATTCAGGAGGAAGCGCCGTCTTTGGGAAAACCTGTGCTTGTAATGCGGGACACCACTGAACGCCCTGAGGCCGTCATTGCCGGTACTGTTAAACTGGTTGGAACGAACGTAGATCTTATCACAGAGAACCTGAGAATATTATTAACCAATGAGAAAATATATTCTGAAATGAGTGTGGCTCAGAACCCTTACGGTGATGGCAAAGCCTGTGCAAGGATAGTCAAAGTTCTAAAACACTGGGCCCGGAAATGAGATATGCATTTTTCGGTCGTGATACGCATCACGTAGACCTTCAAAGACATTTACTGCTGGCAAACGCTCTTGGGCATGAAGTGATTTCCGATCTAAGCGTACTTGATCATGCGAGCGCAGCCAAATTGCTATTTTCTGACAGTTGTGACACCAAAACGCTGTTGAAGATCAAAAGAGCTCAACAAAATGGCAAGATTTCTAAAGTTAGTGTCATTATTCTCGAACTTTTCAACGTAGATTTTCAGGCCTGGCGGGAAGAGTTGACTTTTCTTCTTAAATCTGAAGCCCGGTCAAACTGGAAAGCTATACTTTACTTTTTGCTCGTAGTTCCTTTAAAAATCCGGTTAATTCAGGGAATTTTGAGTTTTGGCTCTACGGAAGCAATCATTCCAAGTCAGCTGCGGGTCAACTATTTAAAGACCCGTCTGTCGCAAAATATAGTTTATACTGTACTCCGGAATAAGCCTATTTTAAAACAGTTCCAAGTGAAAGTGCCGATTGATTTTGAGTCACAGACGGAGCAGGTAAAAGAAATTGTAGCTGGTGGTAATTTTATTTTTATTGGCGGCCGCATCAACGTTGAGACAGAATTTTTTACGGTATGTGCCTTCGCCTCACAAAATAATTTGAAAGTGCTGGCTGCTACGGGTCAATTCGACATGATGCAAAGATCTGTAATCAAGTTCCCGGGCCTTATTATTAGTTTAGGAAAGATCAGCAATGAATTTGTAATGTACCTTTCGTCGCGATGCCTGGCAGGATTATGCCTGTATCATAATGCCACTAGTAACCAGAGGTTGTCCGCGTCCAGCAAGTTTTTTGAATTTATGCTGATTAATAAGACTATTATCGCATCTGATAATCCTGGAATGCTTGCCGAAGTTCAGCATAGTACCGAGCCATTAGTAATTCCAATTAATAAGCTTACAGAGGGTATGAAGATTGAACGAACGGAGGCGCTTATAAATGAAGAATATTCTTTCGAGAATGAAATTGAAGATTATAAAATCAATTAAATAGTTCAACTTTGTAGGCAGCCATAAGAAGGGTTAATTGTCAGGGTCAAAAACGAGAAAAATTATATAAAATTACGTGAATACAAAAATTAGATTTGGAATTATTGGTTGTGGGAGAATTGCAAACAGACATGCCGAACACATAATTAAATTTGGGACTCTTACCGCGGTTTATGATATAGACTATTCAAAAGCCCAAGACTTCGCGCAAAAACATAAAACCGTAGCAACCCTCAGCCTGGATGACCTGTTAACCAGGGAAGACCTTGACGTGATCGCCATTTGCAGTCCCAACGGACTTCATGCCAAACATTCTATTGAAAGCCTGAATGCTGGATTTCACGTTCTGTGTGAGAAGCCGCTCTCCACTTCTGTGTACGATTGCGGGGAAATGATTAAAGCCGCGGAGCGGAATAACAAGCGTTTGTTTATAATTAAACAAAACCGCTTTAATCCTCCTGTGGCCGCGGTCAAAAAGGCTATTGACGAAGGTAAGCTTGGGAAAATTTATAGTATTCAGTTAAGCTGTTTCTGGAATCGTAATGAGGATTATTATCATAACTCATGGAAGGGTACACTTGAACTCGATGGCGGAACCCTGTATACACAATTTAGCCACTTTATAGACCTTCTTTACTGGATGGTTGGTGATGTAAAGCGAGCTTATGCACTCACGGGAAATTTTTCCCATAAAGACATCATAGAGTTTGAAGATACAGGAGTTGTTGCACTTGAGTTCTATTCAGGCACAATTGGGACTATCAACTATTCAGTCAATAGTTTCCAGAAGAATATGGAGGGATCGTTAACTATTTTTGCTGAGAAAGGGACAGTTAAAATTGGCGGTCAGTATCTAAATGAACTTGAATACCAATGTGTTAAAGATTTTGAATTTGGTGACCTTCCCAAGGGAAATAAAGCAAATAATTATGGAACTTACATGGGGTCTATGTCCAATCATGATAAAGTTTATGAAAATCTTGTAGACGTGCTCCAGTCAAATGCTGCGATTTCCGCTAATTCCTTTGAAGGGTTAAAAACTGTAGAGATAATTGACAAAATATACGCCTCTGCCAAACAGCTCAATAATGGATAGAAACATAAAATTCCATGACGCAGGAATTCGTGATGTTGAGATGGGAGAATCATGCACAGTGGTACGACCGGTAAACTTGTATGAATGTGTGATCGGAGATGCTTGCTTTATTGGCCCTTTTGTAGAGATCCAGAAAGGCGTAATTGTTGGAAGTAGAACAAAGATTCAGTCCCATACTTTTATTTGTGAACTCGTCGAAATTGGCGACGATTGCTTTATCGGTCATGGAGTTATGTTCGTAAATGATCTTTTCAGAGACGGCGGACCCGCAAATGGCGATGTAAGCAAGTGGGCTGGCACTCGGATTCAAAGCAAAGTTTCTATAGGAAGTAATTCAACTATCCTTCCTGTATCTATATGTAATAACGTTGTCATTGGAGCTGGTTCAGTTGTGACAAAAGATATAACGACACCGGGGATCTATGCGGGTAATCCTGCAAAATTTTTAAGAAAATCAAATTAGAAAGATGAAAGTACCTTTTGTTGACTTGAAAATACAATATCAGTCTATTAAATCCGAGATAGATGCCGCAATTCAGAATGTTATAAATCAAACCTCTTTTATCGGGGGCAGCGAAGTCGATAAATTTGAAGTTGAATTCGCTAAATTATACGGGGCTAAACATTGCGTTTCTGTGGCGAACGGGACAGATTCTCTCTACATAATTATGAAGATGCTTGGAATAGGAGAAGGAGATGAGGTAATTACGGTTTCTAACAGTTGGATTTCTTCATCCGAAACTATCACCCAAACCGGAGCAAAGCCAGTATTTGTCGATATTGACCCCGTGTACTATTCCATGAATGAGAACCTCATCGAAAAGAGGATAAATTCGAATACGCGGGCTATTATTCCTGTTCATCTTCATGGTCAGATGTGTGAAATGGATAAAATTATGGAGCTCGCGAAAAAGCATAATTTGTTTGTGATTGAGGATTGTGCGCAGTCGCATTTTTCAGAACTTAACGGTGTTCGGGCTGGTTTGAGGGGACATGCGGCATCATTCTCCTTTTACCCGGGCAAGAACCTTGGTGCATACGGGGACGCAGGATGCATTCTTACTGACGATGAAGCTTTAAGCACAAAATTCCGGATGTTCGCCCGCCACGGTGCTCTGAAAAAACATGCCCATGTCATTGAAGGAATTAATAGCCGTCTAGACGGAATACAGGCAGGCGTTTTAAATGCCAAGCTTCCTCATATATTGGATTGGACCAGGCGAAGGATAGAAAATGCAGCCAGGTACACGGAACGGTTAAAGGGATTGGAAGATATAGAAATTCCAGTTGTCAGGCCTGACTCCAAGCACTCTTTCCATCTGTATGTAATACGAACGGAAAAAAGGGACGAATTAGCGGCACACCTGAAGGCAAATGGTGTTGAAACCGCTGTGCATTACCCTACGGCCCTTCCAAATCTTGAAGCCTATTCTTATTTAGGCCATGAAAAATCAGATTTTCCCGTAGCATCAAGTTATCAGGATCGGATACTTTCTCTGCCAATGTACCCCGAATTAACTAACGAGATGATCGACCACGTTGCTGACTCAATAGAGAGCTTTTTTGCTAAATCATGATAGCGATTATTGATTATGATATGGGAAATCTTGGTTCTATTAAGAATATGATCAAGAAAGTAGGTGGTGATAGTATCATAACCAATAATCGAGAAATTATTGATGAAGCAGACGGCATAATATTGCCTGGGGTAGGATCGTTTGATGCCGGAGTTGAAAATCTTAAAAAGTATGAACTCTTTGATTATATAAAAGATTCCGCCATACATAAGAAAAAACCCATTTTAGGGATTTGTTTGGGGATGCAGTTAATGACGCTGAGTAGTGCGGAAGGTAAAACAGAGGGGCTGGGCCTCGTAGATGGGCTGGCAAAGAAGTTCTCCGGGGATGAAAATCTCAAAATTCCATATATGGGATGGAATTTCGTAGAAAAGCAAAAAAATAGTGTGCTTTTTGACACTTTTGAAGAAACGCCTAAATTTTATTTTGTACATTCCTATTATGTGCAATGTGTAAACAGGGGCGATGTAGCGGCTACAAGTAACTATTCGATGAAATTTGATTCCGCTTTCGAAAAGGGAAATATTTTAGGAGTTCAGTTTCATCCTGAAAAAAGCCACAGATATGGCATGACTTTAATGAAGGGATTTTTGAAATTCGTGGATACTTATGTATAGTTGGAGGAAGCGTGTAATACCGGTTTTATTATTGCGGGGTGAAGGGCTGGTCAAAACTAAGAGATTTAAAAATCCGGCCTATATCGGCGATGCTATAAATGCGGTCCGGATATTTAATGAGAAAGAAGTTGACGAACTGGCTCTTATCGATATAACGCCTTTACGGGAACGACCTGAGCCGAATTATGATTTTCTGAAAGATATAACATCTGAATGTTTTAGCCCTCTTTCTTATGGCGGCAAAGTGACGAACATTCAGCAAATAAGAAAGATACTTAGTATAGGGGTAGAAAAAGTAATAATTAACAGTGCAGCGATAGAAAATCCGACATTCTTAAGAGAAGCCTGCAATATTTTTGGCAGTTCAACAATCGTTGGAAGTATCGATGTCAAAAAAGACTTTTGGGGAAAGCAGCGGGTTTATACGTCATATGGAAGCAAAAATACCGGGAAGAGCCCCTTAGAAATCATATCATTATTTGAACAATGCGGAGTAGGGGAAATCCTGCTAAATTCGATCGACAGAGACGGGATGCAGAACGGGTATGACCTTGACCTAATCAAGTCTTTATCATCCTCAGTTAATATTCCGCTTATTTCCTGTGGCGGTGCTATGGATACAGACGATTTCGTGAAGGCATTTCAACACGGTGCCTCAGCCGTAGCTGCCGGATCGAAATTTGTTTTTAACGGGAAACATAATGCGGTATTAATCACTTACATTTCTCCGGAAGAAAATGAAAAATTACTTAAGCTATGAAGAATAGTAGTGCAGCATATCAGCAATGTAACCGTTGTGTAATGGATACGAGCGACCCTTTAATAGAATTTGATGAGATTGGTAACTGCAATCACTGTAATAAATATATTGAACAATTACCAAATACTATAATTAGAGGACCTGAAGGATTGGCGGAACTGGATAAATTGCTGGAGAGAGCACGTCAGTCAGGCCAGGGTAAGAAATATGATGTTATTATGGGCGTCAGCGGGGGAATGGATAGTTCCTATGTCGCGTATCGCGCAAAACATTTTGGATTACGAATTCTCGCAGTGCATCTTGATAACGGTTGGAATTCAGAACTATCTGTTAAGAACATAGAAAACTGTATTAAGTACGCCGGCGCGGACCTCTTTACTCATGTAATTGATTGGGAAGAGTTTAAAAGCATGCAGGTTGCCTATCTTAAAGCCGGGGTGATAGACATTGAGGCATTAACGGATCATGCTATACGGTCAATTATTTATAAACTTACGGACAAATATAAAATCGAATACAATCTTAGCGGGTCAAATTATACCACTGAGGGTATCCTTCCGAATTCGTGGGTATATAATAAGCTCGATTATAAAAATATACGATCAATAAGTCGTCGTTTTGGTGCCAGACGGCACAGGACATTCCCGGGAATGTCGTTGGGAAAATATATTTATTACCGGGCATTTGCGAAAATAAAGCCAATTGATGTGCTGAATTTAATCGATTATAAGGTTGACACCGCTATTCAGGATATGGAAAATGACATGGGATGGAAATATTACGGTGGAAAACATCATGAATCAATTTTTACTAAGTTCTACCAGGGCTACATCCTGCCAGAGAAGTTCGGAGTAGATAAGAGGAAGGCTCACTACTCTACTTTAATTTGCTCCGGAAATATGACCCGAGAAGATGCCCTGCTAAAACTCCGGAGTGATATCTACACCGCTAATGAGCTTGATAATGATATGGAATATGTGTTGAAAAAATTGGGAATTACTGAAAGTGCCTTTAAGAAGATAATGCAGGAGCCCGTAAGGAGCCACCTGGACTATCCAAATAATAACGCTTTATTCCAGTTTTTCAAACGGTTTTCCTGATGAGTGAAAAAAATGTATTGGTGGTCTCAAGGACTCCCTGGTACGAAACTCCGCGACTCAGGCACCAAATTGCTCGGATGATGAGGGACAATGGGTATAATGTGCATTATCTCGAAACTATTTTCGGCAGAAAGCCAAAATCGGTAGTATCTGATCCGGGGATTTACGTATATCGTGTAAGTGAAGCCTTTCATCATCAGTTAAAACCATTCGTGTTCCAGGATAGACTTGCTGCGGTCATTTTAAAGGTACAATTGAAGAAAATGTTTGCAGAAATCAAGTTTGACATAATTTTCAATTTTAATTATGATTTTGACTTTCTTGGATCAGTATTTCACGCACCTGTGATAAGTGTTATAAACGACGATTTCATTGCCTCAGCTTCCCCATGGATGCGGCACTCAGTAAAGAAAAAGCTTGCTGCGACATGTAAAAGGTCCGGTGCCGTTTTAAGTGTTTCTTATTCTTTGGAAAAGCAATTAAAGCAACTGTCGGATAAGTCAGACCTTTTCCTTCCCTGGTCGGCTGACAGCTATTCAAAACCTCCCGAAGGCTTAAATAGGCAGGTCGTCCTTTATTTCGGGTTTATCAGCCGGATAGATACAAAAATATTGGATGTCTTATGCGAGAGGAATATTAAAGTAAGGTTTATAGGACCTGTACTTGGTGATGGTGTGAAGATCAAGCATAAATACGAGCGATTTGACAATGTTGAATTTCTTGCTGCCAGGCCTTTATCGGAAGTTGACTTTGATGATGTGTGCTGCTCCGTCGCTTTGTACGATCTTAATGACGCTACTACATTGCCCATTACTGCCAGTAACCGGCTGTTTCAATTGCTGTCAAAGGGTATCCCACTTGTTTACCCCAACATGCCGAATTTGATAGAAGCACCAGATACTGTCATTCGAAAATGCTCTTTGCCGGAGTCTTTTCCGGACGCCATTGACTATTTTAAAACTAATTTTGATCTGGTTCAGGAAGATATACGATCATTCCTTTTAAGACACACTGAAGGACAAAGGTTTTCCTTCATAAATAGCCTCATCACTCGACTAACTTCAAAGAATTAATATGTGCGGTATAGCTGGAATTATTTCTCAGGAGGCTTCTGAATACATACAAAATATGACTGATATCATCGCTCACCGGGGCCCTGATGATCAGGGTGTTTTTAGCGAAGGTGATATAGGCCTGGGTCACAGGAGACTTGCTATTCAGGATCTCACACAGAATGGTCACCAACCTATGTTTAGCGGTGACAATCGTTTTGTGTTGTGTTTTAACGGAGAAATTTATAACCACTGGGACATCAGGAACTCACTTAAAGATAAGTATTCATTTAAATCCAACTCAGATACAGAGACCCTCTTGTATGGGTTTCAGGAGTATGGAGTTGAGTTATTTAACATGCTCAATGGGATATTTGCTTTTGCAATTCTCGACAGGACAACAGGAGAATTAATTCTTTGCAGGGATCAGTTCGGAGTCAAGCCTCTTTATTATTCACACTCAAATGGATGCTTACTCTTCAGTTCAGAGATAAAGTCAATCCTTGAATACCCAAAGTTCAGGAAAGACATAGATTTAAGCTCCCTTCCAAACTATCTTTATTTCCTTTGGTCGCCGGGCGAAAAGACGCCTTTTGAATATTGTAAAAAACTTTTGCCTGGCCATTATTTAAAGACCAATATCAAAAGCCCACAGGAGATTGCAATTTATAAATATTATGAACTTCCTTTTACGGGAGTCTATGAGGAGAAGACTGAAACCGAGTGGATAGATCTGCTCGATGAGAAGTTAACCAAAGCGGTGGAGAGGCAGTTGCTATCTGACGTTCCTGTGGGGTTTTTTCTTTCAGGCGGCTTGGATTCCAGTTTGATAGTGGCCATTGCGAAAAAATTATATCCCGATAAAAAATTCAAATGCTTTACAATCCAGACGGACGTAAACAGTAAACGTGAGGGATTTGAAGATGACCTTTCTTATGCAAAGAAGGTTGCTGACTATTTAAAAGTTGATCTGGAAATAGTAAAATCGGATATTCAGATTGTCCGGGATTTCGATCAAATGATTTATCATCTGGACGAACCGCAGGCCGACCCAGCCCCTCTGAATATCTCAAACATATGCGAAAGTGCACGTGCTCAGGGTTATGTCGTGCTTCTGGGCGGCACTGCAGGAGACGATTTATTTTCCGGCTATCGCCGGCACCAGTCGCTATTTTTTGAAAATAAGATGTCGTTGGTTCCATTCGCGCTTAAAAAATTGCTGTACAGGATATCTTCCAATTTACCAGGCAGGAAAGCATCATTCCGTAGGTTCAAGAAGTTTTTTTCGACCTACAGATATCCTGACAAAGAATCCCGAAGTGCCTCGTTATACGGCTGGCTGCCCGTAGAGCGTGTGAAAAGGCTTTTTAGTAATGAAGTTGCGTTCAACCCGAATGACTTTTTAATTTCGTCCCTAACATGTATACCCGATGAAAAATCACCATTAAATCAAATGTTATTTTGGGATTTGAAGTTTTTTTTGACCGACCATAATCTTAATTATACTGATAAAATGAGTATGATGCACGGCGTCGAGGTTCGTGTACCATTTCTAGATATTGATCTAGTTAATATTAGTGCAAGTATTCCACCGTCTTTAAAGATGAAGGGTACCGAAACAAAGTACTTATTGAAGAAGGTTGCAGAGCGGTACTTGCCGCGTGAAGTTATTTATAGACCAAAGACTGGCTTTGGAGCGCCGGTCCGGGACTGGGTGATAGATGAATTGGGTGATAAAATTAAATCAAATCTCTCTCAGGAAAAGCTTGCTAAGCGCTCCATATTTGTAAGTAAGGAGATTGACATGCTTATTGAGCAAAACAAAGCAGGTGTAATCGATGCTTCCTACACGATATGGGCTTTGTTGGCGATAGAAAGCTGGTTTAAACAATTTGTAGACAATGAATGAACAATTAGAGTCAAGCACTTTTTCAGAAAAAGATCAAGTAAAAGATTTTTGGAACGAGGCTTCGTGCGGTGAGGATCTATATCTCGCAGGTTTTACTGAAGCGGATTATACATCGCATTCAGCAAAAAGGTATCAGCTAGAGCCTGAAATTATAGCATTCGGTGAGTTTGAGAGGTTCAGAAATAAAAAAACTTTGGAGATCGGAGTGGGACTGGGAGCTGATCATCAAAAGTTGGCTGAGGCAGGTGCAATATTAAGCGGAGTTGATCTTACTCAAAGAGCAATTAATCATACGACACGCCGATTTGAATTAAATGGCTTGACCTCGGAATTGGCGATAGCAGATGCAGAAAATTTGCCATTTGCGGGCGAAACCTTCGAAGCTGTATACTCGTGGGGGGTTCTGCATCATAGCCCCGATACGCAACGGGCTATCGATGAGGTATATCGTGTTTTAAAACCAGGAGGCTTTGCCAAGATTATGATATACCATAAATACAGCATAGTCGGCCTTATGCTTTGGCTACGGTATGGTCTTTTAAGGTTTAAGCCATTAATTACGATGGAAACTATATATTCCAAGTATCTGGAAAGCCCGGGAACAAAAGCCTATTCCCGAAAGGAAGCGGAAGTGCTTTTCAAGAAATTTCGTATTGAGTCAATTAGTACACCTTTAAATCATGCAGATCTGCTTACTTCAGCTGTTGGCCAACGTCATAGGGGTGTTCTTCTCAACATCATGACTAAAATATGGCCAAGGACATTAATTAAAAAATTCTTTCCGTCAAATGGGATTGAACTTATGGTCACATTGTATAAAAGTTGATAATGAGACAAATAATTCAATCCTTTAAAACCGGCGAAACACTTCTCGAAGAGATTCCGGCTCCACAAGTTAAAAAAGGTTCAATTCTTATTCAGACTAGCAGATCTTTGGTGTCTCTCGGTACTGAGAAAATGTTGGTCGAATTTGGAAAATCGAACTTGATTTCTAAAGCTCGCCAGCAACCGGATAAAGTAAAGCAGGTTTTAGATAAGATAAAAACCGAGGGGTTATTGCCAACACTCGAAGCTGTTTTCAATAAGCTAGAACAACCACTTCCTCTGGGATACTGTAATGTAGGAAAAGTAATTGCGGTAGGTGAAGGGGTTCATGGTTTTAGTATCGGGGATCGTGTTGCTTCTAATGGGAACCACGCCGAATTTGTTTGTATACCACAAAATCTCGTTTGCCATATTCCCGACAATGTGTCGGACTCAGAAGCTACGTTTACGGTTATAGGATCAATAGGATTACAGGGAATACGCTTGTTGAATCCCAGCTTAGGTGAGACAGTTGTAGTGGTTGGGATGGGATTAATAGGACAACTGAGTGCGCAGCTTTTAATCGCTGCAGGCTGTAATGTCATTGGGGTCGATATCGATGAGGGGAAGTTGGAAATAGCAAAACAGTGGGGGATTGTTCCATTTAACCCGGCGAATGGCGACGTTGTTTCATTCGTTGAATCATATACAAATACTGTAGGCAGCGATGGAGTGCTAATAACCGCTTCATCAAAATCTAATGAAATTATATCCCAGGCGGCCCGGATGAGCCGAAAAAAGGGAAGGATCGTATTAATTGGGGTGGTTGGTTTGAATCTGAGCCGGGCTGAGTTCTATGAAAAGGAGTTAAGTTTCCAGGTGTCCTGTTCTTATGGCCCTGGACGCTATGATGATGTTTACGAACAACGAGGTATAGACTATCCGTTGCCATTCGTGCGTTGGACAGAAAAACGAAATTTTGAAGCTTTTCTCCAAACGATTTCAGCCGGAAAAATCTCGGTAAAGGAACTCATAACCGAGAGTTACGAATTACACGAATTTAATAGCATCTATGGTAATATTGGCGCATCAAAATCCATTGCTTCAATTTTAAAATATCCTGAAACCGAGGAATTCTCCCCCAGTAACAGCATTGTATTAAACAATTTGTCATTTGCCGGCTCAAAAGGCGTTATTGGTATAATAGGAGCTGGGAATTTTACCAAAATGACCATGCTCCCGGCGTTGAGTAATTCCGGGGCAAAGTTCAAATATATTGCCAGTGCTGGTGGTCTGAGTGGTACAACACTTGCGAAAAAGCACGGGTTTTCAGTTTCCACAACTAATTATCTTGAAATTATTCATGACCCCGAAGTTGATCTCGTTTTTATTACCACCAGGCATGACAAACATTCTGCTCTAGCTGCGGAAGTTCTGATTGCGGGCAAACATGTATTCGTGGAAAAGCCTTTAGCACTGAATAGAGAACAGCTAAATGAGTTTCTGACAGCTTCGAAAGATTATAAGGGAACGCTTACTGTAGGATTTAACAGGCGTTTTTCCCCACATTCTATAAAAGTTAGGTCTATCCTTGGCGATGAGCCTATGAATATAATAGCTACCATGAACGCTGGCTCAATTCCTTCGACTGTATGGATACATGACATGAGTATCGGGGGAGGCCGTATTATTGGAGAGGCTTGCCATTTTATTGATCTTATATCTTTTTTCACTGGAAGCAGAGTTAAATCAGTGTGCATGAATGCGTTAGGAAGGCATCCGGAAGAGAATACAGATAATGCTTCCATTTTGCTGAAATATGAAAATGGATCAACAGGGGTGATAAACTATTTTTCTAATGGATCGAAGTCTTACTCGAAAGAACGGATTGAAATATATTCTCAAGAACGAACCGCGATAATTGATAATTTCCGTATCACCGAAGGTTATGGCTTCAAAGGCTTTTCGAAACTGCGCACTAAACTGGACAAGGGACACAAAAACCAATTTAGGGAGTTAATACACAGGGTAAAAACTGGAGGTCCGCCCCTGATAGCATTCGAAGATATAGTAAATACAACTAAGGCATCATTTGCGGCTGTGGAAAGCCTTAAGCAAGGGAAATGGATAGAAATTTAAATTAATATGCTAATAGATATTATAGCGGGTGCCCGACCAAATTTCATGAAGGTTGCCCCAATTGTTGAGAATATTAAACTAGCCCGGGCCGACAATAGAAATATTGATTTCCGACTGATTCACACAGGTCAACACTACGATAAAAACATGAGTGATAGTTTTTTCGAGCAGTTAGGAATTCCTCAGCCAGACATCAACCTGGAGGGTGGTGGCGGCACCGGTACTGAACAAACTGCTGCGATTATGCTTGGCTATGAAAATCTTTTAGGGAAAAAAAAGCCGGATATTTGTTTAGTAGTTGGTGATGTAACATCTACAATGGCATGTGCGATAGTAGCTCAAAAATCATTTGTGAAAGTTGCTCATGTAGAAGCAGGTATCCGGTCGGGTGATTGGTCAATGCCGGAAGAGATCAATCGCTTAGTAACTGATAGTATTACGAATTATTTTTTCACCACATCTGAAACAGCAAATTTTAACTTAACGGCCTCGGGGGTTTCCAATGAGCGAATATTTTTTGTTGGAAATACAATGATCGATACGCTGCTGAAAAACCAAAGCCGTTTTATGAAACCATTAATCTGGGATAAAGCTGAGCTAAGAGAAAAAGAATTTTTTGTTCTAACGCTCCATCGACCAGGAAATGTCGATGGAGAAGAGAAATTGAAGGCATTACTGGACCAGATAATTGGCAATAGCAGAGGACTGCCGGTGATATTCCCTGTACATCCCAGAACTGCAAAAATCTTAAAGGCTATCGGGCCAAAATCTGACAATCTTTATTACGTTGAGCCTTTGAGTTATCTGGAATTTAATTATTTGGTGCAACGGGCATTTGCGGTTGTAACAGATTCCGGAGGTATTACGGAAGAGACGACTGTTATGGGTGTCCCTTGTATTACGTTAAGAAATAGCACAGAAAGACCGGAAACGGTAACTATCGGGACTAATGAACTAATAGGCACCGACCCAATAGCTATAAAACCCAATTTTGAAAAACTTTTTTCAGGAAGTTGGAAAAAGGGCCAAATCCCTGAACTTTGGGATGGAATGACTGGTAAGCGGATAGTGGACATTTTACTAACATTAGGAGTTGAATAAAATTTTGCAGGCTGCGCAGCTGTTGAAAAATATGGGGCTGCGATACATAATATTTAGGGTCTTTTACGGTGCGCAACGTAATATGGGTGTGCTCAAAAGAAATTTTCCGCAAAATTGCGAGAAGAAAGTTTTTATTAGCCTTGAGAATTGGAAACTAACTACGCCAATTTTCTTTCCAACCCTAAAATCCATGACAAGGAACTTATATGACTTTCAGCCCGATCACTCAGAGGCAGAGCGAATTATTGCGGGCGAGATTTTCATGTTCAACAGTTTTCATGTCAACTTAGGCAATAATTATGATTGGATCACCAATCCCGGTAACCAGTATAAATATGACAAAAATCTTCATTGGTCAGATGTTGAGGATTTCGGAAGTGAATCTGGCGATATAAAGTATGTTTGGGAGAAATCCAGATTTTCCTGGATCTACGAAATAATCCGAAGTGACAAAGGCCTTGGAACTGATCGCTCAGAATTTATTTTTTCCGAAATTATGTCATGGATTGAACAGAATCCCATCAATTCTGGACCAAATTATAAGTGCAGCCAGGAAATCTCCATTCGCGTATTAAATTGGGTTTTCTGTCTTAATTTCTATAGGCACAGTAAGTCGCTCACAGAAGAGCGTTTTCAGAAAATTATGAATGTCATATATTGGCAGATGAGACATGTTCATGCCAATATTATGTTTTCCAGGATTGCAGTTCGAAATAATCATGCAATTACTGAAACCTTGATGCTATATCTATCCGGAGTATTTTTTCCATTTTTTCCGGAAGCCCAAAAATGGAAAAGGGAGGGAATGAAGTGGTTTGAACAGGAAATCGAATACCAAATTTATCCTGATGGTACATTTCTGCAGTTCAGTATGAATTATCATCGAGTGGTTATCCAGCTTTTAACATGGGCTTTTGTTATTGCCGAAAAAACTGGGGATTCATTCCAGGAAGTAGTTTACGAAAGAGCATATAAATCGTTAAAGTTTCTATTCGATTGTCAAGACTTGAAATCTGGAAATCTTCCGAATTATGGTGCAAATGACGGAGCATTGTTCTTTAAGCTTAACAGTGGCGATTACAGGGATTATCGCCCTCAGCTGAATGCTTTGCACTTCATACTTACAGGTGCAAGTTTGTATGGACAAGGACCATTTGAAGAAGATCTTTTCTGGTACCAGACAAGGAATATTAAGACCTTTCCAGCGTTGGCTCATAAATATGGATGGCGTTGCTATCCTGATGGGGGGTATTATATTTTAAGGGAGCAGGAAACTCTAACATTTATAAGGTGCGGCAACCACAAAGACAGACCTTCTCAAGCTGATAATCTTCATCTTGACCTGTTTCATAAGGGAGTAAACATTATGAGGGATTCTGGCACTTATCAATACAATGCCCAACCTGAGGATGTTAAGTATTTTTTTGGAAGTGCGGGTCATAATACAGTTATGCTTGACGAGTACGATCAGATGAAAAAAGGACGGCGCTTCATTTGGTACTATTGGAGTCAGGCTGGGCAGGTGATTGTCGAGGAGGACGATTTAACCTATTCTTTTTCAGGTTCAATATCAGCGTTCCGATTTTTAAGACCAGGGATCCGGCACTTTCGAACAGTTGTAAAGCAAAAAAGCAAACCGGAATGGATAGTACACGACCGGGTAAAAAATAAACCTGACAGCGTGATGATGAGGCAAATGTGGCATCCTGCCGATGCCAGCTTGATAAAAATAACAAGTCTTACAGATATTAAAGTAGAAAGACGAAGCTCGGCGGGCTGGTATAGCAGTAAATACGGAAATAAAGAAGCAACCGAGGATATTACACTGGAAGTTTCATGTTCGGAAATTTCAACTATGTTAACTGCAACATGAGAATACTGTTATTGCATCAGTACTTTTTGGAAGAGAATGATGGAGGGGGGTCCAGGTGGAATGAAATGGCGAGGATGTGGTCCGAAAAAGGGCATGAAGTTACGGTAGTAGCCGGCATGATGCATGCAAACAGCCTGACAAAAAAATCTGAATATAAAGGTAAATATTTCGTAAAAAAATCGTTAGGGCCCGTCACAGTGTGGCGATCACATGTTTCTGAATCATATAATTCAGGTTTCTTGGGCAGGCTTTGGGGTTACTTTTCTTTTGTATTCTCTTCTATCTGGGCATTGTTTTTTAAAGTGGAAGGCAAGTTTGATTGTATTTTAGTAACGTCGCCTCCCTTGTTTATCTCGATATCAGCTATGCTTTACTCTGCTATAAAAAAAGTACCGATGATCTTCGAAGTCCGGGATCTATGGCCAGAGTCGGCGATTGATACGGGTGTAGTATCCAATAGAACGATTATCAAAGCAGCTTACTCGCTTGAACGATTAAGCTATGAAAGGGCAACGCTGATAAACGTTCTTACTCCGGCATTCAAAGATAGCCTTATAAATAAGAAGAATGTAAGTCCCAAAAAAATCGTTTTTATCCCTAATGCCGCTGATTTTAGCTTATCTGAAGAATTGTTAGCCGACTTTGATATTCACAATTTTAGGCGGAATCTGGGGTTTGAAGAAAAATTTGTAATAACATATGTTGGTGCACATGGAATAGCGAATAAACTTGAGCAAATTCTCGATACAGCGAAACTTTTAAAGGATCTGCCAGTCGTCTTTCAACTGATTGGGGATGGAATGGAAAAATCAAAACTGATGGAGGTAGCGCGAAATGAAAATATCCAAAATGTCGTTTTCCGTGACCCAGTCTCAAAAAAAGATGTTTTTAAATATATTCTGGCTTCTGATATGGGAACCTCAGTCCTGAAAAAAGCGGATACATTCAAAACAGTATATTCAAACAAAACTTTCGACTATTTTTCCTGTAAGAAGCCTATATTAATGGCCATAGATGGCGTGTCAAGGGATCTCGTAAATGATGCCGAAGCAGGTACATTTATTGAGCCGGAAAACCCTCAGGACTTTGCTAAAAATGTTGTTTTATACATAAATGATCCCGCCCGGTTAAGGAGAGAAGGGGACAACGGCTATCTTTTTGCGAAGAAGAACTTTGACCGGCGTGTTCTTAGTGAAAGATATTTGACTGCAATTCAAAATTCTATCAAGGGTGTATAGACGATATTTTAAGAGGGGCGTCGATTTACTGGTATCCATCACTGTAATAATAGTATTGCTTCCGATTTTTGTTTTAGTTACTGGAGTACTGGCAATAGCTTTAAGAGGCAATCCATTTTTTATTCAACCCAGGCCTGGGCTTAATTCCAAGGTTTTCCGTATAATTAAATTCAGGACAATGCGCAATACTTTTGATAATCACGGGAAATTATTGCCGGATGATGAACGATTATTCAAACTGGGCAAATTAATTAGGCGCTGTTCCCTAGACGAAATCCCGCAATTGATCAATGTTGTTATTGGAGACATGAGCCTGATAGGACCGAGGCCCCTTTTAGTAGAGTATTTGCACCTGTACAGTGCAGATCAAAATCGAAGACATCTGGTAAGGCCGGGGATTACAGGATGGGCGCAGGTAAACGGCAGAAATGCTATTACCTGGACAGAGAAATTTGATTGTGACATTTGGTACGTGGATCATATTTCTTTAGGTTTGGACTTTAAGATTGTATTGTTAACAATGATGAAAGTCTTTAAAGGAGCTGACGTTAACCAATCCGGGCATGTCACCACAGAAAAATTCGGAGGAAACGCGTAGATGTTTTATCTAATCGGAGCCGGCGGTCACGCTAAAGTCATTCTGGAAATCCTGGAAGACCAGATGGAATTAATAGGTGGACTAGTTGACACAAATAACACAATTACACAATTATTAGACTATCCTGTCACAAAAGGCCTTGAGGACATATATAGAATCGAAGAGGATAAGGTTATTGTCAGTATTGGTGCAAATCATATTCGTAAAATCATAACGGATCGATCAAAAAACAAGTACCGTTATGGTCGTTTGGTTCACTCAAAGGCAATTGTGTCAAGCAGATCATCGATCGGGGTTGGGACAGTCATTATGCCTGGCGTGGTTATAAACACTGGCGTTTCGATTGGGGAACATTGTATTATAAATACCAGTACCTCGATCGATCATGACTGCTATGTAGGAGACTTTGCCCATCTTTCCCCGAATTCGACTCTTGCTGGTAATGTGCAGGTGGGTGAAGGAGCCCATATTGGTATTGGGGCATCCATCATTCCTGGCATAAAAATAGGGAAATGGGCTACAATCGGTGCAGGCGCTGTAATAATTAGAGATGTTCCCGACTTCGCAGTTGTTATTGGGGTTCCCGGGAAAGTGATAAGGTATAATAATACTTATGGTGAATAATAAAATTTGGCTCTCCTCGCCGCATATGGGAGGGGAAGAAATTGAGTATATCAAAGAAGCATTCGATAGTAACTGGGTTGCTCCGTTAGGACCTAATGTGACAGGATTTGAGCAGGATCTTGAAGCTTATCTCCATAATAAACGGTATGTAGCGGCTTTAAGTTCTGGGACTGCAGCGATACATCTAGGATTGATACTTTTGGGTGTGGTCGCGGGAGACGAAGTTATATGTCAAAGCATGACTTTTTCTGCGTCGGCAAATCCCATTGCATATCTGGGCGCCACTCCGGTATTCGTAGACTCTGAGCCTGACACATGGAATATGTCTCCAGAATTCCTTGAGGAGGCTATAATTGCCAGACTCGAATATGGCAAGAAGCCAAAAGCCATAATTCCTGTACACTTATATGGAATGCCTGCAAAAATGCAACAAATTTTAGCAGTCGCAAATAAATATGAGATTCCGGTTCTAGAGGATGCAGCAGAAGCATTGGGATCGAGTATTAACGGCGAATTTTGCGGCACATTTGGAGATATTGCTTGTTTATCTTTTAATGGTAATAAAATAATTACTACTTCTGGTGGCGGAGCATTGGTCGCAAAGGCCAATGAAATGGCTGAAAAAGCTGTGTTCCTGGCCACTCAAGCCAGAGATCAAGCCCCACATTACGAGCATACACACATTGGCTACAATTATCGGATGAGTAATATTTGTGCTGGAATAGGACGGGGCCAAATGAAAGTGCTTGATAAGCATATTGAACTGAGAAGATCTAATCTTGAGTATTATAGACAGGCACTATCGCATATTAAGGAAATATCATTTCTCGACGAGCCTGAAGGATATAAAAGCAATCGTTGGTTATCTTGTGCTGTGATTGACCCTTCAAGCGGTATATCGCAAGAAACGATACGTTTTGAGCTGAACGCAAGGAATATCGAATCGAGGCCTTTATGGAAACCTATGCATCTCCAACCAATTTTTCGGAACGCTCCTTATTATGGAGAAAACACTTGTGAAGAGCTGTTTAATAAGGGAATCTGTTTACCTTCAGGATCAAACCTTGCTAATGATGATCTGAGTAAAATTACCAGGGTAATCACTGAAATTTACAGGTAGTTCAGTCGAGGGGTGATAGAACGGAACGATGTTATTTTTATTGCGATAATAATCTTATCAGGTTGTAACAAATAAAATAGTAATTAGCTATATTTGTGATTAAACCAAGAAGTCGCTTTGTTTAATCTCATTAACATTGTACCCCGCTGGATCATTTTTTGTCTTGATCTGCTTGTCTGCATATTTTCCCTTTGCTTCGCTTATTTTTTAAAGTATAATTTTAATTCTTCTGAAATAGAAATAAATGAATTAAGCCGGAATATCCTTGTATTTACGGTCCTGAACAGTTTTGTTTTCCTAAGTATAAAAACTTATGCAGGTATAATTCGTTACACAAGCGCCCAGGATTCTTTCCGTATCCTATTCTCAATTATAATAAGCAATGGGTTGTTTTTCTTTGTTAACCTGTTCCTTATAAGTTTTAATAAGGAGCCGTATATTTCAAATGTTATCTTGATTATCAACGGATTAACGGGATTTTTGCTGTTAATAACGTATCGTGTAATGGTGAAATATTTCTTTATGTATATAAAGAATTTTCGCATGGACAAGCGGAAAGTAATTATCTATGGTGCCGGGGAGGCTGGCATCGCTGCTAAGCGTACCTTGGATCATGATAACAAAGTAAATATGCTGCTTGCCGCATTTATGGATGACGACGAACGGAAAGCAGGGAAAGCTATTGACGGTATCAAGATCTTTCATACGCGTGACTTTGTCAGTTTACTTAAGCAAGAAAAAATAGACAATCTGATTATCGCAACACAAAACCTTTTGCCTGATCAGAAAAATCGTATTGTTGACATATGTCTCGAAAATGGTGTCAAAGTTTTAACACTTCCTCCGGTTAGGTACTGGATTAACGGTCAGCCAACTGCGAAGCAGCTGCAGAATATTAAAATCGAAGATCTCTTAGAACGGGAACCGATTGAAATTCACAATGATATTATCGCTGAGCAAGTTAAAGGCAAACGTGTATTGGTTACAGGTGCCGCCGGGTCAATTGGATCAGAAATTGTACGTCAGGTATCCCAATTCTCACCGCAAATGATCATTTTAAATGATCAATCTGAAACACCGTTACATGAACTACAGTTGGAACTGCAGGAAAATGTACTTGATAATAATTTTCACTCATTTATTGGAGATGTTCGTGATCAGTGCCGGATGGAACTTCTCTTCCAGACATTTAAACCTCATTACGTTTACCATGCCGCTGCATACAAGCATGTACCTTTGATGGAGCATAACCCTGGCGAGGCGGTGCGAACCAATGTGATGGGAACCAAGGTTGTAGCTGACTTGGCTGTTAAGTACGGTGTTCATAAATTTGTAATGATCTCAACCGACAAGGCGGTTAATCCCACTAATGTTATGGGAGCATCCAAGAGGATAGCAGAGATTTATGTTCAATCCCTATTTAATTCATTTAAATACAAGGAGCCTACCACCTATACGAATGGGTTAAGTCACTTAAATGTTGATCCTTCAAAGGCAAAAACCCGATTTATTACAACACGTTTCGGTAATGTGTTGGGGTCAAGTGGTTCTGTTATTCCACGATTTCAGGCCCAGATCCAGAAGGGCGGTCCGATCACAGTAACTCATCCGGATATCACAAGGTATTTTATGACTATACCCGAGGCGTGCCGTCTTGTATTGGAGGCAGGGTCTATGGGAGAGGGAGGTGAAATTTTCATATTTGATATGGGAAAATCGGTAAAGATCATTGAGCTTGCTAAGAAAATGATTCGTCTTTCAGGCCTGCTGCCCAATCAGGATATTGCAATAGAATATTCGGGTTTGCGACCTGGCGAGAAACTTTATGAAGAACTCCTCAATGATCTTGAAAATACAATCCCAACGCACCATGAAAAGATCATGGTCGCAAAAGTGAGGGAGTACAATTTCCAGAGTATTTCCAAGCATATTAAAGAACTGATCCAATTGAGCTGTGAGTATAAGGACCGGCAGGTGGTTATAAAAATGAAAGAAATTGTACCCGAATTTAAGAGTAACAACTCCATCTATGAGGAGTTAGACATTCATGCTGAAGAACCTCTAAAATCGTTGTCTGATCTTTAGGGCACTAACCACTGATATGTATAAAACAAGTAGTGCAGATGTCAGCAAAATATTTACATTAAGTCAGGTATTAAGACGGTTGCTGTTCTTTATTACACTAAGTTTTGTGATTTTCAAAACCTGCGCGCAAAATCTGAGTGCGAACCCATCTTCTTTCAGTGAATATTACCGTAGAAGTCAGTTAGTAGGAATTGTGGATTCCACAATTTCTTTTGCGCTGAGGCCATTATCACTTTCGGCCATTAGCGATACCGGCACGATTTTACGAAGACAAAGGCATTTTATATACGGCTCTACGGGCAGCAGTAATAATTTTCAAATTTTACCAGTCTTTTGGCAGCAACAATATCATGGCAATCCCACAATTAATCGAAATGACGGTTTAGTTATCCCGGCTAAGGGTTACCAGACATTTATTAGTGCGGGAGCTTTCGCCAAGTTCGGTCCGCTTCGTGTTCATCTCAGACCAGAATTCATTTTTGCAGAAAATAAGCGCCACGAAGTTAAGTCTTATCATACAGGCGGCATTGACTTACCGTCCCGTTTTGGGAGTGGTGCATACTCTCAAGCAACTTGGGGCCAAAGTAGCATCGGCTTGGAGTTTGATCCAGTGTCGGTTAGTTTTTCTAATGAAAACCTATGGTGGGGGCCGGGAATCCAAAACTCTTTATTGATGTCTAGTTCCGCTGCAGGGTTTAAACATTTGACTTTAAATACCAATCGACCAGTTCAAACGCCGGCGGGATACTTTGAGGCGCAAGTTGTAGCTGGCAGACTTGAGGGATCCGACTTCAGCACAGATCTATCAGACGATTGGCGGTACTTCTCGGGCTTTGTCTTTTCCTACCAGCCTAAATGGATACCGGGGCTATTTCTGGGTTTAACGCGGAGCTTCCAAATTTATCATAAGGATATGGATGGCAGCTTTGGTGATATCTTCCCGTTTCTTCAAGCCTTTCAAAAGATTAATACGACTGAGGACATAAAGCGCAGGGATCAGCTAATTTCGATGTCAGGTCGTTTTTTAATGCCTGTTGCAAAATCTGAGGTTTATTTTGAATACGGTCTCAATGATCATTCGTATAACACCCGCGACTTCGTAATGTCTCCTGAGCATTCGCGATCTTACATTTTGGGTATTCAAAAATTGGTTCCCTACAGAGGACGAGCGGATGAATTTATTCAATTTTCAGCAGAGATTACCCAGATGGAACAATCTGTAGACCGTACGATTCGCGAAGCAGGAGAATGGTACACCCACAGCGAAGTCTTACATGGTTATACTCATCGAGGTGAGGTACTAGGAGCGGGAATAGGCCCCGGGGGTAATCTCCAGTCTCTGCAAATCGGCTGGGTAAATGAGATTAAAAAGTTGGGACTACAATTGGAACGCTTTGAGCACAACGGGGATCTGGCAACAGCTTACGGATTTAGCCCCTGGATAGATATTAGTATGGCCACCGTAGCTGATTGGACATTCGATAATTTTAAGCTAAGCGGCAAACTGCAGGGGATACAGTCGATTAACTACCAGTGGAAAGATGGGATTAATGGACGACCAAAGGCCAATGTATTTAATGTTAATGCCCAGTTGGGGATCATGTATAGTTTTTCAGCCGGGGCTAACAAAAGGAAATGAAGATAAAATCATTGCAATTTATTTTCTGCTACGCTGTTCTGATATACGGAACGTTAACTCTTAATGCCTGTAAGGGCATTCCCCGAGAAACAGAGGTCTTCAGCAGCGACTTTGAACGCGGGGTTCCAGTCAATGTGATTAACGGAAAGGTTGAGCAATACAACGGCGGCGGAGTATTGGGAAGGTACTCAGAGGGCGGATTTAATGTCGAAGTTCGCGGTATGAAAGATCATGATATGATCAAAATTACGTTCGACCTGTATATCCACGATACATGGGATGGGAATGCTGCTGGACCGGATGGAAAAGACATCTGGATCATGAATATTGACGGTGGCAGTAATGTATATGCCTCGTTCGCAAATGGGACTTGCAACAATTGCACGCAGTCTTACCCGGAATTACAGCCTCCTTTTTTTAACGGTACTTTTAATTTTGCACTTAACCGGCCTAACAGCAATGCTATTAAAACTGATCTGCCCGGGGCATGTAAACTCAAAGATGTTAAAGGCGGTACCTCCATGTACCGGATCCAGCGTACCTTTCATCATACGTCCAGTTCCCTTGATCTGGGATGTTTTGCTGGATTGGAAGACCCGGACAAAGCAAATAAAAGTTGCAATGAAAGCTGGTCGGTAGATAACATGCGTATAACAGCTATTGATACCCGCGAATGAACAGGAGACTTCTTTATATCTGTATAGTTTTCTTTTTTAGCAATTTTCGGGGCTTTTCTCAATCCTTGCCTGTAGGTATGCATATTCTTGAAGATGTTTACCGGAGAGAGCAATTAATAGGCAGGGTGGATTCCACCATATCTTTTACGGTCCGGCCACTATTTACAGGCCTTGAGCAAGGGCAACGAGGTCTTGCCCTGGATACTATCGATGAACGTGGATTTACGAAACTCGCAAGTACTGTCAGCCTTGGATCTAGAAATGGCTACCTGCAGTTAATGCCTGTGAGCTGGCTGCAGCAATATAATTCCAAGGTGCCTTATGGCTGGAATGATGGCTCGATGATTCCTGCTGCAGGATATCAGAACCAGCTAAGTTTAGGCGTATATGGAAAATACGGCCCCCTCAGCATTCAGCTAAAGCCTGAGCTTGTATCAGCCCAAAATAAAGAGTTCGAAGGCCTTCCTACGGATTACCACAACGTGATATGGGCTCATTATTACGACAGATATTTTAATGTCACTGACATCCCGGAGCGATTTGGTGATAAGGCCTACTCGAAAGCATTCTGGGGACAAAGCAGCATCCGCCTGAACTTTGATCCTGTTTCAATTGGGGTGTCTGCAGAAAATTTATTTTGGGGACCAGGAATGCGGAGTTCATTACTTATGAGCAATAATGCGCCGGGCTTTAAACACATCACCCTAAACACTACGCGGCCGGTCAACACACCGATTGGTTCCTTTGAAGGACAGATGGTGATCGGCATGCTGGATAATTCGGGATTTACTCCGCCAGAAATTAACCGCATCTATTTAGGACGGACCTTATATGTCCCTAAGCCAGAGGATCAGCGATATCTTACAGGTTTTGTTCTCACTTATAATCCAAAAGTGGTACCAGGCTTATTTATAGGGGCAAGCCGTACTTCCCAGGTCTATGAAAATGGTTTCGGTAATAAAGCAGGGGATTTTATACCGCTGCTGCAACCCTTCGAAAGGAAAAATGGGAGTGAGACGCGGGAGTACATGTCTTCTATGTTCTTCCGCTGGGTGTGGAAAGAAGCAAACGCAGAAATATATGGTGAATATGGGCATAATTCACCGACAAGCTTCCAGGAGTTATTATATCGTCCGGACAATAATGCAGCATGGCTTATCGGCCTGCGCAAACTGGTCCCGCTTGCCCGCCGACCCGGCGAATACCTGCAGGCTGGCATCGAACTTACAGAAATACAGCAGACAGATATACCCGCATTGGGTGGCTGGTACACAAGTAACAAAATCCGCCAGGGACACACTAATCAGGGACAGGTGCTGGGTGCTGGTATCGGGCCGGGTAGTAACCTGCAGTCCCTGAATATTGGCTGGGTAAAAGATATTAAGCGCTTTGGGTTCCAGGTTGAACGTTATCTGCATAATAATGATCTGTACTACCCGATCTTTACAGAGACACTGGACCCGGGCAAACACTGGGTGGATATGAGTTATTCGCTATACGCGGATTGGAATTATAAGAATTTACTTGTCAGCTTTAACGGGAGCATGGTAAGAACACTGAATTATAATTATGTGTTGTATACACCGGTTACCGGGGGGTATTATGTGCCGGGAATGGATTTTCTGAATTATCAGGTGAAGGTGGGAGTGACGTATCGTTTTTGATTGAACGGGGCACTGCAAAGCGGACTTTAAACCCAACGAGGGCAAAGTTTTGATCCTCGCTAGCTCGGATTTTTCCCGGCAGGCGGGCACGCGCAGTGGACGGAGAGAGTTCCGCGCTTCGCTTAGAATGAAGGAGATAGCATTTTACCCTGCCTTCCGGCAGGCAGGCACTGAGGACACAGAGGACACACGGAGAGCACCAAGTTTTAGAGGAGTTCCTCACGTTGTTCGGAATGACGGGCAGAGTTTTTTAAATGGAAAAAGGGGATCAAATGAAGCGCAGCTTCATTTGATCCCCTTTCTAATAATACACAGCTTCCGTCATTCCGAACAAGGCTGTCCGCAGGCAGGCGTAGTGAGGAAACTTTCAGTCGATATTGAGAGGGTCCTTCGACTTACGCGAACGCCTAGTAGAGCGAAAGAATAACACCGAGGACACGGAGATTGCACGGAGAGCACCGAGATTTTGGCGAGGTTCCTCAAGTTGTTCGGAATGACGGGCAGAGTTTTTTAAATGGAGAGAGGGGATCAAATGAAGCGCAGCTTCATTTGATCCCCTCTCTAATAATACACAGCTCCCGTCATTCCGAACAAGGCTGTCCGCAGGCAGGCGTAGTGAGGAACCTCTGTCCTCACGTTTAGTAAATTGCTCTGCAACAAGCGATTTATTCAATAAGCTTAAATTGCGGCGTTGCCAGGCGAATTGAGGAACCTTTCAGGCAATATTTCCGCCACCCCTCTGCGTCCTCCGCGAAAAACTCTGCGCTCTCTGCGGTTAAAAAATCTGTGACGCAGTCACCCGCGTAGCGCTAATTCTCTTTATTTAATTCTGTCCTCCCCACATAAGCGTAATACCCCCCCGCCGTAACCAAAATTACAACCTCGCAAACAATTGTCGCAACCGCTGCCCCCAAAGCCCCATAAACCGGAATAAGCATCAGGTTGATCACGACGTTCACCGCAATCATAAGCAGGTTCAGGTAAACCAGGAACTTAACCTTGTCCTGTGCAACCAGGCTATTGCTGATAGAGCCGTAGATAAATACTATTGCTAGGTACCATACCAAAACCTTAAAGACCGGTATCGATTCATCATATTTATTTCCAAAGAAGGTACTGAAAATAATATCCGAGCCGAAGAACAGCGTAGTGCTGAGAAGAATGCCAATCCCGCCGAGGTAATAAAGCGCCAGATACTGGATCTTTTTAAAATTCTCCGTGTTTTTCGAGTGTTTTGCCAGGCTAGGGAAGATGGCAGTCATGAATGCGGTGGAAATGAACATGAAAGGGTAAATGAAACGGGTGGCTCCGGAATAATACCCTACTTCCACGCTGCCGCTCATTTTTTCGAGCATGACAATGTCTATCTTATTGTAGATGATATTCGCAGCCATTAGAGTAGTGAATAAAAGTCCCTGCTTCATAAACGCGAGACTGTTCGACAGGTCAACTTTGTTTCTAAAAAAATAAATGAACTCTTTTTTCCATTTAATATAAAAATGAAGGAGCAATAGCACCAGGCAATTAAGAAAACCAAGGAAGATAAAATAGATGACCGGTTGTTTGAATAGGATGCCCAGGCCCATAAAGATTAGCTTCAAGGTGCTCAGGGCAACGTCCTTGTAAAATATAAGGTCCTTGCGGCCAGATGCTACCAGGATGGCCAGCATTGGGGCAAAATAAGCAGATAACACCACGCTGAGCCCATAAATGACCAGGAAAATAAAATCTTCCGTTGAGTTGAGCGGAAAGGAAACCACGATGATCAGCAGGAGCATGATGATGCTGATCAGGATCTGTGAGGACTGGGCTCTATTGTAGATATTCTGTATTTCCGCCGGGTTCTGGCTTGTCTCCTTGACGATCGACTGAGAAAAACCTCCATCTGCAAAAAAGGCAAAGATTGAGATAAATTCGACGATGTAAATATATTTACCGTATTCTGCTACAGGCAAATAGTTCATTAACCATACAAGTCCGGCAAATCCCATTACCTGGACGACTATACTCCCGCTTAAATAAACCGCTGAATCTTTTAGTAACTGCTTTTGCATTAATTCTCGAGCTGTGTGAGGATTCGTTTAACGATTTCCGGCCAGCATAGCTTATTTTTTGAAAAACTGCGTATCTGCTGGTAGCGTTCTGCATTCAGAAATCCAGGTACCAGTGTTCTGTTAATAGCCGCTGCAAACTCGAATCGGTTTCCGCCCGCTACGCTTCCTGTTCTTCCACGATCAGTGACAAAAGATGAGCTCGAAAGGGGCGTTGTTATGATATAATTGCCGAAATGCAGCGCTTCTGAAAATGCTATCGGGAAACCTTCATAGCGTGAGCTCAGGCAAAATATCTTTGCGCGGTTATACCATTCAAACAGTTCTGTCCTGTCCGTAATGTTGCCGGTGAAAATGATCTTCTCCTTCAAGACGGGATTATCCTCAAAAAACGATTTTATATAGGGATCAAAAGTCCTTTCCACAGGTCCGATAATATAGACCTTCCAATCCCTCAGATCTGCAATTCGCAGCGATTCGAGAAACAATTCTGTATTTTTTTGTTCTGTCCCGATCCTTCCCACGGTCAGTATAATGTTCTCTTTTTGCTCAAAGGTTTTTAGGGTGACATTGCGATCGATATAGTCATCATCAATGCCGTTAGGGATGCAGATCAGTTTATCTTTTAATTCAGGATACACGTTTACCAGGTATTCCGCGGCTTCATCTGTTTCTACAGAAAACAGGTCGGTCAGCTTGAAATGAACGCGCGCCAATCTTTTTAAGAGAAGGTTTTTTAAGCGGTAATGCGAAAAGAAAAAGCTGTTGTAATTCTTGAAGAACAAGATGTCCATATCCAGTTTGACGTAAGTTTTTCCTTTTGGATTAAGCTTTTTATAAAGAAACAGGTACAGAACGTTCTCTCTTTTAAAATGGAAAAGATTTAAGATGTCGATCCGTTTAGATGAGGAGAGAAGAAATTTAAGGATAGCCTTGTGATGAGAGAAATATCGCCCAGCGTTTTTTATAAATGTTAGCTTTAATCCTTTTACTTCATCTTCTAAGTAAGGATAGTCGGGATTGTTCTTATAAGTGATCAGTTCAGCATCATATTCGTCATTTTTACCAATAAAAAAGGGAATTTGGCCTACATCTTTTACAAGGTGGAAATTTTCAGCTTCCGGAAAGATGGTAACAAATGATTTTCTAGACGTCATTGAGATCCCGGCAAGCTTAATTTAATTCTTATTTTTGGGAGGTATTTTTCCGTTGCAATTTAACTAATGCCGGACGTATCACAAGTCTTATTTCGATCAAAATGTCAACGGATCAACCGTCCTCACCTTATAAGTTTTGCCCTCCCATTAGCGTTGCTATGGCAACTTACAATGGTGCAAAATATCTTGAAGAACAATTAGATTCTATACTCGCACAGACCTTATCTCCCGCCGAAATTTTAGTTAGTGATGATGCCTCTGATGATGGTACTACGGAGATCCTTGAAAAGTATCAGGCTAAAGGGCTGCTGCGTTTCCATGTCAATGAGCAAAGGCTGGGCTATGTCGGAAATTTCCAGAACGCGGTTTCAATGGCGCAACAAGACCATTATATAGCACTTTCAGACCAGGACGATATCTGGCTGCCCCGCAAACTTGAAGCGGCTATGGGAGCTATGCAGGCTACAGAAGAAAGTGGTACCCCGGCAATGGTTTATTCGGACCTGATTCTTGTTGATGAGGCTGGGAAACTTTTGAATACATCTTTTCGCAATGAACTGGGCCAGGATGGATATCAGCACTGTTTAAATACTCTGCTTTTTGGCGGATTTGTAAATGGGTGTACCATGCTGATGAACCCTGAAATGGTGAAGTATTTTAAAACGATACCGAGAGGAGAGCACATTACCCATGATACCTGGATAGCACTGATTGCGTATAGTTTTGGAAATGTTGCCCAGGTACCCGAGGCATTGATACATTACCGAAGGCATAACAATAATGCGACTGATTTGCTGGGGCTTGAGAAGAAAACTAGATTTGGAAGGATTCGATCAGAAATCAGCTCTGCTTTTAAAAATAATGATCTTTTTGAAAGGGAGTTTGATTGTGTTGGGAAGTTCTATGAGACTTTTTCTGATAAACTTGATCCGGAGCAGGAAAAGTTGATCTTAAAATTTTTGAAACTTAAGGGTAAGAGCTACCTGGAGATGAAGCTTGGGTTGAGGGGGTTTTTTAGGGGGAAGTGGAAGTAACAAAAGGGGGAACTCAGATTCCAGCGAAAGCTGGAATCTCCTAAATTCCCAACCTAGTCATGTCATTCCCGCGAAAGCGGGAATCTCATTTCTGATAGTTTTTAACACAGAGAGCACAGAGTTTTTAACCTGCCTGGCGGCAGGCAGGCACGGAGGACACCGAGTTTAAACAGAGATTTAAATGAGAACAAAAGTACTCCGTGTTCTCCGTGTTTCCTCTGTGCCCTCAGTGGTTAATTAACACGTATTCCCTCGAAGCGGGAATCGCATTTCAACAGAACCCTTAAAAATTTTAACTTGACAGAAGATTCCTCACTGCGCCTGCCTCCGGCAAGACTAGTTCGGAATGACGGGCCTAGTCTATTATTAGAGGGGGTGGAAATGAAGCGCAGCTTCATTCCCACCCCCTCTCCCCATAAAAAAATCGTGTCGTCATTCCGAACAAAGTGAGGAACCTCTAAAAACCTTTGCGCCTGCCTGCCGGCCGGTTTAAAATTCCGAGCGGTAGCTCGTTTGATGTTACTTTTTAAACAACATCAAATACAACGCATACAAACACCCCAGTATCAGCCCCCCCAATACAACAGACTTTAAATACCCCGTCCTGTTCTTTTTAAGCGGCAATTCCGGTTCATCCACGATCTGGAAGGTAGGAGTTTCCTGGATCAGCATCGTTCGGCTAATTTCAAGATTTTTTACAATTTCTCCGTAGATGGTCTGGAGGACCATTTTATCCCGCTCTTTTAATTCCACTCCAACGTTAGCAGTTGGGTAAGCTGGGTTTGCATCCAGCAGAATACTGTTCGCTGCGGATGCTGAATATGTTTTGCGGTTTAGTAATCTTCCGATACTATCTGCCCTGGTCTGTAAGCGGTTTACATTGGTACGCTGCCTGAGGGTTTTGGTATCGATGTAAAACCGTGTTGCCTGATCGATCAATCGGGTCGTGAAGAGTTGTGCGACTTGCTCATTAGCCATCGTAACAGATGCCGCGAAGAAACTTAATTTTTTATCCGTTTTGGCGACTGATAATTCCTCTTCTGTAATTTGTTTTACCATGACCTGCAGGAGGCTATCCTGCAGCCGGCTGTATTTGCTGTCGTCTACGGGAAATCGAATCGTTTTACCGCTATTATATTTATCTGCCCAGCGCTTACTCATCTCAGCGCTTTCCGCATACTTATCCGCAAGGCTTAAGGTACTTTTTTCACCAAATGGCGTCAGCAGGGTGTTTTTAATCATCTTGTGGCTGCGCAACAGTTCTTGCACGTTATCACCCGCCAGGACACCCCCAGTGCCGGACATACCCCCGATATCAATTCCGAACTGGCCTGCAAGACCGGATAAAAGGGAACCTCCTCCCGCTCCGCCTTCTTCCACGACAAAGGTCAGTTTCGCGGTATACGTTATAGGACGCGTCCAGGCGTATAACGCCCCCAAACCGGCACCTATGATCCCGACGATAATCAACGTGTAGCGGTGTTTCCAAAGCAGCTGGAGATCTTCCCGGCGTTTAAGTATAACCTGCTTGAAAGAAAATTCCGGTTCGTAAGGGTACTGATCCTGCTTCATCTTAGGGTTTAGTATTGGTATAAACGATAGCAATCAAGCCCACAAGCCCGGTAATGGCGGAAATTATACCTGATATTTCAGCGAACCCTAGTTTAAGTTTCAAATCCGGATTCTTTTTCGGGACGGAAATCGTACTGCCAGGTTTAACTGAGGGATAGATGCGGAAGAACAGGAAATTGCGAACGGGCTTATTTAAGCCGTCCGGATATTGAATGAACGCTCCTTTAAGCCGGGCATCCTCTAAAGCTCCTCCCGCTGCATTTATATAATATTTAAACCTGCTGCCCAGGTAGCTAATGTATTGCGGATTATTAACTGCGCCGGACACCTGTACAAAGGAGATGATCCTTGGCACAAAAATACTGTCGCCCGGTAAGAGAATATTGCTCTTGTCGTTTACATTTAATTTCGTCAGGTCAAGATTGACCCGTACACCATTTCTGTAGATCTGTGCACTTTCTAACGATCCGTAAGGACTTAGTCCCCCTGCCCGTTGTATAAAGTCCTGGGCCGTTTCATCCCTTTTCTGGACTGCGTATTCTCCGGGGAACAAAACTTCGCCCCTTATACTGATATTGCCCAGTGGCCTGAAATTTACCAGTCGGGGAACCGTGACATAATCAAGAGGCTGCAGCTCCAGGTCTTGGTTACTGCTGGTCAGATCGACATTGAATGTTTCAACAAGCTGGTTGGCGACACTATCGGTATTATTTTTAATGATCCTTGCAATTTCAACCCGGTGACCTGCAGCCTGTTCATTCAGGCCACCGGCAATAGCGATCAGATCTGCAAGCTTCATGCCTTTTCTGTAGATTACTGGTCCGGGGTTCCGGACATTTCCGCCAATAGTTACATACTGATCCGTCATAAATTCAGCACGGTTCTGCACTACAATCGAGTCTTCCCTTAGTAAAGGAATGTCCGTTCGGCCATTAATTATGTCTGATGGCACAAAGGGAATAAGCTCCTTATCTAGATTCGGCAGTGTTCTTTTTATGTAGCCTCTTTCCATATAAGCCTCCGGTTTTAATCCTTCAGCTTTTTTTAGCAAAGCGGCAAGACTAAGACCCGCACTTAATTCATAAGGTCCAGGGCGGTTGACGGCTCCCTCAAGAACAACCCGGTTAGCATACCTGTTTTGAATAGATCCTATCGTTACCTTATCTCCATTGCGCGGCACGAAATTAGAGAAAAGATTAGATGGGATATCTTTGACTTCTCTCTCCAGTTCATTGATCTGGTCGATCTTAGCTATACTACGGTAGGCTATGTCGGTGTATCCGCCTGCATAGCGAATCAGGTCATCTAGCTGTTCTTCTGCTCTAAGTTCGTAGATGGCTGGACGTTTCACCTCACCGTCGATTGCTACTCTTTTCTGGTAAACGGGGAAGTTAATTACGTCCTGGTCCTGCAACCTGATGTTTCCGTCAAGCAAGCCGTTCTGCAAAAAGGCATAAAAGTCCACTGTTCGGTAGACTTTATTATTACGAATGATCTCTATGTTTCGGAGCGTTCCGTTGATATTTGGTCCTCCTGATAGATATAAGGCATTAAAAAGGGTAGACAAGGAAGAGATAGTATATGAACCAGGTGTTTTAACTTCTCCAACAAGTGTAATTTTGATTGTCCGCGTATTGCCGAGGTTTACTGCAAGCTGAGTCTGGCCGCCATTTAAAGCCGGGTATATCCTCGCCATTTTATTTCTGAGAAGGGTTGTAGCTTGCTCAATGGTAAATCCATTAACATAGGTAATACCTGCATACTGAACCTGGACATTCCCTTCCGGGCTGACCCTCGTTCTTTGCGTGCTTTCATTTAAACCTGTTAAAAGAATAATGAGTTCATCTCCGGGGCCAATAACATAACCCTTGGGAGTAGCGACATTGAAATCGGGATTAAATTTGAGGTTTGCCTGATTAAAGAAATCAGTACCGTAGATGCTAAGAGGAGCATCGGCTGTGACTTTCGCAGGCGGAACTGCAACTGGTTTCTGCGCAATTATAACAGTATCCCGTCGGAAGTCAATATCAGGCTTTTGAGGACCGCTTGTTACTTTAGCGCCACTTTTATTTAAACCTAAAAGACTCACTCTCTGCTTAAAGAGATTCACCTCTATTGGATCCATGCCCTTCTGCTCCATTAATTTATAGGCATCCTGTTCAGACAGGCCCAGTTCCTGGATTTTCTTCCATGCCTCGATTATTTGAGCATCCGATAGCTGGCTTACTTTTACATTTTGGATCTGGTCGAGGGAGAAGCTTTGGGCTGATGCGGGCTGAAAGGAAAAGATCAGTCCGGCAAGAAGTATATAAAGAATGAATTTGATGCGCATGAAAGCAATTCTAATTGATGATAAATGCAAATATAATTATTAAATGCTTATGCATTTAACGCGAACTGGGTGATTGTTTGTCAGTTTAAACGTATTCCACCCCCTACCCCCGCCAGCGGGGGAGATTGGGCGTCTAAAACCCATACGAAATTCCCAACCTAATCTCATTCGCTACCGCTTTCGGCTGCATTGCCGGCCGGATTATCCCGGCCTGTTTGAGGTATGATCCTCTGACCCGCAGCTGGTTGATGATCTCGTATTTAACCTCGATAAGCATTTGCTTCTGAGTAGTCACATTGCCCGCAAGAAATTTGGGCTGCGGTTCGGCATAATATTGGTTTTCCAGGCTGCCGTCTTCGCCTTTGCGGGTGTAGTTGAGCTGGATGCTGGTCGTTAAGCGCGGCATAGGATTATATTTCACCCAGGCCGTCGTCCGGTCAGCATTTTGCCCGATCCAGTCTCCCAGAGTATAATTTTGATGGCTGTATGTCTGGGCAGGAATTAAATTCTGGTAAACGAATGGATTGATCCGGGTGTATTCAATGCCCAGTGTTAAATAGGGAATAAGCACATCCGTGACCGAAGCACCCAGGTTAAATCCTATTTGATTCCTGCTTTTAGCCTTATTAAAAACTTCTGAGAGACGGATTTCATCGATGAAAAGGCCGCCATATAAATGCGTTCGCTGAATGTGATTCCGGGAGCTCGCGTGTAAGAAAAATTGTCCGTTAGATCCGGAGTTGATCTTATACCTGCTGGCATATTGGTCGTATGCTTTGAAGAACATTACAGGTATGAGATATCCTACATCCAGGCGGTCGCTATACACCATTGATTCGCCGATACTCAAAGCGAGGCCTTTTAATGGAAAGAAGTTAAAGCTATGGGTAGCCATAAATTTGGGTCGGTAAATTTCCCGTTCATCACCATAGATCGTATTTCCTTTTGGGTAGCTTTTATTTGAATCTACGATACCTGATTGCAGCCATGAATGAGCATAGTGAAAGCGGAACCATTTCAAGGGTTGGTAATCAAGGCGCAGGAAAGGGTAGGCTGGCGCTTTATCGGAGGAGATGATCCGGCCGTTCTCGCCATAACCGTAAAGCAATTGGTCGTTTCCAAAACTGACAGAACCATTATTCCAGTTATAAGCAAGGTTTCCCCGTAGCTCTGTATAATTCAAAGTTTTGGCATCTGGATTTACATTGGCAGTCCGTACGATACCGGTTTCGTTTGTAAACTGTTTAACCGTGTCTATCCCTTTACCTGTTTCGGTGATGTCTGCAAAGTATGCCTGGAACGCGAATCTTTTCCCGACATGGCCCCAGAAGCGGATACCTGCAGCATTCTTTATAATGCTTTTTTCTCTGCCCTGGATAGTTTCGAGGCTTATTACAGGATCACCTCGCACCAGGAAATCCCGGGTATCGACAGAGAGGAACCTCCATCGGCCGGCCGGGTCCTTTTTTAAGAAAGTTGTGGTGTCATCTGGCCGCCCGCTGAATTCTGAATATTCCCGCAGGTAGAAGTCCAGCTCTTTTTGTTCAGTTGCAGACAATTTGTGCACTGAATCCTTCAGGATAGCTAGATCTGCAGCAATTTCCTTTCGGCTTAACGGAAGTATGAAATCCGTAATCTCAATATTACCTTTCTGGGCCTGTCTGGATAAAAACTGATGAATAGAATTTTTAGGGTCTTCCCAAACTATTTGGGCCGTCGAGCTTTTTGTTTCTAAAAGGATAATGCTAATAGTCAAGAGCTGAAACAGGAATGCTGAAAACACAAACTTGAAGGCTGAGGGCTGATAGCTGATAGCTGATAGCTGATAGCTGAATTTCTTCTTAATATGCATCCTGATCTCCTTTGATGGTATTGATAACGGTTTGAAGTACAATCTGGCAATCCATCCAAAATGTCCAGCTGTGAATGTAGTAAAGGTCGTAATTAACGCGTCGCTGCATCGCACCAGGAGCAGAAGTTTCACCCCTGGCACCATTGACTTGTGCCCAGCCTGTGATTCCCGGCTTAACAAGGTGTCGGAGCATGTATCGATCTACATGCTGGATGGATGAGATATTCAGTGGTGTTACATGTGGTCTTGGGCCTACTACCGACATATTGCCCAATAGAACATTCCAAAACTGGGGAAATTCATCGATGTTCCACTCCCTCAGGAATCTACCTATAGGCGTTACCCGGCTGTCGTTTTTTGTGGCCTGTAAAAAGCCGCCCTTCTCATCTGTTTCTGAACTGCCGTGGTACATAGTTCGGAACTTATAACAGATTATTTTTTTATTATTCAGTCCCCAACGCTCCTGTTTAAAGAATACAGGCCCTCTTGATGTCAATTTTATCATTAAGGCTATCAGCGGCATGAACCACCAGCCAATCAGGATGAAAAATGATAAAGCGAAGCTAACGTCAAATGCTTTTTTTAGTAATTTATTGGTCCAGCGGTCTTGGGGAAGTGAGCGTAAATTTATTACCGGTAGCAGGCCGATTGTGTTGATGCTGATATTACTGGCTGCATACAGGTAAAGGTCGGGAATCATTCTGAGCCGGGTGGCATGAAAGTCGCAGATCTCGATCGTTGCACTTATCTGCTGATGTTTTGAATTGGGGAGCGCAATGATCACTTCCGCCACTTCATTATTCTCCAGGATGGAATTCAGATCCTCGATTTTTCCTAAGTAGGGACAGCCATTCATTTTGGTCTTGTCGTCATCTAAAAAGCCGATGCATTTATAACCGTAATACGTATGAAGAGTTATGGTGTCGTAAAAATCTTTAGCGGCCGGGGTTGATCCGACAAGTACAATCTGTTCCTGCAGCTTTCCACTGTAAAAAACAGCATGCAGGTATTTCCTGAGGATATACTTGAAGGGAACAATCAATAAAAATAATGATGGAAAGTATATGGCAAGAAAATAATTATTCAGATTAATATTATTCCTGAAAAAGAAGAGAAATGAGGTAAGCAATATTGCAAAAAGGATAATGGTTACTATTATGTAAATGATCTCTTCGGCAAATTTATTGGACCTTAAATCAGTGTAAAGACGGGAAACCTGGGCGGCTATATACCAGGAAATAATGGATATCAGTGGAAATAGAAATGGATTTGAACCATCTGCAATCTGGGTGTACGAAAAGTGATCAGCCAGCAAAAACGCAATGATCAGCAGCGGCGTATCGATCAGGTATCTTAAGCTATTGTATAAAAAGTAAGGTCTCGTCATAGAGAATTGCTTTTCTCTTTGTTATTGGAAAGATCTTCCATCAGCTGCCTGTACAATTGCGTAACCGCATCCCAGTTATATTTATCAGTTAAGCCTTCAGCGACTTTATTCTGCAATGATTGTACGCGTATTGGTTCCGATTCAATTAAGGCCATCGCATTTATTACAGATTGCTCGCTTTCCTCAAAGAACACGCCAAATTCACCATTGTTAAGCATTTCACGGTTAAAAACAGTATCCAGTGCAAGTATAGCACAATTATTAGACATGGCTTTTAGCATTGCCGGGTTTGTCCCTCCATATTTATGGCCATGCACATACACGAAGCAATTCTGGTATAACGCCATCAGCTCATTACTGTCTTTCACATATCCAACAAAACGGATATTGTCGGTCTCGTATTTCTTGAGGTCCTCGGCATATTTGTCCCGATAAGGTACATCTCCAACAATGACCAGTTTTTTTGCTGAGTTCGCCCGGGCGAAAGCCTTGACGATCAGATCTGCATTATTATCAGGGATCAATCTCCCAACAATGAGGTAATAGTCATTGGGGTACAGATTAAATAGTGACAGCAGTGATTGATCTGCCTTTTTAAATTCTGGCGCACCGTAAGCGATAACCGTCGAATCAGTGCTAAACTCGTTTAAATACACCTCCCGCATTGCGTTTGCGTCAGTCACAATCACATCATATAGTTTGGTTGCAAGGCGAGCAGCAAACTTGAAATACCAGGCACCCAGGCCTTTCCATTTGGGCCTAAGCCATTCGAGGCCATCCACATTCATTATTGTTTTCTTCCCGGTGATCTTTGGTATCCAGCCCATCGGACCCGCCGCTAAATTCACTACGAGAATAACATCTCCAGTGCTACAGCTTGCATGAACTATCGATAGAAAAGAATGGATTAGCTGATTTAAGGACTTAGTTTGAACAGTGGGGATATAATGGAGATGGATTCCATTGACCTGCTCCGGTTTTTCTTTAAAAAGATCCCGCTGGCAGTATATATGAACCTCCACATTTTGTTTTACAAGCCGTTCACTTAATTCCTTAACAAAAGTTTCAAAACCACCATAAACATAAGGATATCCTCTGGTACCGATAATGGATACTTTCATTTGAAAATTAGAAGTGTTTGTTGTTGGGGAAAGTGTACAACGACCGAAACGTGCAATTAAGAACTGAGATTGTGAAGGTCATAACTGGTATCATTGATGAGGATCTGCTAGCTATCGGATGACACTGATTTTGATGGGGGTAAAAGTACCGAAATAAATTGTGTTATGGAAGTGAAGGGCGCTTCGCGCCGGTATAGTGAAATATTTTTTACCGCAGAGACCGCAGAGTAGACGCAAAGAGCGCAGAATTTTCTAAACGCTGTGTGAATTTACCACCAAGAGCACTGAGAAGACACGAAGAGCACGGAGAGAATTGATAAACGCTTTGCTCGGTTTACCCTGCCTGCCCGCCAGTAGGCAGGTTCTGAGTCGTATGGTTTTATTCTTTGTGCCCTCTGTGAAAAATCTCTGTGTTCTCCGTGTTCAAAAATTCTCTGCGTACTCGGAGTGAATCCTTACGTTCTTTGCGCCTGCCTGCCGGCAGGCAGGTTTAAATATGCGTCTGGCATGTACTATAGTGAATTATACAGCTCAAGTATCCTCCTCTCATGCAAACCTAAACTAAACATTTCAACCACCCTCTCTTTTGACCTTTCTCCAAAAACCTTAAGTTTTTCTTTATCCATAAGGAATAATTCGATTTTATTAGCCAGATCATCCGGATTTCTATTCTCAAAGAGATACCCATTCCATCCATCTTTTACCTGCTCCGTGGTACCCCCTAAATTGGAGCCGATGATTGGCAGACCCATGCTCATAGCTTCCATAACCACCCCGCCAAATGGCTCCGGTTCCCCCGATGGAAGCACAAAGACGTCAAATAAGGAATAATATGGGAGTGGATCTTTTAAATGACCTAAGAAATGAATATGTTTTTCAAGATCATGCTTTTGGATAAGGTTTGTTATGATCCTCTGTTCAAATTCATACCCCGGAACATAGTCGCCTATTAATACCAGGTCTATTTTCTTTCCGGTCTTTTTAGCCAGCATTCCTATGGCTTCGATAAGGAATTCCTGGCCTTTCCGGATGAGCCTGATACGGGACGTGCAGCCCAGGATAAGATCAGCATCATTCAGCGAATTTTGCAGTTCGGGACTTATCTCCGGTTTTGTTGTGATCTCCGGCATGGGAAAGCCGTTGTAAATGCTAAGTATTTTTCCAGTGTTATTAAACTGGGATGCCATCGTTTCCGAAACACAGATGATCTTATCGGAAAGGCTTATCATATAAGCCGAATACTGAGGCCAGAATTTTTTAAAATCGCCAAACCATTCCCGGATATGCCAGAGATGTTTTATTCCGGCCAGCTTCGCTGCCAGAGCTGGTGCGGGCACAACTCCTGAATTTGTATGAACAATATCGATTCGATGCTTGCGAATCATATTCCTGATCGCCACAACATTCTTCACAAATTTAACACCCGTACCAGGTATGAATTTTAATTTGAAAGATTTCCGGGTAAAAATATACAGCTCGGGATACAGGATGATCCGGTTGGCGGGAATAATGGATGCTAAAACATCATACAAAGGCCCGCGTTCAGGAAGCATGACAAAAACATGGTGCTCCTTATCCAAAATGCGGGCTAGCTTTGCAAGTGAACGGCTCGCACCGTACATATCGCCGCTATGTCCAATTAATAATACTCGTTTACTCATCCTTTCAACCCAAATTTGTTTTCGTGCTGCCGGTACCATTCCAGGAAACAGAATATATTCCAAATTAAGCGGTTATTTATGCCGGCCTTCTGTTTTTTAAAGTCATTCCATAATTCAGACACCCTATTATTATTGAGGTAGGGGTTCGCCCTGAGATTTTCCTCAGAAAACAACAGCGAAGATATATCTGATAGGTTCGCATTTAACCATTTTACTTTTGGAGTCTCAAAGCCCTGTTTTGGGCGTTTTGAAATCATGTCCGCTACGGAGGCCGGAAGCCTCTGTTTTAGCAGCTGTCGTAGATAGTTTTTCGACTGAAACAGGCTCTGTTTGAAATCCCCTGACGAGGCGAGAACTCGCTCAACCAGCTTGTGATCAAGAAAGGGAGTTCGGGCTTCAACACTGCAAGCCATCATCATTCTATCCGTTTTCACCAGCAGGTCGTCGGGCAGCCAGGTTAGCAGGTCAAGCATCAGGCTGGATTCTAATTTTCCTGCACTTTTTTGAAAATCCTGCAGAAAGCTGTGGAATTGGTGCTCATACGAATCACTGAGACGCTGATTTGTACCGATAAATCCCTTAGTAAGTTCCGGACTCAAAATGGAAGTCCATCGGGACACACCGGTATCCTTCTTAAATGATTTTATACTCTTTAATTTATTCTTTACTTTTTCCAGTTTGTTTATGCCTGAAGCGGATATGATTTGAAGCAGTGATGCTGCACTATCGAAAGAAATCTTACCCAAGCCGTAATAGTATTTTTCGTAATTATAGTGATCATAACCATGGAAAAGTTCGTCGGCGCCCTCCCCGGAGAGCACAACCTTTACATGTTCCTTTATCGATTTAGCGATTAGGTAGGTAGGGATGATCGCTGAGTCGCCGAGTGGCTGATCCCCATGATAGATTGATTCAATGAAATTATCCGGGCTTATATCCTCCACATTGAGCGTGATTAGGTCGAGCCCCATTGAACTGGCAACCTGTTTTGCATAATCAGACTCATCGAGGGATTTATCAGAAAATCCGACGTTAAAAGCCTTGACCTTATTCCCTGCGAGCTGATGCATATAGGTGGCAAGCAAGGAAGAATCTATACCGCCGCTCAGGAGGAGCCCAATATCGACATTTGCCACGAGGCGGTATTTGACACTCTCTTCAAGCAGAGCATCAATTTCCGCGATTTCAGGCATTGCCTGGCTTTTACCAACATAATCAAACATGTTCCAATAGGAAGATGCAGAAGTTTTATTGTTATGCCGGTCATAGATCAGCAGCTCAGCGGGCTTAAGCTGCCGGATATTCTTGTAGATCGTAGCCGGTCCGGGGATGTATTGTAATGATAGAAAGTTAAGAACACTGTCTGGATTTATCTCAAGTGGGATATTAAAAGCATGGAAGAACTTGATCTCTGAAGAAAAGATGATCACGTTTTCATCTTCAAAAATGAAAAGGGGTTTCTTTCCCAGGCGGTCTCTTGTAAATACAACCCGCTTCTCCTGTCGATCGAAGATGACCAGAGCGAACATCCCGCGAAATTTATTGCAAAAATCTTCCCCATATTGAATAAAGGCAGCGAGAATGACTTCGGTATCTGATTCCGTGCTGAAGTGGTGGCCAAGTTTGGCGAGATCATCTCTTAGCTCCTGGTAATTATAGATCTCGCCGTTAAAAACGATGATGTACCTGTCATCTTTATAGTGGAATGGTTGATTACCATCATCCGACAGGTCAATTATTGAAAGGCGGCGGTGGCCGAGGCATATCCCTTCATCGCTCCAAAGTCCCTTGTTATCAGGCCCTCTGTATTCCATATAATCCAAAGCGCGGTTCAGGGGCTCAAAATATTCTGCGTTGAAATCAGGAATATCCTTTTTAGAAATGACACCGATTATACCGCACATGGGAGGGAGGTGGAGGGTGAAATATTATGGATTGTTGAGAACGAGGCGAAAATAGGAGAATAAAGAACAAAGAGCAAAGAGCAAAGACCTGGGCCCGGGTGTTGTGGAGTTTCCACTATGGTTTTTGATGTCTCGTTTCTTGTACCCATTGACTTTTCTGTTATATAAAATGTTTGGCAACCCCGGGATGATCACGAGGTAATTGCGCTGTCCAATCGGAGGACGCGTTATTTCTTAAAGACAATTTGAACCCATTTTTAGGTTCCTCCCTTCGCTCGGAATGACGGCGAACGCTTTTGGGAGAAGATAGAAGGGAGAAGAAGCCCGCTTCTTCTCCCTTCTATTAAAAAAATGACCCGTCATTCCGAGCGGAGCGAGGAACCTCAAGCGAATACAGTTGCAGGTACAGGCAGCATCGGCCGGTGAAACCGTCTCAACCTTCCTCTTTCACCCGTCAACTCTCAACTCTTAACTCTCCACTCTCAACCGTCCACCGTCCACCGTCAACCGCTTTCCTATTTTTAATAACCTTCGCCGGCACCCCACCCACAATACTATAAGGTGGAACGTCCTTGGTAACCACGCTTCCGGCCGCTATCACTGATCCTTTGCCTATTGTTACCCCAGCGAGTATAATTGTATTTGCCGCAATCCAGCAGTCGTCTTCAATTTTAACAAATTCACGCTTAACCCCTTGTTCTTTTATTGTAAGGTTAGGGTCGTCAAATAAATGATTCTCGGCATATATGCTCACTCTTGGTGACATCATCACGTTGTCGCCGATTTCTATAAATCCAGAACATCCAATATACGAGTAAGGGCCGATGCTGGAGTTGTTCCCAATTTTTAGTCCCTCGCCAATTGCTGAACCGTAAATATTTGTAGGCCTGATAATAGCGTGTTTGCCTATAGTAACCCGGTCGCCCACAACAATACCCCTGTACGTCATGCAATTGACTTCGGCATAATCCTCAACAATAAAATCGCGGCCCGTACTCAGGTGCCGTGCATAACGAATAGACGCACCTTTACCGACCAGAACCCAGCCGCTGGAGCTTTTAAAGAATAAGCGTTCCCACATCCCGCGGATGTAAAAAGAAGAGAGGCGAAAGAAGGTGGTTAATATATCCCGGGTCTTCCATTCGGCCGGGAAACGGTTGAGGATAAACTTATAGCTGTGCAGGAAAGATGTTTCCGATCTCATAGAATGTTGGCAAAACTATGAATATTTTTTTGAAAGGCTGGCTGTAGGTTTTACCACTGAGGGCACAGAGTTTTACACGGAGAGCACAGAGGTGCAGATATGAACGTTATTGTCGGAGTCTGGCTTTGCGTTTGATGATTTCGCTTCGCTCTAAGCTTTAACGCCAAGTTCGCAGAGTGCATGCAGAGGCCGAGAATTTTTGGGTTTTACCACGGAGTAGACGAAGGCTTACACTCAGAATAGAGGTATTTCACCGGTAATAAAAAGTATAGCCATTTTTCTCTGTGCTCTCTGTGCCTTTTCTCCGTGCTCTCAGTGGTAAAAACTGTCGCCAAGACAATGGATGCGAAGCAGCCACAGTAAGAAGGTCGAAAACTTTGCGTTCTTGCGTTTAAAATATGCCGGCAGCTAAGCGCGAAGCGCTCAACCTTTGATTATAAATACGAAGTAGGCGATTTAAACGAAGAAACCAGCTCATCTTCAATCATATTCTCAATGATATCATTCAAACCAAATTTTGCTTTCCAGTTAAGCTCCTCATTTGCTTTAGCAGGATTCGCCCGGCCGATCTGGAGATCCGTAGGGCGGCGTAAGACTTCGTCGATCTCCACGTGTTCTTCCCAGTGCAGATTTAACGTGTTAAAAGCGATGGTGATAAATTCTTTCAGCGTATGACTTTGCCCGGTAGCGATGATATAGTCTTTCGGCTGATCCTGCTGCATCATCAGCCACATGGCTTCCACGTAGTCAGGAGCCCAGCCCCAGTCGCGTTCAATATTGATATTCCCAAGACTTAGATTCCGGGATTTATTCTGACTGATCCTGCAAGCTGCTGTGATGATCTTCTTTGTGACAAAGTGATCCGGCCGTAGTGGTGATTCATGATTAAATAGAATCCCCGTACAGGCATACAGGTTATATGCTTCGCGATAATTATCTAATTGCCAGAAAGCTGTCGCTTTTGCAATAGCGTAAGGACTTCGGGGATGAAAGATCGTACTTTCATCTGCAGGTATGATCGTGTCACCAAAACATTCACTTGACCCGGCATTGTAAAGCTTAATGGGTAAGTTACTGAATCGTATGGCTTCAAGAAGATTGAGGTTTCCGGTGCTAACGCTTTCATGCGTTTCATGGGGCTGTTCAAAAGAAAGCCTTACAGAACTCTGGCCTGCAAGATTGTAGATCTCATCAGGCTTGATCTTATTTATACATTCAAGAGTATTACCGAAGTCGGTTATATTAAGGGAGATGAGGTTTAACTCATCTTTAATATCAAGCTTCCTTAAATTAATAAAGGATGAAGTTTGTGCATCCCGCGAAGCGCCATAAACACGGTATCCTTGTTCTAAGAGAAATTTGGCAAGATATGAACCGTCCTGGCCGGAAACTCCACAAATTAAAGCTTTCTTCAAACTAATCGTTTTAATGTTTTATTAGGCATAAACACGCCAAAACAGGTAAAGTTTACGAAAATGCTAATTTTTATTGACTATGCCTTTAAAAATTTTCACTAACTGGTCGGCATTGCTGCTCCATGAAAAGGATTCCAACCGTTCAATGCCACGTCTCACAAGATCTTCGTGCAATGCAGGATTATTAATAATCATTTTCATTTTATTAGCGATATCCTTAGTGTCGAAGGGGTCAAAGCACAAGATCGCTTCACCACCTACTTCCGGCAGGCACGTATTATCGGCGACTATAACTGGAATTTTATGATGAAATGCCTCTAATAACGGAAGACCAAAACCCTCATTAATTGAAGGAAAAGCGTACATTTCTGCATTCTTATAAAAATATCCGAGGTCGTTATCACTTGCATAACCTGAAAGAAGGACGCTATCCTGGAGTCCATGTTTAATGATTGCTTCGTTAATTTCAGCACTGCCATCCATATCATTTTTTGGACTGGGTTGGCCTACAAGAACTAATGAGTAATCAGTGTATCCCTCGTTATGCAAAAGCTTTAGGGCCTCGATCAGTCTGACAAGATTTTTCCGCTTTTCAAGGGTGCCTACATGCAGGATAAATTTTGAGGATGGAATATGGAGGGAGGGTGTGTAGGACGGGTCGGGTTCGGCTATTGCCATACCCTTAGGAGCAAGGTGTATTGCTATGATTTTCTCCGGGTTAATTCCGGTAAAATGAGCGATCCGCTTTTTCGTGTATTCAGTAATTGTAATGACTTTTTCTGCCCGCCTTGCAGCTCCGACGCCCAATGTTTTGAAAATCCGTAACCATTGTGAATTGTAATGGGAGGGATATTCATAAAAAAAGGAATCATAAAATACCACAACCGTTTTAAAGCCAGGGGAAAAATATGGCGAAAAATAATCAGAGCAAAAAAGGATATCACACTTATTGATCCAGGCTTTAATTGGTAAAATTACCTGCTTCCAGGTAAAGAATCGAATATGTTCGATGAGCTTGAAGAACTTATATTTTCCGGTGTATACAGGAATCGTGGTATCGAAAAATATAAATTTACAGTCATAATTCTTTGTTTTGAATTGCTTGCTAATTTCTTCAAGGTATGTCTTCCCACCTGTTTTCGCAATTCTCAAATCGCGGATATCAACTCCAACAATTATTTTCTCAGGCATTAGTATCGGTAAAAAGTGCAAACATAATTTAATTCTTAAAATATACCCTCTCCTTTCTCATGATCATGTTAACAAAAATTCCTGACAGGAACCAATTCATATAAGTTAAATATGAAAAAGAATCCAAGCTGGCGGTAAAAAGAGGCAGGGTAATGCCGACCTTCAGCAGGAATATGCATAAAGCTACCATCCTTTCTTTGCCCTCAAGGTGCCGGAACCATTTGTAGGCGTAAGCAATTACTGCGAAATGAATGAAGATGTAAAGCAGGACAGCGACAACACCCACCTGTACACCAAGAACAATAAACTGGTTTTCTCCCCCAATTGTAGACCCCTGCGCAGTTGCTACTCGTCCAGACATGCCGAGCCCGAGCCCCAAAGGGTTGCTTGCAATTGCTGTGAGACCTTCAATCCATGCGATTAAGTGTCCCATTGCCGACGCTTCCTGTAGCGTCACTGTTGTTAATATATACTCGTACAGATCTGTATTTTCCAGGAGAATACCAATGTAGATAAAGCCCAATGCAATAAGTGCATGGGCGGTATGTAGAATATACTTTTTATGAGTTATTAAGGCATAAACATAAATGATCCCAAAATAACTGACAGTTGATGACCTGGAAAGGGTAAAAAATAAAGAAATACAAGATGCTGCTAAGGCTATTGTGCCAAGCCTGCTTGGATTAAAAGCATTATTTTTATTGGTAAACAAAGCGGCGATAACACAAATGGAAAGTAATGTAGCTGAGGCATGTTCCAGCGGATCAGAGAAAAAACTGGCAAATCGCTTGAGCCCATCCGAGTCTCGTTGAAAAGTCCATGTCAAACCATAATCTCCCTCTGGCTCCTGCCCGAAAATAGAAACATATTCAGAATATCCGGTTGAGGATTGAAAGTGCTGATCGGATGCGGCCTCGTAAATAACCAGTAATGCTGCGGAAATTGCAAGTATGAGAATAAAGTGGAAATACTTTCTTATCTGTAAAGTTCGGGGATCTATCAGTCGCCCTGCAAAATAGATTAATGGAAAAAATGACGTGTTTTTATAAGCTAATATCCGTTCCATGAAGCCGAAATCTCCCAGGGGGATAAAAATATATAAGGCTGTATACAAGAGGTATCCTGCTATGCAATAATCGATGACGTGGAATCGGATCCTTTCTTTTAAGCCCCATAGTACAGTGGCCAGCATGGCGATGATTATTATTTCCTTGAAAGGCTGAAATACAGAAACGAGTGATTTATACCCTGTTTGATTAAGAATTGAAAGTGTGGTAATGTAAATGGGCAGTCCGAAGATGATAAATAACATCCCGCCCTGAGGATTCTTGTTAAAAATATCCTTTATCGCTTTTAGAAAAGCAGAAAAATAAATAAGCGGAAATACAAACATGTGAGATTGGAACTAATTCCGGCATAAAAGTACATTAAATCATCAGGCTGAGGGAAATATTTGGCTACTCAAAATTGAACTAAGAACAAAGAACCAAGAATCAAGACTTCCGCAATGCGTAGTTTAATTGATTCTTGAGATAAATTTGCTGATTAGATAAGCTGCGCTATTAAAAGAATACACAATAATTTATCTATTTTTAAAATTTGAAAAAAGGTTAAGTTCCAACAAATAAATATTGTTTTTCAGACTAATTATAATCTGGAATTCAATGATTTAGCGTTGCGGCTTTTTTGGTGACGAGAAAACAGTATGCAAAAACAAAAGCCCTCACAATCAGAATCTGGCAAAGAAAATAGGTTAAAGTCTTTTTTTGGAGGCCTTTTGATGTTTAGTATATCTATAATTATAGGTTTGTTGATTGGGGAGGGAATTATCAGGCTGTTGTATAAAAAGGAGATGGTATTGTTCCCGCGATATCATACGGATGCTGTATATGGAGACTTTAAGATCAGACGGGTAAGACCTGAGATGACTTTCACCCATACAAGCTATGATGGCACTTTCCATTTTAAAACCAACAATAAAGGATTTAGAAACGATAAAAATATTGATTACAAAAAGGAGCCGGGAGAGATCCGGGTTATCGCGTTGGGTGATTCGCATACGCAAGGCTATGAAGTAAACCAGAATGAAACTTTTTCAAGTGTTGCAGAAAAGATGTTGAATAAGAATGGTTTGAAAGGCACAGTTATCAATGCTGGTGTTTCAGGATTCAGCACGGCCGAAGAATTAGTCTTTTTGGAAAATGAAGGGTATAAATATAAACCAGACTATGTAGTGGTAGCTCTTTTCGGAAATGATTTTGAAGATAATATGAGATCTGATCTGTTTGAACTCAGGGGTGATTCTTTACTGGTTAAAAATCATGAATATATTCCGGGCGTGAGTATTCAGAATAAGCTCTATAAATATGGTATATTCAGATGGTTAGGAGAAAAATCGTATCTCTATGGCTTTGCGTTTAATACCGTGTGGGACTTTTATAAAAAACAGAATCAAAAGGCTGCTGCGGGTAAGGACACTGAACTGGCTATTGCATCTAATGCCAATACCAAATATTCTGAAGAGCTGATGAAAAAATTGATAAGCCGGTTCTATACTTATTGTAAAGCACAGGGAATTAAATTAATTATTATTGATATCCCCCAGTTGGATCCAGATGCACCAGCCAAATCCTCCATCTCAAAAAATATGGTGTCTGATGTAAAAAACAATTGCGACACATTGTTTAACTATGATAATATGATCAGTGATTACAGCAAGCTATCGTTAATTCATGTTAAAAGTGGGCACAGACACATTTCAGCAGAAACCCATAAGATGATGGGGCAAAAGATCAGTGAATACATTTTATCAGATCAACAAGCGGTAAATTAATTGTCTCTTTGTTTCTGAAATATTAATCTATAAAACCGCATAATGTTAATACTTGGTATATCCGCATTTTATCACGACTCTGCAGCTGCTATTATAGAGGATGGAGAAGTAATTGCAGCCGCACAGGAAGAGCGTTTTACCCGTAAAAAACATGATCCTGACTTTCCAGTAAATGCCGCCCGTTTTTGTCTTGAATATGCTGGTCGTTCAATTAATGAAGTAGATGCAGTAGTCTTTTACGATAAGCCTTTATTGAAGTTCGAACGCTTATTAGAAACTTATTATGCATATGCGCCGAAAGGATTGAAATCATTCATGATGTCGATGCCGGTGTGGCTAAAAGAAAAGTTATTTCTGAAAACACTGATATGGGAAGCATTGGATACCATTGAGAAAGTTGACAGAAAGAAGGTAAAACTTCTGTTTCCTGAGCATCATTTATCCCATGCTGCAAGTGCTTTCTATCCATCATCATACGATCGGGCCGCTATCCTGACGATAGACGGTGTAGGTGAATGGGCCACGGCGTCGATTTGTCTTGGAGAAGGTAATAAGATCACTATTTTAAAGGAGCTCGACTTCCCTCATTCCCTGGGATTGCTTTACTCTGCGGTCACATATTTCTGCGGTTTTAAAGTTAATTCCGGAGAGTATAAGCTAATGGGCCTTGCACCTTACGGTAATCCTAATTCTCAACAGGTAGAGCGTTTTGTAAATATTATCAAGAACAATCTTGTTGAAGTAAAAGCAGATGGTTCGATCTTCCTTAATCAGGATTATTTCAATTATGCGACAGGGTTAAGAATGGTGTATGATGACAAATGGGAACAACTGTTCGGATTTCCGCGTCGCGATTCAGAATCTTTGCTTGAACAAAATCATTGCGATCTTGCATTGGCAATCCAGCAAGTAACCGAAGAAGTTGTGCTTAACCTTGGTAAGGAAGCAAAAAAGCTAACAAATGCTGATTACCTGTGTATGGCGGGTGGCGTAGCACTTAATTGTGTGGCGAATGGGAAGCTGGATGATGCAAAAATTTTCAAAGAGATCTTTATCACACCTGCAGCCGGAGATGCTGGAGGAGCTTTAGGAGCAGCATACGCTGCCCATTATATTTATTATGGCAATGAAAGAAAGGTTGATCCTGCTAAGCTTGACGCTTTAAAGGGTTCCTATCTGGGGACTGAGCATTCTGATATGGAGATTCTTTCAGTCGCAAAAAAATACCGTGCACCATACAAGCAATTTGATACAGAAGATGCTCTTGTGGAAAAGGCTGCCGCATTGATTGCTGATGGTAACATAATAGGCTGGCACCAGGGGAGAATGGAATTCGGTCCCAGAGCCCTGGGAGCACGAAGCATTATTGCCGACGCACGAAATCCCGAAATGCAAAAAAAACTGAATCTGAAAATCAAATATCGAGAAGGTTTCCGCCCGTTTGCCCCGGTAGTACCTATCGAGGATGTCAGCGAATATTTTGAGCATGAGGGAAATTCGCCTTATATGTTGCTCGTAAAAAAGGTTAAAGAGAGCCGGAGAATCCCTTATCCCGCTAATTTCGACGCAAAGGAATTACTTGATAAGTTATATTTTCTAAGAAGTGATATTCCATCAATCACTCACATAGATTACTCAGCCCGAATACAAACCGTTCATAGAGAAACAAATCTAAGGTTTTGGAAGCTGCTGAATGAATTTAAAAAAATAACAGGTTATTCGGTTATGGTTAACACGAGCTTTAATGTTCGCGGAGAGCCCATCGTTAATACTCCGGAAGATTCATATCGCTGCTTTATGCGAACTGATATGGATTACCTTATTATAGGTAATTTCATTTTCGATAAAAAGGATCAACCTGAATGGAAGGAAAAAGATGACTGGAGAAATGAGTTCTCTCTCGATTAAAACAAAAATCACTTTTAAAAATAATACTATGGATTTTCTTACTGATATGTGGGGCTTTATGAAAGCCAGGAAAAAATTTTGGCTAGCACCACTGATCGTTGTTCTGTTATTGATTGGAGCTTTACTTGTACTCGGCGGAGGTTCAGCAATTGCACCGTTTATCTATACTTTATTTTAAAGCAGATGAACAGGGAAAAGCATTTAGAAACCATCCTGGTATTGGTTTTTGCGCTGGGTATATTTTTTTGGCTAAGTCAGAATGCTTACTTGCTGCTTGCAGCGGGAATTCTTGCATTTGCAGGACTATTTATCCCATTTCTTGCAGGTAAAATACATTGGGCATGGATGAAACTTGCTCACGTGATGGGCTATGTTATGAGCAAGGTTTTACTTACTGTCGTTTACGTGGTGGTATTGCTGCCGCTTTCATTTCTATCCCGAGCATTTGGTAAAAAGAACGGGATCCGTCTTAAGCCAGGTGCACAAACTTATTTTAAAGATCGAAACTTCACATATACAAAGGAGAGTTTGGAAAATGTGTGGTAGGAGATCTGAGGACTGAGGTCGGAAGTCAGAGGTCAGAAGTCTGATGGATTTCCGACGGCTGGACGGAAGGTCAACCACAGAGAGCGCAGGGTTTTGCACAGAACGCAAAGCCGATAGCTAGCGGCTGGAAATCGGATAGGAGAGCTTAATGATCAGTAAAAACATTGTAATTGCAGCTCTTGCAAGAGATTGCGAAGATTCATTGAGGAACAATATCCCTTTGATCGAGGAGCTAAGAACTCACTTTTCATGGTCTGCAGTTGTTGTGGTGGAAAACGACAGTGTAGATGGAACTAAAAGCTTACTGGCGGAGTGGCAGGCCAATTTCAAAGACGTTACTATAATTTCTAATGATTTTGGGACCAAAACTATTCCGGATAAAAAAGATGTCGAGGTAGATCCCTGGACTAGTTTCGGGCGGATTGAGAAAATGGCGCGCTACCGGAATTTTTATTTGGAGCACATCAGCAAAATCGTTCACCCCATTGACCTGGTGATAATAATTGATATCGACATAATTGATATATCTATAAAAGGCCTGCTGGATGTTATTAATCATTTTGATGATAAAACAGGTGCTATTTTCTCTAATGGTGTAAGTGTAAAGCAAACTCCTTTTGGTTTATCCAGGGTGTACTATGACATATTTGCCGTGTGGGAATATCCTTATGAGGGAGAGTTTAGCCATTCGCGGGACTCACAGGCCCGAACGTTTAAATCAATTAATAAAAATCTTAAAAAAAAATCCTTTTATCCCGTAATCTCGGCCTTTGGTGGCGTTGGTGTCTACAATTACCAGGCAATTAAGAATCTGCATTACAAAACCGTAGCTAACCCTTTAAACCAGCTTGAAGCTATATGTGAACACATTCCATTTAACCATGAAATTATCAAGCGTGGTTTTAAAAATTTTATAGCAAGGGATTTCCAGGTTATTTATCAAAGGCATAGTTGGGTGCTTATTTTAAAAATGGTTTTGCCCGGAAGGGTTTTTAGGGTTTTGCATCCGGTTTTATTGAGGTTTAAAAGGAGGTAATCGAATTTAATTTCATTTTTTCCGATCAAATCTGCGGACTTGCAGGACTTGAATAACAACTAAGGCAGCTACCCGCTACCGTATTATATGTGTTCATCCACCCCCTACCCCCGCCAGCGGGGGACACTGTGCGCCTAACGCGCTCGCTAAACATTGGCTGCGGGCCGCAGGCCAGCCCCTCTACACCAGCTAAGCTATGTGTACGTTTCTTAGGCCAAACCACTGAATCTCCGTTCACCGTCAATCCGCATTGGCTGGTGCGGTACCCACAGTCTAAGCCACAGCAGAAGCTTTAATAGCGCCAGGCGCAGCGGTGGGGTTTTTGCATACTTTTTGACCTAAGTGACCGTTGCACAACATGATGATATTTTAGGCAAGCGCGTAATAAAAGTCGGGT
>NZ_FUYR01000006.1 GCF_900168015.1 Daejeonella lutea | reverse complement strand
AGTTGAGCCAGTCATTGGTACTCTTGTAAACTTCTTAGGAATGAAACGGGTGAACACTATTGGAAGATCTCAGGCGAATAAATGCGTGACCATGGCAGCAATAGCTTACAATCTGAAGAAGCTACTAAAACACAGTTCTGAGAGAGCAAATGACCGACTAAAGCACGCAATTCCATGCCCCATAACCCGTTACACATTGTTTTTTAAGTTGTTAGTCAGATCCAATCAAACTACAATATGAAAACTTCAATTAAGCGAAATACAAACCCGACTTTTATTACGCGCTTGCCTAAAATATCATCATGTTGTGCAACGGTCACTTAGGTCAAAAAGTATGCAAAAACCCCACCGCTGCGCCTGCTGCTTCGAAAGTCACTACTATGGCCTGGCTTTTGCATCCCGCACCAGCCAATGCGGAAAAAAGGGAAACGGAGATTCAGTGGGTTGGCCTAAGAAGCGTACACATAGTCTAACTGATGTAGGTAGTAGTTCCACCCTTGGTGGATGCTGGCAAACGCAGCCAATAGGATTACTGTGACCGATAGGTACGCTGGGTTGCTGACAGTAATAGCCCTTCTGTCTTTGCAAGTTCCAGAACTCGCCCTCCTGAGATTTGGCAGTAAAGGCGCATTTTAGCCCCATAAGATATTCGTCAAAATTTACCAGCCAACAAGCAACGCAGAAGTGTTATTTAACATTCATTCCAGCAATGACATCCACACGTCTTGGGTTGCGCCCTTGGGGCTAAAGTGTGGATTTACAACAAATATCAGGCAGGCGCGGCTGTTACGTTTTTGTTTGTTGTTTTTTAAGGCACTCGTGTTCTCCCGCTGGTCGGCATGCCTGCTTTCCAGCTGAAGGGACCTCCGGAGGAAGCTTGAGGGCCATTGAAAACAATGAAACGACCGAAAAAAGTATGTGCACTTCCTCCGGCACAAGGCGGAATAATTATGTTACTGAGTACAATGATGTTACTGAGTACCCTTACTGCACCGCCGGTAACAGAAAAGTAGTTTGTCGCGAACGCCCCTCCATTTTGTCATATATCTACCTCCGCTCTGAAAGAATCTTTACTACTTTTATAATAACCTTATAAGATTCTAATGACTACTGTTTCAGATAGCCCACCCCCGATAGACCTTAAAGTTTCTGTCTGGCAGCATATTAAAAATGCCATTGCAGGAACCGAAGCGGATTACACCTCGATTCCGATGAAGCGGGCGATATTCCTGCTGGCAGTGCCAATGATATTGGAACTTGTTATGGAGTCAACGTTTGCAGTTGTTGACATATATTTTGTGAGTAAGCTTGGCGCTTCGGCAGTGGCCACTGTTGGACTTACCGAAACCTACCTCTTTCTATTATATTCTATAGCAATGGGACTGGCGATGGCTGTCACCGCAATTATTGCGCGTAGAATTGGAGAGAAAAACAAAGAAAGCGCAGGTACATCGGCTGTTCAGTCGATCATTCTCGCGGTACTAGCGTCAGTTCCCTTTTCCATTGCGGGGATTTTTTTCGCCAAGGATATGCTCGGACTGATGGGTGCTGACCAATGGGCGATAGAAACAGGCTATAGATATACCCAATGGATGCTTGGTGGGAATATGGTAATCATGCTCCTCTTTGTTATTAATGCCATATTTCGCGGTGCAGGCGATGCAGCTATTGCAATGAGGGTTTTATGGATATCTAACGGAATAAACATCATCCTATGTCCTGTATTGATTTCAGGATTCGGACCGATACCGGCAATGGGTATCGAAGGTGCTGCTATCGCTACAAACATCGGGCGCGGCACCGGTGTAATGATACAACTCTGGTTCCTTTTCAGAGGACAGAAACGCATTCAAATAAAACTTTCTGAACTATATTGGGATGCAGTAAGTATGCTGGGTATACTTAAAACCTCGCTTGGAGGGATCGGTCAGATGATCGTAGCAATGACTTCATGGATATTCCTGATGCGGATCCTTGCTGAGGTGGGCAGCGAGGCGGTTGCAGGAGCGACGATAGCCATCCGGGTAATGATGTTTACGATGATGCCTGCCTGGGGTCTTTCTAACGCAGCTGCGACGCTGGTAGGGCAAAATCTGGGAGCCAGAAATCCCGTCCGGGCTGAGACTGCTGTATGGAAGACTGGAACTTATAACATGATCTACTTGGTGATAGTATCTGTGGTATATTTTACTTTCAATGAATCGCTGATGCGCATATTTACAGATGATAGCAGAGTAATCGCTATTGGAGCAGAATGGCTGCGTATCCTTTCATTCTCTTATTTTGTTTATGGATGGTGGATGGTTTCAACAGCAGCCTTTAATGGTGCGGGCGATACAAAAACCCCGACTTACATTAACCTGGTATTCTTCTGGCTGATCCAGATCCCACTTTCATGGTACCTGGCGATCTCTCTGGGATGGGAGCAGACAGGCGTGTTCTGGGCCGTATTCTTCTCGGAAACGTCGGTGGGCTTATTTACTTTGTGGTTGTTCAGCAGGGGGAAATGGAAGACGGTTAAGGTTTAGGGGAGAGTTGAGAGTTGAGAGTTGAGATGAACAGTAAATTTAAAGATAGATTTGTTGGGATGGCTTGGAAATACAAATATTCGTTTTTTATAATAATACTTAGTACGATGGCTGGTATACAAAATAGCATTGCTCAAACGGTGGGTAATTATGCCATGGTAAATGGCCTAAATATGTATTATGAAGTTCATGGTACGGGGAGCCCGATTGTGCTGATACATGGGGGCGGGTCTACATTGCATACTAATTTTGGTACGATAATCCCGATGCTGGCCAAAAAATACAGGGTAATTGGGGTGGAATTGCAGGCTCACGGGCACACCGCCGACAGAGCCACACCTTCAAGCTTCACACAGGATGCGGACGATGTAGCAGCGCTTTTGAAGCACCTTGATATCCCCACTGCCGATATACTGGGATTTAGTAACGGTGGTAACACTGCCATGCAAATTGCAATCCGCCATCCGGAACTTGTAAGGAAACTCATAGTGGCCTCTTCATTCTACAAAAGATCTGGAATGCCTGCGGGATTCTGGGACTTTATGAACAAGGGGACTTTTGCTGATATGCCACAGGTTTACAAAGATGAATATTTAAAGATCAATCCCAATCCCGCGGGGCTAATGGCGATGTATAGCCGGGATGCCGTCAGGATGCAAACCTTTAAAGATTGGACGGATGAAGATCTGAAGTCTATAAAAGCACCTGCACTAATTGTGATTGGCGATCAGGATGTTATGTATCCTGAACATGCTGTTGAAATGTCTCGTGTGATTCCAAACGCCAGGCTTGCCATTCTGCCGGGTAACCACGGAAGTTATATGGGTGAAATCTTGTCAGCCGGAGCTGCCGGCAAAATGCCGATGTTGTTTATTGAAATGGTAAGCGAGTACCTTGCTGAACCAGCTAAAAACTAGGTTATTTCTTTGCCACGCCAATTTTCTTTACGGGCATGTTATAGCTGTATGGAGAGTTAGGATCTAGTTCAGCAACCAATATTTGTGATGTCCTGCCTGGCTTAACAACCGGCATGGTAAAATGCTGCGAAGGAGCAGGCTGAGCTTTCTCAATATATAACTTCCCTTTTTGACGTGATAATGTTAAAGGCACATGATTCCCAAAAGGAGATTTTTCACCTTGTTGAGCAGACGGCAGTGGTTGTACTCTAAGATCCGATTTGGCGATCTCCGTGAAGGTCTATTTAGTGGGTGAAAATGGAACAAAGCCGGGAATAGTATTCTGAGCCATTAAAACAGATGGTATCGAAACGATTGCTGCAAAAGCAAGCTTTTGAATGCCTGTTTTCATAAGTTGATTAATATGTGTTAATAAATGTAGGAATATTATTTAAATGGAAGGCCTTTTATTATACACCTCCCACCTCTGACCTCCGATCTAAAACTCTCTAAACCATTTCATTGCTCTCTGGATCTTCGCATCCTGTAAAAGATCTATAAAATTATCTTCATCAATCATCTCAATATCCGGAGAAACATAATCGTAGTAGACTTTTCCGTTACGGTCGGCGATGAAAGCTGACGACAGTGCGAGATAGTAGTCACCCAGCTTAAACTCGGAATTCAAGGTCGTAAGGCCATATGTGTTTTCACCGATAAATACGGTGTTTTCTCTGCCCTTAAATGCCACAGCAAGTATTTCTCCAGCGCTTGCTGTAATTTGGCTGGTCAGAATTACGATCTTCAGATTTTTGTTGGGCTGGCATTTACTTTTAACGCTCGCTACAACTGCCTTGTTCTGATAGTATTTGCCATTCTCTACCTTCCATCTATTGGATAGATTCCCTTTCAGATTGCTGTTATAGCCAATGAATTTACTGCCGAATAGCTGATGCAGGCCGGTGAATAATGGATAGATGCTGCCGCCTTCGTTTAGCCGGAGATCGACTACCAAACCTTTGATATCTTTAAGACCCAAACTGCAGAGACTGTCCTGAATCTGTTGGGAGACCTCGTGTATATTCTTGTTGCCGCCAGGGACAAGGATATAGCCATATCCGTTTGCAAGCATCTCGGTTTTGATACCCTTAGGGCCGTTCTTAAGGGCCTCCTTGAGGACTGGCCTAACTTTATCAATGCTCAACCCGGGACCAGGAGCCCTAACCAGCATTTTTCCTTTGTAAAGAAGCATAGCATGCTTGTCGTTAATAGCTTCAAAAAGCCGCTGAACCTTGCGTTGAAATGCTGAATCGGGATGCTTATCTGAACCACTTAGTACATCTTTTCCGAGACCTTCCCAATTTATTTCATTCCGGTACACAGAATATTGCCGGGCTTTGGAAAAGATGTCCAGCAGGACGTCCAGTGGTTGTGATGCACTTGTTGCCTCTGTTTGAGCTGAGGCGGAACTTACGATTAGCGGAAACAGTAAAACAAGAATTATTTTATACACTCTTAGAAATTTAATGATAAAGGTAGGTAAAAATGGAGCAAGCACTGGTTTTGTTAGTGACAACTGTCTGGAAGTATTACGTCGTACGTGGAAATGTAACTGCACTGGCTAATTTCAGAGTGCCGGCATTTTATAGAATAATTTTGACATCGGGTACGCCAGCACTTATAACGTAGAACTTACAACCTACAACTCAAAATCCTACCCCTGCTGAAAACATCATCCCGCTTTTCCTGGGCGTATCCGCGCTGAAAACCTTAATCTGGGAGAATGTAAGTACGAGATTCATATTTGAGGCAAGTTTAAGTCCACTGTAACCCACATATACACCGCCGGCAAAATAACCTGGATTATCAAAAATGCGATTTCGATCCCAAATATTCGCTGATGCTGTTAGCGCTCCTTTTTGATACTGGAGCTTGACTCGATTTGTCCAGTTAGCCCTCTTTGTGAGAACCAGGTTTTGCATAACTGCGTCATTGCTGATCGTGAGATTCGGAGCGAATCGATAAGAGATAGTCAGGTTAGTCAAGAAATCAGTGCCCGGACCTGCGATGCTACCTATTTGGTTAAGTTGCGCACCTACCTGGGGGTAATGAGAATCCTTGATCCTATAAAATAACGTTTGTTTAAAACAACAAGAGCATAGTTGAACGGGCCATTATGTTCTGTCAATTCGAACGATTTGAATAGGAGGGCACCCCAATTTCCGCGTGTATTATCATATACCAGACGCATATCAAACGAAGGCTTGCTGTCTGATACAACACCAGTGAAGTAATACATGCTCCCGGTGTTGAACATGTTAGTCAGAGCGAACTTACTAGTTCTTTTTCGGATTAATACAGTGTCGCCGGAAAGAGTATTGGTTTGAGCTTGTGCAAGCTGGCAAAAAGCAATGAATAATATGAGAGTGTGTGTTAACCTAAGATTGTTCCAATACATTTACAAGCTGCCCGAGATATTGGCAAGCAATAAATATAAAAACAATAAGATTAGAACACAGAGATTTTCTGGTCATTCCCGCAAAATATTTCTGATCAGGAGCGCCTGACGAAGACTTTACGCTACATTCTTCCTGTTGAGATATTGCTCGATCTTTATCGGGTCGTATCCTACAACCTCAATCGCGGCGTTAACAAGTTCCCTTCTTAAACGAAGCATATCTTCGTTTGAATTATCTGCAGCGTCATTTATAGTAATAACCGGCATTGCTGCCTCTTTGTGTAAGTTTCTATTTTTCAACATCGTTAATAATTGATTAAATCCATACCTGCTGTTTGTCCCACTATTTCAACAGTCTTATTCCTGAATAACAAAAACGTTGCCATATTAATAATATACGTTAAATGCCCATTCAAGGATTACAATATAACGAAAGCAGTATTGAATAATCAATACTAGTGTATTAAAAAAGTGTTAAGGCTGTGTGGCAACGGATAAGGAGAAAATTTGATGGATTCAATAAATTTCAATGTTTAAACCAACTGGCACGCGGCACTAGTTATTTTATTACAAAATCATCCCGGAAATTCATCTCAACTTCATGTTCGGCAGCGACCTTGTGTTAAGTAGCCTGAAGAGGCTTATGGATAATTAAAACTATGACTATGAAAAAGATCCTCATTATTTTAGCCCTTTTTGCAGCATCGGGGACTATGAGTACACAGGCGCAGTATCGCCAAACACCAACTGTTTGGGGCGCAAATGACAATACAGTTTACCGTGATGACCGCGGAGAATACCGGTGGGAAATGCGTGAACGCAGAGTTTGGATACCTGAATACCGCACCCGCGGAATTTTAGGAGTTGGGGGGCGGACAATTCCGGGCCATTATGAAATGAGAAACGAGCGCGTGAAGGTTTATCTGAATGGTGGTAATGGTAAAAAAGGTAAGAAAGGCCATCCGCATGGTATGCCTCCCGGACAGCGGAAGAAAATAGACGGACGTTATGACGAAAGATATGATAGCCGAGATAGACGATACGATGACCGCGACAGACGCTACGATGATCGCGACGACAGACGTTATGATGATCGATATTAACAGAAGTTTTTAGCGGATAATTAAAATTTGTTAGTTGTGAGTGAAAGCCTTCTCCAAATGGGAGAAGGCTTTTTTTTTGAATGCTAAAAAGTATTACCGTTATCTTTGGGGTATGAAAAACTATCAAATACTATTAATGGCATGTTTACTAAGTCTGGCGGCATGCGGCATCAGCAATACAAGTTCATCGAATTCGGTGGTTGATGACAGCGGTCATACAGAAGGTTCAGACTTAAACGACAAGCAGGCTATACAGGGTACGATGCAAATCAAGGATACTATAACCGTAGGTGATCCCGTTGAGCTTAAATTCGTGGTTATTAATTCAGCTGATACTGTTGCAAGGTTTTTAAAATGGTCGACACCTTTTGAGCCACTGGTTAGTAAATACCTCGATATTACCGACGAAGATGGAACGCAAGTAGATTACCGTGGCGCCATGGCTAAGCGTGCGATGCCACCTTCTGAAGAAAGTTATGTCAAATTGAATCCCGGCGACAGCCTCGTAGTAAATGTAAATCTTCTGGAGGGTTATGCTATTTCCAGGGCCGCAAAATACAAGGTTGTGTATGTGGGTGAGGGAATGAGCGGTATTTCAGTAAGAGATAGTGTTTATTTCGTGTATCGATAAGAATAAAAAGAAATTTTTACAAACATCTTCCTTCTATACCCTGTTAATTTTTTAACAGGACACACCTGTCTGACATTTACTAAACGAAATTGTTATGACTAATCTAAGTAATCGAAAGATAGCCATCCTTACCGAGAATGGTTTTGAAGAAGTGGAGTTAACATCTCCAAAGAAGTTTTTGGAAGATGCCGGGGCGCAAGTTGAAATTGTTTCTCCGCAGCATGGAAAAGTGAAGGCGATGAAGGACCACGAATGGTCCATCGAGGTGGAGGTTGATAAACACATCAGTGAAGCTAAAGCCGATGATTATGATGGATTAATGCTTCCTGGTGGGGTCTTGAACCCTGATAAATTACGAATGGATCAGGATGCTATTGCATTTATTAAGGCATTTTTTGATGCCGGTAAGCCGGTAGCAGCTATCTGCCACGGTCCGCAGTCCCTTATCTCTGCAGGAGTTGTAAAAGGCAGAGAAATGACATCTTACCCCGCTATTCGGATTGACCTGGAAAATGCGGGAGCTCTATGGATTGACAGGGCCGTGGTCGTTGATCAGGGTTTGGTTACGAGTCGAAATCCAGGGGACATTCCAGCATTTAATAAAAAAATGTGTGAGGAGTTTGCTGAGGGTGTGCATGCGGGGCAGCACTCTTAAACTGGTTGAAAGTTGAGAGTGGAGAATTGAGAGGAATGCCGGATCGGGTTGACTGTGAAATTAGCCAGGTGGGGCGTTCGTCCGTTTACCTAGAGCGGCGCCTACACTGGCAAAGGTTACCAGTAAGATGGCAATCCATTCGGTTAAAACAAGATGTTCTCCCAGGAATACCAGGGCTGACAACGCAGCGACGGCCGGTTCCATACTCATAAGGATACTAAAGGTACTGGCAGGGAGAAGCTTTAGAGCTTTCATCTCAAGAAGAAAGGGTATTGCACTAGACAGGAGCGCAAGGGCACTTACTGCTACAAACATTTCTGGCCTGAAATTTTGGAAGCCGCCTGACAGAAAGCCGAATGGTATTACAAGGGCGCTGGCAAATATCATCCCTACGGTTACTGCCTGAGTCCCATCCATTATTTTTGAAATACTTCCGCCAAGAAGAATATACCCTGCCCAGAAGCCCCCGGCAAGCAGTGCCAGTAAAGCGCCTACCGGATCAATATTTTCCGCATTCCATGGGGCGATAAGGGCAATTCCACCCGCAGCAAGCACTATCCAAAGGTAGTCTGCGCTGCGTTTTGAGGTGACAACGGCAAGCACAAGCGGGCCGATAAATTCGAGTGTTACGCCCAAGCCAACCGGTATGCGCTCGATAGCCAGATAGAATACCAGGTTCATCGCTCCGAGGCACAATCCATAAGGTATTACTGATTTCCATTGAGCTGACGAAAGCTTACTTAAGTTTGGCCGGAACATTAGGACAAGGAATATTGCTGATAAGCCAATTCGAAGCGATGCGGTAGTTGTAGCACCCAGGACAGGGAAGATACTTTTTGCAATTGCGGCACCCCCTTGTACACTGACAATCGCTAAAAGTACTGCGAGGAAAGGTGGGATATCAAATATTTTCCGCGTTTTCACTAAAATGGAAATGTGGTGGCAAACTTAGGAATATATTTTATTATGATTAAAGGTTGTCAGGGAGCTTTTTCCAGGCGTTTATGCTATTTAATAAAATTGCATTTTCCTGTAAAACAGATGGTTGCAATTGTTTTATTGTGTGGCAGTAACTTTATTATATTTACTTAGCCTAATACCAAATGAAAACATTTATTCTGTTCGTAAAAGTTATTCTGGCGATAGCCTTATTAACTATCGGTGCGGATAATCTAAGTAAGCCATCGAATTTATTGGTGACTTTTGGGATAATTGAAATCTTTCTCGCACTTTTCCTCATTTACAGCCCGCTTAAAACATTCATAAAGCAAATCTAAGTATGGAATTTCAAAACGATGCAGGCAGTATTCTTCTGCGCAAAAAAGTATTAAGAATTGTTGGGATAGTAGTCACGCTGCTTGTTCTGTGGATTGTTCAGCCTTTTACTTACGAGAATATAGATGCTGGTAATGTGGGAATAAAGATTAATCTCTACGGAACTGACCGGGGAGTCGATAATATTACCATCGTAACCGGAAGGGTTTGGTACAATACCTGGACCACCAAGATTATCGAATTTCCAACTTTTACGCAGTCGGTGGATTATGAGCCTTTTGTTGTAACAACCCGGGATGCCGCAGAATTCCAGGTTGACCCAAAACTAAACTATCACATTAACCCCGCGATGGTTCCGCAGATCTATCGGCAATACCGAAAAACACTCGCTGAGATCGAACAGCAATTTATGCGCAATACCATTTACGATGCCTACCGGATTGTTGCCAACTCCTTTACTTCCGATTCGGTAATGTCTAATCGCGAGAAATTCGAAGACAGGATCCAGATACTGCTTACAAAAAACCTTGGTAAAGACGGATTTATTTACGATCAGCTTACCTCTGCTATAAGCCCGCCCGCTTCATTGAGGCAAATGATCGATGAAAAAAATGCTTCCATCCAGGCACGGCTCAAAGCAGAGAACGAAGCTAAGCAAGCTATCGCTGAAGCAACAGTTAGCAAGGCCAAAGCAGAAGGTGAAGCTGCAGCCCTACTGGTTCGCGCGAGGGCAGAAGCAGAAGCAAATCGCCTAAAGCAGCAGTCGCTAACTCCACTGCTCGTACAGCAGCAGGTGATACAGAAATGGGATGGAAAGCTTCCACAATACGGCACGGTGCCGCAGTTCTTTAAGAATGTAGCGCAATAGTCAGAAGCCGCCGCTGGCCCCGCCGCCGCCAAACTTGCCGCCACCCATCTGTGTGCCAGTGTTAGAAGGAGCTCCGCCTATTCCTGAACTTGTTTCAGAAATTAGAAGAGACTCGATCTTTAGCTGATCCATCAGGCTGTCGTTGGAAAGATCCTGATAGGTGATTCCATGTTTAGGGTCTTTTAAATATTTCGTTAGAAACCAGGAAATAAACAAAACCGCGGTTCCGCTTAAGATCAACGCTAATTCTAAAGGCATAACATGATAATAATTGCGAAAAGTGAGCGCCGCCGCGATGCATAGCAACAGGCCGGAGCGTATGAGGATTGTGTCCCTTTTCAGCATTCCCCAATAGATATATGCCAGGGGTACGATCAATGTCCACGTCCAGAATAGTCCCCCAAAAGGAATCGATTCACTTGAGGTTTTGTTTAGCATATCTCCCAGTTCTTTAACTACAAAATAGTTACCTGCTGCATACAAAGTGATCAGACTAATCGCCTGCAGCACGACCATACAGTTCGCATAGAACATTGTAAAACTATATTTCAGGCTTCGTCTGATAAGCCAGTACATCAGCGCGGAAAACAACATGAGTGTAAATGGCATGGTCGCTATCCCCCACGGGCCGATATTTTGCCAGGCAAAAAACAGAATGCCAAGGCAGGAGAGGTAGGCGACCAAACTCATTAACAAATCGGAAAACCGGACGGTAAGGTATAAGCTTAGAATAAATATAAACGTAGCAAAGGCAAGATTGGAATCAAAGCGTGCAGCGTTCGTTAAATCATAATACGCTGCCGCCAGGTAAATAAATGTTATCCATAATAGTGCATCATCTACGCCAGACCTGTAATGAAATTTGTTCTTCACCGTCGTTTGAAGAGCCAAATAATTAAGAATTCCCAGGCAGGCAAGCCAAACGTAACCACCTGAACCACCTAACAGCAAGACGGTGAATCCGGAAATACTCTGGGATATTATGAATGTCAGGATAAACAGGCCTACCCGAATGAAGAAATTGGGGGTGTAGAACCCGACGGGGTATTTCGCCTTTATATTATTAAACTCATTACCTGATACCCGGTCGGCTTCATATTCCTTTTCTACCAAGTCAATGAGAAGAAGATTTGTGAGCCAGGTTTTATTATAGATGATCATCCTGATTTAAGTTTTTTGTTAAGGTCCATCAAGATTACTACAAGACAGAATCCCGACCCGATCAGGTATAGAAAAGCCAGGAGAAGGCTTATGCTTTTATCCATAAAAAATAGGCTTCTAAGCGCAAACCCGCTAATGGCTACATAACTGTAAAGGACTGTAATCATGAGAAAATAGAATGACCGCTGCTTGAAAGAGTTCTGATAAAGAAACCAAGCTAACATACCAAATATGGCAAGCCAGATCAGGGAATAAAGGTAATCGTAATAAAAATATCCTGAAATGATTGCTATAAAGGCGAGATGCACTCCATAGTTATGATAACTGAAGGAGAAATGTTTTTTAAAGTTGTAACTCCGGCTGAAATAAGCTAGTATCAGCAGGAAGAGTCCCAAGGCAAGGTAAGTGTAAAGTGCACGCTCATTGCTAAAATCGCCACTGCGCAAAAGATTCTTCGGCGTAACCGAGATCCCCATCCAAATAGCAAGATTAGCTATTGCCATCGTCAGGATACCCAAATGGTCAAAATAATAGGCAGTCCAGAAAAGAAATACCATCGGAATGAAGGTTGCCATGCCGTACCTGGTACCAAAGACCTCGTATTGAAACTGCATATAGCCTATGAAACTTAAAAAACTTAGCGTGCCGAGTAGGAGGATATAGTCGAACAAGGAACTTGGCGACTCCACTTTTTCAGGACTAAACGGCGATTTGTTCTTATAGCACCACGCAAAACAAGCAATGCATATTAGTCCGATCGCCCCTAGAACAGCCTGATGGCTGATGCTGTCGATATTCTTATAAACCAGGATCCCCAAGCCTGTACTCAGCATCATGACACCCAGGTACAAAAAGGTTTTCAGTTCCCAGTGAATTGAAAAAAATGCTCCTAATTCCTTTTTTTGGATGTTTTCCAGGCTTTTATCGCTGATTAGACCCTGTGCGTGCAAATCTTCGAAAATGGGATTGACCATCTATACCTGGTTATGGATTTAGATCACAATGATAAGAAATAATGCAATAGTATAAATAAATAGGAGTTGTAGGATGATAGCATCAAATCGGATATCAGAATTTATTCGTTACTGTTGAATGTGGTGGGGCAAGGTCGAATGATTGACATATGAAAGGGCAGGTATTCACCCTTACTTAATAAACTCCAGGTACATCCTTTTGATATATCCCACCATCTCATAGTCCGTCATATTCCTCGCTTTAGTCAGCGAAGGCCTGTATTGGATCATGAAGTTTTTCAACGAATCACCACTTAGCTTCGTGAGCTCGATTATTCTGTTTTTAGAAAACATATTATCCACATACTTATCTCTTTCATCCTGTATTAAAGTTTCTTGAAGTCTGGAGGGACGTGTTTTATTCCTGGTGAGGTAGCCGACCACACTTAAAACATCAAGCTTTATCAATGAGGAGGCGCTATACGTGTTATTTCCACGGTGGACGTCAACGTGGCGTGCCATCGATTCTTCAGGCGATTTTACCACGAAAATATCTTTAAAACTAAATCCTTTATAATTGAATTCTGATGCAAACTCTAAACGGTTTTTAAGAGAATCTGCCTTTGTATTTATACGCGACCTGACGAACACCTCGCTGAGTACAATACTGTTTGGCTCAAGAGAGATCTCCGGCGGTGTACTGGAAACGAGCCCGGGATGAAGGGCATTGAAAGTGAAAATATATGGCTTATAACCCAAATGAACTATTCTAATCGTATCGCCAACTTTGGCATTTGATAAAATAAAATTGCCCTTCGCATCAGTAAGGGTCATCGAGCTAGCCCTAACCGTCGCGCCCGATATCGGTTCTTTTGTAACGAGATCCAGTACTCTTCCCCGAAAATTTTGTGCCTGCAAATGCCCTGAAAACATCAGCATTGCAATAAAAGTTATTCGGAACATATGTTCTAGTTTTGATGATACAACCGAAAGTAGATGTTAATAAAATGTCCTTCTAAACTTTAACATACATTAACACAGAAAATTTAATTATTGTCAACATAGTTTTGGACTTTAGATACCAGGCATTAGGTATATAGGGTAACACCACTTGCCTAGGGTCTAAAGCCTAATGCCCTACTCATACTATCTTGTTTGGTTCCATCGTGCATCATGTCTCAAACGCTAAACTAACTTAATGCCTGATAATTAGTTTATTCCGATATTTAGTTGTACCTTGCAGACTTATTAACAAACATATAATGCAACAAGGAACAGTAAAATTTTTTAATGAAACTAAAGGTTTCGGTTTTATCACCCCAAATGATGGTGGCAGTGAAATCTTTGTACACACTTCAGGTCTGATCGATAACATTCGCGAGAATGATACAGTTCAGTATGACGTTGAAGAAGGCCGTAAAGGTCTGAACGCAGTAAATGTAAAAGTAGCTTAGTATACTATATAATTATTTCGTGAAGCATTCTCCATGTTGGAGGATGCTTTTTTATTGACACATTATCTTTTTGTATTGAATATATCTGAATTTCCATGACCGGGATTTGGAATCATTATAAGGAGAAACAAAACAATCAACAGGGTGTTGATTAATAGACTTTCACTATAAAAAAACAGAGGTACGCTAAATTAAACTATGGCTAGATCGACAGAAACATTTAATAAAAAAGAAAAAGAAAAAAAGAGGCTTAAAAAGCAGAAGGAAAAAAGAGAAAAGGCTGAGGAGCGTAAGGAAAATGTGGTGAAGGGAAAAAGCCTCGATGAAATGATGGCTTATGTTGATGAAAATGGAAACATAACATCAACGCCACCGGATCCAACAAAGAAAAAGAAGATCATTACTGAAGACATCCTGATAGCTACTCCAAAACAGGAAGCCATCCAACCGGGTGACCTAATCCGTAAAGGAAAGGTAACTTTCTTCAACGAATCGAAAGGTTATGGATTCATCAAGGACTCAGAAAGCCAGGAAAGCATTTTTGTGCATATTAACGAACTTTCAGAGGCGGTAGGTGAAAATGACAAAGTCACGTTTGAGGTAGAGCCCGGACAAAAAGGAATGACTGCTGTTAGGGTTAAGAAGGTCTAGAATATTTGTCGAATATTAGACTTTAAAAATTATCAATAAATTAAAAGCGTGGCCGGGCTTCCGATTTGGAATCCCGGCCACGCTTTTTTTCTGATATTAACTATTTTCAGGCGTTTACTTTCGGCTGACCAACCGGGCCAGCATTTTTAGTATCTGCATCGGCAAACTCTTCATACTGTTTGAAATTTTCCTGAAATAAGCCGGCAAGTTTATAGGCTTTTTGCAAGTAGTTTGCCGGATCAGCCCAATTGTTTATCGGGTTTAGAATTTCTGAAGGAATACCCGGGCAGTGCTCGGGGATCATTAAACCGAAAACGCTGTCTGCAGTAAAAACACACTTATCCAGCATTCCATCCAGCGCAGCTTTTATCATACTCCGGGTATATGAAAGATTGATCCTTTCCCCTGTACCGTATGGCCCGCCTGTCCAGCCGGTATTTATGAGCCATATATTCACTTCGTTTTCAATGATTTTTCTGCCAAGCAATTCCGCATATCTAACAGGGTGAAGAGGTAAGAATGCCTTGCCAAAACAAGCGGAAAAAGTGGTCTGCGGTTCATTAATTCCCTCCTCTGTGCCAGCGATCTTGGATGTATATCCGGAAAGAAAGTGATATCTCGCCTGTGGTACGCTCAATTTTGAAATTGGAGGCAATACGCCGAAGGCGTCCGCAGTGAGAAAGAATATGTTCTCCGGGACACTTCCTTTGGATGGTACGGCGGCGTTGGCGATGTGATCCATAGGATAAGATACCCTCGTGTTTTCTGTAATAGTGATATCATCGAAATCCGGAACATTAGTTCCTTTAACAAATCCAATATTCTCAAGCAGGGCTCCGGCTTTGATCGCCTCAAAGATTTGTGGCTCTTTCTCAGGGTTTAGCCCTGCAGTCTTTGCGTAGCAGCCGCCTTCAAAATTAAATATCGAATGGTCACCCCAGCCATGTTCATCATCACCGATAAGGTCTCTGTCAGGGTCAGCAGAAAGGGTAGTTTTGCCGGTACCCGAGAGGCCGAAGAAAATTGCAGTATCACCTTTGGCACCTTTATTAGCCGAGCAATGCATAGAAAGTACCCCCTGGGCCGGAAGCAAGAAGTTTAACACCGAGAACATTGCCTTTTTGATCTCCCCGGTATACCCGGTGCCGCCGATTAACACAATCTTTCGGTTAAAGTTTATAATTGAGAAATTCTTTTGTCGTGTCCCATCACGTTCAGGATCTGCCTCAAATCCAGGAGCAGCAATGATTGTCCACTCCGGGTCGATTGATCCAGACACATCCGGCCTTAAAAATAAGTTATGTGCGAACAGATTTTGATAAGCGGTCTCTGTTATCGTTCTGATATTCAAGCGATAAGCAGGTTCCGAGCAAACTGCCCCGTCTCTGACGAAAAGAACTTTACCCTTCAAATAATAAAGCATCTTAGTGTAAATCCTGTCAAAGTCGTCTTCAGCAAATGGGATATTAACATCACCCCACCAAATCGAGTCGGAGGTGATTTTATCCTTCACGATAAACCTGTCCTTAGGTGAGCGGCCAGTAAATTTTCCAGTCATAACAGCCAGAGCACCGGAATTACTTAAAGTGCCTTCTGAGTTATCCAGCGCGATTGTAGTAAGTTCGCCAGGACTGAGCTGATAAAAAAACTCGTGCGCGTGAAGTTGAAGGTAGCCCAGGTCAGGCACCTCATTATTGTTCGTGATTCGTCTCATATCACTTATGTTAGTTTGGTTAGTTGTGGCAAAGCTACATCTAACAATAATATATTCAAATAAAAACTAATTGAAAATCAGCTAGTTGTACTCAGTACACTAAGGTGGTACTCTCTCATTATCAGGGAGATAATTAGGAAAAACGGGGGTAATTTTAAAGAGAACAGTTTAAGTTGAGAGTTCGACAGTTTGAGTTGAGAGTTGACGGTTGATAATGGAGAATTGAGGTTCCATCCCACTTTTTTAGGTATTCGTCACATTAATTTAAAGTTCGAAGTAACTCTTTCTATCATTATGCAGTCAAATGAAATACTTATGAAGACATTCCTTAAAGAAGCCCTAAAAAATATCCGTCAGACCGGATCAGTGATTGAGAGTTCGGCCCATTTGTCGGATATGATGTTGAACGATATCGCATTTGGCAAGAACTTGCATTTCGTTGAACTTGGAGCTGGTACGGGCGCAATGACCAGGTCGCTGCTGAATAAAATGAGTCCATGTTCACGGCTTACCTCTTTTGAAATTAATCCACAGCTCTTTGATAAACTTAATAAATTTAACGATGCCAGGCTCGTAAATGTAAACGACACTGCTACACGGCTGTCTGATTACGTTTCCGATCAATCTGTTGATTATATTATTTCCGGTCTCCCACTTGCTAATATAAGGGTGTCTGAGAAAACAGGCATTCTGGACGCATGTATTCGTATCCTCAAACCTTATGGTTCATATATTCAATTTCAATATTCGCTCAATGATTTCAGGTTGTTGAAGAGGACTTTCGCTGATGTAAATTGTGATTTTACTTTGCGTAACTTCCCTCCCGCTTTTGTCTACTATGCAAGAAAATAGCTTTCCGCCTAACGATAATTTCAAGAGAAATCTCGGTATTGTTTGGATTTTTTTCATCGCTACCTGCATTGTTTTATATGCGATATACGCGCGGGAACTTACTCCTGAGAACATTTCTTCATTTGTTAAGAGATACCAGGGCGGAGTGCTCATATTTTATTTTGCGTTATGTACTATTCGCGGTCTGACAATGATACCCGGAACCCCTTTTCTGCTCGCAGGCATCATTCTCTTCAAGGATAGTCCTTTTTTACTATTAGCAGCGTTTTTAGCCAGTATGCTTGTAACATCTGGATTGATGTTCTACCTCGCTGATAAACTGGGTTTCAGTACTTATTTCGAAAGAAATTATCCTGAAAAAATTCTGCTAGTAAGGGAAAAGCTAAGTGGAAGAAACGGGTTTTTATTTATCACTCTCTGGGCATTTGCGCCATTTACCCCAACCGATCTGGTTTGCTATGTTGCGGGGTCAGTGAGAATGCGGTTTATCAACCTGATTGTACCATTGCTTACAGGTGAAGCCTTTATATGCGGATTCTATATTTTCAATGGACAGTTCCTGCTCGAAAAGTTAATCAATTGAGTTCTCTGGTTTATTAATTGGAGATTAAACATTACTTTAGAAAGCCGTAAAGGATGTACCCTTTTCGGTGATTATTTTGTAATTCTTTTATGTTTCCAAAACGCGTCCTCACATCTTTTGCATTAATTCTTACTTCTTTCGTCGCTACGGCTCAATCGGGTTTGCCTCCCGGGCTGGATCAGTATATTGAAAAGGTTGTTAAGACCTTTGAAGTTCCAGGGCTGAGTGTTTCCATTGTTAAGGATGGTAAGGTACTGCTTGCAAAAGGCTACGGAGTTAAAAAACTGAATACCGATGACAGGGTTGACGGCAACACCCTTTTTTCAATCGCTTCCAATTCTAAGGCATTTACCGGAACGGCGCTTGCTCTCCTTATCGAGGAAGGTAAGTTAAAGTGGGATGACCGTGTAATTCAACATTTGCCCTGGTTTAAAATGGGCGACAATTACATCACAACGAATCTAACAGTGAGAGATTTGCTTGTTCATCAAAGTGGCTTATTGGCTTATTCAGGAGATCTGATGCTATTTCCACCTTCAACGTTTTCACGCAGGGAAATCCTTGAAAAAGTGCAGAAACTGCCCCTTGCTTACGACTTCAGGAGCACTTACGCATATGATAATATTCTCTACCTGGCATGCGCCGAAATTATTAAAGCTGTGAGCGGGCAGGAGTGGGAGGATTTTGTGAAGAGTAGAATTTTTGATAAAGTGGGCATGCCCGGCAGCGTTTCAAGATATTCCGAGTTTGGTACCAGGCCAAATATATCGTTTGCCCATAACCGGATAAATGGAAAAATAACACTGGTTGATGACTACCTCCAGCAAAATACCGGCGACGCCAGTAATGCTGCCGGTGGAATACTATCCAATGCGAATGATATTTCAAACTGGATGATCACCCAGCTTGATTCCGGCCGTACGCCCTCGGGGCTGCAATTATTTAAGCCTGCAACTACCAGGCAGTTATGGAATATTATCAGGCCAATCCCGATCTCAAAAGTATCGGAACGGTTGAAGCCTGCTCAAATGGATTTTTGGGGTTATGCATCCGGGTTCCGGGCTTACAATTACCAAAAACATAAAGTGGTGGGACATGGTGGCAAATTGGCTGGCTTTGTTTCACAGGTTGCCATGGTTCCAGATTTAAAACTCGGCGTGACCGTATTTACTAACCAGGAATCAACGGGAGCATATTGGGCAATAATTTATCATGTAATCGACTTCTATGCAAGGAATGATAAATTCGATTGGATCAACGCTTTTAAAGAGGAGCAGGAAGCATCATTTGCCAGACTAAAGGATTCACAACAGAAAAGTGTTGTTCAGGCCGACCCGGATGGCTTGTTTAACCTTCCGATAAGTAAACTTGCAGGCAACTATCGTGATGCCGTTTATGGCGACGTAAGTTTGAAACCTGCCGGCGATGGAATGAGCATGGAGTTCAAGAACCTTCCTCATTTTAATGGTACTCTTAAGTATTATCAATACAATACCTTCATTTCTACTTTGAAAAACAGAAGTCTTAAAGGGGATGCATACGTTACGTTTTCGTTAAATCCCGACGGCACCGTTGATCAGGTTAAAATGAAGATAATTGACCCTGATTCGGATCATACGTATCAGGATGTATTGCTAAAACCCGTCAAATAGTAATATTCGATGGAAATAGGTCTCCATTCTTTGCTCCTTACTCTTTGCTTTTTTTTTAACTTAATATATTAAAATGATACCTAATGCCCTGGTGCTTACTGGAGGATTACTCCATACTTCTGATGCTAAAACTGCTCATGGATTAATACGCGAAAGCAATCGCTTCAATATTGTAGGCTTTGTTGACAGTGCTAGCGCGGGAAAAGATGCCGGGGAGGTACTGGATGGCCGGAACCGCAATTTGCCGATATTCGCGAGTGTCAATGAGGCACTTGATACAAAGCCTGAATATTGTGTTGTGGGTGTTGCTACAACGGGCGGCATATTTCCTGACAGTATGCTTGCCGATGTAAAAATTGCTATAAAAAACGGCCTCTCGATTGTAAACGGGTTGCATGATTACCTGAATGACCGTCCCGAAATGCTAGAGCTTGCAAAGCAATATAATGTCGAGTTAATAGATATAAGGAGGCCAAAGAACAGGAAGGACCTTCATTTTTGGACTGGAGCTATTAAAAAGCTTGAAATTCCTGTTATCGCCATGTTGGGTACAGATTGCTCACTTGGTAAAAGAACTACTACCCGATTTATTCTAAAAGCCTGTTCGGAAAATAATATCCATGCGGAGATGATTTACACCGGGCAGACCGGATGGCTGCAAGGCGGCAAATACGGTTTTGTGTTCGATTCTACCCTGAACGATTTTGTTGGAGGTGAGATGGAACACGCGATACTTTCGTGCGCGAAAGAAGCGAATCCGGATGTTATCTTAATAGAAGGGCAGGCTGCGTTGAGAAATCCAAGCGGCCCGTGCGGCTCGGAAATGCTGATCTCGGGGAATGCAAAATATGTGGTATTAGTACACGCTCCCAAGCGCAAATATTATGAACATGAACCCTCATGGGGCGCTATTCCTGATCTGGAATCTGAGATTGAACTGATTAGGCTTTATGGATCAAAAGTGATAGCAATCGCTTTAAATACTGAAGATTGCAGTAGGGAAGAAGCGCTGGATTTCAAGAATAAGTTCCACGGGCGATATAACCTTCCTGTCATGCTTCCTTTGGAAGAAGGATGTGACGATTTAATTCCTTTGATAAAAGAGCTTCTATGAAGATCAGGTCGATCAAGGCTTACAAGAGATCTCTTGCGCTAAAGAAGCCATATACTATTGCCCGAGACACATTTTACGATACTGAAAATGTGTTCCTTGAGATCGAACTTCAAAATGGAATAACTGGCCTCGGCGCAGCTTGTCCTGAAGGAGCAGTTGTTGGTGAAACAGCAGAAAAAACAATCAAAAATCTGGAGTCAGACCTCGTCCAGCAATTGGTCGGCAAAGATATCCGAGAGTTTTTGGGGCACATTTCGGAGATTGCTGAAATCTACGGCCATTTTCCTGGGACGATGGCTGCTATCGACATTGCGCTTCACGATGCTTTTGGACAATGGCTAGAGGTTCCGGTGGTAGATTTTTATGGGAGGAAACATAAGAAGATGCTTACATCAATCACCATCGGTATCAAAAATGTTGAGGAAACCATTGAAGAGGCAAAGGAGTATTACGATCAGGGATTTAGAGCCCTCAAAGTAAAAACCGGCCTGGACTCTCGGGAGGATGCAGAACGGATTTTAAAGCTGAGGGAAGTGTTCAATCGCCATTTTAGTATCCGCGTAGACGCAAACACAGGCTATGATGCACAACAACTTGGTCATTTTTTAGACCTTACTAAAAACGCCGATGTGGAAGTGATAGAGCAGCCTTTTTTGCCGGGCAAAGAAAATGATTTACTCCAATTTTCGGAAGAGCTTAGAAGCGTATTCACAGCGGATGAGTCGTTAACTAGTCCTGCTACCGCACTGTCACTGACCAAAGCCATGCCTTATGGTATCTTTAACATCAAGCTAATGAAGTGCGGGGGAATCAGACCTGCATTGCAGATTGCTGATATCGCGAGACATGCCGATATTAAACTCTTTTGGGGATGCAACGATGAGAGTCTTATTAGCATCACAGCTGCACTACATGCAGCATTATCTTGTAGTCATACGCGATTTCTTGATCTTGATGGAAGCTTTGATCTGGCGGAAGATCTGGCTGAAGGAGGTTTCGTTTTGGAAGACGGTTTTCTCACCACAAATAGTAAAAGCGGTTTAGGCCTAACTAAATTATAAAATGGCAGCACCAACGCTCGACAGGACCATAACCAGGTGGCCGGCAATACTTCTGGTAGTAAGTGCTATTGTAGGCTCGGGCGTGTTTAAGAAAATTGCGCCTATGTCGGATTCTTTGCAATCCTCCGGCTGGATATTGATTTGTTGGCTCACTGCCGGGGTGCTTAGCCTGATTGGTGCTTTATGTACCGCAGAGCTTGCTGCCATGATGCCAGGGTCAGGCGGCGAATATGTTTATTTCAAGAAGATCTACGGTAAATTTTTTGCCTTTTTGTATGGCTGGGGTAACTTGACAGTGATGAAATCGGCTTCGATAGCAGCTCTTGCCTACATATTTTCGGAATCTGCCTACAGTCTTTTTAATCTCCCAGTTTTAGATCTCCCGGTTCTGGGGTTTTTAGGATTAAACGCCGGAGCAAAGATCATCGCATCTCTACTTATTTTTTTTCTCAGCTTCATTAATCATCGGGGCGTGGTCTTCGGGGAGAGGTTGAGCAGATTTCTTATCGCCGGAATTATCATCGCTATATTGGGATTTTGTGTTGCAGCGTTTGTATCCTCTGAGGGAAGTAGAAGCCATTTTACTACTGGAGCAAATGCACCGACAGGCTGGCCCATGATTGCGGCATTTTTCGCAGCTTCTGTTAGTGCATTTTGGGGCTATGAAGGCTGGAATAATATTGGTTATCTGGGGGAAGAAGTTAAAGAACCCCAAAAAAATATTCCTCTGGCACTGACGGTTGGAACCTTTAGCGTAATCATTCTCTATATGATGGTTAATGCGGCTTACATCTATATTTTGCCGGTTGCAGATTTAGCAGCCCTGAACACAATGGCTAACAAAATTGCTGCCGTGGAGGTAGCGCGTGTAATCAGTGGGAGTGGAGGTGCAATCCTGTTATCGGCTCTAATTGTTTTGGCTACTTTCACCTGTACGAACAGTACGATTCTGATGTCGTCCCGAATGGTGTATGCCATTGGCAGGGATAAATTATTCTTCAAAAAGGCAGGAGAAGTTCACCCAAAATATCATTCACCATCACACGCATTATGGTGGCAATGCGGCTGGTCCATTATACTAGTCTGGTCAGGTAGTTTTGACCAGCTTACAGATCTGTTAATATTCGCCTCATTTATTTTTTACGGTGCAACAGCTTTAGGAGTAATTGTAATGCGTTACAAATTTCCGAAAGCGGACCGGCCATATAAAGTGATTGCCTATCCTCTTTTACCTGTTATCTTTACACTGTTTTGCATGACACTTGTTGTCGTTACGGTCATTCAAAATCCAGTACAAGCCCTGGTGGGTTTGATACTTATATTTTCCGGAGTTCCGGTTTACCTTTATTTTTCAAGCCGAAATACCACAGATCCTTTAATAGAATAGTACCATGGAACAAAAAAAATACTCCAAATCAACAGAAGCTGTATGGGCAGGAGAAGACAGTCCTTATTTTAAAGGGGCAGCGACTACTCCTATCGTCAACAGCGTAGCATTTGCATACACCGACCTTGACGAATGGTATGACGTATCAGTTGGAAAATCCGAAGGGTTCATATACAGCCGAAATACCAACCCAACAGTAGCAGCATTGGAAGAAAAGATCAGGGTATTAGAGAACGCGGAGGCAGCAACGGCATTTGCTACTGGTATGGCAGCAATCAGCAATACACTTTTTACTTTTCTAAAACCAGGCAAGCGGGTTGTTTCTGTAAAGGATACCTACGGCGGAACAAGCAAACTTTTCCTGGATTTTTTTCCTGCATACCACGTAGAAATTAAGCTTTGCGAAACCGGGAATCATGACGAGCTGGAACTAGAGATAGATAAAGGCTGCGATCTGGTATACCTTGAAACACCTACGAATCCAACGCTGAAAATCATTGACATCAAACGTATCGCGGCTGCCGCAAAGAAAGTCGGCGCAGTTGTAGTTGTTGATAACACTTTTGCTACTCCTATCAACCAAAATCCGCTGGAACTGGGTGCCGATCTTGTACTTCATAGTGCCACCAAATATCTTTGCGGCCACTCCGATGCTATGGGCGGACTTCTTGCAGGTAAGAAAGATCTTGTTCAGCAGGTTTTCCACTTTCGTGAAATAAATGGTGCAAGCTTACAGGCGGATCCCGCTTATATGATCGCCAGGGGTATGAAAACTTTGGAACTTCGAATATCACGTCAGAATGAATCTGCTTTAAAAATCGCACGTTATTTGAAAAGCCATTCAAAAGTTAGTGATGTGTTTTATCCGGGACTGGAAACCCATACAGGTCATGAAATTGCCAAATCGCAAATGCGTGGATTTGGAGGTATGCTGAGCTTCGCGCTTGACGGAGGTTACGATCTTGTCGAGAAATTCCTGCCTGCATTAAAGCTTGTCCACCTTGCAGCAAGCCTCGGTTCGGTAAGCACGCTGGCTGGTCCGCCGCGTACAACAAGTCACGTTGAATTGACGACCGAGCAAAGGGCGCTATTGGGAATACCCGAAAGTTTGGTAAGGTACTCAGTTGGGATTGAAAATGTGGATGATTTGTTGAGCGATTTGGAACAGGGGCTGGACAGGCTTTAATCCTGACACCTAAATTTCCTGCTGGGATATTATTTCACAGTTCGAACAAAGGGATTTTTATTCTTATATTCATATTTCAATAATAGTTTAGTTTCATGCATAAGCATTCCAAGATAATTTCTTTAGTCGCCTGTTTCCTGACAATTGCTTTCTCTTCGTATTCACAACCAGATGGCCCCCGGGACGACGTAATTCGCTATTCTGAAGGTCAGATTGCTGCAAGAGATTGGAGAGAGAATCGTAAATTTATAAACGCATTTTTGTCTGAAAAGACAGAAAAGGATATAAAAGCGATCATGAAAGTTCAGGACATCATTGGAATGTCGCTGGCTGTGGTTAAACATGGTAAAATCATCTATGCTAATTCATTTGGCTATAACAATATCGACCAAGTTAGGATGCTTAAAAATGATGACATCTTCCGGATCGCATCTATTTCTAAGTCATTCTCAGCAACCTCGATCATGCAACTGGTCGACGCAAAGAAAATATCTCTCGACGATGATTTTGGAAAACTGGTTGGATTCAGGATTAGAAATCCCAAATTCCCCGATCAGGTTATCACGCTGCGAATGGTCATGTCACATACTTCCAGTATCAATGATAGTCAGGGATACTTCAATCTCGATGTAATAAACCCAGATAAAAACCCTGACTGGGCAAAATGCTACAATGATTACGCTCCAGGAGCGGATTATCAGTACTGCAACTTGAACTATAATATGGTGGGTACTGTCATTGAACGGGTTTCTGGTGAGCGTTTTGACAATTATGTAAAGAACCATATCATAAAGCCGCTGGGTTTATATGCCGGTTATAACGTCGATTCTCTGGATAATCAGAAATTCGTCACGCTATATGACTACGATTCTAAAAACAAAAAATTCACTCCATCACCACAGGCATATGCCCCGCGTAGAGAAGAGATCTCCAAATATGTTATGGGGTATTCAACCCCCATTTTTTCGCCGACGGGAGGAATGAAAATATCTGCAATTGATCTTGCAAAATATATGATCATGCATATGCACAATGGTAAAGCAAATGGCACTCAAATAATCTCAAAAAAGAGTTCTAAGATCATGCAAACCAAAATTGCTGATGAAGAGAATTATGGTCTTGCCCTTGGGACAAATCGTGAAGACATCATCCCTGGAGAAAAGATGACCGGCCATACCGGATCATCCTACGGCCTTTATAGCACGATGTTTTTCAATCAACAGAAAGATTTCGGATTTGTGGTGATTGTAAATGGCAGCAGTACAGCTGATAAATATACCAAAGGACTGCGGACCATTATGTATACTACTATTAACAGTTTGTATGATAATCTGATAAGTAGCAGTAAAGTTAGATAGGTGTTAGTAGTAAATTGGTTTTTAGTGGTTAGTTGTTAGTTTGTCAGGCAATGCCTCTACGTCGCCCAGGCTAACTACTAACCAACTAATCACTTACACAATCATTTTCACAAAGCTTCAACGTAGTTTTTCAGGGATTCGCCAAGGATAGAGTTCCAGCCTTTGGTAAAGCTTGCCACCTCGAAATTTGGATCTCCATTTGAAAAGCTGCTAAGTCCATCGTGTGTTAGTATAACACGTGTTTTATTTTCACCCACTTTCGTAAGTTCCCAGGTCACCACCGAATATCCTGCATTTTTTTCATAGGTCCAGGTATGACTGAGCTTATTTGGCGGGTCAACTTCAAGTACCTCACAGTTATGAACATACTGTACATGTTCATCGCCGCCGGTAAAGCTGAACTTAAAGCCTTTCTCAGCCTTAAATTCCTTTAGGTCAAAGTACCATTCTTTCATTTGATCTTTGTTGGTAATGGCATTCCATACTTTTTCAATCGACGCGTTGTATGTGCGTTCTACAATCAGTGGTTTCGTTTCCATTTTTTATTTTATTGATATTTTTATTTTTCACCATTTTCCTGTTCCAGGAAATCTCCCAGAGCATCTAGTTTCTTGTTCCAGAATTTTCGGTAAGTATCAAGCCACTTATCAACCTCTTTAAGTTTTTGCAGATCTGCACGGCAGTACCGATCCCGGCCATCCTGGCGGATTATAATTACTCCGCATTCGGTTAAAATCTTAATGTGCTTTGAAATTGCGGGCCTGCTGATGGCAAAGTGACCTGCGACCGCATTTAAATTCAGCGATTGCTGGCTAAGCAATTTAATTATATCTCTCCGTGTGGGATCGGATATTGCCTGAAAAATGTCTCTCCTTAATTCCATATAGGTAACCGTATGGTTACAAATTTATATGTAATTAAGTGGTTACGCAAATTTTCAGCAAAAAACTTTTAAATTTTAGGCTACTGCATTTCATCCCGGGATTAATTTAAAAAACAGCCTGTCAACTACTCATTAAAGTCTTAGTTTTAGACATCTACATTGAGCGATGCTAATAAGGATTTCAGTTTGTCTTATTTTGTTGGCCTTCCTGCCGCTTATATCCATGAGCCAAACATGTACCGGGAGCTTCGGGGAACCCGTGGTCAATCTTACTTTCGGCACGGTAGCCAATCCAGTTTCCGGCAGTTTTACCAATTATACGGCCACTTCAACTACCTGTCCACCTGATGGAAGCTACACACTCACAGGGATCACAAGTGGCTGCTTTGGAGGTAATTGGCATACGATTTCGCAGGATCACACACCAAATGACAACAATGGAAATATGATGCTTGTAAACGCATCGACCGCGCCAGGCGAATTTTTCAAGGAAACTATTGGTGGTTTGTGTACAGGGACAATTTTTGAATTCTCTGCCTATGTCATAAATGTGTTAAAACCAACTGCAGCCGGAAATAAACCTAATTTAACGTTCATTATTGAATCAACTGATGGAACAGAATTAGGTAAATATTCTACAGGTAACATCCTCGAAACACCTAGTCCAGAAGGGAAGAAATACGGAATGATCTTTACTACCCCAGTAGGTATTTCGCAGGTCACATTAAAAATTATAAACAATGCGCCTGGTGGCAATGGTAATGACCTCGCTATTGATGATATTACCTTCAGAGCGTGTGGTCCTGTAATTGAGGCTAAAATAAATGGGGGAATAGTCCCCGTTTCATTGTGTGAGGGGGAAAAGAGCACAATATTGTTAAGTGCCGATGTGTCTGCCGGTTACAACGCACCCGCATATCAATGGCAGATCAGCATTGATAATACAGTCTGGACTGATATACCCGGAGGTAATACAAAAAACTTAACAGTTACGATCCCATCAGCTGCAGCTGGAGGATACAAATATAGACTCACCGTAGCGGAGCAGGCAAACATAGGTTCTGTAAAATGCAGGGCATTATCGGAAGCCCGGGAAGTGGTGGTCATTGACCGGCCGACAGTTGATGCGGGGCCTGATAAATCATTTTTTAAGGGAATCCCCGCGCAACTAGATGGGAAAGCGGGCGGGAACGATGTTAGTTATTTATGGAGCCCGCCCAATTACCTTGACGATCCTACTAAGCTTAATCCGCTTGCAAGTCCGCCGGTTGAAACGACTTATACACTTGAGGTTACCAATGCGTGCAATGTGACTGTGCGCGACGAGATGGTGGTCAAGGTTTATCTTGAGATAAAGATACCTAATACCTTCAGCCCTAATGGAGATGGGGTAAACGACGTATGGAATATTGGAGGCCTGATATCTTATTCTGACGCGATAGTAAAAATATTTAATCGGTACGGCGATCTTGTCTATACCTCTCGTGGTTATGATTTACCCTGGGATGGAAAATACGATTCAAAAACTCTACCTGTTGGCACCTACTATTATTTAATCGACCTGAAAACGGGGGAGAAATCTTACAGTGGACCAGTCACTATACTCGAATAGAGCGTAATCTTATCCCTCAACGCAAAAGTACTTCAGTTGTGCCACCCTACTTAAGCACTACAAGCAGCCTCAGCTGTCATCAAAGAGATCAGATTGTAAAAATATTAAGGGTTCTTTATTTAGTTTAGGTTTTAATTAGCCAGCGGCGGGCAGCTAGAACCTATACCGAAATTCTGATAATTATGAATTCTTTACGACACGTTACTTCTGTTTATGCGATCCTTCTGGTCTCTGTTGCAAGTGCACAGGATTTTGCTAAATCCAGGTTCAGGCAGACTTTTGAACTGAACACGAGTCCCAATGGAGCTAATGTTAAAGGTGATGTTTATAATTTTCCTGTTGCCATAAGCCTGAATGAGAAGAACTTCAATTTCTCCGAAGCGAATGGAAATGGTTCTGATATACGTTTTTCAAGGGGCAAAGACACCGGATTGCTGGCGCATAGTGTAGAGCTTTGGGACAAGGAAAATAAAAGCGCTTTGATCTGGGTGAAAATGGATGTGAGTGGTAATAAATCGGGGCAGACTATTTTTATGCATTGGGGTGATGTAGCTGCTCAGAATATGAGTGATTCGAAGGCTGTATTTAATAATAAAGAAGGTTTTGTTTCTGTGTGGCATCTTGGTGAAACGAGTGATACTATAAAAGATCATTATAAGGACGCAACAGCAAATGCTGCTCACGGGACAGGCATAAATATAAAAAAGGGTTCATCAGTAAACGGCCGTTTGGGCAAGGCCGCCGCATTGATTAATTCGGAAAAGGAATGGATTCGAATTGACGCCGGAGACCGTAAAATATTTGATCTCACTAACAAAATGACCTTTTCGATCTGGGCGATGGCCAATAGTTATCCGAATAAAGGTGGTTACGAAACCATGTTCGCCAAAGGAGACAACTCCTGGCGTCTTCAGAAGTTTGGGATAAAGAGCTGGCATAATCCTCCGGCTGATCTGATAGAGATTTGTGTAGAAGAGCCGCCGCACGCTGATCTTTGCCTGGTTGGTAGGACTGATATGGTTCCGAAGAAGTGGTTTCACATTGTTGCTGTGCACGATTATCCTAATCTCAAATTATACGTAAATGGGGTCCTCGACAACACCGCAAATCTTCAAACAAATTGGATATCAGATGTCCATCCGGTAGGGATTGGGAATCAAAGTCAATTTCCCGACAATGGGCGCTCGTGGGACGGTATCTTAGATGAGGCAAGGGTGTACAATCTTCCTAAAGATGAGAATTGGATAAAATTGGATTATGAGAGCCAGAAAGAAGGGCAGCAGTTTTTAACGTGGAAGCAGAAGGAGGTTAAATTTTAGGGTGGAGAGTTGAGAATTCAAAGGGGGAAGTGGAGAGTGGAGAGTGGAGAGTGGAGAGTGGAGAGTGGAGAGTGGAGAGTGGAGAGTGGAGAGTGGAGAGTGGAGAGTGGAAACTGTATAAGTTAGGATTTTTTAATGATAATGTGGATTGTCAATTGCCTATTATCAATTTATCAGCTTGCATTAATGAACTATGAACGGAACGCGTAAGTTTTTGATTGCATCACATGGTAGCCTGGCGAGCGGGATAAAATCGTCGCTGGATATTATAGTCGGTGAAATGGACAATGTTTTCTTGATAGAAGCTTATCTGGCTGAAAATAAATCCATTGAGGAAGAGGTAAATGAGGTGATGAATACGCTCGGCAATGAGGATGAACTTATTATCTTCACTGATCTTCTGGGTGGCAGCGTGACAAATCAAATGGCAGTTTTTACCGGAAATGACAATGTTCATCTGGTGGCTGGGTTTAATCTGGCATTAATAATTGAGGTTTTACTCTCAGATGCGGAAGCCCCGATTGCTGCAGTAATAGAAAGTGCGGTAAATAACGCAAAATCGCAAATGGCGTATGTTAACCGGATGATTAACTCGAGTAAGGAAAAATTGAATCATGATTAAACTAACACGGATTGACGACAGACTAGTTCATGGTCAGGTTGCTTTGGTTTGGACACCTTCACTGTCAGCAGACTGTTTGATCGTTGCGAATGATAAAGTGGCGAAGGACGATTTTCTTAAAATGACTTTAGGATTTGCCAAGCCGGCAAATGCGAAGCTGCTGATCAAATCTCTTGATGAAACTGCGGAGTTTCTGAATAATCCAGAAAATGAGAGCCTCAGTGTGCTACTTATCATAAATTCAGTACAGGATGCTTTAACCTTGTCGGATGCAATACCTGAGATCACATCAATAAATTTCGGAGGCTTGCGCGGTAAAGAAGGATCAAAACTTATCTCTAAAGCTGTGGCCGTTACTGAGGCCGATATTGAAATAAGTAAAAAACTTCTGGATAAAGGTATCGAGCTGGAGGTGCGTCAGGTGCCGGGAGACAAGAAGCAAATGTTTATGGACCTTGTATAGCACATGACATTTCCGATCATATTTATAAAATAAGCAGACTTGCAGGTAAACTACATACTAATCACATTGATCGCCATGTTTGGACACATGGAAGATTTTCTGGGCACAACCTTGCTCAGCAGGCCACTTGTGCTAGGACCGCTTGTTGGCCTTGTTCTTGGCGACGTAAATCAGGGGGTGGTGATTGGCGCAACACTTGAGCTCATATTTATGGGGAACATCAAGGTGGGTGCGGCTATTCCGCCTGATGTCATTACGGGCGGCGTGCTCGGGACGGCTTTTGCAATCATGTCGGGTCAGGGTCCAGCTATAGCACTCGCACTGGCAGTGCCAATATCTATATTTGCAGAAATGGTTATCAGCGGACTTTTCGTCTTCAGGCCAGTATTCAACAAGAAATTCAATCAATATGCAGAAGAAGGAAACTATAGAAAGATCGAGCGACTCCATATTGCCTCCGGACTATTAAAGCCCCTGTTGATGGGTGTAATCGCATATCTATCTTTGCAGCTTGGCTCTGGTGTGATTAAAGGCTTTCTGGAATCTATCCCTGATTGGGTGCATGAAGGTTTAGGGGTCGCAGGAAACATGCTTCCTGCGCTCGGCTTTGCCTTGCTAATGAATCTGATGTTTAATAAGAAGGTTGCCCCCTATTTTTTTCTGGGATTTGTTCTTAGCAGTTACCTTAAACTGCCAATGATAGCGATTGGTGCACTGGGTGTGATAACTGCCCTAATTATTACAAGTATCACGCATAAAGAAGATGAACAATCAGCACCTCCCAAAGATAGTGCGTCGGGAAAGTCAGCATCAAAAGTTACGAGGGGTGATATAAGAAATGTTTTCTTCAGATCGATGGCCCTGGAAGCAAACTTTAACTTTGAAACATGGCAGAATACCGGCTTTGCATTTTCTATACTACCCATCCTCAAACGGCTTTACCCAAAACAGGATGCAATGAGAATTGCCCTCAAAAGGCACTTGCAGTTCTTCAATACGGCCCCACATGGCTCTACGCTGATCCTTGGCATGACCGCAGCAATGGAGGAGCAGAACAGTAAAGACGATAATTTCGACTCTGAATCTATTAATGCCGTCAAAATGGGTTTAATGGGTCCATTGGCCGGGGTATTTGATTCTTTGTTCTGGGGAACATTAAAAGTTATCGCTGCTGGGGTTGGAACGTCGCTGGCTTTAGAGGGGAATATCCTGGGACCAATTCTGTTCCTTCTAATATTCAATGTGCCCCATCTTGTGCTGAGATATAATTTAACTTTTATCGGCTATAATCAGGGAAATAAATTCCTGCAGAAATTGTCGCAGAGCAATGTGATGGACAAGCTTACCTTCGGGGCATCGATCCTTGGATTAATGGTAGTCGGTGCTATGCCTGCGCTGCTGATGTCAATCAAAACTCCTTTGGCCTTAGGTGCTGGTGGCTCGGTAGTCAAGTTACAAGGTATCCTCGATCAGATAGTTCCAAATATCCTGCCGCTTGCCCTGACGTTTTTTGTTTATTACCTGGTGCGGAGGAATGTTAAAACGACATATCTGCTGTTTGGACTGCTTCTTTTTGGATTTCTAGGAAGTATATTTCATATCTTAACGTAGAAATGATATGAAAGGAATAGGAGTTTCTTCTGGAATAGCTATAGGCAAGGCGTTCGTTATTAAAAAGAGCGAGCATGCATTAACGGGTATACTACTAAGCAGTGACTCCGGTACATTCTCAGAGATTGCCAAGTTCGATCAGGCGGTGGCGACATCTGTACAGGAAGTGCAATTGATCATCTCGAATAAAGATCTGAAACTGCAGGAAGAGGAGATTGCGATACTGGAAACTCAGATTGAATTTTTGAGTGACCCGCAGATCAGGATCGATGTACTTGATAAGATCCAGAACAATCACAGCACGGCACATGATTCATTAATACTGGTGATACATAAGCTTGTTGAAATGTTCAAGAACATGGATGATGAGTACATGAGCGCGCGGTCGGCAGATATTCAGGACATAGGCTACAGGATCCTAAAACACTTGAATAATTCATTTCATAGTGCTGCAATTACGCTGGAGAAGGACACTATCATTATCGCAGAAGATATTTCTCCTTCGGATACCATTACGATGGACCTGGAGCATGTTATAGGTTTTGCCACAGGCGCTGGCAGCAGGACATCACACACCGCTATCCTCGCCAAAGCCAAGGGAATCCCGGCCGTAGTAGGATGCGGAGACAGACTGAGTCTCATCAAAAATAATGATGTAATAATTCTGGATGGGAAGAGTGGTTATGTGCTGGTTAATCCTGATAACGCGAGTCTGAATGAGTATATCCGTTTGAGAACCGACCATATCAGGATGACCGAAGCTTTGAAGTCGTTGATGGATGTTTCTGCCGTAACGGTCGACGGCACTGAAATATCCCTTATGGGAAATATCTCGGATGCAGAGGGTCTAAATAACGTTTTTGACAATGGCGGAGAAGGTGTAGGGCTCTTCAGAACTGAAATACTATTCATGGGGCGTAGCTCCTTGCCCTCAGAGGACGAACAATTTGCCTTTTATAAGAAGGTTGCAGATAACTCCAATAACTGCCCTGTTGTAGTCAGGACCATTGACATTGGAGGTGATAAAGAGATAAAATATCTAGGCTTAGCGAAGGAGCGAAACCCTTTTTTGGGTTACCGTGCGATACGGATCTCGCTTGATCAGCCCGATCTTTTCATTGCCCAGCTTAAAGCGATCCTCAGGGCAAGCGCATTCGGGAATTTCAAGATCATGTTCCCAATGATATCAAATATCAGCGAGCTGAGACGAGCAAAGGAACTGCTCGAACAAGCCAAAGAATCCCTCAGGGCGGGTAACATAGCTTTCGATGAAAATCTTCAAACGGGTATCATGATAGAAATACCCTCGGCAGCTATCATGGCAGACATTTTTGCAAAGGAAGTTGATTTCTTCAGTATAGGAACTAATGACCTTTGTCAGTATACCCTTGCTGTCGACCGGATGAATGAAAAGATCGAACACCTGTACGATCCGTTCAACCCGGGTGTTCTCAGGCTTATAAAGTACACGATTGAACAGGCCGAAAAGAACAATATCCATGTTGGCATATGTGGGGAAATGGCTTCTGAGCCGCTGGCTGTTCAACTTCTGCTGGGAATGGGACTTCGGGAACTTTCTATGAATGCAGGTTCAATATCTGAAGTGAAGGAAATTATCCTTAACACAGACATCGAGAACGCAAAGGAATTATGTGGAAGGGTAATGGAAATGACCGATTCGGACAGTATTGTCAAATACCTGAAGGAACAGAACAGAGCGCGGTAATTAAAAAGCTTTTCAGGGGATTGAAATCTATTATATCGTTCGCAATGCGTTCGCGGATCACTTTTGAGAATAATAAGCTAAATCACATACATGATAATTAAGGAATACACCATCCAATCAGCAGACGGATTGCATGCCCGTCCTGCAACTACCTTAGTCCGGCTGGCTAAGAAATTCAAATCATCCATGCAGATCAAAAAGGATGATAAACAGATAGAGCTCAACAGCCTATTGAATGTCCTCGGCCTCACGCTGAAATATGGTGACTCAATCTCATTAATCATAGAAGGACATGATGAGCAGGAAGCCGCTGCCGCTGTTGAACAATTCTTCCAAGAACAATTAAAAAACCTTTAAACCTTTAAAATCATAATGAAGATCACCATTACAAAGAACGAGCACGAATTTAATGTTACTGCAGCATGGCGGATCATCGCACAGATGCTCGAAAAGCCTAACGCTGTGATAGGGCTGTCGACCGGTCAGACAACGATAGATATGCATGCAATTGTTTCAAAAATATACGCTGAGTATCCTTTTGATGTATCAAAAATTACATTGTTCAACGTCGATGAGTTAACAAATCTATCGCGGGATTATGCGGGCAGCTGTTATACCATGATCGTCAACCAGATTGCGGGACCCCTCGGAATTCCCGATGAAAATTTTATTATGCCTCCAACATTATCTGATGATTTTGAAGCAGAGAGCCGCTTATTTGAAGAGCGTTTAGCCGAGCGTGGTGGTGCAGATCTACAAATGCTGGGGATTGGAAGTAACGGGCATATAGGCATTAACCAGCCAGGTACTCCCTTTGAAAGTGAAACCTGGGTATCGCCGATGGATCCTGACTTTGAGGCCCGGGTGAGAAGAGAAACGCAGGTGCCCGAAAATATAGAGTTAGGCGGACTTACACGAGGCATTAAGAATATCATGCATACCCGCAAGCTTATCCTCATAGCAAAGGGTGCACATAAAGCAGACATCGTCGAGCAAGCCATTATGGGTCCAGTCACAATAGATATTCCTGCTTCGATTGTTCAGATGCATCCTAACTGTGAAATTCTGCTTGATGCAGATGCGGGCAAAGGGATTCCGGACTGGGCCAGAGCGAAATATTCTAAATAAAGCTTGCGGCAAAACAGCATGGAGAATTTAATATCAGAGTAGAACAGCAAAATATCGCAAAATCAATAGTGTTTCGACCTCTCAATTTGAGGCTCATCTCAGTGTGATCTCAGTGTGATCTCAGTACCATCACTGTGTTGAGCGTGTGTTATCGGATAAAGCTGAATCTTGCTGTTTTCATGCTGTTTTTAGATTCAACAGAGGTATACTTCTGGCGAAGGAGCACGAAGCTGCCGAAGAGATGATTGATTCTGGAACTTCTTTAAAAAGTGCTGGACTTTGTAGTGGTAATGTAGTGCCTCAAAAATAGCATCGAATGCTCTTTAATAAGAGATTTACATAAGGCTAACTAATTAACTTTTGAGGGAAGAATTAAATGACCGCTATGAAGAAACTTATAAAGTCCATTGTTCTGACTTTCCTATTCCCTGTGATGGGTTTCGCGCAGACTGCAATTTTTACAAACCAGGTGGGTTTTGATAGCCGCGGACCGAAACTGGCGGTTGTCAGGCTGGACGCTGAGAATAAGTCAAAGGTTTCCTTTAGCTTACTAGATGCCCAAACTTCGAAGGCGGTCTATACGGCGTTGCTTGGTGAGCCAATGGAAATCAGGGATTGGTTTCCAGGTAAGTTTTTTCACAAAGCAGATTTCTCATCCTACAGTAAAGCGGGAAATTATAAAATTGCCGTATCGATTGATGGAACTCAAACCGTTTCAGAAGAATTTAGAATCGATGAGAATGCATTGGCTAAGCTTACAATGCCTGCCATTGTAAGATACTATAATAAGCAACGGGCAAATACTCCGGAGGAGCTTGGGGCAGATATCAAGATTAAACCTAAAGGCAGCACTAAGGAAGTGGATATGCGCGGGGGATGGGCAGATGCATCGGGTGATATCAGTAAGTATTTCTCACATCTGGCCTATGCCAATTTTATGTCGCCGCAGCAGATCCCGCTTGTTACCTGGTCATTGATCAATACTACGGAGGCAATACCAAAGATGCTGACATCTCTGGGGATCCAGGATTCGATAAAAGACGAAGCACTTTACGGAGCAGATTACATGATGCGTTCCTTGTCGTCTGATGATTACTTCTACATGATCATCTTCAGTCATTTTAAAAAGGATCCGGCGGCAAGGGATATTGTCGGACTGCTGGCAAATAGTGTTACTACCACAGATTACCAGAGTGCTTTCCGCGAAGGAGGCGGGATTGCTATTGCCTCTTTAGCCAGGATTTCTCAATGGAAGAAGAATGGCGTATTTACTGCAGACCAATATTTGGATGGGGCCAAACGTGCCTTTGCACATCTGCTAGTTAATAACAGCAAATATGCCGATGACGGCAAGGATAATATCATCGATGATTACTGTGCTCTGATGGCGGCTACTGAGCTCTGGATTGCAACCGACGAGCCGCTTTATCGCGATGAGGCCAGGAAGCGTGCGGCAAATCTGACAGCAAGGATGACTCCGGAAGGATATTTCCGTTCCGATGATGGTGACCGGCCTTACTTTCATGCTTCTGATGCGGGTTTGCCGGTAGTGGCATTGTCGCGTTATTTGAAAAAAGAAAAAGATGCAACCTTACGTACTGCTGCGTTAAATGTGATCAGGAAAGCTCTGGATTACAACCTGGCGGTAACTAATAAAGTTGCCAATCCCTTCGGTTATGCCCGGCAAACATTCAAACATAAGGGTACTATAAAAGAAGGATTTTTTATTCCCCATGAAAATGAGACAGGCTGGTGGTGGCAGGGGGAAAACGCACGATTAGGTTCTTTGGCAACAGCTGCATTAGTTGGCGGACGGCTGGTATATCCCGCACAGGGCAATTGGGGAGTGAAAGCTCCGCTCGCGGAATATGCCTCACAGCAATTGTCGTGGGTATTGGGATCAAATCCTTATGCTATGTGTTTTATGTATGGTTTTGGGAAGAATAATGTCCCATATATGGCGGCATTATTTGGACATGGCTCGCAGGCTGGGGGAATATCAAATGGTATAACCGGGAAGGATGGCAACGGAGACGGTTCCGGAATAGATTTTAAACTGCATGCAGATGGAAATGAGTGGCGATGGACTGAACAATGGATCCCGCATGCCGCTTGGTTCCTTCAGGCAATAGCCGCAATAGCAGAGGAACCCTCTAAATAAATAACGCATTCTAAACCGTCGAAATGAAGCAATTACCAAATCGTCTATTGTCCATCGATGTGTTCAGGGCCATAACTATGCTCCTGATGATCTTTGTGAATGATGTAAGTGGAGTAAAGAATATCCCGGAATGGATAGAGCATGTTTCTGGTAAAGATGACGGGATGGGTTTTGCCGATACCATATTCCCTACCTTTTTGTTTATTGTAGGATTGTCGCTACCCTTCGCCTTACAAAATAAAATGAAGAAGGGCGAATCCTTCCTGAATATTGCTGCTTACATTCTGTTGAGATCGGCGGCACTGATCATTATGGGCTTCTTCCATGTAAATTTTGGTAGTTACAATGCCGAAGCTGCAGGGCTGTCATATAGCTGGTATGTGATCCTCGTTACCATCAGTTTTTTCCTGATCTGGCTGGATTATCCTGAAACTATGGATAAGATGAAGAAGTTCATTTTAATTGGAATCGGAGTTGGCATCCTGATGCTGATGGCATCCATCTTTAAAGGAGGAGATGCTGAAAAGCTGCACGGCCTCCGACCATCCTGGTGGGGTATCCTTGGTATCATCGGATGGGCGTATCTGGTATGTGCAACTGTATTTTTATTGGTAAAAGGAAATTTGAATGCTGTGATTGCTGCATTCATCATCTTCATGGGGATCAATATTTTGAAACATATGGATCAACTAAATGTGGATATCTGGCTGATCGGGGATGCCTCGTCGGTATCTCTAATTATGGCTGGTGCGGTGATTTCGCTGCTTTATTCTGAGATCATCAGCAAGGGACAGGACAGGAAGCTGTTGGGAGTTTTTGCGGCACTTGGCGTATTGACGTTAGCCGCGGGCCATGTTGTACGGCCATTTGCGGATGGCATTTCGAAGATCAGGTCTACGCCTGCCTGGGTGCTTATCAGCATTGGTACGGCTATCCTTGTTTTTGAGTTGCTGATATATTTGATTGATGTAAAAGGCCAGAAAAACTGGTTCAAGGCAATCAGTCCGGCAGGAACAAGTACCCTGACCTGTTATCTCATCCCCTATCTTGCTTATTCTGTAATGGGCCTTTTTGATACCTGGTTTCCACCCTTTTTCAGTACCGGCGGCTGGGGGATATTCCGCTCTTTCGCTTTCGCGTTTGCGGTCATCTTACTTGTTGGGCTGATGGAAAAAAGAAGGATACGGTTAAAGGTATAATATGATTGAACTCCATTTTGTGAAGTCTTGCTGAGGTTATTTGAATATTTAAAGATAATCAAATGAAAATTAGAGCTCTTTTTATTAGTACACTGCTGTCGGTTCTTACTTTGGCAGCCATGGCGCAAAAGCCTAAATTCAGAGTATTGGTAGTTGCGTCTGATGCGAAGGATCATGTCAAAATGATTACTGCTGCACGTCCCTTTTTTATGAATCTTGGAAAAGAGAATGAATTCGCAGTTGACTTTACCGACGACTCAAGTATAATAAACGATCTGAACTTATCACGTTACCAGGTTTTTGTGATGCTGCATCTGGCTCCCTTCGATATGAAACCTGAAGAACAGGCGGCACTACAGCGGTTTATTGAACAGGGTAAAGGATGGGTTGGGATCCATGCCGCCGGTCTGACTGGCCAGACCTTTGGTAATGCCCGTGTTCAGCCGTATTGGCAATGGTTTGAAGACTTTATGGGAGGGATAACCTATTCGCCTCATCCTGCCTTTCAGAAAGGAAGACTGATCATTGAAGACCGCAAGCATCCGGCCACTAAAGGTATGCCACCCACAATAGAAATTTCAGATGAGTGGTACGAGTGGAGTAAGAGTCCCCGTGCAAATGTGCGGGTGCTGGCTGTTGCCGACGAGTCAAGCTACAAACAAACAATTGTGATGGGTGATCACCCCTTGATATGGACCAATGAGAAATATCCTAAGACGATTTATATTGGGGTCGGTCATGATCCTTCGGTACTGGAAAATAAAGATTACGTAGCCCTGCTTAAGAATTCCATCTTATGGGGTGCCTCAAAGAAGAAGAAATATTAAGGAAAAATTTAAATTGATATGAAACGCATATATGTAGTTTTATTTATCTGCGCACTGCTTTTGGGAGGCGCTGCCTGGGCCCAGGATAAGACACCAAGATTCAAAGTTTTAGCAATCGGCGAAAATGGAGGCCATCACATTCTTCACACCAAAGCTGCGAAGATTTGGCTGAATAAACTGGCGGCGGATAGTAATTTCACTATTGATTATTATTCCAACTCAAAGCCAATAACGAAGGCATTCCTTGAGCAGTATCAGCTGTTCATACAAATAGATTATCCACCGTATACCTGGAGTAAAGAATCCGAAAATGCTTTTATTGAATATATAGAGCAGGGTAAGGGCGGATGGATAGGCTTTCACCATGCAACACTGCTTGGCACTTTTGACGGCTTTCCCTTATGGCAATGGTTCTCCGACTTTATGGGCGGCATTAAATACAAAAACTACATTGCAGATTTTGCAGCAGCTTCGGTGAATGTAGAGAACAAGAAGCATCCGATTATGAAAGGTGTTCCGGCTTCTTTTCCGATCATCAAGGAAGAATGGTATACCTATGATAAGAGTCCAAGGCTGAGTAAGAATATCCAGGTGCTGGCCAGTGTTGATGAAGACACATACACTCCTGTACGGGATATTAAAATGGGTGATCACCCGGTGATCTGGACAAACACAAAGATGAAAGCAAGGAACGTCTATATTTTCATGGGACATGCACCTGAGCTCTTCGAAAACCCCTCATATACCACCATGTACCGGAATGCTATTTTTTGGGCGGCCTCTAAAAAGAAATAATGATGCTTCACGAATATTAAATCAATGATTAAAACTTTTATCAGGCTGAGCTTGTTCTGTTCGATCATTCTAGCGGCCATATTCTCATCAGCTTTTGCCCAGGAGCAAAAGCCGCAGTTTAAGGTTGTTGCATTTTATACAACGAATGTGGAAATGGATCATGCAAACTTTGCTAATGATGCACTCTATTTTTTTAAGCTTATTGCTGGTCAGCAGAATTTCACCTTTGATGCAACTACGGACTGGACTAATTTGAATGATGACTTTCTTAGTAATTACCAGGTTGTGATCTGGCTGAATAATTCTCCCGGCGGTGCTGATCAGCAGGCTGCTTTTCAAAGATATGTCGACAAGGGAGGTGCATGGTTCGGATGCCATGTTTCAGCATTTAATTTAGCAAGTTCAAGATGGAAATGGTTCAATACTTTTCTGGGAGGTGCTATGTTCAAAAGCAACAACTGGCCTCCTCTTCCTGCCAAAGTTATTGTTGATGACCGAACCCATCCCATTACCAAACGGCTGCCGGCAACTTTTGAGTCACCTTCGGGTGAATGGTACCAGTGGGAACCCAGTCCGCGTTTAAACCCTGATGTTAAAGTCTTGGTAACTCTGGCGCCGGATAATTATCCCTTAGGGATAAAGAGCTTCATCAGCGGAGGTGACACTCCTGTGGTTTGGACCAACACCAGGTATAAAATGTTATATATGAATATGGGCCATGGCAATAAAATCTTTTCAAACCGGGATCAGAATAACATGATCACTGATGCGGTGATATGGCTCGGGGGCGGTGTGAGAAAAGAAAATGTTAGATAGAATTGAATCAATCTCATACCAATGAAAAGATATTTAGTTTTCATAGTAATTCTGCAGCTGTGTACGATTATGAATCTCTCAGCTTTCGCTCAAAAGCCGGAATTTAAAGTGCTTGCATTTTACTCTACAAAAGTTGAATCAGATCATGTAGATTTTTCTAATGATGTCCGTGCTTTCCTGAAAAATCTTGCGGTACAAAAGAATTTCACATTTGACGCTACAACAGACTGGACAAACCTTAATGACACACTTCTCAGGAATTATCAGGTAGTGATCTGGATCAATGATTTCCCGCACAGTGAAAATCAGAGATCAACCTTTCAGAGATACATGGAAAACGGCGGGGGCTGGCTTGGCTTTCATGTGGCGGGATATAATGATAAAACTACCAAATGGCCCTGGTTCCTGAGCTTTTTAGGTGGCGGCGTGTTTCACAGTAACAGCTGGCCGCCAATTCCTGCACGCTTATTAGTTGACGACACAAACCACCCAGTAACGAAGCGAGTTTCGGCAGCTTTTGCTTCTCCAGTAAACGAATGGTATCAGTGGAAGCCGAGCCCGCGGGAGAATAAAGATGTAAAGGTGCTTGTTTCTCTGGACCCTGAGAATTATCCTCTTGGTATTAAAGACATCTTAACAGGAGGAGATAACCCGGTGGTTTGGACTAATACGAAGTACAATATGATCTACATGAATATGGGTCATGGCGACAAAGTGATGAGCGATTATATGCAGAATAATATGATTACAGACGCAGTATTATGGGTTGGAAAGAAGAAAAACCCGTCAACTACCAATCCTGTTGCGTTAATCCAAACAATCAGCACTCCTACAATTGAAATCCCAGAAATGATAACGGTTCAAGGCGGTGCCTTTATGATGGGCGATGAAACCGGACTGGGTAATAAAGATGAGATGCCGGTGCATGAGGTTAAGCTTACGACCTTTAAAATCGCGAAAACTGAAACGACGGTTGCTCAATGGAGGGCCTTCTGTAACGCTACGAATCGCGCTATGCCTGCTGAACCAGCTTTTGGGTGGCAGGAAGATCATCCCATAGTCAACGTTAGTTACGATGACGCCATCGCATACTGCTATTGGCTCAATGAAAAAGGAGCGAAATTTAGATTGCCCACAGAAGCCGAATGGGAATTTGCGGCCAGAGGGGGTGTAAAAACAAAATCTTATAAATACAGCGGAGGTGATATTATAGACTCAGTTGCCTGGTATGGCGGCAAAGGCGGATATGGAACCAAAGCTGTGGCAAAGAAGCTACCCAACGAACTTGGGCTTTTTGATATGGCCGGGAATGTTTACGAATGGGTTAGTGGTGGCTATGATCCCGCGTCTTATGCATCAAGTCCGAAAGAAAATCCGAAGGGGACGCCGAACGCGAGGTTTTACGTCCTAAGAAGCGGAGGATTTGACAATGAAGCTTTCAAAAGCCGGATCACTTACAGGAATATCCTGCTGCCTTCCCGCAGTAATTTTAATAAAGGATTTAGGGTTGCATCAGATTGAATTTATCCCGTCTATATTTTACAAATGAAAAAACTTCTCCCCATCATTTATCTTGTTTTCATCAATGCGGTGTGCTTTGCGCAGAAAGCTCTCGTAAACCCGGCTCCAAGTACATCGTTCTATACTGTGATGCCTGTCGATCCGGAGGCCGCTTATTTTAGCGCGGAAAACTTTGATATTAAGGCAGACGGCCGAACAGATGTTTCAGATGAGTTACAAAAAGCGATTAATCAGGTTAAGACAATATATAATTTTGGAATTGTTTTTATACCTGAGGGGAAGTACCTCATATCTAAGACGATCTATGTGCCACAGGCTATTCGGATTATTGGATATGGCAGTAAAAGACCTGAAATCATTCTAGCTTCGAATTCGCCTGGTTTTCAAACGCCTGATCAGGCAGATAAAGGAAAGGCGAAGTATATGTTTTGGTTTACAAGCGGAATCGTGCAGCCGGGCAGGCCAGTCTCCGATGCTGGTGCGGGTACTTTCTATAGCGCCATGTCTAACATTGATTTACGTATTTCTGATGGTAATCCGGCTGCTGTTGCCTTGCGGACTCACTATGCACAGCACAGTTTTATTGCTCATGTTGATATTCATATTGGTAAAGGGCTTGCAGGCATGTTCGATGTAGGGAATGAGATGGAAGATGTTCGTTTTTTTGGAGGGGACTATGGGATCTACACGACTAAACCATCGCCCGGATGGCAGTTTGTAATGGTAGATACTTACTTTGAAGGTCAACGGAAGGCCGCTGTAAAAACTCAGGAAGCCGGCCTTACAATCATCAGAATGAAAGTTAAGAATACCCCAACAGTGATTGAGACCAACCGGGATTTCTATGAGAAATTATTCATGGAAGACAGTCAGTTGGAAAATATAAGTGGGCCAGCAATTATAATAAGTAATGAGGGTAATGCCTATACGCAGATCAGCCTTCGGAATGTAGATTGTAAGAACGTTCCGGTTCTGGCAAAACTTCGAAATAGTGGAAAAGAATTTAAGCAGTCAGCAGCTATTTACAAAGTAGAAAACTACAATTATGGACTGCAAATGGACGACCTGGGATCCAAGCCTGTTTATCAAGTTAGGGAAGAAATAATAGCTCTGGCATCTATTCCAGCTGCCGTTAAAAAAGACATTCCTGCCCTGCCGGATATGAGCACATGGGTGAACATTCGCGCACTCGGGGCCAAGGGAGATGGAACAACTGATGACACGAAAATAATTCAGGACGCTATAGATCAAAATATTGCTGTATATATTCCGCAGGGTTGGTACCGTGTCACACAAACAATCAAGCTTAAGCCGAAGTCGGTTCTTATTGGACTTAATCCGATTTCTACGCAGTTTATAATTACTGATAACGAGCTGGCATTCGGCAGTTTCGGCCCGCCGAAGTCTCTGCTTGAAACTGCAGTTGGCGGCTCGACCGTTGTGAGCGGTATTGGTTTGTTTACCGGAACCAGCAATCCGAGGGCTGTAGCTTGCAAATGGATGGCCGGGGCGGATTCTTACATGAACGATGTCAAGTTCGTTGGCGGTCACGGAACTATGTCGCGCCCGCAGCCAATTTCAGGCGGGAGCGGCCAGGGAGCCCAGAGAAACTCTTCCACAGTTTTGCCAGGGAAGGATTCTTTGTGGGATACTCAATATTGGAGTCTCTGGATAACAAATAATGGAGGGGGAACATTTAAGAACATCTGGACGGCCAATACCTACGCCACTTCAGGCATTTATGTCTCTGATACTTCCACTCCGGGACGGATTTATGCTATGTCTGTAGAACACCACGTTCGCAATGAAGTAAGGCTCAAGAATGTTTCCAACTGGAAAGTTTATGCTTTGCAACTGGAGGAAGAAAGCCGTGAGAGTTCCGACTGCCAGCCAATGGAATTGGAGGGCTGCAGCAACATGGTATTTGCAAATCTTTATATGTTCAGGGTTATCCGGATTGGAACCCCATATCCCTATTCTATTCGCGCAAGCAATAATAAGAACGTGGAATTTTTGAACGTTCATAATTATAGCCAGATAAAATACACGACCAATCTCCCCTTGTACGATGTAAACAGTAAGATACAGGTGCGGCCATGGGAGTTTAACAGACTTTTCATTAGCGGATCGATCGATCCAGGAACCAAGGCAGAAATGGTCGGCGAGGTGAAGGAATTGGTGAAAGGTTTTGAATTCGCTGATGGAATTACAAGCGACAGTAAAGGAAATATTTATTTCAGCGAGTCGCGGATGAGGCGCATTTACAGATGGTCGCCGCAATCAAAGAGCCTAAGCCTGATCGCGGATTTTCCCTGGGAACCACTATCGCTTGGAACAGACAAAAATGATAATCTTCTGGTTGTTTTTAAATACGTTCCGCGTGCTGGCTATCTGGTAGATGGCAAACCTGAAAGTTTTCCAAACCCTCCTGATGCGGCTGGTACTTCTTTCAGCGGCTGGGGAAATTCCGGGTTCGGAACTTTGGTTTATTCAATAAATCCCAACCGCCCGGAGGAATCCATTAAACTGCTTGATAAAGTTCCTGTTCAGGATTTACCGAAAATCTATAAGACTTTAAACCCGGCAAACAGGCGCCGTGATTCAGGCGATTTCAACAAAGTAAGTACAAATCACTTTACCCATTATTTTATGGCACCAGATGGGGTAACAGCCATTCCGGTCGTTTACGATCTGGCAAGATCCAATTCCCTGGTGGAAGGCTATCCGGGGAAATCCCTCTATGCAACTGATGAGTATCTAAAAAGAACTGTTAAATTTAATGTTGGCTCTGAAGGTTATCTTTCTGACCCTAAGATATTTGCTGAGAAAGGAGAATTCAGCTCCGCAGTGGATAAAGATGGCAATGTGTATGTTGCTGACGGACAAATTTACGTTTATAATCCGCAGGGAATCCAAATAGGCGAGATTGAAGTTCCCGAACGGCCATCTACAATAGTTTTTGGTGGAAATGACCATCAAACTCTATATATTACAGGCAGAAATTCACTTTATAGTGTTAGAATTAAATAAGTAACCAAATACGGTCATAATAATATCTATGAGTAACAGAAGAATATTCCTCCAGCAGGCAGCATTAATCGGTGCGGGAGTGCTGGCAAATCCGGTAGATCTCTTTAGTAAGCCCAATCAAAAGGTTGGATTGCAGTTATATACCCTCCGGGATCAAATTTCGAAAGATGTGCACGGCGTGATTGCCAAAGTTGCTGACATTGGCTTTCGTGAAGTGGAAACCTATGGTTATTCTCTTAAGGGTGGATTCTGGGGCCTTAACATTAAAGAGTTTAAATCTCTGTTAAAAAGCCATGGCCTTAAATCGCCCAGCGGGCATTACAATTTTGATCCATACCTCGGAAATAACAATCTTGATAGCCTGAAAGAGAACATTGAAGCCGCTCAGGGAATTGGCCAGAAGTATCTTACAGTACCGTATTTGAGCGAACCCTTACGCAAGAATCTTGACAGTTACAAAGTTTTGGCTGCAAAGCTGAATCAGGCAGCAATACTTGCCAGAAAGGCCGGGCTTCAATTGGTGTATCATAATCATGATTTTGAATTCAAAGACTTTAATGGCACTACGGGTTATGACATCCTGCTGCGTGAGACTGACCCGTCAGACCTCAAGTTCGAACTGGATATTTACTGGACAGTAAAAGCTGGAAAGGATCCTATCGCATTATTTGAGCAGAGCCCCGGAAGATACGTGATGTGGCATGTGAAGGATATGGACAAGACAGACAAATCCTACACAGAGGTTGGATCCGGAACGATAGACTATAAACAGATATTTGCAAAAGCGAAGTTATCGGGAATGAAGCATTTCTTTGTCGAGCAGGATGTGATTAAAATAGATCATTTTCAGAGCATAACCAGGAGCTTTCAGCATGTTAAAGGCAATATTCTGTAGCGGGCTGTAGATGGAATACGTTCTGGGTATTGATATTGGCACCGGTAGCACAAAAGCTGTTGCCGTAGATTTTTATTCACAATCCATTGCTGTTTCCCAACATCATTATCAAACGTATTCACCCCGTTCCGGAACCAGTGAGCAAGACCCTGAACTTATTTGGCAGGCTTTACAGGCTTGTCTTATAGAAGTACATAGTAAATTGAAATGCTGTCCTGCAGCGATATGTTTCAGCAGTGCTATGCACAGTCTAATTCCTGTCGACAAGCAGGGAAAGAAGCTCATGAATATGATAACATGGGCGGATAGTAGAAGCGATTATGTTGCGACCAGACTAAAAGCCTCGCCTGGAGCAATACGCATGTATGAGTCATCAGGTATGCCATTGCATGCAATGTCGCCCTTATGTAAGATTATATGGCTTAAAGAAAATATGCCTGATGTCTTCGACGCGGCCCATAAATTCATTTCAATAAAAGAGTTTATTTGGTTCAGATTATTCGGCGAATATGTTGTAGATCATTCAATCGCTTGCGCTACCGGGATGCTCGATTTGTTGTCAAGGACCTGGAATAAAGATTTATTAGCTCTAGCAGGTATTACAGAGGATCGGTTATCAAGGCCGGTAAGTACAACCTATACCAGAAGCGGAGCGCAATTCCTGCCGGCAATACTGGAGGAAGGGACGCCTTTCGTGATTGGGGCAAGTGACGGGTGTTTGGCAAACCTTGGAAGTTTTGCAATTCAACGAGGAGTCGCTGCGGTGACAATTGGTACTAGTGGGGCTGTGAGAATCTCTAGCGAAAAGCCGATTTTTAACAGAGAAGCATTCACCTTTAGTTATTGCCTGGACGAGGATACTTTCATATGCGGCGGGCCGGTCAATAATGGCGGGAATGTGTTGCAATGGTTAGTGACAAATTTCTTAGGGAAAATTGCCAATCTGGATACTTTTGAAGAAGTTTTTATGATGGCTGATGGAATTTCTCCCGGTTCAGAAGGATTACTTTTTTTGCCATACATAAATGGTGAACGCGCGCCTGTTTGGGATTCAAACAGCTCAGGTGCTTTTGTAGGGGTCCGTTCTATTCATACACAGGCACACTTTTGCAGGGCGGTCCTGGAAGGTGTATGTTTTGCTTTATTTGAAGTTCTGCAGGCGGTCGAATCAAAATCACAAGAGATCAGGCAGATAAACGTTAGCGGAGGTTTCGTTAATTCCAGGCTTTGGATGCACCTGCTGGCTGATATTACTGGCAAGGATTTAATTCTCAAGCAAACGGAAGACGCTTCAGCTAACGGAGCGGCATTTATGGCAATGAAGGTGCTTGGCTTGAATGGCGGAAAATACCCGGCCGAAGCTGAAAATGCCGAGGAAGTTATCATTAAATCTGATCCTGAAAAACATAAATTATATAGTAAGAACTTCGCTGTATATAAAAGTTTATATCTAGGTTTAAAAGATAGCATGCACCAATTAAACAATATCAGTTACTGATCATGTCACTACTTATTGTCCTTTTCGGGCTCATTCTTTTGCTGGTCCTTATTGTCAGGAAGCTAAGCCCAATGATAGCCTTGTTGCTAGTCTCCATCATAACCGGCTTATTACTAGGGATGCCTGTTGCTAAAGTTATGACTACAATAGGGGCCGGAATAGGCGGTACGTTGGGGAGCATGGTTATGGTTCTCGCCCTAGGAGCAATGATGGGGAAATTGATTGAGGATACGGGGGCGGCAAAAAAGATCGTCTTTATATTGATTCGGTTCTTTGGATATAAAAATATCCAGTGGGCAATCTTGCTTACCGGTCTCCTGGTGGGAATTCCATTGTTCTATAATGCCGGATTTGTTGTGCTTGTACCCTTAGTTTTTGCGATTGCTTCCGCTACCCGATTGCCGCTATTATATCTCGCCTTGCCAATGGCTGCCTCTTTGTCTGTTACACATGGTTTTCTCCCTCCACATCCAGGACCGATTGCTCTGGCATCGATATTCAAAGCGGATGTGGGATATATTCTTATTTATGGATTGATATTAAGCGTTCCAATAGCCATTGCTGGCGGGATTATATTTCCGCGACTTATTCTAAAAAGCAATATGGGAGATATCCCAAGTGAATTCAATCCCGAAGGAGAGGAATTGCTTCCCTCTGGTTTAAGAAGTTTCACTACGGCATTACTTCCGGTAGTGCTGATCATCATAGGGACTATTGGTACAAATTTCCTATCAGCAGGAGCTGCTAAGCCACTGTTTGTTTTTTTGTCAGATCCGACAGTTGCGTTGCTCATAGCTGTTCTTGTAACAATTATTGTTCAAAGAATTCCGATAACGAAAGCTATGGATTCCTGTACAGAAGGGGTAAAAAGCATCGCAATGATAATTTTGATCATAGCAGCCGGAGGTGCATTTAAACAGGTGCTGATAGACAGTGGTGTCGGCGATACGGTAAAAAGCATGTCTGCTTCGCTGGAACTGTCACCGCTATTTCTCGCATGGCTAATCACAGCACTTCTAAGAGTCACATTGGGATCGGCAACGGTTGCTGGTCTAACAGCTTCAGGGATCGTTTTGCCCCTGGTAGGAGAGGGCGTGTCACCTGAACTTATGGTATTGTCTGTAGGAGCAGGGAGTCTGATGTTTTCTCATGTTAATGATACAGGATTCTGGATGTTTAAAGAGTATTTCAATCTGACTTTGAAGCAAACATTCGGCACCTGGACGATTATGGAAAGTATTGTTTCCCTTCTTGGGTTGGCAGGCGTTTTAATAATAAATCAATTTATATAAAATAAAATGAAGATCGGACTTATAGGCCTGGGCAAGATGGGGTATAACCTGGCACTCAACCTGAAAAGGAACGGACATGACGTAATTGGTTATGATGTAAATCAGGCTATTATGGAGAGTATAAATACAGACGGGGTTGAAACTGCAAGCTCTCTCTCTGATCTTGTAGGTAAGCTTGGTGCAAACCGGGTCATTTGGATGATGATTCCTTCTGGTGAGTTTGTGGAGTCGGCATTATCAGACTTAAAGCCATTATTAATAAAGGGCGATATAATTGTTGAGGGAGGTAATTCTAACTATAAAGATTCAATAAGGAGATCTGGAGAATGGGAGCCTTTAGGTGTTCATTATCTCGACTGCGGAACGAGCGGTGGTACGGAGGGGGCACTGAATGGCATATGTGCCATGATAGGGGGCAGCAAGGAAGGATTTGAAAGGATTGAATCCGTGATCAAAGACATTTCTCAGCCGGGTGCATATCTACATTGCGGCCCTGCCGGATCGGGTCATTATGTTAAAATGATCCATAACGGTATAGAGTATGGTATGATGCAGGCCATAGCCGAGGGCTTTGAGATGCTTCAGAAAAGCGATATGGACCTTGATCTTGCAAAGATCGCAGGACTTTGGAATCAGGGCTCTGTAGTACGAAGCTGGCTCATGGAACTTACCGAACGGGCACTGACAAAGGAGCCCGATCTCGCTTCAATTAAGGGCATTATGAATTCTTCTGGCGAAGGCAAATGGACACTCGAAACTGCACTTGAAAAGCAAATTGCTACACCTGTTATTGCTTTATCCCTTATTATGCGCTATCGATCCCTTGAAGATGATTCCTTCGCTGGAAAAATCGTAGCCGCCCTGCGTAATGAATTTGGCGGTCATGCTCTTGTTAAAAAATGACAGGAACCTGGCCAGTTCGTCCGCTTGCTGGTCTGTTTCAGTGCTTTCCGTAGCCTTGGCCGGGAGATTTGAGTTGGAAATTTTATGCAGGAAATCAAATAAGTTGACGTCTTTGGAGATATTTAATTTCTTGCGAAGCCGGTATCGACTTACCTCAACACCTTTTACGGTGATATTCATCGATTGAGCGATTTCTTTGGAACTCAGGTTTAATTTCAGGTAAGCACATAGTTTAAGGTCGGTCGTGCTTAGTGCTGGATATTGCGACTTTAGCACCGACAGGAAATTTCGATGTACGTCATCAAAGTGTATCGAAAACTGCTCCCAATCGTGACGATTTTTTTCAGCATCAGTGAGCATCCGAAGGATAATCTTAAAATCGTTTGAGTCGGCAAGCTGCAGATTATTCTTCAAAGCTAAAGCCAATTCTTCCCGCACCCGGGATAATAACTTTCCGCGCTCAACAAGGTGCATTGTAACCGTGGCAAGTTCTTTATTTTTCGTGTTTACCTCAACAACAAGTTCTTCTTTCTGCAGCGAGCTAATCACTTTATCAGTTTCAATGTGATAAAATTCCGGGTGTTCTGCTTTTATACCGGGATTTGCATGTTGGAGCCGTTGTTGAAATATCAGATAAAAGAGAATGCATAACGATGATAAAAATGCCAGAATAGCCCAGCTAGTCAGGTACCATGGAGTAGAAATAATAAAAGGAAAGGATAATTGCTGAACAATAGCACCAGAGGTATTTCGAATCTGAACTGATAGTTTATAGTTTCCGTTTGGCAAGCCCTCGTAGTCAGCATAGGGACTAGCTGACCATCGCGACCAGTTTTCATCGATGCCATTAAGTTTATGCGAATATTCAAAGTTCCCAATATTCTCAGGTTTGAACTCAAAATAAAGTGTTTTCCAATTATTCCCTAGTTTGACGGTTTTAGAGTTCTCTGAACAATCTAGTAAATATAAAAGGTCTGAATTCCGGGCTTTTACTCTGAGATTAATGTGGCTATTACCATCCTGAGCGCTAAAAGGGTGGGGTTTATTGCCTGCCAATAGCATGCATGGCAGAAAAAACGCATATATAGATAACCATAATTTCATCTCTTGAAAATAGGGGTTCGGTTTTTAAACTATTGTAAATTGATACTAAATATGCGATAATTCATTGATTTCAAGCGCTTAGTGTATAAAATATTACATATTATAACAGTAATCGGCCTGTAATACAATTTCTTCAGTCCATCAGATATGGAAAATAATTAAATCGCAATGAAAAATAATTGAAAAAGGATTTGGCAATACCTGTAAATAATTTAGATTTGTTAAACCTTAATCAAATTATTAAAAAAGAAAAAACAATGGATAAGTTTACAAAAATGAAAGACCTGTTCGCTTCTGTTGAGGCTGACGCTAATAAATTCTACAATTCAGGCAACAGCGCAGCTGGAACTCGTGTTCGTAAAGGTATGCAGGATCTTAAAAACCTTGCTCAGGAGATCAGAACTGAAGTAACTGCGAAAAAAAATAGCGGTAAATAATATACCCTTTTTCAGATATTAAAAGCCCGCCCAATTAAATGGAGCGGGCTTTTTTTTGAATTAAACATGACCACTTAAGTTAAGAAATCTAGGTCTTATCCAAAAAATCTCCGATAGGGGTCATTTAAGACAAAAAATGCTATTTTTACTTTACATCAACCCTGTTGCTCATGGTTAAATTAGGCATCATTCTTACGAAGCATTATCGGTTATTAAGTGTAGCTGCAATCCTCGACATTTTTGAGAGTGTAAACAGTATATACCGCAAGGAGGATAAAGGGAATCCATTCCTGATTACGATGATCTCTTCCGATGAGTCTGCACGAGACACTGCGTTCTCGAAATACCCCGTTTCTTCGCTTGAACGGGCGGAGCATATGGATCTTTTATTAATTCCTGCGTTTTCAACTGAAAACATCAAAAATGCCATTCACGAAAATGAAAAGTTTATTCCATGGTTAAAGGCTCGTTTCGAAGCAGGAACTGAAATTGCAACATTTTGTACCGGGGCCTTTCTGCTTGGTGCCACGGGCATGTTAAATGGACGTCATGCGACAACCCATATAGACGCTTGCGAGGCTTTTAGCCTCAATTTTCCTGATGTGCGATTGCTGCGTGATAAAGTAGTAACCGGTGATAATGGTTTATTTACAAGCGGTGGTGCAACATCAAGCTTTCACCTGCTGCTTCACTTAATTCAGGGTTATTGCGGCAAGGAGACTGCCATTAAAACGGCCAAATTGTTCGCAATTGATATGGATAGAGCTAATCAATCCTATTTCGGGACGTTTCAGCCGGCACAGGACCATAATGATGAGCTTGTTGCTATGGCTCAGCAAAAGATCGAAGCAGCCTATCATAACGCCTGTACAATTGAGGAAATTATTAAGGATGTACCTGCAAGCAGAAGAAATATTGCCAGAAGGTTTAAGCTGGTGACCGGCATTACACCAATAGAGTATCTACAAAAAACCCGAATTGAAGCCGCCAAGAAATTACTTGAGCAAACGAACCAACAGATGCTGGAAATTATGCTTAATTCAGGGTACAATGATCCTAAGGCTTTCCGAAAGATCTTTAGAAAAACTGTAGGGATGACACCCACGGGTTATCGTGCGAAATTCCAGGCTGCCTAAATTAGATTAAATCGGACCAAACGGGTCAGCTTTTTTGGTTTTCAGGTAATCTTTTTCCAAAAGCAAATCGATGGTTTTATTAACAAACCGTTGAAGATCTTCATGCTGGCCAAGTAAAATCTTATGGTCAGAAATAAACTGGTATAGTTCCATTATCAGGCGTTGCACAAGTTCTGTATTGCCGGTGGAAGAAATATCTTCACAGATAAAAATGACATGGCTTTTTATAACGGCTTCTATCTGAATTTTTCCCAGCATTTTAAAATAGATTCGCACGAGATCTATTTTGTTAAATTTCGTTCTGCTCTTTAAGCGCGTTTTAAAAAAGTGCAGGTCATCGGTATTACCTTCAGCCTGGAATATTTCAGCAATTGCTAGATCGAGATTTCCACTTGATCCTTCAGCGCGGAACTTTGCCATTTGGTAGGCTTTTTCTTTATCCAGCTTAAAAAGTCCCCGCAGTCCGGATGCAGATTCTTTAGAACTTTTTAGTAATGAGGTTGAAAAGAACAGGTCGTGATGTTCTGCGGCATTCATTCCGGAAAGCCTGTCCATAGCAAGTGCACGCACTTGAATTTTTTCGTCGTTCTTTGCTATATCGGCAAGGCAACTTTGAATTTCACGGTCGTTCACATTCTTAAAATCATAGTTTTGGAGCACATAAACTTTTACCTGCGAGCAGAAATCGTTTAAGGCATCGATAAATATACTTTCCGGGAAGGTAAATTTTCCAGAAACCCTAATGAGGTATTTTATGGCTTCTAATCTGCCTTGATAATTTTTCGAAGTGTAAAACTGATCGACGTATTGATCGGTCTCCGCCTGGCCATCATTTATCAGCATTTTTAAAAAGCCTCTCGTATATCTGCTGCTGTACCTCTCGGATCTGACGACATCTTTGTTGGAATTATTCATATAAAAGGAATGAGGTTTGCATCGTTTCTTATTTTAATAAAGGAGAGCCCTCGTAATAAAGTGATACGAGCGCTCTTTTTACTTTGCTACAAGCGATTTGTTATTCTTGTGTCAAAACTTTTGGAGACCCCGCTTCAGTGTAGAACTTATTGATGCGAGTAATTTTCCAGTTCTGATTTCTATCCAGTTCCAGCGTGAGGTAGTTTTCGATAACGAACCCTTCATATACGAAGTTTACTTTTGCTAAAACCATAGCGTCGCTGCTGGCAAGTACATCAACCACGGTAGAGCAGTTCTGCTTAATTCCCTGATTCTGGCGCATAAGCTTAATGATAGCAGCCTGACCCTGTGACATTACTTCACTTCCTTTTGAAAATTTCATGAGAGCATCATAACTAAGGATTTTCTCGAGCTTACTGGCGTCGGTATTTACATGACTTTCAGCGTAAGCGTCCAGTACATTTTTGGCCTCAGCAGAAGGTGGAGTATTTGCAAAAGTTGCGGTGGTTAGAACAGCACCCAGTACTGTACATAACAAGAAAGATTTAAGTTTCATAATGGTGTGATTTTATACCTCAAATGTCTGCTACAAAACATTGTTTTATATAGGCAGAAATCACCATTCGCGGTCTGTAACTTAAATGTTAGGAGGGTAAAATGTGTAAATTTAGCTTGGATTTGCGTCAAAGATTTTGACTTAAGTATGTGATAGTGAGGCTTTAAATAAATTTCAATTTATTTGAGTTGCTAGAACCGTGGAAAATTACCCATTGATCTCAAAATATACTTTGTTAAAATGTGTTAACGACATGCGAAATGTCATTTTATGATGGTCTTTTGGTCAATTATTTTGGATTTATGAGTCGTTATAAAACACGTGCAGATTTCTGCTAAAAACGCAAAAAAGCCCGCCGTAAAAATTCACGACGGGCTAATCACACACACACACTATCTTATGTTGCCGGGAACTTGCCGAAGATTTTTTCAATAACTTCGGGTATATCTTCTACGGCTTTTTCAGGATCGTTAACCTGTCCTTTTCCCCAGCCTCTCCAGATCACTTTTGAAGTTGCTCTGTCGATAAGGTCAATCATTACACTGCCTTCTTCGAAATTTTCTTTTCGCATTTCCGACCCCACATATACAGGAAAGGGGTTAACAAATTGGTAGTAATAATAACGTCTCCCTCCTGAATAAGCTACTCTAGGGACATAATAGGAGGGTGCTCGATAATAGACCGGATTGCTGGTCGTTCTCGTTTTGTCATCCACAACGGCTGTGTATTTAATAAGCAGGTCAGGCTGCTCATTATTTAACTCCAGCCCTTTTTTACTTAATGCCTGACTTGTCGCTTCAATTATCCTTTCCTCAGCAATGCTATTGTCAAATATGCCGTTTCCTTTAGCGTCTTTTGACGGAAGCCAGGCAAAGGTGCGATATTTAGAGAAATCAGTTTTGTCGCTCTTGTATGAATAATAATTGTATGGTGAACAAGCTCCAAGCATAATAGTGCTCAAAGCAAATAATAACATCAACTTTTTCATAATCTCCTTCTTTTATTTTGTTATTACACATATAACGCATATAATATACTTACTTGTGTATGTTATAAGTAAGTTACACTAGGCTTACGTTACCGTGATAATTGAAGGAAATGAAAGTAAATTCCTGGTTATAGTAAGGAGTTAATTTGGAGAAATGAAGTGGAGAGGATTGATTGCATTTAAATTCGAATACATGTCGATAAAATTCATGATATCCGAACCTAACTATACATTCTAAATTTGCCAGGTGTGATATTGTTCATGCTTTTGAAAAGCCTGATGAAGGAGCTCGGGCATTCGAAGCCAATTATTTCCACTATTTCGTTGATGGTGTAGTTAGTGTTTCTTAGAAAATATTTTGCCCGGTCAATTTTGGTTTTTATTAGAAATTGATGCGGTGATTGTCCGTAGGCTTGTTTGAATGTCCGGAGTAAATGATTTACTGATAAACAAGCGTGTCGTGCAATATCCTCCAAATCGATGCCTTTATTGTAATTGCTTATAATAAATTCTTTGGCAAGAGTCAATCTTTTAAGGATCTCGACTTTGGTGCTGCTATTCAAGAAGTTTAATTTTTCGGATTTATCAACAACTTCTTTATTGTACACTTTATAATAATTTATCAGGCAATGATGCAGGTATTCGTTTATAAGAAGGTCATCTGGAGTGCCTTTTTCTAAATGATCTTTGAGATGCATGATGTTGTACTTCATGTCGCCAGAGAAAGGGTATATCGTTTCCATAAAAGAGAATTCCGGGTGGTCCCCATCCTGGAAAGGTTCGTCAAGCAAATCTGCGTGATTATATTTCTGCACTCTGTCAAAATCCTGAAGAAATGATGGAGAAAATGAAATAGATAGATTATTAACCGGTACAGATGAATCGATCTCACTTGAGTACGACGTGCCATTCTTGATCACCAGAAAGCTCTCCGGATATAGATTTAACTGACGTTTACCTAGTTGAAATGTTCTATGACCACTAAATACAGTCTTGATCGAGAAATCACTCTTATGTTCAGGATAGTAGGCCTGCTGTACAGTTTCGCTGGAGATCCTGTTTTCATTCTTAAGCACTCGTAGAAATTTCATATAGGCGTAGATTAGGATTCGTTGTAATATCGTTCTTCAAGTAGGGTATAATGATTGTCGTGGTCATCTATAAATTTCACCTGAAGGCCACAATTACTGTACTCCGGACGGTTTACAAACTCTACACCCAGCATTATATATTTATGATAGTCACGAAGGCAGTCGTCGGTGTGGAATATGATATTTTCAGAACTTGTTCCAGGCTTTGTGATATTCAGTTCCACACTAACTTTATTTCGATTTGTCGTTAAAAGGATGTACTGGTCCTGGTTTTCTACATAATTAAAGTCTTCCAGCATGACATATCCCATTTTAAGGGTTACAAAACGTAAAGCGGTGTTGAGTTTGTTGGTCAAGGCTGGATTACAGCTAATTTTAAGTGATATGGTTTTCGGTTGCAGTATTTCAGCTTGTTCGTTGTCGTTATAGAATTCGCTTAACATAATTGCTATCGGTTTTGATGTCTTTTTTGGTAGAAAATTAATTCATGTCTGGTAATTATCAATCACATCGCTTCAACTTCGAGTATAGGACGAGATGTTTTATGAAATGTTGCTGGAAATTTTAAAAAAAGTGATTTTCGCATACTTTTGTTAAAAACATTCACACGCATTTGATTTTTGTACTTGTAAGGTGTATTCTGAATCAAATCCAACATAATTTCCCAACGACTAAGTAATGCCCCAGCTATTAAGGCAATGTTACCCCTGAAATAATTAATAGCATACAAAATGTGACGGGAAGCTTTAAAAATGTGACGGATGAATTGAAATCGAATCCTTCAAGCCGATGTACGTCCTTTTATGTTAAATTTGCGCTGTCTACTATCTTCTTTCCAACCAGTTTAATTGGACTGCGGTAATAGCAAAAAGGAAGTCTGATGAAAAATTACAAAAACTATTACCTCGTACAGGCACCACCCGAGGATGTTTATCTGGCGCTAACTAATCCCCTGACCATTTCATTGTGGACTGGCGCGGAAGCAATAATGAGCACGGAACCTGGTTCAGAGTTTTCACTTTGGGATGACAGCATCGCAGGAAAAAATCTGGAGTTTATCGAAAATAAGAAGATTGTACAGCAATGGTATTTTGGTGACCAGCCCGAAGCATCCATTGTTACATTTATTCTCCACCCCGATAAAAATGGAACATCGGTAGAATTAAGACATACAAATATTCCTGATTCTGACATAGATGATATGATAGAAGGCTGGAATCTCAATTATTTTGGTTCACTGCAGGACTTCTACGAGGAATAGAAATGCCTTTGATGCAAGTTGAAGACCAAATGGGGAGGCTAGTCTGCGTTAAGGACCCCCCTAAGCGCATAATTTCACTTGTTCCATCTCAGACAGAACTCCTCTTCGATCTTGGGCTGGATGAAGAAATAATAGGAATTACAAAATTTTGCATTCATCCTGCGAGTAGGTTTAAGTCGACCACAAAGATAGGCGGCACGAAAAAGCTAAATTTTCCAGCAATAAGGGAACTGAAGCCCGATCTTATCATTGGCAATAAGGAAGAAAATGAAAAGCTACAGATTGAAGAGCTGATGAACGAATTTCCCGTTTGGATGAGTGACATTTCAACGCTTGAAGATGCTCTTGAAATGATTACTCAATTGGGAAGCATCACGGGGAAATCACACCGTGCCAATTCAATTTGCAGCGAAATTCTGGCCGGATTCAATTCTTTAAGGGATGACAATATAGTCGGCAAGTCAGTTGCATACTTTATATGGAAAGACCCCTTCATGATTGCCGGCAAAGACACATTCATAGACAGCATTTTGAAACATGCTGGTTTCGAAAACTTTTCACAGGAAATGAGGTACCCCGAGCTAACGCTGCAACAGCTTAAAGAAGCAAAGCCGGATATTATAATGCTTTCATCAGAGCCGTATCCTTTTAAAGATGTGCACGTTAGCGAAATGCAAGGAATTTGCCCTGGTGCCGAAGTGCTTATTGTCGATGGTGAGATGTTCTCCTGGTATGGTAGCCGCCTGCTTCATACAAGCTCTTATTTGAAAACTCTTAAGGGACTTCTAAAATAAATTATTGAAAGAATTAACTGATTAGATTTTGTACTTATCGGGAAAAACGTTATTTTTGCCGACCGAAATATCTGATAAATGGCTGTTCTCAGCACGTTAAAATTTGTTTCGAACATAAATCCTAAATATGCGGATGTGGCGTAATTGGTAGCCGCACCAGACTTAGGATCTGGCGCTTCACGGCGTGGGGGTTCGAGTCCCTTCATCCGCACTGATTAATTCCCCGGTTACAAAACCGGGGAATTTTTGTATAAAAAGAAACGATAAAATCTCATAAAATGAACATTACACAGGACAAAATTGACAATCTGAATTCTGTACTAACGGTAAAGATTAATCCTGACGATTACAAAGAGCGCGTAGAGAAGGCGATAAAAACACAAGCAAAGAAGGCACAACTGCCGGGATTTCGTAAAGGAATGGTTCCTGCATCTCACATTAAAAAAATGTATGGAAAGAATATTTTGGTTGATGAAATCAACAATATCCTGAACGACACCCTTAATAATTACATCACTGAAAATAAGCTGGAAGTTTTGGGGCAACCCCTGCCTAAGATCGATGACAGCAAAGAATTCAATTGGGACTTCACTGACGAATTTGAATTCATTTATGAACTAGGCCTGGCTCCTGAGTTTAATCTTGATTTCTCATCCAAAGACAAAATCACTTATTATAAAGTTAAAGTTGACGAAGAGACATTGGCGTCAAGAATCACGAATCTTCGCAAATCTTATGGCAAAATGTCAAATCCTGACGTATCGGCAGACGAAGATGTTTTGTACGCAGATTTGAAGCAGCTTTCTGCTGATGGTTCTGTTTTTGAAGAGGGAATTAGCAATACTGCATCTATTCGTTTGGATCAGGTGACCGATGACAAGATCAAAAAATCATTGGTCGGTTTGAAGAAGGATGATGTAGTTGAGCTGGATCTTCAGAAAGCGTTTGATGGTAATGCAACTATTATAGCGAAGCTTTTGAATATTTCTGAAGAAGATGCGCAAGACCTGAAATCCAAATTCCAGGTAACAGTTAAGAATATTAACCGTTTAGAGGAAGGAGATCTTAATCAGGAGTTCTTTGATAAACTATTTGGTGCTGATGTTGTAAAAACAGAGGAAGAATTCAGGAACAAGATCAGGGAAGAACTTGAATCAATGATGGTTCAGAATGCAGACCAAAAGCTTCAGGCAGATATGTTGAAGTTTGGTTTGGATAAAGTTACGATGAACCTTCCTGATGAATTTTTAAAGCGCTGGTTGAAGGCAACAAACGAAAAGCTAAGTGATGAGGAGTTGGCACAAGGTTATGATGACTTTGCCCGAAACCTGAGATGGACACTTATCGAGAACCGCATCATCAAGGATAATAAACTTGAGATTAAATATGATCAGGTTTTTGAAACAGCTAAAAAGCGTTTGGATGCACAGTTCAGAATGTACAGCCCGCAGCCACTTTCAGAAGAACAATTGGGTCAGTATACGGCTCAATTCTTGCAGGATAAAGAAAATGCGAATAGAATTTTTGAAGAAGTAAAAGCACAGCACGTATTTGATTATCTGAAGAGTGTAATCACTTTAGATACAAAAGAAATAGAGTACAATAAATTTTTAGAATTGAAATAGCCTATGATTTAAATGTGGGTTATTGAAGTCTAAAATTTTGAAATTCATTATAAATTACAAAATAACTCATACCTTAAATTATAATATTCAATATGAACATCGATAAAAACGAATTCCGGAAATACGCAGTAAAACACCATCGTATTGGCAGCCAACACGTAGATAGCTTCATTGGCCGCGTGAATAATGCTTCTTTACCAAGTGCGATGACACCTTATATCATTGAGGAGCGTCAGTTAAACGTAGCACAAATGGATGTGTTCTCACGTCTGATGATGGATCGTATAATTTTCCTTGGCGATGCGGTACATGAAGGTATTGCCAACATTATTCAGGCACAACTGTTATTTCTTCAGTCAACAGATAACAAAAGAGATATTCAGATTTATATTAACTCACCGGGTGGCTCTGTTTATGCAGGTCTTGGTATTTACGATACCATGCAGTATATCGCACCTGATGTTGCGACAATTTGCACCGGAATGGCTGCATCAATGGCAGCAGTATTGTTGTGCGCTGGTACTAAAGGGAAAAGAGCAGCGTTACCACATTCAAGGGTGATGATTCACCAGCCTTCAGGAGGTGCTCAAGGTGTTGCTTCAGATATGGAGATTAATCTGAGGGAAATGCTTAAATTGAAGAAAGAACTTTACGATATCATTGCCAAACATTCAGGCCAAACTTACGAATGGGTTGAGAAAGCTTCAGATCGTGATTATTGGATGATCGCTGACGAGGCAAAAGAATATGGTATGATTGATGAGGTGTTAGTTGGAACCGGAGATAAAAAATAATGAGTAAAGGAAATAAAGATATTAAGTGCTCCTTCTGCGGCTCAGGCAAGCAGGATACATTAATGTTGATAGCTGGGCTTGATGCACACATTTGTGATAAGTGCGTTGCGCAGGCTAATCAAATTTTGGCGGAAGAACTTAATGTCCGTAAAACAAAATCCACTCAAACGTTCGAAACTCTGTTAAAGCCGATTGAGATAAAAACCCATCTCGACCAATACGTTATCGGACAGGATCAGGCGAAGAAAATTTTGTCTGTAGCCGTTTACAACCACTATAAACGCCTTAATCAAAAGGTAGGCAAAGATGAGGTTGAGATTGAAAAATCCAACATAATTATGGTGGGTGAAACGGGAACAGGAAAAACTCTTTTAGCTAAGACCATTGCCCGGGTCTTAAACGTACCCTTCTGTATTTGTGATGCAACAGTTCTGACTGAAGCAGGCTATGTTGGCGAGGATGTTGAAAGTATTCTGACGCGATTATTGCAAGCTGCAGATTACGATGTTACAGCGGCTGAACGCGGAATAGTTTACATCGACGAGGTAGATAAAATCGCTCGTAAGAGCGATAATCCTTCTATTACCCGTGATGTATCAGGAGAAGGTGTTCAACAGGCCTTACTCAAAATCCTTGAGGGGACGATTGTAAATGTTCCGCCTCAGGGAGGAAGAAAACATCCGGATCAGAAAATGATCGCGGTAAATACTAATAACATCCTGTTTATCTGCGGTGGTGCTTTCGATGGTATCGAAAAGAAGATTGCCAACAGACTGCGGACGCAAACGGTAGGTTACAAGGTTGATAAGGAGGATTTAAATATAGACCTGAAAAATCTTTACAAGTATATCACTCCTCAGGATCTTAAATCCTTCGGACTTATACCTGAGCTTATCGGACGGTTACCAGTGATTACTCATTTAAATCCACTAGATAGAGAAACACTCCTGAATATTCTTACTGAGCCTAAAAACTCTCTGATCAAGCAATACAAAAAATTGTTTGAATATGAGAATGTAAAACTTGAGTTCGAGCAGGACGTGATGGAATTTGTGGTTGATAAAGCAATGGAATTTAAGCTGGGGGCCCGTGGTCTTCGCTCTATCTGTGAAGCCATAATGATCGATGCAATGTATGAAACTCCCTCGGGGAAGAACACGAAGGACCTGTTCATCACACTCGATTATGCAACGGACAAATTTGAAAAATCCGACCTCAAGAAATTAAAAGTAGCATAAAAGAGCCCCGCACCTGCGGGGTTCTTTGTTTAAAAGAAATTAATTATGAACGAAGAAAAAGACGTAAAAAAGGATCCTGTAGAAGGCGCAACTAAAACCAAAAAAATTAAGGAAGTAGAATCGCCCGTAAAGGCAGGTCTGAAGAACAAAGAAGATATTGTTAATAATTGGCTGCCACGATATACAGGTAGGCCATTAAGCGAGTTTACCGGGTTTATATTGCTTACCAACTTCTCGCGATACCTGAATTTATTTTCAGAATGGAATGATAACGCACCTATCGTGGGTCTGGATAAGCCAATGCAAAGTGTGGCTGCTAATGGCATCACTCTGATCAATTTTGGTATGGGAAGTCCTATGGCTGCTACAATGATGGATTTGTTAACTGCGATAAAACCTAAAGCAGTGTTATTCCTCGGCAAATGCGGAGGGTTAAAAAAGAACAATAGCATTGGTGACCTGATTCTTCCAATTGCAGCAATACGGGGAGAGGGGACATCAAATGATTATTTTCCGCCTGAAGTCCCGGCACTACCCTCATTTGCCCTTCAAAAAGCAATTTCCACAACTATACGCGATCATTCTCGTGATTACTGGACAGGAACCGTTTACACGACAAACAGACGTGTCTGGGAGCATGATAAAGTATTTAAAAAGTACCTGAAAAGCCTGCGGGCAATGGCAGTTGATATGGAGACCGCTACGATTTTTACGACAGGCTTTGCAAACAAGATTCCTACAGGGGCCCTACTTCTGGTTTCGGATCAGCCAATGATTCCTGAAGGTGTGAAAACAGCCGAGAGCGATTCAAAGGTGACAGAGCAATACGTTGAAACTCATTTGAGGGTTGGTATAGATTCACTAAAGCAGCTCAGCAATAATGGACTAACTGTGAAGCATCTAAAATTTTAACAGAGCTGGGTTTTCTTTATTCTAAAGTTTTAATTTAATGCCCGCCTTATTAAGCATTGATGTCAGGAGGACACAAAGCATGGCAAAAAGAAAAGACTTCAGTAAACCGACCCCGCCTGTGATGAGCCATTCAGGGTATTCGATATGTAACACTTTTCGCAGAATGAGCCCAATCAGGTAGGGCATAAGGTAACACAGTAAGGTGTCGGTGCCTGCAGGTTTGATGACCTTAAACCAGTGAGATTTTCCTTTAACATCGGAGATCCAGTAAATAATCACAAATGCGCCCAAAGTAAATGCGCTGCATAAAAACAGCCATGCTGGAGTGGCACCAAGCTTTGCCAGGCCCCAATAAGGACGCGTAAGTAAAGAAAGAAAGACCAGCACTACAATGGCGGCAGTGAAGATAATGGTCATAGACTTATTGTCTTTTCGTTCACGATAGTAAATGAAAGCCCAGGATGCAAGTACGCCGCCCATCGTCAGACCGGCCAAGGTACCACCGCTGATGGCACTTGGTATTAGTGATAGCGTGCCGCGAGGAAGCAGCTGAGCCTTCATTACCATGCTAAGAACACAGAAGAAAACCCAACCAATGAGTAAGGGAGCGAACCTGTTTTTTGCGAAAATTGTGATCAATGAGCTTGCCAGGTAAGCCCAGCCAATTAAACCCAAAATACCCCACCATTGCGGGGAGAACCGGTAGACTTCTTTTCCATCCTCGCCGCCGCCACGATATATGAATGCCAATACGACCAGCGTGATAATTCCGATTCCTTTTAGTATCAGCCAAAGTGCCTTTTTGTTGTCCTGCGGATAACTATTCCAAATCAATATAAACGACAGGCAGCACAATGGGTTCCAGAGGTAGCGGGGCATTCCCGTTGCGTCAGCGTTAAACGTTTCACCATTTACAAGAAAAACACCCATTACCAACAGTGCAATGGTGCGTAAGATAACATGGGTAACTAATTCCAAATCTGTATCTCCCTTTTTTCGCCGGTTATTAACGGCAAATGGCAGTGATAATCCAACTATAAAAAGAAAGGCCGGAAAAACAACATCTGCCAGTCCTATTCCGTCGACGCCCCTTTCGACATGACCTAGCCAGGCTGGTATATCCTTTAATGACCACAGGTCGTTTACAAAGATCATAAGGACCATTGTAAGAGCCCGAAGTATATCAATCGAAGCGATGCGCGGGACGAATCCTTGCTTTGGTGCTGAACTTATAGGAGAGTCTTCCAGGGTTTTTGTTTTGGTCATTAGTTTACGTTTAGGGATCTTAGCGGATTATATTTTTGAAAGAATTATTTGATCCGAATTTGGCACCGCGCGGTACAAAACAAAGCTTCCATTTCCATCCTGCTGAACTTTGTGGCGGGTGTTTTGCTTTCCCTGTTTAACTTGTATTTCTTTCCATCCGGCAGGTACATAAGTTTTTAAGGTCAAAGGGATATCATACATCATCTTATCCAGGCCATGTGTAAGTCTAACAGATACGCTGTTCTTTTTGGTGGTGGTTTTAATTTCAGCATTCATCCGTTCACGCATATACTTTGTAGCATCCGCAAACGTGGCGATCCAAAGGTCTTTATCCCTGGCTTTCATGTATTGGAAATACTCATCAAGGGCTTGGCTTGTAAGAGCCTCCCAACCAATTCCATCTACACCATGGATAACTAAAACTAACCAGATGTTATCCTTAACTGCAGTTGTATCAATCCACGATTTCATGAGTGGCATTGGCGTTTTGGTAGTTGCACCACGCTGCCATTGTACATATTCTTTTTTAAACAAGCCCGGATTTTTGCGGCTCGAACGATTCAACTCCTCCATGAAAGTTTCAGGCATCCGGTTTCGAAGCGCGGGATAAACTTTATGGGCATATTCCATTACCCGTTCGTTTTCCGTACCATAAGGACCCTCAGCAGAAAATGTATACCTGGATCCTAATTGTTTCAGGATATCTGCTTTGCTTTTTTCAAGCTCATACATCATGTTCAGCTCATCCAGTGCAGCCAGCCTGGGGTGAGTGACTGTATGACTTGCAAATTCATGACCCTGGGCAGCATAAGTTCGTATATCGTCCCATGTAACACCTCGTGCTTCGTCTACTTCATTGTTTGTTTTATTTCCGGATGTGAACTCACCTGCCCGGACTTTTTTATATAGATCGTCTATTATTTTGTAAGCCTCGGCCGGCCTGCCCGCATCAATTTGAGCACCTGCATTGGTATGATAATCTAAAGTTCCGCTAAAACCCAGAAAGCCAGCTGCCGATGATCGTTCATAGAAATTATCTTTGTTCGTCGCAATCGTGGCAGTCTCTTCAATGATTGTTTTAACGGGCCTTCCAATAAACCTGCCCTGGTAATCTGAACCGGGAATTTGTCCCGTGATGATAAAGAAAGTGGCGGGAATATTCATCCTGTTCATAATTGGCAATGCCTTTCTGAACTGATTTATGGATCCATCATCGTAAGTAATAGACACTGCACCTCGTTTTCCGTCCTGCCATTTGGTGATAGTTGTTTGCGCAATTGCACCGACCGATAGGAGCAGGGATGCCGTTGGTAGAATTAGGCTGCAAAGAATTTTCATGGCTTAAGTTCTAATTTGCCTATTTTATCGTACATAACTTTGAACGTATTCCAGGGTGTTTCATTCGGATCGACCGGACGGGTTCCGTCTGATGCAGCGGCTGTAACTGGAGTTCGTCCATAATATCCATTAAAAAATGGAACAGGCCCAGACCAGACCGTGTGCGCTACACCATAAAAATTAGGCTTAACTTCTTTAGTTGCATACTGACGTGACCGAATCATATCGTCAATCTGCACTAGCGCAACATTTGGTTTATCCCACGGGCAGCTTACCACTCTGAACCCTTTTAGCGCAAAATAGACAGCAGTTTGATTGGGGCGACCGTATTGCCAGTCGCAAATGATCACATCTTTCGGGATCATGTCGATGGCCTTATGAGTATTGTTTAAGCTTGCAGCCCACATTCCAATACCTGTAGTTTTTCCATCTATGAGACGGTCACCCCAAATCCAAAGCTCCTTACCACTTAGAGCCAGATGGTCACGGATCTTTCGCACCTCACCTGCAAACAATTCTGCTTTGTCTCTGCCCCCGCAGCGCGGACATTTGTCGTCTCCGATGTAAAATACTTCATCCATACCTGCATGGAATGCATTGGTTTCAAAGGCTTCTGTTATTTCGTCGACTAAAGCAAAAACAACTTTATGCACGCCGGGGTGAAGAGGACAATAGCTTTTACAGTACAGGCCATCGGGGTTGGGCCATTTGTAATCGGCTGGCATTTTCACTGATGGGGTTTCATCAAATTCCGGATAGACTTTTAACAGATTTTCTAGTTTGCCTGCCCAGGATTGGTGGCCTAACAAGTTGATCTGGGGTATAATTCGAATATTAAACTTTTTGGCCGCATTAACCAGTTTCCTAACGTCCGACCTGGAAAGTGCTGCCGAATCCCGGAGTTCAGGGTGGCTTTTAAACTGGTAGTTGTAATCAACCCTTAAAATAAGGGTATTTACTTTCTTTGGGCCCAATTCTTCTTCAATGAACTTTATAAAATCATTCAATCCGCTGGGCTTCGGCGCAGCAATTGCGAAACCCCGGATAGGCAAAAGTTCATCCAACTTTTCCTGAGCCCTTACATCGGAAAACGATATTGTTAAAAAAAGGGCGAATAGCATGAAGCTGTGTTTCATATTTCGACAGTATATAAGGCGTGAGCAGATAATTTTCCTGATAATCTCTTTAAGTTAAATGATTTAGGTGGATTTATTTAAATATTATTAACCTAATCGACATAAATTGTTTATATCCAAATTATTACTTGCTGAATCCAATAGACAATCCAATTCAGATGTTAAAATTCGGGCAAAGCTGACCTAAAGCCGATGATGCTTTCCAATTGTTGTGTCACAATTAATCCCCACTCTTGTTAATAGCCGGTAGAATAACAATTAACCTTCATAGTATTTCCGTAATTTTGCATCATGTGGTATAACAATATTCTCGAAACGATAGGTAATACTCCCCTGGTCAGGTTAAATGCGATCACGAAAGACGTTAAAGCGACTGTCTTGGCGAAGATCGAGACTACCAACCCAGGCAATTCCATTAAGGACCGGATGGCAGTAAAGATGATTGAAGATGCGGAGAGAGACGGGCGCCTCAAACCGGGAGGAACCATTATCGAAGGGACATCCGGAAATACCGGAATGGGTCTCGCCATTGCAGCCGTGATTAAGGGATACAGATGTATTTTTACTACAACAGATAAGCAATCAAAGGAGAAGGTTGATGCCCTAAGGGCATTTGGTGCCGAAGTGATAGTTTGTCCAACAAATGTTGATCCTGAAGATCCCCGTTCATATTATTCTGTTTCTACCCGGCTCGAACGTGAAGTACCAAATTCATGGAAACCGAACCAATATGATAATCTCTCAAATTCTAAAGCTCATTACGAACAAACCGGCCCGGAGATCTGGGAACAAACTGAAGGAAAGATCACTCATCTGGTAGTCGGCGTTGGAACGGGGGGGACAATTTCGGGAGCAGGAAAATATTTGAAGGAAAAGAACCCGAACATCAAGGTTTGGGGAATAGACACTTATGGTTCGGTGTTCAAAAAATACAAGGAAACCGGAGAGTTCGACAAGAATGAGATATATCCTTATATAACAGAGGGCATTGGCGAAGATTTTTTACCAAAAAATGTAGACTTTGATGTAATCGATCGTTTTGAAAAAGTTACCGATAAGGATGCAGCCTTGATGACACGTGAGATAGCACGTAAAGAAGGTATTTTCGCAGGTAATTCAGCAGGGTCGGCCCTTGCCGGACTTATGCAGCTGAAAGGTGAATTAAAGGAGGGTGACATTGTAGTAATTATCTTTCATGATCATGGCTCCAGGTATATGGGCAAAATGTACAATGAGGATTGGCTTCGTGAGCGAGGTTTCCTGGCCGACGAGAAGCTTACAGCAAAATCGATCCTGTCTAGAAGGGATCGCCAGGATATCATCACAATTGACTGTGAAAAATCTGTGCTTGAAGCGATAAATACGATAAAGTCGCTAAATATATCTCAGATTCCAGTAACTCAGCAAGGGATGATCATCGGCAAACTTACTGAAAGTGATATTTTAAATTCGGTGCTCGAAAATCCAGGCTTAAAATCCGGTAGTATCAAAGAAATTATGACCGCTTCGTTCCCATTCATTGACTTGAACACTTCAATTGATAAAATTTCGTCGATCATCAATAAAGACAATATGGCTGTATTAGTCGAAGACGAAGCCGGCAAGATTGAGATCATAACTCAATATGATATAATCAATGCTATTTCAGCCTAAGTAGAGCTGAGGGTACAAATATCGGTGCACCTCACTGCAACGCTGAAGTTAATCACTGCAGTGATGCAGTAAATTGCTGCAACGCCCGAGTAAATTACTACAGTGATGGAGTAAATTACTGCAACGCCCGAGTAAATTGCTGCAGTGATGGAGTAAATTACTACAGTGATTGAGAAAATAACTGCAGACAATCAGCAATTAAACGAATGCATTGTTGAATTAGGTTCAACATGCATCAAAATGGTGATGGGATCAGTTCAACTCTTTTGATCGCTCTGTTTTGTAAAAATTGTTAACGTCAATTAGTGGCTCCGATAAAAGATAAATTCCTGTGTCCTTTTCGCGTGCATAGGGATTTTCCACTTTGCCAATATCTACCTTGCTGCCAAAAGCCCCAGCTATTTTATCAATATCATCGTCGATCATAATGATGTATTTAGTTTCGATGGAGTCAGGTGACCATAACGCAAAACTACTGCTTAAACTCACGGGATCAGGCAAATCATACTTTTCCCCGTAATGCTGAATTGCACCGGCCAGCCCATAATTCCCGGCGATGAGCGTAGTCTTTGATCGTTCTTCTTTCGGGATTTTCTGATATGCAGCTTTCGCATGTTTTGCTATTTCCTCCCAGCCAAGCATGTCAGCGTAGTCCTGTGTGGTAGCGTGGGTCTTTTGATCTTCCCATTTAACAGGAAATTCCAGGCCCCTATCAGTAGTGAATTCAAAAAAACGAAGGGTAGAAGCGAAGGGTAAAATAGGAATAACGGTGGGCACAAGTAATAGGGAAGGTGCTAGCAATAAACAAACTGCCGCATACCTGAACGGTGCTACAATACTCCCCAATACTTTATGAAGACAAATGCCACCTGCCGCGAACAACATTGGAAATGCTCCAAAACTGTAATAGACTTTGCCGTTAAGAGCGAGTAAAAGGACCACAACCACAATAAATGAATACGCCATGAAGATGTACCTTTTATTGCTTTTGGTAAAGAAAAGATAAATGAGTCCGGACAGCCAAATAACGGATGCAGAAGCGTGGATTATCAACAGTTGAACAAGAAATTTCAAAGGGTCGATATAGTCGAGTTGCGTCTCCTTCAATTCTTTCATATGGGACACAACCGGCAAGTCATGTGTTATCTGCCAGATGAGATTGGGCAGGAAAATGACGAAAGCAATTAAAAATGCAACAATCCAGGATTTGTTTAGCAGAATCCTTCTTTGAGGGCTTATGAGGACACCGACAATCAGCGACAGTATGAAAAATGCCATGGTGTACTTAGTTAGCATCCCGACACCGACTGTTAATCCCAATAAATAGACATAGCTTGTTTTTCTTGTTTGAATGTGTTTGAGGAGCAGATAGGCCGTTATCACCCAGAATAATTGATCAAAAACCACGGGTTGAAGTAAATACCCTGAAGCTAAAAACGACGGGGAAATCACCATGGCTCCGCAAGCTACGATCACGGAAAATCGCTTGCCGTTCATGGAGATTACAAGCAGCCCCGTAATGAAAACAATTAATGCGCTCGCAATAGAGGGCAAAATTCTCATGGCAAAAACACTATCACCCAGAAAAGCGTAGGAGAACCAGGAAATACCTGCTATAAAAGGTGGAACTTCTTTGTATCCCCAATCAATATGTTCAGACATTGCCATATATAGCAATTCATCCCGGTGAAATCCGAAATTACTATTAGACACGAGATGTAAAACCAGTTTGAGGAATGAAAAGAAAAGGACGACCTGGATTTCTTTTGCGTTTCTTTGATAGAAAGACATTGAGACTGGATTAAAATTAAATCTACAAAAAAACGGATTGAAATTTCAATCCGTTTTCTAACAAAGCATTTGAAGCTTAATGTCCGCTGTCATTCGCAGTAATACGCTTTATATTAGCTCCGATAGCCCTAAGGCGAATATCGATATCCTGGTACCCGCGTTCAATTTGTTCAATGTTAAAAATCGTTGAAGTTCCCTGCGCCGAGAGGGCAGCAATAAGAAGTGAAACACCGGCGCGAATATCCGGTGATGTCATAGAAATCCCACGAAGCTTAACTTTTTTGTCAAGACCAATTACAGTAGCACGATGCGGGTCACATAAAATAATCTGTGCGCCCATGTCAATTAACTTATCGACAAAGAAGAGCCTGCTTTCAAACATTTTTTGGTGAATCAGTACGTTGCCTTTAGCCTGAGTAGCAACAACAAGCATAATACTTAACAAATCGGGGGTAAATCCTGGCCAGGGTGCATCAGCTATCGTCATGATCGATCCGTCAATGAAGGTATCAACTTCATAGTGTTTTTGAGATGGGATGTAAATATCGTCACCCCGAAGTTCGAATTGAATACCCAGTTTTCTGAAAACTTCTGGTATCATACCTAGTTCCTCAAATCTTACATCTTTGATCGTAATCTCTGATTCTGTCATTGCTGCCAGGCCAATAAAAGATCCAATTTCAATCATGTCGGGAAGCAGCCTGTGGTCGGTTCCACCTAACTTTTCTACACCTTCTATGGTCAGCAAGTTTGAACCTACACCGGTAATTTTAGCGCCCATCCGGTTAAGCATTTTACATAACTGCTGTAGATATGGTTCACATGCAGCGTTGTAAATAGTCGTAACTCCCTTAGCAAGAACAGCTGCCATTACCACATTGGCTGTTCCTGTTACTGAAGCTTCATCCAGGAGGATATAAGCGCCTTTTAAATCACTTGCATCAACATTGAAAAAGTTAGTTTTTTTGTCGTAAACGAACTTTGCACCCAATTTCTCAAAGCCAAGAAAGTGTGTGTCGAGACGCCTGCGTCCAATTTTGTCGCCTCCAGGCTTTGGAATAGCTGCCTTGCCAAAGCGGGCCAGCAGGGGACCGACTATCATAATGGAACCCCTTAGGCTTCCACCTTTCGAACGAAATGATTCTGAGTGGAAAAAGTCAAGATCGATATTAGCGGCTTCAAAAGTATAGGTGTCTTTGCTTAAGCGTTCAACCTTTACTCCCAAATCACGAATCAGTTCAATCAGTTTATTTACATCCTTTATGTCAGGAATATTGCTTATTGTAATTTTCTCTGGTGTAAGTAATACGGCAGAAATAATCTGCAATGCTTCGTTTTTTGCTCCTTGAGGGATTATTTCTCCCTTTAATGGCTTACCACCAACAATTTCAAATGCGTTCATTTATGGGCTATGTGCTATGGCTATGGGCTAAGAGCTATAAGCTTCGAGCACCGAGCGCCGTTTTCTGTTAAAATTTATAAATTCCTTTTTTACCTGGGCTAAGCTCATTTCTCAAAGCGCTTTACTCACCGGCACTGACTAATATCTTTTGCCTCCCGAATTATTTGACCGTTGGCGATTTGATCCGCCGGCATTATTCCTGCTATTTGTATTATTCCTGTTTTTATTGTTCTGGTTGCTATTTCTCTGTCTGTTATTCGCCGGGGCAGGTGTTCTTACTTCGATTCGTTGCAGGTTGACGTTATCTTCCAGTTGCAGTGCACCGTTAGACATCTCACGAAGATCTTTTATAATCGTTTCATCAGCAACACTGTCTTTATTCCAGGTTACATATGCCATTTTCATAAAGTTAGCAATGGACTGAATCATAAGCTGCTTGCGTTGTGGCTCCTCAATAGCTTTTGCGCGACTGATCATCAGCTCAACGGTTTTTCCGTAATGTTTATACTTTATTCGTTGCTGAGGGTATGATAGTGGCGCTGGTTTAAAGCGGATCGCATCTTCAGACGGTTTTGGATATGGTGAATCAACGTCAATTTTAAAATCCGATATGATATGCAAATGATCCCAAAGTTTATGTTTGAAATCAGCTACATCGCGCAGGTGTGGGTTTAAAAAGCCCATCAAGTCAATTACAACCTGGGCATAACGATTCCGCTCGTCTTTAGTAGGCAAATCGACGATATATTTTACCATATTCTGTACATTCCGGCCGTATTCCGCAAGAATCAGTTTTTTCCTGGTGGTATTATAATCAAATGTCATGGTAATTCATTAATTCCGCTAACTCAAATATGTGGTTTGTGAGCTTCAGAGCGGCATTTTGGTTTTATTTTACAATTTTCAATTTAGCAAATTTTAGCAATAATTGCTTCTGCCCTAAATCTTTAAAAAATATCGTGGCCTTGACATCGGGTTTACTCCCTTCAAGGTTTATTACTTTTCCGAAGCCAAAGCGTTCGTGTTCAACTTCCATACCTACCTGAAGGCCAGAGGTGTCGGAAGGGGCGAAGTCAGCACTCGGTACATGGGCCTTTGGTAAGATTGATGTAGTTTTTTGCGGTGGAGCTGGCTTTGGCCTGCTGAACGTTTCTTTTTGCTGCCACGCTGACCTTTCATCATCAAAAAATGGATTGCCGGAACCTTTCAATTGTGGCTTAAAGTCCAGTTCCAGATAACTGGCATCAATCTCATCAATAAATCTGCTGGGTTCGCAGCTGGTGAGCGTTCCCCAGCGATATCTCGAAGTCGCGTATGATAGATTCAGCTTTTTGCCTGCCCGTGTTATTGCAACGTAAAAAAGTCGCCGCTCTTCTTCCAGATCAATGCGGGAACTGAGCGACATTTGTGAGGGGAAAAGATTTTCTTCAAGGCCCACAACAAAGACGTTATCAAACTCCAATCCCTTTGCCGAATGTATCGTCATTAGTGAAACGGTATCGGCGTTGGGGTTCTTATCGTTATCGTCATTGGTGAGAAGGGCAACATCCTGCATGAACACATCAAGGCCCTTTTCTTCCAGATCTTCCCGCTCACTGAATTCTTTTATCCCATTCAAAAGTTCCTGAATGTTTTCGTACCTGCTTAAACCTTCGATGGATTTGTCAGAATAAAGATCTTTTAAAATAGTTGAGTGCTGAGCGATGTGCAATGCTGTATCATAGGCAGAATGAGTTTTCGTCATGACCTGAAAACTCTGGATCATTAAAGCAAAATTTCCCACTGCCGAGGCACTTCGCGCATCAAGGTATTGGTGAGCATTGGTAATTATTTCCCAAAGTGTCAGGTTTTGCTGATCAGCAGCGATGATAATTTTTTCGATAGTGGTATCTCCAATGCCACGTCTGGGATAGTTTATAACACGCTTGATCGCCTCTTCATCGTTTGGATTGAAAGTCAGTCTGAAGTAAGCGATCAGGTCTTTAATCTCCTTGCGCTGATAGAACGAGAGACCGCCATAAATTTTATAGGGAACATTCAGCTTGCGGAGCGATTCTTCCATTGCCCTGGACTGGGCATTGGTGCGATATAAAATAGCAAAGTCTTTATATTTTGATCCCTTTAAGGCTTGTTCCTGGGCAATTGATTCAGCAACGATTTTACCCTCCTCATTGTCACTGAATGCACGCGATACTTTTATTTTATCACCCGTTTCGTTTTCCGAAAAAACAGATTTTTTCAGCTGATTTTTGTTGTTGGCAATAATGCTGTTTGCAACATTAACGATATTTTGCGTTGAACGATAATTCTGTTCAAGTTTGAATACTTTAAGATCGGGATAGTCTTTTTCAAAATTGAGAATGTTCTGGATGTTCGCGCCCCGGAAAGCATAAATACTTTGGGCATCATCGCCTACAACGCAAATATTCTCATTGTTTGCTGCTAGTTTTTTGACAATCAGATACTGTGAAAAGTTTGTGTCCTGATACTCATCTACCATCAGATATTTAAACTTATTCTGGTATTTGTAAAGGACATCAGGATGTTCCCGTAATAAAACATTTGTCTTGTATAGCAGATCATCGAAATCCATCGCCCCGGCTTTGTAACAGCGCTGAGCATAGGTTTGATAAATTTCTCCCATTTTGCCCCGGCCGGATGAAAAATCTTCAGCTTGAATGTGTTCATTTTGGAGGTATTCTGCCGGGGAAATCAGGTTGTTTTTTGAAGAGGAAATACGATTGTAAACGAAGTTTGCATTGTATAATTTGTCATCAAGCTGCTGCTCCTTTAAAATGCTACGGATTAAGCTTTTACTATCGTCTGTATCGTAAATAGTAAAGTTATTGGGATAACCGATCTTCTGTGCCTCTACTCTCAATAACTTTGCAAACACCGAGTGAAAAGTACCCATCCAGATATTTTTCGCTTCAGTGCCAACTACCTTCATGATGCGTTCACGCATTTCTTTGGCAGCCTTATTTGTGAACGTAAGCACGAGGATATTAAAAGGATCTACACCCTTACGGATCAGGTGTGCAACTCTATAGGTGATAACTCTCGTTTTACCTGAACCAGCTCCAGCGACAATCATCACTGGCCCTTCTGTCTGCTCTACTGCCGCCCTTTGTGAAGGATTTAAGCCGTCTAAATAATCCAAAATTTACTCCTGTTTTTTCCGGCTAAATTACTAAAGAGATTCGAGATTAAGACTTCCCGCAGCCCCTGGATCTGCAAATTGTTGAGAAAAACTAGTATACGTTAATCTTCGTTGATCAAACTCGAGCGATTCGGATTGTTTAGGTTCTCATTGATATTGATGATTTTATCATCAAGGTCATTGATGCATTTTCCCATTTGTTCAACAAATTCCTCTTTGTCAATAAGATTGTCATTTTCCAGAAGCATAAGTCCTTTTAGAGTCGCAACAGGACTTCTGATTTGGTGAGAGAGATGCGAAGAATATTCCGATAATTTTTTATTCTTGTTCTTTAAATCCATTGTACGGATTTCAATCAGTTCTTCAAGATTTTGGTTGGTCCGGTCAAGGTCGTCTTTTTGTTTAGAAACTTCCTGGTTGAGTCGCGTCAATTCCTTGTTAGTCTGCGCTGATTTTTTCACATTTTTAACCAGTAGAAATATTACGAAAAAAGCCAGCAATGCGACAATACTGCTGGCCAAAAACAATATTTGAGAATATTTCTGCTTGGCGATAATTAGTTCACTTTCCTTCTGCTTTTCCAGCTGCATGTGTTGCGTTTCCAGCAGACTTATCTTGTCGGAGATATTGTTAGCATAGCGTGCGCTATCTTGCTTATATGCCTGTTGCAGATATTGGAGGGCTTTAAAATAATTTTTGCGTTTATTTTCCAGCTCGTATGAGGTGAGGATATAGTTATATTCAAGTTTTTCGTCCTTCAATATCCTCGTAAACATCAGCCCTTCTTTTATGGTGCTTTCTGCTTCATCAAACTGCTTTTGAGCGATGTGTATAGAGCTAAGTGTTAAATTGATAGCAGCGGCAGAATTTATAAGCTTTTCCTCTTTTGCTTTTGCAAGGCCCTCTTCAAGGTTTTTTTTAGCACTTTCGTAATCCCGCAAGTTGAGGTAAAGGACTCCAAGATTTTGATGGCTTTGAATAACGCCAACCTTATTGCCGAGAGAATTAAACATCGATAAGCTTAACTTATAATAGGATAAAGCCTTCGAATAATGCTTTAATTTCTGATTGGCTGTGCCGATATTAAGGTATAGTCCTGCCTGTAAATCCTTGATGTTTAACTTTTTGGCAATTTTCAGGCTTTTATTAAAATTTTCGAGTGACTTGTAAGAATCTATGTCACGGTAGAGATTGCCTATGTTGTTAAAGACTTTTGCTTCTCCCTGGAGATTTCCGGCTTTTTTAAAATACGTTAGGGAGTTTAAATAATTCTCAATCGCCCCATCAATAGAATTTTTATAGCTTTTTCCGATACCGATAACTCGATAAGATTCGGCAATACCATTAGTATATTCTAGTTTTACCGCTAGTTTTAAAGCTTTATTCCCATTTGATATTGTGAGGCCTGGATTTGTGAGCCTGGCGTTAAAGGCTTGATTATTAAGAGCAATTACTGTGGAAGTATCAGAATTTGTTGTAATATTTGTAGAACTTTTTACACTGGCTTGCGTATAGACGTTAAAGCTTATAAATAACAATATAATGTTCAATATTCTCATTCCAGTATTTGACTGTAAGTTTAGAATAAATTTAGTCAATTAGAAGAAACCGTTTGAAAATTATTTATTCGAGCAGCATTTAAAGATCATAATCATATTAACACTAACAATAAATTAACAAAATCAAAAAATCATGAAAAAAGTATTATTAACGGTCGCAGTTTTAGGAACAATTTTTTTTACTGGATGTGAAAAAGACGAGGCTTTAGTGCCAGCTGAGAAAACTTTACTGAAAGCTGATAAAGGTATTCTATGTCGTGGTTGCGGCGATTGGGATATTGTTGATCCTGAAGCTACTTCGTTGAGAACCGCTACCTATGATGGCGCTACCGATACTGTAGCAGCTCCAGCTAAGCCAGGTAAGCCAGTTAGAAAAAAATAATCTGAACAAATTCTATAACAGCATTTAATACATATCGCCATGAAAAAACTTATAATCGCCATAGTATTGGTAGGATTTATCTCTTTAGGTTTCACTGTAGTTAATAATACACCTGAGAAAAAAGAAGTTGTTAAAGTACCCAAAGCAGAGAAAATTGATTTCTCTGGTAACCTCGACGAAAAGCGACTGGCAAGCTGGGACTAAACGCCTATCAAGTTAATATATATAATAGCCGTTTCACCTGGTATTTTCTTTACCATTTATGGAACGGCTATTTCATAGATTTCTATCTTTGCTAAAAACCAATTATATGCAAGAGATAAGAAAGTATGTAAGTGATAATAAACAGCGCTTCCTTGACGAGCTTTTTGAGCTGCTTCGATTTCCTTCTGTTAGTGCAGATCCGAAGTTTAAAGAGGATGTCATAAAGACAGCGGAATTTGTTGCGGAAAAGTTGAAAGCTGCCGGTGCGGAAAAAGTAGAGATTTGTCCCACCGCCGGCTATCCCATCGTGTACGCGGAAAAGATCATTGATAAATCATTGCCTACGGTATTGGTATACGGACATTATGATGTTCAACCTCCCGATCCCCTCGACTTATGGAAAACTCCGCCGTTCGAACCAACAATTCGCGATGAAAAGATCTACGCCCGTGGTTCTTGCGATGATAAAGGTCAATTCTATATGCACGTCAAAGCTTTCGAGCTTATGATGGAGACTAATACCTTACCCTGCAATATTAAATTTATGATAGAAGGGGAGGAAGAAGTTGGTTCTGCCAATCTGGGGATTTTTGTTGGGGAGAATAAAGAGCGGCTAAAAGCGGATGTGGTCCTGATTTCTGATACATCTATGATCAGTCTAGAACACCCTTCTTTGGAAACCGGACTGCGGGGTTTATCATATGTTGAGGTCGAGGTTACCGGGCCGAATCGTGATTTACATTCTGGTGTGTACGGCGGTGCAGTTGCAAATCCTGCCACCATCCTGGCAAAACTTATTGCCTCAATGCATGATGAAAATAATCACATTACTATCCCAGGATTTTACAAAGATGTAGCGGAGCTATCCGCACAGGAAAGAGAGGATCTTAACAAAGCTCCTTACGACGAGGCTGAATATAAAAAGGACCTGGAAGTTGATGAACTTTGGGGTGAAAAAGAGTATAGTACTTTGGAAAGAACTGGTACCCGTCCTACCCTTGAAGTAAATGGAATATGGGGAGGTTATATTGGCGAAGGGGCAAAAACCGTTTTGCCTTCGAAAGCTTACGCAAAAATTTCCATGAGGTTGGTGCCGAATCAAAATTCGGATGAAATTACCAAGCTTTTCCAGGATCATTTTGAGAAAATAGCACCAAAAAGTGTAAAAGTTAAGGTTAGCCCTCACCACGGTGGTGAACCTGTTGTAACCCCGACTGATAGTGTGGCATACAAAGCAGCACAAAAAGCAATTTTACAATCTTTCGGTAAAGAACCGATCCCAACCAGGGGTGGGGGAAGTATTCCCATTGTTGCCTTATTCGAAAAGGAACTTGGTATTAAAACAGTTTTAATGGGATTTGGACTTGATAGCGATAATTTACATTCTCCGAATGAGAAATTTGATATCGCGAATTTTTACAAGGGTATCGAAACAATTCCACTGTTTCACAAATATTTTGCTGAGCTAAGTAAGTCGTAGAGGTGAAACCTTAGAGGTGATAATAGGGAGTTGAGAGTGGAGAGTTGCGAGTGAACATACAGAGTTTAGATAACTCTCGATTCTCAACTCTCCACCTTCAACTTATACACTGAACTTTTCGCAGGTTTTCAGGAATTCCTCATCCGCGTCGGCACCGATTCCGGGATTATCAGGAAGATCCAGAAAGTACCCCTCGTAAGTGAGTCCGCCCGTTACGGGATCGACCAAATGCCCCAAAAGGCAAGTGTCAAGGTCGAAAAATTTAATATTCTTGCAGGCGTAGGCAAAATGTAAATTTGCAGTTAGGGCAATTCTGCTTTCCAGCATACTTCCGATCATGCAGGGAATACCGGCCTTAGACGCTTGGTCATGTATCTTCAAACCTTCATTAATTCCACCTGATTTAGCGAATTTTATATTGATATAATCACAGCTTGCTGAATTGATAAGTTTTCGGGCATCATGGTGGTTATAACAGCTTTCATCGGCCATGATCTTAATAGGGGTTTGCTCTCTTAATGCTGGAAGCCGGTCATCATACCAGGTTCGCATCGGCTGCTCACAAAACTCGATATTCAGGTCTTTCATCCCGTTCAGGCATTTCATAGCAGCTTCGTAATCCCAACCCTGGTTGGCATCGATTCTTAAAACCATCTCAGGTCCTACAGCTGCCCTGATCTGACGCATTCGTTCAAGGTCGTCATCAGGCTTTTTACCTAACTTGATCTTTAAGATTGTTGCACCCAGTTTTTTATATCCTAAGGCAAATTTGCTCATTTCTTCCGGAGATCCAATTCCGATTGTCATATCAGTTTCGACTGTCCTCCTTTCACCGCCTAAAAATTTATAAAGTGGCTGACCAGCAGCTTTAGATGCCAGATCATATAAGGCCATATCAAATGCGCTTTTTGCTGTGGGATTGTGGGCTGCAACATTGTGCAGATCCTGTATCCGGGCATCGATATCCGCTGCATCTTTACCTTTCCACACTTTGGCAAATTCTTTTGCCATGGTCAGGCAGGTATCTTGAGTTTCTCCAACGATCATCGGAAAGGCAGAGCACTCGCCAACGCCATAATGGCCTGTATCGGTGTAAACTCGCACGAATACATTCTGAGCATAGTCCATAATTCCGGTCGCTATAACGAATGGTTCCATCGGAATGCTAAAACGATAGATGTCAGTATGTGTAATTTTCATTATTGATTGCTTTTATTGCCCCGAAAGTAAGAGTTTAACTATTATGGATAAAAATAAACTTTACCCTTTTGTCAGGGTTACTTTTTAAACATGTGAAGCTTTCTGCGGAGTTGAGAACCTGCTTCATTACTTTTACAGAAAATATATCAATCATGTCAAACCGATTAAAAGATCAGACCTCTCCCTATCTGCTGCAGCATGCTAATAATCCTGTCGACTGGTATCCCTGGGGAGAAGAGGCACTGTTACGCGCCAAAGTGGAAAATAAGCTTATCCTGGTAAGTATCGGATATTCTGCGTGCCATTGGTGCCATGTAATGGAACATGAAAGTTTCGAAGATCAGGAGGTTGCACGGGTAATGAACGATAATTTTATTTGTGTAAAGATCGATCGTGAAGTCCGGCCTGATATTGATCAGATTTACATGAATGCCGTACAACTGATGACAGGCAGCGGTGGATGGCCTTTGAATTGCTTTTGCCTGCCTGACCAGAGGCCCATTTATGGCGGAACTTATTTTAGAAAACCAGACTGGATCAGTTTGTTGAATAATTTGGCGGATTTCTGGAAAAATAAACCTGACGAGGCCGAGGAATATGCTGTGCGGCTAACGGAGGGAATACGGCAGAGTGAACAGCTGATACCTGTCAAATCTGAAGCAGAATTTAGTGTAAAGGATATAACAGAGATTTTCGAACCCTGGAAGCGCTCCTTTGATTTGATTGAAGGCGGTTACAACCGTGCCCCTAAATTTCCCCTTCCAAATAACTGGCAATTTATGCTGCGTTATGCACATTTGATGAATGACAATTCAGCCCATGTTGCTGTTAGCATCACCCTTGAAAAGATGGCTTTTGGTGGAATTTATGATCAAATTGGCGGTGGCTTTGCCAGGTATTCCGTTGATGGGGAATGGCATGTTCCCCATTTCGAAAAGATGCTATATGATAATGCACAACTAGTTTCACTCTATTCCGAAGCCTATCAGCAAACCAGGAATGAACTTTACAAAAATGTTGTGTTTGAAACCCTGGAGTTCATAAAAAGAGAATTGACATCCGCGGATGGAGGTTTTTACTCCGCACTCGATGCAGACAGTGAGGGGGTCGAAGGCAAATTTTACACTTTTACAAAGGATCAAATAATATCCATTTTAGGTGAAGATGCTGACATATTCAACATTTATTATAATATAACAAGCGAAGGTAACTGGGACGAAGAGCACACAAATATATTTCTTAGAAAGTTTGATGATACAGAATTAGCCAATAAATTGGGAATAGGTGAGAACGAGCTCAGGCAGAAGATTGAAGAAGCACGGGGGAAAATCTTTGAGGTACGGGAGGGCCGGGTTCGTCCGGGACTCGATAATAAGGTGCTTGCAGCCTGGAATGGAATGATGTTGAAAGCTTACACGGATGCCTACCGGGTGTTTGGTGTTGATGATTATCTAAAATCTGCCCTGTTAAGTGCAGAATTTATAAGTGAAAAGCTGATGAAAAATGGTCATCTATCCCGTGTCTACGGTGCTTTTGACGCATCTGACGCCTTTCTTGACGACTACGCTTTTTCTATTGACGGACTTATCGGTCTTTATGAAACAACCTTTGATGAAAAATGGATAAAGCTCGCCCGGCAACTGACTTCTCATACGATATCAGATTTTTACGACGAACAAAGCGGGATGTTTTATTTTACGTCAGCCAGGGGAGAGGAACTGATAGCCAGAAAGCAGGAAATAACTGACAACGTTATCTCATCTTCGAATTCGACAATGGCTCACAACCTATTTAAATTAGGTCATTTTTATAGCGATGACAACTATTTAAACATTTCTGATCAGATGCTGAGAACGGTGCAGCCCCACATAGTAAGATACCCCTCGGGTTACTCCAACTGGGCTTCGTTGTTATTATTCAGAATATTTGGAATTTATGAAATTGCCATAACAGGTTCTGCAACCGAAGTTAAGCGGCTAGAGCTGGAGAAACATTATATTCCAAATAAAATTCTTTTGGGCGGAACATCAGGAACATTACCTTTGCTTCAAGATAAAAGGCATACGGAAACAAAAATATATGTATGCCGAAACAGATCGTGTTCGTTACCTGTTACAGAGGTAGTTGACGCCCTAAAACAAATCGATAACCCAAGTACAACGCCGGGAAGCCGCAATTAAGGCAATTTTCAGCACATTACTTATTATTTTAAAACAATGAACATTCAACCAAACAGCGTTGTAGCGCTGACTTATGATCTGTACACCAAAGAGAATGGTGAGGAAGTATTTGTTGAAAAGGCAGATGAGCAGAATCCCCTGGTATTCCTGTATGCCGTAGGCATGATGTTGCCCAAATTCGAAGAGAACTTGCAGGGCCTTGCAGCCGGAGATTCATATGATTTTCATCTTGTTGCAGAAGATGCATATGGCGTAAAGGATGAGAATGCAGTAGCTGAGCTTCCAATAGACATGTTCGGTGAGATGGAAAAGCCAGAGATAGGATCTGTACTTCCCTTACAGGATAATGAAGGAAATCAATTTCGTGCTAAAGTCACGGCATTGTCTGATGCTGCGGTGACTGTTGATTTAAATCATCCAATGGCGGGACAGGATCTTCATTTTATTGGAAAAATCATCTCTGTGCGCGAAGCTACAGCTGAAGAGCTCGATCATGGACATGCCCATGGTGCTGACGGTCATGCCGGACACTAAAAGGTCATAAGCAAAAAGAAGAAGGGAAGCATTTTAATGTTTCCCTTTTTTGTGCGCTGAGGTGTGAGGTCAGAAGTCGGATGCATTTCCGGCATCTTTTCCTGGATATCAAAATAGGTCTCCTGCCACTCAGACCTCCGACTTCCCTCCTCTGAATTAATTCTAAAAAATCATGTGTTCTTCATTTTGCCGAAATAATTTCAATTCAAAATTAAAAACAAGATGAAAACAAACACACACTTAAAAAATGCTGTACTTATTCTGAGCATAGCTTTACTGGGAATGACTTCCTGCGAGAAAGAAAATATTAGGGGCGATGAAGAATTAGCCAATTTAAAACTTACCGCTGTAACAATCAGTAGTACTGCCGCAGTGACGGGGGCTAAGGGTGCGACGGATAGTTTGTATGCAATGGATGTATGCAAGAAAGGCGACAAGAAAGTTGCAGTTGAATTCTCTGCCCTTCCATCCGCAATCGCCACCTATCTGACAGCAAATTATCCGGGTTACACTTTCTCCAAAGCCTTCCAGATAGCAGACAAAACAACGGCTTCAGTAGCAGGATTTGCTGTTGGAATCGAGTTTAACGGAAAACCTGTTGCAATAAAATTCGACGCATCCGGGGCATTTGTAAAGGTTCTTGAAATTCGAGAAGGAAAAAGTCTTAAAGGTAAAGGGTTTCACGCAGGCGGTTGTTTTGACAATCGTGATGGTAAACAAAGGGATACCTTAGCATTAAGCACCCTGCCGACTGCGATTAAAAGCTATTTGACTGCGACCTATTCTGGCGATACATTGCTTCATGCATTTGTGAATAAAGATCAGAGCGTTATTGTAATCAGTAAAAATGTGAACTATTTTGCAACAGCTTTCTCTTCGTCTTCAGCGTTCATTAAACGAATTCAACTGCCTGCATTCCCTGCTAAAGGCAGGTCGATTGAGGCAAGTGTTCTGCCGGCTTCTGCCACGTTATATTTAAGTACAACTTATCCTAATTATGTATTTAAGAAAGCTTTTGAGATAAAATCCAATAACATAATTAAAGGCTATTTAGTGCTTATCGATGCGAATTTGACTAAGTATGCAGTTCATTTTGATGCTAATGGACAATTTGTTTCGGTTTTGGCAATCCGATAGACAAGGGTCTTTTTATTTAAGCAGCTTCTCCAAAGGGGAAGCTGTTTTTGTTTTCAAATTGCCCTGAATTCCGGTTCATGACTTGATATCTCCCGTTAAATGCATAAATTGCCACATTAACCCACAAATAACTTTATGAAAATTACTTTCCAGGTCTTATGTTTTTTGCTGCTCTCAGTTGGGGCATATAGTCAATCATCTGATGGTGTGATATCGATAATTCCTCAACCCGTTTCTATTGTGAAAGGGACTGGCCATTTTGCGCTACCTAAAAGTGTTGTAATTCAGGCGGCCGAAATGCCTGAACTAACACATACTGTTGCTATGCTTCGAGAAAGATTGTCAGAGTCCACTGGCTACAGGGTAATTTCAGTCACCTCATCCCCTGCACCAACTATCAAGCTTCAACTTAATACACAACCCGATTCGAGATTGGGGAATGAGGGTTATAATTTATCGGTAACACCTACGCACATTGTTATTAAAGCAAATAAGGCAGCAGGACTATTTTACGGCGCTCAAAGTCTAATTCAGCTTTTTCCTGAGGAAATAGAAAGTAAGGTTCAGGTAAATAGAGCAAGCTGGTTGATTCCAGTGGCAGAGATAACAGATTATCCTAAATTAGGGTGGAGGGGACTTATGTTTGACGTAGCCCGTCATTTTTTCACGAAGGCTGAAGTCAAGCAGTACATCGACGCAATGTCGCGGTATAAATATAATCTGCTGCATCTGCATTTAACAGATGATGAGGGATGGAGAATTGAAATTAAAGGTCTTCCGAGGCTTACCGAAGTAGGTGCGTGGCGGGTGAACAGGACCGGAACCTTTGGCGATTTTATTCCACCTACACCAAATGAAGCCCGTGATTACGGAGGCTTTTATACTCAGGAAGATATCAAAGAGCTAATAAAATATGCCAAAGAACGGTTTATAGATATTATGCCGGAGATCGATGTACCCGGTCATAGCCTGGCAGCGATTGCAGCCTATCCTGATCTTTCATGTACTCCTGAAGCTGTAAATTACAAACCACGGTCGGGTGAGAAGATAATGGACTGGTCTGGTGGTGCTCCGCCAAAGGCGCTGATTGATAATACATTGTGCCCAGCCAATGAAAAAGCGTATGTGTTTATGGATACTGTTTTATCACAGATCGCAAAGTTGTTTCCTTTTGAATATATCCACCTGGGAGGTGACGAAGCGCCGATCAATTACTGGCAAAATAATGAGCAAGTGAAAGCCTTAATGGTCCGCGAAGGAATGAAAGATATAAAGGAGGTACAGGGTTATTTTACAAAGCGAGTAGAAAAGATCGTTGAGTCAAAAGGTAAAAAACTAATGGCTTGGGATGAGGTTTTGGAGGGAGGTGTTAGTCAGTCGACAGCGGTGATGAGCTGGAGAGGGATGAAATACGGAATTGAAGCCGCTCATAACAAGCATCAGGTCGTGATGAGTCCCACAACGTTTGCCTACCTTGATTATATGCAATCTGATGTGATCTCCGAACCAAAAGTGTATGCATCACTACGCCTAAATAAATCCTATGAGTTTGAGCCTGTTCCCGACGGAGTGGACCCGCAATATATCAAGGGTGGACAGGCCAACTTGTGGACTGAACAAATTTATAATATACGTCAGGCTGAGTATATGACATGGCCAAGGGGCTTTGCAATTGCGGAATCTGTTTGGTCACCAAAAAACAAAAAGAACTGGCCTGATTTCTTTAACCGGGTTGAGAGTCATTTTAAGCGTCTGGATCTTGCTGAAATCAAATATGCTCCAAGTGTATACGATCCAATATTTAAAGCTAGTAAAACTCCAGATAATCGATTGAAAATTGAATTGAGCACCGAGGTTTCTGGACTTGATATTTATTACAGCTTTGATAATTCGTTCCCGGACAAGTTCTATCCGAAATACACAACGCCGCTAATCGCACCAATTGATGCGTTTCAGATGAAATTGATAACGTATAAGAATGGAAAACCAGTAGGGAGGATGCTTACAATGCCGATTTCTGAGTTGAAGACCAGAGCTCGACTTTAAGACTAACTGACTCATAAAAAAAAGCCGCTGACGATCGTCAGCGGCTTTTTTTATGGAGTTATAACGAGTGTTTCTAGATTTTTAAACTAAGCTAACGAATATAACTCTTCACGTTGTTGTTTAACTATATCGCTATTGATATACTCATCATATGTCATCAGTTTATCGATAATGCCACCAGGAGTAAGTTCAACAATGCGATTAGCCACTGTTTCAGTAAGTTCGTGATCCCTAGAAGTAAACAAGATTACACCCTTAAAATCTTTCATTCCATTGTTCAGTGCCGTGATAGATTCAAGATCAAGGTGATTGGTAGGTTCATCAAACATTAATAAGTTTGCCTGCTGCAACATCATTCTCGAGAACATACAGCGCATTTTCTCGCCTCCCGAAAGCACTGAAGATTGCTTGAGAACTTCTTCTCCGGAGAATAACATCCGTCCTAAAAAGCCACGGATAAACTGTTCGTCTTTTTCCCCTTCAGAATACTCACGCAGCCAATCTACCAGATTCGTATCTTTTCCTTTAAAATAATCAGAATTGTCATTTGGGATGTCGGCTGTATTGATTGTAACGCCCCATTTAAACTCACCTTTATAGTCTTTGTCTCTACCTGTGAGGATATCGTAAAATGCAGTCGTAGCTAAACTGTTTTCAGAAAGTATGGCAATCTTGTCGCCTTTATTTACCATCAGGTTAATTCCTGAAAACAAGATTTCGCCATTCAATTCTTTCCGGAGGTTTTCGATTTGTAAAATCTGGTCTCCGGCTTCACGTCCCTGGTGATTGAATATAATTCCAGGGTATTTGCGGTTAGATGGCTTTATTTCATCAATATTAATCTTGTCAAGGGCTTTTTTTCTACTGGTAGCTTGTTTGGATTTAGAGGCATTCGCACTAAATCTGCGGATAAACTCCTGTAATTCCTTAACCCGCTCTTCGGTCTTTTTATTCTGATCGGCACGCTGTTTTAAAGCAAGTTGACTAGATTCATACCAGAATGTATAGTTTCCAGTATAGATTGTCATTTTATTAAAATCTATATCCAGCACGTGTGTACATACTGTGTCCAAAAAGTGCCTGTCGTGCGATACAACTAGTATAATGCCTTCATAGGAGGCGAGAAAATCCTCCAGCCAGGCAATCGTCTGAATGTCCAAATCATTGGTTGGTTCATCCAGTAGCAATATATCAGGTTTGCCAAATAAAGCCTGGGCTAATAAAACCCTTACCTTTTGATTACCATCCAGATCTTTAACGAGACTATAATGGAACTCTTCTTTTATACCAAGATTACTAAGCATGGTGGCAGCGTTATTTTCAGCATTCCATCCATCCATTTCAGCAAAAATATTCTCCAGCTCGCCGGCCCTTTCACCGTCTTGCTCGGTAAAGTCTTCCTTTGCATAGAGCGTATCTTTTTCCTTCATCACGCTATATAGCTCCTTATGTCCCATCATCACCGTTTCAATAACAGGAAATTCGTCAAAAGCATAGTGATTCTGACTCAAAACAGCCATCCGTTCACCAGGGGTGAAAGAAACTGATCCAGTTGAAGGGTCTATTTCTTTAGAAAGAATTTTCAAAAACGTAGATTTACCCGCGCCATTTGCACCAATAATTCCATAGCAATTGCCCTGCGTGAATTTTAAGTTTACCTCTTCGAAGAGTGTGCGCTTACCGAAACGTAATGATAGGTTTGATACTGTAATCATGATTCAAAATAAAGTGCAAAGGTACGGAATTACAAGGGGAGTTGAAAGTATTGGCGCAATCTGTGTTTCGCCAATCAGCTGATTTTTAAACATGAAAAAGTCATTTTTAATAGAAGAGCTATCCAAGCCGATCGGTAAAAAATCAGTAATATCCTTTGCTCAGAAACATCGTGCTAAAGCGGATGAAGTTTTAAAATTGTGTGCTTATCAAAATTATGAGGTAGCTTTTCGGGCAGCCTGGATCCTGGAAGCAATTACAGAGCTGGATACGACAGCACTAAATCCCCATATCACCAAATTTATTGACACTTATTTAAAGTTGGCAAATCATGGCGTGCAACGCCATTTTACAAAGATATTAATGGGGCTTACGCATAGCTATGATGGAAAAATTGTCCTCCCGGAGGATAAAGCGGAAGCTGTTGTGGGAATCACGTTTGAGTGGCTGATCGAGCCACAAACTCCAGTAGCGGTTAAGGTGAACTGTATGGATATCCTTTACAATTTCAAAGATAAGAATGAATGGATTGCAGACGAGCTTCGGGCACAAATCGAGTTTCAGCTTCAGAACGGATCCGCGGCACTCCAAAGTCGTGGACGAAGAATTTTAGCAAAGTTTTCTAGGAAAAAAATTAAGTCTTAACAATTCTCTTATTGTAGTGTGCAATAGTCTTTTTAATTACGCTTCTTTGCCTAATGTCCGACATTAAAGAAAAACTTCACCGAATTTGCATGGATTATGTGGACGATCGGATTGCGAGTTCACAGCAAGCAATTACCGCAGCCCGTGAGTCAGCCAACGATGACACCAAAAGCAGCGCAGGAGATAAGTATGAGACTGGAAGGGAAATGATGCAGCAGGAGATCGATCGGAACAGGAAGCAATTGGAAGAATCACAAAAGCTAAGACTCGTACTCGAACAGATTGATCCTTCAAAACCAACTCTAATAGTTCAAAACGGCAGCCTGGTAAGCACCAACTTTGGTAAGTTCTATATTAGTATTAGTAGGGGGCAGATTTCAGTAGATGACTGCCACTATTTTGCTGTTTCTTCAGTCTCACCCATTGGTGTTAAGCTGATGAAACAGACTATCGGCTTTGAATTTGATTTCAATGGCAAATCCTTCCGGATAGAAAGGGTGGAATAGCTAGTCCTCGGGAGTCTCCAGACGAGGTATGGTTTTATCAAACCAATTTTTAGCCTCTGTTGTGAGGGCTATACGACGATTTGAAAAAGCATGGTCAGTATTCCAGATCTTATAAGTAAAATCTTTTTTCTTGTTGAACTTCGTGAAGCCCTGATTATTCATATGCTCATCAATAACCAATACGGGTTTGCGGGTTTTGGAAATCATTGATTCAATATTGTATTTATCAAGATTATTGAGGATGTCTGTAAGAAATTTGTTAGGGTCACAATTCAGCATACCAAGCGTCAGAAGATATTCTTTCAAGCCCCGGAGGTTTCCTTCGGCACCCTCTCCCTGCAGCAGTGTAAACGGGTTAAAAACAGAAACTCCTATAACGCTTTTTATCCGTGGGTCTTTCATTCCCGCTATTAATGCGAATCCGGCTCCCATGCTATGGCCAAACAAAGCAATTCGTTCTTTGTCGACTTTTAGTGTGCTGCTGTTAGCTGAATCTGTGATGTAATCCAGGACTGCTCCCACATCGTCAATTGAATTTTGGAAACCGAATGTTCCTTTGCTGCCCCATGCCCCACGATAATTGAAATATATAACATTGTAGCCACCGCGGCGGATGCTTTGTGCCATATCCAGGCTGCGTTCATTACCTGGAAGTCCGTGGAGCAGGATTACCGTTGGGTGAGGGCCTTTACCGTCGGCTGTGTAAGCAAGCCCATACATATTTGAACCCGATGAAGGAATTGTCAGCTCGACCTGGCCACCGGGATAAAATTCGTCTGGCTTAAAATCGTTATTCAGGTATTTGTCGTCGGGTTTGGTTAAGTGGTCGCGGCCTGATTTGCATGAAGTGATTGAGATTATGATAAGAAGGACACTAGCAAGACAATAGCAATTAAGCTTCATAAAGGTCGAAAGGATTTAAGCAAATAATTACGCATTAAAAAAGGGCTTAAGTTCACAACCTAAGCCCTCCTAATATAATCATTTTTTTTATTGAACCTTAAATTCAACTTCTGTGTTTGCCCAGTTAAGTGATACATCTCCATCTTTCTCAATATCGAATGTCAACATCTCCGTAAACTTTTCTGCCTTTCCTGGTTTTACATTTACACGCAGTACATCTTCTTCAGCTTTGTAGATAGTTCCCCACTGATTCCATGTCTTGTTGAAAATTATTGTCCATTCTTTTTCACCGGGAATACTATAGACACTATACTTTCCGGCAGGAAGCGTTTTTCCTTCAACCTTTACATCCTTTGAAGTTTCAAAAATCGTCGCTTCGTTAGCTCCAGTGCGCCAAACTTTACCAGCGGGAGTAAGAACGTCCATAGAACGACCTTTTACTGATGGTTGACTGTAATCAATGGAAATGGTTGCACCAGAGGCGAGAGTTTGAGAAACCTTTGCCGGCGGACTAGGCCTTTTGCTTTTATCCTGCTGTGCAGATGCATTAAAACTTGTGATAAGTCCGGTGATAAGTGCTAAAATGAATATTCTTTTCATAATTGGGTTTTTAATAAACTAATATAACTGATTTGGATAATGAGATAGATGTTGAACTAAATTGTTACCTGATTAAAAACTTTTAACAATACTGTTATGCAGTGTTTTTGTGTTCCAGTAACCGCTGGCAATAATCCTGCGAACAGTAAAAAGAGGGTCATTTTCATCTCTTTTTTCAGCAAGAATAAAGGCGGAACTGAATCCTCTCTTCTTTAACTCGGGAATTGCTTCTTTATTCCATAAGCCAAACGGATAAGCAAAATATTTTATGTCTTTTCCAGTCACTTCCTTTAAAGTTTTTGTAGGTTTTTCGATTTGCGTCACCCAGTCTTCGCCTTGATATTTCTTCACATTCTGATGATCGTATGTATGCGATCCAATTACGTGACCTGCATCAGACATTTGCTTTACCTGATCTTTGCTGAGATAGTTTGGTCTTCCAAGCGATACAGTCATAATAAAAAAAACGCCTTTGAAGCCATATTTTTTCATTTCTGGGATGGCGACAGTCCATTGATCCAGCTTGGTATCATCAAATGTTAGCATTATAGGCTTTTTTGGCAATTTAGCTCCATAGGCGAGGTAGTTGTATAATTGATCCGGAAGAATCGTGTTATACCCACTGTCAGCAAGCATTTTCATTTGAGACTTAAATTCAGCCGTTGGCACTATATAATCCTTGCCAACTTTTCCATCTGATGCCGTCCAGTTCCTGATCTGGTGATAACAAAGGATTGGCACCTGCGGCCTGGCAAGTATCTCAGCCGCACTTGCAACTTTTCCGTTTTGTTGCGGGGCAGTTGCTTCCGTGTTTTCATCCTGTATGGCAGGTTCATCAACAGTCTCAACATTGAGGCTATCGGCATTTGATTTCGATTTTGAGTTAGATTGGCAGGCGGAAATAAGAACGGCTGCGGCAAGAAACAGAGGGAATATTCTTTTGATCATGTTTGAAAACGTAAGTATTTGAGGTTTGTTTTTCAGTGAGCGAAAATAAATAAAATGTATTCGATTTTAAGCGACTACCTTTGCCTTATGGTAGAGAAATTTTTGAGAAATCTAAAGATTGCTGAACTCAATGAGATGCAGCGGGCGGCAATTAAAGCTGCCTCAAAAAACGATATAATTCTTCTCTCACCAACAGGATCCGGAAAAACAATTGCCTTTCTTCTGCCAATACTTTCGAACTTAAACGTGGATATATCCGGTGTACAAGCTATGATGCTGGTTCCGTCACGGGAACTTGCTCTTCAAATTGAGCAGGTATTCAAAACCATGGCCACTGGTTTTAAGGTTAATTGTTGTTATGGAGGACATCCGGTTAAGACCGAGAAAAATAATCTTGTTCAGCCCCCGGCTGTCTTAATCGGAACACCAGGACGCATTGCATATCACCTACGTAACGAGAACCTTAATCCAGATTCAGTGCACTCCCTTGTGCTTGACGAATTTGATAAAGCCCTGGAATTTGGTTTTGCCGAGGATATGGAATTCATTATTCGGCGAATGAAAAATTTGAGGCACCGGATACTTACTTCCGCTACAAAAATGCAGGAAATCCCATCCTTTGCAGGAATGCAAAAGCAGGTTGAAGTGGATTTCTTAATGGATAAGACAGTTATCCCTGATCTTAAAATAAGGAAAGTAGTTTCGGAAGCAGCCGACAAGGTTGATACTCTTTTCTCCCTAATATGTAAGATAGGGGATAAGGCAACGTTAGTCTTTTGCAATCACCGCGAGGCTGTTGACCGGATCAGTGAAGTATTATGGGATATGGGTTTAGATCATGGAATTTTCCACGGAGGTATGGAGCAGGAGGATCGGGAAAAGGCTTTGTTGAAATTCAGAAATGGAAGTTACAGAATTCTAATAACAACCGATCTGGCATCAAGAGGTTTGGATATTCCAGAGATTGAGAATGTAGTTCATTATCAGCTCCCTCATAATGAAGAAGCATTTTTACACCGCAATGGGCGAACGGCCAGGATGAATGCAAAAGGAACATCGTATGTAATTCTCACCGAAGAAGAAAATCCTGCATTCCTAACCAACAAGACCGAACTGGTGGAGCTTTCTCCAAATGGTGTAGTTCCTGAAAACACACAATGGGTCACGTTGTATATTGGTGCTGGCAAAAAGGATAAGATAAACAAAATAGACATTGTCGGTCTTTTATTGCAGAAAGGGAAACTTCAAAAAGATGAACTTGGATTGATTGAAGTTCAGGACTTTTCCTCCTACGCTGCAGTAAGAAGGTTGAAAGTAGAAAATACGTTAAAGCTTATTAAGAACGAAAAATTAAAGAATAAACGTGTTAAAATAGAAATTTCAAGATAAGATGAGTAACAACGATATCATGAAAAAGCTTCGAGTAGCTCTTAAGCTAAACGATCAGGAGATAGTAGATATATTAAAGTTGGTTGATTTTGCGATCACTAAATCTGAACTTGCAGCTATATTCCGTAATAAAGAACATGAAAACTTTAAGCCCTGTGGCGATCAGATCCTGCGTAATTTCTTAAACGGACTTATTATTTATAAACGAGGCCCCAAACCTTAAAACTTCTATAGATACCTTCCTTGAACAATACTGAACTTTATCTGTTGTATTGATATAAACTTTAAGATCATGGCAACAGAAGATAAAAACAACGGATTTACAGAAAATAATTCTGACAACTCAAGGAATAATAACGGAACCATTGGCGGCGCTGGTGGAGTTGAAAATGAACCCAAAGGAAGCCTTCATGAGATGACAGAACGGGCAAAGGTTCCAGAAGCGAACGAGCGTGGCATCCGTGAAAACGAAGAAAACCACATGATTGGAGATCAAAAGTATGAAGGCGGATCATATGCTAAAAATGAAATTGATCCCAATAAACCCGGCAGCCAGAACCCGGAGGGTAAGACTATCAGATATCCAAAAGACAGCTATAACCACCTTGATAACCCAGGTGGCACATCCGAAGAAGATTTGGACAACAATAACTGATTTCCAAACACAATTATTTTAAGGCTATTTCCACTACAGGAAATAGCCTTTTCTTTTACTGGAATCTCAGATCGGTGGATTTATTGACATACCCGCCAACTCGCATAATATTCGCAGGAATTTTTTCATTGTCAAAGGTTTTGCTACCTTCCTTTCATTAATTAATTAAGATTGATATAATTTCTCCGTAGAAGTGGCTCTTTTTAATCCCAAGCAGATCAAAGGCACAAGCTTGCAGATCGGAATCTATTCCGCAATCACTGTTTTCCTGACATATACCATGGTTTTCGGTTTTAGAAAATCATTTACGGTTGCAACATTTGATGGTTACGAAATAGCAGGATACAGTTATAAGACGATCCTGGTACTGAGCCAGATGCTGGGTTATATGCTGGCAAAATTTTATGGCATAAAATATATTTCGGAATTGAAACGGAGCGGGCGTGGGAAGATCATCTTGCTGCTTACAGGTATATCCTGGCTCAGCTGGTTGTTCTTTGCAATAGTCCCACCCCCATTCAATGTAGCATTCTTATTCATAAATGGGTTTCCCCTCGGGATGCTATGGGGAGTGGTTTTTTCATATGTTGAAGGTCGGAGAAGCACGGATTTTATAGGAGCAACACTTGCTGTTAGTTTCATCTTTGCGTCCGGTTTCGTTAAAACGGTTGGTGCCTGGCTGCTGGTCAAATTTAATATTTCTGAGTTTTGGGTCCCGTTCTATACTGGCCTGGTATTCGCAGGCCCGCTGCTGATCTTCGTATATATGATGGAAAAAATTCCTCATCCTGACCGGGAGGACATTGCGGCTAGAACACACCGGGAGCCAATGTCTGCAGAAGACCGGAAAGCGTTCATACGAATGTTTCTGCCTGGTTTGGCTGCTTGTATATTAATCTATTGTTTCGCGACGATCTTCCGCGATATCCGTGATAATTTTGGTGCGGAAATGTGGAAGGAAATGGGCTTTTTCGATAAGCCGGAGCTATTCGCACAGACTGAAATCCCAATCACAATTATCGTTCTAGTATTAGTCGGGAGCATGGTACTTATTAAAAACAGTTATAAAGCATTTATGCTTTCTCATATATTTATTTCGCTGGGATTTATTTGCGCTGGAATATCATCTTACTTGTTTGTCGGGGGAAATCTTGCACCAGTCTGGTGGATGACACTGGTAGGATTGGGCTTATACATGGTGTATATTCCTTTCAACTCCGTGTTTTTCGACAGGCTTATTGCAACTTTCAAACATGTCGGAAACGTGGGATTTTTGATTTACCTGGCGGACTCATTCGGATATATTGGTAGTGTTGGAGTTTTGATGAGCAAGGAAATATTTAAGGTAAAATTGAACTGGGTGACATTTTTTTCAAATAGTGTAATTGTACTATCACTTGCAGGATTGGCTCTGACTATCTTTTCAGCGGTATATTTTATGGGTAAACACCGCGCGATGCTTGACGCGCCGGAGATTAAGAAAGCGTAGATTAATTTTGTTTATGAGAGGATTTAAATGAGTAGTACGGTAGAAAAAGTAGCAGAGAAGTATGGTTATAGTCCGGATCAAATTCAATCGCAAAAATTTGGTACCGGGCATATTAACTCAACGTACCTGCTCTCAGTTGACGGAGAGGATAAAAAGTTTATTCTCCAAAGTATTAATCAAAACGTTTTTAAAGATCCGCTTATCATCGCTCAGAATGTCCGGCTGGTCGGGGAGTACTTAAAGAAAAACTACCCTGAATATCTATTTGTCGGCTCAATCCCTGCACTTAGTGGGGAGGAAATGCCGCTTGTTGATGGAGTTTATTGGCGAATGTCCCGCTTTATTCCAAACTCTGTTGCATACGATACGCTGAGTGATCCTAAACAGGCATTCGAAGCTGCCGAACAGTTCGGGCGGCTTAGTAAACTTCTTAGCAGGTTTGATCCCTCTTTGCTTCGACCAAGTATTCCGGGATTTCACGATCTTAATCTTCGTTACGATCAATTTAAAGAAGCCCATGCAAATGCTGAGGAAGGACTTAAATTAAAGGCTTCCCATCAAATTGAAACAGCTTTGAGCCATAGTTTTATTGTGGACTTTTTCAATTCTTATAAAAATTCGCCCGATTTCCCGGATCGTGCCATGCATCACGATACCAAGATCAGTAACATGCTTTTCGACAAAACTACAAATGAAGGGCTTTGCGTAATTGATCTCGACACGCTGATGGCGGGAAAATTCATTTCAGATCTTGGAGATATGATGCGTACCTATGTATGTGCATTCTCTGAAAATGAAGCTGACATGGACAAAATATTCATCAGGGTTGAGTATTTTGAAGCGATCATAAACGGATACTTAAAGGAGATGGGTTCGATTCTGACAAATACAGAAAAAGACCTTATCTTATTTTCAGGAAAGTATTTGATATATATGCAGGCCCTTAGATTTCTAACGGATTATCTGAACGGAAACGTCTACTATCCAATCAGCTATCCTGAGCAAAATCTTGTGAGAACGGTCAATCAATTCAAATTACTTTCGGAGTTTTTCAGTAAGGAAAAGATTCTCCAAAGCATCGTGGATAAATGCCTGCATAGTTGATGTGAACCCCTACACCCGATCATCTAATTTCCCAGGTCATTTCTTTTTTTATTAAAATCCACTCGGCATATAATAATTATCAATTTTATATATTTAGATATTGCAATTAATTAACTAATTTGCATAAAACACTTAAACTATTTTAATAACTAAACAATTAATTTAATGGAAACCGGTACAGTAAAATTTTTCAACGAGTCCAAAGGATTCGGATTTATTACACAAGAAGATGGCAAAGAAATTTTCGTTCACGTTAGTGGACTAAAACAGGATATAAGACAAAATGATAAAGTAGAATTCGAAGTAGAAGAAGGCAAAAAAGGCCTTAGCGCTGTTAATGTAAGGCTAGCATAATTCTAAAGACTTTAAAAGATTAGATCCTAAAAAGGAAAAAGCAGCTCTGATTTCTTCAAAGCTGCTTTTTTTTGTCCTTAGCCCAGCTTACTCCCCGGAGTCAGTACTATTTGTATTTAGGAATACAAATTGATTGTCAAACATATCAAGCTTAATTTTGCTGTCTTTATCAACTTTTCCGGAAAGGATATCCTTCGAAAGTTCATTCAGGATCTTTTTCTGGATCACTCGTTTCAACGGTCGTGCGCCAAACTGTGGATCATAACCAAGTTGAGCGAGCCAGTCGAGAGCTTCTTCGGATGCTTCGATCTCGACCCCCATTTCAGCAAGAGTATCCTGTACACCTTTGAACTGAAGTGAAACAATATCCCTTAATTCATCCCGATTCAGGGGAGTAAACATGATCAGTTCATCGATACGGTTCAGGAATTCAGGCCTTATTGTTTGTTTAAGAAGGTCAAAAAGCTCGTTCTTCGTTCTTGCTATAACTTCTTCCCGATTACCCTCATCCAACTCTTTAAAGTTTTCCTGGATAAGATGAGAACCGATATTGGAAGTCATAATGATGATGGTATTTTTGAAATCAACCACACGACCTTTATTGTCAGTCAGTCGGCCGTCATCCAGCACTTGTAGCAAAATATTAAATACATCGGGATGTGCTTTTTCAATCTCATCCAGCAAGATAACAGAATACGGCTTTCTGCGTACAGCTTCCGTAAGTTGACCTCCCTCGTCGTACCCCACGTACCCCGGGGGCGCTCCGATAAGCCTTGATACCGCATGTCTTTCCTGATATTCACTCATGTCGATGCGGATCATTGCATGCTCATCATTAAATAGATAATCTGCCAAAGCTTTCGCCAACTCCGTTTTACCTACCCCGGTAGTACCGAGGAAAATGAATGAACCGATTGGCTTGCGTTTGTCCTGAAGTCCTGCCCTCGAACGCCTGATGGCGTCGGAGATTGCTTCGATTGCTTCATGCTGGCCAGCAACTCTCTTGTGCAGTTCAGTCTCCATATGAAGCAGTTTTTCGCGTTCACTCTGGATCATCTTAGTAATTGGAATTCCTGTCCAGCGGGAGACCACACCTGCTATATCATCTGACGTAACTTCTTCTTTCAACATCCGGTTATCGGACTGCGTTTCTTCCAGTTGTTTTTTAAGTTCCTCCGATTTATCCTGCGCCTCTTTGATTTTTCCATAACGGAGTTCAGCGACCTTTCCATAATCTCCTGCACGTTCAGCCTGATCTGCTTCAAGTTTATAAGTTTCTATTAATTCACTCTGAGTATTAATGGAGTCAACCAGATCTTTTTCGGCTTGCCACAAGGCTTTCAGCGAATCACGTTCGCCCGACATGTTAGCAATCTCCTCCGAAAGCTCTTTCACTTTTTTGTCATCATTCTCCCGTTTGATTGCTTCCCTTTCAATTTCAAGCTGCATGATCTTCCGGTTTAGTTCATCCACGGCTTCTGGCACAGAGTCCATTTCAAGCCTCAATTTGGAAGCTGCTTCATCCATCAGGTCGATGGCCTTGTCGGGAAGAAAACGGTCTGAAATATACCTTTGAGATAGCTCAACCGCAGCAATGATCGCTTCGTCTTTGATCCGTACCTTATGGTGGGTTTCATAGCGTTCCTTCAAGCCACGCAGGATAGAGATAGCATCCTGGGTACTTGGTTCATCAACCATGACTTTCTGGAAGCGGCGCTCTAAAGCTTTATCCTTTTCAAAGTATTTTTGGTACTCATTTAAGGTAGTTGCACCAATCGCACGTAATTCCCCTCTGGCCAATGCCGGCTTCAATATATTTGCAGCATCCATGGCACCTTCACCACCTCCAGCTCCAACAAGCGTATGGATCTCATCGATGAAAAGAATGATCTCTCCATCACTCTGGGTCACTTCCTTAATTACTGCTTTCAGGCGCTCTTCGAACTCTCCTTTATATTTTGCTCCTGCAATCAATGCACCCATATCGAGTGAATAAACAGTCTTAGATTTTAGATTTTCCGGAACATCCCCCTGGATCACACGGAAGGCGATCCCCTCTGCAATTGCAGTTTTACCAACTCCAGGTTCACCAATCAGAATTGGGTTATTCTTGGTTCGACGCGAAAGTATCTGTATGACCCGCCTTATTTCTTCGTCGCGCCCAATTACCGGATCAAGTTTGCCAGATTCAGCATATTCATTAAGGTTGCGGGCATATTTGTTTAAAGCATTATAGGTAGCTTCGGCATTTTGGTCAGTTACCCTGGTATTGCCCCGCAACTCAACGATCGCCTTTTTAAGATCCTTTTCATTTACGCCAGCGTCTTTGAGGATTGAACTAACCTTGTCGCCGGTTGCAAGCAAACCTAACAGGATGTGCTCAACGGACACAAATTCATCTTTGAATTCTTTAAGAAAGGATTGCGCCTTTTGAAGCGCACTATTTCCTCCCGATGACAGATAAATCTCGCTTCCGCTGACCTTTGGAAAACTCTGGATTTGTGCATCAACCACTTCAGTGATGCGATTTACATTTATATTTAATTTTTTAAGAAGATAACTAATAACGTTCTCATCGACAGTTAAAAGCCCTTTTAATATATGAGCAGTCTCAATAGCTTGCTGCTGATTGCCGGCTGCTATCTCGGAAGCTTTTTGAATCGCTTCCTGCGCTTTGATGGTAAAATTGTTAAGATTCATATGATCTAAAGTATCAAAACACAGACCATTTGCGTTTAGTTCTTCTTCACCTGCTATAATGTCGTGCCACCTCAGCTTGTTTCTGAATAAATGGCTGAAAGTAAGAGTTTTAACCTGAAATTTTGTCTGCTATGACGGGTTTATCTTATAAGAGATGAATACAGCAATTGATATCATTAGGCTAATAATGCATTGACTTACTACAAATATTAGAGCGCCCTTCAGCCTTGTTTTAAGTGTGTAGTCATTCAAATACTGGCTGCAAGCCCAACTTAGATACAACATAAAAATCGCCAAATAACTGTACACTATCAAATACCAGTAATCTTTAAATATAACACCTAAAGGGAGTACCACGAACGCAAAAAACAGAGATCGCTCACCTGAGACATATGAAATCAATACGAGACCTTCTGCAAAGTTTATGCGCTTTCGGAAGAATAGTGAAGTAAAGTAAGCCATTAACGGGATTCCAAACAATACCACTACATTGAAATGTTTATCGAGAAAATTTGTTACCAGCTTGACCTGATATGGTTGACCGTCTCCGGTTGGCATACTCATGAAATTATTATAGGCAACCAGAATTGTGCTCACCGCGACAATCAGTAATAAGAATGTGAATGGGCTGAAATACGTTTTACGTTTTCCCTCATTGTAATCCCGTGCTACAATACCTGGTTTTGTAAGTAATTGGGGGATAAGATCAAAAAAGCCTTTGTCAGTATGTGTAAACGCATGAAAGAACTGATGAACTGCATGCTCTGTACTCATACGTGCCGTGGATGTGTTTTGCCCGCAAGCAGAACAATAGTTATCTGAGGTTGTAAATTCTTTTCCGCAGTTAAGGCATTCCATTGAAGAGAGTTAGGTTACCTGAAAGATAGGTGCGAATTAGCAAATTAGCAAATTTGGGAATTAGCTAAGTCAGAGTGGTTAATGATTTGAGTAGGACGTTATAAATCTTGCTTTTTTATGAACCCTGATTCAGACGATAATCCCAATCAATATTCAATAACCCTAATCACATCTCTGATCAACGGATATGTGTTTTCGTGCACAAGCATAAAATCTCCTGCGGCAAGCCATCTTGCATCAGTAATCCCTTCTTCGATCTGTGGAGTAAGATCAGGCTGGTTGTTAGCTCTCATCCAATACCATACCGTTTTTTTTATCACCGGCTCCCCGTATACTTCGTAAATATGATAGGTTTTGCAAACTTTTTCCCCGCTGCTATCTATTGAAATCCCGCATTCCTCCTCAACCTCCCGGACTGCTGCTACTCTGAATGATTCGCCTTTGTCAAGCTTACCTTTCGGTAAATCCCATTTACCCTTCCTGAAAATGAACAAATATTTATTTTCTTCATTACTTACCAGCCCACCGCCAGCCTTGATTATTTGCATAGATTTCTTTATCTTTTTAAAGATCTCTTTGAAATCACTGGCTAATAGTAAAAAAGTTTTTGGTGTAGCCTGATCCTTAATGCTAGCATAGAACTTCGGAAATTTAAAGCCTTTTGGTTTAAGTTCCTGATAATCTTCCACATCTGTGGGTATGGAATCTGAGATGATTAAAACGGTTTCATTGATATATATTTTATAAATTTGGGCCATGACTAACAAGGGTGAGATAGAACAAAAAGTAGCAGAATTTCTTCTGCAAATTAAAGCAATTAAATTACAACCGAATAATCCATTTACATGGGCATCTGGATGGAAATCTCCTATCTATTGTGATAACCGTATTACACTCTCTCACCCGTCTATCAGGACATACATTCGTCAAAAATTAACTCAATTAGTTCAGGAAGAGTTTGGGTCGGTTTCAGTTGTGGCAGGCGTTGCTACCGCAGGAATTCCGCAGGGAGCGTTAGTTGCACAGGAATTAGGTCTGCCTTTCATTTACGTGCGTTCAAAAGCAAAGGAACATGGAACAGGAAGCCTGATCGAAGGCGAATTTTCTCCGGGTCAGCGGGTTGTTGTTGTGGAAGATTTAATCTCCACCGGGAAAAGCAGTCTGCAGGCAGTTAATGCTTTGCGCGATGCAGGGTGTGAAGTTGCTGGATTGGTTGCGATCTTTAATTATGGATTCGACGCTGCAGAAGAAAACTTCAAAAAAGCCAAGTGTCCTTTCTTTACATTATCAAACTATAATGCACTTATTGAATACGCTCAGAAGCACAATTTTGTGCTGGAGGAAGATTTAAAACTACTGCGTAAATGGCGCGAGGATCCGCAAGGTTGGGGAGACACTTTAAAAGCTAAGGTATGACCATCATCGAAAGCAAGATTACAGTAAATAAGCCCGTAGCTGAAGTCTACGAATTTTTGGCAGATCTGAATAATCATCAACAGCTGATGCCTGAAAATATTTACAACTGGTCGTCAACGGAGGATGAAGCAAAGTTCACCATTCAAAATATGGCAAAGCTGGCTCTTAAAATTTCTTCGCGGAAAAAGAATGAGGAGATTGTTGCTATTCCTTCAGAGGAGGCACCCTTTGCTTTAGAACTTAAGTGGTCGCTTAGTGATAAAGGTGACGGAAAAACCGTGGCCTTGCATTCGATTTCAGCAGAACTCAACATGATGATGAAGATGCTTGCGTCCGGACCATTGCAAAAGCTGGTAGATCACCAGACGGCTACTTTAAAAAAGGTCCTGGAAAAGTAGATCTCTAAAGCAGATCAAATGCTTCCTTAGGTAAAAATTGCCGTACATCGCCATTATTCCTCATAATATCCCGCACTATCGTCGAGCTTATAGAAGAGTATCCAGGCTTGCTAACAATAAAAATGCTTTCTATTTCAGGAACCAAAGCATGATTCATTTGGGCAATTGCTTTTTCATATTCAAAATCTGAAACTGTACGTATTCCACGAATCATGTACGCTGCCCCAATTTTTTTGCAAAACTCTACGGTCAGCCCTTCGTAGGTTGCTACTTCTACTTTACTGTCATCAGAAAAAACCGCTTCCAGCATTTCTTTCCTGCGTTCAATATTTAAGAAGGCCGCTTTTGTGCTATTCAGACCAATACCGATGACAACCTTATCAAATAATGGGATTGCGCGACGCAGAATATCAACATGAGCTTTTGTTACGGGATCAAAGGAACCTGGGAATAGGGCGATCTTCATACTATAAAGTTAAGGGATAAAAGAGCTATACGCAAAAGTGGGTGTAATAAATAACAACTATTGATGGGTAAAAAAGCTGAACGATGAAGAACCATATTTACGTTGTTCTTTGAAATGTGGGTCGTTGTCAATCTTTTTCATGCTGTGATGTTCGACGATAAGCACGCCATCTGCTTTCAGAATATTTCTTCGGAAGACAATCGGCGCGATTTGATTCATCTGAGGGAGGTCATAGGGAGGATCAACAAAAATCAGATCATACTGATCTGTTTCAACTTCCAAATACTTAAGTACATCGGCTTTCACCGGTTTTACAGAATCTAACGAATATTGTTTAGCAACAGATTTTAAATAATTGTAGCAACCAAAATCACGGTCTACTGATGTAATCGAAGGAACACCCCGTGATGCGAACTCAAGAGAAATATTGCCGGTGCCACTAAATAAATCAAGAACTTTCAGACTTTCAAAGTCAAATTGATTATAAAGAATATTAAAAAGGGCTTCCTTTGCACTATCAGTGGTGGGTCTGACTGGTAATTTTCCGGGAGGATTTAAGCGCAGGCCCTTCAGCCTACCACCTATTATTCGCATAGCTGAAGACTGAATAATGTGAAAAAGGCATTTGGCTTATCCTTTCCCATTTGGTCAGAATATTTGGACAAATCGTTTGATTCGATAAACCGTATATCGCTGAAATATTTTTCCAGCCTTTGATGCACGTCGTCCGTCGATGACACCTTACCGGTTAAAATAATTGGTGTTTTTTCTGTGTCAATATTAGCAGAATCAATCAGGTGCAGCAGGTAGTAATTGAATTCATCCGGATTTGCATATTCAAATGAATTATAAAATTCTAAGTTAAAGTGTTTGTAAACTGCAACCTGAAATTGTTTAGGCTGAATATCAAAGAAGCAAGCCGTTTCGTCTTCCCGATTAAGGTATTTCTGCACACCTTCAATGAAAGGATATGCCTGATTGTAGATTCTAGGCCTGTGAAATATCTTGTTCAAGCCTGAATTTAAGTCAGAATCAATGGCAACGATATTTTTTATTTCAGCTGACGCGATATTGTTGACCAAAAGCTCAGAACTACCTGTTGGATTCAAGTATTTTCCATATTCTTCGCGGATGCCTTCCTGATAAAGATCTGCTGGGATAAACGTGAAATCCGACGAATTGAAAGCTATTTTTACTGAGTTGAAAGCAAATTTAAATTGCCGGTTAGCTTCTGGAAGTCCTTCTATCGCTTTTATGATGTCTTTATTTTGCGCCGGCAGGGTCAACTCATATTCTGCCAGTACCTTAACTTGATTGATCTGCTTATCGATTATAGCATATTGAAAAGTTTCAAGTCCAATCTGTACGAGGAGGTCATACCGGGCTGCCAGCTGCGATTGAAGGTCATCATCAGAAAGATAAAGCAGTTTATTCATCTCTCACAAAAGTATGTTTTCTGTTTAACATTTGTCATTAAATAAAATCAGTTTTTGGAGCAGATTTTCACTACTAGATGCTATGAATCCAATTTCACGTCTAATTTATTTTCATTGTTTTGAAGCTTCAGGGTTCGAAATACTAAGAGATTTCGCAAATTGCAGCGATGAACATCAGGGACCTGCTGGAACAGAATTTTGGGAAAACACCCACTTTACAACAGCAAGAAGTATTCCGTCTGCTTGAAGATTTTTTGCCAATGGGTTCGGGTGAGGAATGCTTTCTGCTTCGAGGATACGCAGGTACGGGTAAAACTACCTTGATAAGCGCACTTGTGAAGGTTTTGTCCCGCGTCAAACTCAAGTCGGTATTGCTGGCTCCTACGGGCCGGGCGGCAAAGGTAATCAGCAATTACTCGGGAAAGAAGGCATTCACAATCCATAAAAGGATATACAGGAAGAAAGTTGCAGCCAGTCCGGATATGAACTTTGTGCTGGCTGATAACTTATCAGAAAACACTATTTTCATCGTGGATGAGGCTTCCATGATCTCAGATCAGATACATGATTACAGCAGGCAAAGTTTGCTTCAGGACCTGATAAGCTATGTATATAATGGTAAGAACTGTAAGCTGATGCTTGTAGGTGATACGGCCCAATTGCCGCCTGTCGGTTCAGAAAAAAGTCCGGCATTGGATATTAAAGTGCTAAATGACAATTTCGGCCTGCATTTATTCAGTTATGAACTTACTGATGTTGTACGCCAGGAGAAAGAGTCAGGAATCCTTTATAATGCTACGGAATTACGAGAGCTCATCAGGAAAAACAAGAACGTTTTCCCTCGTTTCAAGCTGCAAGGTTTCAGGGACATCTTTAAGATGACGGGTGAGAAGCTCGTTGAAGGCCTTAGCTATGCTTACGACAAATACGGCATTGAAAATTCTATTGTTATCTGCCGATCTAACAAAAGTGCAAACGCTTATAACCAGAATATCAGGAACCGAATATTATATCGTGAGGAAGAGATAACAGGAGGAGATTTCATAATGGTGGTGCGAAACAATTATTTCTGGCTGCAGGGTGAGGATAATAGTAGTGGATTTATTGCTAACGGGGATATTGCAAAGATCAGAAAGGTTAGGAGAATAGAAGAACAGTATGGCTTTCGGTTCGCCGAAGTCGTTATCGAACTGTTGGATTATCCTGATGAAGAGCCCTTGACCTGTAAAGTTTTGCTAGACACCTTGTATGCCGAAACTCCAAGCTTGTCTGGGGCAGATAGCAAGCGATTATTTGACGCTGTTCAGGAGGATTATAGCCATTTTGAAAATAAGCAAATCAGGATGGAGGAAATGAAGAAGGACCCTTACTATAATGCCCTACAAATCAAATTCGCGTTCGCAGTTACCTGTCACAAAGCTCAGGGAGGGCAATGGCCTGCTGTTTTCATTGATCAGGGCTATCTTACAGATGAGATGCTTAACACAGAATTTTTAAGATGGCTTTATACTGGAATTACACGCTCCACGAATGAATTGTTCCTGGTAAATTTCAGTGATAAATTTTTCGGAATTCAACACCAACGTGTCTCATAGGCAAGATAATTGCTTCATATCGAAAAAACACAATATGAAACGATTAATGATATTATTTGCTGGAACTTTAAGTATGGCAGCATGCACGTCCCAGCCGGAAAAAACCACAGAGTCGTCCGACACAACAGTTAACGTCAATACGGATGTAAAGGTAACTGAAGAGCCCATGGTAGAAACTCTTTGTTTTCAAAAGCTTGCCGGAACAGCTAATCAGGATACCACTTCATTGAAACTTACCCTGGATGGTGATAATGTAACCGGTGATTTCGGTCATTATCCTAAAGAAAAGGATAGGAGAGTTGGAAGGATTAATGCAACACGAGATGGTGATCTTATTAAAGGAACCTGGGTCTACATGCAGGAGGGTACGAATGATACCCTGCAGGTTGAATTTAAGTTAAGTGGTGATAAGCTTGTTCAGAAAAACTATACAATCGATCCCAAAACTGGAAGAGAGGTCTTTTCGGATGCCTCGGTTTTCAATATAGAATTTGACAAGGTAGACTGTAAAAATTAATCATTCTTCACCTAATTGCCAGCCTGGAAACATAAATTTCCGGGCTTTTTTCGTTTTGATGGAGAGGACTTCTTTAACGCTCAATTGTCGACGGTCCAGAGTATTTCCTTAATACGTTCTTTTGCTCTACACTTTTTCTCCGCTGATTGTCCGCTCATATTGCACTTTTGTCAGATAGTTGCCCGCTTGGTGCTCCTGGGGGTACCTCTTTAGTACCGGGTTAAGTTCAGCAGAACAGACGATAACTATGCAATAAAACCTTATTCCTGAATTTATTAATTATTTATTCCATATTTATAAGTAAGTACTTACGAATAAAAAGAAATAATTTACCTTTTAACATAATTTAACAAACCGCATTATTACCTTTGCATAGTCATTAAGTAATAGTATGAAATCTTTTTCGTTAAATTCATTTATAGCAATTATTTGTGTAAGCGTTTACATAAGTTCCGCTTTAGCACAGGAGACATCTTCATTTCAAATAAAAGGAACATTATCTGCGTCTGGAAATCAAAAGACAGATGATGTTACAATGCACCTACTAAAGGCTGAAGATAAAAAGCTGATAAAGATGGAGTTTCCTGATGATGCGGGAAACTTTGTGTTTGACCGCATCCCGGCCAGCAAATATCTCCTCATAACGCAAAGCATGAATTTTGAGAAATATCAGTCTGACACGATCAGCCTGCGGCAGAATATCGATCTTGGCAAAATTAATTTGATCCGGGCGGAGAATTCTTTAAAAGAAGTTGTGGTCACTGCAGCGCGGCCGCTCATTCAACAGCAATATGATAAAACGGTTATCAATGTTGCAAGTTCACTCACTGCTGTGGGAAGTACAGCATTGGAAGTCCTTGAAAAGGCGCCTGGGATCACGGTTGACCAGAATGATAATATAGCAATGCGGGGCAGGCAGGGTGTTCTTGTCATGATTGACGGCAAATTGGTGCCTATGTCCGGGCAGGACCTGGCAAATATGCTTCGAAGCATGTCTGCAGAACAGATCGAAAAGATTGACCTGATCACAAACCCCTCGGCCAAATACGATGCGTCTGGAAACTCGGGTATCATTGACATCAGGTTAAAAAAGGGAAACAATGTTGGAACAAATGGAAGTTTGTCGTTGAGCTACGGCCAGGGAGTATATTCCAAACTTAACCCCTCACTAAATTTTAACAGCCGATCCAAAAAGCTGAATGTGTTTGGTTCGTATAATTATGGATATCGTGAAGACTTTAACGACCTTACTATATTCCGAAATTTCTACACACCATCGAATCAATTAACCGGTGGCAATAACTATGTTAACTACTTTCAGTTCGCATTTAATAATCATAATTTGCGACTTGGAGCAGACTATAACCTTGGTAAAAAAGCTATATTAGGTTTTACTGTCAACGGCATCTCAAACAAGGGGAATGTTGATGCTGATAGCCGTGCAAAATCTTTCAATGCTACAAATCAAGCTACTGGTTCTTTTAATACTGTTGGAACGAATTCTCCAGAACGTACCAACACCAGCTATAACCTGAATTACAAGCACACCCTGGATTCTGGCGGAAAGGAGCTAAGTGCTGACCTTGACTACGCAAGATTTCGTTCTGATGAGATTCAGAATTATACAACAAATTATTATGGTTTAAATGATGTTCCTTCCCGTACACCGTACAAGCTATTGGGTGATCTTTCAGGACTTCTGGATATTCGGTCGTTTAAAATAGACTACAACCAACCATTAAAGGCATGGAACGGTCGTTTTGAAGCAGGCTTGAAAAGTAGTTGGGTAGAGTCAGATAACAATGTGGCATTCTATGATCGCAGTAACGGAAGCGATATTCTGGATGCGGGCAAGAGCAATCACTTTATATACAATGAGAATATAAATGCGGCATATGTTAACACCTCAGGTAAGTGGAAGAAATTAAATATTCAATTAGGTTTACGATTGGAGAATACGGTAGCAGAAGGCGTTCAGTTAAAAGACAACTCTAATTTCGATCGGAATTATACCCAACTATTTCCGAGCGGATATCTTGGATACAGATTTAGTGAAAACAATGATCTTGGGATATCGCTTAGCCGCCGTATTAACAGACCTTCTTACAGGCAGCTCAATCCATTTAAGGTATTCCTGGATCCTGCAACTTCATCAGCAGGAAATCCATTCCTGAAACCAGAGTTGACAAACTCATTTGAACTGACGCATACTCTGAAACAGAAGTTCATTACTAAAATTGGTTACAGCAGAACTACCGATAATATTTTAAGTGTACTCTCACCCGATACCGAGCCTAATACCGTCCTGCAAACAGGCCGTAACCTGGCGAAGTTTGATTACTATAATTTTAGCTTCGGGTTCCCAATAAGCGTTGGCAAGTGGTTAAACAGTACAAACAATGCACTTCTGTATTATGGCAGATACAGCGGAAACCTGGTTAATACTAATCTTAACGCGGGCCGGACAACTTTTACCTTCAATAGCAACAATAATTTTGTTGTGAATAATACAGTTACGGCAGAGTTTATTGGTAATTATCAGGGTAAATCAACTTATGGTTTCTTAGAAATAGATCCAATTTGGTCAATGGGACTGGGGGTTCAGAAGCAGCTTTTCGATAAGAAAGCTTCACTAAAACTAAACGTTAGTGATGTATTCTTCACAAACGGGATAGATGCGTTCACTCTGCTGAGCGGATATGGCGAGCACTTCCTTCAAACGAGGGATACACGTGTAGGAACCTTGAGCTTTACATATCGTTTCGGAAAAACGCAGGTTCCGGGTTCCAGAAGGAGAAGCGGGGGCGCCGAGGATGAGAAGAGAAGGGCGGGGTAGATAAGTTGAAAGGTGATAGTTGAGAGTGGAAAGTGGAGAGTTGAGAATGGAGAAGTGAAAGAGGAAAGGTGAAAGTGGAGAGTCGAAAAGATTAGCAAAACGGATAATCAATTATTTGAAATGAGATCCTGGATAAAGTCACAAATGAGAAATGGGAGCAGATTTCTGAAGATGTTTCAGATCAGTTTTATATGCATTTATATATTTAGTTTTATAAGCATGAATTTAATCAATGATTTGGGAGAATTGGCGATCGCTACGCGCCTGAAAAGGTTGAGTGAGCGGCTTTCGCAGGATGTCAGCAAAATCTATAAGGAATCGGATGTCGATTTTGAAGCCAAATGGTACCTTGTGCTGGAGTTGCTTAATCGTGAAAAGATCCTTGCTATTACCGAGATCTCTGAATCATTAGAGCTTAGCCATCCAGCAGTCGTGCAGTTTGTTGATCAGCTCGTTGATCGGAAACTTGTAAAAACAAGCACCGATAAAAAGGATGCCCGAAAGCGCATGATCTCATTGAGCCCCGGCGGCAAAAAGATTCTTTCCCAACTTCAGCCAATTCTGGATGTCATTAAAGACGAGAACAGAAAGTGGATTGCCGAGGCTGATGTGAATATTTTAGGCATCCTCGATCAGCTTGAAAGTGCCCTTGACAAGAAAAGCATGTATCAGCGGGTAAAGATTTGTCTGCTGGAACAGCCTCAATCAAAAAAGTCCAAGGGTTAAAACATTCAACGTTACAACACGTCAATACGAGATCATCTCACGTTGGCAGCTCCCATCTTCATAAAACTCAAACAGCGCATAGGCAGGACCAAATTCATAGTACGGGCCTTTCCAGAGATTACCGCTTATAGCTCCGTTGCAAAAGTATTCAATGTTGTTATAGTCGACTTTATCCTGCAGGTGAATGTGGCCACTCAGGCAGTTTTTAATATTCGGATACTTATTGAACAGGTCTTTTATCTTAAAAAAGTCTGTATGCATGAGCATATACTGAATTCTTAGATCTCCATTAGGGTCGTTCTTACCAAAGTAGAGCCCGGCGCAGATAGACAGAATTGGGATATGTGAAATGATGCTGATAAAATGGTCAGATGGTATGTCGTCGAGCTTTCTTTCAAGCCACTTAAACTGTGCTTCATCAAGCTTCGCAATATAACCGCCTTCATTGCGCTCCTGAGTGCTGTCGAGGACTATGAAATCCCACTTGCCTTTGTTAAAATGGTAATAAGGCGTTGACAGACCTAGTTCTTTCAAGGCCCAGGCCTTGCCGTAAAGGGGATCGCCTGTGTCCTTGGGTATATTGTACCAGCCGAAAATATCATGGTTGCCAATGCAATTATAAACGGGCAGGCTATTATTCTTTTGAAGAATAGATTGATAAAGATCCCATTGTTGTTTGGTGTATTCCTTCGTAGCCTTAAGAGAATCGTAAATTGCGTCGCCGCCCATTACAATAAAATTTGCCTTTGGCTTTAATTTTTGAATATGCTGTAAGGCTTTCGCCATTCCTTCCTCAGCAACTCGCTCAGGTTTAACATGTATATCCGAAATGAAAGCAAAGCGGAACGATCGCTTAGCCGCAGAGGTTCTAGCAGCTGCCAGTTCCGGGACCGCAGAAAGGCCAGCCGCAGCTATTGATGCTTTCAGGAAATCTTTTCTTTTCATATCCATAGTAAGCAATTTAGAAACTCTTTGATTAACCGCAAAGTGCACAAGCATCTTGCAAAGCGAAGTTGATTTAATCGCATGCTATTTGCAAGCCCGATGCTTTGGAACTTTGCGGTTCAGAATCATTAATCAGCACAATCAGGTATTCAGAAATGGGTAATCTGTGTATCCTTTTTCACCGGGTGTGTAAAATGAATTATAATCGGGCTGATTTAATTCAGCACCAACCTCCATACGTTTAACAAGATCAGGGTTTGTAAGAAACGGTACTCCGAAAGCGATTAGGTCGGCGATTCCTTGTTTTAGTTCCTCCTCAGCCTTTTCTTTGTTAAATCCACCGCAGAATATAAGTATGTTTTGAAAGCGGGATCTAATTATATCCTTCACCCGGGTTATATCCGGCGAACTGTTTCCGGCAGAGTGATCAAGGACGTGGATGTAAAGGATTTCAAGTTCATTTAGTTTTTCTGCCAGGTAGGTATAAGTTTCATCCACTGCATCATATGCTGGCATATCGTTGAATGCTCCATATGGTGAAAAGCGGACACCAACTTTGTCCTTTCCGATTACTTTCACCGTTTGCTCAACTATTTCCAGCAGGAAGCGGCTTCTGTTTTCAATACTACCGCCATACTGATCGTCTCGAGTATTTGTTCCGGGATTTAAAAACTGTTCGATGAGATAGCCATTTGCAGCGTGCAGCTCAATGCCGTCAAATCCGGCATCAATCGAATTTTTAGCAGCTGTCACGTACTCTTCGATTGTACTTTGGACTTCCTCAGTTGAAAATGCACGGGGCTCAGGATGGTCCTGCATTCCCTCTTTTACTGTAAACATTTGGCCGGCAGCCTTTACAGCTGAAGGAGCTAGTATTTCAGCTCCTTCTGGAAGATTGAGTGGATGACCAATACGGCCAGTATGCATCAATTGTATAACGATTTTCCCACCGCCCTGATGAACAGCGTCAGTGACCTTCTTCCAACCCGCTACCTGCTCTGCGTTGAAAATCCCTGGAATACTTGAATACCCCAGGCCGTTAGGAGAGGGGGAAGTACCTTCAGTAATTATCAACCCGGCGGTAGCACGTTGCTGATAATAATTGGTCATTATATCAGTAGGTATGTTATTTGATGTAGCACGGCTGCGGGTCATGGGAGCCATGACTGTCCTATTCTTAAGTTCTAACGAACCTGAGTTATAAGGTAAAAGAAGTTTGTCGCTCATTATTTTATATGTTTAAACAAATAACACAAATGCAGCTTTTATGTTGGTCATAAGAAAGACATATCCATCACATATGACTTTTATACGACCTTCAAACCTCAAGCCTCCATTACCGTTTTTATTTATTTTTATACGATATTGCCCCTTCTAAAATTGCCCCTAATGAGAATAGCTACCTACAATGTGAATGGTGTTAACGGACGATTGCCCGTGCTGCTTCGCTGGCTTGAAGAGACCCGGCCTGACATTGTTTGCCTGCAGGAATTGAAGGCCCCAGAAGAGAAGTTTCCTGTACAGGCAATCAACGATGCCGGTTATAATGCTATATGGCATGGACAAAAAAGTTGGAATGGGGTTGCTATCCTTGCACGGGATATGGAGATTAAAGAATTGAGAAGGGTACTCCCTGGTGACCCGGAAGACTTGCATAGCAGATATATAGAAGCATGGATAAATGATATTGTTGTCGGATGCCTCTACCTTCCCAACGGTAATCCTGCACCCGGCCCTAAGTTCGATTATAAGCTGCAGTGGTTTGAGAGGCTGAGAATCCATGCGGCTGAGCTTCTTGCGAGCGGACTGCCAGTAGTTTTAACCGGCGATTATAACGTAATGCCAACTGAGCTGGACGTGTATAAACCGGAGCGCTGGGTTGATGATGCTTTATTCCGACCAGAGACGCGCGCAGCATTCGGTAATATTATGGAGCAGGGCTGGACGGACGCTATCCGCAAATTATATCCCGATCAGAAGATCTACACATTTTGGGATTATTTTCGCAATGCTTATGGGCGTGACGCGGGTTTAAGGATCGATCACTTTCTGTTGAGCCCATCAATTGAAGCTCGTTTGAAAGCAGCTGGTGTGGACCGACATGTGCGGGGCTGGGAGAAGAGCAGCGATCACGGACCAGTATGGATAGAGCTCGCTGACTGATATTAGAAGAGCGAAGTATATTTCAATTTATTTCGTTCAAGTATATTTCTATTTTTGAGCGTCTAATAATCAAGCTAAATCAACATTCGTGAACAAACCAAAAGTGTTAATTACCGGAGCAAGTAAGGGTTTGGGTTTAGCGATGGCACGCAGACTGGATCAGGATTTTTGCCTTATCCTGCACGCTTCAAAAGATGAAAATATCAGCGAGCTAAAGGAAGGAAACTTCGTGTTAACGGCTAATCTGAATAATCCCGATGAACTAAAGGAATTCTGTAAAAAGCTTAAATCGGAACACGGAGATGATCTTTTCGCGGTGATCAATAACGCTGGGGTATCATTTGATAAACCTTTGGCTTTTCAACCAGAAAGTGACATCGATACGATGATGATGGTTAACTTAAAAGCTCCAATCATGATCTCTAAAACAGCTTTTAAGATCTTCGGACTGAAGAATAAGGGGATCATCATCAATGTCAGCTCATGTGTTGCCGAAACCGGGAATGCTTTTCAATCCGTCTATGCTGCCACCAAGGCAGGATTAATTGCATTTTCTAAATCTCTGGCCAAAGAAGCGGCTGCTTTAAACCATGACCATCAGATCAGGGTGCTCAGTATTTCACCTGGATTTATCGAAACCCCAATGACAGACGCGATTCCGCAAGCTGAAAGAGATAAATATTTGAAGATGATCCCAGCTCAGCGTTTTGGCAAGGCAGAAGAGATCGCTGATACCATAGCTTTTTTACTGTCAGACAAAGCATCGTACATTAACGGTAGTAATATTGAAATAAATGGCGGATTATTCTGAGATCAATAATCTTGTGGGGTATGAGCCTTCTGAGATGCTATTGCATGGGCCAACAAAGCGTCTTTTAGATGCCTTCCACTGGCATTCCCCGCAGGCAGGAATCATTGCAAGCTATACTCCCAAAGCTAGAGATGTTGATGACCATTTTGGGGTGTTTCGCGGAGTAGATCAGATCGAAGCTTTTGCACAAGCAACTATTGTCTCTTGTGGTACCTTCCTGGAATGTAAGAAACTGAATTGCACCCCCATGGAATTAAAAGATCGATTTGTTCCGGCTTTTATAAGTGTTGGAAATGTAAACTTCCATAATTACCTGGCTGAGGGAGAAACCTTTATCAGCGTTGGAAAGATAAAGTTTTACAAGTTCAGGCAAATGGTAAGTGATGGGAGGATATATAAAGTGCCGGCTGGTTTGGATCTGAACGGTTATTTTGCTGATTTTAATGAGTCAAAGCTCGATAATTACGAAATTAGCAAAGACTTTAGTCTGGTGGCTGAACTTTATGACATTACCGGGAGAGCATTAAAAAAAGAAACTTTTACAACAAATAAATAATGGAAAGACAAGAAATAATCGATGGGCTGGTAGAAATACTAAGAACGGTACGGACTATCGACCCGCAGAAGCTCAACAATGTCACAGAAGAGACTGATTTTATTGCGGATCTGAACACGCCATCAACCGAGCTAATTAATATCGCTGCCAAAGCAGAACAAAAATTCGACGTTGAGTTTGATGATGATGATATCGATGATATGGGGTCCAAGGTTAAAGATATTGTCGACTTGGTTATAAAAGTTAAAGCAAGGGCTTAAATGGAAAATCAGGGAAGGAAAGTTGCTGTGGTAGGTATGGGCGGGGCGTTTCCGACTTGTGCGGATCTGAACGACTTTTCTGAAAAGCTTTTTTCAAATAAGAGCCTTATAAGAGTGTGGGACGAGGCGGTTTCCTTCGATAAACAGGTCCGGTCAAAGGTGTCGGGTTACATTACCGACGCCGAAATGAATCTCGAGACAATTTATTCCACCATTGTCGCCAATTATCCAGAAGTGTATGTGGATCTTTTAAACAGGATTCCAACATCGAACCTCGCCACGGCCGATATGGGAAGTATATGGGCAATGCTTGCCACCAAGGAAGCGATCAAAATGGCTGGATGGTCTGAAAAGGAGGTCCAATCCGAAGGAACTGGAGTTATTATCGGATCAGGGGGCTGCGGACATGCGATATTACGCCCCGCGTGGCACCATGTTTTTCAACTAGGAGGGAAATCCCGCTCCCCGGGGGCGCATACAGTTGATCGCGGGATGGTTTACCGTGAAGCAGCTAACGTCTCATGCTTAATTAAGAACAGGGGCGTAGTGGAGACAATAGTTTCTGCTTGTGCGACCGGGTTGGGCAACATTGGTCATGCCTATCGTTTGATTAAATTTGGCGCGCAGGACCGGGTCATTACCGGGGGCGTTGAAACTACTTCAATTGAATCCCTTTTTGGATTTGATTCTATGGCGGTACTAAGCCGCGGTTTTGCACCCGAAGAAAGTTCTCGGCCATTTGATGTCAATCGCAATGGCTTTGTATGTTCATTCGGAGCAGGGCTCGTATGCCTTGAAGAATATGAAATGGCAAAAAACCGGGGAGCTAAGATTCTTGGAGTGATTGATAATTATTTTAACAACTCTGATGGAGACGGTGATATGTTCTATCCTTCTTTTGGAGGTCAGCGAAGACTTTGGAAAGGATTACTGGGCGATTCAGGCATCAGGCCTGATGTGGTCAAGGTACATGGAACGTCTACACCTGCCGGAGATCCGATCGAGCTATTTAGTGTAGTAGATGTGTTGGGCGACAGTGGCTATCATATATCTGCACCTAAGTCGCAGTTTGGCCACATGCTGGGTGCAGCCGGAGCAGTTGAATTTATAACAGCCATATTGATGCTGCAAAAGCAGATGGTTTTACCTTGTCTAAATGCAAATGACCTCAATGCTGAGTTGGAAAACATTCAAAAATCACCTGACTGGAACGGCCCGGTAGAACCTATGAATAGCTACAGGCATTTGCTACCACAACAGAGCTTTCAAAAGGAAGTAAATACCGTCGCTTGTCTAAACTATGGCTTTGGTGGTACAAATAGCGCAATGTTGGTATCAAAAGATGTTTCATGATCAATAATCAGGATAAGATAGCAGTAGTTTTCGGGGTAAGAAATGAAAGCTCGATAGCATTTCACGTAGCATTGAAGTTGCATCAATCGGGTTGCAAAGTCGTACTGAATTACGTGGCCGAAACTCGCGACGAAGTACTATTTCTACTGGAGTCGAACGGTATGAGTGCAGAATACGCTATGGAAGTGGATGTACGCGATGAGTCTGCTATTAAAAATTTTCTGGAAAAGATTTATAATGGGCTTGGCTCGATAGATTATATCCTGCATGGTGTGGCTTTTGGAAGTCAGGATGTGATGTGCTACAGCTTGCCTGGAAGTACACAACCAGCACCATCATATATAGACATTCCGTTTGAGGATTTAATGGATTCGTTTAATATAAGTGCATATTCTTTGCTTAGAATTTGCAGGGCAGCTGAGTCAATGATGGCGAAAAATGCATCGGTCCTTACCCTAACCTATAATGCGTCGCAACGGGTTTTTCCGGCATACGCTGGTATGGCTATTAACAAAGCTGCATTGGAGAATATAATGCTCTATCTCGCAAGTTACTTCCGTAAGAGCGGAATTCGGGTAAATGCTGTTTCGGCCGGACTGGTGATGACAACCTCCTCTGGTGGAATAAACGGCGTGAGAAAGCTTCGTAAGATCGGTAAGGCAACGGCTCCGCTGGGAAATGTGTCGGCAGAGAATGTAGCAGATACTGCATTATATTATTTCTCGGATCTATCACTGAAAGTCACGGGAAACATTCATTTCGTCGATGGGGGATTTAATATCATGGGGATTGGAATTGATGAAGATTAATATTGGCAAAGCAATAATGGACTTGAACGTGAATGAGTTCGCAGTGGGGAATGATTTAGTTTATCTTCCGGATTTTGTGGCGTCATGTACTGACCTTTTTAAAACCAAAGTGTTTACCTCTCGCGAAATAGATTACTGCAATAGCTTCGACCAGCCAATGCTGCGTTATGCATCAACCTGGGCCGCAAAAGAAGCAGTATACAAAGCGGTCAAGCAACTCTACAAACAAGCTTTGCCTTTTAAGAAAATTGAAGTTATAAGATCAAAGATTGCCGGGATACCAAAAATCAATTTGCCAGCTAATCTTTCCGGACTCGATATCAGCCTAAGCATTACCCACGACGGTGATTATGCCTTTGCCATCGCAATCGTTAAGAAAACGTATGACTGATCATTATTTCTCGAATGACCTGGTTGTTATGCACTACTATAAGTTCGGTGCCGGGCCAAAGAACATGTTCTGCTTTCACGGCTATGGTATGCACGGGCGACAGTTCCGGGTGCTTGAAGAAACATTGGGTGATAAGTACACGTTTTACGGATTCGATCTCTTTTTCCATAAGGGTACATTACTCAAAGATCAGAGTGTAGCAGCCGTAAAAAAAGGTATCACGAAACAGCAGCTTGCAGAATTATTCAGGGACTTTTGTAGTTCCACTCAAGTTGATAATTTTTCAATTATAGCATATTCCATGGGATCGCACTATGCAACCAGCTTGATAGAGGAAATGGCGGAGCAGATACAGGAGCTTTTCATTGCTGCGCCTTCAAGCCTGAAGCCGGGTAGGTTACTTACGTTCCTGAGTTCGAACTCGCTCGGCAACAAAGTGCTTGAACGGATGGCATTAAGTAATAATGGCATGACGCGTATGCTATCAGTGTTGCGAAGAACAAGGATCATAGATCAGAAAGGCTATGATATCCTGTTTAAAGAAGTCTCGAGCCCCGACCAGCGATTTAGTTTTTACGCTTGCGCAAGTTATATGCGGTTTTTGAAGCTTGATGCCGTAAAGTTTGTCAGTATGCTGAACAAGCATGAGATTAAAAGCGTGTTCATATTTGGGGAGCGAGACCGGAATTATCCCCCAAAAATTGGACAGGCCGTTATTCCTAAGATCAATTTTGCCCGCCAACTGGTAATCAATGAAAATCACGACATGATCAATCGTAACTTTGCAAATGAATTATCGGTTCTTCTAAATGATTATTAAAGCAAGGCAAAACCACCTGTTAATTAAGACTGCGGGCAAATTCTTGAACTGGTTTTTGCGGCGCCGGTTCAATAAATTGATCATTAATCACGTTAATATCAAACCTGGCCATTCTTATATATTAATGTCCAATCATTTTAGTTTCTGGGATGGTTTTCTTGCCGCTTATCTTGCGTTCAATGCGATCCATAAGACGCGTGGTTTGAACGGCTTTTACATTATGGTTCTAAAGAAACAGATGCAGATGAACCCGTGGCTCAAGTATTTTGGATGTTTTTCCATTTCTCCGGGAACAGCATCGGTAAATGAGAGTCTTGAGTATGCAGCCGAAATCTTAAATACCCCTGGTAATTTGCTTCTAATGTTTCCACAGGGAAACCTGGAGTCGCATCATATCCGCACAATCCTAATGAAAGATGGGATAAGTCATATTGTTCCTCAGATCCGGAATGATTGTCAGCTGCTCTGGAGTAGCACTATCATAGAATATTTTGAGAGCTTAAAGCCATCAACCTATTTCCATATGCTCGATTGCGGAACCAATCACGATTTTGATTTTGAGGAACTGGGAAAGAAGATAAATGCGCATCATAAAGAGGCTATTCAAAAGCAAGTGCGGTTTACGGACGAGTAGTCAGCTCAATCACTAAAATATGCCGCTGTTAGGGTCGAAAAAACTGGATTGGAGCAGCACGGTGATGCGTGACTCTGTTTCAATATCCCGTTCTTTTCAATCCATCTTTTGCTTTCGATTCGATACTATTTTCGTATTCATGGTCCTTCATGGCAATTGCCTGTTTATAGTAAGAAGCTGCTTTAGCTTTATCACCTTTCTTCTCGTATATGCTACCAATACTCAGGGCCGCATTTGCAGCATAATAGTAAGAGCTCAACTTTCCTGAATTAATAGCTTTTTGGTAGCTGACGACAGCGTCTGAATCGCGGCCCGATTCATCGTAGATACGACCTAGCCTGTAATATAACTCAATCTGGTCACGCTTCAACTTGAAATCTCCAGCGTCCTTTCCTGTTAATTCAGCTAAAGCTTTTGGATAATATCCGCCATCGAAATAAAGACGTGCCTTTAAAAGGTCCATATCCGGCGCAGCATCATTTGCCTCTTTCAAAGCCTGCTTATCTTTTTCATCGTAGAGACTTCCATGAGTTTTTACCATTTTCAAAAAGGTATTATACTTCGCGTTATCGCCGCGCAGATAGAAATAATAAGCAAGCTTCAGGTAGGCATCTTTGACGTAGTTGATCCCTTTGTACTCCTTCAAAAAGTTGATTAAGTAGATATTCGCGTCAGCGTCACCGCGATTTAATTTAGCATTTCCCAGGTGGTAGTTCAGCACAGGGAAGTTGAGATATTCGCTCCCTTTGGGTCTTTTTTGAAGATATTCAATCGCGTTGTCGTTTCTCGCGCTCCGTGCAGATACATAACCCTGGAGATAAGACTTCAGCAAACTGGAATCGTCCATTGTGTTTGTGTAGCCCATGATCTTGCTGTAATTCGCTTTGTTATGCACCAGGTCTGTCTCAATATAGCAGAGAAAGAACACTACCTCGTCGGTGTAAAACTTATATGAAGACCTTGGAAGGCTAGACACCAGCGATTCTAAAGAACGTATTCCAACAGCTGCATTTCCTTTAATCCCAAGAGTTGAAAAAATCCCTTTCATATTTGAAGGTATTGATCCAAAAATTACATCGATAAGACCGGCGCTCTTTTTGTTCGGCAAGAACGAGGGGTGCTTGGCAATATTGGCCGTTAGTAAGTTATCAGCCTTTTTAATGTCCATCCCTGAGGAGAAGTAGTCCTGAAATCTGCTTTTTAGCATACCCCATTGCAAATTAACTTCAGCCTGGGCAAAAAGATAGTACGGCGAATTTTTATCCTGCTTTTCTAATGCACTTAAGCGCGTCGCCTTATTGTTTTTCAAGCGCTCATAGTCTGATTTGTTTTCTGAAGCAAGCAGGGTGAAATAGTCGATATAATTATCAAGAAGTATAGTTATTCCATTATTAGGGTTCTGTTTCTTCTCGTTTTGGATCAGAGCTTTTGCGTCATTTAAGCGCAGGTCAAATATGGCCTGATAGGCTTTTATGCAATTGCTGTTGAAGTCGAAGTTTGCTTTAGAAGGGAGACTGAGGCCGAAAGACAGGAGGGTTATCAGGAGTAGTTTTTTGATCATTAGGAAACTGGTATGCTGTATAGAGAAAATATCCTTTTGTTCAGGATGGTCGCTTAAAAGCAATAAAAATACCAAAATTTATGGTAGGTAGGAGGAGGAGGGTTTTGGACTTGGTGTGTTTGAGATTAGCAGCGCTGATCTCTCCCAACCCGTGCAGGGGATCAAAAAGCAGCCTCGCTGTGCTCGGGCATCCTTCGGTGCACAAAAAAACCAAGCTTGTTGTACTTGGCTGAGGTGTGCTTGAGATTAGCTGGCGCTGATCTCTCCTAACCCGTGCAGGGGATCAAAAAGCAGCCTCGCTGTGCTCGGGCATCCTTCGGTGCACAAAAAAACCAAGCCCTGCGGGACTTGGTTTCTTTTGCTTTTGCTCAGGCTGCTGCCTGCTTTTTAATCATCAAGTGGACCCGGAGAGATTCGAACTCTCGTCCAAACATGGGACAAATTATGCTTTCTACGTGCTTAGCAGTTATTTTATTGTCGGGAAGGGGAAGGCCAACCGCTCGCCTGTACCTTCTTCCGTAGGTGTCTTATCTTGCCGGGTTATCACACCATTAAACCCTGGCCAGCTTTGTTGTTCGATGCCCCTGGTGCTAAGCTACAAAGCGGAACCTAGCGGGACAAAAGCTATGCTAATTCTAAATTAGGCAGCTAAGGCGTAGTTATTTTCGCCAATTGTGGTTTGAGAGTTCAGATTTAAGCGCTAGTCTCACAACGCGCTGCATGCTTACATACCTATCTCCATCCTGTCAATTCCGGTCGGGCCCGTTAATTTTTGGTGGTAAAGTATATACAAAGATACGAAATCCCACCCATATCCTTGCCAGATTAGCTCTTACGTCCTGGATACGCTTCTAAAGCTTTCTCCAGGCAGGTCATTGCTTTCTCCAGATCTTCAACATTCAAAACGTATGCCAGACGCACTTCATTGCTTCCGGTGCCTGCAGAACTGTAAAAACCTGTCGCAGGAGCCATCATTACTGTCTGATTGTCATATTCGAATTCCTCCAGCATCCACTGGCAGAACTTATCGGCGTTATCAATCGGGAACTTGGCTACCACATAGAAGGCTCCACCCGGATTAGGACAGAATACCCCGTCAATACTGTTCAAGCGTTTTACTAATGTATCCCGGCGAAGGGTATATTCTTTATTAACCTTTTCAAAATAGCTGTCGGGAGTGTCTACTGCCGCAGCAGCTGCAATTTGCTCCACCATTCCAGGACTTAGTCTTGCCTGGGCGAATTTAAGTCCGGCCGCAATAACTTCTTTGTTTTTAGTGATCAAACAGCCTAATCGCGCACCACAAGCGCTATAACGCTTCGACACGGTATCAAGAACAATCACATTTTCTTCAAGTCCTTCAAGGTGCATAGGAGAAATGAATTCACGACCATCATAGCAGAATTCTCTGTATGCTTCATCTGAAAAGAGGAAAAGATTGTATTTTAAACACAACACTTTAAGTGCTTCAAGTTCCTCACGCGAATAAAGATAACCCGTTGGATTATTCGGATTGCAAATGATAATCGCTTTAGTCTTGGGCGTTATCAGTTTTTCAAATTCACTGATTGCTGGTAAAGCAAAACCATTTTCAATAAATGAAAGTATTGGCTTGACCACTACATTACTCATGCAAGCAAAGCCATTATAGTTGGCGTAAAAGGGTTCTGGTATTATAATCTCATCACCCTCGTTTACACAGGCCTGCATGGCGATAGTAATTGCCTCAGAACCACCCACAGTTACTAATATCTGCGAAGGGTCTATATCATATTCTAGCTTATTATAATATTCTGCAAGCTTCGTGCGATAGGCTAAAGTCCCTTCAGATGGGGTATAAGCCCACACCTTAAAATCAATATCCTTAATGGCATTTAGCATGCCTTCCGGAGTTTCAATATCTGGCTGACCAATATTTAAATGAAATACTTTTTTACCATCACGTTTTGCTTTATCGGCAAACGGAGTGAGTTTACGAATAGGGGAAGCCGGCATTTGCCTGCCTTTACTTGATATTTCTGGCATGGCGCAAAAATAAAAAAACCTCTTCGGTTGGGGAGAGGTTTTATGCATAAATATTTTGCTATTACCTGCTGCTCGATGCTACCACTTCTCCTTTAATATAAAGGACTTTAACCGGCGTACGTGCATTCGATTTGATAGTTACCGCTTTAGTGAATCCGGGTTGTACAGCTGCTGCGTTAAAAGTGACGGTGATAGTCCCTTGTCCGCCTTTCTGCACCGGATTGGTGGTATATTTAGGAACTGTACATCCACAGGTTGATTCCACATTGGAGATGATCAATGGTTCTTCGCCCACATTAGTGAAGACGAAGTCAACGCTTACAGGTTTACCCTGAGCAATTTTGCCGAAATCGTGAGTTTCTTTCTCAAACTTAAAATCAGCCTTAGTACCATCCTGCATGGCAGTGAAACCAATAAAGGCTATGATCACCGCGCATAATTTCATAAAATGTCTCATATCATGATTTAGTTTACCAAATATAAACTAATATACATATTTCAATAATCATTCCAACAAGCGGAATATCACTAGTTTAGCATGTGGTATAATTTTAAATTTGGCAGGCTAGTTAAAAATCCAACTAATATTTTGTAAACCGATTATCTTTTCCTGCTGTCTTTTGTTATTTTTGACCCACAAGCTGTGCTATGAAAGGAACCCAGGTGGTAGAGAACAATTTGCAGGATCAGGAAGAACTAAGCTTTGAAGATTTCAGGGGCATTATAATTAATGATTATAAGATTGCCTATGAAAGTCGTCAGGCTAGTCTTTTAGGTCGCAAAGAAGTTCTTACGGGCAAAGCAAAGTTTGGAATATTTGGCGACGGTAAAGAAGTTGCTCAACTAGCAATGGCAAAGGCATTCAAGGCCGGCGACTGGCGTTCAGGCTATTACCGTGATCAGACCTTTATGCTTGCTGCAGGAATGCTTACCATGCCTGAATTCTTCGCTCAGCTATACGCAAACACCGATATTGATGCTGATCCTGCTTCCGGCGGGCGTCAGATGAACTGTCATTTCGCTACCCGAACGCTTGATGAGGATGGGGATTGGATGGACCTTACCGCGCAAAAGAACTCTTCTGCAGATATTTCGCCAACTGGTGGTCAGATGGGGCGCCTTGTGGGCCTGGCTCTTGCTTCCAAAATGTTCCGGAATAACCCTGCTCTAAAAGACTTAAAGAAATTTTCAGTTGCCGGCAATGAAGTTGCTTTCGGTACAATAGGAAATGCTTCGACATCTGAAGGGATATTTTTTGAAGCTATAAATGCTGCAGGTGTTCTACAAGTTCCAATGGCTATCTCAATTTGGGATGATGCCTATGGAATTTCCGTTCCTGCGGAATATCAGACTACAAAACAGGACATATCCGAGATTCTCAAAGGATTTCAGCGAGATGAAGTGGGCGAGGGGTATGAGATCTTCAAAGTTAGAGGCTGGGATTACCCCGGATTGTGTGAAACTTATGAGCGAGCGATTAAGATCTGCCGCGAGAAGCATATACCTGTTATGATCCATGTTACCGAGATGACGCAGCCGCAAGGCCACTCGACTTCCGGATCACACGAAAGATATAAAGACAAGTCCCGGATCGACTGGGAAAATGAATACGATTGCATGCTTCAGATGCGTAAGTGGATGATTGAATCTGCTGTTGCATCTGATGAAGAATTGCTTGAGCTGGAAAATACAGCCAAGACTTATATCAGAAATTGCCAGAAGCAGGCATGGGCCGACTTCAATGCTGAGATGCGGAAGGAACTCGACCTTGCAGCTAGCTTAATTGAAAAGACTGGCAATGATAGTTTAATTGCCGATGCCAGAGCCCTGGCTGCTAGTACGGAGCCATCCCGTAAGGATGTGATCAGCCTGGTTCGCTTAGCCGCCAGGAAATTGAACAGTGTTCAATCTGAAGCGAAAGACAATTTATTAAACTGGTATAAAGAACAGCACGACAGTAATTATGACCGCTACAACTCTAAGCTGTTTACCGGTTCAGCTGATTCACCTTTCAACGTTCCGGTAGTTAAAGCAGAGTATGCCGCAGAGGCTCGGAAAGTTGATGGGCGGGAGATTCTAAATGCCTGCTTCGAGGCGAACTTCACCCGTGACGAGCGTGTTGTTGCTTTCGGCGAAGATGTGGGAGCTATTGGAGATGTTAACCAGGGTTTTGCAGGCTTGCAGGCCAAGTTTGGTAAGCTGCGTATTTCCGATACAGGAATCCGGGAAATGACGATCATAGGCCAGGGGATAGGTCTTGCCATGCGTGGACTGCGTCCAATTGCCGAGATACAATATTTGGATTATGTTCTATATGCACTAAATATACTCAGCGACGACCTTGCGACCTTAAGCTACCGTACCAAAGGCAGACAAAAAGCTCCGTTGATCGTTCGTACCAGGGGACATCGTCTGGAAGGGATCTGGCATTCCGGTTCACCAATGGGAGTTATAATAAATTCCTTACGCGGCGTGCATGTATGCGTGCCACGAAATATGACTCAGGCTGCTGGTATGTATAACACGCTTCTAAGAGGCGATGAGCCGGCATTAGTTATCGAGTGTTTGAATGGCTACAGGCTGAAAGAAGAACTTCCCTCAAACCCAGGTGAATTTACGGTCCCTTTAGGTAAAGTTGAAATTCTTAGAGAAGGTACCGATCTAACCCTGGTTTCTTATGGATCTACCCTTCGTATTGCCCAGGAAGCTGCTGAGGAGCTTGAGGGGATGGGAATCTCAACCGAAATTGTAGACATACAAACCTTCCTGCCTTTTGATCTTGAACACCGCTGTGTCCAGTCGCTAAGAAAAACCAATAAACTTCTGGTTGTTGGTGAAGATGTGCCTGGTGGTTCATCAGCATTTATCATGCAGCAGATTTTAGAGGTTCAAAACGGCTATCAGTTTCTCGACGGCAAGCCTCGTACCCTAACCGCCAAACCTCATCGGCCGCCCTACGGCTCGGACGGCGACTATTTTACTAAGCCTTCCCTGGACGATATTATCGAGATCGTTTATGAAATGATGAATGACAGTAATCCGGAGAGGTTTCCGGGCTTGTATTGATTAGTGCAAATATTCTGACAGCTCCCCTGCGAAGGGGAGCTGCACTCGTACACACCGCCAGTGCCTCCTCGCAATGACACTGCAAATGCTGGTGCAGCGAAGCAATCTATAATCTTGTCACCCTATTCCTCAACCAATGATCCGCCAATACCAATGCCGCCATGGATTCAACGATTGCTACAGCGCGGGGGACCACACATGGATCATGACGGCCTTTGCCCTGAACGCTAGCGGCGTTGCCGGAAGAATCGAGGCTGTCTTGGTTTTGCATGATGGTTGCTACGGGCTTAAAGGCTACGCGGAACGTTATGTCCATACCATTGGAGATGCCACCCTGGATACCGCCTGAGAAATTGGTGAGGGTTTGGAATTTGTTTTCATTATTGCTGCCGGGAGGAACGAACAGATCGTTATGTTCTGAACCTCTCATTTCTGATCCGGAAAAACCTGAGCCGTAGTCGAAGCCGTGCACGGCATTGATGCTTAGCATAGCTTTACCAAGATCAGCATGGAGTTTATCAAATACAGGGTCTCCCAAACCAACAGGACAATTCCTGATGACGCAGGAAATTTTTCCGCCTACGGTGTCACCTTCCTTTCTGATTGAATCAATCAATTCTATCATTTGATTTGCTGTAGCCGGGTCGGCGCAACGGACGATATTACTTTCCCTAACTTCCAGCAACTCGCTTAATGAGCCCAGATCCAGGTTTGGGGAATCAATCTGCCCTACAGAGGAAACATGCGCGAAGATTTCTATTCCCGCCTGTTTTAACAGCAGTTTAGCGATAGCGCCTGAAGCTACGCGGGCTGCGGTTTCCCTTGCGGATGATCTACCACCGCCGCGATGGTCGCGATGACCGTATTTGGCATCGTAAGTATAATCTGCGTGCGAAGGTCGGTAGGCATCCTTTATATGTGAATAATCCTTTGATCGCTGATCTTCGTTAGGGATGATCATTGCAATGGGAGTACCCGTGGTTTTCCCTTCAAAGATCCCGGAAAGAATCTTTACCGTATCGCTTTCCTTGCGCTGGGTCGTTATTTTCGACTGTCCCGGTTTGCGTTTATCCAATTCCGACTGAATAAACTCCAGGTCTACCTCCAGGTTTGAAGGACAACCATCGATAATTACACCGATGGCTTCACCGTGAGATTCGCCGAAGGTTGTGACGCGGAAGAGTTGTCCGAATGAGTTACCAGCCATGCTTCTTAAGTTGAGAGTTGAAAATTGAGAGTTGAGAGTTGCGTGTTGACATTTGACGGGGATATCACTATTTGCTATTTAATACCTCGATGTTGTATCCTATACTCTCCAGGTCTTTCCAGAAGTGGGGGTATGATTTTTCTACTACGCGGTGGTCTTCGATTTGCATTTCATTCAATACCAGTGCCAGAGGGGCGAAGGCCATAGCCATTCGATGGTCGTCGTAGGTATTCACCGTTATTGATTTGCTTAGATCCCTTTCGGAGCAATCGAGCTTGTAGGTCATGTTTTTCTCGATCAGCTTAACGCCGATCTTAGCAAGCTCTACCTGAAGCGCGTTTACACGATCTGTTTCCTTGATCTTTAAGGTTTCCAGGCCGGTAAAGGTCGCATCATGTCCCAGCGCAGCACAAACAACAACAACCGTCTGCGCAAGATCAGGGCATTCCTTGAAATCGAAGATCTTGCGTTCAACTGTTTTAGGTTCTTTCTTCAGGAACACACCGCCGTCTTTAAACTGCGACGTAATTCCAAAATTAGCCATGATCTCGGTGATCTTGCTGTCGCCCTGAAGGCTATACCCATTTAATCCCGGCAGGAATAATTCCGCTTCGTCGGCAAGAGCTGCAATGGCATACCAGTAAGAAGCTGCACTCCAATCCGGTTCAACGCTGATCTCACAATTAGCATAAGGCTGATTGGGAATGTGAATAGTATTCGCATCCCAGGTATACCGAATCCCTGCCTGAGAAAGCATGGCCAGCGTCATCTCAACATAAGGCTTAGAAGTCAGCTCACCTTCAATATCCAGGTACAATCCTTTTTCCAGTAAAGGTGCTGCAAGTAATAAGGATGAAATATATTGGCTACTAATGTCGCCCTTTATAGAAACCCGTTCAGATTTCTGCTTTAAAGGACCTTTGATCCTGATCGGAGGGTAGCCATCATTTTCAGTATAATCGATTTCAGCACCCAGTTCACGTAAAGCATCAACCAGTATCCCGATCGGGCGTTGCTTCATCCTGGCTGATCCGGTAAGTGTTACTTCACCGTCCTGTAAGGTATAGTAAGCGGTAAGGAAGCGCATGGCGGTGCCGGCGGGGCCGATGTCGATGGGATGTGAGATGCGAGAAGCGAGATCCGAGCTCTGATCCCTTGGCTCGCTTTCAGTTGTCACCTTTCCTTCCTTCGCTGAAGCTTCGGTGGGCAATGAAGGTTGCAAGATGCCAAGTAAAGTCACCGTATCCGCTGCTTCAGAAACATTCGTAACGGTAACAGCGCCCTTGCTCATGGCTTGCATGATCAGAGCACGGTTACTTTCGCTTTTGGAACCTGTCAGGTGAATGGTGCCCGACAGCTTTTTAGTTTCTGCTGAAATCTTTATAGCTGCTGAACTCATTTTTCTTCAACAACCGGTTTATCGTTCATGATTTCGGTTTGCTTGCGGATGGATTCGCTGTGAATAAGCTCAAGGAATTTTCCGGTGAAGTTCAGATCAAGCTTCAATGCACTTGCAAAAGCACTTCTCTTGTGCATGATCTGGTCCCAACGGTTTACCTGAAGGATGGTCACACCGTTATCTCTTTTGTATTCACCGATTTTCTGCACTACCTGCATACGCTCGGCAATCTTTTGAATGATCTGATCATCCAGCTTGTCGATATTCTCTCTAAGAGAAGCCAGCTTATCAGTAAATTCTTTATCCCTGATCTCTGGTTTACGCAAGGTAAGGTGATCCATTAGTTCAGAAAGAGCTGAAGGAGTCAATTGTTGCTTAGCGTCGGTCCAGGCTACAGAAGGATCCAGGTGCGACTCGATCATCAGTCCCTGCATATCCATATCCAAAGCTTTCTGAGAAATGTAAGGAATCAATTCCCTGTTTCCACAAATATGACTCGGATCGTTGATGATCGGTAGCTCTGGGCAAAGGGTTTTAAGCTGAATAGCAATTTCCCACATTGGTTCATTACGGAAAGCTGTCTTTTCGAATGATGAGAACCCACGGTGAATTGCACCAAGCTTGGTGATACCAGCATTGTTGATACGCTCAAGGGCACCAATCCATAACTGCAGATCAGGGTTAACCGGGTTTTTTACTAATACCGGCACGTCAACACCCTTTAAAGCATCAGCAATTTCCTGTACTGTGAACGGATTTACTGTAGAACGTGCGCCAACCCAAAGGATATCTACACCCGCTGCCAAAGCTTCTTCCACGTGTTTCGCAGTAGCTACCTCAACAGCAGTAGGTAATCCGGTTTCTTCTTTTGCACGTTTCAGCCATTCCAGACCAATGCTGCCAATTCCTTCAAATTCTCCCGGACGGGTACGCGGTTTCCATATACCAGCTCTCAGGACTGAAGCCTTGCCTGTCTTCGCAATTAAATGAGCTGTCGCTAATAATTGATCTTCTGTTTCTGCACTACAAGGTCCTGCAATTAATAATGGCTCGCTTGTTTTTTTAAGCCATGTATCAATTGGCTGTAGTTTTAAGTTAAGTTTCATTTTTTTGAGTTGTAAGTTCTACGTGGTACGTTATACGTGCACGTCGTTTGTTATATGTTTAGCTATTCTTAATTTTTAATTCGTAATTCTTATTTCCTGTTCTATCCGTCCGGCAACTTTCCACTCTCCGCTGTCAACCGTCAACTCTCCACTGTCAACATTTCTCAAACTTTGTCGTTCTTCACGTATTCTCCCATAATGGTAAAGTTCACTGTATGCTTTAAAACCTTCCGGATGGCAGCATCATAATCAGGCTGGTTTTTCCATTCGATATCTACGTAGAAGTTGTATTCGTTTCTCTTACCGAGTACCGGCATCGACTGGATCTTGCTCAGGTTGATATTGTGCTCAGACAGGATGTTCAATACCTGCGCTAATGATCCTACTGAATTGCCGACCTGGAAACTGAGCGAGGCTTTATTGTACGTTGCCGTTTCATTCGCCTTGTTTGTCAGGATCAAAAAGCGGGTGTAATTCTTCTTATTGGATTCGATCCTGCGTTCCATAACCTCAAGACCGTATAATTCAGCGGCAAGATTATTTGCGATGGCTACTGTGTCGATAAGGTTTTCTTCACGGATCTTCTTTGCACAGGCTGCGGTATCTGAGCTTTCGATCACCTGCAGTTGTGGGAAATCATCCAGGAAATCACTGCACTGGCGAATAGCGATCGGGTGGGAGGTCACGTATTTTATGTCTTCGAACTTCACTCCGGGCAATGCCAAAAGATGCAGCTGGATGGCAAGGTAGACTTCACCCACAATCGGGAAGTTGTATTCACGAAGGAGGGTGTAGTTCGGCAGTAAGCTCCCGGCAATGGAGTTTTCGATAGCCATGACCACGTAATCGGCTTGTTTCTGCTTCAAAACGTCGCATGTTTTTTTGAATGACTCGCATTCGATCGTCTCTATGTCGGTACCAAAGAACTTGAAAGCCGCTTCTTCGTGGAAAGAGGCTCTTGTTCCCTGGATTGCTACGCGTTTCTTCTGCATCTTAATGGTCATAAAAAAAGTCCCTGCTTTTGGCAGGGACTTTTTGCTAATTTCTTTATAGATTATTGCATATTCTCCCCGCTCTTACTGTGGATAGTAAAAATAAGCGAAGTAATATGTGCTGTTAATGTTCATTTTTTGTTCTGTGATCCAAATGTACAAAGAAAAATGACTTTGTCAAGGGGAAAGAATATTTTTTTATACCGAAGGCTGATTTGGTATTCAGGATATAATGCGTACACACCGCAGTTTAAACGCAAAGAGCGCAAAGTACACGCAGAGAGCGCAGAGCTGGGAGGAAACAGAGTTTGCCTCGCTATGCTCAATGACAGGCGACCACTGCCCTCACGTTACCCGTGTTGGCTGTCTTTGCGAGGAGGCACGGCGAAGCAATCTCTGTATTTAAATTGCTATGCTCTTTGCGTCCTCTGCGGTTAAAAAATATGCGTTCAGAAAATTACTTCCAGTTACAAACCCCGATAATAATCCAAACTCTCATAAATCTCCTCCTCAGTACAAAACTGATCAAAGCTGCATGTGCCAATTTCGGTTAATAAGGAAAAGCTGATTTGGCCGCCGCTATTCTTTTTGTCGTTCTTCATTACTTCAAGAAGAGCCGGATAGCTAGCTTTTTTAACATTGTATTGCGGGTAGACTTCTTTTATAGCAGCTACAGTTTCGTTGAGGTCTGATTCGCTTAGCCCGTTTTTCTTAAAGGAGAGATAGGCTTCGCAGATAAATCCGATTGCAATGGCTTCACCGTGAAGCAGTGGGTTGCTGTCGTTTGTAAGGGAATAGCTTTCAACTGCGTGGCCAATGGTATGCCCGAAATTAAGGATCTTTCGAAGACCTTTTTCAAACGGATCTTCTTTTACCACTTCGTTCTTAATTTCAACAGAACGGTAGACTATCTCGTCGGTTAGACCTGAAGGACCGGCTTTTTTTACCTGGTCGAACAGCGGGCGGTCGTAGATAAGACCATGCTTAATGACTTCAGCAAAGCCGGATCGTATTTCACGCTCATCGAGAGTTTTCAGGAAGCCGGTGTTAATAAAAACGGCTTTTGGCTGAGTGAATGTCCCTATGATATTTTTTACGCTATCCATGTCGATGCCGGTTTTGCCGCCAACAGATGCATCTACCTGCGAAAGAAGAGTGGTAGGTACTTGGACGAAATCAATTCCCCTTTTAAATGTAGAAGCAGCAAATCCACCCATATCTGTAATCACGCCGCCACCAAGATTGATCATCAAGCTGCTGCGCTCTGCCCCAAAATCAAGCAGCATGCGCCAGATGCCAATGCAGAAGTCGATGTTTTTATTCTCTTCACCCGGAGTTACTTCTATCAGATCGTAATCAAGATCGCCAAGTACTTCCTGCACGGCGGGCAGGCAGTGGGTTTCTGTATTACTGTCGACGAGAATGAAGGCTTTGCTGTATTTGCTTTCAGTAATGAATTTGCTTAATTCCTGCAGGCTATTCTCAAAAAAGATAGGGTAACTAATACTGTTAATGGGGTTCATTGTACGTTTATTTTTGTGCCGTTATATTCAACTGTATCTCCGCGCCGAACTTTCAGGCGTTTGCGAAGGTCCACTTCTCCGTTGCACTTTACCAATCCGTCCAGCACCACTAACTGCGCCTCGCCACCGCTCGCCACCAGGTTTGTAGCCTTGAGCAATGCGATAAGTTGGATATATTCACCTTCTAGTTTGAAATCAAGCATAGGACAAACTTACGGAATTTGCTGCGCAAGAGTATCAAGAATCAAGGAGCAAGTATCAAGAATCAAGAATCAAGTATCAAGTATCAAAATACGGGGAGTTTACAACGAAATATGGGTGTTATGAAAACAAGATACACTTCGAATTGTGCTAGAAAACCGGAATCGTATCATGAACGGTGAGTTCCCCGCCTTCGCGGGGATGGCAAGCGTTTTTCTTGTGTGGGGGAGGATATGGTTGCCTTCAGCCACCATATCCCTCCCCCTAAATGCCCAGAACGATCGTCATCCCCGCGAAAGCGGGGACCTCCATTAAGCGCCCAGTCTTGATACTTGATACTTGCTACTTGATACTAGTTACGTTACCTTTGCCTCATGCACAATCCTGATGCTAACCAATTGAAGCCTGTCCGGAAGGCTCTAGATTTTAATAACACAGAAATAGCCTTCAGAGGGAATTCGAATTCTGATCTGGAGCGGGCGTATTGGCTGTTTAAAATAATCAGCGTACGGCTGCTGACGAAGATCGGTCCGCCGATAACGAAGTTCGCTATGGCTATCGGTTTACCGATAAAACCTTTAATCAAAACAACCATATTTGAACATTTCTGCGGCGGAGAAACCATTGAAGAATGTGAAAAAACCATAAGCCGGCTTGACAAGGGAGGTGTGGGGTCTATCCTGGACTATTCTGTTGAGGGTGAAGATGAGGAAAAAGTCTTCGATGAAACCTGCGAGGAGATTATGCGGACGATCAGGCGCGCAGACGGTGACAATCGCATCCCGCTAACGGTATTTAAAGTAACTGGCTTGGGCAGGTTTGATCTCATCGCTAAAAAAGATGCGAAGGAAAGTCTGAATGCAGAAGAAACGGCTGAATTTCAACGGATCTCTAATCGCATTAATAAGATCTGTGCACTGGCACATGAGCGGTCGGTGAGGGTGATGATCGATGCTGAGGAGAGCTGGATCCAGGATAGTATTGATCAGCTGGCATTAGAGATGATGCGGAGATATAACCAGAACAACCCAATTGTGTATAACACCTATCAGCTGTACCGGAATAATGTATTGGAATGTCTCAGACAGGACAAGAAGACGGCCTTTACAGAAGGATTCATACTAGGAGCTAAACTGGTTCGCGGTGCCTATATGGAGAAAGAGCGGAAACGGGCAGAGCAGAAAGGCTATCCATCTCCGATCAATGCAACGAAAGAAGAAACGGATGCGCATTATAATGATGGCCTGCGGTTCTGCGTAAGTAATTTAAATACCGTTGCTTTTGTAGCGGGTACTCATAACGAGGAAAGCTGCCGTCTTTTGGCAGAGCTGTTAGACAGTAAGAATATTAAGCATAACCATGATCATGTCTATTTCTCCCAGCTGCTGGGAATGAGCGATAATCTAAGCTTTAACCTGGCAGAGTCGGGCTATAATGTTGCTAAATACGTTCCTTATGGTCCGGTGAAGGCTGTAATGCCGTATTTGTTCAGACGGGCGGAGGAGAATACTTCTGTGGCGGGACAAATGGGGAGGGAGTTGAAGTTGATTGTTAAGGAAAAGAGGAGACGTTCATTGGAGCAAGGAGCAAAGAGCAAAGAATAAAGACTTTCTGCCCAGCCGGCTGGCGACTTTCCTTAAACCTTCCTTGCGGCAGGCAGATGCATTGTTAACCGTAATGGACGCGGAGGACACGCAAATAGCGCAAAGATCTATCGCTTTTAATTACTAAACGCTGTGTTATTTTTACCACAAATAAAACATAGAAAGACACAGAGAGCCAAAGGTATTTCTAAACGCTGTGTTTGAGTTTCCCGCGAAAGCGGGAAACTCGATTATACGTCCAGTCTTGATACTTGATACTCGCTACTTAATACTCTACTCAGGTACCGGAGTATCCAGCTGCCTCAGTAAATCATCAGCATTGTCATCTGCATACGTACCATATGCATTGATCAAGGTCCCTTTTACATCGTGATGCAGTGACTTAATCGCATAAAGTACAGAGTTATCATCCGGATCGCTTGCGCCTTCAAAGCGATACACTTTTACAATCTCAAATTCTTTCGGGCTTAGAGTGATATCACCACTCTTAAGCTGGTTATTGTGGATGTTGAAGTCATGGGTAAAGCCCTCATCTTTCAACTTATTTAAGGTGCCCACAAGTGTCGGTTTTTCTATTGGATTTGCCATACCTCGTTAACAGGGGAGGGATGGGAATTGTTTTTTTGAGTTGAAAGGGAAAAGGGGGAAGGGGAAAGCTGGAAACTGAAAATGAGCCAGGAACCAGGAACCAGGAATCAGGACTTCCACCCGGCGGACTTTGCTCCCAGCGGCGTTGCATCAGATATCAACTTTCTTAGAGAGACAATCTCCCATTCCAAGGTCTTGATTCTTGGCTCTTGATTCTTGATACTACAATAATCCGCTCCCATATAAAAACCCCTCCAGCGTCTCATCTGCAGTTAATAAGTGGGTGTGCATACCAAGTTCACCGGCGGTTTTCAGGTGCTGCGGACTATCATCAATGAAGAGTGTTTCTTCAGGCTTGAGGTCGTGGGCATCGAGTACAAACTGAAATATGTCGGGATTGGGTTTGCGCATTTTCATGAGATGGGAATAGTAGTCCTTTTCAAAGAATACCTCATTTGAAGGCAGATTGAATTCGTTCTTGAGATATTCCATGATCCATTTGTAGTGAATCTCGTTGTTATTGCTCAGGAGGAAAGTGCGATACTTTTTCTTTGCCTTCAGGAGAACATCGTGTGTACCATCCGGCACGCCGATCAACAGGGTATTCCAGGCATTGTCGATTTGCTCATTTGTTAATGAGGGTTGCTCGGTGATGCGCCTGATACCGTCACGGAATTCATCAGAAGTGATAAGCCCTTTTTCGAACTCATCAAAAAGCGGATCGTGACCGGTATGAGCAAAGAAGCGCTCGACATTTTTAATTCCGAGCTCGGTAAAGCTATGCTGTGTTCTTTTGAAATCAATACGGAAGATCACATTGCCGTAGTCGAAGATTATATTTTTAACAGTTGAATACATTCTGGTTTTTTTGGATTGAGCTTAATTTAACAGCGCGCAAAGTTATGACTTTGGGCCAGCAACTTCCATACTGGTTATGAAAAGATAAAGCGAAAAACCATCGGAACTAGATTCAGACTGGGGACCTGGAACCAAGAATTAGTCAGGGACCTCAAGATGACTGAAGTGGAAGGAACCTGTTACGTTAATCGCAGGAAGGGAATCGCAGGCTGGTATACGACTACCTGGCCACTTGCGCTGCGGATGGTATTGATCATGATTAGAAGGATATTCAGACCATACAGTCCCATGAGGGAGAAAATGATGTATTCGGGATTGCCGAAGTTTTCAGGGAACAATTTAAGCCTTAGGCTTATTAATCCAAGCGCATATGCATAATGGAAACATAATAGGATGTACCAGGTAATTTGAAAATTCAAAAGCTTTTGTGCGTTTTTAGACAGGTTCTTGACCTTGCCCTTTTTTAGGATCCAAAAGACAAGAGGAACCAGAGCACCAAGAAATGGAATCAATAGAAACGAAAGGGCTGAAACATTCATTTAGGCAGTATAGCTCTTGTCCTCATGTTCAGGTTGGTCGAATAGTTCTGTTACAGGGACGTTCAATACACCGGCCAGACGGTTTAGTGAGTCGCCGCGAGGAGCAGACTCGCCGTTTTCAATTCGCTGTACTGTGCGCAGGCTGAGCTGACATTTTTCAGCAAGAAGTTCCTGGCTAAGGCCGGCCTGGTTTCTTAATTCTTTTATTTTTTCGGCTAAATCTGTGTTTTTCATATCGGACATTTACCCAAATGTATTGCAATGCGCTGAATTAATATTACGACTTTTCTGCGTCATTTTTATGGCATTCCGATGTTCCCCGACTAGATCGGGGATCTCGTCACGGCACGCGGCACCAGCCGCACGTGTCAGTCAGACTTGTCGTCAGCAAAAAACTGCACATTTTCATGCGCTCCACTGTAGACTAGAACCTGGGTTAATATTACATTAGTAGAGGACGCGAGAATTAATATTCTTTCATCGTCCTTTTGCTGCAGGTGACCGTTGCACAACATGATGATATTTTAGGCAAGCGCGTAATAAAAGTCGGGTTTGTATTTCGCTTAATTGAAGTTTTCATATTGTAGTTTGATTGGATCTGACTAACAACTTAAAAAACAATGTGTAACGGGTTATGGGGCATGGAATTGCGTGCTTTAGTCGGTCATTTGCTCTCTCAGAACTGTGTTTTAGTAGCTTCTTCAGATTGTAAGCTATTGCTGCCATGGTCACGCATTTATTCGCCTGAGATCTTCCAATAGTGTTCACCCGTTTCATTCCTAAGAAGTTTACAAGAGTACCAATGACTGGCTCAAC
>NZ_FUYR01000009.1 GCF_900168015.1 Daejeonella lutea | reverse complement strand
GAGAAGATGAGAAAATATTATGGTGGCAAACTTAAAGGTAAAAAGATAGCGGTCTGGGGTCTGGCATTTAAACCGGAGACAGACGACATTCGCGAGGCACCATCATTGTACATTATTGATGAATTGCTGAACGACGGCGCTGAAGTGAGTGTTTTTGATCCGGAGGCTATGGACCATGTAAAAAAGCTCAAGGGAGACACGGTTGAATTTGGAGACAATCAGTATGATATTTTGAAAGATGCGGATGCACTGATGATCGTTACCGAATGGTCGGTATTCCGCACACCTGATTTTGACAAGATGAGCGATTTCATGAAGAGCAAGGTTATATTCGACGGGCGGAACTTGTATAATCTGCAGAAGATGATCGACTGCGGATACTATTATAATAGCATCGGCAGAAAGGTAATAAGTTAATTATGGCAAGAAAACGCATATTGATCACTGGCGCCGCCGGCTTCTTGGGATCCCATTTATGTGATCGTTTTATTAAAGAAGATTTTGATGTTATTGCCATGGACAATCTCATCACAGGTGATCTTCGGAATATTGAACATTTGTTTCCTCTTGAGAACTTTGAATTTCATCATCATGATGTGTCTAAATTCGTGTATGTTTCGGGAAATGTGGATTATATCCTTCATTTCGCTTCTCCAGCCAGTCCTATCGATTATTTGAAGATCCCTATACAGACGCTTAAAGTAGGCTCTTTGGGTATTCATAATCTATTGGGTTTAGCAAGATCTAAAAAGTCCAGACTCTTAATTGCTTCTACTTCTGAGGTATATGGCGATCCTACTGTCAATCCCCAACCAGAAGAATATTGGGGGAATGTAAACCCCGTAGGACCCCGGGGAGTTTATGACGAGGCAAAGCGTTTTCAGGAGGCAATGACCATGGCATACCATACTTTTCATGGTCTGGAAACCAGGATTGTCAGAATATTTAATACCTACGGTCCACGCATGAGACTCAACGATGGCCGCGTATTGCCAGCGTTTATTGGGCAGGCACTCAGGGGTGAAGATTTAACAGTGTTCGGCGACGGATCTCAAACTCGTTCATTTTGCTATGTTGACGACCTCGTCGAGGGTATTTATCGCCTCCTTTTCTCTGATTACAGCCAGCCGATGAATATTGGCAATCCCGATGAGATCACTATTCGCGAGTTTGGGGAAGAGATAATAAAACTTACAGGAACCAAGCAGAAGATGGTCTTTAAGGAACTTCCAACGGATGACCCTAAGCAAAGACGACCGGATATAACCAAAGCTCGGAAGATCCTAAATTGGGAGCCCAAAGTAGGAAGGGCTGAAGGTTTGAAGATAACTTATGAATACTTCAAGTCCTTGCCTGAAAAAGAAATAAATCACAAAGACTTTACTTATTACAATAATAAATGATAGCCGGAACGAAAATTCTGGTCACCGGCGGTACAGGTTATATTGGCTCACACACGGTAGTTGAGCTAATAAATTCCGGCTACCAGCCAGTGATCGTTGATAATCTCAGTAACTCAAGTTTGCAAGTCCTTAAGCAGATAGAAGGGATAACGGGTGTTAATCCTGAGTTCTTCAACTTCGACTTAAGCGACAAACAACGAATTGACAATCTGAGGAAAATTCACCCGGATATTGAGGGGATAATACATTTCGCAGCGTTCAAAGCGGTTGGTGAATCGGTTGAACAGCCGCTGAAATATTACCGTAACAATATATATCCCCTTGTTAATTTGCTAGATTCTTTTTCAGAACAAAAGGTAAATTTCGTGTTCTCATCTAGTTGTACAGTTTACGGAGAGCCCGACCAATTACCGGTTACTGAAAGCTCACCAGTTAAGCCTGCTGAGTCTCCTTACGGAAATACAAAGCAAATCGCGGAAGATATTTTAAGAGATACTGCAAAGGCAACTCATAATTTACGGGTGACAGCATTAAGATATTTTAACCCGGTGGGTGCACATGCTTCAGCGCTTATTGGGGAACTTCCGATTGGCGTTCCTCAGAATCTTGTTCCTTTTATCACGCAGTCTGCGATTGGCAAGCGGGGTGCTATCACCGTATTCGGAAATGATTATAACACGCCGGATGGCTCCTGTATCCGTGATTATATTCATGTAGTTGACCTGGCGAAGGCTCACATTGCGGCTCTGAAGAATATGGAAAACACTGCTCAGGGAAAAACTTACGACGTTTACAATGTAGGGACCGGGAATGGCAACACTGTTCTTGAGATTATTAAAGCATTTGAATCAACAACAGGAGTTAAGTTAAACTATACTATTGGTGCACGAAGGAGCGGCGATATTGAAAAGATATACGGCGATGTCAACAAGGCTGAAAAAGAGCTGGGTTGGAAGGCCGAACTTGGTCTTCCAGAGATGATGAGCTCCGCATGGGCCTGGGAAAACTATATTAAACAACATCCATTTTAACAAATATTGAAATGAAGAAAGTGTTAATTACAGGCGGTGCAGGATTCATCGGTTCACATGTTGTCCGGCGTTTTGTTAACACCTACCCGGATTATGAGATTATCAATCTTGATAAACTTACCTATGCCGGGAATTTGTTAAATCTCAAGGATGTTGAAACACGATCTAATTACCGCTTTATAAAAGGTGATATAGTTGATGCGGAGTTTATAAACAAGCTTTTTGCCGAGGAAAAAATAGATGCTGTCATTCATCTGGCCGCTGAATCTCATGTCGACCGCTCTATTAGTAACCCCACTGATTTTGTTCTGACAAATGTGGTGGGGACGGTAAATCTTCTAAACGCTGCCCGAATTACCTGGAAAGAGGATTATAAAAACCATCGCTTTTACCATGTTTCAACCGATGAAGTATATGGTAGTCTTGGTGATGATGGTCTGTTTACTGAAAACACAGCTTATGATCCGCATAGTCCATACTCGGCATCAAAAGCAAGTTCTGATCATTTTGTGAGAGCATATCATGATACGTATGGAATTGATACGGTTATATCCAACTGCTCCAATAATTATGGTTCTTTTCACTTTCCGGAAAAACTAATACCACTATCTATACACAATATAAAGAACTTCTGGTCCATCCCAGTTTATGGAAAAGGAGAAAATATTCGTGACTGGCTGTGGGTGGAAGACCATGCCCGCGCAATTGATGTCATATTTCACAATGCGATCCCCGGAAGCACCTACAATGTTGGCGGTCACAATGAGTGGAAGAATATTGACCTGATCAAATTATTGTGCAAAATAATGGATGAAAAACTGGGGCGTGAATTGGGAACATCTGAAAGATTGATAACATTTGTTACTGATCGGGCAGGTCATGATCAGCGATATGCTATCGACTCATCCAAGCTACAGCATGATCTGGACTGGACACCAAGCCTTCAGTTTGAAGAGGGGCTGGCGAAGACTGTAGATTGGTATCTTGAGAATGAGGAATGGCTTCAGAATGTAACCTCTGGAGAATACCAATCTTATTATACAAGTCAGTATAAAAGCAGGTAATTACTCGTAGCGTAAGGATTCAACCGGATCAAGCTTCGATGCTTTGATGGCGGGATAAAGGCCGGATATAAGACCAACCCCAATACACAGCGTTAAACCGAGGATGGTCCAGGCCCATGGCATAATAAATGCCCCGCCCATGATCATCGAAAGGAGGTTGCCAATCAAAATACCTAAAAACACGCCCGTAATTCCACCCATCAGACAAATAACAATTGCTTCAATTAGAAACTGACGCCTGATAACCAATGGAGTGGCACCGATAGCTTTGCGTATACCAATTTCGCGCGTACGCTCGGTGACTGATACAATCATAATGTTCATCAATGCGATTGCGGCACCAATTAAAGTAATCGTTCCAATAACAATTCCACCCCAGCGTACATATCTTAAATTGTCGATGAAAGTCTGTGCTATCGCATCACTTTTTGTTATCTCGAAATTATTCTCGTCACTTACCTTTAAATTCCTAACGTTTCTGAAGAGCGCAGTAGCTTCGCCTATTGCAGCTTCCATCTGCGCTGGATCCTCACCTGTGACGGAGATTGTATAGGAAGGATTAGTGATTGACATAACCTGTTTCGCTCGCAACAGTGGTATTACACAGACTTTATCGCCACCAAAACCTACACTTGATCCCTTTGCTTTTAATACGCCAATAATGCGGAATTTATTATTTCCCAGGTGAATAACTTTGTTGACAGGATCTGTATTAGGGAATAATCGGGTTTTGATTTCATCACCGATAAGAACCACGCTCGTACCGTACTGAAGTTCTGATTGCGAGAAATTTCTTCCGCCAGCCAGTTTGTATCCCGCAGATAAAAGGTAATTTTCATCAGCTCCAAGTATCGATATATTGGGATTGGTTTTCTCATTGCCATATTTTACTGTCCCGCCAAAAGAGGCAAAAACATTGACAGAAATCATGGCAGGAAAAGTGAAACTGTTTTTAAATTCAGTTGCCTGGCGATAATCTATCGCTTTATATCGTTTCGGTCTTTGACCTCCACCACCAATGCGGATACCAATACCCCTGTTTCTGATGGTAAATGAGTTGGCTCCCATACTAGAAAAAGTGTTCGTCAACGAACCTTCTATTGCTTCAATGGATGTGAGGATACCAACTAATGCTGTTATTCCAATGGCAATTATTATTGCAGTTAAAAATGTCCGCAGCTTGTTTCCTTTTACGGATTGCATCGCCACTTTAACATTTTCAGAATAATTCATCTTTGCTGCCATCGTATAAATATAAAAAGTCCTGCCGGTTTGACGGCAGGACTTTACCAATTGTTACAATATATTTTTTAGACTGAGAATGAAGTTCCGCAACCACAAGTGCTGCTTGCATTTGGATTACTGAAAGTAAAACCACGTGCGTTCAGTCCATCCTGGAAATCCACCTGCATTCCCGCCAGATATAGGCCATGGGCTTTATGCATAAAAACCCTAATGCCATCTATGAAATATTCCTGATCTCCGTCTTTCTGCTGATCAAAACCGAGAATATAATTCATACCGGCGCAGCCACCACCCTCAACGCCTAAGCGAAGGCCGTAATCTTCTCCAAGTTCCTGCTGCTGCATGAGCTTTTTTATCTCTTTTTTAGCACCATCCGTTAAACTAACTGGAGCTGCAGCGGTTGCAAATTCTGTACTCATATTTCTTTTAAAATGATATAACAAATATACGTGAAATTGCTCACTTTTGTGCTGACCACCGGCTTTTTGACCATCTGTTAACAAATACATCATTCATGAATTCAATTGCTTACCTTCTTGAAATAGTTGAAATCGCCGTTGCGGGAGTCATAGTATTTTTTGTGGGATGGGTTTTTGTGAAAGCTTATCTTGATCAGAGGTTTAACTTCCGGATGATTGAATTCAAAAAAGAGAGTCTAAAGCAAACGCTGCCACTGAGGCTGCAGGCTTACGAACGAACTGTTCTTTTCCTCGAAAGGATCAATCCATCGAATATGCTTATCAGGCTCCATGTTGCCGGGATGAGTGCGAAGGAAATGCAGAATCTCATTATTTCAGACATTAGGGCCGAATACCAGCATAACATATCCCAGCAGTTATATGTAAGTTCAACAACCTGGAACGTAGTTAAAAAAATTAAAGATGATACAATAAGTATTGTGAACAGCGCAGTAAAGGCGCTACCAGACTCTGCGACGTCAGGTGACCTAAGTAAATCAATTTTACTTCATCTAGCCGGCCTTGACACAGAGAATCCCTATGAAATAGCTTTGAATATTGTGAAGAAGGACGTTCAGGCATTATTCTAACAATATGGAGCCAAAGAAAATTACGACGACATCAGGAATTGAAATTAAAGAGGTTTACTGCAAGCCAAAAACGCTCGAACAGCCTGGAGAGTTCCCTTTTACCCGTGGTATTCAAAAAGATATGTATCGCGGTCGATTATGGACCATGCGGCAATATGCTGGCTTCTCAACCGCAGAAGAATCTAACAAAAGATATCATTACCTTCTATCACAGGGAACTACAGGTTTGTCTGTGGCATTTGACCTTCCCACTCAAATAGGATATGATTCAGATCATGTGATGGCTGAAGGGGAGGTAGGCAAGGTAGGTGTAGCTATCGACTCGTTAAAAGATATGGAACTTCTGTTTAAGGGAATCGACCTTCAGAAGGTCACCAGCTCCATGACGATAAATGCCACCGCACCAATTCTTCTGGCAATGTATATTAGTCTTGCAAAGAAACAGGGTGCTGATCTTAAACTGATTTCCGGAACTGTTCAAAATGATATATTAAAGGAGTACGCAGCAAGGGGAACATATATCTACCCTCCAAAAGCTTCGATGCGTTTAATTACTGATGTATTTGAGTATTGCAGCCAGGAAGTGCCGAAATGGAATACGATATCGATCTCCGGGTATCATATTCGAGAAGCGGGGTCTACTGCTGTGCAGGAACTCGCGTTTACCCTGGCAAATGGTAAAGCATATTTGCAGGCAGCAATAAGCAAAGGACTTGACATAAATGTATTTGCAAAGAGACTATCGTTTTTTTTTAATTGCCACAATAATTTCTTCGAAGAAATTGCAAAGTTTCGCGCAGCGAGAAAGATGTGGGCTGAAATAACTAAATCCCTTGGTGCAACAGATCCGGGTGCTCAGAAGTTACGATTTCATACACAAACAGGAGGTTCGACTCTGACTGCTCAGCAACCACTTAACAATATCATCAGAGTAACCAACCAAGCGTTGGCAGCGGTATTGGGTGGAACACAGTCACTTCATACGAATGGATATGACGAGGCCCTCTCCCTTCCAACTGAGGCTGCCGCAAAGATCGCTTTGAGAACTCAGCAAATCATTGCATTTGAAAGTGGGGTGGCCGATACTGTTGATCCCCTGGCAGGGTCCTACTTTATTGAAGCTCTGACAGATGAGATTGTGAAAGAAGCATGGCGATATATTGAAATCATTGACTCAAAAGGTGGCGCTGTGAATGCTATAGAAGAAGGTTACATACAGAATGAAATTGCAAACTCGGCCTACCAGTATCAAAGAGATATCGAAAGCGGGGAAAGGACACTGGTTGGTGTCAATAAATACACGGACAAGGAAAGTCTGAATATGGAGGTTTTTCGTGTCGATGACTCGATTCGTGAATTGCAGCAGGCTAAGCTAAAAACTTTGAAATCAGAACGAAATAATGAGGAGGTTACAAGCGTTCTACAAGCCCTGGCATTGTCGGCAAAGGATGGAAGCAATACGATGCCATTTATTCTTGCGGCCGTAGAAGCCTATGCCACTTTGGGTGAAATTGCCGACGTTTTACGGAAGGAATTTGGAGAATATTAAGCAGGATGGAAAAAATAAAAAGTATTAAAGCCAAAGTCTCGATCCTTCTGATCGCTGGATATTGTGCGGTTTCATTGATATTCGGATGCTCGCCCAGATTGCAACTATCTAATTCTGATAAGGCACTTTATCCAATTTCGTCAGAAATTCCAAAAGACAAATCGATCACTGATTTCTATCTGCCCTATAAAGTACGCCTTGACTCAATGATGAAGGAGGTTGTTGCTGTTTCAGCGATAGAGATAAGTAAGGCCAGGCCAGAGGGTCCTTTAAACAATCTTATGGCTGACGCTATGGCTGATGCGGGCAAATCTGAAAATATCCCATTTGACATCGCATATACAAATTACGGAGGACTCAGAATTCCCCTTCCTAAAGGAAATATTCCTTTGTTCAAGGTGTTTGAACTAATGCCATTCGAAAATCTTATCACTACAGTGAAATTTAGCGGGACAGATTTGAAAAGCTTTTTCGATTATATTGCCGCTGGTGGTGGGGATCCAATCTCCGGTGCAACATTCAAAATAAGCAACAAAAAGGCTACGGATATAAAGATAAACGGACAGCCATTTGATGTCAACAACTCCTATACCGTCCTCACATCTGATTATATGGCAAATGGTGGGGATGGTGGGGCAATTTTTTTAAAAGCTACTGACAGAAAAGAATACAACATTAAACTTCGTGATGCACTTGCAAATTACCTGAGGAAACAAAATAAGGCCGGTGTAATAATTAATCCAATCAAAGATGGCAGAATCACAGTTGAATAGACGGGATTTCATCAGAGGAACCGCTGCTGGTGCGGCCTTGCTGGCTTTAGGCATTGGACCTGAAAGCGTTTATGCAGGTGATGATGTGGTTAAACTCATTTTTCTCCATACCAATGATGTTCATAGCCGGATCGATCCTTTCCCTATGGATGGGTCAAGGAATCAGGGAATGGGAGGGGTTGCAGGACGTGCATCTCTTATTAAAAAAATACGTCAAGAAGAAAAAAATGTGCTTTTGCTTGATGCGGGAGATATATTTCAAGGAACGCCGTATTTCAATTTTTACGGAGGTGAACTTGAAATAAAAATGATGAGCATGATGGGCTATGATGCCGGAATAATGGGGAATCACGATTTCGACAATGGAATCGAAGGTTTTCATAAACAATTACCCCATGCAAATTTCCCCATCCTCAATGCGAACTACGATTTTTCTGATACTTTATTGAATGGCAAAACTCAGCCGTATAAGATCTTTAAAAGAGACGGCTTGAAAATAGGAGTTTTCGGACTTGGAATTGAACTGAATGGCCTCGTGAACAAGCAACAGTATGGCAATACCATTTACATGGATCCTTTGCCAAAAGCGTTGGAGATGGAAAGGTTTCTTAAGCTCGACCAGCATTGTGATCTGGTCGTCTGCCTGTCACATCTGGGCTACAAATATGACAGTTCGAAAGTATCAGACCTGGTGATCGCCAGGAACACCAATTTTATCGATCTGATCATCGGCGGACACACCCATACGTTCATGGACAAACCTGACTCAATTCGCAACCTGAAAGGCACTGAAACGCTCGTAAATCAGGTCGGATTTGCGGGTATAAATCTGGGCAGGATTGATTTTATTTTTCAGCGAAAAAATGCCAAAAAAATAAGTTATTCATCTGACTTGCAGAGTATTAAAACTAATTTCAAAATTTAGTTTTTTAATCGGAATTTTTTCTGAATATTCGATGTTCCTAAGAGTTATTAACATTTCTCACGGCATCAGTTGTAAATCAGATTATTAGTAAAATTATATGGAAAAAACTTGTACACAGGTATGGAATAATTGCCTCCAGATCATTAAGGATAATATCCCAGCTCAGAGTTTTAAAACCTGGTTTGAGCCGATAAAAGCCTTACGTCTAGATGGTAACGTATTGACCATACAGGTGCCGAGTTTGTTCTTTTACGAATGGCTGGAGGAGCACTATGTTGGTTTGCTCAGAAAGACCGTAAAAAAGCAGTTGGGAGAGGAGGGAAGACTCGAATATAACATCGTTGTGGAAAAGTCTTCGAACAGTATTCCATATACAACCAATATGCCTTCAAATGGCAATGGCGCAGAGGGGAAAAACCAGTCGATGCCAATGCCGATTTCTTTGAATAAAGACATCAAAAATCCCTTCGTTATTCCAGGATTAAAAAAACTGCAGGTCGATCCGCAGCTTAATCAGAATTACACGTTTGAGAATTTCATCGAAGGCGATTGCAACAGGCTTGCACGATCAGCTGGTTATGCTGTTGCTGGCAAGCCCGGCGGTACTTCATTCAACCCTTTAATGATTTACGGTGGTGTTGGCTTAGGCAAGACTCACCTTGCCCAGGCTATAGGAAATGAGATCAAGCGGACCCTAACAGACAAGCTGGTGCTTTATGTGTCCTGTGAGAAGTTTACTCAGCAGTTTGTTGATGCACTGAAAAACAATAATATAAATGACTTTGTGAATTTTTACCAGGCGATGGACGTCCTCATCATGGATGATGTACATAACTTCGCAGGTAAAGAGAAAACTCAGGATATTTTCTTTCATATCTTCAATCATTTGCACCAGTCGGGGAAGCAGTTGATTATTACTTCAGACAAGGCACCAAAGGACCTTTCTGGGCTGGAGGAACGCTTGTTATCACGTTTCAAATGGGGGCTTTCTGCAGATCTTCAGATTCCGGACCTGGAAACAAGAATGGCGATCCTGAAAAAGAAAATGTATTCAGACGGTATTGAGCTTCCTGGTGAAGTAATAGAATACGTAGCTCACAATATTGACAATAATGTTCGTGAACTTGAAGGGGCGATGGTTTCATTGCTTGCACAATCTACGCTGAACAAGAAAGAGATAGATTTGAATCTCGCTAAATCGATGTTAAAGAATTTTATCAAGAATTCTAGCAAAGAAATATCGATGGAATATATTCAGAAATTAGTTTGCGAGTATTTCGAAGTGCCAATTGAGATGGTAAAGTCAAAAACACGTAAACGTGAAATCGTTCAAGCGCGTCAGATCTCTATGTATTTGGCGAAGCTGCACACCAAAACTTCCCTTAAGTCAATTGGTGCGTTCTTTGGTGGCCGCGATCATTCAACGGTTATTTATGCCTGTCAGACCGTTGACGACCTAATTGATACCGATAAGAAGTTTAAGGGTTATGTAGCCGATATTCAGAAGAAATTGAAGATGAGCTAATCATCTTTTCTGTATTAATACGATCCCGCTGTTAAACTGGCGGGATTTTTTATTTTACGATATGAAACGAACATTTGTACTTTCACTTTTCCTACTAGCCAGTCAAATTTTATTCGCCCAACAACCAGGATCGGTAAATGAAGAAGTAAAGAGGACGGTGGAAACTTTATTCCAGGGAATGCGAAAGGGCGATAGTGCGATGGTAAACTCAACGTTTTCTAAGGGTATAGTGATGCAAACGGTTGTCGACAACAAGGGCAAAATAGAAGTGAGATCAGGTGATCCGGCAGGATTCTTAAAGTTTGTGGGTTCACCTCACAAAGAAATTTATGATGAGCGGATTACTTTCGACAGGATTCAGGTTGATGGTGATTTGGCGAATGTCTGGACCAGCTATAAATTCTATATCGGAGATAAATTCAGTCATTGTGGGGTGAATTCAATGACACTTGTAAAAGAAGAGGGAGCCTGGAAGCTGCTTCACATTATTGACACACGTCGAAAAGAAAATTGTCCCTAAGCTATTTGAGCAATCCCAGCTTTACCAGGGCATAGAACGCACCGCTGGTATGGAGAGCCTGACCAAGTTTGTTTTTAAGAACCAAGTCCTTCAATTCATCTAGACTCACAAGCTCTATAATTATTTCCTCTCCCCTGTCAAGGCTCTGTTCTGACGTTTTCTTCCCGCCTGTGGCCAAGAAGCAATGTGTTTTGTTGGTCGCTGTAGCGGGATTAGCATATAGTTCCGAGAGAAATTCAATTTGTTCAAACTCATAACCCGTTTCTTCCAGCAGCTCTCTACGTGCCGCTTCTTCGATACTTTCACCCTCTTCTATAACACCGCCAGGCAGTTCGAGAACTTCTTCGCCCGCGGCGTGCCTGTATTGTCTAACGAGGATTACCTGATTATCGCTCGTAAGTGCAATTACATTTACCCAATCAGGATATTCCAACACATAATAGTCTGGGATCACAGTTCCGTCAGGCATCCTGCAGGTGTCAACTCTTAGAGTAGCCCAGGGAGCCCGAACGAGGTATTTAGAGGATATCGTTTCCCAGTCGAGGTTATTCATTTTTATAGATGCGAGATTCTAGAAGCGAGTTCTTTCCGCCATTCCACTTTTCACGTTCAACTGTCCACTTACCATGAGCCACTGGCGCCGCCACCACCAAAGCTTCCGCCGCCAAATCCGCCGAAACCACCGCCGCCTCCACCGAATCCACCACCACCGCCGGAAAATCCACCGAAGCCTCCGCCACCGCCGCTTCCACGCCCTAATTGGGAACCAAGTAATAACCACCAGAACGGACTGGCACTTCCGCGACCACCAATTACCTGGCTACCGCCTCCTCCACCTCCGCCACGTTTGATTGCGGCAAGAATAAGAACAATAAAAATGACTATAAATGGTACAAATGAGCTTCGGGACTTTTTCCGTGCTTTGGGCGTATCGTTCTTATACTCCCCTTTCGTATAAGAAATGATAGCATCAGTTCCCTGGTTGATCCCGGCGAAATAGTCACCAGATTTAAAGTTTGGGGTGATTTCGTTTTCAATAATTCGTCGTGCAATGGCATCAGGCAACGCACCCTCTACACCATAGCCCGTTTGAATGGTTACCTTTCGATCTCCCAATGAAACTAACAAAACAACACCGTTATTATTCTTTTCGCCCCCAACACCCCAGCTTTCGGCAAGCCGTTGGGTGTAATCAGCCACATCATATCCTTCCAGTGACTTGATTATAACTACAGCAATCTGAGTAGATGTCGAATCATTGAAAGACACCAGTTTTTGTTCAAGCCGATTTACCTGATCTGAACTAAGGGTTTGCGTATAATCATTTACTAAGCGGTTTGGCTTTGCCGGAAATGTTTGGGCAAAGGCAAGCGTATTGACCAGGAGAAGGAGAAGAGTATAAAGGATATATTTTAATTTCATTTCGAACTTGCGTTGAATTAGGTAAGAACCCATTATTTGCCGTCCATAAAGGAGATATCATTTGGCAGCTCATTGATGTCACTGTCATGATACGGGAAGAATGTCTGTAGCTGCTCGCCAGCCAGTTTCACGCCGGTAACTATACCGCCTACAAGGTCGTGATCTTTAAACCTGCTAAGCATTGCATCTTTTGTACTGTTCCAGAAATCGTGAGGAACAAGTTTGTTTATTCCCTCATCACCAATTATTGCAAATTGATGATCGTCGGTTGCTACGTAGATCAATACACCATTCCTTTTAGCAGTTTTGTGCATGTCGAGCTTCTTAAAATAATTTGCAGCTCTATCTAACACAGGCTCACTGCAGGTCTTCTCGATACAAACACGGATTTCGCCGGATGTAAACCGTTCTGCAGCTTCCACTGCCGCGCTGACGCGCTGTTGCTCTTGTTCACTGAAAATTCCCATGGCGTAAATATGAATCGTCCCGGGCGGACCGGGACGATCTGTGTAATAATGTTTATTATCGCTTAAAATTCAACTTTTGGAGCATTGCTTGCGCCTGCATCCGCTTTGAAATATCCTTTTTGCTTGAAGCCAAACATACCTGCTGTCAGGTTGTTCGGGAAAGTGCGGATTTTTGAGTTGTATGTCTGCGTCACTTCATTGAATTTTTGACGCTCAACGGTAATACGGTTTTCGGTTCCCTCAAGCTGAGACTGAAGTTCCAGGAAATTCTGGTTAGCTTTTAATTCTGGATAAGCTTCAACAGTAGCTAATAACCGTCCTAAAGACTGGCCTAACTGTCCTTGAGCAGCCTGGAACTGAGCGATTGACTCCGGCGTTAAGTTGGTTGGGTCAACTTGAATCGAACTTGCTTTAGCACGGGCCTCAGTTACATCAGTGAGGGTCTTCTGCTCAAAGTTTGCAGCTCCCTTTACGGATGCTACTAAATTTGGAATTAGGTCTGCACGACGTTGGTATACGTTTTCAACCTGGCCCCATTGAGCGGTCACCTGCTCGTCTAGTTGCACCATACTGTTGTATCCGCATGAGCTAAGGGAAAGCACTGCGAAGAATCCAATGACTGTGAATATTAATTTTTTCATGTTTTAATTATTTTGTTTTTAATGGTTATGAAACTATCATGATCTTGTTTTCATTTTGTGATATGAATGGTTAAATCACGATGGTTTCATGTTTGTGAGTTTAATTTTTAAATCTACAGCATAGGAATCAATTTTCATACCTTTGTTACACCTCCGGGATAATACCCGGCAAATATTTATGATAAAAGAGATTGAACTGGTCCTTTTACCGGAAAATGCAAATGATCAAAGCGCAATCAGAGAAGCTGCTGTAAAAGCACTAAACCTGCCCGCAGCGCGTATTCTTCACGTAAAACTTATTAAAAGATCAATCGACGCCCGCGGTAAGACAGTGGTCTATCGTTTGAAAGTGAATGCTTACATTGATGAAAGTCCATCACCTGAAGTTTTTACTACTAGGTACCAAAATGTCAGCGACAAAAAGCCGGTTTTGATTGTAGGAGCCGGGCCTGCCGGATTGTTTGCCGCTGTGAGATGTATCGAGCTTGGCCTTAAACCTGTAATTGTGGAGCGCGGCAAGGATGTGAAACAGCGCCGGCGCGACCTTGCCCTGATAAACCGGGAGGGTGTCATTAATCCTGATTCTAATTACTGCCATGGTGAAGGGGGGGCAGGCACTTATTCGGACGGTAAACTATACACTCGTTCTAATAAGCGTGGTGACATTCAGTATGTTCTAAAGGCCTTGGTAGCTCACGGCGCGAGTGAAGACATTCTTATAGATGCGCGCCCACATATCGGAACAAACAAACTTCCGGGTATTATCACATCTATCCGCGAAAGCATACTCAACGCTGGGGGCGAAGTGAATTTTGATTGCCGTGTTACTGATTTGATTGTTACCAACAGCAAAATAGCGGGCGTTATTTGTGGAGATAAAGCATTTTCGGCTGAATCGGTCATTTTGGCAACCGGCCATTCGGCGCGTGATATTTACTATCTTCTGAGAAAGCACAATATCAGGGTAGAAGCAAAGCCTTTTGCATTAGGTGTAAGAATTGAACATCCCCAGGTAATTATTGATAAGGCACAGTATCATTGTGATGTCCGTGGCGAATATCTACCTCCATCAAATTATAGCCTGGTCGACCAGGTAGACGAACGGGGTGTATTTTCATTTTGTATGTGCCCCGGTGGTATCATTGCACCTTGTTCTACGGAACAGAATGAAATTGTGGTCAATGGCTGGTCTCCGTCCAAGAGGAATAACCCATTCGCAAACTCTGGAACAGTTGTGCAAATTAATCTCGATGATGTTCCGGGTGACCCGGGCGACCCATTCAGACTCCTGGAGTTCCAGGCTGCAGTCGAAAAATCGGCTTACGATGCTGGAGGCGGAAACCTGGTGGCTCCCGCTCAGCGGATGATAGATTTTGTAAACAACAGACTGTCTACTGATCTGCCAGTCAATTCATACATCCCGGGTGTGAAGAGCGCAGACCTGGGTTCAGTCTTGCCGCCTTTTATTCATAAGCGTCTTCAGAAAGCACTGCCGGCTTTTGGAAAGAAAATGAAAGGATATTATACCAATGAGGCTATTCTGGTAGGTGTTGAATCGAGAACATCATCACCAGTTCGCATTCCACGCGATAAAGACACCCTACAGCACACTGAGATTTCCGGGCTGTTTCCCTGCGGTGAAGGGGCGGGGTATGCAGGAGGCATTGTATCTGCAGCCATTGATGGCATGAACTGTGCGGATGCTGTTTTCAGATCTAATAACTGAACTAATGATATCAAGTAAATTAGAAAAAGCACTTCACGAAACTTTGTCGGGCCAGCCTTGGTATGGAATGGCTGTGTACAGTTTACTGGAACGTGTTGATCCTGCAAATGTACATGACAAGAGCCGCGGTCCACATAGTATAGCGGATATCCTAATGCATATGACCGCCTGGACAGAGGAGGCTACGGAACGGCTCAAAGGGAAGTTTGCTTCGAATCCTGCACGTGGCGACTGGCCAGATCCGGGAAGTAGATCGTGGGCCGAGCTTGTTGAGTTGTTTGCTTCTGCCAACGAACATTTGAAAGAAAGCATTGTTAAAATGGATGAAGATATGTTTATAAAGGAGGTGAATGATGACCGATATCCTGAAATAGCTGAGAAAGGAACTCACCAGGAATTAGTTGAGGGGATAATTCAGCATCATATATACCATTCTGCCCAGATTGCATTATTGAACAAATAGCATGAAGAAGACACTTATACTCGGAGCGACAGATAATCCATCCAGATATGCTAATCTGGCCGCAAGCCGGCTTGTTGCTCACGGGCATCCGATTGTTAACATCGGGATCAAGCAGGGCGAGGCTGCGGGTGTAGAAATTGAAAAGGCTGGTGAAGTCTATAATGATATTGATACAGTAACCTTATATGTGGGCCCTCAAAACCAACCCGAATACTACGACTACATCATAAAAACAAAACCGAAGCGTATCATCTTTAATCCCGGTACGGAGAATGAAGAGCTAGAGGACCTGGCAGAAGAAAACGGGATAGAGACGCTTCATGCATGTACCCTCGTAATGTTATCTACCAGACAGTATTAAGGTTCTAGGTTATGCTTTGATTCATTATCCTAATTTCCTTCGGGAAATAGTTATTCATTCGGTTTCCAAGCATTTTTGCCCAACCGAGTGGGTGGCCCTGGTAGCAAAAAAGCGCCCAACCCATTACGTTCGTTTCAAGTTTTAGCTCATCGCGCTTCAGGTACGATATGGCCTGCTCACGGGTTACTTCAATCCGTTGTACACTTCCATTTAATATAAGACTTAAAGCAAGCTCGTGGTTTGGTACAAGATCTTTGCCCATAACCTTGCCCAATCTAACTCCAGATTTTTTGAGATATAAGTTCGACTGCAGATATTGAAGGTCAGCCTCGTGTTCCTTATTTATGGCAAAGAAATCGTCTTGCAGGCCCAGGATTCTCAGATCTAGCTCCGGTTTCAGCCAATTCCGTATAATTGATTCACTGTGTTGATTTATTCTGGTTTCTTTTGCCCGTTTTATCTGTGCTTCGGGAGATGGGCCGGTCTTTCTGAATGCCGCAATAAAGAATCCTTCACCTTTTACTTTATGCGGATAGAACCGGTAGCCATAGCATTTGTGCTTAGCCGACAAGGTCTCTTCAATTCCCCATTCCATTTCGATAGGAATTTGTATCGACGATAGCCCGAACGAGTCGCACAGCCAGTCTGATATGTCTTCGTTTTCCTGTTTCGAATAGCTGCAGGTAGAATATATTAAAGTCCCCGATTGGAGCAATGCCGGGTAGATATCTGCAAGAATCCGTTGTTGACGCTGGCTGCATAACAGTACCGCACTCTCAGACCACTCATTTATAGCATCAGGATCCTTTCTGAACATTCCAGATCCGGAGCATGGAGCATCAACAACAACAATATCAAAGTAGGCACCCAGGCGCTTAAAATCTCTTGGATCATTATTGCTCACAAAAGTGTTGACCGGACCCCATTTGGTTAGATTATCTGTGAGTACCGGGACACGGGTTTTTATTATCTCATTGGATAAGAGAAAACTATCTTCATTAATTAAGGAACTGATAAGTGTGCTTTTACCGCCGGGTGCTGCACAAAGATCCAGCACCTTATTTGATGCATTTAGATCTGTGGTGTGTTTTAGCACGTGTTCGAGGAACATTGAGGAAGCCTCTTGCACATAATAACAGCCCGCGTGGAATAAAGGATCTGCAGTGAACGACGGGCGCTCGTTGAGATAGCGTCCAGCAGGACACCATGGTATTTCCTTTTGTTCCTGAAATGCAGAAGATGGTTTGAAGTTGTTCAGTCTGATTGAAGTCAGCTGTTCGCCACTTTCGTGGGATTTTATAAACTCTTCCCCTTCGATGTTATAGTTTTGAATCAATGATCTTATAAATGCGGACGGGAGTTTATTGCTCATAATTAGATATACGTTTCATTGGTTCGGTAAGTGCTACAAAGGTATTTAAAATGAGTTGTTATTGGTTTATAAGTGCTGCCACGACAGACCCGTGCCTGGACTTTTTCTTGATGGTCTTTATGTTTATAAGAACAGAAGCTGCATGTTCCCTTACAACAAACTTAATTCGAATGGCCTATTGTTATAGGAGTTTAGGATTAGGAAGCAATTAATTTTTTGGAAAGCAGGGCCCTGTGGTCCTTCGGCTGCTTCAGCCGGGTGCTCTGCGGTAGTTTTGCGAATGCTGTGGAAATCTCGAATCGTATTCCTTGAGCGCAAAAGCTACCGCTGCCGCCCCCGTTTATTCTAGTTGACACTGTGCTTTTGGGCTTCAGGCAACGACCTCAGCCGCCCTGGTTGCTGGTCAGTGATATCGACAATGCACTTCCTAGATACAAAATAAGATTATTTACTTCAGACCGATTGGCGCCACAAGCATTGTCACTAGATCTTTTTGGCCCCAAGTAAGCCATTCTTATGAGTGCGTTTAAACGGCAAATGAACGGCAAATGAACGGCAAATGCAGCCGACTTAATGCAGACTTAATAAAGTCCTTATATATGTTAGTTTTCCAGGGAAGGCTTGGGCAGGGCAGCCTTACGTCTGGAAGGGGTCTGATAGGGACCATGTTCGGCGATCTTCCATCAACTGAGGTGTTGAACGAAGGATTCCCCCGTGTAGACCCATCCAGCCCTTAGTTAGATATCTTCCAGTTTAAAGTGACTGAGCAGCGCATGATCGAATGCCTGGATAGCTGTATTATTTTTTCCGGCTTGTTCCCAGCGACTTATGTTTATTGATGGAATTAAAAGCACTTCCCCCTTGCAGGGAAGGTTGAATGTTGTTACCTTTGCATCCCGCAACAGAGAGAAGCGGGTTGTTTTTTGAAGAGTTTTAGAGTTTTAGTGGGTATTGGGGATACGAAAGGTTGTCAGCTGATCGTTTGAGAAAATGCCAACCTGGAATGGGTCAGCGGAGAGAGATAGTGAGAAGGAGCTGATTTCCAGAGAGAACAAAAAAACTTTAAAATAAATTTTGCAGAGGTCAGAAAGAATCCTACCTTTGCAGTCCCAAACAAAACGGGAACAAAACAAAAGCGGAGAGCGCGATGCTCGAAGCGAACCAAGATGAAAGTTTAAAAGGTAGCAATACCAGATAAATATAAGCATGCACCGCGAAGGGAAATGCGCACCGTTCTTTAAAGAAATGTCAATAGAAGTATAACGAGTAGAGACCTTATGGTCTTGAAGTTAAAGCGAGAATAGAATACAATAATAACTAGTTCTATTTGAGATATAATAGGGCTAGGACAAACTAAGCATTTTACAATGGAGAGTTTGATCCTGGCTCAGGATGAACGCTAGCGGCAGGCCTAATACATGCAAGTCGAACGAGATTGAGGAGCTTGCTCTTCATGAAAGTGGCGCACGGGTGCGTAACGCGTATGCAACCTACCTTAATCAGGGGGATAGCCTCTCGAAAGAGAGATTAACACCGCATAAAATCACAAGCTGGCATCAGCAAATGATCAAATATTTATAGGATTAAGATGGGCATGCGTGACATTAGCTAGTTGGTAAGGTAACGGCTTACCAAGGCTACGATGTCTAGGGGATCTGAGAGGATGACCCCCCACACTGGTACTGAGACACGGACCAGACTCCTACGGGAGGCAGCAGTAAGGAATATTGGTCAATGGAGGCAACTCTGAACCAGCCATGCCGCGTGCAGGAAGACGGCCCTACGGGTTGTAAACTGCTTTTATACGGGAATAAACCTCTTTACGTGTAAAGAGTTGAATGTACTGTAAGAATAAGGATCGGCTAACTCCGTGCCAGCAGCCGCGGTAATACGGAGGATCCAAGCGTTATCCGGATTTATTGGGTTTAAAGGGTGCGTAGGCGGCCTATTAAGTCAGGGGTGAAAGACGGTGGCTCAACCATCGCAGTGCCCTTGATACTGATGGGCTTGATTACACTTGAGGTAGGCGGAATGTGACAAGTAGCGGTGAAATGCATAGATATGTCACAGAACACCAATTGCGAAGGCAGCTTACTAAGGTGTTAATGACGCTGAGGCACGAAAGCGTGGGGATCAAACAGGATTAGATACCCTGGTAGTCCACGCCCTAAACGATGAATACTCGATGTTAGCGATATACAGTTAGCGTCAAAGCGAAAGCGTTAAGTATTCCACCTGGGGAGTACGCCCGCAAGGGTGAAACTCAAAGGAATTGACGGGGGCCCGCACAAGCGGAGGAGCATGTGGTTTAATTCGATGATACGCGAGGAACCTTACCCGGGCTTGAAAGTTACTGAAGTATCCAGAGATGGATGCGTCCGCAAGGACAGGAAACTAGGTGCTGCATGGCTGTCGTCAGCTCGTGCCGTGAGGTGTTGGGTTAAGTCCCGCAACGAGCGCAACCCCTATGTTTAGTTGCCAGCATGTTATGGTGGGGACTCTAAACAGACTGCCTGTGCAAACAGAGAGGAAGGAGGGGACGACGTCAAGTCATCATGGCCCTTACGTCCGGGGCTACACACGTGCTACAATGGATGGTACAGAGGGCCGCTACCTGGTAACAGGATGCCAATCTCAAAAAGCCATTCACAGTTCGGATAGAGGTCTGCAACTCGACCTCTTGAAGTTGGATTCGCTAGTAATCGCATATCAGCAATGATGCGGTGAATACGTTCCCGGGCCTTGTACACACCGCCCGTCAAGCCATGGAAGTTGGGGGTACCTGAAGTACGTAACCGCAAGGAGCGTCCTAGGGTAAAACCGATAACTGGGGCTAAGTCGTAACAAGGTAGCCGTACCGGAAGGTGCGGCTGGAATACCTCCTTTCTAGAGCGCTTTAACTGCGCTTGTTATACTTCTTTGATTTTCTTTATTAAAAAACAAAAGACAACCCAAAAGATGAGCCATTAGAAGTGCTCCATTTTGAGAAGCGGGAATTGACCAGGGAGAGGGAAAGTGAGAACTCAAACTCAATACCCACAAAAAAGTCATTACTACAGAGTCCCGTAGCTCAGTTTGGTTAGAGCACTACACTGATAATGTAGGGGTCAGCAGTTCAAATCTGCTCGGGACTACATCTGGAAGTTTTAGGTTATAGGTTATAAGTTATAGGTCGCAGGACGGAAAGCTTACGACTCAGAACTTAGAACTTACAACTTATCTAAGGGGGATTAGCTCAGCTGGCTAGAGCACCTGCCTTGCACGCAGGGGGTCAACGGTTCGAATCCGTTATTCTCCACGTTGCTTCAAAATACAGAAGCAAAACGTTCTTTGACATATTGGAAAAAAGTAATTGAAAGAGAAGACAACAGTAGGGATGTTGTTGAAACGATTGAGGTACTTGGAAATGAAGAATATTGGCACTTGTGTCTTTGTTCTTTGCTCTTTGTTCTTTGATCCGGAAGATAACACTCAACAAAAGCATTCTGACTGAGCAAAAGGCAGTCAGAAGAAGAAAGTAAGAAAGGGCACACGGGGGATGCCTAGGCTCTCAGAGGCGATGAAGGACGTGATAAGCTGCGATAAGCTTCGGGTATTAGCAAATATGAATTGATCCGAAGATTTCCGAATGGGGAAACCTAACTAGTTGAAGACTAGTTGCAATAATGCGCAAACCCGCTGAACTGAAACATCTAAGTAAGCGGAGGAAGAGAAAACAATAGTGATTTCCTGAGTAGTGGCGAGCGAAAGGGAAAGAGCCCAAACCGGCTATGTTACGGCATAACCGGGGTTGTAGGACTACGACATGGTATAGTAAAGTGAAGTGGAATGGCTTGGGAAAGCCAATCATAGAGGGTGAGAATCCCGTACACGTAAGTGATACTAACCTAGTAGGATCCTGAGTACCGCGAGGTCGGAGACGCCTTGTGGGAATCTAGCGGCACCATCCGCTAAGGCTAAATACTCCTGAGAGACCGATAGTGAACTAGTACCGTGAGGGAAAGGTGAAAAGAACCGCGAATAGCGGAGTGAAATAGAACCTGAAACCGTGTGCTTACAAGCGGTCGGAGCAGACTTGTTCTGTGACGGCGTGCCTTTTGCATAATGAGCCTACGAGTTACTCCTCTCTGGCAAGGTTAAGTGATTAAGTCACGAAGCCGAAGCGAAAGCGAGTCTGAATAGGGCGTATAGTCAGAGGGGGTAGACGCGAAACCTTGTGATCTACCCATGAGCAGGTTGAAGGTGCGGTAACACGTACTGGAGGACCGAACCGATAAACGTTGAAAAGTTTCCGGATGACTTGTGGGTAGGGGTGAAAGGCTAATCAAACTGGGAAATAGCTCGTACTCCCCGAAATGTTTTTAGGAACAGCGTCAGTATTAAGTTTCATAGAGGTAGAGCTACCGATTGGGTGCGGGGGAGTCAAATCCTACCAAATCCAGACGAACTCCGAATGCTAATGAAATATGACTGGCAGTGAGGCGCGGGGTGCTAAGGTCACGCGCCGAGAGGGAAAGAACCCAGACCATCAGCTAAGGTCCCCAAGTATACGCTAAGTTGAACTAACGAGGTCCGATTGCACAGACAGCTAGGATGTTGGCTTGGAAGCAGCCATTCATTTAAAGAGTGCGTAACAGCTCACTAGTCGAGCGATCGGGCATGGATAATAAACGGGCATTAAGTGTATCACCGAAGCTATGGATGTGTATTTATACACGTGGTAGGGGAGCATTCTGATATCAGTGAAGCTATACGCGTCAGCGGTGGTGGAGAGATCAGAAAAGCAAATGTAGGCATAAGTAACGATAAGGCGGGAGAGAAACCCGCCCACCGAAAGACTAAGGTTTCCTGATCAACGCTAATCGGATCAGGGTTAGTCGGGGCCTAAGGTGTACCCGAAGGGGGAAGCCGATGGACAATGGGTTAATATTCCCATACTTTTTATAACTGTGACGCGGTGACGGAGTAGTGAAACTGTCGCGATCTGACGGAATAGATCGTTAAAAGGCGTAGGTATAGGACTGGTAGGCAAATCCGCTGGTCTTGCTGAAACCCAATAGTACTGCAAACCTTCGGGGGCGTAGATAGAACAGGTAATCAGACTTCCAAGAAAACCCGCTAAACTTCAGGTTATAAAAACCCGTACCGTAAACCGACACAGGTAGTCGAGGAGAGAATCCTAAGGTGCTCGAGTGAATCATGGCTAAGGAACTCGGCAAAATGGCCCTGTAACTTCGGGAGAAGGGGCGCTGTCAGCAATGGCAGCCGCAGTGAAAAGGCCCAGGCGACTGTTTAACAAAAACACATGGCTTTGCAAAATCGAAAGATGAGGTATAAGGCCTGACACCTGCCCGGTGCTGGAAGGTTAAGAGGGGATGTTAGTCGCAAGGCGAAGCATTGAATCGAAGCCCCAGTAAACGGCGGCCGTAACTATAACGGTCCTAAGGTAGCGAAATTCCTTGTCGGGTAAGTTCCGACCTGCACGAATGGTGTAACGATCTGGGCGCTGTCTCAGCCATGAGCTCGGTGAAATTGTGGTATCGGTGAAGACGCCGGTTACCCGCAACGGGACGGAAAGACCCCATGCACCTTCACTACAACTTAACATTGATATTGGATACAGGATGTGTAGGATAGGTGGGAGTTAGTGAAGCGGCTTCGCCAGGAGTCGTGGAAACAACCTTGAAATACCACCCTTTCTGTATACGGTGTCTAATCCCGCTCAGCGGGAGACATTGTTTGGTGGGTAGTTTGACTGGGGTGGTCGCCTCCAAAAGAGTAACGGAGGCTTTCAAAGGTAAGCTCAGTACGCTTGGTAACCGTACGGGGAGTGCAATAGCATAAGCTTGCTTGACAGTGAGACAGACAAGTCGATCTGGGTCGAAAGACGGATATAGTGATCCGGCGGTTCTGCATGGAAGGGCCGTCGCTCAAAGGATAAAAGGTACGCTGGGGATAACAGGCTGATCTCCCCCAAGAGCTCATATCGACGGGGAGGTTTGGCACCTCGATGTCGGCTCGTCACATCCTGGGGCTGGAGAAGGTCCCAAGGGTTCGGCTGTTCGCCGATTAAAGTGGCACGCGAGCTGGGTTCAGAACGTCGCGAGACAGTTCGGTCCCTATCTGTTGTGGGCGTTGGAAGTTTGAGTGGGGCTGTCCTTAGTACGAGAGGACCGGGATGGACAAACCGCTAGTGAATCTGTTATGGCGCCAGCTGTACTGCAGAGTAGCTACGTTTGGAATAGATAAGCGCTGAAAGCATCTAAGTGCGAAACTAGCCACAAGATGAGACTTCCATTGAGGGTCGTAGAAGATGACTACGTTGATAGGTTACAGGTGTAAAGGTGGTGACATCATAGCCGAGTAATACTAATTGCCCGAAGCTTTCTTCGTGCTCCATTTACTGGAACACAAGGCAGATAGACTACTAGCAATAGTAGCTAAGAATATATTGTTGTTTTCTTTCTCAAGTACTTTTTCCTGTATGTTAAGATATTAGTGAAGTTAAACGTAATACGTTTTACGTTATACGTTGGAAAACGGATAGGGTACGCTCGCAAGAACGTACAACGTATCACGTACAACTTCCAAAACCTTCAGGTGCCTATATCGGCGGTGTCCACCTCTTCCCATTCCGAACAGAGAAGTTAAGCCCGCCAGAGCCAATGGTACTGCCGTAACAGGTGGGAGAGTAGGTCGGTGCCCAATTTTAAACGAAAGCTCAGTACTTCATTGTACTGGGCTTTTTTTGTGGACCGTG